>JAULAW010000017.1:0-28513 GCA_032654645.1 Gallionellaceae bacterium | reverse complement strand
TTCACGCAGAGCGATCTCGGTGTCATCGGCAAGACGCACAACGTTGGGAGCGCGACCTCATCGAGGTCACCTTGGCGATGTTGTTGCCACATGGAGAAAACCGGCGAGCTGGCAAAACGGCAGACTGAATACAAAAACCGCGTGATGTCGGGCATTGAGCACCCCAAGCCGATATCGGGCATTCAAGCCACAGAAGCAGCCAATACCCACTATTACGACCCTTCCATTGTCACTGACAAGGATATTGCTGACGCAACCGGCAAAATTCTTTATCCCCGTGGCACGCATGTCAATCCGCTCGATTACATCGGCTGGAATAAATACCTGCTGTTCGTGGATGCGCGCGATGCCAAACAGTTGGAATTCAGCAAAAAAATCACCGCCGCATCCGACAAGCCGGTCAAGTTGGTGCTGGTAGCAGGAGCTCCGCTGGAGCTGATGCGGCAATGGAAGATGCCCGTTTATTTCGATCAAGGCGGCAGACTGACCAGACGTTTCGCCATCACCCAGGTGCCCGCCATCGTCAGACAGGAAGGGAAGAGGCTGCGTATCGATGAACTACGTTACTAAAATATTATTCTGCACATTCGGGCTGCTGATAGATGGACAGAATGCGCTGGCCTCTCTTGAGTGCCAGGGGCGTTTCCCCAATCCGATTACCGACATCTGCTGGAGTTGTGTTTTCCCAATCAATTTCGGTACGGGCGCGCTTTCGCTACCCCTCTCGCTCGGGCAGGAGGACACCCCGAATCCGGGTGGTTCGCCGATCTGCCTGTGCGGCATCAACCCCGGCATCAAGATCAGCTTCTGGGAGCCGGTGCGCCACGTTGATGTGGTGAGAAAACCATTCTGCATGACCTCGCTGGGCGGCATTGACATGAATCCCGGCTTTAACGCGCCGCACGGCACACAAGAAAAGAAGGACAACTCCGACACCAGCTCGCTCTATCAGGTGCATTGGTATGTTGATCCGATATTGATATTGCTCCAGGCCGTTATAGACAGTCCGTGTCTCGAACAGCAGGTGTTCGATGTGGCCTATCTCACGGAACTCGATCCGCTCTGGAATGATGACGAAATGACCAGCATCCTCAATCCGGATTCATTCCTGTTCGGCAACCTGGTAGCCAGACTTGCCTGTGGCGCCGACTGCGTTGCATCCTCGCTCGGATTTGGCAGCAACACGCTGTTCTGGTGTGCCGGATGTCAGGGTTCGATGTACCCGTTGAATGGGCATGTCGCCTCGCATATTGGGGGCGTGCAGGCATCAAGCCTGCTGGTGTCGCGCATCATTGCCAAGATGCATCGCGAAGGGCTGATGTGGGCGGCATCGGGGAGTTCCGGCATGTGTGGATATTACCCGCAACTGCTCATGGACAAGACCAACTACAAATACCAGATGCACTTTCCGGTAGCGCAAGACAAGATCAATGGCAAGTGTTGCCAGCCGCTGGGCCGCACAACAGTCATTTGGGGAGCTGGCAAAGAAGTGCCCGGCGCTGGCGAAGACTTTGCCTACATGATCTTCCGCAAGCGCAACTGTTGTCAGGGAGCATTCTGATGGCCAACGTCACGTCGCGTATCACCCTGGCCTGCGCGCTTTTTTTGCTGGTGCAGCAAGCCAGTGCGGAAACAGAACTGGAAAGATCAAACCGGGTTCTCGGCGAAATTAACGAGAGCGTTGTTAATCAATACCGCGCGCCCGCACCGAATATAAACGCATTACCTCAACCGGCGACCACCACCGCAGACCCGGCAGATTTGGCCAGGCAATTCCGCCAGCAGCCCATACAAACGAAGCCGGCAACACCCGAGATGATGATTTTCGTGTCATTCTCGATGCCGCGAGAAAGTCTGCGGCGCATCGTCGAACAGTCGGAAACAACCGGTGCGCGGCTGATTTTCCGTGGCTTCGATGGCGATAAGATGACCGACATGGCGGCGCGCATCGGCGCGCTGCTAGGCAAACATCGTGTCGAAGCGGTCATCCATCCCCCCGCATTTGCACAGTTCAAGGTCATTCAAGTGCCAGCGCTGGTGCTCGCCCAATCCGATGCGGGCAACCAGTTGGACAGCGGTTGCGCCCAGCCGGATCGCTACGTGAAGGTCACTGGCGACGTAAGTCAGGACTACGCGCTGGAATACATCGAGCGCATGTCACCGCAATGGGCTGCGACCGCGCGCTTGTTTGGCGACAAAATCAAAGAGGGGCAGCAATGAGAGCCGGGTGCAGAAATCTTGCCATGGTCTTGTGCCCACGCTCTGTGTCTGTGTGGCACCATCCCGCTGCTGTCACACGCCGCTACACCAGCGGAGCAGGCGTTCATCGACGGCCAGGCCGCCGCACAAAGTGCCGCATCCGGTGCATCGACCAAGATCACAAACGGCACGATAGCGACTACGGTCAACAGCTTCAATCCGAGCTACTACAATTACAGCGGCACCGCGCCAGAAGCGGGCTATTTCAGGGGTGGCAGCGGAGACACGATTACGCCGGGGGCGGGGAAGGTGACTGCCTGTCAGACCGGCCCGGTCAACCCTAACGCCTTCCTCCAGCAAAACTGCGACGCCATTAGCTACATGGCGCGGAACCCGTCAATCCGGCCGCAGTTCATTATCACCCCCGGCGACCCGAATGTCGCGAGATCGAGAAGCATAGAAGCCAATCCTTCAACGCTGGCGGCAAACTCATTGGGGTATGCCAGCCCATCGGCAATTGGTGCATTCACTGGATGTACCAGCCGGACGGTCACTACGCCACCAACCTACACTACGGAAGTCTGCAACGAGTATCTGAATGCGGTCAGTCACATGTGTGTTGTCGGACGCACGATTGTGGTGGATGCAGATTCCAACTATCAGTGCAGCCAGACAGCAAGCAGCTACGAAACATTGAGTTGTCGGCGAGGTTCGACTGTCACGGTGGGGTTTGGCCAATGCACGCCTGGCGCATGGCTTGGGCGGGTCGCTTATGTTGATTGCGGCAGTTGCCTCGATCCTTATATGGCGATGAATGTTTATTGCGGCAGCAACGGGCAATCCTATTCGGTCGAACCCTACCGTTCCTACGATGGCGTAAATCGATTCGACTACAACACGATTGGCTATCCCTGGAATGGAAGCTATGGCCGCTTTTCGGTGGCGGTCGCACCCGGTCAGTCGGTCACCGACTACTACGTCAGCAATCTGGGCTTCGGTTGCAATCTCTACGTCTATTTCAGCGTGAACTGTGGCGCGACCACCTGTACGCCGACAATGCGCAACGTTAGCTCCGGATGCAGCTCTTCCGGGGGGACCGGCACGGGCGCGCCGCTGCAACTGCCGATGTCCAAGACGGTAAGCAACTGGACATCCAGCGAGTGTGTCACCTTGCAGCAGCGGGCACAGTAATGAAGGCGATATCGTTAGTGATCTTTTTTGCCATGGCGCTCTGTAGCCGGGCAATGGCCGCTGATTGCCGGCTGGCGAGTTCCACCTGCGTCGATACCACGGCCAGCAAAACGATTTCCGGTGTCACAGTGTTGCTGGCCGAGGTCGGCGGTTGCTGGGAATATCAGGACAACTACACCTGCATCAAACCCAACGCGGTCGATTACTGTGCTGCCTTCAGGCAAATTCCGGGGTGCTGGCAAACCAACTCGACGTGTGCTGTTACCGACACCACGTTTGGCACCGGCTGCATGCAATGGGATAACACATGGCGGTGTGGCAACCCGGCGTTATCCACGCCGCCGAACACAATAAGGGTGGGCGATAGCTATACCATCGTGACTGACACCCTGAATAACACCCAGTGCCAAACGTACACAGACAACCCGACCTGCGCGATTGCGTCGCATACCTGCGCAGAGCCAGCGGCAACCCGCCTCATTAACGGATTGCCAGTGTATAAAGACTGCTGGAGCTGGCAAGACGACTATTCGTGTCTGGGGTCGCCGCAAACGGACTGCGGCGCATTGCAGGCCAGAGGATGCACGCTCGGCTCGTCGCGATGTCTGACAACAGCACTCAATGGCCAGTGCAGTCTCACCGAAAAAACCTATCGCTGCCAAAGCGCGCCAGGGTCGTCTTCCACCGTTGAAGATTGCGGCAGTAATACCTATTGCACCGGCGGCAACTGTTTCAATACCGGTCATGCGCCAGACGCGGATTTCGCGCAAACAGCAGCCATGATGGAAGCCATGCGACAGGCCGGAAACTACATGGATGCAGCGAGCCTGCGTATATTTGGAGGACAGGGGGGCAGTTGTAAAAAATCACTTTTTGGTCTGGTCAACTGCTGCGAGGGGAGTGGCGGAGGTGCGGCCTTAAACAATGCCTCTATCATGGGATATGCCATAAGTGCCGGTGGGCAGACATTGAAATACGGCAGCAGCTACATGTATGACACGCTGTACGACAATTTCCACATTGTGCGTGGAATGGACTCGGCGCTTGCCTCCACCCCAATCGGATCGCTCGCCGGTGGCTCGTCGCTGCCCTTCAGCCCGTCATTTTCTCTATACGGATTTACCGCAACGTGGGGAGCCGTGCCGGGGGCGCTGGGTTCAATTGGCGGGGTCAGTTTTGCCTTCGACCCCACCACACTTGCGATCCAGGTGGGGCTGATGATCCTTCAAGAGCTCCTGTCGTGCGACCAGCCAGAAAAAATGCTCGCCATGAAAAAAGGGCAGAACCTGTGCCGCTTCACCGGGAGCTATTGCTCGATGGAGGTTCCGCTTATCGGCGTCTGTTTGCAGACGACAGAAACCTATTGCTGTTTCAATTCCCGTCTGGCAAGGATTATCAACACATCGGGCGGGGCGCAAATAGGGAAACCCGTTACGGACTGCACAGGCTTCACGCCAACCGAGTTTGCCAGTCTGGACTTTTCGCGAATCGACCTGACCGAATTCACCAACGAGATTATGGCGAACGTGCGAATGCCAAGCGCAACCACCATCAACACCGACAGCACCGCCACCATGCAGCGAAGGCTGACCAACTACTACACGCGAGGTAGGCAATGATCGCATCGAGATGCTTCATCACCATCGCCACGCTTGCTCTTGTGGCAACCACGGCGAGTGCTGCGGAAGGCATCAGCGTGAGGGCGTTGCTCATGCAGGCATTGGATGCGCCAGACGGCAAAGCCAAAGGGATTGTGGCGGGCAAGGAGGCCGATGCCATTCACGCCGCAACCGGCGCATCCGATCCAATCAGAGCAGAGGTATCAACGATCAAAAAATTCAGCCAGAACGGGTGCAGCCGCCTCGCAGTCAGGCTGGTGCAACCGAACGCGCCAACGAAGGAGGGCGGTAGAGCGGACTTTGCGCTGAATTACGAATTGAACCTATGCCGAAATGGCACGCCGCCAAGCGAGGGGATGGACTTGGGGAAGGCAGCAAGGGTTCTTGGAGAGTAAGCCGTTCCTGCGTCGTGGTTGTGACCGTACTGTGGCATTGAAAGGGCTTGTTTCGACGTGCTGTCGTCAGTGTTTCATTCCAACGGAGTCGATAATCAATGCAAAACCGTTTATGAAAAATAGGTATGCGGGTGATCTTCCTGTAAAACTGCCAAGCACAAAACTAAGCTGCCCATTTCCTGCCATGGCTCGCGCGCGCTTGTTCAGAACGAAAGTCAGTGGCAGGCCATAACATCTACGAAACAGCCACCGTCACAAACCAGCTATCACTTTCCTCAATTTCTCTGGCCTTTGTCTTACCCACCACAGCTTTGCCGATGCGACGCATATGGGTACGCATCGCCACCTTGTCATACAATTCCTGATACTGAATCTGCACCACCTCGTAATCGGTATTGAGAAGCTCTTGGCGAATTTGTCGATCTTTAGCAGCTGTTTGTGCGTTACCGTGCAGATGACTGCTCATGCCATCAAGATACACACACACACCCTCGAACTGGTCGTTTGGTTCATGGAAATATACATCTGGGCGGGTTGTCACATTACCTGAAAGAGCTACGGGGCGCTCTGTTTCGAAGTTCGTCAGCCCCGCAGCCCTGAGCATCGCCACCAACTGCATCTCTGGCGCATTGCCTGGTTGTTGGCTCAGGGTTTCATCTGGCAATAACGCTGGGATGTCGTGCGCAAATGACACCTCGCCCCCCCATTCCTTCAGGTATTCCAGTGCTGCATGGCGATTGAGGTTCTCGTGATAAAACGAGTTACGAAAGTGTTGCAGACAATCCACACAAGAGGTTTCGCACGCAGCTGGGCAATTCTCCACCAGTGCCAGCGCAGCTGTTACAACTTTTGGCCAGTGGCTGAGCAACTGCTCCAGCAGGCCTGAACCGCCAGGCATGGGATCGTAGAGCAGGGCATCGAAAGTCTCAGTGCCAGGCTTGCCGAACACTTGCACCTGCAAGTCAGAGATTTCCATATCCAACACTTCAGCAGCACCTTGACGTAGGGCCTCCATCAAACTGTAGGCAGCCTCCTTGGACTGACAATCCGGCAGTACCAAAGCATCGGCCACCGCCTCAGCATAAAAACTGATGCGCTGTATTGGCCTACCGCAGCGCTCAATGTGATGTTCATTGAAAGCATCCAGTTCACTTTGCGTGCTCATTGGAGATCGGCTTTGACCGCACACCATGCACAGCGGGTAACCCAGCACTCCTGTTGCCTTTACCTGCCCGGCAGCACCCACATTTACCAATCGCATGTGAAGGCCGTGCTTCAAATGCAGGACAGTGCTACCCCATTCATATGCCATGCCGCCTGAGTGGCGACCCTGATCCTGAGCAAACACGGCAACCGGCATTTGGAAGCGATAGTCCTCATCATCGGAAATGTACGAATGATGCGGCGCATCAACATCGCAGACGGCGACGCCAAAGATGCTCGTAGTGCCCAAGGACTCGGTCTGAGTTTGAGCATTTACATTGGCAACACCACCAGTTTCTTGAATTGATTCACGCGCCACATCGACCGAGAACACCAGCGGCTCTTCCGGTACTAAGTGGAAGGTGCGTGGTATGAACTTGTGGGCGTTGGCATAGATCAAGTTGCCTGGCACGTACTCGCGGACGGCTAGGGCGCTGTTTCGGCGCAGCTCCCAATCGGATATATCCGAGCCATATCGTGGTGCGACATGTGTGAGTGTTACCGCACCAGTATCGAGCCCATAGCCGGGCAGGAATCCTTCAGCAGCCAGCACTCCGTAGGTGTTGGTTTCATCGACTCCCTCAGCTTGGCTGGTATTGCGTCTAGCTTCGCCCTTGAGTTTCTTCACCAAGCGTTCGCAGCGACCGCGCAGTGCCTCTTCGTCGGCATCCATTGCGCCTTTGTTTTGCGCCACTTTGCGCAAGCGCTCCAGCTGATCCAAGGCCCACTGCAAACGCTGGAATAGGCGATCAATCACCCGCTGAAACTCGCTTGTAAACTCATCAATAATGGTTTCGATCCGGATCTGATTGACCACCTCCAGGTCACTTTTCGGCCAGCCTTGTTCGAAGGCGGCCATTACTGCCTGGCACAGTGTGCTGCGATGCTGGCGAATCTGCGTGGACAGCAAATCAATAGCCAGCGGCTGCTGGCGCACATAGCCTTCCGGCGTGAACAGGAATGGCTTTATCTGCCCCGGTAAGCAACTAGCCATTGCTACTTGCAAGGTGTCCAGTTCAGATTGGTGCAGCGCCTTATCGCGCAGCATCTTGAACAGCGTGGTCAGCACTGTGGCATGCACATGTTTCCCCACCATTATCGGATTGCGCAGGTTGAAGCTGGGCGGCTCTACCAAGCCTTCGAGCATTTTCAGCGGCTCGTTGAAATAGGCGCGGTCGTGGCTTGCAGCACGGGCGTAGGTAATGTCCAACGCCATGCGGAACTGCCGCCCAGCGCGGCCAGCGCGTTGCCAGTAATTAGCAGGCAGCGGAGGTACATTGCGCATCAACACGGCATCTAATGCGCCAATGTTCACACCCAATTCCAGCGTCGGCGTACACACGAGGGTGTTGATGCGCTCGTTGTCGCCTTTGAATGCAGTTTCGATGCGTTCGCGCTCGGGGCTTGGGATTTGTGCCGAGTGCTCGCGAGCACGCAGCATTGCAAACTCCTGATCAAGCATCAGCAAATCGTAGTTATCCAGGTTTTCCGGCTCCCACACCAGCGTGCCAGAGCAGCGCCAAGCCATACAGGACATGCCAGGATTGCTCCGGCTGTGCAGACGCCGACAGGTCTGGCAGCGGAACATGCCCTTATCCGGCACCAGCATCAGACGGTCAGAATCGACCTGGTGCGCACCTATACAGCCGGGCAAGGGGTTGCCGCGCGCACCTCGAAGCTGTACGGATTTGAGCAGCTCAAGGTCGGTGCTAAGCAGATTCCAGATATCTCGCAAGAAGGCCTCTACATCATCTGGCAGCACACCCCAAGCCACAGCAGCTTGCTTGGCCACAGTATCGTAGCCGCTATACCACTGCTTAATGCGCCCCTCATCATCTTGGCCATCGCGCTGGAATTTGAGGCCGGTCGGCACACCTTTCATCGAGGGCAGATAGCCGCGCAACACTGGCGTTTCGCCATCCATCCAGAACTTGGAATAGATCAATGTCACGCTGTCGTGCAGCATGCGCCGTGAACGCGCCGCATCCAGCAGTGCTGCAACGCCGTCCACCAATGAATTGGGCTTACAGCCAATCTTCTTGGCCCACTTGATGATTACTGGCAGGTCTGCATTCAGACCTTGATAGGCGATTTTCAAACGCCCCATTGGCTCAAGGCCAATACGCTGCCGCCCACCCACGGTCAACTCGCGCAGAATTTGCACGCGTAAAAACCACTTGCGTTCCATGCCGTGTGCTTGGCCAGTTTGCGACTTAGCCTCCACCCGCCAGACCTCCGGGATAAGGGCTCTGGACAGCTCATCATCGGCATCCAAATACTGGTCCAGCCACAACGTCAGATCACTGACCGACACCGGCGCATCGCGCAATTTCTTGTAAATCAACTCGCGCAAGCGATAACGGCGTGAACGATCCTGCATCCAGCCAGCCTGAAAAGCTGCGTCCTGGCGGTTATCGGCAAACACCAGCAATCTGCGGCGTTCGGCACGATGAATCATACTTTGGGCTAACACATGCACATCTGCCACCGTGGTGGCACGAACTGGACGCGCGGGCTCGCGATAACTACCAACAAAACGACGCCCATTGGCATTACAAGATACACAGCGGGTCAATTTGCCAATGTGATCTTCTTTTTGCTGCACAAAGTACAAGTCCTTGAGTGGTTTGTTGCGCCCGCAGCCAATGCACTCGGCAACATTGCTATCGTGGGCCGTGCCACAGTAACGACAAACAAACAGTGTTTCGGTGCGCGTCGGCTCATCTTCCGTATCACTGCCGACTTGATGATCCAGCGACACCGCCCGTACACCACCGACGTTGGCTTCAGCTGCACGCCATACACGGCTGCGCCCTTCCGCTGCTCCGCCACCCGGTCTAGCGCCCGTAAAATTGAAGTCTTCCAGCCCGTGCTCGTAGTAATGCTGACCGCAGGTGGTGCAGCTCAATAATGGGAAACGGTGCAGTTCTTCATTGTTGGCCAGTGCATCCTCAGCAGCCAGCCAGAGCTTGGGCTCGGTGTGCTGCTCTGGAAAGGTTACTACCGCACCGCTGATTCCACGGACAAAGCCGTGAACTACCGGGCGCAGCAAAGGCCGCGTGCCGCTACGGGAAGCCGCACCCAGCGCAAGCCAAATAAGAATTTCTTCTTCCGAGATGGGTCGCCCCAGCGTGGCACCAAGTGCTTCAAGCAAACCCGCCAAAGCGCGTGGGCGGCGCAGTGCCTCGGCAATCTGAAATACTACCTCGTTGTGACTCATCCAACGGCACAGCGCCTCACGCCAGTTACCCTCACCCAGGCGGCTGCCAGTGACCGACTGAAACCAAACTCGCAAAGATTGGATGTCGCTCTCACTTGCATCTTCGCGATCCACCCGCGATAGCACTTCAAGCAGGGTTTGTAGCTGCACAGCCTGATCCCCGGTGAGTGCTGCGCTGGCCGTGCGCGGCTCACCCCACATATCGGCCTCGTAGGATTCACCCACCAACTGCACGGCCTGACCATCCACCCCAAAAAAGCGGCTGGCAAATTCGCGTCCAGCTTCCAGCCCATTCACAGGGTCGGCAATAGTGGCTGAAGTGGCAATACAAGTGGTGCTTTTCTCATCCTTGCCGCAGTAAGCGCGCAGACGACGAATTAGACAGGCGGTTTCGGCACCCTGCGCACCGGTGAAGGTGTGTGCCTCGTCGAAGACCATGAATTCGAGACGTGCGTTGTCGAACAGCTCCAGGTCCTGCTGACGAGTCAGCAACAATTCCAACTGTTTGACGTTGGTCAGCAAAATGCGTGGTTGCCTGCCCGGCTCGCGCATGGCGGCACGGCTGACGCGTTCTTCAGCCGGGTGCAGCGCAATATCCAGCTTCTTTTTCTGCATCTCGGCCAGCTTGACGCGATAGTCCACTGCCGAGCTGCCGGGTGCCAGGCGCTGGCCAGTGACATCGGCTTCGGTGCGAGGAGTTTTGCCCACATACAAACCAAAGCTCACACCAGTACCGGCCAGCAGTTCGCGCATACGTTGCAGTTGGTCTTCGGCCAGAGCGTTCATCGGATAGACGATTACCGCAGTGATCCCGGCTAATGCGTCATCATCACGCAGTTGCAGACAGCGGCTAATGATCGGTAACAAGAAACACTCGGTCTTGCCAGAGCCAGTGCCGGTGGCAACCAAGGTAGTGTGCCCGGCATGGATGGCACGAATTGCCTGTTCCTGATGCAGGTATGCAGATGGGTAAGGTGATAGCCGACGGATATGCGGGTGCAATACCCCTTCGCTAACCAGCTGTTCAAGGCTGGCACCCTGATGGAAAGTGCGGGACAGAGAAATAAATGGGCCTTTTAGTAACGGAGTATTGCGCGTGTGCTCCAGGTTGAGCAGTTCTCGCATCTGCCGGTATAGACCTTCATCGGCAAAGGCATAAGTGCTGAGTTGATAGCGCAGGAAGTCGCTGACGACTTGCTCAGTGTAGGTAATAGGATTCAGCATCAGATCAGCACTCCTTGTGTAAATTGCTCTGGTACATCGGCGACACTCGTGGCGACGTTATCTGGCAGCGGAACGATGCGACGAATCAGCTCGGCATGAGCCGCGCACTCTGCCCAGGAACGCTCGACATCTTCATTCAATTGCCAGTCGTGGAAACGCGGGCCAAGGCGCGAAGCAACCGGCTGATGTTCATTGGCGCGTTCATCATGGCCCAGGCCGTAATCGGCTAGGCGCAGCGTTTCGGGAATCAGCCAGCCTTCGCCGTTATTTTGCGCGAGGAAGGTGGAGAGGCCTTTTTCTTGTAAGTCATGAAAGGCAATCATCGACAACACGGTGTGGCGCAGTTCCGCATCTTTATCTTTGTCGATTCTCCAAAATGCCTTTTGATTTAGTTGAGAACAATAATTCCTATCTCGTATAGATTCTTTAGGAAGGTCAGTTTGATTTAAAATCCACTTGAACTCGTCAAAATGAAGTCCAAACAATTCTGCTGCGACTGCATCCAACATACAGCGTAACCGTAACCGCTCATGGTGAGAGATTGCCCAATTATGCCTCCAAGATCGATCGCCAAACTGTCTTTTATGTTCATGCCAATAGCACGCAAATAGCTCACTTGGGTAGCTCAATGAACTAACTAGATGGGAAATAACTTCCGCATGGCTTGCAATTTTACTTGGAGGAATGAGTGATAGCTCTGCAATAATGAAGTAGTTAAGATTTAGGTAGCCAATCTTAAATTTTGTCGTGTAGTCGATAACAAACGAAGCCAAAATGAATTGCAAATGCTCAATGGGCTGGCCAACTTTGACAGACAACACGGGGCAAGCATTTACCGTTGGAACGTCTGGAATTAAACTTGGAATCATCGTTCTCTGATGTACGGCTGTGGATATAGCCTTAAATACGAGTCTTGTTGAGCCATCTCTGGCGGCCTTAGCCAAGAAAACATCGCGATCCATCAGATACTCTGGACCTAGTACCTTTGGATAATTTATATCTTCCCAAACGGCTCCTCTTCCTTTACCTCTAACCCAGCCTGAAGAACAAAAATCCCAAATGGAGAACATTTTGGCGTTATAAACGGGAAGTGCATAACGATCACCAGCTTTCCAAAAACCTAAAACTGTCTGCTCGAATCCCTTTGCCTCCCATCTTGGGCGCGGCGGAAATAGATCAGAATCGTTCGTCGCATGGAACTCGGTGGCGTACTTGATTCCCCAACCGCGCTCACTCTGATCGCCCAGCAATACACCGTTGGCGTATATTTTTTTCAGCACGCGCAAATCCTTCTCGCTGCTAATTTCCAGTATTGCCTTCGCGAAAGGCGAGAACTCCTCCACCCTCTCGCGCGGATAGACCAGTACATGGCGCTCGGCTTGCTCCCAATCGTCAACATTGCGGCGCATAAAGGACGCACATATCGCAAGTGTCTCGCCGCCCTTCTGCACAATCAGGGAACAAAATTTAAAAGAACGATGAATATCGAAAATACCTTCACGATTTTCAAAACCAAACAGCCATTGCCAGCCGCAGTGCTCTAGGAACAGTGCCCGTAAGGCGGTAGTACCCTTGTCGGAATAAATGCCGCTGGGCACGATCATGCCCATAAGCCCTGACTGGCGCAGCAAAGAATGAGTCAATTCCAGAAACATCTTGTAGGTGTTGAGGTCAGCTGAGCCCTGATGCAGAAACGGATGATTGGCATCGGCGAAGCCGGCATGTCTTGAGCGCTGTAGTTTCCATTTTTTATGTAACTGCGCTGAAATAGAAAAACTGTTCTGCCCCCGCCCCCCTAGGTTGAGGTCGTGCCTTTGCTTGCCGTCCTTATCTTCCGTAACGCGGTCGCCAAAAGGCACACCAGCATATTTCGCCCAGTTGGACATGCCCTTGAATCCAGCGTTATAGGCGATCCAGTCACTCTCCACTTGCGGCCACTGGCGAAAGTATTCTAGATGTTTGGCCAGCGCCTCCTGCTTTCCATAGGCACGGTACAACGGGTCGGTGTTGGAGAAAAACTCCTTGGAGTTTGGCTTCTGGATTTCCCACGGCGGGTTACCGAGCAGCGCATCAAAACCGGCACGGGCTGGTGTGAAAACATCCGGGAACTCCAGCTCCCAATGGAAAAAACGCTGGCGCGCAGCCACCTCGATAGCAATTGCCAAAGCTTGCTCGGAGGGCTGGTCAAAATTCGCAGGCAACGGAGCATGCTCGATGGAGTCGCCCGGCCAGAACCAAAGCGCACACCACAAATCCATGCGTGCTTTAAGTGCGTGGAAGCGCGGGTTATCCAGTACTTTTTCGCGGTAAAGCACTGCTCGTTTGTCGGCTTCAAAGACCTTGAGCTGATGTAGCTCTTCAAATACTGTAACCAGTTCGCCGTGAACCTCAGCAACGATGTCCTCACCTATCAGCATC
This sequence comes from Gallionellaceae bacterium, assembly GCA_032654645.1. Classification (GTDB taxonomy): domain Bacteria; phylum Pseudomonadota; class Gammaproteobacteria; order Burkholderiales; family Gallionellaceae; genus CAITJF01. The sequence goes on along the minus strand of JAULAW010000017.1, from coordinate 15,044 downwards.
TGGCCGCTCAAGGTGGCAATCAACTGCGTGGGCACATAAGTTCTGTGCTCTTTGATGGCGGCGGTAAACACATCGCCGCGCTTTTTACCCTTGGCATCGGTGTAGTAGTGGTTGATCAGATTATCGGGTTTGTCCTTGTGGTAATCCTTGTCACCACCTTCGCGCTCCCATGCCATGGCCGGGTAGTGACGGAAGGTGTCGAACCAACTACCGACCAGTGAATTACCAACTTTTAGCTTGTGATCAAGAAAACCAAACGGCAGGTCACGATCCATTGTCTCGACCCATAAGGCCATGCGGCCCAGTTCGACGGCCAGCGGGTCTAGGTCAACTCCGTAAATGCAACGTTCAACAATGTGCCGCTTAAGCTGGGAGCGCAACGCGTCTTCAAAACCCTCGTGCTCTTGCGGCAGCGGAAGCAGTTCATCCCCCAGACCCTGTGAGGCATTGCCATCGGCCAGACGTGCCACCGCGCCATCGGCGTGTCGGACAATGCGTTCATGGTGATACAGCGACTGCACCAGAGCATCGGTGAGGTAGCGTAAGGCACCGGCGAGGAAAGAACCTGAACCCATGGCTGGATCGCAAATCTTAAGAGAAAGAATCTGCTCCGGGGTTTTCGGTGCCCACTCGACCACATCTTCCAGGCCGCTACGTGAGTTGATCTCGCTACGAACAGGAAGGTAGGCCAGCGGCTGCAACGTGCGGCGAACAGTCGGTGCCGCCAGTTGTGGGCGTGTGTAGAAGGTACCAGCACCTTTACGAGTGCCGCCCCAGCGCACCAGATAGAACTCGCCGGGTGCCACAAGGCGGGCACAGAGCTGCTTGGCGGCACGGGCGCGATCTTGTTCGTAATCGCTGTTGGCGGCTTTTTTGCCCTTGGGTTTTTTTACTAGTCCGGCCAGTTCAGCTGCATGCTCCAGCCAGCGTTGAGCCCGAGCCATGTCATCAGCACTCAGGGCCAATTCTGCATCTGTTTCATCGGCAGCTTCTAACGTGTCCTCAATCGGTTCTTCGTCATCACCGCTGTTATCTTCGGCGTTGTCTTCAGAGCTGTCCGTCATATCCACGTCAGTCTCTTCCTCACTTTCATCACTACCACCGTCATCGCCACCGGTTTTTTCTTTTTTGCTCAGAGCCTCAAACAGTTGCTTGATGGTTTTATCATCCATGCTTTCCAGCTGAGAGAGGGTCAAGGCTGGCTGCTTACCGATCCCAAGGAAGAGCACCGGATCATTGGCATCAGCCTGCTTCAGTTCAAAGTCCAGCAGGCCTTCATAGAGGATGCCGATATATTCAGAAGAGAGAGCGGAAAAATCCACCGGGGCATCTACCCAAGTATTTTTATGGCCTTGGCGCACACGAATGCGTGTTCGGGTCAGCAAGCGCAGGATGTTCAGTGCTTGGCGGTCAGATACAGAATTGTTATTGCTCTCCAGCAAGGCCAAGGCACGGGAGACGCCTGATTGACTTGCAGCATCGCCCGGCTCGAAAAGCCCTCCGCTATATTGTGGAACCGGCAGTGCCTCATGAGCTGAACCCTGGTAGATGAGGTTGAACAGCGCCACAAGCCGTGGCCATGCACTGCGGCCCTGTGTGAGCCGCTCGTTGCCGCGCCCACCAGCACGACGATCGAGTTGTTGGCGCAAGCCTTCCAGGCTGTAGGCTTGCTGATAGATTGGGTTGTCCACTGGCAGCAGGCTGCGCGCTTCGGCAAACAGCGTGATGATGCAGCGCATTATGATGCGCGAGCCAGCTAGGTAGAGATCACCGTAATTCTGGATGTTGCCAGTCAGTTTTGCTTGCTCAATAGCCCCGTGTGAAGCTGTAATCAACTCTTCAACGGCTTGTCGTACCCGCTCACCCAATACCGCAGAAAGCTCGGCTTGACCCTTGCGCGATTCCAGGATGGCGCTGAGTAACACGCTATTTGCGCTGGCTGATGTAGCCTTTAACGATTCACGGCTGAGCAACTGGCGCCAAGCCATTGCTTGGGCACCGGGTTGGCCTTCTTCAAACCAGAGGTCGATGTCCCACTCGCACCATGAATCATAGTCCTGCCCAGCGTGTATCAGGCGCCATTGTCGGCCATTGGTGACCAGTGCCAGCGGTTGCTGCACACGGCGCAACCATTCCACCACACGGCTTAGCAGCTGACGCGAACGGCCCACTCCGAGGCGACCGCTGAACTGGCGCGAAGCCCCGTCTTCCGGTACAAATACCGGCAGGGTTTCGCCGTTGGCTCCCCGCCAAAGGCGACGTGGCTTGATCTGCGTGCCGGTGAAGCTGCGGATGCTCCAGCGGGCATCTACCGCTTGGGCCTTTTGCCACTCCTGCTCTGGTAAGCCAGTGAGGTCTTGCAGCATGTAGTCGAGCAGACCGGTAAGGCTGTCGTTGCTGCCATCAAATGCGGTGAGCGCGCGACGCAGGCGTTCGGCCTGCCAATCTGGTAATGGATTCAGCGTTTCCGGGAAGCATTCGGTAATTTTACTGGGGGAAATTAGCAGGCCGCCATGATTGAGACATGCCCACCAGTCATTATGCAAGTTCATGAAGGAACCTTTGGAAAACGGATTTCAATGGTGACAGGAAATACCTGTACCTCGGCGCGCAGGCTGAAGCGGTTGGGCACCACATGTTTTAGAATCCGTTCTTTTTCGGTCTTCAGACGTTCCAGCAAGTCGCCAAACTGGCTTTGCCGACGTTTGAGCTCATCCTCAAGGTCACGCAGTTCGCGCTCAGCCTTTTCGTTGGCATCTTCCAGCAGATCGTATTGCCGCGATGCGTTGCGGCGTTCTTCTATTTCGCGCTTTAGCTTTTCAATGCTCTGCGTTTTTTGAAGTGAGGCCACTTCGTTGATGCGGCGCTCGAAGCTTTCTTTTTCGCGGACGCTGGCTTCGTTATGTGCCAACTTGAGTTCACGCTGGATACTTTGGGTGAGGCTGTTGCGGAAGCGGCCAATAAATTTGCGCACTTCATCGTCCACCTCATCCCACAAATCGCGGGCTGCTTGGAGCTTGCCAATGGCTAGGATTCCTGGCTGGTCGGTGTGATGGGGGCCAGCATAGACCAGCGGCTGCCCAAGTTCGCCATTCTTCACAGGGATGACCAGAGTTCGTGCCCAGTGGTGGAATGTTTCTCGCAACTGATTGACGGCCATTTCTTCAACGGTCAGCAATATCAATGCATCGGCACCTGGAGGCACAGTGCCTTCTGTAACCACCCAGCGACTCGGTGGGCTGTATTCGCTTTGCCCGCCTGGAAAACGCAAGCGTGCAAAAGAGGCCAGTGCCTGGCGAAGCACGGGATGACCCAGGTGCAGCAGCACCGTATCTGGGGAGGGGCGAAACACCGGTCGGCCATTGATCGACTGGATGAAATACTGATTATCGAAAACCAACCATGGCATGGCACCAGCAATGCCGCGTTGAGCACGTAATCGCAAACTGTCATCCACCACCGCTTGCCAGCGGGGTGGTAACGGTGCTTTCAGGCGCATGCGGCCTTTGTTGTCGGGGCCGTCCAGAGGGTCGTGGTGGGCACCCAAGCCAAGGGCTACACGCAGAGTTTCGCGCAGAGTTGCTGGGCTGAGATCAAGGTCGACCAAAAGTTGCCCCAGGCGCTGTTTTTCATCCTCCCCTCGTTCTTCGGTGTGTACACGAGCATCGTCGGTAGCGTTACGGCGAGTCGCAATCTGTCTATCCAAGTCGGCCAGCACATCCTGATCTTCATTGAGCTCCATCATCCGGCGCTGGAAGGCGGCGTCGAAAAGCTCACCCACTGAGCCGAGGTCTTCACGAATGTCGTTGACCTTGCTGAGAACGCGAGCGACGAAGTTCAAGTCGGAGTCGTCGTCACTTGTGAAGTGGTAAATGGTAACGTCGCGTGACTGGCCATGACGGTCGATCCGGCCATTGCGTTGCTCAAGGCGAGAGGGGTTCCATGGGATTTCATAGTGCAGCAGCAGGCGAGCGGTGTGCTGCAGGTTGATGCCTTCTGATGCGGCATCAGTGGCCACCAGTATCTGCACCTGAGAGTCTGGGTCGTTAAATGCCAGCTTGACGGCGTCTCGCTCGTCATCGTTCATGCCGCCGAAGAGTTGGATCACCGCGCCGTCCTCGCAGCCATATTCTGCGTTGAGACGATTTACGATGTAATCCAAAGTGGTCTTGTATTCGGTGAAAATGATCAGGCGCTCATCACGATTCCACTGTCCAGCATTGCGCATGCGCTGGTTGATTAGATCATGAAGGCGCTCAAATCGCGCATCGGCTTTTGGTTTTACAGTCACCACAGGCTGCTTGTTTAAACCGAGCACCGCCAGAGCTTTATCAATAGCTTCAATTTCAGAGGCCAATGTTTCAAGGTAGGGGTGCATCCAGGCACCAACCACACGGGCTGCGTGTCGGCTGCGGCTTTCGCGCTCTTGGTCGTCATCGATGTCTTCTTCTGTGGCGCGCCGTGCAGCAAGAACTTCTGCCGATTGGAGGCGTTCGGTTTCAGCTAGGCCTTCTTTGAAGCGCAACCAACTATCCGCAAAAGTGGCTGGGCATGAAAGCAGGCGTTTTCGCAGAATCTCAATTGCAAAATTGAGCACACTGCGCGCCTGCGGTGCAGCCCTGATCATTCCTTTCAAGGCAACGCAGAAAGTTCGCACCGCATGCGCGAGGTCTTTTTCTGCATTGAGCATGAACAACGGCAATGGCTCCAGGTAACGGTTGGCAAAACGTGGTGCACGTCCGGCGCTTTTGTCCTGTTCGTTGATTTCACTTTTCAAGCGACGGATCAGCACATCGCCAATCATTGTCCGTTCTTTATCGGTGAATGCCGGGGTACGAGTGAAGCGAACCGGATCGAGTTGTTCCAGCAGCCCGGAAAAGCAGCGGGTGTAACCATTGTGCGGCGTGGCGGTAAGAAATAGGCGATGCTCAAACCAGGGGGTGAGCATGCGCAGCATATTGGCCAGGTCGCTGTCGTCACCAAAGTTGGAGGGCATCAGATTGTGCGCCTCATCGACAATCAACAAATCCCAGGGTAATTGCGCGCCACCTCTGTGACTTTGGGTAGCACGACAGTTGGCGATGAACTGTTCCAGCACGTCCGGCTGACGCAGGTAGTGGTAAGAGGTAATGATGCGCGGCAGCACACGCCAAGGGTTGGCATCCAAGCCCATGTCTTTTTGCAGCTTGTGGGTGGCGGCCTTGTCAACAATGTCGAAGCCCAGCGAGAACTTGTCTTCCATCTCTTGTTGCCATTGGGTGCGCAGCGACGCCGGTGTGATGATCAGCACCCGGCGAATGCGCCGCTTACGGATCAACTCGGTCAAGATCAGTCCCGCTTCAATGGTTTTACCCAGACCCACATCATCAGCGAGCAATAGCGAGACTCGGGGCATTCGCATGGCTCGTGCCAGCGGTACCAACTGAAAATCGTCAGCGCTGACCGCGCCATAGACGGGTGCTGTGGGAACCGGTTCAGATCGCTTGTCGGGCGAGTGTGCGGACAGAAACGGGGTGATAGCACTCCAGCGGGTGGCGCGTTGCAGAGCAAGTAATTCATTCATCTGCATGGGCGGTTCCACATCAACCCGTGGCAATGCATTAGGCTCCAGCACCACCGGCGAGCGCTCACGCTCCCAGAGTAGAGCTTCCTCTACATCTCCATCAGCATCACTAAACTCAATAGTAACTAGGTGCAATAACTTGGAGCTACCTGTTTCAGCGAAGGGCTCAACAGCAGAAATTACACCTCGTCGGTTGCGGACGGTGGCGAGCATGCCTACGCGGGGCACGGTATGGTCAATATTCATATGAGCCAATTCTAGCACCTTGAGAGTGCTGTTCCACTAGAAATGCTGACACTAAAATGACTGAAATTCATGCGACTGCTTGTGGTGGACGAACCTTAATGTCATCCTTGACCTGTCCGATAGTATTGTGGATTTTTACTGGGGTTGGATAGTTTGAGAAAAGTCGTGTTTTGGGGGTGAGCAGTAAGGTAAAACCATCAATGCAAAATCATCGGCGGCTCGTCGCCTTCCTTCTTAGGCAGAAGGTGTGCAAACCGGCCTTCAACTTCCGTGAAATAGCGGAACTCGACTACCCCAATTGTCCGTTTCTTCTTGGAAATTCCCTTGGGTTTGATCTGCGGTTGTGCAGCCCACACCCCATGCCTCGTTTCCAGCATAAGCGAACACGTATCTATCGCATAGGGTGATGCGCTTATGCTTCCGTACTTGTCGAGGATCGCATTCATCTGGCGCATTTTGTCTGGCCGAAGCGTCCATGCTTCCATGATCGCGAACACAAAATCAGCATTCAACGCAAACGCCGCTGACTGGATCGTCTGCGCAGACTGGTCTTTACCTTCCCCGCTTCCAGTCTGAATCATCACCGGAATGACTTCCTTGGTGGTCATGTTGCCAACGAACGCCATCGCCTGAAGTTTTTCTCCGTCCTCCAGAAAACCCCGCGCCTTGTCGATCATCGGGCTGATGATGTCCATGTAGGCTTGCGGTGGCATGCTAATGGGTGCCTCGATCATTTTTTCCTCAATACTTGCCAGTGGTCGTGCAAACCGGGAAACGTGCGGTGATGTTCGTTTAGGGCCTGCGTTTCGGTGTCGAGGCGTTCAAAGTCGGCACTGAGCACGTCGAAAAATTCTTCGGTCGCAGTGTTGCCGCCTTTTTTTTCGCCTTCGAGAATCATAACCTGCCCTGAGCGCATAGCGTGAGCTACCTGTTCGCCGAACGGCGTGCCGAGGTTCGGCCAGATCAGCAGCACCACGTCGAAGCTGCCGGGGAACAGCGCAACCGCATCGCCGTGGTGATCGAGGCGAAACACGGTTTGTATGGGATATCCACGTTTCGTGTCGCGGGGTTGCCGATAATCCGTCCAGTCGGCGGCAGTGATTTCAATTCCTTGTTGCGCAAGCTGGTCAGCGAGCCAGCCGGAACCACTACCGGCTTCGAGCACCTTTTTACCCTTGCACAGAGAAACTAGAGTGAAAACACATTCTGCCGTAAACAGGCAGAAGCCGAACTCACGGTTGTAACGTTTGCGTTGTTGGTAGAGCGCATCGAGTTCATCTGTCTCTTCCAGCAGGTCGTCAGAATAGTATGAGGCGGCAGGCAAGCCGGGTAGCAATGGCACTATCTGCTTGGCAGTTTCAGGTTCAGAGAGGGTTGCGGGCTGGGTCACTTTCCAGTCATACCCTTGGCAATATCGTATTCACGCTGCAACCCGGAGCCGCAATCTACTTTCGGGCTGAAGATCGCCATGCCAACGTGCATGTAGCAAAGGAGTTGCAGACCAGAAAAATCCCCGTCGAGGTTGGTGAGCGAATAGCGCTTCAGGGGATTGTTGATTTCCAGCCCGGCCTCGCCAAGCCGCGCTATTTCCATGGTTACCCGCCCGACCTGTTCACGCGGAATTTCGGCGAACCGCTTCATGGCGCCAATCATGTACTCCACCGCATCCGGGCGATACCCATCATCCACAACCTTGCGCAGATCAGCTTGTCCGGCCCGATTCAAAATCTGTTTGGCGTCTTCAGCAAACTGCGAATCTGGAAAGCGCTTCGCCACGTCTTTGTAGACCTTCAGCGCTTCCTTGCGGTGCGCCTCCAGCGAGTTGAGGCAGTGCGCCAACCCCATCAGCGTCGCCGGATTATCGGGAACCAGCGAAGCGGCTTGGCGGAAATACGGCAACGCCTCCGCATGCTTCCCGGCGCGAGCCAAGGAGGCAGCGAGGTTCTGCTTTATGAGCGCATTGTTTGGCTGAGTTTTCGCTGCCGCCTTGAGCACGACTTCCGCCTCGTCATAGCGCTCAAGTTTGGTAAGCGAAACCCCTATGGCGATGGCAGCGTTATCGTATTTAGGGTCGAGCTTGAGGCACTTGTTCAACGGTGCCAGCGATTCCTCGACGAGACCAAGCTCCGACAAAGCCACGCCGTAGTTAAAGCAGATGTCAGGGTCGTCAACCATGCCATACATCGCTTCCAGCCCCGGCAGTGCATCTTCGATGTAGCCGTGGTGGAGCAGACCCATCAGATAAGTCTTTGGCTCGATTCCTTGCTGCGGCACCGCGACAACGCGCACCATGCCGTCGTCAACGACCACTGCCGCAGTCCAGCCCTTTGCAGCGTATTGCATGGCGTACTGCATGATGACCGCGTCCTCAAACCCGGAGTCGTTAGTTGGCGGCAAGCCGGGCAGATCGAGCGATGCGAGGGGGCGTTGAAAAATCTCTGGTGCTTGCTTATTCATTTACGATAGCTTTCAGTTGTACGGGGTGCTCACTTGGGAATTCGGTAACAACCCCGCGAGCGTCACAGCAGCATCGGCGAAGCCCATGAAGTCGCTGAAAGTCTGAGTTGGCGGGGGTTTCGATAATAACTGAAACCACATCAATTGTGTAAGGCAGGTGATCTGGTCTTCTTGGCGCAGGATGAGGTAGAACCATGGCGGAAGCCAAAATAGTGCAACGCCAGATGCTGAATTGATAAATAGTCAAAAATGAGGCATTATGATGCCATGACAATGAAGCCGAATTACAAAAGTCCGTTCAGCAAGTTTGTAAAGAAGGCACACAAGCCCTTGCAACTCGCTATTGAGGATGCTGTAGAGGAGGTTTGTGAGAACCCGGAAGCGGGAGAGGCCAAAGTGGGCGACTTGGCCGGTATCTGGGTCTATAAGTTTAAATTCAACCGCCAAGAGTACCTGATGGCCTATCGCCCGCCATCATTGGAGGCCCGCCGTCAGGGCGTATGTGTGGAGTTGTTGATTATCGACTTCTATCAGATTGGTTTGCACGAGAATTTCTATGGCGAACTTAAGCGCTATCTAAAATCGGAGGTATAGGAAAATGGCACATGCACTGACTGCAGAGGATCTGTTCCAGGATCTAAAGCAAATGCCGACAACCGAGCGGCAGAAGTTTTTCGTGATCTTGTCCACGAATGCTTTTCGTGGTGATGATATGAGCCACGAGCAATTGTTTGGCCATCTTACGGGCGACAATTTCACGGCTCAGGAAGCGGCCGAATATCTGGAGGTCTCGATGTCAACCTTCAGGCGCTTTGTCGGCAGCGGCAAGCTGAATCCGAGTTCCACTGTTGGCCGAAACAAAATGTTCACCGTTGCCGATTTGAAGGCATTCAAGAAGGCTCTGAAAATAGCGAATGGTTGAAACGGAGATAGTGTTTATCCTGATTTGAAATATCAGCCTGCGTATTGCGATAAATTCAGCCAACAGCCATTGCCATCACCCCATCGTCTTTCGCTGCCTGTTCCACCAGACCTGCATCCTCGCCAATCAAGGGTGTGATTGATTCCGTAATACCCGGTATCTGGGTTTTCGTCTTGCGAGTTTTTTTCTTGGGCGTTTCTGCTAACTCGGCTGCGGGGCTTTCTGTTACCGCTTGTTCTGGCTCTGCCTGAACATCATGCTTGAGCTTCTGCGCGGCACTGAACGCGCGCGCCAGGATCGCAGTAATTTCTGCCGAAACCCCCAGCGTCTTCCTGCGCCATTGCCGTTCCAATGCGCCTTTCGCATCGTCGGCGATGAATCCGGCAAGCCAGGTTGAATGCACCAACTCCATCAACTTGTCGAGTTCACGGATCATTTGCAGATATTGGCCGGACTTGTTGCAGGTAATTTTGGCCTGATACGTTGTGATATTCGTGTAATTGACCCTGCCGATCTCGATGCCGTTGTCCTCGGCGATTTTCTTGAGCCGCGCGCTTTCATTGCGCAGATTCACAAACGCATTGTTGATCAAGTGATCGACCGCGCCATTGACGGTCATTATTTCGTTATCGCTTTTGAGCACTGCCGGAAGAACAACGCTCAGGCTACGCAGTGCCGAATCGCATTTCTCAAAGCCATTTTCAAACACGGCCTGAGCGGGTGATGAATGTATCTTTACCTCCTGGGTCAGGAATGGATTGCTGAATTCATCCGCTTTCTTTCTGGGTGCGCCTTTTACTGCTTTACCGTTTTCCAAGAATCTCTCCTTTGCGGTTGAGGAACAAAACAACAGCACGAATACACAGGCTGATAGTGAAACAGCGCTTCAGGAAAATCTGATCGAAAGTCGGCAATTTTGCCGAGTATCCGCATAGAAAAAGAAATAAAACCGGTGTAGTGTCTGCCGCATCTTGCTTCCTGTGCTTAATGCCTTGAGCTGATATTGGCGGCTGACCAATTGAAATAAACAGAAGACGAGCAATCGTCGTAACCACCCAGCGGGGATATCGTTCCCCGCAAGGGTCATGGTGTCTCCGTTTTTTTCATCAAAAAGGAGAACACCATGGAACTTGTCATTATCGCTTGCTGCATCAGTGGCTACACCCTCAGCCGTCCGATTGTCTGGATGCTGAAGTTGAACTAAATCACCCACGCGGGGACACCTCCCCGCCAAGGGTTTGTGTCCCCCTTTTTTTCAAAGAGGAGACACAAAATGAAGCGCATCGTCAGACATTTGCCTATACAGGTTTACCACTCCAGTGAGGCAATATCACACAGCGGGATTGTTCAATTACTCAAGTCCCCCGAACACTATCTGCAATACAAAATGGGATCAGTCGAGCCAACGCCAGCAATGGAATTCGGTTTGGCATTCCACGGCTTTATCCTTGAACCCGAGGTCTTTTCCAAAGATTATGTGCTCGCGCCGAAGTTTGACCGACGCACCAAGGAAGGCAAGGAAATAGCCGCAAAGTGGGATGTTGAAAATGCGGGCAAGACATCCTTGACCGCAGAGCAGATGGACACGCTTGCCGCAATGAGGGTAAGTGTTTTCAATCATGCGGGCGCAGCCAGAATGCTTAACGATGGCGAAGCCGAGACATCCCTGTTCTGGACGGATGAGCACACGGGATTGCCGTGCAGGATACGCCCGGACTGGATGTGCAAGTACGGCATGGCAGACCTTAAAAGCTGCTGCGGTGCGAGCAAAGACGTTTTTTCGAAAGCGATAGCCAATCTGGGCTATGACGTGCAGGCCGCTTTTTACACGGATGGCATGAAGGCGGTGACTGGAAAGTCAGTCAACTTTTACTTTATCGCAGTGGAAAAAAATGCACCGTATTCGACGGCTTGCTACATCGCCAGTCAGGAAATGATCGAAGTCGGGCGTGCCAAGTATCGCGGCGCGCTTGAGTTGCTGAAATGGTGCCAGGAAAACAAGCAGTACCCCGGCTATCAACCCGGTGGCGAGATTGAAACGATTGATCTTCCGCGCTGGGCGGCAAACTTCGATATCGAAGCGTAACAACAACCCTATCGGGGACACTTCCCCGGCAAGGGCTTGTGTCCCCTTTTTTCATTTCAAAAAGGAGACACAAAATGGGAATCTTGATCTTGTTGGGCCTCGCATGGGCAGTTTATTTGGCCATTCGAGTTGTGGTGGCGTTTATCAAGTTACGCATCAAAGCAAAGCCTGCGACCAAGGTTCAATCGGCATCACAGCCGAACGAACAAAACTGGGCAGGCCTTGATACACCGACATTCATCCGGCGCGGGATAGCCTTTCCCGTGCTGACTGAAAAGAAAAAGAAGCGTATCCGCAAAACCAAAACTGTGGACACGCCTGCTTGCGTTAATTAGCCATCGTTTTACGGCACGACATCCGGTTGAGCTATCCATGACTTCTCTCCGAAAGGAGGTGTGCGTGGGTTGCACGCCTGGCAAGTCGTAGCCAGCAAATAAGCAACAAACAACTTGCATCACGAGACGCTGTGATGTTTTTTTAACTACCCCTGCGGGATATTTCTTCCCGTCAGGGGGAGAAGTGTCTCCGGGGGTTTTTTAATTTCCGGAGGCAATAATGAAATTGAAAACAATCGCTGCGGCAATCATGTGGTTGCCCGGTTTTGAGCCAGAAGACAACACCCCGATAGTTTTACAAGGGCCAGTTGTTCCGCAACGCGAAGCCGAGATCATCCCGTTTCCCAAAGCACTGGCTGCAGAAGTCGCAAAAATCAAAGCAGTATGGCCGCGTCTCGATGCGCTTACGTTTTCCGGCTTGTCCGGCAGCGTCACCAAATTCGAGGCCAACATTGCCGCAATCGAATGCCTGCGCAAGCTGGAGTCCGAGAAGAGGCAAGCGACCACGGAAGACCGGGAAGTGCTCAACCGATACACCGGTTGGGGCGGCATTCCGCAAGCGTTCAACGATGACCAGAAGGAACAGGCGTGGGTTGCCCGCGCCGAACGCCTCAAGGCATTGCTGAACGAAGACGAGTATCAGTCTGCCGAAGCCAGCACACCCAACGCTCACTACACCGCACTGGAAGTTATCGAGGCGACGTGGCGCATGGTGGAACGGCTGGGTTTCAAGGGTGGCCGCATCATTGAGCCATCTGCCGGTGCAGGGTACTTTCTCGGCGCTATGCCGCAGGAGATTGCCCGGCAAAGCACCGTCACGGCAATTGAACTCGATCAACTATCGGCGCGCATCCTGAAGGCTCTTTACGGGGATTTCGGGGTAAACGTCATACAAAGCGGGTTTGAGGCTGCAAAGCTGCCGGATGAGTTTTACGATCTGGCTATCTCGAATGTTCCGTTCGGGAATTATCAGGTGCCGGAACTGCGCAACGTTCCTTACGCCAATTTCCTGATCCACGATTACTTCTTTGCGGTGCGACGTGATGTTGTGTAAGTAATTGATTATTATTGATAGATAATAATAATCCTGCTGTTTCTCCAGCAGTAGCCTAGGGGCACATGCATGGTCAGTAATGACCTTGTGTGAAGCTGCCCTGACAATGTATCCCACCCTGAAAAGGTGAAGCGGAACCCGTGAGGGCGAAGCAGAACTGTCAGCATAAGACGGTAGGGGACTAGGCTTGGGAGTATGGTGAACGTAAGTGAACTGATGATAAATTTCGTTAAGTAAGACAAGCCAAAGATGCTGATAGGCTTGAGCCAAACGGCAATGTGGAAGGTCCTGATATTCGCAAATTATCAGGCGAGAACATTAACTCCACCGGAAAATAGTCAGCACCTAACCTCTCGCGTTACTTATGCGAAACACGGTAAGCCCGTATATCCGCCCGCAAGGGCAAGTCAACCGTAAGGAAGGCCGATGGATGTGCGGGTATAGGATGTCAGAAAAAGCGAAGCGTCAGCCTGTAATGGGCTGAATAGGGATTGAGGCGTAAGCCAACATCATCCTACCTGAAAGGGAGCAGACTTCTGATCGGTCTCTCTTTGCAAGAGAGTTTTAGGAACCTTTATTACGGAGGAAAAGCAAATGACGACTATGAACAATGTAGTTGGTGCGGCCTCTGGCTGTGAAGTGGATTGGCACAGTCTTGACTGGGCAGCAATTCATCAAACAGTAAAGAGGCTGCAAATGCGTATTGCAAAGGCAACACGAGAAAGAAAATACGGTAAGGTGAAAGCCTTGCAGTGGGTTCTGACTCACTCAATTAGCGGCAGAGCAATAGCCGTGAAACGAGTTACTGAAAATCAAGGCAAAAAAACACCGGGCGTGGACAAGGTTGTATGGGACACACCGGAGTTAAAAGCTGAAGCTGTTATGTCGCTCAAGAGAAGAGGCTACCAACCTCAACCCTTGAGAAGGGTATTTATACCCAAAGCAAACGGAAAGTTGCGACCCCTTGGAATACCAACGATGAAAGACAGAGCCATGCAGGCGTTACATTTGCTGGCACTAGAACCATTAGCGGAAACCAAGGCTGATTCCAATTCATACGGATTCAGACCCATGAGAGCCAGCAGAGATGCAGCGGAACAATGCTTCGTCGCACTGTCAAGGAAACACTCATCACAGTGGGTACTGGAAGCGGACATCGCAGGATGCTTTGACAATATCAACCATGACTGGCTGGTGAACAATGTCTGTATGGACAAAGGGATTCTCAGAAAATGGTTGAAAGCTGGTTACAAGTGGAATGGGAAACTGTTTAGCACGGACGCAGGAACACCGCAGGGCGGAATCATATCGCCTACCCTAGCTAACCTAACCTTGGACGGAATGGAACAGATGCTGCTGGAACGCTTCGGCGTGAAAAGTAGTCCTACCTCCAATAAAACCAAGGTTAATCTGATCAGATATGCGGACGATTTTATTATCACGGGCGCGACGAAAGAAGTGCTTGAGGAAGTCAGGAAAATGATTGAGGAGTTTCTGAAAGACAGAGGATTAACGCTGTCAGAAGAGAAAACCAAGATTGTGCATATCGAAGAGGGTTTTGATTTTCTCGGATGGAACGTGCGCAAGTACGATGGAAAATTACTCATCAAACCTGCCAAAAAGAATGTGCAAGCATTCTTGCGTAAAGTCCGGGGAATCATCAAGGAAAACAAAACAGCGAAACAGGAAAACTTAATAGGTTTACTCAACCCAGTAATCAGGGGATGGGCGAATTATCACCAGAACCAGGTGGCAAAGGAAACCTTTTCCAAGGTTGACCACGTTATCTGGAAACAGCTTTGGCAGTGGGCTTGCAGAAGACATCCGAATAAATCAGCGGCATGGGTGAAGTCGAAATATTTCATGCGTGATGGTCTGAGGAATTGGGTGTTTGGCACAACGGTTGATGATGATAAAGGCGAAAAAAGAAGTGTGTCGTTGGTGAAAGCCAGTGACACAATGATCAAACGCCACGTCAAAATCAAAGGGACAGCAAACCCTTATGACCCTGAATTTGAGACATACTTTGAGGAAAGGCTTGGCCTGTCCATGAAGGAAAATCTCAGGGGAAATAATAGGTTGAAAGTCCTGTGGTATGCACAAGACGGTTTATGTCCGAATTGCGGAGAGAAAATAACGAAGGATACGGGATGGAATCTTCATCACGTCCTTCCAAAAGCTCAAGGCGGCGAGGACAAAATGGCTAACTTGGAATTGCTACATCCGAACTGTCACAGGCAACACCATAGCCAAGAAAGAAAGTAGGTTGCTGGCTCTGGTCAAACAGGGCTTTGCAGAGGCTTGAGCTGTATGCGGGGAAACTCGCACGTACAGTTCTTAGGGGGGAGCGGTGCAGTAATGCGCTGTTCCTACCCGACAAA
>JAULAW010000016.1:0-418897 GCA_032654645.1 Gallionellaceae bacterium | reverse complement strand
CAATGCGATCACGCTTCGATCCATCCCTGCCTGCAGCAACTCCATGGCGCTGGTGTGGCGAAGCATATGTGGCGTGATTCTTCGCCGCTGCAAGGATGAACACGACTTGGCGGCAACCGCGACGTGTTTGGCGAGAATGTATTGCACACCGTCCGAACTCAGATGAGCGCCTCGGGCACTCGGAAACACAATCGCATCGTCCCTGTCGGGGATGTCCCGCAACCAAGCCTTCAGAACTGCGACTGTCCGCTTCGTCAGCGGGATAGCACGTTCCTTGCGCCCTTTCCCGAGCACTCTGATGTGAGCTCCTGTGCCAAGAATCACCGTGTCGCGGCGCATGCCGGTGAGTTCTGACAGGCGCAGCCCGCATTGAATTGCCACCAAAAGCATGGCGTGATCACGGCGTCCAGACCAGGTGTGCGTATCGGGTGCGGCAAGCAAGGCTTGAGCTTCTGGCCTTGTCAGGAAGCCGACCTGAGTTCGCGTAAATCGTTGGCTGGGAATAGCCAGCACCCGCTGTATTTGGGCCGCGCAAGACGGAGCTTCAAAAGCGGCATAGCGAAAGAAGGATCGGATGGCGGTCAAACGCAGATTGCGGCTGCGGGCGGTGATGCCGCGCCCATTCTCCATCTCATTCAGGAACGCGCTAATCAAGGGCGCGTCGATCTGCTCGAACGCCAATTGGCTGGGTGGCTTGCCGAGCTGCGCCCGAGCGAAGTGCAGCAACAAGCGAAAGCTATCCCGGTATGAGCTGATCGTATGCGGGCTGGCCCGGCGCTGCTGCATCAGACGTTGGGTAAAGAAGCTCTCCAACAGCATCTGGAAACTCACTGCGGCGCTCATGGCTGTTGCTCCCAGTGGGCTTCAAGGCGCGCAACGGCTTGCGCCATCAGTTCTGGGCAAGCACTGAGATACCAGTAGGTGTCGGCGACATGGACGTGCCCCAGATAGGTAGACAGCACCGGCAAGTGGCGTTCCGCATCCTCGCCCGAGCGATACCATCGCAACAGCGTCTGAACCGCAAATCGATGACGAAAGTCGTGCAGACGCGGGCCGTGACTGGCCGTTGCATCACGCAGTCCCGTCTGGCGCGAGAGCTTGTAGAAGACCCTATGGATGTCACCGATATCCAGGTGGTGCCCGTGACTATTAATGAAGAAGAACTGGGATACGTTGCGCCCCGCAAGGCATCGTTCCCGGCGCACCAGATATTCTGCGAGCACCTTCTGGGTCGTCCGATGGATAGGTACGAGTCGAGATTTGCCGAACTTGGTTCCACGAACCACAAGCAAACCGTCCTGTAAATTGACATCTTCAAGCTGCAAGCGAATCGCCTCACCAATCCTCAAGCCCGTAACGCTCAACAATCCGAGCAGGCAGTAAAATGTCCACGGGCGCAAACCGTCTATTGGATGAAGCTCTAGAGCGCAACGCAACAGGTGTGCGATTTCCTCCTCCGAATAGAGGTATGGCCGCGCCCGGTGCGGGGAGAAAGGCAGCAGACCCGGCGGCGGAATCTCGGTTTGCGGGTCGGTCGCTATGTGGTAGCGGGTAAAGCTACGGATGTAACCCAGACGTTGTGCCCACGTCGGAGGCTGACTGGATGGGTTCTGTTGCGCCCATTCCAGAGCGAGTTGCGCAGTGATGTGTGTGGTGTTTTTAGCTTCCATAAACGAGGCGAATTTCGATAGGTAAATACCCTCTTTGCGGAGTTTGAATCCCAAGCTGCGCCGCAATTCCAGATAGTTTTTAATCGCTTCACGTAGCGCGCTCATTGCGCACCTCCCGGCCAAGGCATGGCCAATGGACGCAGCAAATCCAGATCGACCTTCGCATAAATCATCGTGGTCTGTGGGCTGCGATGGCGCAGAAGCGCACCGATTTCGGTCAGCGATGCGCCTTGCCGCAGCATGTGAGTCGCCACCGAGTGGCGCAGCAGGTGTGCGCCTTTGTGAGCCGGATTCAACCCCGCATGATCGAGTGCGCAACGTACGATGGAGCAAATGGCCACCGAGCTGGCAAACCCGCGATAAGGCGCTCTCATGCGGATGAACACTTGCCTGCAAGCACAGGCCGGACGCGAACCGCGCAAATAATCGGCCAACGCGGCCCCGACATCCCGAGGGATCGGCAGCAAATCTGCGCCCCTCCCATTTGCCCGGATACACAGCTCCCCCCGCTCCCAATCGATATCATCGAGCGTCAAGCCAATTACTTCACCGGCACGCAACCCCAACCGCGCAAGCAACAGTAAAATTGCCCAATTACGGCAACCTATCGCCGTCTGCCGCTCACAGTGGTTCAGCAGGTGCTGGACATCTTCTGACGACAGCGCTCTCGGAAGCGATGCCATAGACCAACTAGCCACCGTTGGCACACTCAATCGCAAATCGGTGCGAATGAGGTCGCGGTAACGCGCGTATTGCAGGAATGCGCGGAGCGCCGTGGTCATTAGCTTGGCGCGCTTGGGATGATTAAGCCTGACGGCCTCCCGCTGTACAAACCGCACCACATCGGTCGCGCACAAACTATCGAGCCGCAGATCCCCATCGGCAAAACACTCGGCGAGAAAACGGCTGACAAATGGCTGGTAGATCTGCACCGTAGCCGTTGCTAGTCCACGCTCAAGTTCCAAGTAGTGCCGGAACTCTTCTTCTAACTGTTGGACCGGAGTCGGCTCGCTCCGCATGCTTGGTGCAATGACCCCTTTCGCGAGGAGAAGATTCGACAAGCGCTGTAAAGTTGCCGCATCAGTCGATCTGCGGCGTCCATGATCGGAACGGTATTTTAGATAACGTCGAAGGCACTCTGGCGTGAGTTGCGACGGGGTCATTCTGCGTCGGCTTAACCACCGCCCCAAGTCGGCCAACAACTGCAAAGCACTTCTGACCGAGGTCTTTGCGTAGCCTTCGTCGCTTAACTGTTTGGACAGGGCATCGACATACGCACCCAAAACACCTTCGCGCATTTGCATTAACGTGCATTGATTCTTGTAGATTTGTTCCATGAGTGTCTCCTTCGGTTTGGGTCTGATGACCCGGAAGGAGATAAAACTATGCCGAGTGAGATTGGGCAAATTCGAGAGCAGTGCAGGCGCGGGTCAATCTACTCGGCATAGTCAGGAACTCGGCATAGTGCCTCCTATGCCGAGCACGGCATAGTCGCCATTCCTTCGCCACGCATCTGCTGGAGGGCGGCTACGACATCCGCACGGTGCAGGAGCTGCTGGGGCATTCGGATGTTTCCACCACGATGATCTACACCCACGTGCTGAACAAGGGCGGCAGGGGCGTGGTCAGCCCTCTGGACAGATGAAGACCGCCGCAGGTTTGCTATCATCCTGAAACCGGCAATTAAATTTGCTGTTAAATGGCGCAAACCCTTTCCCCCGTCCCCTGATGGAACTACTGGTAAAACCACTAGCCATCCGACTAAGGCAGCAAGTTGCCAAGTCATCCTGAAAACCTCGGTTGAAAATGAAACGGCAGAGGGTAAACCCTCATCCCCAGCCCTTCCCCCCGAGGGGAAGGGAGCAAGCCCCTCTTCCTCGGGGAGGGGTTGGGGAGATAACCAGCCACTTGGTTGCCGCCTTTTGGCAACCTAGTGGAACGGCTAGTAGTGCGTTCCGGTAAAATATTTACACATTAAGCCACCCCAAGGTCAAACTTGTTCCAGCGGAACACGACGGGTGAGGCGTTGATCTCGTCAATGCCCTTCATGATTCGTGCCTTCAACTCATCAATGGAGTTTACCCGGATGTGGCGCAGGAAGGTTCTGGACATCTTCGAGAAGGCACACTCTATCAGATTAAGCCAAGAGCCATGTTTGGGCGTATGAACATACTCGAAGCGCCCTGGTCGAGTTGCAAGATAGGCTAACGTTTCTTTCGAGATGTGTGCCGAATGATTATCCAGCACCACGCGGATGATTGCCTCGGGCGGGTAGTGCTCGTCAAGCCGTTTGAGTAACGCGATGAACTCAACGCTACGGTGGCGATCTTCCACGTTGGCGAAAATATGGCCCGAGTGCAGATCAATTCCGGCCAGGATCGATACGGTTCCATGGCGGATATATTCGTAATCTCGCCCAATGGCTGAGTGTTTTCCGGGAACGGGCGGCAGGTCGGGAGCGGTTAGCCCGATAGCCTGAACCCCGGGTTTTTCATCGACGCTGACAGTATAGATGGGCTCGGGTCGCCCATCATGAACAGCACCTTCGCGGTAGATCGAAACATCCCGGTAAACCAGCAAGACTTCCTGCATCTTGCGGTCAAACTCTGGATCACGTTTTTCTAAATAGTAACGGATCTTGTGGGGCTTGATTTCGTTCTCGTCGAGAATGCGCCATACGGTGCTCTTGCCCGCGTGCGCCAGCCGGGGAAAGCCCGCAGACCCGGCGTGTTCGGATACAAAGCTGGCCAAGCCGGATATTGTCCACAGCTCCGCAGCTAAACCGTTATCCTTGGGCTTGGTGCAGGCGATGCTCGCTACCCAAGCGCGGGCTTCATTGCTGATTTCCGGTTCGTGCGGGCGGTGGTAAGCGTCCTTCAACCCCATCTGCACGCCCGCCGCCAGTGCCTTGTCGATGCATTTGTAGATAGTCGGGCGACTGCCCCCGGTCTGCCGTTGCAGGCCAACAATCGAGATACCATCGGCGTAGCCGATCAGCACCTTGGCGCGTTCAATCTCGCGCGCCGACGCTGTTCTCGATCTGGACAGTTCCTTCAACATCGTCCTCTGATCCTCCGTCAATACCAGTGCAGCACGTTTCGTCTTGCCCGCCATGATCACCCCCGCTAAGAGTTGTATAAGAGCCATGGCAATTATATATCAATCTGTAAGTATTTTACCGGAACGAACTACTAGTAGTTCCATCAGGGAGAAGCTGCGCCCATATTGCTTCCCCTGTAAATTGCATGTTCTCAACTGAGGAATTTAGGGTCATTGGTTATAGCCGCCGGGCTGCGCAAAGACCGCCCGCAAGGGCGAGTGTCTGGCGGCGTACTCTTTACGGGTGCTACCCCGGCATCAACCCTTTTTCTGAATCAACTCGATCTTGTACCCATCCGGGTCTTCGGCAAAAGCGATCACCGTGCTGCCATGTTTCATCGGCCCGGCTTCGCGCACGACTTTGCCGCCGCGCTGCTTTATTTTTTCGCACGCGCCGCAGGCATCTTCCACTTCAATGGCGATGTGGCCGTAGGCGTTGCCGAGCTCGTATTTCTCCACGCCCCAATTGTGCGTCAGTTCGATGACCGCGCTGCTGGCTTCGTCGCCGAAGCCGACAAAGGCCAAGGTAAACTTACCGTCGGGGTAATCGGTGCGGCGCAACAATTTCATGCCGAGCACCCCGGTATAGAAGGCGAGCGATGTTTCCAGATCGACTACGCGCAGCATGGTGTGCAAGATACGCATGGTTTTTTCCTAAGCTGCCTTCTGTATCCAGAACTGGTACATCCCGTAAAACGTATCAGGGTTTTCATTTTCAAAAATCTCCCACTGGCCAAGATTCGTGGCGGTACGGTCATCAGGGAATCGTTGCTTGTATGCTTGAAGAATATCGGCATCGATTTCAAACCCCAGGAACGTCAAATCGTTGTCCCGTAGAAACGACTCTATGCCGGTCAGCGTCATGCATTGTTCATGCGAATGAAAAAGCAAATCGCGGCAGGTGCTGACACTGTAAAAATCGCTCGATGTTATAGTGGTTCCAAAATCCGCGTCTTTATCCATCTCCACCAAATCCTGGCGGCATCGCCGGATTTCTTCTGGCGTCGAACCATAACCCCGGTCAGCGATAAGAGACCGCACCCGGACGATGTTCCGCCGCGCCAATGTACTGTAGAAGCCAAGTTTCATGAATCCACCGGGGCGCAGCAGTGACAGCAGCTCGCCCCATCCCGCCAGCGGATCATCAAGGTGATGCAACACGCCGACGGATTCTATGACATCAAAATTTTGTCCGATCGATCCCAGCTTGAGTATGTCGGCCTGTGCATACTCGATCATGTTCAAACCAAGCTCCCGTGTCTTGCGCCTGGCATAGCAGAGGCTGGACATGCTCAGATCAACAGCCAGTACCCGCGCGCCATGGAATCGCAGTGCTGTTCCGATTGATTGATAACCTGTGCCACAGCCGGCAATCAGGATTTCCGGCCCGGTATCATTTTTTGATGGCTGGAAAGACATTAAAGGGAACAGTTGGCGCAGCCAGCCGAACACGGTTACCGGCCTGCTGCCCGGTGTTATCCTGATCCAGCGAGGGTACGGGTTTTCCTCGTACTGGCTCTGCACCAGCAGTGATATTTTGTCGTCGATGCCGGTCAGCCGGGGAATTGCGGCGCGTTCTTGTCGTTCTTGTTCTGGTTCGCGAATCTGTTGCACCAGCACGGCAGCAACTTCATCGGGCCACTCACCCAGCAGCAACTGGCCAGAAAATGGCAGGGAATAAAGCGGGAAATAGGCGGCTACCGCCACCAGCAAAAGTGCGGGTACCCGAGACTTGGCTTGCAGCGCCACGCCCAGTGAGTCCCGCAAGGCCACTGCTTTCCGGATTTCTTCGCCGGTGTGGAAATAGACATATTCATTGATGAAGCACTGGCGTGCCAGCGCGCAGTAAAAACCCAGGTTGCCATCATTTTCGGCAACGGCGGAAATGTTTTCGGAAGCAGCATTGAGCAGCGCGCACCGGCACATGGTCAGAAATCGTTCCAGCTCGATGTCACAGATCGGCGTGGAGTCGAGCAAGGCGCGCAGCAACGGATCGGCGGCCGCAACTGCCATGCCGGAAGAGCCAAACAATTCCTGCGCTGACAACATACGTGGCCATGCATTGCTTGCCCGTCCTATGCATTCCCCAATTATTGGGTCGAGTTTGACAAGATCGGCGCAAACGCTTGCCAGATCGCCGGGCCGCCCCCAGGTTTCGGACAGGGCGCGAACCATGGTATCCCGTAAAGGTTTGGTGGACTGAGAGAAATGGATATGCTTGACGCAGGCGACGAATATACTCTTGGCCTCTGATGTCTCCCTGATTTGAAGAGATTGGCTGGCGATGTTGAATGCCGTAGCCGACTTTCTTTGCGCGTTAAGCAACGAAGCCAGGTTGTTGAGTGCCTCAACAAAATCGGGCTTGGCCCGTAGCGCCTGCCGGTAGCTTGCCGCAGCTTCTTCCAGTTGGCCCATTTCACGAAGGGTGAGGCCGAGATTGTTGCAGGCCTCAACGAAACCTGGTTTGACCCGCAGCGCCTGCCGGTAGCTTGCCAAGGCCTCTTCTGGCCGAGCCAGTTCCTTGAGGGTATTGCCCAGGTTGTAATGCGCTTCAGCATCATCAGGCAAGAGTTCCGTGGCCTTTTGCAGGGCGGGCAGGCTGTCTTTGCCTTGCACCTGAAGGCTGGCGCCTAATGTCTTCCAGGCGAACCCGGAATCGGGGCAGCGCTCGAGCAGTAAACGTGTCCGGTTTTCCAGTTCCGCGTAGTGCCCGGCATTGAACAAGGCGACAAGCTGGTTAGTTTCCGCTGCGGTTGGTACCGTTCCCTTTCCTGCTTGTTGCTGTGCTGGCTGGGTGAATTCGGGTTTTTCCTGGCAACATTTCTTGTATTTTTTTCCACTGCCGCAAGGGCATGGGTCGTTTCTTCCTGGCTTCATGCGTACCATCCTTGATTAATCCTATACCCATCCATATCTTCGACAGAAGCAATCGAGTGATTTTTTAAATCAACTACGCGTAGCATGGTGTGCAGGATACACATCGAGATCAGACATAACATCAGTTCTTATACTCAGGGTTCGGGTCATGGCGGGTAATTTCAGTTAAAATCACACTTTCGCTTATTATTTTAAATGATATCCACTACCATGTCCGACATTCCACCTATCGTTCTCACCTTTGCCGCCACCGATCCAAGCGGGGGGGCTGGCTTGCAGGCCGACATTCTAACTATCGCCAGTATGGGCTGCCATCCGTTGTCGGTGGTGACGGCAGTTACGGTGCAGGACACCGGCGGGGTGGATGATGTGTTGCCGATTGATGCGGAGTGGATATCCGACCAGGCGCGGGCGGTGCTGGAAGACATGCCGGTAGCTGTATTCAAGATCGGCTTGCTGGGAAGCGTGGAGAATATCGCGGCGATTGCCGAGATCATTTCGGATTACCCCGACATCCCTCTGGTGTTTGACCCGATCCTGGCGTCCGGTCGAGGCGACGAACTGTCCAATGAAGATATGCTGGATGCGATGCGCGAACTGTTGCTTCCACAAACTACCATTCTGACACCGAACAGCCTGGAGGCGCGCCGCCTGATCCAGGACGAGGAAAACGATGAGGACAATCCAGATTTGGCCGAGTGCGCCAAGCGCATTATGCTGCTGGGTTGCGAATATGTGCTGGTGACCGGCACACATGAACACACCCCCAAGGTGATTAATACCCTATATGGCGCGCGCGGCGTGGTACGCAGCGATAACTGGCCGCGTCTGCCCGGCATCTACCACGGCTCCGGTTGCACGCTGGCTTCCGCCATCGCTGCCTTGCTGGCGAATGGGCTGTCGATGGAGGAGGCGGTGAAAGAGGCTCAGGAATACACTTGGCAGGCTTTGCAATTTGGCTTTCGGCCCGGCATGGGGCAGCATATTCCGGATCGCCTGTTCTGGGCGCGGGATGAAGATGATGAGCCAGCAGAGGACGAATCAGACACCCTGCATTAAGGGGCTGTACGCGATTACGCCGGACTGCGCCGATACGGCGGATTTGCTGCGCCGTGCGCGGTTGGCGCTGGCAGGCGGCGCCCGTGTGCTGCAATACCGTAATAAGCCCGCAACTGCTGTATTGCGGCTGGAACAATCGCGTGCTTTGCGTGAGTTGACGCGCGAGTTTGCCGCGTTGTTTATCGTGAATGACGATGTGCACCTGGCAGCACAGGTGGGTGCGGACGGGGTGCATTTGGGTGACATGGATAGCAGCCTGTACGTGGCGCGTGACGTGTTGGGCAAGCATAAAATTATCGGCATCTCTTGTTATAATCAGCTTTCGCTGGCGCGAAACGCGGTTGATGCGGGAGCGGATTACGTGGCATTTGGGGCTTTTTATTCTTCCAGCGTCAAGCCTGGTGCCGCAGTGGCGGATGTCGGATTGCTGCGCCAGGCACGTGCCGAATTTACTGTGCCACTGGTAGCGATAGGCGGCATTACTGTGCAAAACGCTGAGTCGCTGGTAGATGCCGGGGCGGATGCGCTGGCGGTGATTTCGGCTTTATTTGATGCGGCGGACATACAGGCAGCCGCGCAGGACTTTTTAAAACTTTTTACCCATAAAAATTTAACTCAGGACTCTGCACCATGACTTCACGCAATCAAGATTTGTTCGATCAATCGCAACGCGTTATTCCAGGCGGCGTGAATTCGCCGGTGCGCGCCTTCAAATCGGTGGGCGGCACGCCGCTGTTTTTCAAGCGCGGGCAGGGCGCCTACGTGTGGGATGCGGATGACAAGCGCTACATTGATTACGTTGGTTCTTGGGGTCCGATGATTGTCGGGCATTGCCATCCAGAGGTGGTCAAGGCGGTGCAGGATGCGGCTGCGCAAGGACTCGGTTTCGGTGCGCCAACCGCAGCCGAACTGGAAATGGCGGAACTGCTGTGCAAACTGCTGCCAAGCCTGGAAATGGTGCGCCTGGTGAGTTCCGGCACCGAAGCTACGATGACGGCTATTCGATTGGCGCGTGGCTTCACCGGGCGCAGCCGCATTATCAAATTTGAGGGCTGCTATCACGGCCATTCGGATGGCCTGCTGGTCAAGGCCGGTTCAGGCGCATTGACGTTCGGTCAACCGAGTTCGTCTGGCGTACCCGCAGAAATCGCCGCCCTGACCACGGTGCTGGACTACAACGACGCCGCAGGGCTGGAGCGCGCCTTCGCCGAGATGGGTAAGGAGATCGCAGCCGTTATCGTCGAGCCGGTGGCGGGCAACATGAACCTGGTCACGCCCAAACGCGAATTCCTGAATGCCTTGCGTGACTTGTGTACCAAACACGGCGCGGTGCTGATTCTGGATGAAGTAATGACTGGCTTCCGTGTCAGCCTGCAAGGCGCACAAGGATATTACGGCATCAAGCCGGATCTGGTGACGCTGGGCAAGGTGATGGGCGGCGGCTTGCCTGCTGCTGCATTCGGCGGGCGGCGCGACATCATGCAATGCCTCGCTCCATTGGGCGCGGTGTATCAGGCGGGCACGCTGTCCGGTAATCCGGTAGCGGTGGCGGCGGGGCTGACCACGCTGAAACTGGTGCAGGCTCAGGGTTTCTACGAACGCCTGTCGCAACTGGCAAAGCAAATGACCGAAGGGCTGGCTGCCAGCGCCAGGAAGCATGGTATCCCGTTTTGCGCGCAATCGGTAGGCGGCATGTTCGGCCTGTATTTCAGCGCCACACTGCCGACCAGCTACGCCGAAGTGATGAAGTGCGACAAGGAGGCCTTCAACCGCTTTTTCCACGCCATGCTGGATGCGGGCGTGTACCTCGCGCCCTCCGCATTTGAGGCAGGCTTCGTTTCGGCAGCGCACACAGACGCCGATATAGCCGCGACGATTGCCGCTGCGGACAAGATTTTCTCGGCCTGGTGAAGGGTGTGCCGATAAATTCATTTTTCGGGCGCATCGCAGCGTTGCGCGGTGCTCGTTCCCTCGCCTGCCTAAAATGGTATGTCTCGGTCGCTGCGCTCCGTGCGCCTTGCGCAGCATCCCGAAATTCTGAATTTTTAGGCTCACCCTAATGGGGCTGTTTTCGAAAGCCACGTTCTTTACCACAGTCAATCATCTGCGCGACCTGCCGCTGCATGGCGGCAGGGAAGTGGCTTTTGCCGGGCGCTCCAACGCGGGCAAGTCGAGCGCCATCAATACACTGGCCAACCATACCCGGCTGGCCTACACCAGCAAGACACCGGGGCGTACCCAGCACCTTAATTATTTCGACTTGGGAGACAATCTCTTTCTGGTGGACTTACCAGGATATGGTTATGCCAAGGTGCCGCCGGAAGTGAGGGCGCACTGGGAAGGCTTGCTGAGTCAGTATTTACAAACGCGCGGGGCTTTGTGTGGCTTGGTGGTTATCATGGATGCGCGTCACCCATTGACCGAACTGGACGAGCAGATGCTGAACTGGTTTGCGCCCACCGCCAAGCCGGTGCATGTGCTCCTTACCAAGTCGGATAAACTGAGCCGCCAGCAGGCGACCATGACGCTGAATCGTGTTAAATTACGCCTTGCGGAGCATTTCCCGCACTGCTCGGTACAGTTGTTTTCCAGCCTGAAGAAAACTGGCGCAGAAGAGGCCGAAGCGGTGATTGCTGGCTGGTTTGAAGCCAAACCGTAGATAAAAAAATGCCCCTAGCTAAAAGGGGGAAGCTAGGGGCATAAGACGTCTTAACAGTAGGGTTAAGACTACCCGCTCAGGGAGGAGAAACGGGAGATAACTCGCGTTATCTGCGGAGTAAGATTAGAGGATGCTTAAGTAGTTCCAACAAATTTAAAATTTTTTAGGACATGGTTATGCACACACTCGGGCAGTACCCACACAAAAGGATGCGGCGGATGCGCCGCGATGGCTTCACACGCGACTTGATGCGCGAAAATGTGCTGACAGCCGCAGATTTCATCTACCCGGTATTTGTATTGGATGGCGTCAACCGCGTGGAGGATGTCAAATCCATGCCGGGAGTACAGCGTAAGACTTTGGATTTGCTGCTCAAGGATGCCGAGCTTTGCGTCAAACAGGGTATTCCGGTGATGGCGATCTTCCCCGTGATCGACGCGCCGCTGAAAAGCCTGGACGCCCGTGAAGCCTACAACCCTGACGGCCTGGTGCCGCGTGTCGTGGCTGCGCTGAAAAAAAACTTCCCCGACCTAGGTGTCATGACCGACATCGCGCTCGACCCCTATACCAGCCACGGGCAGGACGGCCTGATTGATGCCGAGGGTTATGTCATCAACGACGAAACCGTAGTGGTGCTGGCGCAGCAAGCTCAAGTCCACGCTGCCGCAGGGGCAGACATCGTGGCGCCTTCCGACATGATGGACGGGCGCATCGGCGCCGTGCGCGCCGCGCTGGACCGCAAAGGCTGCATCCATACCCGCATCATGGCCTACTCCGCCAAATATGCTTCCAGCTTCTACGGCCCGTTCCGCGATGCGGTCGGATCAAGCGGCAACCTTGGGGCGGGCAACAAATACACCTACCAGATGGATCCGGCCAATTCCGATGAAGCGCTGTGGGAAGTCGGGCTGGACTTGCAGGAAGGCGCGGATATGGTGATGGTCAAGCCCGGCATGCCCTATCTCGACATCGTGCGGCGGGTGAAGGACGAATTCAAGGCGCCCACCTTTGTGTATCAGGTCAGCGGCGAATACGCCATGCTCAAGGCTGCTGCGCAAAATGGCTGGCTAAATGAACAGGCGTGCGTGCTGGAAGCGTTGCTGTCGTTTAAACGTGCCGGAGCGGATGGGATACTGACCTACTTTGCGCTGGATGCGGCAAGGTGGTTGAAGGAATAACGGCAAGAGTTCATACAGCATGCGGGTGCAATGCCCGTTGGTTATTGCGCCCTGCAAATCAACTGGCCAACAACGCCTCTACCGCCGCTGCATCTGCGTGGGTTTCCGGCTTGCGGCTTCCGCTGTGGCGAGCATTTTCTGGCAGAACGATGATGTGTGTCTGCGTGCCGGATTCGCCGGTCAGGGTGTAGCTCGGCACGGTCTCTTCGTGCCCTCCCACGCGCACTCTCCATTCCCCATCTTCGAACTCTATGTTGTGCTTAAGCAGGAACATCATCACAGCTTTCTCGTCATCGGAATAAATTGAAAGGTTGATGTCCGATTGTTCGCCTGCCGTTCCGTTCAGCACCGAGCCTGAGAGGTAGGGATGGAATGGCTCCAGCAGACGCATCGCGGCAAGCGCCTGTTCACGCAGTTGGCGCAGGATGGTAGGGTGGCTGGCACTCTGGTAAAGGGAGCGGAAGCTGCGCAGAGCCTGATCAACCTGCTGGTTACTGGGCAGGTGATGAGTGTCCGTTGCGCCCATTTGCTTGGCGGCCTTGCGTTTGGCAAAGGCGTAATCGGTGATTCCGTCTTCGGCCATCAGGCGGGCGGCATTGTGAGCAAGCTGTTCGCGCATGAGGTCGCGCCGGTGTACGCGGTCTTTGTTCATGGCAGATTAGAATAATTGATCTTTAACTGTTTCGCTTTGCGATTTTTCGGTTGAGATGTCGGATGATATGGCAGATTTTTCCGGGGGCAAATTTTCCTGGTAAAAATACTCTACCAATTCGCCGTCAGCAGCCCGTAGCCCGTCATTGTTTATGCGCGCAGCCACCATGTTATCAGGCATGGTGTAAACCACTTCCGGCACGTCTTTCATGACTTTGCTCATGTAATCCATCCATATGGGCAATGCGGCACCCCCGCCCGTTTCCTTGTCGCCCAAGCTGTGCGGGCTATCAAAGCCGATCCATGAAATTCCCACTATGGTCGGGTGGAAACCGCAGAACCAGGCATCCATGGAGTCGCTGGTTGTGCCGGTTTTGCCCGCCAAATCATGGCGGCCCAATTGCATGGCGCGGACGGCAGTGCCTTGGCGCACCACGTCCTGCATCATGCTGACCATGGTGAAGGCGTTGCGCACGTCTATCACCTGCTCGGCATCTTCTCCGACCACGACCGGGGTGGCCTGGTCCAGAACATTGCCCTTGGCATCCTCGATGCGCCTGATGAAATAGGGAGTGATGCGAAAACCGCCGTTGGCGAAGACAGAGTAGCCTGCCAGCAATTGCATGGGTGTGACCGAACCAGCGCCCAGAGCCATGGTCAGGTAGGGCGGGTGCTTGGCAGCATCGAAACCGAACTTGGTTACATAGTCCTGCGCGTATTGTGGCGTAATGGCTTGCAGGATGCGAATAGAGACTAGATTTTTGGATTTGGTGAGTCCCTGCCTCATGCGCATGGGGCCTTCGAATTTGTCGTCGAAGTTTTTCGGTTGCCAAGCCTCGCTACCGGTTTCCTTTTCATCAAATACCAGAGGCGCGTCATTGATTACGGAGGCGGGAGTAAACCCTTTTTCCAGTGCGGCGGAATAAATGAACGGCTTGAACCCGGAACCGGGCTGCCTCCAGGCCTGCACAGCGTGATTGAACTGATTACGGCTGAAATCGAAGCCGCCGACCAAGGCGTATATTGCGCCATCGCGCGGGCTTGCAGAAACAAAGGCAGCTTCCACTTGCGGGAGTTGAACAACTTGCCAGAGGCCCTTTTCGTCCCTTTGAACGCGGATAAGCGAGCCGACGCGTATGCGCTGATTCAGTGCAACCTTGTTGCTCAGTGCTTGCTGAACAAGCCTCAAACCTTCGCCGCTGATCTCTGCAATTTGCCCCCCCTTGCAGTAGGCGCGAATGGTTTTTGGGGTGGCTTGCTGTACCACGGCAGGAATCAGGTCGTCACTGTCGGTCGTATCCTGTAGCGCATCCTCCAGCAATTCCTCGCCATTGCCATTGCGCAGATCTATGTAGCCTTCCGGGCCGCGGTAACCGTGGCGCTGATCATATTCCAGCACGTCTTTACGCACCGCCTTGTAGGCCGCATCCTGATCCTGCTGGCGGATGGTGGTATAGACCTTGATGCCTTGCGTATAGGTATCGTCCTGATAGCGTTCGTACACCACCTGCCTGACCATCTCAGCCAAATAGTCCGACTTGACCGAAAATTCCTGACTGCCACGTTTGGCTACCAGACGTTGTTGCTGGGCCGTTTCCAGCTGTGCGTTGTCAATGATGTGGAGTTCGTGCATACGCCGCAGCACATACATTTGGCGCAGCTTGGCGCGCTTGGGATTAACGACCGGATTGATGGCGGAGGGTGCTTTGGGCAAACCGGCCAGCATGGCTATTTCGGCTACATTGAGTTGATCGAGGTTCTTGCCAAAATAGACTTGCGACGCAGCGGCGAAGCCGTAAGCACGCTGCCCGAGGTAAATCTGGTTAATATAAAGCTGTAAGATTTCCTCCTTGCTCAGGTTGTGCTCGATTTTTAAGGCGAGCAAAACTTCGTTGAATTTGCGGGATAGGGTTTTTTCCTTGGTCAGGAAAAAATTACGCGCCACCTGCATGGTAATAGTACTGGCGCCTTGTTTAGCGCCGCCTGCGGTGAAATTGGAGTAAGCGGCACGCAGTACGCCCATATAGTCCACCCCGCCGTGCACATAGAAGCGGTCGTCTTCAGCCGCGAGTATGGCCTTTTTCATCAGGTCCGGAACCTCGATAATTTTGACTAATGCACGACGTTCTTCACCGAATTCGCCGATCAGGATGCCTTCAGCGCTATACACGCGCAGCGGGATTTTAGGTTTGTAATCAGTCAATACATCCAGCGAAGGCAACGAAGGATAGGTGAGCATTGCCGCAAGTACCAGCAGCAGCAACGGCAACAGGACGAGCGCAAGCGCGGCGATAGCCAGATGAAGCCACCAGCGTAGGGTCATGACATGCGGAATGATGTTTTGAGGCCAGCGCCAATTATATCGGCTCTTGCCATGAAAAATAAGCCTATAGAGCTCCTTGCAAAACTATTTTTGTAATAAAACGTGCGGCTATCTGATGCAGTAAATTCGATGTCGAAGCGGCTTCCGGCAAGCTCGACGCCGCCATCGGCGCGGTGTTGCAACAGGCAGTTGCATCTGGCGGCGGGGCGGGTGATGTAGTGTTGCAGACAAGTATGCGGCACAATGTCCGTTGGTTATTGCGCCGCGAGCTGAATAATGTTCAGTAAATTGAGGTGATTTAAATGGATTATCAACTTCTACTTCCTCTTCTGGTTACCACGGTTGTAACGTTACTTGGTTGGCTCGCAGGGCATCAACTAAATGTTGAGAGGGAGCGACGTGCAAAGAAACAAGAATTACGGTTGAGTTATTTGCTTGAGGCATATCGTGCATAGCTATTGGGCTGCGGTGGCGTACTACTGACACAAAATACGCCATAGCATTTGACCAAGCGTTGGCAGATGTGCAATTGCTGGGCTCTAAAAAGCAAATCTCTCTGCTGCACAATTTTTTAGATTCCATTGAAAGCACACAAAGTGGAGATCTTGAGCCATTACTAGATGCGTTACGCAGTGAGCTTCGCTCGTTGATACAAATGGAAGATGTTGATCAAAAACTACGATGGCATGCCACAACAATATCTGATAGCCGCCGTAGGAAATAATAGCGAGCCTGCGGGGGAATGGCGCGTGCTGTGCTTTTCCCCTCTCTCACTTGTGGGAGAGGGGAGAGGGTGAGCATGAGCCTGTTGGATAACGCCAAGACTTTACGCCGCAACATGACCGATGCGGAGCAGAAGTTTTGGTATCATTTGCGTGCGCATCGTTTCATGGGAAGAAAATTCAAGCGGCAAAAGCCCATAGGCCGTTATGTGGTGGACTTTATCTGTTTGGAAGAGAAATTGATCATCGAGTTGGATGGCGGACAGCATGCAGAAAAGTTGGAGTATGACCAAAAGCGTGTTCGTGGCTAAAAATCGAAGGGTACACAGTGCTGCGTTTCTGGAATAACGAGTTGATGAATGAAACGGAGAGTGCGCTGAAGCGGATACGGCTTGTCCTCGACTCTGGCACACAGACCCTCTCCCCTAGCCCCTCTCCCGTAAACGGGCGAGGGGAGCAGGTATGAACCTCCTTCGTCTCTCCCTCAACCTCCTGCGCCGCGACTGGCGTGCGGGGGAATGGCGCGTGTTGCTTATCGCGCTGGTGCTGGCGGTGGGTAGCATCGCTACCGTCGGTCTGTTCGCCGACCGCATAAGGACAGCACTGCAACAGGAAGCCACCAGCTTGCTGGGCGCGGATTTGCGCCTCACCTCGACGCGCCCGTTGCCGTCCGCCTATCGTACTGCCGCGCTGCAACGCGGCTTGCTTGTTGTGGAGACCGCGACCTTTCTCAGCATGGTGACGACGGCACAGCAAAATTTGCTGGCTGAAATTCAGGCGGCGGAAGCAGGCTATCCGTTGCGCGGCCAAATCTTGATTGATGATGGCACACCCCATATTGCATCAGCCATTCCCGCTCGCGGCACGATGTGGGCGGATACGCGCCTGATGCGGCGCATGGGGTTGCATCTGGGCGACGAGGTGGGCATCGGTGCATTGCGCTTACGCCTGGTTGCGCATGTGGTGCGCGATGTGGATCAGTCCGTCGGCTTCTTCAGTTTTGCGCCACGCGTGCTGTTGAATGCGGCGGACTTGCCCGCCAGCGGGCTGGTGCAGGAAGGCAGCCGCATCAGCTACCGTTTGCTGGTGGCGGGCGAAGCGGCGCAGGTGGCCGGTTTGCGTGCCTGGTTGCAAGAAGGGGAGCCGCATGGGCGGCTGGGCTTGGGCGAGAAGCTGGAGGATGTGCGAGACGCGCGCCCGGAAGTCCGCAACTCGCTGGAACGCGCCGAGCATTTTCTCGGCCTGGCTGCGCTCACTGCGGTGGTGCTGGCGGGCGTGGCGCTGGGGCTGGCCGCGCGGCATTTCATCGCGCGCCACCTGGATACCTGCGCCATGATGCGCTGCCTGGGGGCGGCGCAGGCGCAGGTGTTGCGCATTTTTCTGTATCAATTTCTGCTGCTCGGTGTGTGCGCCGCGCTGCTGGGTTGCATGCTCGGTTATGTGTCGCAGGCGGCGCTGGTGCAATCCATTGAATCCATGCGCGAATCCGCTTTGCCACCGCCTGGCTGGATGCCGCTGTGGCAGGCCGCCGCCAGCGGCATGGCGCTGTTGCTGGGGTTTGCTTTTCTGCCGCTGTGGCAGTTGAAAAGCGTTTCCCCGCTACGCGTCATCCGCCGCGAACTGGGTGTCCCGGAAATGCATACAGGCATGATGTACGTTTTCGGCGCGGTTGTGTTGTGCGGGCTGTTCCTGAGGCAGGCGGGATCGTTCAAGCTGGGCCTGACCGTGCTGCTTGGCCTGTTCGCCGGTGCCCTGCTGTTCGGCCTGCTGGCATGGTTGATGATGCGCGCCTTGTCCAGGATGGGGAGCCATGCGCTTGCCAATCTGGCGCGGCATGGGCGCGGCAACGCAGTGCAAATTGTCGCACTCAGCCTGGGCGGCATGGCGTTGCTGCTGCTTACTTTTGTGCGCGCCGACCTGCTGGAAAACTGGCGCACGCGCCTGCCGCCGGATGCGCCGAATCGCTTCATTGTCAACATCCAGCCGGATCAGCGTGCGGCGCTGAAGAATTTTTTCGTACGGCAGGAATTGCCGGTGCCTGAGCTATTTCCCATGGTGCGCGGGCGCTTGATCGCGATTAACCAGCATACGGTCAGCGGCGATGATTATTCCGAGCCGCGCGTGCGCGAACTGGTGGAGCGCGAGTTCAATTTGTCCTGGTCGGACAGCTTGCCTGAAGGCAATGAACTGGTGCAAGGAAAGTGGTGGGACAACAACCCTGTTTTACCATTCCTGCGAAAGCGGGAATTCAGTGACATTAAAGTACCGGACTCCCGCCTGCGCGGGAGTGACGAACTTGCGTTCGAGCTGATGCAACTCTCGGTCGAGGAGGGTATTGCCAACCGCCTTGGCATACATCTGGGCGACACCTTGACCTACGAAGTGGCCGGTGCCCGGTTCAGCGCAAAAGTGGTGAACCTGCGCAAGGTGCAGTGGGATTCCATGCGGGTGAATTTTTTTGTGCTCGCCACGCCTGGTTTGCTG
Source organism: Gallionellaceae bacterium (assembly GCA_032654645.1). Classification (GTDB taxonomy): domain Bacteria; phylum Pseudomonadota; class Gammaproteobacteria; order Burkholderiales; family Gallionellaceae; genus CAITJF01. The sequence continues at coordinate 400,175 of JAULAW010000016.1, read as the reverse complement.
GAAGATTATCCGTCCAGTTATATCACCAGCTTCCATTTGCCGGCGGAGAAAGCTCAGGCGGGTGATGCCCTGCTCAAGGCCTTTCCCGGCCTGCTGTTGATTGATACCGGTGCGATGCTAGCCCAGGTGCGCCACATCATGGACCAGATCGCCCAAGCTATGAGCGCGGTATTCCTGTTCACCCTGTTGAGCGGCTTGGCCGTGCTGTATGCGGCACTGCTCGCCACACAGGGCGAGCGCCTCCATCAGGCCGCCATCCTGCGCACGCTGGGGGCGGACAGACGCTATTTGTGGCAGCTGCATCTGACCGAATTTGCCGTGCTGGGCGCATTGGCTGGTCTGTTCGCGGCAGCGGGCGCAGCGGTGCTGGGTTGGGTGCTGGCGCGTTACGTGCTGGAAATTCCATACCACCCCGGCGCGCTGCTCTGGCTGGTTGGTGTGGGGGGCGGCATCGTTATTGTGACTCTGGCGGGCTGGCTTGCCACGCGGCGAGTAGCTCACATCCCTCCGTTGCGGGTGCTGCAATCGGTTTAAACCCAAATAGCCTATTGGAACGAAATTACGTCATTCCCGCAGTGCGTGGTTGTAAAGCCGCTTAAGCGACAACAACCACGCACTGCGGGAATGACGGGATAGCGTTTGAGCATGGCCTCAATCGCAACGTTTTTTTCTTCCTGATATAATTGTCGAGTTTTATAAAGGGGTGGCGGGACACCCTAACGGGCATGGCAAATATGCCGCACCCGATGATGCAACCCGCCATGCGCGTTTCCCTCACCCTTGCCCTCTGTTGGAGACACTGGCCATTCGGCCAGGCTATCAAAAGGCTTTGCATAGCAGTCTGGCTGAGTTGGAAGGCTACGTCAACCAAGTCATGGTTAATGTAGCAATGTATGCCAGCAAAGGGTACGCCGGGGTTGCAAGGGGCTAAGGCCCCAACAACACACACTCAGGCTGTTATCCCGCCTGCCTGTGCGTTGCACGCAGACAGGCAAGCGGGCGAAGGGGATGAGGTTTTGCTGCGAGAGTTTTAACGTTAAATACCATAACACTAAACAAGGAGAATCATGCGTACTCGAAATACCTTGCTGGCATCGTTGTTGGTCGTATTGTGCGGCTGCCAGCCGGAAGTGCCCAAGCAGCATGCTGCCAAGGCTGCCGAATGGCTGTTGGCGGACAAAACCGGTTGCTTTATGTGCCACACAACTGGCAAGAATTTGCTCGGCCCGGCGTGGGAGTCTGTGTCCGAGCGATATAGAAGCAACCCGGATGCCGAAGCACACTTGATGAACAAGATCAAAAATGGTGGCAGCGGAGCATGGATCGACAAAGATATGCCAGCCTTCGGAGATGAATTGGTCAGCGAAGAAAGCCGCAAGATTCTGGTGAAATATATCCTGTCATTGAGATAAACCAGGTACTTTTCCTTGGGGCAATCTTGGCGCAGCCGACGGACAAGCCGCCACCCTTTCGCAGATAAGGGTAAAAGTGCAAAGCCCAAGCTGTCGTTAACCAGCTTCTTCAGTCAGATGGCTATGCAAACCCTTTTGGCAGACTAGTCCTGCTGTGTCATAAGCACAAATACTCAATTGGGCAAACACTCCCTCCCCCTTGCAGGGGGAGGGCTAGGGAGCAAACCAGCTACCGTAGTCTCGCACCAATGCTGGCCTCTTCGACAACGCCTTTAGTCCTGAGCGTAGTCGTAGGGTCAGGCCGAACGGTTTATTGTAATTGGTTTAACGGAACGAACCGCTAGTCGAATGGCTATGCAAAGCTACGGCAGCATCCTCGCGAGGCGAAAGCCGATGCTGCCGAAACGGAAACCAGGTTCGCTCCCGCTGCGTTTAGCCGCACGCTGAGAATAACTCCATGAGCCGCCGCGAGGCACGCGCAACGCGCCATCCCCTTTCCATGCACTGCCATCCGTGGGGGCGCCGTTGTAGCTGTCATGAAAGCTGTCCTCTACCCATTCCCACACGTTGCCGCTCATGTCGAACAAGCCCCAGGCATTGGCCTGCTTGGTTGCCACCGGATTGGTCGTCTTGCCGCTATTGCCCGCCGGTTTCGCTAATCCGCCATACCAGCCAACGCTGTCCAGATTGTCGCTGCCGCAGTATTCATGCTGCCCTCCCGCGTGGCAGGCAAATTCCCATTCGGCTTCGCTCGGCAGGCGGTATTGTTTGCCGGTTTTGGCGTTGAGCTTCTGGATAAATGCCTGCGCATCGTCCCAGCTCACCTGCTCTACCGGGCAATTGTCGCCACAGTTGGAAAACTTGCTGGGGTTGTTCCCCATGATCGCTTTCCATAGTCCTTGCGTCACTTCGGTCTTGCCCAGCGCAAAGGCGCGGCTGATGGTTACGCGGTGCACGGGCATTTCGCTTGGGTCGTTGTTCGAGCCCATATCGAAGCTGCCTGCCGGAATCACCACCATTTCGGGGCAATCAGCGCAGTCCTTGAAAATCTTGCCAGCTACCGCGCTGACGCCGCCTTTTCCTTTCACAGCCATACTGCTGCCATCCTTGGCGTGAGCCTGAAGCGAGATGAATGCCAATGCCGCCAAGATAATTCTTAACACCTTCACGTTGTCCTCCTGTGTGTCAATATTGCAACAACTTCCTATTTGGCCCGGCTTCGCGCCAAATGGAAAGAGCGTTCAAAAAACCAGCAATTCATTCCTGCAAGTATGGAATAATCGGTCAGTTTGCGGTGTGGGTCAATACTTACGCAGCCTCTTCCAAAATTGAGGCGCAGCTTTCCGTCATCACGCAAACCTGTGTATCGCGGCCAGTTGCCTGAAGTCTTCCGCAATACCTCTGCTGTGGCAGACTGCGCGCGCGTAATGAGAAATGAGTAAAACGATGGGCAAAAGTCTACGGAGGTGGCATGGCAATCACTGACTGGCCAGAAGGTGAACAACCCCGGGAGAAGTTATTACAAAAAGGAGCGCCAGCGCTTTCCGACGCTGAATTACTGGCGATTTTCTTGCGCACTGGCGTGAAGGGGAAAAGCGCGGTGGATTTGGCGCGTGATCTGATCATGCGCTTCGGCAGCCTCACGCAATTGTTTGCCGCCAGCGAGCAAGATTTCTGCGCCATCCACGGCATGGGGCAGGCAAAATTCGTGCAACTGCAAGCGGTGCTGGAAATGTCGCAGCGCGCCTTGAAAGAAGAAATGCAGCGCGGCGATGCGCTCAACTCGCCGCGTGTTGTGCGCGACTATTTGCAGCTATTGCTCGGCGGGCGGCAGCAGGAAGTTTTTTTGGTGTTGTTTCTCGATACCCAGCATCGCGTGATTGCCTCGGAAGAATTGTTTCGCGGCACCCTCAGCCAGACCAGCGTGTATCCGCGTGAAGTGGTCAAACGCGCCTTGACACTGAATGCCGCTGCCGTGATTTTTGCGCATAACCACCCCTCCGGTGTTGCAGAACCGAGCCAGTCCGACCAGCATCTCACCACCGCACTCAAGCAGGCATTGGGGCTGGTGGATGTGCGCGTGCTCGATCATTTCATCGTGGCGGGGGCGGGATGTCTGTCGTTTGCGGAGCGGGGATTGTTATGATTCCATAATTACCAGATGGGGCCGCCAGCATCCCTTAAACACATAAGCATGATCTCACGTTCAAAGCGGAGCCATTTTCAAATAGAAGTTAAGTAACAAGCCGCTTTCAATATGCCGTGAAATGTGAAAAAATCCGCCCTATCGAAATTAACCGAACAGGTGGCGAAGATGGTTGACCGTAATGGTTACCGCCCCAACGTCGGCATCATTCTCACCAACGCAAAGAACCAGGTGTTCTGGGGCAAACGCATCAGGCAGGATTCATGGCAGTTCCCGCAAGGCGGCATCCAGCACGGTGAAACGCCGGAGCAGGCGATGTACCGCGAATTGCAGGAAGAAATAGGGCTGCAGCCTTGCCATGTCCGGATACTCGGGCGAACGCGCGAGTGGATGCGTTACGAGGTGCCGCAGCACTGGGTGAAGCGCGAGTGGCGTGGCAGCTACAAGGGACAGAAGCAGATATGGTTCTTGCTGCGCTTGGTCGGGCGCGATTGTGATGTTTGCCTGCGTGCCTCCTGCCACCCCGAGTTTGATGCCTGGCGCTGGAATGATTACTGGGTTGAGATGGACAGTGTGATCGAGTTCAAGCGCGATGTATATCGCCTGGCTTTGAATGAGCTGGTGCGTTATTTGCCATCCGTCAAATCATCGAGGTGCTGCGATGCGCACGGGCAGGCCGAGGGCGGCGCTGATTGCCACCAAAGATAAACGGTTCAGACGCGGGCCGATCGTGCCGCGTTGCGCTCTGATGCCTATACGGGCTGATTCGGCCCTTTGTTATACTCACACTATCGTGATTTCTGGATAAGTGTGATGACACAATTTTTACAGCGAGTTCTCCTGAGTATTGTGGTGGCGCCTGCAGTTGGCTGCTCCGATATGAGCATGCTCTCCCTGGGAGGCATGTTCGGTGGCGAAGGCGGCGCTGCCATCCGCGTCACGGAAAACAAAAAAACCAATCCCAATGCACCGATGCTGAAATATGCCGCCAGCATTCGCATCAGCCGTTACACAGATGCCCGCAACATAGGCAGCCCGCGCAAGATAGGGACGGGGGCGGAAAACGTATCCGGCATGAGCGGCAAGGATATTGTTCTGGATCAGGATGTCGCCACGATGGTGACCGGCGCAATGAAGGCGCGTCTGGATGACGCCGGCTTTCAGGTGAGCGAGGCACAAGATGGTAATGCGCTGTTCGCATTGGGCGGTGCGGTGAAAGAGTTGACCTACGATGTCAAAGCTCGCGACGAGGTATCCATTGTGATTGAGACCACACTGAAAGAAATGGGTACGGGCAAGGTGGTATGGTCCGGCGTCGTGGCAGAAAAGAATGACCGTTTCGCGGGCGTGTCTGGCAACAATAAGAACGATGTCGCCATGTATCTGCTCAAGGAATTGGGTATTGTCACCGGAAAAACCACCGAGGCGATCAGTGCCAGCCTGATGGTTGCGCGCCCCGAGCTATTCAACCTGACGCCCGGCACCAAAGCTATTTCCGGCGTGACCGTGTTGGTTGCGCCAACTGTTGCCAGCACACCTGCACCAACACTTCCCGCGCAGCAAGAAGCGACTATACCCAATGTGAATGCCATAGCTCCGGCACAGAACCATGCGCCGCATGCCGCAGCAACGAGCGGCTTGCTGCTGGTTAATACCAATCCCGCGCGTGCCAAGGTCTATCTGAATAATGTGTATTACGGCCTGTCGCCGCTACGTTTGGAAATGGAGCCGGGTGTGCATGCCATTATCGTGAAGATGGAAGGCTACAGGACGGTGTCCGAGAAGGTGTCTGTGCGCAAGGGAGACAGCACCGAGATGGAGCTGAGCCTGGAACGCTGAGAGCAGATTACTGGGAGTTAATGCTTGCCGGTGCTGCCAAACCCCCCACTCCCGCGCTGGCTCATGGGAAAATCCTCGACGATATTGAGTTGCATATGCAGCACTGGCACGATCACCAATTGTGCCATGCGTTCCAGCGGCATCAGCGTAAACGGGTGATGGCCCCGGTTCCAAATCGAAACAAAAATCTGCCCCTGGTAATCCGAATCAATCAGCCCGACCAGATTGCCCAGCACGATACCGTGTTTGTGGCCGAGGCCGGAGCGCGGCAGGATCATCGCCGCGCAATGCGGGTCGGCAAGATGGATAGCGATGCCGCTCGGGACGAGTTCACACTGGCCTGGCTGGATGATCATGCTGTCGTTGATGCAGGCGCGCAAATCTATTCCCGCCGATCCGGGTGTGGCGTAAGCCGGCGGGTGGTCATGCAGGCGCGGGTCGAGAATTTTCACGTCCACGGTTTTTTTCATTGCCGTTTTCCTTGTCGGTAGAGTTCAACGATGTGTTGCATCAAGGCACGCGCCAGCGTGAGCTTGTCCGCTCGCGGCAGCACATGCTCGCCCGCGTCATCAAATAGAATGAGTTCATTTTCGTTTGAGCCGATGGCCTGCTGCACCAGGTTGGCGGCGAGCAGCGGAATGTTTTTCGTCTTGCGCTTGGCTTCGGCGTACTCGCGCAGGTTTCCTGTCTCGGCCGCGAAGCCCACGCAGAACGGCGGCTTGGTCAGGCCCGCCACATAGGCCAGAATGTCCGGGTTGGGCAATAGTTCCAGTGTCAGTGTATCCGCGCTCTTCTTGATTTTTTGTTCGCTCGGTTGCGCGACGCGGTAATCGGCCACCGCCGCTACGCCGATAAAAATATCGGCATCCTCCACATACTGCTTTACCGCGTTGAGCATTTCTGCCGCACTGGTGACATCCACCACCTGCGCGCCTTTCGGCTTGGATAATGACGCCGGGCCGGAAACCAGCGTCACCTGCGCGCCCAGTTCCAGCGCGGCCTGCACCACGGCATAGCCCATCTTGCCGGAACTGCGATTGGTAATTCCGCGCACCGCATCAATCGCCTCATAGGTCGGCCCGGCCGTGATGAGAAGCTTCACTCCATCCATCCGCTGAATTTGTCCCCTCTCCCTCGGGGGGAGGGCTAGGGTGGGGGAGTTCCCGTTCAGTGATTTATCACCCTGTAGAAACGCCGCAACACCCTTTGCCAGTTCTTCCGCCTCCAGCATCCGCCCCATCCCTTCTTCGCCGCACGCCTGCGCGCCGCTGCACGGCCCGATCAGGGTTACCCCGTCGCGCTCCAGTTGCGCGACGTTGCGCTGCGTGGCCACATTCGCCCACATCTGTTTGTTCATCGCCGGAGCCACCAGCAACGGGCAATCGCGCGCGAGGCACAGCGTGGAAAGCAGATCATCGGCCAGGCCATGCGCCAGTTTGGCGATGAAATCTGCCGTGGCCGGGGCGATCACGATGGCATCGGCGGCGCGGCTGGTGTCTATATGCGCCATGCCGTTTTCGGAGGCATCCCATTGATTGACCAACACCGGGCGGCCAGTTAGCGCTTGCATGGTGGCCGGGGTGATGAAGTGGCACGCCGCCTCGGTCATCGCCACCTGCACCTCGATGCCTTGTTTCATGAGCAGGCGCGCCAGTTCTGCCGCCTTGTAAGCGGCGATGCCCCCGGTGAGGCCGAGCACGATACGTTTTGCCTGAGTTTGTTCCATATTGCTGCGCATCTTACAAGAAAATGCCACCCGCTGAAAAAACGTTTGACTAGTGCGGCATCGCCGCGCAGTGACAGCTCAAGAAAACCAGCGCAAAAATGCGGCTGCGGTGAGCGCTGTTCCGCCCAGCGCAAACAATATTTGCCACGCAACGTGGCGTTGCCTCTCCGCCCATCCATCGGCGTAGTGCAGATACAACGCAATCACGGCCAGCCCGGACATGGCGCACAGTACTTTAATCACCAGCGCGGCGATGGCGATGTCATGTATGTCAGGGAATTTTCCGTAGTAGTAGTGGCTGATGGCCCCGAACCCCATGCCGCTCAGCACTTGCGCGCCCCATCCGAATCCGGTCAGCCAGGCAAATTTGCGTTGCATGGAAGCGGGCTGCGGCGCGGTGAGCAACATGAATGCGGCGCCGCCCACCACGGTTGCGGCGCCGAAATTATGCACCACCTGCGTTACCGCATAGCCCAGGTTTTGCAGGTCCATCACGCGGCTATTCCACGGTGACCTTGACGCATTGCTGCACACCGATCGGGGTATGTCCCTTGCTCACTATTTTGATACAAATTTCATGCTTGCCCGGCTTCAGAGTTTCCAGCGTATGGCTGCCCTTTAACTGGCGCAACACGCTCGTTTCCTTATCATCCACGTAAAGGTGCACATGGTCGCCTTTCGATCCGGGCATAACTTCATAGTTGATTTTCGTTTGTTCCGTCCAGCTCAGTTTGGCGCCATCGGCTGGCGATGAAATTGTGACTGAAGCATCGTCGGCAAGCGCAAGCGGAATATAGCAGCAGGCGGCAATTGATACGGCTAACGGGATAAGTGTGCGCATGATCGTTCTCCTTGAAGTAAAACAAGCAATGAGGAACCTGCGAAAGGCCGTTTGGGAATCTATCTGAAAATGTCGAACGGCCCGGTCAATATAGCACAGGGAATGTTGAATGGGGGCTGCGGAGGTTTCTACCTGTGCTTCCGGCAGAGTATTGCGCAAAATAAATTAGGCCGGGAAGCCCAGGCCTAATTGGTTAAAAACCGCTTTCTCAGTCGGTCAAGTACGGATCGAATATGCTGGCAGGTTCGGGAATGCCCGGTAAGGGGAAGAGGGCTTAATTTTCCGGTAAAACTGTCAACACTTCGGAACCTTCATCATATTTCTTCAGGTAATCACCGATGGTTTCAAAGGTGGCGGTGACCGGTGTGCCGTTCTGGTCGGAGGTAGAGACTTCCTTGGTGAACATGGCTCCCAGCATCAATTTGAAAGGATTGACATTAACCTTTTGCGCTACGAAATAGGATTTTTCATTGGCTTTAATTTTGTTGATGTCGTTCGTCTGGTAAATGGCCGCATTGGTTACATCCAGCACGAATTCAGTGCAGTTTTGCCTTCCCAGTGTATAAGGGTTGGCGATCACGGAATAATGAGGGTCATGTAGTGTGGCGTAGGTGGGCGAGGCTATGACTTCCAGCAGGCGTTTCTGTAATTCTGCTGAGGGAATGATGATGCCTGCTTCCAGTTCTGCTACCCCGGCAAAGAAATCTACTGGAAAATCCTGAACCAGATCGCTGACTTCGGGGTGTTCGTTCTGCTGGTATAGATTGTAGATGGCGTATCCCGGCACTTTGCGCCCATCGCTGGTGGTGATCTCGGAATACACGGCAAAGGCTACGTGCGTGAAGTACATTCCATCAGGCAGTTCAGAGCGGGGTCGTCCCATGCGAGCCAGAATAGCCACATGCGCGCCCTTGGCGGCCATGGTTTTTTCTACCTTTTTAGCAAACTTGATGATTTGCTCAGATGAGAAGTGCACTTCTTCTCCCGCTTGGCTGCTGGCAGAGCTGAAACCTGTTGCAGCCTGCGCTGTTGGCTGTGCAACGGCAGTGATTAGGGCAAGGAGCAGAGTGTGAATCAGATAACGCATGACGGCCTCTTTTCTAATTTAGATTTTCTTTTCTTCTTTTTTGTTTTTTAACGCTTCGTTGGGTGGGGCTGTAATTATTGCCTCATCTGTAATTTCCAGCGGCTTGCCGATGGTCGAAGTGGCGGCATTGGCAGAGCCACGGGCGGCTCCGGCACTGGTGGCTCCGGCAGAGCCAAGAACAGCACCACCAACGGATAGAGGTATGGCCACCGCAGCAGATGTTACCTGGCCTGACGCGGCGATCGAGTGAGCCGCGCTGGCACTGGCGTGGCCGCTTGCCTGCCCAGCATTGCTGACAGCTTGCCCGGCATGTGTATCCTCTCCGGCAAATGCTTGACTGGCGAAACTCAGTGTAAGGGCAAGGATAAATGAAAATGGCTGAGTGAAGATGGGCATATTTTTCCCTCCAAGATTGTGAAAACAAAAACTATTCATTTACTGCTTCTGCACTATATGCCCAAACAGGTTTTTTGGCAATTTGAGCCAGGCTGCATGGACGCTGCGAGCGAAGATCGGATTGGTGCAGCGTAACCCGATTTACTGAACTTTCCTTTTATCCAGCACTTGTTTCAAATATTCTCCGGTCGCACTATCCGGGTTGGCGGCAATATCTCCGGGCGATCCTTGCGCGATGATGCGCCCGCCGCCTTCCCCGCCTTCCGGGCCGAGGTCTATGATCCAGTCGGCGGTCTTGATGACATCTAGGTTGTGTTCGATCACCAACACGGTGTTGCCCTGGTCGCGCAGTTGGTGGATGACTTTCAGCAGCAGGGCGATGTCGTGGAAGTGCAGGCCGGTGGTGGGTTCGTCGAGAATGTACAGCGTGCGCCCGGTATCGCGCTTGGAAAGCTCCAAGGAGAGTTTCACGCGCTGCGCTTCGCCGCCGGAGAGCGTGGTGGCGCTTTGCCCCAGCGTGATATAGCCCAGCCCCACGTCGAGCAGGGTTTGCAGTTTGCGCGCGATGACCGGCACGGGGGCAAAAAATTCGCGCGCCTGTTCCACGGTCATCAGCAAAATCTGGTGGACGTTCCTGCCCTTGTATTGAATTTCCAGCGTCTCGCGGTTGTAGCGCATGCTGTGGCACACGTCGCACGGCACATACACATCCGGCAAAAAGTGCATCTCGACTTTGATCATGCCGTCGCCCTGGCAGGATTCGCAGCGGCCGCCCTTGACGTTGAACGAGAAGCGCCCCGGCCCATAGCCGCGTTCGCGCGATTGCGGCACTGCGGCGAACAGCTCGCGGATCGGGGTGAACAGACCGGTATAGGTGGCAGGGTTGGAGCGCGGCGTGCGCCCGATGGGGCTCTGGTCAACGTTGATTACCTTGTCGAAAAACTCCAGCCCGCTGATCTCGGCGAACGGTGCGGGCTCTGCATTGCTGCCATAGAGATGTTGCGCCACGGCGTGATACAGCGTGTCGTTGATCAGCGTGGATTTGCCGGAGCCGGAAACGCCGGTCACGCACACCAGCAGCCCGACCGGCAAATCCAGTGTGACCTGTTTCAGGTTGTTGCCGCAGGCGCCCTTGATTTGCAGCATGCGTTCCGGGTCGGGGGTGCGGTATTTTTTCGGAGCGGGAATGCTGCGCCGCCCGGAAAGATAATCGCCAGTCAGCGATTGTTTATTATTTTTAATGTCATCAGGTGTGCCTTCCGCGACCACCGTGCCGCCGTGCTCGCCCGCTCCCGGCCCCATGTCCACCACATGATCGGCGGCATGGATAGCTTCTTCGTCATGCTCCACCACGATCACGCTGTTGCCCATGTCGCGCAGTTTTTTCAGGGTTTGCAACAGGCGGTCATTATCGCGCTGGTGCAGGCCGATGGAAGGTTCGTCCAGCACGTACATTACGCCGGTCAGCCCGGAGCCGATTTGCGAGGCCAGGCGGATGCGCTGCGATTCGCCGCCGGAGAGGGTTTCCGCCGAACGCTCCAGCGACAGGTAGTCCAGCCCCACGTTGTTGAGGAAGGTTAGGCGGCTGGCGATTTCATGCACGATTTTTTCTGCGATCGTCTGCTTGTAACCGGCCAGCTTTACTTGCTGGAAGAAAGCCAATGCCTGCTTCAGCGGCAAGGCGCTGAGTTCGTAGATGGTTTGTCCGGCAACGCGCACATGGCGCGCTTCCAGGCGCAGGCGCGTGCCCTTGCATTCCGGGCAGAGGCAAGTATTCAGATATTTCGCCAACTCCTCGCGCACGGTGGGTGAATCGGATTCGCGGTAACGCCGCTCCAGATTGTTGACGATGCCCTCGAAGGGATGCTCGCGCACTGCGGGTTTGCCGCGCTCGTTGAGATAGCGGAAGGAGATGTTTTCCTTTCCGCTGCCATACAAAACGATATTCTGGATTTTTTCCGGCAGGTTCTCGAATGGGCGTTCCAGGTCGAAATCATAGTGCTTGGCCAGGCTGTCCAGCATCTGGTAATAAAACTGGTTGCGCCGGTCCCAACTCTTGATTGCGCCGGAGCTCAGTGACAATTGCGGGAAGGCCACAATCCGCTTGGGGTCGAAAAAACTGATGTTGCCCAGCCCGTCGCACTTGGGGCAGGCACCCATCGGATTATTAAACGAGAACAATCTCGGTTCGAGTTCTGGCAGCGAGTAATTGCAGATTGTGCAGGCGAATTTGGCGGAGAACATGTGTTCCTTGAGGCTATCCATTTCCACTGCCAGCGCGCGCCCGTCGGCATGGCGCAACGCGGTCTCGAACGATTCGGCCAGGCGCTGCTTGGCGTCCGCGCCGACTTTCAGCCGATCCACCACGATTTCGACGGTATGCTTTTTATTCTTCGGCAGCGCGGGCAGCTTGTCCATCTCGTACACCCTGCCGTTCACGCGCAGCCGCACGAAGCCCTGCGCGCGCAACTCATCGAACAAATCCAGTTGCTCGCCTTTGCGCTCAACGACCAAAGGCGAAAGAATCATGATGCGCGTGTCTTGCGGCAACTGCAGCACATGATCCACCATCTGGCTTACGCTCTGCGCCTGCAACACCAGATCATGCTGCGGGCAGTAGGGGTCGCCCGCGCGCGCGAACAACAGGCGCAGGTAATCGTGGATTTCGGTGACGGTGCCGACGGTGGAGCGCGGGTTATGCGAGGCGGCTTTCTGCTCGATGGCGATGGCGGGCGACAAACCCTCGATCAAATCCACATCCGGTTTCTCCATCAACTGCAAAAACTGGCGCGCGTAGGCGGAGAGTGATTCGACATAGCGCCGCTGCCCTTCGGCATACAGCGTGTCGAAAGCGAGCGAAGACTTGCCCGAGCCGGACAAACCGGTGATGACCACCAGCTTGTTGCGCGGCAGGTCGAGGTTGATGTTCTTCAGGTTATGCGTGCGTGCGCCGCGTATTCGTATCTGTTCCATGCGAGCCATCTTGAGTGAAAACGACCTGCCAATATACGCGAATTTTTGCGCTTTCCCAAACATCATTAACTACTGAAACTGGAGATCAAAACCAACTACAGCCTGGGTGACTTATCCACATCCGCGTAACACGCTATGCAGCAATTTCTATCAGGTCAATTTTAAGCCTGCATAGGTGGTCAATTCGAAGCCAGCACCAACAGTTCAGCGGCGAGCGGGAGTAATCGCTGCAAGCGACGACAGAAAGGCGGCCTACCCCTTGTGGGTGTTGATCGCTTTTTTGTTACCCTCGCAAATCAGAGTGGTTTCGGTTTGCGCTGCTCAGGTCGCACACGCGGGGCAATTAACACATCGGCGGCATCCGCATCCAGCGTTTTGTCAGCTCCGTCCACTAATGGCTGCTCGAAGTCGTTCCAGCCGTGCACGCCGGTCTTGAGCGAGACCACGTTGGTGTAGCCCATCCGCAGCATCACGTCAGCGGCGAGCACCGAGCGTTTGCCGGAACGGCAGATCAGCACGATTTCCTGTTCGCGCCCGGCGGCCAGCTCCGGCACGGTCTCGTCGTAATCCCATTCACAGGATTGCTCCAGCACGCCGCGCGGTACATTGATCGAGCCCCGGATGCGCAGCAGGGCAAACTCCGCCGGTTCACGCACATCGAGCAGGATCGGTTTGTTCCCGGCGGCGAGCGACCGGCTCAAATCCCACGGCATGATCTCTTTCACCCGCGCAAGCGCCTCGGTAACCAGATCGTCGTAGCGGCTCATGATTTGACGAATATTGCGATGGATTCGACATGCGAAGTGTGCGGGAACATGTTCATCACACCCGCTGCATGGAGGTTGTAGCCCTTGGTATGCACCAGCACTTCCGCATCGCGCGCTAAAGTGGACGGGCTGCATGAGACATAGACGATACGGCGCGGCGCGGTTTCAACGCTGATGGATTTCACTAGTTCAATAGCGCCTTCGCGCGGCGGATCGACCAGCCACTTGTCGAACGAGCCGAGTTGGGCAAGGGTGGCTTCATCCATCTCGAACAAATTCATTGATTGAAATTTCGTGTTGCCAGATAGGCCGTTAAGCGCGGCATTTTGCTGCGCGCGTTTCACCAACGCCCCGCTGCCTTCGATGCCGACTACCTGCGCGCCGCTTCTTGCGATAGGCAAGGTGAAGTTGCCCAAGCCGCAGAAAAAATCGGCAATTCGTTCGTCCGGTTGCGGATCGAGCAGGCGCATCGCGCGGCTCACCATCAGCCGGTTCATTTCGCTGTTCACCTGGGTGAATTCGGTCGGCGCAAACGGCATGGTGATGCCGAATTCCGGCAGGCTGTAAGTCAGCGGCGGCGCGTCCAGCGGGTAGAACGGCACCACCGTTTCCGGCCCTTTGGTCTGCGTCCAGAACTGCACTTTGTGCGTATCGGCAAATTGTTTGATCAGCGCCTCATCCGACGGCGAGAGCGCTTGCAGGATGCGCAGTACCAGCACATCCACATGTTCGCCTACAGCCACTTCGATCTGCGGCAGAATATCGCGAGTGGTAAAACTTTCATTCAACTCCCCCAACAGCGGCAACAGGCGGGCAATCCTGGGCGTCAGAATTTCGCAGTGCTGCATGTCGGCCACGTATTTGCCGTTTTTCTCGCGGAAGCCCACCAGCGTCTTTCCCTTCTTCAACACATGCCGCACCGACAGCCGCGCGCGCTGGCGATAGCCCCAGATTTGCCCGTAAATCGGCGATAGCATGGTTTTGGCTTTGACCTTGCCGATACGCTCCAGATTATCTTCCAGCACGCGCTGCTTGACAGCGACCTGTGCACGCGCCTCCAGATGCTGCATCGAACAGCCACCGCACGTTCCGAAATTCGGGCACTTCGGCTGCACGCGCAGGAAAGTCTGTTTCAGTATCTGGCCGACTTGAGCCTGCTCATAGCTCGGTTTTTTGCGATACGAGGAGTAGGTCACACGCTCGCCTGTCAGAGCGCCTTCGATGAAAATCACCTTGCCGTCGGCATGTGCGATGCCCCGGCCTTCATGGTCGAGCGATTCAACGATTACCGGGTTCATAGATTCTGTCGAAAGTTATTCGGCGCCGTCATTCCCGCTTGCGCGGGAAGGACAAAATGTTGTTCATTGCTTTTAAGAGTCCGGCCATTGGGCCAGAAATTCTTTCCAGTGCGCCTCGTCGGATTTGCTCAAGGTGCTACGCACCAGTTCCATTTCCTGCTCGTAGCGTGCTTTGCTGAGTTGACCGCGCATCAACTGGAAGCGCGCGAACACCAGCCAGGTGTTCACCACATCGGTCTCGCAGTAGTTGCGTATTTCGTTCAGCTTGCCCTGCTGATATGCCCCCCACACTTTGCTGCCATCCATGCCCAACTTGCCGGGAAAACCGATCAGCTTTGCAAGATCGTCCAGCGGCGCATTGGCGCGCCCGGTGTACATAGCCAGCAAGTCCATCAGGTCGAGGTGGCGGGTGTGGTAGCGGCTGATGTAGTTGTTCCATTTGAAATCGCGGTCATCCTCGCCCATGTCCCAATAGCGCGCGCACTGTATGCCGTGGATCAAGCCGCGATAGTGCAGCACCGGCAGGTCGAATCCGCCACCGTTCCACGACACCAGTTGCGGGGTGTATTTTTCGATGCCGTCGAAGAAACGCTGGATGATGCTGCCTTCGTCGTCTTCCAGCCCGCCCAGCGACCACACGCGAAAACTGTCACCCTCGCGCAACGCGCAGGAAATTGCCGCAACACGGTGCAAATGATGCGGCAAAAAATCGCTGCCCGTTTTCTGGCGGCGCGTCTGGAAAGCCATTTCCGCCACATCCGCGTCGCTCACCCGCGCGTCGAGCTCATGCAGGGTGCGCAGCCCGGCAATATCGGGAATGGTTTCGATGTCGAAAACAAGAGTAGGGTTCATGGGAAAATTGGGGTATTAATATTTCGATTTCTGATACGGCCCCGCAATTGTAGCCCATCGCACTGATGGCAGGAGCAGCGAAAGCGCGGTATTCATTTACCAGCTTTTGCGGAACTTGGTAAACTGCGTTCTCCATGAAACTAATACGCGCCGCCTTGCTGCTCTGTCTTACCCTTGCGCTGCCATCGGCTTGGGCAGAGGGGGTCACGCTCAAGATTGGCAAACAAACCGTCCGTGCCGAAGTTGCCGATACACCGCAAAGCCGCGAGCATGGCCTGATGCAGCGCGGCCATTTGTGCGCCAATTGCGGCATGCTGTTCGTATTCGAAAAGGCCGACAGATACATATTTTGGATGAAAGATACGCCGATACCGCTTTCCATCGCCTTCATCGCAAGCGACGGCGCCATCATCAATATCGCGGAGATGCGGCCCAATACTACAGACCATCACAGCGCGGCAGGGGAAGTGCTGTACGCGCTGGAAATGAACAGCGGATGGTTCGCCAGGAACGGCATCAAACCCGGTGACAGGGTAGTGGGCGTGCAGCACATGTCTGCCAAGCATTGAGCTTGTTTACGTCTTGTCTGGAATGAACCTAAGCGCCACACCATTGTTGCAATAGCGCAGCCCGGTAGGCGGCGGGCCTTCCTTGAACACATGCCCTTGATGGCCGCCGCAGCGCGCGCAGTGATATTCGGTGCGCGGCAGGATCAGCTTGAAATCGGTTTTGGTTTCGACATGTCCGGGCAGCACATCATAAAAACTCGGCCAGCCGGTGCCGCTTTCATATTTGTATTTGGACGGAAATAATTCCAGCTCGCAGGCGACGCACACAAACATTCCGTTGCGTTTTTCGTGATTGAGCGGGCTGCTGTTTGTGCGCTCGGTGCCTCCTTTGCGCAACACCTCATACTGCTCCGGTGTGAGCAGTCTCTTCCACTCCGCATCGCTCTTGCTGGTTTTCTCGATGTGTTCCACAGCCATGGCTTGCTCCATCACAATTAACCGCGACAACGCGAATATTCCCGCCCCTCCTGCTGCCAGTTTGATGAACGATCGTCTGTCCATGTCGCCTCCTCTAGCTTATATCTGTAAATCGTGGATAAGTTCCGTTCAGACTTCCTTGAGAAGCTAAAGCGGTTGGATCAAGCAATCATGTTGGCTTCCGTGCCCACCAGAACCAGGTCGAACAACTCCATCAGGTCGGAGTTGCGCATACGCACGCACCCCTTTGAACCGGGCTGGCCGAGCAGCGTGCTATCCGGCGTGCCGTGGATATAAATATAGCGCCGCATGGTGTCGCAAGAGCCGAGGCGGTTAAAACCCACTTCGCATCCGGATAGCCACAGGATGCGTGTAAGTATCCAATCGCGCCCCGGATGCTGCGCGCCAAGCTGCGGCGTATATATTTCCCCGGTCGGTCGGCGTTGCACGAACACCGTGTTCACCGGTTGGCCCGCGCCTATTTTGGCTCGGATAATGTGCCGCCCGCGCGGTGTGCAGTAACTGCCGCTCTCCTCGCCCACACCGTTCGCTCCGGTGGAAACCGGGTAGCGGCGCAGCAGGTGGCTCGCGGCATTGAGCAGATCTAGGGTTTGTGTTGCGATATGAATGTTGATTTTCATGCTACGCCGTCATCCCCCGCTCCGTTGCTGTGCACGACGCATGGCGAAAAAATTGCTCAGTATCAAACCGCACTCATCCGCCAGCACACCGCCGCTAACCTCGGTGTGGTGATTCAACCGCATAACTCCCCTCTCCCTTTGGGCCGCGGGAGGGTGGCAGCGAAGCTGCCGGGCACCCACCGGCGTCCCACTTGCGGGTGAGAGGGGTTGGGGGAGAGGGAAATCGCCAAACAAATCCACCACACTGCCGCACGCGCCGGTCTTGGGATCGCGCGCGCCGAACACCACACGCGCGATGCGCGCATGAAACATGGCTCCCACGCACATCACGCAAGGTTCCAGCGTAACGAACAGCTCACAGCCGACCAGTCGATAATTGCCCAGTTGCTGCGCCGCCGCGCGTAGCGCCATCATCTCGGCATGGGCAGAAGGATCATGGCGCGAAATCGGCGCATTGAAGCCGCGCCCGATGATTACGCCATCCTGCACTACGATGGCACCCACCGGCACCTCGCCAGCGGCTTCGGCCTGTTGTGCCAGCTTCAACGCCACGCGCATGAACACAGCATCCTCCACGCTTGGTGGGGAATGTGCCTGAAGGATGGGCGGATTCTGTATTTCCATGCCCGTTATTGTACGGGCAAATCTGGAATGGGCAATTGAAAAGCGTGGCAGAAAAAACTGATGGCGAAGACAGAATGGTTCGCCCGGATTAACGAAATTAAATTTGTTGCGTCCAGTTACCTCGCACCTGGCTGGACAGGCGAAATATTTCCTCCAGCTTGGCGGCATCACTATTTTCCAGCGCCTGGTAGAGCATATAAAGTTCGTCTGCATATTGTTTTACTTCACGCAGCAAGGCTTCGCGGTTGGCAAGGCTGATGTCGCGCCACATTTCCGGGCTGCTGGCGGCGATGCGGGTGAAATCGCGGAAGCCGCTGGCGGCGAAGGACAGCAACAAGTCGCGGTTGTCACGTTGCGCCAGGTCATGCACCAGCGCGAACGATAACAAATGGGGTAAATGGCTCACGGCGGCAAATACTTCGTCGTGTTGCTGTGGCGTCAATTCGCTCACCACGGCGCCACACAGTTCCCAAGCCTTGCGCACGCGCGCCACCGACTCGGCGCTGTTTTCCGGCAACGGGGTCAGCACCACTTTCTTGCCCTGGTACAGATCGGCCTGCGCTGCTTCCGGGCCTGTCTTCTCGGCACCGGCAATAGGGTGGGCAGGAACGAACTGCGCGATCTTGCTGCCCAGGTTTGCGTAGGCCGCCGCCGCCACGTCGCTCTTGGTGCTGCCGCCGTCGGTGACCAGCGTGTGCGCGCCGAGATACGGCGCGATGCGTGCCATCAGTTCCGCCATCTGCCCAACGGGCGTCGCCAGCATCACCAGATCGGCGTCGCCAAGTTCCGCGAGGTCTGTTCCGATGCGGTCGAGGATGCCGAGTTGCCTGGCCTGTTCAAGTGTCGCCGCGCTACGCCCGAAACCAACCACTTCACCGACCGTTCCAGCCTTGCGCAATGCCAGCGCAAACGAGCCGCCGATCAGGCCGACGCCGAAGATGACAATTTTTTTTATATTAACCACGTTTACCAAATTCAGACGAGCCACTGTTATTCATGGCGTTCCCAATCGAGACGCCCCTCAGAATTGATCGAATTTAGAGTAGCCAATAGTTTCCAACCAAATATTCCGTAACCGACAACATCGGTGATCTCAATAATCTTGCTATCGGCGTTGACCAGCTTCAACTTCGACTTATATGCTTCTGTGCGTACCGCAAAATTCACACCCTCCCTGAAAGCAACGCTAGGGTACATGATGGCATCTATTTTTTCGGATTTAGGTAGGTCGTTCAACAGAATATCTGCGAACGAGCTGGTGATTTTGTAATCAGTTTGGGTTGTTGCTGGCTTGATAAATTCATCTGCAAGAAATGCGTCAATCAATGCTGGAATAAGCCAATCTTCCCCGCTGTCACGCAACGCTTTATAACGTTTGCTTGATTCTGGTTTAGCACCGCCAATAGAAGTCCGAAAAGTGCGCCGATAGTAATCAAAATCGCCAATACGAATAACACGAAACCCTTTCTGCAAACTAAACGTCGAAATTACGTATAGTTCGCCCAACTCCGCCCTGATTTCTGCAAGCGCAGTTTCTTCATAAAGTGAACAATAAAGCAGCGGCTTACCTTGCTGGTGACAGCGGCCATTGGTGATGGTTTCGTCTGGCGGAGGATGCCCTAAATCACTCGCCGTCGGCGGCGGCCATACTTTGTGTTTTTCTTTCTTTATGGCACGGTGGATGGTCAGTCCTGCTGGTATTGAATAGACTTGATAAATATTGTTAGTGGCGCACCTCTTAACCAACGCCGACAAATGCGCCCGAATCATTGAGTAATCGAAGCGGCTAGCAACCCCGCCGCGTAGCTGCTCAATAACGTTCAGGGCACCCTCCTTGGTAGAAACGAACTCATCAAGCCCCATCTCATTCATTTCATGTAAGCAACCGGCAACCTGCTGACTCATTCTTGGATACCCATCAATGTTCGCTGAATTGTTGCAAAAACGCTGCAAGGTCGGCTTGACCCGACTCCTTCGCAAGGTCAATCGTAGATTTACCCGCCCCATTGCGCGCATCCACCAATGCGCCTTCTTCAGCCAAGAATTTTGCAATATCCGCGTGTTTGTTCTTAACTGCCATGTGCAAACCTGTGCTGCCATTGCTATTACGAACCAATAAGAACAGTGGATTTTCCCTGATAGCTTGGCGAGTTATGCTATCCATCCACCTGCATCCATCTATAAATTTGTAGGCATCTTCACCAACTTCAAGATTTTTTACTTCATCTGACTCTGACAACCCGCGCAGTCTTACCCTTTGGTTCAACTTTTTAATACGCTCAAATTCTTTGTGATCGCGTTCACGCCGCCGCTGTTGCTTCATTTCTACTGTTTCCACATTAAAATCTTTACAGATTTTATTGATAATCCTTTCTGCTGGGACATCACTACCCAATACGCGAATGGAATCATTAAGCGCTTTTGATGCGGCTCTATTCCCTTCAAATATCAAATTCCTTGCAAAAGCAACAATATTTGGATTTCTTCCAAAGTATGTTTGTAAAAATCTATCTTCCAATACTTCGGCCAATTCTTTTCGTTTTTCAAAAGACTTAATATCAAGCAATCCGGCACGATAGCTGAAAGCCAGTATGTTCGATATTTTCGAAAGCCGGTTATTGATCTCAACCAAGTCAGGATAAAAGTCCACCGCCAATGCCCAATCCTTTTCAAGCGGATCATAACTATTCGCTGCTTGACCTTCTGCTTCTTCCTCATGCACCCAATCGCCGAAGTCCCCCTCTTTCTCTCCTCTTGCCTTGTCATAATCTTTGCGTTTAACCGGGTCTGAAAGAATGTTGTATGCCTCGTTTAGCTCAGCCATTTTTGCAGCAGCTTCAGATGATCCGGGGTTTCGGTCAGGGTGATAACGCAGTGCCAGTGCTTTGTACGCGGCGCGAATAACCACATCCTCCGCAGAAGGGACAACGCCTAATACGGCGTAGTAATCTTTCATGGTCTCATCACTTTCTGGATCGCGGATTCAAGTTCGAAGTGCAACAGCTAGTGTAGTCTGCGCAAGTTTCATCTGCCCACCCTAAAGAAACTATTACTTCGCCAAAGCCACCGGGTAATTTTGATGTTGCGGATTGACAATCAACACCTGCTGGTAACGATTACAATACCTTCGCCATTGATAGCGGAATATTCGGGCTAAACGGATTCACGCTTACCCGCAGCCTGGCTGGTTCAATAATCAGATCCATATCTTCCATTGGAATCGCTCCAAGCAACACCTGATTTCCAAAGACCAATGCGCCTGTAGTGCACTCGCGGCCAAGCATGGATATTCTTACCGGGGAAACGTAATCCACCATGTGTGATTTGCCATCCGCAGTTTGCACCTCGCGTTGAGAACGAACTTTGAGTTGGAGCTGTGTCGCTATGTGTTCCGGGATGCATAAATGTAGCGCACCCGTATCAACGACTGCATTTGCGTTGATTTCTTCCAGGTCATCGCGTGCATCGTTGGCCAACCTTAAATCCGCGTAAGTAATGCCCATCTGCACCTCCGTTTTCAATGGTGGCTATTTTAGCCCAGTTACCAAATAACAGCGTGCGCCCTATCGCCCCGGCGATTACGCCTAGCGCCCATCAGCTTTTTCAATTACTGCTGACTCATTCTTGGATACCCATCAATCTTCGCTGAATTGTTGCAAAAACGCTGCAAGGTCGGCTTGACCCGACTCCTTCGCAAGGTCAATCGGTGATTTACCATCCCCATTGCACACATCCACCAATGCGCCTTCTTCAGCCAAGAATTTTGCAATATCTAAATGTTTAGTTATAACTGCAATGTGCAAACCTGCATTACCACTGCCGTTACGAACCAATAAAAACAGTGGGTTCTTCTTTATTGACGCGGCGAGGAAATCCAAGTCACCCCAACTGCATCTGGCGATAAAATTAGGAGACTCGTCCGATACCTCAAGATCTTTTACTTCATCTGACTCTGATAACCCGCGCAGTCTTACCCTTTGGTTCAACTTTCTAACACGCTCAAATTCTTTGAGATCACGTTCACGCCGCTCCTGCTCCTGTTCCTGCTTACACCGCGCAATCTCTTCTCTCTCAAGTTGCAACGCTTCGAGCTTTACTTTTTCCGCCGCCATCAGCTTTTCGAATCTGGCTTTGATGTAAGCCACGCGGGTCTGTTTGTCGTCGCCACCAGCCTGAGCAAACGCCTTAGTCCAGATAGCTTTATCAACCGCATTGGTTTCGATCTCTTGCGCAATCTGTTCATACAACCGATCTTCGATCTCCTGCATTGATTTCTGGTCTGATTCAATTGCATTTCCAGGCATGGCATTCACGGGTGGTTGGTTATTCATTGCGAATTTGGCATCTGTTGGTGGTGTTTTTTTATTGGTCAGTTCAGCAACAGCCGGTGCTTTCTGTACTGTGTACTGGCCAGAAAAAATGGGGGCGGTTTTAGTTGAAGCAGAGGTACTTGGCTTAAGCGCATAACGGCTAGACCGATCAACAAGGCGTTGAGTCAAGTGATTAGCCACAACAAACCACAAGCCGGCAACAACAATTGAAGTTACACATATCCATGCTTGCACTTCATACATGCCGATTATTTGCGGAATTGTAAAGTCAGCATCATGGTGCAATGCCTTCTTGAACATTTCCTTACCGAGAATCCACATGATAAGGTGGGTCACAACCCAGAATACCCACCACATCAGTATTAGGCTCGAACCACTTCCTTTCTTCCAATCATCGCCACCGTTATAGGTAGGTGAGCCAGCTCTGTATATCTCATTGATGACTTGATACGGCTTGAAGAGAAAGAAAATCGGGATAATCCATCCTGCTATTGTCCAGCCTTCTTGTTTGAACCCTGTTGCATGTAGAGACTCTTTCGAAAATTGATAACACGACTTTAGCCACTTAACCAAGCCAAGTCCTACGCCAATAGCCGTCAAAATCATAATCCCGGAAAAGGAAGCCCAGAAATCAATGCTACTTGCCAATGACGGGTCGCCTGTGCGAACACCCGACTCGATGTCTTTCATAGCGCCTATTGCCCAGACGCCGCTGCCAATATCAATCACTGTGACGGCAACATCTATTGCAAGGGCTATGAAGAAAAGTTTTTTTGCGTTTTGAAGTTTTTCGAGTTCCATTTGCATTAGCTCCTCATCGTTTGCTATTGCAGGAACATAGGGGATACGTTTTTATTCAACATGGAACGTGTTGTTCTCTATGTGCCCCATTCAGGCTGACTCCAAAGTGCGACACTTTTCATAAAGCATGGCAGGAGAAAGCTCCAGGCCATTTGGCCAGCACAGAGCGCCCGCATCAATGAATAACCTCTGGAAATAAATTTCACTCCGAAGCGGCTCAAGTAACGAACCGCTCTGTTGCAATAGGGTTCGACCGTCGAATGTGCCTTCCTTGCCATCGGAAAAATTTAACGCTACCTGAAAATCACCCAGATAACGAGCCTTGATAACTTTAATCATCTTGATCTGCTCCCGGTATGCGTTCCATAGGTTCAAAGCGCTGGCCTCTTTCCCAATTTGCCAGCAGTTCCTGTTGATGGCGCAAGCACCATTCCTTGACGATGGCGGCGGCTTTGTTTGGAATACGCCCCTCGCTGACCTCTCCTGTCCGAATATTCACCAATGCTTCGAATCCTTGGTACTCGACGTGTATATGGGGCGGTGGGTGGTCGTCGTGCCACATGCGGACGATGATACCGAAAAACACTGACAGAATAGGCACCGTCTCGTTCCTTTACAGTTTGGCTCGCAAGGATTATGTGGCATAGGCCAAATAGCTGCAATACACGGATTCTTTATAACGTCCGTCCAATCGCACCGGCAATCGCACCCAGCGTGCCCATCAGCTTTTTCAATTCCTGCGGGGTCAGTGCCTGATCCGCATCACACCATGCTTCGCATGGATTGGGGTGCATCTCGACCAGCAGACCGTCCGCGCCTGCCGCGATGGCGGCTAGCGACAGCGCCGGCACCATCCATGCCTTGCCGCCCGCGTGCGAAGGGTCAACGATCACTGGCAGATGGGTTTCTTTTTTCAGCACCGGAATCGCCGTCACATCCAGCACGTTGCGGTAATAGGTCTCGAAGGTGCGGATGCCGCGCTCGCAGAAGATGATGTTGTGGTTGCCGCCCGCCGCGATGTATTCCGCCGACATCAGCCACTCGGCAATCGTGGCCGACATGCCGCGCTTGAGGATTACCGGCTTGTTGATACGCCCGACTTCCTTGAGCAAATCGAAATTCTGCATGTTGCGCGTGCCGATCTGGATCACGTCCACATCGTATTCCATGAATGCATCAAGCTGGCGTGCGTCCATCAACTCGGTCACGATGGGCAGCTTGTATGGGCTGGCCGCTTTGCGGAACATGTCCAATCCTTCCACGCCTTTGCCCTGGAAAGCGTAAGGGCTGGTGCGCGGCTTGAACGCGCCGCCGCGCATCAGGCGGCAACCCGCTTCATGCACATATTGTGCGGACAAGTCCATCTGCTGCTGCGTTTCCACCGAGCATGGCCCGGCAATAACTTGTATCTGCTTGCCGCCCAGCGGGATGCCGCCGATATCGATGACGGTGTTTTCCTTATGCGATTCGCGCGATACGATTTTGTATTGTTTGGCAATGTGCATCGCCGATTCCACACCGGGCAGCGAGGTGAACATTTCCTCGGTCAGGGGGCGCTCGTCACCAATCGCGCCAATCACGGTGCGCTCGATGCCGCGCGAGATGTTGGCTTTCAAACCCGATGTTTCAAGCCTCTTCACCACTGCGCCAATTTGTTCGTCAGTGACATCTTTCCCCATTACGATAATCATGCTGTTTCCCCTAGTGCCTGCTTCAGCGCAGATAAAAAAATTTCGTTTTCTGATTCCAACCCGATGCTCACGCGCAAATAATCCGGCATATCGTAACTGGCGACGGGCCGCACGATCACGCCCAGTTCCAGCAGGCGACGATACGTCTTCATACCATTGCCAATCTTGAAGCTGATGAAATTCCCATACGACGGAATGAACTCCAGCCCCTGCTTGCCCAGCCCCTGCGTAATCTGCTCCATGCCGCGCCGGTTAAGTTCATGAGTCTGCATGACGAAGGCCTCGTCGCGCAGCGCCGCCACAGCGGCGGCCTGCGCCACGCTGTTGACATTGAACGGCTGACGCACGCGGTTCATCATGTCGGCTACCTGCTCATGCGCAAAAGCGTAGCCCACGCGCAAACCGGCCAGGCCGTAGGCCTTGGAAAAGGTGCGAGAAATAACCAGGTTGGGGAATTCGCGCAGCCACACCACCGAGTCGTAGCGTTTGTCTTCCGGCAGGTATTCGTTATATGCCTCATCCAGCACCACCAGAATATTCGCGGGCAATGCGCGCAAGAACGCATGCAATTCTTCACCGGGCAAAAATGTACCTGTCGGATTATTCGGGTTGGCGATGAACACCAGCTTGGCACTTTGTTCAATGGCAGCCTTGCGCATCGCTTCCAGATCGTGGCCGAAATGGATCGCGGGCACGCTGATGCCCGTCGCGCCCACCGCCTGCGTCGCCAGCGGATACACCGCAAAAGCATGAGCCGAATACACTGCCTGGTCGCCCACCGTGAGAAAAGCGCGCGCAGCCAATTCCAGCATGTCGTTGGAGCCGTTTCCCAGCACGATGCGCGTACGTTCGACACCGTGGCGTTTGGACAGCGCATCCTTCAACTCATAGCCGTTGCCATCCGGATACAGGGCGATGGTCTTGATCGCCTCGTGCATCGCGGCCACGGCCAGCGGGCTGCAACCGAGCGGGTTTTCGTTGGAGGCCAGTTTGACGATGCCGCTGATGCCCAGCTCGCGCTCCAGCTCGGCGATCGGTTTGCCGGGCTGATAGGGCGCGATGGCGCGGATATAGGGTGGAGCTAAGTCGCTGTAATTCATTTCAAACCTTGATTAACACTCCTTCGCCCTTGCAGGGGGAAGGCTGGGATGGGGGTAGCAACTTGAAACCTACTTTTGCATGGCTTCTACCCCCTCCCTAGCCCTCCACCTGCATGGGGGAGGGGATTAGTTATGTAGCAACCGGGTATGAACCCAGCACCTTCACAAATGCGGCGACTTGTTTCAGTTCGGCCAACGCAGCGGACACTTTTGTGTCGGACTGATGCCCTTCGATGTCCAGGAAAAACACATATTCCCACAGGCCGGAACGCGCCGGGCGCGATTCCAGTTTGGTCATGGAAACGCCGTGTTTGGCAAGCGGCACCAGCAAATCATGCACCGCGCCCGGGCGATTCGCGGCAGACATCACCAGCGAGGTTTTGTCGCGCCCGGACGGCGCCACATCCTGGCTGCCGATCACCAGAAAGCGCGTGGTATTTTTGGCATCGTCCTCAACGTTTTCCACGCACACCGACAAGCCGAAATGTGCCGCCGCCTGGCGGCCTGCTATCGCCGCACTGTTGGGTTGCTCCGCCGCGAGGCGGGCTGCTTCGGCGTTGCTTGCGGCCTGGATGCGCGACGCGTGTGCCAGATTGGCATTTAGCCAGCCCTGGCATTGTCCGAAAGATTGCGGATGCGAATAAACGGTTTGAATATCGCCCAGCGCGCATCCCTTGGCGAGCAGGCATTGGTGGATCGTCAGCATGACCTCGCCGCAAACCTTGAGCGGGCTTTGCAGCAACAAATCCAGCGTGCGTCCGATCGCGCCTTCGGTGGAGTTTTCCACCGGCACTATGCCGAAATCCACCGCGCCACTTTCCACCGCGCGAAACACTTCATCTATGGTCATGCATGGCTTGCCGTGCACCGCGCTGCCAAAGCGCTTCAGCGCAGCCGCTTCGCTGAACGTGCCTTCCGGCCCGAGATAAGCCACCGACAGCGGAGCCTCCAGTGCGCGGCACTGCGACATGATTTCCGTGAACAATTGCGCTACCGCCTGCTTGCTCAACGGCCCGGTGTTATTGTTTTGCACGCGCAGCAGAACCTGCGCCTCACGTTCCGGACGCAACACCGCATCGTTATCTTTCAGATGTCCAATTTGCTGAGCCAGTTCGGCGCGCTGATTGACGAGCTTTATCAACTCATCGTCAATGCGATCAATCTGCACACGATACTGTCTCAGCCAGTCCGTCATATTTAATGTGAAACTCGCATAGCGATTCGTTCGCCCCCTCTCATGCCGGGATAACCAGCGACTTGCCCGCTTGCGGGCTTAGTCGAATGGCTAGTAGTCCCACCAGAGGGTTGGGGAGAGGGAAACGGGCATAACGAGTTCATCATCATGGGTGACATGTTTGCCATGCCCGTTACGTTTCCAGCGG
Source organism: Gallionellaceae bacterium (assembly GCA_032654645.1). Taxonomy (GTDB): domain Bacteria; phylum Pseudomonadota; class Gammaproteobacteria; order Burkholderiales; family Gallionellaceae; genus CAITJF01. Next base: position 373,282 of record JAULAW010000016.1, on the reverse strand, counting down.
CAGGTCACGCACCATTAGCACGCCTGGAATGGCGGCGATTTGCGTAATGAGCGCAGGTGGTGTTGCACTATCGGTATCCACCAGGGTATAGGCCATGTCACCGCGCGACTTGTTCATCATGTTGTGGATGTTGATGCCTGCGGCGGCCAGCGTGGTAGAAATCTGGCCCAGCATATTTGGCACGTTGGCATTGGCTATTGCCAGGCGATAAACCGATTCGCGCGGCATCGAAATATTCGGAAAATTCACTGTGTTGGACAGATTGCCATGCTCCAGATAATCGCGCACTTGGTCCGCCACCATCACGGCACAGTTTTCTTCCGCCTCTTCGGTGGATGCACCGAGATGCGGCAAGGCAACCACGTGGGCCTGCCCCTGTAATTTTTGCGCGGGAAAATCGCATACGTAATAACGCAAATGCTTGGCGGACAATCCCGCCAATATCGCGTCTTCCTCGACGATGGCATCACGCGAAAAATTCAGCAGCACGCTGCCCGGCTTCATCGCCTGTACGCGCTTGGCGTTAATCAGGCCGCGCGTCGCATCCAGCAGCGGCACATGCAGGGTGACGAAATCGCTGTGCTTGAGCAATTCTTCCACGCTGTGCGCCTTCTTCACTTGCGAAGATAAGCTCCATGCGGCATCCACGGTTAGCTCCGGATCATAGCCATACACGTGCATCCCCAAACCCAGCGCGGTATCCGCCACCAGGCGGCCTATCGCGCCCAGCCCGATGATACCCAGCGTGCGCCCGCGCAGCTCGATGCCCGCGTAGTGTTTCTTGCCATCCTCAACCAGCTTGTGCAACGTGGCGTCATCGCCGCTTAAACTCGCGGTGAAATGCAGCGCGGGTACGATGTTGCGTGCCGCCAGCAACATGCCGGCAACTACCAACTCCTTTACCGCATTGGCATTCGCCCCCGCCGCGTTGAACACCGGCACGCCACGCTCGCTCATTTTCTTTACCGGCACGTTGTTGGTGCCGGCGCCGGCGCGGGCGATTGCCTTCACGCTGGCGGGAATATGCATTTCAAGCATATTGTGCGAGCGCACCAGAATCGCATCCGGCTCCGCGATCTCAGTGCCTGTCAGGTAACGCGCTGCCGGGAGACGCTTCAGTCCCTCAGCGGAAATTTTGTTCAGCGTCAGAATTTGGAAAGTTTTAGCCATGTTGTTTAGCGAACTCGCCCATGAAATTAACCAATGCCTGCACGCCTGCCAGCGGCATCGCATTGTAAATGGAAGCGCGCATACCGCCGACCGAACGGTGCCCCTTCAATTGCAGCAGCCCGCGCGCATCCGCCTGTTTGAGAAAATCTCCATCCAGCGCGGCATCTTTCAGCGTGAACGGCACATTCATGCGTGAGCGGTCGGTCTTTGCTACCGGGCAATTGTAGAAACCGTTGCTGGCATCAATCGCGCCGTACACCAGATTTGACTTGGCAATATTGGTCTTTTCCATCTGGGCAAGGCCGCCCTGGCGCTTCAACATCTGGAATACCAGGCCGGCTATATAGATGCCATAAGTAGGCGGCGTGTTGTACATCGAATCGTTATCGGCATGGGTCTTGTAATCCAGCATGGTAGGCGTGCCTGGCAACACCTGGCCAATCAAATCGTCACGCACAATAACCACGGTCAAGCCGGCCGGGCCGATATTCTTTTGCGCACCGGCGTAGATCAGTCCATATTTGCTCACGTCAACCGGGCGCGACAAAAGGCAGGATGACATATCCGCCACCAGTGGCACATTGCCGCTTTCCGGCAACCAGTTAAATTCCACGCCGCCTATGGTTTCGTTCGGCGTGTAATGCAAATAAGCCGCATCCGGATCACGCTGCCAGGTTTCAAATGCAGGTATGTAGGAAAAATTCTTGTCCGCACCGGTCGCCACGATATTCACTGCGCCGAATTTTTTCGCTTCGCTGATAGCCTTCTTGGACCACTCGCCGGTGTTTACGTAATCCGCCGATTTCTTGCCGCGCAGCAGGTTCATCGGAATCATGGCGAACTGCTGGCTGGCGCCGCCTTGCAGGAACAGCACTTTATAGTTGGCTGGAATAGCCAGCAATTCGCGCAAGTCTTTTTCGGCATCGGCCTGGATGCTCATGTATTCCTTGCCCCGATGCGACATTTCCATTACCGACATGCCGCTGCCGTGCCAGTCTGGCAATTCCACCTGTGCCTGTTGCAACACCTCCTTGGGCAATACTGCGGGACCTGCGCTAAAGTTGTAGATCGTCATGTTTTATTACTCCCAGTTTTCAAAAAATAGTAACCGTAGGGTGGGCTGCACCCGCAAGAGGTAGGCCGTGTTTGTAAAGCCGCTAAAGCGGCAACAACCACGCACTGCCCACCATGGCGGGCGTAGCCCGACCTACATTTATCCCTCTGCCTCTTCTTCTGAATCAGGATCGGCGATGCGGCTCAAACCGGCCAGCTTGTCATCTTTGCCCAGATTAATCAGTGTTACCCCTTGCGTCGAACGGCTCATCTCGCGGATTTCCCTGACGCGGGTGCGGATCAGCACGCCATTGGTGCCGATCAGCATGATCTCGTCCTCCTGATTCACCAGTGTCGCCGCCACCACCTTGCCGTTACGCGCAGAGGTTTGGATCGCGATCATGCCCTGCGTGCCGCGCCCGTGGCGGGTGTATTCCGCAATCGGAGTGCGCTTGCCGTAGCCGTTTTCGGTCGCGGTCAGCACGGCCTGGCTCTCGTCTCCCGCCACCAGCAGCGCGATTACATGCTGTTTCGCGGCCAGCTTCATGCCACGCACGCCGCGCGACGCGCGCCCCATGGAGCGCACATCGTTTTCGTCGAAACGCACTGCCTTGCCGCCATCGGAGAACAGCATCACGTCATGCTTGCCGTCGGTCAGCGCCACACCGATCAGGTAATCGCCCTCATCCAGGTTGATGGCGATAATACCAGCCTTGCGCGGGTTGGCGAAATCCGACAGCGCGGTCTTTTTCACCGTGCCGTTGGCGGTGGCGAAAAATACAAACTGGTCATCACTGAATATTTTCACCGGCAGGATTGCGTTGATTTTTTCGCCGTCTTCAAGCGGCAACAGGTTGACGATCGGCTTGCCGCGGCTGGTGCGTGTACCCTGCGGAACGTCATATACCTTGATCCAGTACACCCGGCCACGGCTGGAGAAGCACAGGATGTAGTCATGCGTATTGGCGATGAACAGGTTATCGACGAAATCGTCTTCCTTGGTGCTGGCCGCCTGCTTGCCGCGCCCGCCGCGCTTCTGCGCGCGGTATTCGTCCAGCTTCTGCGCCTTCATGTAGCCGCCGTGCGACAGCGTGACCACCACGTCTTCCGGCGCGATCAGGTCTTCCATGCTCATGTCTTGCGTGTGCGTGATGATCTCGCTGCGGCGCTTGTCGCCATATTGCGACTTAATCGCGACCAGTTCATCACCGATGATTTGCGTAATGCGCGCGGGCTTCGCCAGGATATCGAGCAGGTCGGTGATCTTTTCCATCACCTCGCGGTATTCGCCGACAATCTTGTCTTGCTCCAGCCCGGTCAGGCGCTGCAAACGCAGTTCCAGAATGGCTTGCGCCTGCACGTCGGACAGCTTGTAAGCGCGCTGTGTGCCCTGTCCAACCAGGCCAAATTCAGGCAACAGGTTTTCCGGACGCGCCGCATCGCTTACCCGGCACAGCATGTCTTCCACCAGCGAAGAGCGCCATGAGTGCGCCATCAATTCCTGCTTGGCGATAGCCGGTGTGGCCGCCGCCTTGATCAGCGCGATAATCTCATCCACGTTGGACAGCGCAACCGCCAGGCCCTCCAGGATATGCCCGCGTTCACGCGCCTTGCGCAGCTCGAATACGGTGCGGCGCGTCACCACCTCGCGGCGATGGCGCAGAAAGGCGTCAAGGAACTGTTTCAGGTTGAGCAACAGCGGGCGGCCATCGAGCAAGGCCACCATGTTCATGCCAAAGCTGTCCTGCAACTGGGTTTCTTTATAGAGCTGGTTGAGAATCACATCGGCATTCTCGCCGCGCTTCAGCTCGATTACCGCGCGCATCCCGGACTTGTCCGATTCATCGCGGATTTCGGAAATGCCCTCGATGCGCTTGTCGCGCACCAGCTCGCCGATCTTAATCAGCAAGTTGGCTTTGTTCACCTGATACGGCAGTTCATCAATGATGATGGACTGGCGATTACCTTTTTCCATGTCCTCAAAGTGGCAGCGCGCGCGCATGATCACGCGCCCACGCCCGGTGCGGTAGCCCTCCTTGATGCCCGCCGTGCCATAAATAAAACCGGCAGTGGGGAAATCCGGCGCGGGAACCAGCTCGATCAACTGCTCGATATCCATCTCGGGGTTTTTCAGCAGCGCCAGGCAGGCATTCACCACTTCATTCAGATTGTGCGGCGGAATATTGGTCGCCATGCCCACCGCAATGCCTGAAGAGCCGTTCACCAGCAGGTTGGGGAAGCGCGCCGGGAGCACCAGCGGTTCGTGCTCGGAACCATCATAGTTCGGCCCGAAATCCACGGTCTCCTTGTCCAGGTCGGCGAGCAATTCGTGCGCAATGCGCGCCATGCGGATTTCGGTGTAACGCATCGCCGCCGCATTGTCGCCGTCCACCGAGCCAAAGTTGCCCTGCCCGTCCACCAGCGGGTAACGCAGCGAGAAATCCTGCGCCATGCGCACGATGGTGTCATACACCGCCGTGTCACCGTGCGGATGGTATTTACCGATTACGTCGCCGACGATACGCGCCGACTTCTTGTAAGCCTTGTTCCAGTCGTTGGACAGTTCGTGCATGGCGAACAGCACGCGGCGATGCACCGGCTTGAGACCGTCGCGCGCATCAGGCAGCGCGCGCCCGACGATCACGCTCATGGCGTAGTCGAGATACGACTTGCGCATCTCCTCTTCCAGACTGACCGGCAGGGTTTCCTTGGCGAATTGTTGTTCCATAGATGGTGGTGCCCTAAATGAATGCTTATAAATCAGCCCGTGATTTTAACATGCCGACCTTGGTCGAGACAAAACTAAATGCACTTTTTGCTTGCCCGCCTGCTACCTGTTGCGGCACCCACAGCTACGCAAACTGTACCCCCGCTGTATACTGCGTTACGACTAAATGAGGCAGGCAAGGGCAATCACCGGCGTAAGTATGAAACTGCGGTTGGCGTGAGGCGTGCACAAAAAAGGCCGGGCAGGCCATTGGTCAAGCCCAAGCAGAGTGGGCGAATTGAAGATCAAAGTGATTTTGGATTTTGAACAGGAGATGTGAAATGCAAAAACATAATGTGTTGCTGACACTTTTGATTCTGACTGCTGATGACCCCATAAATGTAACTCCTTGTGGTGGTTAAAATACTTGGCATCATACAAACCCCTTCAGTCTGTAACTATTATGCATATGCGGGCTAATAAATTCGGTGGGCCTCAATGAATCAATTGCTTATCGAAAATATGCATTCCTCACTATTTCTAATAGCACAGACCGGTGGGTCTGGCGAATAACTGTTCGGCATCGGTCATGGCAATTCAGTTTTCCTCCTCTATCTCACCGGCGCGGCTGATGGCTGCAAGGTTGTCTCGAAGGAGTCAAATCAACTAAGCAGTGGTATGGCTCTCGCTATTGGGCGCGGAAACTACGGTGATCCAGCCATAGCACACACGCTATTTAACAATGCGCGTCAGGAGGGCATCAAAAGCGGCGCGGATGTGAAGGTGAGCTGCGACATGGTTGGTACAACATCAAACAGTACACACGCTCATTATTGTCAAATGTTCCATGTACCGCCCAGCCGTATTCTTTGACACCGTGGCAGTAGTGAGCTTTGCGGCTTTAGGCAAAGTGCGTGACCAGCGGGTATTCAGCGGTACGTCCATCTTAGCCAGCTTGAGCAAGCGTAGCCCGGATGAAATGCAATGGAATCCGGGGCAACCTTCGGCAGGTACACAACACCCCGGATTTCGGCCTGCACTTGGCGGGGTCAGGTCTTGCTTTAACCCGGATAAACCATTAGCGCTGTCATTCCCGCGTAGGCCGGAATCGTGCGCCCGTGAAGGCGTACAAACAGCACGGTGGAAGTCCGTGTCAGGGTAGCCAAGCCCTGTAGCCGAAGGTAGAAATACCGAAAGGCGATGGCAAGACGAGGCCGCTGGGGATACCCACGGTCAAAGACCGCATCGTCCAGACGGCGCTGAAATTTGTACTGGAACCGATCTTTGAAGCGCAATTCCGGGAAACGAGCTACGGCTTCAGACCGGGACGCGGATGCAAGGAAGCCTTGCGGGAAGTGGGCGGGCTGCTCAAGGAAGGCCGCACCTTCGCGGTGGATGCCGACCTTGCGGGCTACTTCGACAGCATCCCGCACGGGCGACTCATGCGGCGCGTGGAAGAACGCATCAGCGATGGCGCAGCGCTGGAACTGGTCGCGAAATTCCTCAAACAGGACATCATGCGGGAAGGCCGCAGTTGGACACCGGCGGGCGGCACGCCGCAAGGCGCGGTCATCAGCCCGTTGCTGGCCAACATCTACTTGCACCCATTGGACGTGCTGATGGAAGAGAACGGCTATCGCATGGTGCGGTACGCCGACGACTTCGTCATCCTGTGCCGCAGCCGCAGCGATGCGGGCACAGCACTGGAAAAGGTGCGTGCTTGGGTGCAGGAAAACGGCCTCACCCTGCATCCTGACAAGACGCATATCGGCGACTGCTGGCAGCCGGGAGAAGGTTTCACCTTTCTCGGCTACCGGTTTGAGGCTGGTCGGCGCTACGTTCGGAAGAAGAGCCTGCAACGCTTGAAGGAAAAGATTCTGGAGAAGACGCGGCGCACGCGGGGCGACAGCCTTGCGCGCATAGTGAGCGACATCAACCCGATGCTCAAAGGCTGGTTTGCGTATTTCAAACACGCGCACGAACGGACGTTCAGCACGTTGGATGCGCAGATTCGCCGCCGCCTGCGCGCGGTGTTACGCAAGCAGGAAAAGCGCCCCGGCTTTGGTCGGTGCCATGCAGATCATCAACGCTGGCCAAATGCATTCTTCGCGGAAGCCGGGCTGTTCGCCATGCACACAGCGTGGCTTAACGCGAGACAATCCCGATGAGGAAACCACCGACTGGAGAGCCGTATGCGGGAGAACCGCACGTACGGTTCGGAGGGAGGGGAGGGCGAGAGCCTTTCTCTACCCCTATCAGCGGACAAACACTCCGCGAGTGCGTGGTTGTTGCCAATTTATTGGCTTTACAACCACGGCCTACCCCTTGCGGGTGCGCGGGCAAGACCCCGGTTTTGTCCCGCTACGCGGGGATTATTCAACCACTTGGATTCCCGCCTGCGCGGGAATGACGCTGTTTTCGGTCTAATGGACATTCTGGGTTTAACACGCCCATCAGTCTTTTGCTTAGCGCACTCCAGAAGTGACAGGACATCACAGGCCATTCCTTGCTCACATAACATATTCAGATTGACATAAAATTCCTTACATGAAAAAATAAATCGGAATTAACGAGAAATACTAGGAGGTAAATTGCTTGCGACAGTGACTGACAAGGGACAAGTAACCGTCCCCAAACATATACGTGACCAGCTCCACATTGCGACCGGCAGCAAGCTCGATTTCGAGGTGGAGAAGGATGGCAGCTTGCGGGTGCGCGTGCTGGTGCGCGGCTCCGACAATCTGTTCGGCCTAGTGCATCGCCCCGGAATCAAGTCGCTCGGCATCAAGGCGATGGATGAAGGTATCGTCGCGGCGACGAAAGCGCGCAACCAACGTTCGCGCAAATGATTGCGCTTGACACCAACGTCCTGGTGCGGCTCGTTACCCGCGACAACGAGGCGCAGGCACGCCGCGCAAAAGCAGTGTTCGACGCACACGGAGAGGAACACGGCGGATTGTTCGTGTCCGACATCGTGCTGGCTGAATTGTGTTGGACGCTGTCGCGCAGCTACGAGCTGGAACGCACCGACATCGCGCGCACCGTGCGCGCCCTGTTTGACAATAGTTGCATCGCCTTTGAATCGCCGCTCGCCGTGCGCAACGCGCTGAACAGTTTTGAAACCGCTGCTGCGGATTTCCCCGATTGCCTGATCGTCGCCAAAGCCAGCCACGCCGGTTGCAGCCACACGCTTACCTTCGACCAGCGCATGAAATCGTTGCCCTGCGTGCAGCTTCTGTAACGTGAATTCGCGCAGCGATTCGTTTGCCCCAAACCCTCTCCAGCTTTCCCCCAGCAAGCGTAGCCCGGATGAAATGCAATGGAATCCGGGGCAGCCTTCGGCAGGCCACAACACCCCGGATTCCGGCCTGCGGCCTGCATCCGGGCTACGCTACTTGGCCAGCAATAGCGGAATGTCTGGCTTAATGGATTAACGCTCACTCACAATTTGGCCGGCTCAATAATTTGGCTGACTCAATAATTATGTCCATGTCTTCCATCGGTTTTGCGCCAAGTAATATCTGCATTTTCTCCAAGAACAAATTTACGAGAACAGATTTACCTTGGCCATATCCAGTTAGCCCCTCTATAGTGTTGGCAGCCAGGCGCAAGTTTTGTTACATTCCGCGCATTCATTGAACACACCATGAGCAACTCGCTGCATAACGTTATCGCCCAGGCCGAGCAGGTCATCCTCGGCAAGCCGCACCAGATCAGACTCGCGCTGGCCTGCCTGTTGGCGCGCGGGCACCTGTTGATCGAAGATCTGCCCGGCGTGGGCAAGACCACGCTGGCGCATGTGCTGGCACGCTCGCTCGGCTTGCAGTTCCAACGCATCCAGTTCACTAGTGATATGTTGCCCGCCGACATTCTCGGCGTGTCGGTGTACCAGCGCCCCAACACTGATTCAATGGCCGGCGAATTCAAATTCCACTCCGGCCCGATTTTCGCGCAGATGATCCTGGCCGACGAGATCAACCGCGCCACTCCGAAGACGCAGAGCGCGCTGCTGGAAGCGATGGAGGAACAGCAGGTGACCATCGAGGGCGTCACGCGTCCGCTGCCCACACCGTTCTTCGTGATTGCCACGCAAAACCCCACATACCAGATCGGCACTTTTTCACTGCCGGAATCGCAGCTCGACCGTTTCCTGATGCGCATCCAGCTTGGCTATCCCGATGCACAGGCGGAACGCGGCCTGCTCTCCGGTGTGGAACGGCGCGAGATCGTGGCCAAACTCTCGCCGCAAATGGAAGCAGCGGAACTGCTCGCTTTGCAACAGCAAGTGAAAGCGGTGTTTATTTCCCCCGCCCTGCTCGACTACGTGCAAGCCATCTTGCGCCATACGCGCGAATCGGCGCGCTATGTGCATGGCTTGTCGCCACGCGCCGGCCTGTCGCTGCTCGCTGCGGCGCGCGCTTGGGCACTGCTGGATGGGCGCGGCGCAGTTATCCCGGAAGATGTGCAGGCAGTATTGCCGGGCGTGGCCAGCCACCGTCTGCAAAGCGTGCAGGGTGTGCAAACATCAAATAGTGACAAACTCACCAGTGAGTTGATCGAAGCTGTACCCATTCCATAGTGTTTACGTCTGTTTTATTACGTTCACTGTAAACATATAACCGTTTATAGTGAACGTTTACGCCATGCGTAAAATATTTTATCGTTGTACATCAACACGGTAATACATGGCACGGCTTGTGCTAATACTCAATCAATCGCCTGCTAATCAAACTACGCGATTTGCAGGTGAACCCCCTCGCTACGGTTGCAGGGAATTTAACCCGGTTTTATTTAATTTATATAAGGAGATTCATCATGAAAACACGTATCTTGGCAAGCATCATCACTGGCGTTTTGGCAACATCGGCTGCTCAGGCAGACGCGGCTTTTTCAACCAACGACCTGGACGTAATTTATTCCGGCATGAATCCCAGCTTCACCCGAAATGTGGACATAAGCGGCTACTACACGGCGCCTGCGCAACTGCAACAGGCTGCTGCGGATAAGTCGACGTGCAACTGGCGCGTGGCGAAGAACGACCTCAGTTCAAAGGCCGCATACACTGTGGCAGGCAACACCGAATATTTCGCTCCAGCGAATCTGCAACTCGTGTGCTAACAGGGCTTGCAGCATATTACAATCCTGCCCTGGTAGAGGAATATTGAACTGGTAAATCTCTCTGGGCACATTTCACAAAAGGGTTGTGGCTTGTTGCCGCAACCCTTTTTATTTGTGTGTTTACACCTTGAAGCTACGCTTTTAAATGCATGTTGAATATAAGGAAGAAAGAATGCTTAAAATCAGCAAACAATTGGTTGTAACAGCGGTGCTAGCCGCATGCCTGAGTGCCGGAGCGCAAATTGTACTGGCTCAGGATCACCACTCCCACCATGACAAAGAATCTGCTCGGCTCGCCCTCAACAACGGCAAGAAATGGGCTACCGACGAAAATTTGCGACTAGGCATGAACCGCATCAAGAATGCGCTGGCTGCGGAATTGCCGGCGATTCACAGCGGCAAGGCATCGGCAGCGCAATACCATGCCTTGGCAAAAAAAGTGAATGAACAGGTCGAGTTCATGGTGCAAAATTGCAAACTCGACAAAGACGCAGATGCGATGCTTCATCTGGTAATAACCGAACTCATCGCTGGCGCCGATGGCATGTCGGACCAGAAAAGCAACGAGACCAGGCGTCATGGGGCAGAAAAAATTGTCAACGCCCTTGAGAGCTATGGCGCCTATTTTGAGCACCCTGGCTGGCATTGAGTGAAGCAGGCTCATCGGTAAATGAATCGGCTACAATTACGGGCGTGATAATTTCCGGATCAACCAAGATGAACCATGACGTTTTTAACGGTGATGCAGATGGCATTTGTGCGCTGCATCAACTGCGGCTCGCTTTCCCGGCGGCAAACAACCTTGTTACCGGCACCAAGCGCGATATTGACCTGCTCCAGCGCGTAGAAGCCCGCACCGGCGACGAGGTGACAGTACTCGATCTGGCCTTGAGCAATAACCGGGGTGCCTTGCTTGCCATGCTCGACAAAGGCGTGAAAGTTAGCTATTTCGATCACCATGTTTCGGAGGATATTCCCAATCATCCAAATTTGACCGCAATGATCGACACCAGCCCGGACATCTGCACCAGCCTGCTGGTAAACCATCACCTGTCCGGCAAGCATCTGATCTGGGCAGTCATCGGCGCGTTTGGCGACAATCTCCATGAAGCCGCATACCAAGCCGCCAAACCGCTCGGCCTCAACCCTCAAAAACTTACCACACTGCGCGAGCTAGGCGAATACCTCAACTACAACAGCTATGGAGAGTCCGTGGAGGATCTGTATTTCCACCCGGCGGAGCTGTACCGCATCATGCATCAACAAAAAAACCCGTTCACCTTTATTCGCGAAGACGGTGCTTTTGAAATACTGAAGCATGGATACACCGAGGATATGGCTCTCGCCCGCGCCATCCGCCCGGAACATGAAACCCCGAACGGCACTGCTTACATTCTTCCTGCCAAACCGTGGAGCCGCCGCGTGAGCGGAGCTTTTGGCAATACCCTCGCCAGCGCTTTCCCTGATCGTGCACATGCCGTCTTGACACAGCGTAGCGACGGCGCTTTCGTGGTAAGTGTGCGTGCTCCGCTGTCCACCAATAGTGGCGCCGACATACTATGCTCACGCTTCGCAACCGGAGGAGGAAGAAAGGGGGCGGCAGGAATCAACCGGCTTCCGGAAAATGAACTTCCACGTTTCATGCGGGCATTCGATGAAGTGTTTTCTGCTACATTGTAACTAGTCCTACTGTGTCATAAGCACAGATACTCAATTAGGCAAACATTCCCTCCCCCTTGCAGGGGGAGGGCTAGGGAGGGGGTAGAAACGTTATCACCCCACTGTTCTACCACCATCCTAACCTTCCCCTGCAAGGGGGAAGGAATGGGCACGGATCTAATGAGCATTTTTGTTTGTGACACAGTAAGACTAGTAGAGCGTTGATTGCAGATCCTCAAATCATCACACCGGAGACGACTTAGCCATCTTTTGATAACCAAAAATACACAGGCCTCACTTGTCCGTATATCATGCAAATGTAGGTAGGCAAGCCGGGCATCATGAATCATTAAGCCAACGCCACTTTATAGAACCACAAGTTTTTGCACTTTAAGCTTGAATCCAGGCACAACCATCAGGAGAAAAGAAAATGAAAAAGCTTTCGTTATTAGCTCCCATTTTTGCGGCAGTTACGCTATTTGCCCAGCCAGCCTTTGCAGACGCTGCCCACCGCCATGAAAAATGCGCACATGCGGCGCAGGGAGAAGCCGTTGAGCCAGCTAAAAAAATGCACTGCCATGAGAGCATGATGCAGGAATCCATAGAAAAAATGCGTGCGCAAATGGCAACAATCAATCAGACCAAAGATACAAAGAAACGCCAGAAACTTCTGCAAGAACACAATAAAAGCATGCGCGACAGCATAAAAATGATGCGCGAAATGATGGGAGCTGCGGCTATGGAATGTGCCAGTGGAAGCGGCCACAAGATGGGTGAGCACAAGATGGATGGCCAAAAAATGTGTGACCATAAGAAGGGCGACAATCCGGTTAGCCAGCCTGACGTCAAGGCGGATGCCACCCCTGCTGCTCAGGCCAACCCTGATCCAATAGCCGCCACTGACAAAACTTCACCAAGCCCGGAAAAAAAACTTTGGGTATGCCCCATGCATCCTGATGTTGTCCAAGACCATCCGGGCACCTGTCCAATTTGCGGCATGGATCTGGAGGAAATGGGACAACCAGGCACATCACAATCCGAGCATAGCCATACGATGGGCGGCGGCATGAAAGGTGATTGCATGATGGGCGGCGGCATGAAGGGCGAGTGCATGAAGGGCGGCGGTATGAAGGGTGATTGCATGATGGGCGGCGGTATGAAGGGTGATTGCATGATGGGTGGCGGTATGAAGGGTGATTGCATGATGGGCGGCGGCATGAAGGGCCGAATGACCGACAAGCATATGGGCATGATGCTGATGCTGATGGAGCAAATGATAGAGCACGATGAAGCAAGCATGGCCGTCCGAAAATAACCCGGAATTTTGTTCATCTTGACGATCATGGCGGGCTACGTAATTTTTTGTGCGCGATAAGAGCAGATAGGTTGGTGCGGTGGGAAGCCGTGGTGCTGAACATTTTTCTGACGGGTGATACGCAGGCAGCGTGATCGGTAAGGCACGCTGCCTGCACCGGCACTTCAAAAAATTCAGGACTGGCCCAAATGCCCCACAAGGGGGCGTTGATCCGCTACTGACTCTGAGTGGGCATCTAAAAATTTGTCATTCCCGCCCCTGACAACCTCATTCGAGGGCAGGCTGCGGCGGGAACCCAGCTTGTTGATTTAACTGGGCCGCTTACGCGGGAGCGACAAAATATGAATTTTTTGAGGCGCCCTATAGCTTTCGCAGGAGCAATTGCATAATCGAAATAAATTTGCATCGAAACATTGCCGGAGAAATATATTCCTGACTGAATATCGTGAACCCGCACCATCATGCCATTGAAAAACTCTATGCTCATCTGCGTAGCAGTGCGCAAGGCTTATCGCAGGCCGAGGCCACGCAGCGGCAGGCAAAGTACGGCAGCAACCAGATTGAAAAAATCACCGGGCAGCCGTTCATTGGCATACTGCTCAAGGAATTCACCCATTTTTTTGCGTTGATCCTGTGGCTGGCCGCCGGGCTGGCTTTCTTCGCCGAATGGCGCGAACCCGGCCAGGGTATGGCAAAACTGGGCTATGCCGTGCTTGGCGTCATTCTGGTCAACGGCCTGTTCTCGTTCTGGCAAGAATACCGCGCGGAAAAAGCGCTGGCAGCGTTGCGCAACCTGCTACCACGGCACACTACAGCGCTGCGCGACGGCAAGGCCATGCAATTACCGGTGGCGGAACTGGTGCCGGGCGACGTGGTGCTGCTGGCTGCGGGCGACGATGTGCCCGCCGATTGCCGGTTGATCGAAGCGTTCGGGGTGCGTGTCAACACTTCCAACCTCACCGGTGAATCGAAGCCGATGGCGCGCGATACCGCCGTGACAACTGAAGAGCAGGCGGCATTGCGACGCGACATCATGCATGCCGGCTCCTCGCTGATTTCGGGCGAGGCGAAAGCCATGGTGTACGCCACCGGCATGCATACCGAATTCGGCAACATCGCGCGCCTGTCGCAAACCGCGCGCGAACCGCTGTCGCCGCTGCAAAAAGAAATCGCGCGCCTTTCCCGGCTGGTGGCGCTGTTCGCCACCCTGCTTGGCGCGATATTTTTCCTCATCGGCCAGACGGTGGGCTTGTCGTTCTGGGAAAATCTGGTGTTCGCCATCGGCATCATCATCGCCAACGTGCCGGAAGGATTGCTGCCCACCGTCACCCTGTCTCTCGCCATGGCGACCCAGCGCATGGCCAAGAAGAGCGCTCTGGTGCGCCACCTGTCTGCGGTTGAGACACTGGGGGCGGCCAGCGTGATTTGTAGCGACAAGACCGGCACACTGACACAGAACCGCATGAGCATCCGGCAAGTGTTCTATTCCGGCGCACTGCGTGAGCCTGCCGAGTTATTGTTCCGGCACAATGAAGTATCAAACCCGTTCGCCATAAACTTGCCGAAAGGTGAATGGGCAGCTTCGACAGGCTCAGCCCGAACGGACATTAAACAGAATCTGGACGGCTCAATAGTTGATGCCGAACCACTGTTTGGCGTGATGCGCCATTGCCATGACTTGCGCTGCGTCGAACAGGACGGCCAAACGGTTTGGCAGGGCGACCCGATGGAAGTCGCGCTGCTGGAAGGTGCGCCGGGCGGTGTGGTGTTCCCGCGCTTGGACGAGATCCCGTTCGACACCGAGCGCAAGCGCATGTCGGTGACCTGCGACACTCCGCAGGGCCACATTCTATATTGCAAGGGTGCGCCAGAGACCGTGCTGCCACTGTGCAGCGAAATGCTGCTGCAAGGGGAAATCTTATCCCTTGATGAAGTCAGCCGAGCCAGTTTGCTGAGTACACATGAACAAATGACGGAGCAGGGGCTGCGTGTGATCGCCCTCGCTTACCGCAGTTTGCCACCACACACCGCACAGCCCGAGACCGTGCTGGTCTTTGCAGGTCTGATCGGGCTGGCCGACCCACCGCGACCCGGCGTAGCCGAAGCGATCGCCACCTGCCATGCAGCCGGTATCCGCGTGATCATGGTCACCGGCGACCATCCGCATACCGCCAGCGCGCTGGCGCGCGAGATCGGGCTGGCGCAGAACCCTGCCGCCGTGACTGGCGACATGCTGCGCCACATGTCGGAAACCGATCTGCAACTGTTGCTCGACGAACCCGAAGTGCTTTTTGCGCGCACCGGCGCCGACCAGAAGATGCGCATCGTGCAAGCCTTGCAGCGCAAGGGCGAGATTGTCGCCGTGACCGGTGACGGAGTGAACGATGCGCCGGCATTGAAATGCGCCGATGTGGGTATCGCGATGGGCATCTCCGGCACCGATGTCGCGAAAGAATCAGCCGACATCATCCTGCTCGACGATCACTTTGCCACCATCGTCTCCGCCATCGAAGAAGGGCGCGCCGTGTACGACAATGTGCGCAAGTTCCTTACCTATATCCTCACTTCGAATGTGCCGGAGATGGTGCCGTATCTCGCCTTCGTGCTGTTCAAGATACCGCTGCCGCTCACCATCATCCAGATACTTGCGGTGGATCTCGGTACCGACATGCTGCCCGCCCTCGCGCTCGGCGCGGAAAAGCCAGACCCAGGAACGATGCGGCGGCCACCGCGACTGCGCAACGAACGATTGCTCAACTGGGGGCTGCTGCTGCGCGCCTACCTGTTTCTCGGGGTGCTGGAGGCAACTGCGGGAATGGCGGCGTTTTTCTTCGTGCTGCACGGAGGCTCCTGGGAGTTCGGCGGCATGTTGGACCATCACGATAGCTTGTATCTGCAAGCTACCACGGCCTGCTTATCAGCGATCATCGCCATGCAAGTGGTCAATGTATTTCTTTGCCGCCATCCCACCCAATCCGCGTTCGGCTGCGGGCGCAATCGCCTGATCTGGTACGGGATCGCTTGCGAAATATTGCTGCTGTTGCTGATCGGCTATTCCCCGTGGGGCAACGCGCTGTTCGGCACCGCACCGCTAGACGCGGCAGTGTGGCTGTTCATCCTTCCCTTCATGCTCGGCATGTTGCTGCTGGAGGAATTGCGCAAAGCGGTGGTGCGCAAGCGCAACAAATAAAATTGTGACCGCTTATAATGTCACCCGATATTTAGATCAAGAGCAAAAAGCCAAAATGATAAAAAATATACGCGTTCGGCGTGCCAGCGCAGTAATTTTGATGGTGGTGGGTGCAATTCTGATGCTCCTCGCTCCAGAGGTCTGGCCGGGCGCGTTGTTTCTTACCTTTGGTGTGGCTCTGGAGTTGATCGGCATCGCGCTTGAGCATAAAACCAAATAAGTATTTCTGACGATTGAGCGCCCGGTTCAATGGGCGGTAAACCCGTAGCCTACCAAAAGGAATGTGCGTGTTTTTATTCGGCGGAAGGCGCTAAGCTTTTCCGCCCTACGGTATAATCCGCGCCTCTATGCTGATCTTTCGCGGACTTCACCCCACTGTTGCACAGCCGGTTGCGCTGACCATCGGTAATTTTGATGGCGTGCATCTCGGCCATCAGTCTTTGCTCAAACAATTGCGCGAAGCGGCCCGGTTACGCGGCTTGCCGATGGCGGTAATGGTGTTCGAACCGCATCCGCGTGAATTTTTCTCACCCCAGCAAGCTCCGGCGCGGCTCACCAGTATGCGCGAGAAGCTTGAGTTGTTCGCGGCGCTCGGTGTGGATCGCGTGCATGTATGCCGCTTCAACAGCAGCTTTGCACAAATTAGCGCGGCGGATTTCATCCATGCGCTGCATGAAGAACTGGCTGCAAAGTTCGTGTTGATCGGCGACGATTTCCGTTTCGGCAGCGGGCGCAGCGGCGATTTTGCGCTGATGGAGAAAATCGGCACACAACATGGCTTTGCGGTGCAGGCCATGCACAGCGTGCTGCACGACGGTATACGCATTTCCAGCACGGCGGTGCGTGTCGCGCTGGCAAATGGCGATATGCGCTTGGCGCAGCGTTACCTCGGGCGGCCATATAGCATCAGCGGGCGCGTGGAGCATGGCAACGGATTAGGCAAGCAGATCGGTTTTCCTACGGCCAACATCCAGTTGAAACACAACCGCCCACCGCTATCCGGCATATTCGTGGTGCGGGTGCAGGGCGATGACATGCCACCCATGCAAGGCGTGGCGAGCCTGGGTGTGCGCCCGACGGTGAGGCAGGACGGCAGGCCGGTGCTGGAAGTGCACGTATTCGATTTTGCCCGCCAGATTTACAACAAGCACCTGCGCCTGGATTTTTTGCACAAGCTGCGCGACGAAGAAAAATTTCCAGACATGGAAACGCTGACGCGGCAAATTGCGCTGGACGTGCAGAATGCAAAGCAATGGTTCGAGCAACATGACTGATTGCTGCAACGCCTTGAAATCGTCTGATGCGTTGATTCCGATACACGTGTTGCTTTTGCGTGAAAGCACACCCCATGAGCCGACAAGCCTCTGATCTTTTTATCGTTGACAACAGCGATGCCGACTGGAAAGTCCGCTCCTACTTGAAAGACTGGTGCGAACTTTCCAGCGCCATCGACATTGCCACCGGCTATTTCGAGATTGGCGCACTGCGGCACGGGAGATATTGGAGTGAGTAATTTAATCAAGAGCAAGGTTCGCCAGCTTTATCATTTCCTGAAAGAGGCAAATCAGCTCCGATTCAGGCCAGTCAGGGTTCTTGGCGAGCAACCAAAGGTAGTGAGGCTGGCGGATATGCCGAATCACCCCTCCATGCAGGTCTTTCGACCCGTGTGCGTGGAGAATACGCAGGAAGTACCGGATACACTGCTTCGTATTAAGCGACCCACAATTACACGTTGTCCTGCTCCGCCCGCTACGATTACCTCCTGGTTGTTGCCTAATTGGGACGATCCGTCGAAAGCTGCGGCGTATGCTGAGAGCCAGAACGCCACCAACGACGATGGCGAGACGATTACCATTTTGTTCGATGATGATGAGCAGCGTGTTTCGGACTTCGTTGACTGGATCGAACTGCGGAATGCGTGGGTTACACCAGAACTGGCGGCTCGCAAGGCGATGCGGTTTTTCGAGGTCTTCTACGATATCTACTCCACCATTGAAAAAGATGGCGAGCAACTTGAGCTGCTGGTGGCCGATGGGCATTTCTCTTGGCAGGCAACCTCCGGGGTTGATGGACAGGTCGTCATTGACCATCCGGTTCTGCTGAAGCGCGTCGAACTGCGGTTCGACCCCAATATTCCTGAATTCACGATCCACGAGACCGACCGTGAAGCTGAGTTGTATGGCAGCTTGTTTGCTGACCTCCAGGACATTGCGCCAGCCGCGCTCCGAAACCGCAAAATTGAGTTTGAAACCTCTGGATACCACCCGTTAGGTTGGGAGGATACTGAAGCCTTCCTGAAGGCGTTTATCCAGACGGTCTCGCCCCTCAGTGGCGAATTCCTAGATAGGCCATCCACGGAGACTGCCTCAACAACGCCTCGCCTATGGCGTGATCCAGTTCTCCTGCTACGGAAGCGAATTGCGGGCATTGCGAACGCCGTTGATGCGATCATCGACGACATTGACCACCAGAGTGTGTTCCCGTCATCGCTCGCACAAATAACGGGCACGATGGATTCGTGGGAAGGCTCTGGGCTGTGCGAAGGGCTGGGTAGCTCAGGAAGCGACACTGGGCAAGTCGCAGGAATCACGCCTATCGTTTTTAGCGATGACGATATTCTTCTCGCCAAGGAAGCCAATGATGCGCAACTCCAGATCATTCGGCGCTTGAATCATAGCGGCTCGGTGATCGTTCAAGGCCCTCCAGGAACGGGCAAAACCCACACCATCGGCAATCTGATCGGCCACCTGTTGGCACAGGGCAAGTCGATTCTGGTTACTGCCCAGACCGCAAAAGCGCTGAGGGTGTTGCGAGATAAAGTTCCAGAAGTGCTCCAGCCGTTGTGCGTATCGGTACTGGGTAGCGACAACGATGCGAGGCGACAGCTTGAGTCCTCAATCGGCTCTATTACCGAGCGGCTGACAAGTGATACCAGCGATACCTTGTTGCATAAAGCAACTCAGTTTGAAGATGAGCGAAGGAAACTGCTTCATCTATCCAAAGAACTTAACCACAAGCTTCGTGAGGCTCTTGAAAACGAATATCGTGAAATCGTTGTTGGCGACCGACATTTCTCGCCATCCGATGCGGCCCGATTCGTTGCGAACCATCGTGATGTACACGGATGGATTCCCGCTCCGGTCAAACTAGGAACCAACCCCAGCCTCACCGAGCAAGAGCTGGTGCGGCTCTATGCTCTTGGCACATCGTATTCGGCAGAAGAAGAACAGGATGCGCGACACCCCTTACCAGAAATGGCAGAGCTACCTTCCGAGAGACAGTTTCAAGTTATGGTTTCGGAGTATCAACATCTGCTGACCTGTGATCTAACGGTGGGTTCAGATAAATGGCAATCTGGCGGCAATGGCAGCGATGCCATCGAAGCACTCGCCAACACACTTGAGGCTGAGTTCTCGAACGATATGCGGCGTCAATCATGGCGACCCTACGCCATAGTTGCTGGAATTCATGGCGGCACTGAAATGGAAGTCTGGGAACGGCTGATCACCAACATCGAGAAAGCGTCGGAAGCCAACTCAAAACATGCACTAGTGCTCCATCATCGTCCACGGCTCTCAGAGACCTTGCCGATCCACAAACAACGGCAAATCACGGTGGAGATTTGCAAGCACATCGACGCTGGCGGGAAACTCGGATTCTTACAGCTTGCCACTCGATCCGAGTGGCGTCAGTTCATCAATACGGTTTCAGTCACGGCAGGCCAGCCTAATCACCTCACTCATTTCGAGGCGATTGGGCATCTTGCCGAGTTAGAGTCTATGCGTCTTGAGCTTGAAGACCTGTGGAACACACTGATCGGTCAGCATATCAGCTCCCTATTCAAGACAATGGGAACAGCACCAGAACTCGCTTGTCGTGCTTTGATTCCTGAGATTCGCCGTTGCCTCGCTTGGCATTCGACGGTATGGGAACCACTCGGGGCCAAGCTCAAGGAAGAAGGATTGAAGCTTGATGACCTGCTTGCCTCTCTCCCACGTGAAGCGAGTCAGGTCTCTGAATATCTGCTGATCGAACGCCTCGCATCATCCGTGGTTCCGCTTCTGTTGGCCGCCGAATCGGGTCGGCGGAAACTCAAGGAATGTGAAGCCGGATTTGATCGGCTCGCTAATCTATCAACTCAAGTCGATCCAACTTCTCCAGACAGGGGTTGCATTGGCCGCATCATCGCCGCAGTCCGTTCCCGCAATGCGGAAGGCTATTCGGCAGCGCTGGAATACGCTAGGCGGCTTCATACCGTGAAGCCTCTGGTTGTGGAGCGTGATGCGTTAGCCAAGAAGCTACTATTGGTTGCTCCAGGTTGGGCAGAGCACATCACTCATCGAGTGCCGCCGCACCATCAGGGACAAGTGCTAGGAGATTTTGCTATGGCATGGGCCTGGCGTCAGTTGCACGACACACTAGCCGAACGAGACAAGCTCGACGCACAGGAGCTACAACTAGAAATCGAGAAAACCAGAGACACGCTACGTCAGATAACCCAGTGGCTCATTGACGCCAAAGCTTGGGGAAAGCAGCTTGAGCGGCTTCAGGGCAATCACACGATTCGGCAGGCATTGGTAGGTTGGCTCGACACGACGAAGCGCCTCCTCTCGACCAAGCAGGTTGATAGGCGTCAAACTCTTCAGTCCGAAGCACGCAAGCTGATGAAGAAATGTGCGGGTGCCGTGCCAGTCTGGATTATGCCGATTTCGATCATGGCGGAAAGCTTCGACCCTCGCACAACACGGTTCGATGTGGTCATCATCGACGAGGCGAGTCAGGCCGACCTCAATGCGCTGATCCCGCTCTACATGGGCAAGCAGGTGGTCATCGTCGGCGACCACGAGCAGGTGACTCCGCTGGGCGTGGGCAAGGGGCAGACCATTTTGGAAAACCTCCGGAAATCTATGCTTCAGGACATTCCGAACTCACACCTGTTCGACAACATGTCCTCAATCTATGACATCGGGCGACAGTCGTTTGGGGATGCGGTACGACTGGTAGAACATTTCCGTTGCGTCCCAGAGATCATCGCTTTCAGCAACCAGCTTTCCTATGAAGGGAAGATTCTTCCTTTACGGGAATCCAACTCTACCAACATCAAGCCCGCATGTGTGGCCTGCCACGTGGACGGCATACGTGAGGGTGATACCAACAAGGCCGAAGCGGAACGGATCATTGCTACCATCAAGGCGATGATCCGGCATCCCATGTACGCAGGCAAGTCCATAGGGATCATCTCCATGTTGGGCGACAACCAAGCGGTGCTCATCCAGTCCATGCTGCATAAAGAAGTTGAAGGTATAGAAATCGAAAAGCGCCGCATTCAGGCTGGTATCTCTGGCGAGTTCCAAGGCGACGAGCGCGACATTATTTTCCTCTCAATGGTTGATAGTTCGTCCGATGAAGGAACATTGCGGGCCGTGGGAGAAGGCGCGTTCGAGTTAATCAAAAAGCGGTATAACGTAGCGGTAAGCCGAGCCCGTGATCAGCTCTGGGTCGTACACTCCTTTGACCCCGTGCTTCACCTCAAGGTCACTGACCTCAGATTCAAGCTGCTCTCGCACGTCAAAGATCCGTTGGCCTCGCTTCGTGCCTTCAACCAAGAAGTAGGCAAAACCGAATCGCCATTTGAGCGAGAAGTGCTAAAGCGCCTGACCGACGCTGGTTATAAGGTCAAGTCGCAATGGCAGGTTGGATACTTCAGGATTGACATGGTTGTTGAGGGTGGAGGTAAGCGCCTTGCTGTGGAATGTGATGGAGACCGCTATCACCCGATGGAAAAACTTGCCAAAGATATGGATCGCCAAGCCATTCTTGAGAGGCTGGGCTGGCAGTTCGTTCGCATCCGAGGAAGCGCCTTCTACCGTGACAGAGAACTATCCATGAGGCCGGTTTTTGCACGTCTGGCGGAGCTAGAGATACCGCCAGAGGCAAATACGGATGAACAGCCCGTGTCCGACATGACGCTCATTCATGAGCTGGACGACATGATAGACCAAGGGTTTAACGTTGAAGAAGTTCAGGAACATGAAGCCCTAATATCCGATGAGCTAGACTCAATAGCTGGTGGTGGCGACCAAAGGGAGTTTGGTGGCTTTGCTACCAATCCCGCTGACTTCGATCACGGGCAAGTAGAGTCACTTCTTGGTAGCTTGGGTGGAATAGCGCCACTGGATGATTTCTTGCGCCAGTTCGCCAAGGCCAAAGGGTTCCAACGTCTTGGCCGCAGCGTGCGCAAGGGGCTTGAGTCCGAGTTGGCGAGGCTCAGTCGTACCGGCAAGATCACTATCGAAAGTGGCGTAATCCGACTCATCTAATTTTCAATTTTGCCTGACCGACAGGCAGACCACAAGGGCGTGTGGTGTCATAAGTTAATGCAAGACTTGACCACGTTGACGTTGGTGCGAGACTCGCGTGTTCTCCTGCGAATGGAGAGGTAAGCAAACTTGCTTTGGAGGAGGCATGACGGAACAGGAGTTGCTGACGTACTTGCGCGAGCATTGTCCACGCGAAAACGATAGCGTTGAGTGGAAAGAGTTCAAACACTTAAAGCACGCCATATCAGGCAAGGCTGGCGAGGATTTGATTTCCTATGTGTCGGCGCTGGCCAACATGGAGGGTGGCCATCTGGTGATGGGTGTGAATAATCATTTCCAGATCGTGGGCATTCAGGACTTCCACGATTACACACCGGACAATTTGCGGTTGCGGGTGTTGGGCCGTTGCCCGAACCTTGATTCCGAAGGCTTCAGCATCGAAACTTTTGTCACCACCGACACGGGGAAAACGGTATGGCTGGTGCGCATTTCCAAACATAAACCCCGCCTGCCCGTGTATGCCCACGATAAGACTTGGCAGCGCATTGGCGATAATCTCGTCGAAATGCGCCGTGAGCGGCTGGATGCCATCCTGCATGAACCCGTTGACCTGACGGACTGGTCGGCGCAGATCGTTGAAGGCGCCACCATGGACGACCTTGATCCGGCGGCTTTGCAACTCGCGCGCGAGAAGTTTGCGGAGAAACATCGCAATGTTGCGTTTGCCGCCGACATTGCTGGTTGGGATAGGCGTACTTTTCTGGATAAGGCGAAGATTACGATTGATGGCAAAATTACACGCACTGCATTGTTGCTGCTTGGCAATCCGGAAACCAGCTATTTTCTGCCAACGCTGCCGCAGATCACCTGGAAGTTGGTGGGGGAAGAGCAGGCCTATGAACATTTCGGTTTGCCTTTTTTGTTGACGACTACTCAGGTTTTGCATCGCATCCGCAACATCGGTTACAAGCTGTTTCCGCAGAATCAGTTACTGGCTATCGAGGTCAGCAAATACGACACGCGCGTGATTCTGGAAGCTCTGCACAACTGCATCGCCCATCAGGATTACATGCTGCGTTCGCGCATTCTGGTAACAGAAAAAGTTGATCGCCTGATCTTCGAAAACGCGGGACATTTTTTTGATGGCAAACCGGAAGACTACTTCGCGGGAGAACATACGCCGAAACGCTATCGCAATCCGTGGCTATCACAAGCGATGGTGAATTTGAACATGATTGATACAGTGGGGCATGGCATCCACGCCATGATCCTTGCCCAGCGCAACCGTTACTTTCCGTTGCCGGATTACAGCAAGTCTGAACAGGACAAGGTAGTGCTGGAAATTTCTGGACACGTAATTGACGAGAGCTACACCCGGCTACTTCTGGAGCAACGCGATCTGCCGCTCACCACAGTAGTTCTGCTTGATCGGGTGCAGAAAAAACAACCAATTACCGATGATGCGGCTGCCATGTTACGGAAGGCTGGCTTGATCAATGGCAGGAAACCCAATTACTTCGTAGAGGCCCATATTGCCAAAGCGACCGGCGGCAGAAGCGAATACATTCGCAATCGAGCCTTCGACGACGCGCACTATAAAGATATGATCCTGGCCTACCTGAAAAAATATGGGTCAGCCAGCAAGCAGGATTTGGCGGGGCTGATTTTAGACAAACTTTCAGACGTGTTAGACGAAAAGCAGAAAGCAAACAAGCTGCGCAATTTGCTCTATGCCATGTCGAAACGTGATAAAACCATTGAAAAATCAGGCGGAAAGAAAAAGGGGCGGTGGATTTTTGTGGACTCTAAATAAAAGAAAAATTTAGACAGACGTTAGACAAGTTTTAGATAAACTCACCGCCCAAGTTAAAGTTTAGCTGGCACTGACAAAATCGGGCACTGACCGTGTTGGAAAAAAGTTTTACCGCGATGGAGGGGGTAACAAATCAGGGATGGGGAAAAGTATTCCCCTGGAAAGCAGAAGAGCCTCCGAGTAGTCCCAGAAGCCCAACGCCGATCGAGTAGTCCCAATCCATTTGCAAGCAGTTTAATGAAGAAAAGGCAAATTGCAACGAAAATGATTTTTTGAAGCAGGATGGAAAAAGCCATGAGTATAGGAGCCCAGAAGACTCTCACGGCGCGTGGCCGAGTTTCGCTCACAGCTTCAGGTTAAATGCTATCAACTTTTACGGGATGTGTAAAACACACTTATAATTTCATGTTTGCAGGCGCAGTAAGAAAATGACTGATTACAAAAACACTCTAAATTTACCCGATACCTCTTTCCCGATGCGTGGCGATCTCGCCAAACGCGAGCCGCAGATGCTGGCGCGCTGGGAGGAGCAGCAACGCTATCAAAAAATTTGTGCTGCCAAGCAGGGTAAACCGAAATTCATCCTGCACGATGGGCCGCCGTATGCGAACGGCGACATCCACATCGGCCATGCGGTGAACAAAATCCTCAAGGATATTATCGTCAAGAGCAAGACGCTGGCGGGTTTCGACGCGCCTTATGTGCCGGGGTGGGATTGCCACGGCTTGCCGATCGAGTTGCAGGTGGAGAAAAAACACGGCAAGGCGATTCCACCCGCGCAGTTCCGCGAGCTGTGCCGCGCATACGCCAAGGAACAAATAGAACGGCAGAGGAAGGATTTCATCCGCTTGGGTGTGCTGGGCGACTGGGATCATCCCTATCTGACGATGGACTTCAAGACCGAGGCCGACATCATTCGCTCGCTCGGCGGTATTTACGAGCGTGGCTATCTGTATCAGGGGCGCAAGCCGGTGAACTGGTGCCTGGATTGCCAGTCGGCGCTGGCCGAGGCCGAGGTGGAATACGAGGACAAGACTTCGCCCGCGATCGATGTGGCGTTCGAGTTTAGTAATGCAGTGGGGAATACACATGATGCTCAACAACAATTCGATTTTGTGAATGAGCAAGCGGATTACGATTCCCGTGGAAGAAGCATCAGTATTGTTATTTGGACAACGACGCCTTGGACGCTACCTGCAAACGAAGCTGTTTGTGTGCATCCAGAATTGACCTATGCATTGGTCAAGTATGATCAAGATAAAGGGCAAAAATATTTGGTATTAGCCGAGCCGATGGTGGATTCTTGCATGGCACGTTACGGAATTACCTCATTTGAAATAGTGGGGACATGTCGCGGCAAAAGGCTTGAGTTTCTGAAGCTTCAGCACCCGTTTTACAAGAAGAAAGTTGAAGTTGTTTGTGGTGAGCATGTTACAACGGAAGCTGGAACGGGTGCTGTGCACACCGCCCCTGCGCACGGTCTGGACGATTACTTCGTCGGCCAGAAATACCATTTGCCGACGGACAACCCGGTCGGCGATGATGGTAAATTCATTTCCAGTACGCCCCCTGCGGGAGAAACAGCTTTGGCGGGGCTGTTCGTATGGAAAGCCAACGATGTGGTGATAGCCGCGCTGCAAGCCAGCGGCCATTTATTGCATCTGGAAAAAGTGCAGCACAGTTACCCGCATTGCTGGCGGCACAAGACGCCGATCATTTTCCGCTCCACACCGCAGTGGTTCATCGGGATGGATAATGCCGCTTATCCGATAGCGGCAGATGCCGAAAAGCTGGTACGGGAGGGCCGTTCTAAAGCAATGCATGACGGCACAACCTTGCGCGATCTCGCCAATCGTGCCGTTGAAGAAACCGAATTCTTTCCTGCTTGGGGGCGTGCCCGCCTCGAAGCGATGATAAAGAACCGGCCCGACTGGTGCGTATCGCGCCAGCGCAACTGGGGTGTGCCGATGCCGTTTTTCGTGCATAAGGAAACCATGCAACTGCATCCGCGCACGCCTGAATTGCTGGAACAGGTCGCCATAATGGTCGAGCGCGATGGCATCGAGGCATGGTTCAGCCTGAACTCGGTGGACTTGCTGGGCGAGGAGGCGGCGCACTACAAAAAACTTCCCGACACACTGGACGTGTGGTTCGATTCGGGGGTTACCCATGCGTCCGTGTTGCAGCGCCGCACCGCTTTGCATTCGCCCGCCGACCTGTATCTGGAAGGCTCCGACCAGCATCGCGGCTGGTTCCAGTCATCGCTGCTGACCGGCTGCGCCACCAATGGGCGCGCGCCTTTCAAGGCCTTGCTGACACACGGCTTCGTGGTGGATGGGCACGGCCACAAAATGTCAAAATCCAAAGGCAATGTCATCGCCCCGCAGAAGATTCTCGACACGCTCGGCGCGGACATTCTGCGCCTGTGGACGGCTTCAACCGATTACTCCGGCGAGCTGACCATCTCGGACGAAATTCTCAAGCGTGTGGTGGAAAGCTACCGGCGCATCCGCAACACGTTGCGTTTTTTGTTGGCCAATATTTCGGATTTCGACCCGCAACAGCATGCCCTGCCGGTTGAGCAGTGGCTGGAAATAGACCGCTATGCGCTGGCGCTGGTGCGGCAGTTGCAGGACGAAGTGAAACAGGATTACGCGCGCTATGAATTCCATCTGATCGCGCAAAAATTGCAGGCATTCTGTTCCGAGGATTTGGGCGGCTTCTATCTCGATATTTTGAAAGACCGGCTTTACACCGCCGGGGAAAATTCCAAAGCACGCCGCTCCGCGCAGAACGCCCTGTATCACATCACGCACAGCCTGGTGCGCTTGATGGCGCCTATACTCAGTTTTACCGCTGAAGAGGCGTGGGAAGTGTTGAATGGCAAGGATAATGAGAGCGTGTTCATGGGTGAGTGGTACACACTACCAGATACACAACTGGATTTCGGAGCGTTTAGCGCATGGCTGAAGATCGAGGAATGGCGCGCCAAGGTGAACAAGCAGCTTGAAGAAGCACGCACTGCGGGACTGATCGGCTCGGCACTGGCCGCCGAAGTGGCTGTCTATGCCTCAGGCACGGATCACGATGTGCTGGCGCGTCTCGGCGATGATCTACGTTTTGTGTTCATTACATCGCGCGCCACGGTGCATCGTGTGGCGAGTGATGCAGAGCAGCGTATCGTGGTAACACCCAGCACCCACGTCAAGTGCGAACGCTGCTGGCATTACCGCGCCGATGTGGGCAGCGATGCCAACCATCCGGAGCTGTGCGGGCGTTGCGTTTCCAATCTGTATGGTAGCGGCGAGAAGCGTCAATATGCTTAGTCGCTGGCTCGGCTTGAGCGCATTGGTGATCGTACTCGACCAGTTGAGCAAGGCATGGATCAGCAATCATTTTGGCTATGGTGAAAGTCTCGCCATCCTCGGCGTATTCAATCTGGTGCTGGTGCACAATACCGGCGCGGCATTCAACATGCTCAATGATGCGGGAGGCTGGCAGCGCTGGCTGTTCAGCGCTATCGCCGTTATCGCCTCGGTATGGATCGTGTGGCTGTTGCGCAGCCATCACCGGCAACAATTGTTTTGCCTCGCGCTGGCACTGATATTGGGCGGCGCGCTCGGCAATCTGATGGATCGCATCGCTTATGGTTATGTGGTGGACTTCCTCGATTTTCACTGGGACAGCCACCATTTTCCTGCATTCAATGTTGCGGATTCAGCTATTTCATGCGGCGCAGCGTTGATGTTATGGGATAGCTTCATGCATAAGCCGGAGAAGAGCTGATGGATTTGCTGCTCGCCAATCCGCGCGGCTTCTGTGCAGGTGTTGACCGCGCCATCGAAATCGTCGAGCGCGTCCTTGCGCTGTATGGCGCACCCATCTACGTGCGCCATGAGGTGGTGCATAACAAGTTTGTGGTGAGTAACTTGCGCCAGAAGGGCGCAGTGTTTATCGAAAACCTGGCCGACGTGCCGCCGGGCAGCATCCTCGTGTTCAGCGCGCACGGTGTGTCGCAATCCGTACGGCGCGAGGCCGAGGCGCGCGGGTTGCAAGTGTTCGACGCGACCTGCCCGCTGGTGACCAAGGTGCATGTCGAGGTTGCGCGTTTGCACGGGCAGGGCAAGGAAATCATCATGATCGGCCATGCCGGCCATCCGGAAGTGGAAGGCACGATGGGACAGAGCAACGGTGGCATTTATCTGGTGGAAACGCCTACCGATGTGCAGCACATTGCGGTCAATGACGACAATAATCTTGCCTTTGTCACGCAGACCACGCTTTCGGTGGACGATGCCAGCGCCATCATTACCGCACTGAAGGCGCGCTTTCCTGCCATCACCGGCCCCAGAAAAGACGACATTTGCTATGCCACGCAAAACCGCCAGGACGCGGTGAAAATGCTGGTCAAACAATGTGATGTGGTGGTCATTGTGGGCTCGCAGACCAGCTCAAATTCCAACCGTTTGCGCGAAGTCGCGGCAAATGTTGGAGTGCCAGCCTATCTGGTGAATGATGCAGAGGAATTACAGCCTGAGTGGTTTGCAAGAAAGCAGCGAGTAGGCATCAGCGCGGGCGCATCTGCACCAGAAGTGTTGGTGAAAGGCGTGATCACCCGACTGAAAAAAATGGGAGGAACAAAAGTGATCGAGTTGCAGGGCATCGTCGAGAACGTTGTGTTCCCTTTGCCCAAGGCGCTCATTCCGAAGGCGGCCCAATCCTGATTCTATCTGTCTTAGAGTAACGTTAGCATGTGGAAATGCTAGGCGGAAGGGTTCTTGTCCGCATCGTCACTGCGAGGTCATGGGGCATGGTGTTGCTGGATGAGCACGCACTCGGAATGGACGGCGGCACAAGAAAGCATAGTATACAATCACTGCCTTGTTTACGGTCCGACAGCCAGGAAGCGCATGTTGCAGCTAAATACCCGGTAATTGTTCAACCGGATAGTTAAGGAGGTTAATAGGGGATATGGCAGTTGATAAACCAGCGAGAAAAAAACCAGCGCCAAAGCGGGTGGTGCCAGCCAGTGGGGCAAAAAAACAAGCGACGCGAGCGAAAATAAAAACGGCCACCAGCAGTAAAAGCGGGAGCAATGACCAGGAAAAAACCGCGCGTAAGAAAACCGGAAAAAAATCCAGCTCAAAGTCTGCCGGCTTGGCAGCGGAAGCTATTCGCATCGTGGAACAGGCCGCTTCCATATTGGAAGAGGAGATATCCGCTGGCATCGTGGCGGCAAAAAAAGTCGAGGAGCGCTATACCAACGTCAATACGTTGCGTTCCGGATCGAATGAACAAGTGATTCAACGCTTCCGCAAAGATGCGCACGAAGTTTTGGATATTTTGCTGGACTTGGTGAACCTGAGCATCTCTGCCATCGGTGGACTAGGCGAACGCGCAATGAACATTCGTAGCGCCAGTGTTTCCAAGGACAAAGCCCCTTCCAGGCCGGAAGAAAACCTGCCGGAACTCGTTATGCCGACAGCGTTAAAGACGGGAGAATCCGGCAAGGTGGGCATGCTGGTGGAAAACAGCAGTGACAATGCCACTGCTCAATTTGAATTTACCACCGCTGGTTTGTTGAACTCATCGGGCGATCTCCTGGACGCGCAACATATCAGCTTTGACCCGCCATTGTTGGCAATTTCCGCCAACGACGTGGAAAAAGTCAACGTCACGGTGGTTATCCCGGAAGGCATTCCGCCCGGCCAATATTCTGGGCTGTTACAGGCGCCCGCAATTCAGATGCGCGCCATCCTTACCGTGCAGGTGGAAGCGTAGCGATCACTTAAGGAATTTCCTATATGCAGCGTTCATACAAGTGGGTGGAAAATACCCTGAATGAATACATGCAAATGACCAAGCAGGTTATGCTGGATTATTTTCCGGACAAGGAACCGCAGCACTATCTCTACAATCTTGTTTCATCCTACCCTAACCGTACCGGCAAAGGCTTACGCCCTGGGTTGTGCATTGCGACCTGCCGTGCATTTGGTGGCAGCATAAGTTCGGTGTTGCGCTCAGCGGCGGCCATCGAGTTGTTTCATAATGCGTTTCTGATTCACGATGATGTGGAAGATGGCAGCGAATTCCGCCGCGGGCTGCCGACGATGCATAAGGAATATGGCGTGGGCATCGCTATTAATGTGGGTGATGCCATGAATGTGCTGAGCATCCGCCCCCTTATGGACAACCTGGATCGCCTTGGCTCCACCCTCACCTGGCTGGTGTTTGCCGAAATTGAGCATATGGTGCGCGAGTCTGTTGAAGGCCAGGCTATGGAACTGGGCTGGGTGCGGGATAATATTTGCAACCTGGAGGAAGCCGATTACCTGCGCATGATTTTAAAAAAAACCTGCTGGTATACCTGCATGCATCCGTGCCGGATCGGCGCATTGATTGGGTCCGGCGGCAGCGCGGACCTCGATAGTTTCAACCGGTTTGCCTACTACATGGGAGCGGCATTTCAAATACAGGACGATGCGCTTAACCTCGAAGGCGAACATGAGCGTTACGGAAAAGAAATCGGTGGCGATATCTTCGAAGGCAAGCGCACCCTGATGCTGATCCACATGTTGAATCGCTGCACAACCGCTGAACACCAATACATCCGGGAGTTCATGTCCAAGCAGCGGGAACAACGCAGCATGGAACAAGCCGGCCAGGTTTATGGCTTGATGATCAAATACAACAGCATCAAGTCAGCCCGCAGCACCGCCCGCCACCTGGCCGGTGCAGCCATGCGCGAGTTCCATCTGGCTTACGGGAAATTGCCCGACTCGGATGACAAGCGGCTCATAGAAACCATTATCCTGTATATGATCGAGCGGGATATTTAAGGCGCCTCGAATTGTAAGCGCCAATTTCTCCCCGCATTGCTAAGATACGGATTCTGAAAGCACTCTGGGTTTATGCTGGAAACTCACCACTCATAATGCTCGAAACCCGCCAGCCGAAATATTTCAAATCCGACACCGGTGATTTGTTGCTGCCGGCCGTCTGGTATCCGCCTCATCCCCGGCATTCACGCATGCTTAAACTTGGTAATTTGCTTAGGGGAATGGAAATTCTTATAGTACCGTTAATCATGTCACCAACATCTTGCGGCTGCCGTAAAACGGGTGCCGCGTGTATTCGGCGTCGATCGGCGCCAGCAACGTCAATTCCTGCCCGCCCGGTTTTGCTGCCCTGTGCGGCGCATAAACCGTAGAGCTGTTGACTCCCGCCAGTTCGCATTGCCGGGTCGCCTTGTGGTTATGTCTGGGGACGCTGTGCCGTATCGGCGAATTGCTGATGACGGAATGGAAGCATATCAACTTTGAGCAGCGGACGTGGTTTATTCCGGCGGCCAACACCAAAGGCGAGCGCGGCAGAAAGTGCGACCAGCTTGTTTACCTCTCCGACTTCACGCTCGATCAATTCAAACAACTGCACGCCCTGACGGGCGATAGCGAATGGGCATTCCCGGCGCGCTACAAAGAGGGGCACGTCTGCGAGAAGACAGTCAGCAAACAGGTGGGCGACCGGCAGGTAAAATTCAAGAGCCGCACCCGCAAGCTCAAATGCCGGGTTGAAAATAACAGCCTGGTGGTGGGCGATGAGGAATGGACGCCGCACGACTTGCGTAGAACCGGCGCAACCATGATGCAAAAATTAAAAATCAGCCGCGAGGTGGTGAACCTTTGCCAGAACCATGTGATCGGCAGCAAAGTTGACCGCGTGTATTTGCTCGACGACTACGCCGACGAAAAGCGCGAGGCATGGAACAAGCTGGGCGATAGACTGGAAGCCATTCTCACGGGCACAGCAAATAGCCACACTTGATGATGAAACTTGTCATGCCCGTTCCCTCTCCTCAATCCTCTCCCGCGAGCGGGCGAGGAGGCAAACGAATCGCTACTCGAGTTTCGTTAAATGCATCCAATGTGGTCAGTTTGAAAAGCGCATGAACTAACAAGCAAGCAAGGAACTCAGCAACTCAAAACCCTGCGTGTCGAAACATCATGCATCCTTGCTGAATAGCTATTGCACATAGTGCTACAACTAACTAGAATTCGAATATGAAAAGAGTGTTCAAAACCAAAACCTTTGATCGCTGGGCGCGCAAAGTGGTGAGTGATGCTCTGCTGTGTGAGGCCGCACACCAGATTGAACAAGGGGTGTTTGAAGCCGACTTGGGTGGCGGCGTGTGCAAAAAGCGCATACCGATACCCGGCCAAGGCAAAAGTGGATCAACCCGTACACTGGTCGCGAAAAAGCATCAAGATGCCATCTTCTTTTTAGCGGGACGTGAGAAAAATGCCCCCGGAACAGACTTTTCAGACAAAGAAGTTGAAGCCGCAAAAATCATCGCCCATGCGCTTGAAAACGTGAACAGCAATAAACTCGACGAGCTGCTTACAACCAAAATCCTAAAGGAGATTTGCCATGACAAATAAAAAAACACTTGAAGAAAACCGCATTCTTAGCGAAATGCTGGAGATGGCGAAAGCCCTTCAAGGCCATGCGTTGATCACCAAACAAGACATGACCAAGATGAACCTGCTGTGCCAGAAAGCGCCTGAGTACACGCCCGAAAAAGTGACCGCCATCCGCGTGGAAAAAGCCAAGGTCAGTCAATCGGTGTTTGCTTCAATCTTGAATGTCAGTGTTTCTGCCGTCCAAAAATGGGAGTCACCTAATTCTGGCAAACACCCCAGTGGTGCTGTAGCGAAGCTTTTACAGCTCATTGAAAAAAAGGGGTTGGAAGCAATCGTGATTTAGCGCAAATGTGCCGCTGGTGATCAACCTTTGCCAATCCAATGTAATCAGTTTGAAAAGTGCTTAAATGACGGCCGAATCCAGGCATCGTGATATTTATCTATAGTGACGGTGCTTGGGTATCTCTAATTGATCAGTATCAAAACAATAAAATCAGCACATTATCGCGTCGAGGCTAAAATATTATCTTGAAACACGCCCAAGGTCATGTTGACTGGCCTTGTTTGGTGAAGTCGAAAGAATGGGCGAGTAAAGCTGCTTGACTGGTGGGGAAAACAACTCGCCGCCGCCCAGCGCGGGGCAACGATCATCCCGCTGAAAACCAAAGCGGCTTGATGGCTACCTCACATCCTGCAAGGCGCATGACGGCGCGGTCAAAGTGTTAGCCTGAAATCAACTTCAAATCTATCCGGCTATAGATAACTTTGGAAATCCTTTGTAATGCTCAGAATGATCACCAGCGTGGTTCGGCATCCCCGGTTTAGTCAAACATCCCTTTGGTGGGATGTAGCTATCAATGCGCCGCTCCGGTTGTTCATGCCAGCGTATGTTGAACGCTGCCAGCTTGGGAAAGAAATACAAACTACTGTACCACTGCGCTAGCGAAGGCGCGGGGCTTGCGCTTTATCTTGCAAGCGCCGTGACTGAGCGGTCAACGGAAGAGTTTGAGAGACTGCGGCTGCCGCCTAGCAAATTTCTGGTTTACCCATGGGTTTACCCATGAAGCGTAAAAAGAAAAATAGCTTGCCGGGATTAACCTGCAACCCATTGTCTTTACTGGTGCGCCCGAAGAGATTCGAACTCATTACCCCTTGGTTCGTAGCAAGTTAAATATATTTTCCCTCTAAAACACTATTGGACAACATTGGACGTTACCGGACAGTTATTTACCAAATAATTCCAATTGTTATATACATTACTAAGGAGTATAGTTTGTCCAAAATAGTACAACCAGATTCAATAACAGCTTATTTCTGGTTTACCCCTTGGTTTACCCCCAGCAAGTATAGGTGTGGAAATGACTCGATACCCAAAATCTGGAAAAGGTTCCAAGTGGACTATCAAAGAGCTGACTGCAATCAAGCCGGGATGGAAGGGTGACACGCTTAATGATGGCGAAGGATTGTCGGGCGAGGTTCGTTTTTCCGGATCCATTTCCATCCACTTTCGTTACGCCTTCAAGTGGGCTAACAAAGTAGCTTGGCACTACTGCGGCGCATTTCCAGCAAATGACATGACAGCTATCCGCGAAGAGCGCAATAAAGCGCGAGATTTGGTTAAGGCTGGCATTGACCCCAGAGCCAACAAGAAAGCTGTCAAAATCGAAGCACAGGCCGCCATCGCGGAAGTCATTCGTGCCGATGAACAAAAACGCACCGAAGCCCTAACCTTCAATGATCTCTACATGACTTGGATTAAGGATGGAGTAAATCGCAGCGACGGCAACAAATACATTACCCAGTCTTTCGGCAAGCACGCCATTCCGGTGCTGGGCAATATCGAAGTGCGGCACTTAACCGAGAATCATTTGCGTGATATGTATCGGGCAATCATCGCCACGGGGAAAACGCCCACGGCGGTCGAGTTATCGAAGGACATCGGGCAGATGTTGCGATGGGCGGAAAAACGCAAGCCATGGCGCGCCTTGCTGATTGACGGCAATCCTGCCGAGTTGGTTGACATCAAACAACTCGCCCCGAACGATTACACCAAAGAGCGCAAACGGCAATTGAGCATTGAGGAAATCATCAAGCTGCAAACGATATTCGCTACAACGGCACAAGATTACGCCGACGCGCCTCAAAAATATGGCACTGAACGACCCTTGAAAAAAGAAGTGCAGATCGCCTTGTGGTTGTGTCTGGGGACGATTTGCCGCATCGGTGAATTGCTGATGACGGAATGGAAACATGTCAATTTTGAGCAGCGAACGTGGTTTATTCCGGCGGCCAACACCAAAGGCGAGCGTGGCAGAAAATGCGATCAACTTGTTTATCTATCCGACTTCACGCTCGATCAATTCAGGCAATTGCATGCCCTGACGGGTGATAGCTATTGGGCATTCCCCGCGCGCTACAAAGAGGGGCGCGTATGCGAAAAAACTGTCAGCAAGCAAGTGGGCGATAGGCAGGTGAAATTCAAGAGCCGCACCCGAAAGCTAAAATGCCGTGTTGAAAATAACAGCCTGGTGTTAGGTGATGAGGAATGGACGCCCCACGACTTGCGCAGAACCGGCGCAACGCTGATGCAGAAATTAAAAATCAGCCGAGAGGTTATCAACCTTTGCCAGAACCATGTTATCGGCACAAAAGTTGACCGCGTGTATTTGCTTGATGACTACGCGGACGAAAAGCGTGATGCGTGGAATAAACTGGGCGATAGATTGGAAGCGGTTTTGAACGCATCCAATGTGGTCAGCATGAAAAGCGCATAGTGGAATATGGCGACGTATCCGGCGGCAAAGGTAGCCATTGCGCACGAATTGAACCAGTAGCCGGTTACAGAAGTAGCAGTAGATGGATCATGGACGGCAATTTTCGGGTGCACCGCCGGAATGGACCGCAGTAATTCATCCGGTGGCCGGAAACGGGGGCAAGCGCCCGTCTATGTTAATCAGCATGTAAGTTTGTTTTAGCCCCATACTGTATGCCGGTAAACTCCGCGCCCGTAGCCGATGTCGCTCCAAATTTGGGGCAATTATTTGCTTTGCTTCTCCCGTAACGGATCCATTTCAGGCAGCAAGCCCTTGGCGTTTTCCAGCGGCCAGTAGCCGCACGCTTTCGCATCGAGAACCGTTATTCCTGAGATTCTATTTTCTGTGAAGCCAATGTTGATATTCCAGCCGTAAGAAACATCCTTATCAATTGGCTCATTGGAGAACTCAATATAAAGGATGTCATCCTGGGCATCGTACTCGATTCTCATTTCCCATCCCCCCAGTTCCCAATTGATCATGACTGCCTTGACAATCACTTTATCGCTCGACGCGCACAACAAGCTTGTGAAATGTAAGCTTGCTGCCGAATTGCATAATAATGCCTCCATCCCAATAGCGGGCAAAAAAGGTTTGATCATGGACTGGTGGTTGATATTTATTGTAGTGATGTTTGGTTTGCTGGCAAAAAGCTCGTCAGGCAGCAGTTCGTCTTGGCTGCCGGGTGGCAATGCAAACAATTTCTCAGATAGCGACGACTATCACCGTTGGCATGCATTTGATGACGATGATTGGCATACATTTGATGACGAAGATTCATCGAGCTTCGTGACCAGCCTTATATCAACAGGTACCGGCTCAATGTTCGATGACCATTTTTCGTCGAGCAGCTCCTCCTCTATGTTCGATGATTCATTCACGGATAACTCACCCTCCATAAACCCGGCGAACGGTCTTCCGATGGTGGGATGCGTCGATATCTGCGGAAATGCTTATGGCACCGACTCCTCCCATTGGGAGGATCATTCGGTTTCCGGTAGCTCAATGGTTGATGACCATTTTTCATCAAGTAGTTCCTCGATGTTCGATGAGCATTTCTCATCGAGCAGTTCCTCAACATTCGACGACTCGTTTTCTTCGTCCTCATCCTCTTTTAACGACTGATATATTTAACTGGACAGTGCCAACTTTTCCATTCCCATTCATGCGGCCATTCGGTCGGTAACTGAGTCCAGGTCATATCGGTAGTAATTTTCCATTATTTTCTTGAGGCCAGGGTCTAGCTTTGGAAACGAGAAAAATGCTGGAATGGCCGTGCGCAGTGCGTTTGCGACGATAAGCTCGGAAGGCGGGAGCGCCGGGTTCATGGTGCGGAGCCAACTGCGGAAACAACGCCACACCTCTGCCGTATGGTTCAGCGAGAGATGCTGTAGCAGGCCTTGGGCGATGCAGCCGAGCTGCACATGAATGTGGTAGGCGCGCAGCTTGCGGCGGATGGCGGCGCGATAGGCATCGGTGGTGCGATGCAGATACTGATCGCCCTCACCACGGCGCAGAGGCTTCATGGCAGCCATCCAGAAGTGGTAGGCATAAGCGCCGAGGACGTGGACGGCCTGCCGGAAACCCAGCTCAATCTTGAACCGATAGCCGTAGAGCTGGAGTATCTCCAGAGGTGCAAGTGAAAGATCCGTGCACAGCAGGAATATTGTTCCGCGAACCGGGTGGTGGACGATCACAAAACGGACGATACGGGCGACCGGGCGCCATAGTAAATCCACGCAGCGGAAACGCACGGTCACGTCGTTCTCGCCATAGACGGGGCTGGGAGCGGAGGTGAAAGCGGCATTATCCTTGGCGAGGTCCTTGAGACGAACCTTGTCGCCGTAGATTCGCGGACGCCCTTTGCCGCGATGCGGCACGTCGGGCACGGGGAGGTAGGCGACCGCGTTGCTTTTGGCGCG
The DNA here is from genome assembly GCA_032654645.1 of Gallionellaceae bacterium. Lineage (GTDB taxonomy): Bacteria > Pseudomonadota > Gammaproteobacteria > Burkholderiales > Gallionellaceae > CAITJF01. The sequence continues at coordinate 335,782 of JAULAW010000016.1, read as the reverse complement.
GGTCACGAGATGGTGCCCTTTGGCCAGGAGTGGGCGGATGATCTTGCCGCTTGCATAGTAGGCGTCGGCGATGAGCAGCACCTGGCGATCCCAGACGATGGCCACCGAAAACAGTAGCGCCACCAGCTTGTCGAGCAGGGTTCTTGCATCCCGGTTGGAAAACACCAGGCCTTCGTGAATGCGCGAAGTGAGCGGCACGGCGGTCACCTGCCCGGCAGGGCCGTGAACCAGCAGCGAGATAGCCTGGAGCGAATGGCCCATGATGTATTCTGGCTTGGAATTGCCAGCCGATTGCTGGTGCAGATACTTCACGGCGGGCATACGCTTTCCTTCTTTGGGTGCCTTGATCCCATCGGCGAGGCAGACGATGCGCTGGCCGACCTGAAATGGGCGGAACAAGGTAAGGCAGAGACGGACCCAGCAGGCGGTGAGCATATCCAGGTCGATGCCCTTGCTGTGAAAGAGATGAAGAAAGCGATGGTAGGCCTCGCCCCGGAAGTTCAGGACGCGGACAAAACTCGTGACACCGGCGTTGTCGGCGCGGCTGCATAAACCCATCAGGACAAAAACCATCCAGAAGAAAGTGCGTGACCGGCCACATGCTGGCCGGAGGGAACGCACCGTTTGCAACCACTCGATCCATAGTGTCATAGCAAAGTTCTCCTGTCGCAAGTGTAAGCCGATAGCATTATAGTGCTATCGGCCAAACAGTGCTATGCTTTCGCCATGGACATCAAGCTGGAAGCCCGGATCGAACGTCAGATCGAGAAGATCAAGCGCGACCTCGTCGCGCTGGGGGACTTGCGGCCTGGCAGCCTGTCAACCCAATACAATGTCTGCGGCTCGCCCGGTTGCCGCTGCAAGGCATCACCGCCGGAGAAGCACGGGCCTTACTATCAGGTCAGCTTCACACGGAAGGGAAAGAGCAGCAGTAAGTTTGTAAAGAAGAAGGATTTGCCTGCGATCCGCAAGCAATTGAAAAACTACGAGCGCATGAAGCTCCTCATGGATCGGTGGATTGATTTGGCTACAGAGCTATCAAATCTCCGGCTCACCAAAGAAAAGGACTGAAGTGAGAGGAGAACTTGTCACTGTCCAGTATTTAACCGAAAGGAAATTATTATGAAAAATATTTTTGTTGTAACCGCAATCAGCTTGATGTTATCCGGTTGCTTCGATAGTGGCACTTCCGGCAGCCAATCGGTTAGCCAAAGCGATTCTTGTGTGTTTTCAGAAGTCAAAGATGCCAGGAAGGAATGCAAGAACGGGCAAGTCGCCCTATTTGTGCCGAGGCAATGGGGTAATGAGCAATTCCCTATTTTGGCGGCGTCTGTTTTTTGCGATTACCGCTATTCCATCGTGCAAAACAATGGCGGTGTGAGCTGTATCTATACTGATGTCAGGCTGAAAGAAAAGCCACAGGAGAAGGCGGGGTCAGATAAAAAGAAAGACGAGGCCACGAAATAACCTTGATAACAGTATTGACTTGGATGGGCGACTAAATCTAAAGTAGTCGCCCAAATAAAAAAACAAACAGGGAGCTTTTTTTGCATACTCAACATCGTGCCCCGCACGAATTTGATCGCAGAGTGTTGCTTGCAGTTGCTGGAACAACGCCACAAATTCTTACCGAAACCCTGTATGCCTTGAGCCAGACCGACACGCCTTTCGTGCCGACTGAGGTACATGTGGTGACGACTACAGAAGGTGCGCACCGTATTCGCTTGCAATTATTGGATGAAAAGAATGGCAAATTCCATGCATTCTGTCGCGACTATGGGCTGACCGGCAGGATCAGTTTTCTTCCAGAAAACGTCAGGGTACTGACCAATAATTTAGGCGAACCCCTTCACGACATCATATCGCCTAAAGATAACGAGCAAGCCGCAGACCAGATCGTCTCTTGGTTGCGTAGCTTCACACAAGATACCGGATGTGCAATTCACGCTTGCCTGGCAGGCGGGCGCAAAACCATGGGCTTTTATTTGGGCTACGGCATATCCCTTTACGGTCGCGCACAAGACAGGCTTTCTCATGTGCTGGTATCCCCTGAATTTGAAGGCCACCGCGAATTCTTTTACAAACCACCTGCACCTCAAACGCTATATTCTCGCAGCATGGTCGGCGCACATATAGATGAAAGGCCGGTCTCTACCGGCGAAGCGCAAATCTGGCTGGCAGAAATTCCATTTGTCCGATTGCGCGATGGATTGCCTGGCGCACTGTTGGATGGACAGGCTAGTTACACCGATGCCGTTCAGGCTGTTCAAGAAAGCCTTCCTGATAACACCCTTTTAATTGACTTTGCTCAAAGACGAATAATCTGTGGAGGCATCCCCGTTAAGTTACCACCCCGTGAATTGGCCTTTTACGCATGGCATGCCAAACGAAGTATGGGGCTGGGCTTGAAGGCTCCGCTGGGCTGGAAAGATACGATGGGGGAAAACAACAAAGCGATGCTTGAGTATTTTTCTCTCTATAGCGCCGTATTTGAGGGCGATATCTTGCAGCCTGATTATCTGGTAGCGCGCAAAGTATTTGCAAACGGATTCGACAAGGACGATTGGGCGGGCATACTCCACCGCCTTAACGCTCTTATTCGCAAGGCAATTGGAAGATACCACGGAGAACAGTTCGAAATACAATCACGCCGCGCTAATGGAAACAGCCATTTGAGGCTGTATAGTCTTGACTACCCTGTAGAGCGAATTGAGTTTGTTAATGTGAATGGCGGCCTTAGATGAATATTGAAGCCGCCCCTACCCCTTCAAAGCCCATGCGGATACTTCCGCTGCATTTTTTGCTGAGTTCCGAAGGCCTCAATTTTCCGGAATTTTCGGGTAGTGCATGGCATGGCGGATTGGGGAAGGTTCTTGCCCGGAATTCTCCCGTGGCCTTCCGGCAGCTCTTCCAGACCGGCCCGGAATCGCGTTTGTATTCCCTGCTTCCACCCATGCAACAGCAATTCATGAAGGGGGAGATGTTTGAATTGCGCCTGACCCTGTTTGGCCATGGAGTGGATCATGCCCTTGCGGTAACTCAGGCCATTGCTGATTTGGGGCGAACCGGATTGCGGCCTGGTGGGAACTACCTGTTGCGTGAAGCAAGCACATTGGGCCCGGAGGGAAAGATTGCTTTTCTATCGAGCGACGATGGATTTATTGCCCTGCCAAAAATATTCCATGCTGAAGATTATTTATCTGTATTCGCACATTCTGTAGAAAGCTGCCGAATCAATTTTGTTACCCCGTTGCGCATAAAAGAAGGGAACGAGCTCCTGAATTCAGCTCCTGCCTACGCACAATTATTGCGCCGCATTTTTAGCAGAATTGACCAGCTTGCCCATGTTGCCGAAGAAACTCCGCCGCTTGCCAAGAAAATGCGTGGTGATCTTTACGATGAAGCGGAAGGCGTAGAGATCAAGGCGTCTGCCATCGCTGTACACGGAATCGAACGACGCTCGGCGCGCAGCGAACAGCAAATGCGCTTCGGCGGAATCGTCGGAGCGGTGGATTACATCGGCGCAATGCACAGCACACTGCCATGGCTCAGGCTCGCGGGTCTCGCGCAACTTGGCGGGAAAACAGCGTTTGGGTTTGGTGGGATCGTAACTGAAGCATCGAACTTAAGTTAAATTTGTAGAGAGGGAGAGCAATATGGCAAGACGCGCACCGCCACTGGGCATCACGCCGGAAGGCTTGATCAGCAAGATTAATGACACGGGAAAAAATGCAGATGCCGGCTGGCAGTGTTATCACTGCAAACTTGTGACCCCGATGTATGGAGGGGGAGTCAAGGCTGGTCAAGTAGATCGAGAGATGCCGATTCGAGCGAGTGAAATTCGCGGCCACTTGAGATTTTGGTGGCGGATTGCGTGTGGGCCATTTCAGTCTTCAAAAGATATGTTTGATCGTGAAACGAAGATTTGGGGTGGCATTGGCACGGAAAGCCCGACAGCGAGCAAGGTTGAAGTGCGGATAAAGGAACAATTTAAACCAGAACCTGAAGCCGCATTTGAATACAAGCCAGATGATAAACCCGGCAATCAGGGAAAATTTAAGACTATGCCATCTGTTGCATCGTGGGCGGATGGATATGCTCTATTCTCCGCTCAAGGAAAGTTAAGCGAAGACAAAAGAAATATTGTAGAAGCACCAGGTAAGTGCGTTAAACCGAATAACGATAGTTCGATAGATTTTATTTTGGAGCTTCGACTGGATACTGAATTAAGTCAGCAACAGAGAACAGAAGTCGGGCAGTCTGTGCGCTGGTGGGCATCGTTTGGGGGGGTGGGCGCGAGAACAAGGCGCGGGTTAGGCGCAATAAGGGTAACGGAAACCACACCGGTATCAAGTATTGAAGTTAGCAAGAAGGGATGCATCCTTAAGACTTTGACATCATCAAACAATCCTGTGGAAGCTTGGAAGGCGAGTGTCGGAAAACTTAAAGATTTTCGCCAGAAACTGGGGGTTGGACGAAATCCACCGGCAGCGGATTCCAAAAGCCCGGCTGGGAGAAGCCTGTGGCCCGAGGCAGATACGATACGTTCACTTTCTGGCCAGTCAGTTGAAAGGCACAGAACGAGATTGGTTGAGGGAGATGTGTTTCCAAGGGCTGCATTTGGTTTGCCCATCGTATTCCATTTCAAAGATGTGCCGACTATTAGGGACCGGCAAGCACAAGGCTACTCACGCAGTAATTATGACCCTGAAGACATGGTTCTAGAACCCAAAGATGTATCGCCAGAGGATAAAAGAGAAAGAATGGCGAGCCCGCTGATCCTCCGCCCCTACTGGAATGGAAAATCGTGGCAACCTGCTGCATTACTAATATCTGGATGGGAAGAGGCACTCAAGCAGCCTCTCAAATTCAAGGGGCATCAATATCAGGAAGGGTCGCCTGCGAATTGGCCGCTCAATAATGAGGCACGTAAGGCAATGGCAAATACTATTTCACCAATGAAAAAATCAAACGGTGAATTGCGTGCCGAAGACACACTCTCCGCCTTCATGGACTATTTCGAGAGGGGGCAATGATGAAAACCTATCTGGTTACCCTATCGCTTGGGCCGGTGCAAAGCATGATCGAAGCAGCCCGGCGCACGCGCGACCTGTGGTGCGGGTCGTGGTTGTTGGCTGAGTCCGCCAAGGCTGCGGCACTCGTGCTGCACAACCAACAAAATGGATGCTTGATTTTTCCTTGCCCGGAAAACCCCGATAAAGAACTTGAGCCGTCAGATAAACCGCTGGATGACGATGCCAACATCGCAAACATCCTGCGTGCGCAAATTGACTTACCGGATGAGGCCAGCCTGCGTGCATTAGTTGCCCAGGCAAAAGAAGCGGCGGAAAAGCGGCTGGCCGAATTGTGCGAAAAGGCGCGTAAAGAGGCCGATAAAATACCATTCCACGAAGAGCTATGGGAAGCACAAAAAAGGGACATCCTTGAATCCTTTGGCGCTTGGGTGGAAATAAATGGCAATGACTATGTGTCTGCTTCCGAACGCATTGGCGGCTTGCTGGCAGCCCGTAAAGCAACGCGAGATTTCAAACCGGCGGCATCGTCTGCCGATGATAGGCCTGGCTTTGGCATTCCAAAATCTTCTCTCGATGGCGCCAGGGAATCAGTCATCAATCTTTCACACGACGAACGTAAAGATAAAAAATACCAGACAGATTTACGAAAACTCGGCATCACTGGTGGTGAGGAACTTGATGCGCTGGCGGTTGCCAAGCGCAGGGCGGGAGATGTCGATCAATTTACCGCCTACTCGCGTATCGCCGCTGAAACCTGGATTAAGGGTTCACTTACGCCAGTCCAACAACAAACTATTGCTGCAGCGTATGTGCCGCTGGTTGAAAAAGGGTTAGCTACGCGCGTCTCAGGTAATGCGGGTATCTACAAAGCGTTGCGCTACGATGCGCAACTGGTTTTCGGCTTCCGCCTCGATAACGCTTTGGCTAATGCCGATAAATCTGAGAAGCAACTTCTGGAAGCGTTGCAAAAGATACTCAAGGATGTTGAGGAAAAGCCGGTTCCTTATGCAGTCATTCTCAAAGCTGATGGAGATCGCATGGGCGAATTGTTGAGTAAAGCGAAAACGGCTGATCAATCGCGCGAGGTATCGAAAGCACTGCACGGTTTTGCAAAATCAGTGCGGGGCATCGTGCGCGATAATCGTGGCCATGCTATTTATGCGGGTGGTGATGATGTGCTGGCCTTATTGCCGCTGGCAAATTCGGTCATTTGCGCAGCCAATCTTGCGGCTAAATTCAAGTCGGCGATGAATGACGTGGCGGAAAAACTGGGCGTGGAAGAAAAAAATCGCCCAACCCTTTCGGTTGGTTTGGGTATCGGCCATCTGGTTGAACCACTTGGGCGTTTGCGTGCCCGCGCAGATGCCGCAGAAAAATATGCCAAAGGCGATGGCACGGATACACCACGCAATGCGCTGGCGATCCGGCTTGGTATCCGTTCCGGTGCTGAAATGGATTGGCGTTGCCGCTGGAATGAAGAGGAGGGCGAGCCACAGAATTGTGATGGCATTCAAGCGCTGCAAAATTTCATGGCTGCTTACCGCGATTCTGAAAGCAAATATTTTCAGTGTCCATCTCGCCTTGGTTACGATTTGCGTGCCATTGCGCTACGGTTGAAATGGGCAAAAGAAAAAAACAACCCGCTGCCTGGAATACATGCCGCCGAGCTTGCGCGCACGCTCAGTCGCGCGCGGCAACGGGGCGGTGACGGCGAATTGAAAAAGGATTTCAAGGCATTAATTGAGGTACGCGCACAAAAAATTGGGCTTGAGCAATTGGCCGATGAACTCATCATCGCTCGTTGGCTTTCTGCGCGCACACAGTCCGACATCGGATCACTGGAATAAGGAAATGATGAAAACTTATCTAATCGAACCAAAAGCTCCGTTGGTCGTGCGCTCAGGCCGGCCATTTGATGACCAATCCGGTGCCGACGCGGCCCGGTTCCCGCCACCCTCCACACTGGCTGGCGCATTGCGCACCGCGCACGCTGAGAGCGAGGGAAAACAACTGGGGAAGGAGCTTGCCAGCATTGCTGTTGCAGGACCGTTACCGGTCAAGCTGGATGCACATGGCACCCCCAAGCTGCTGGTGCCTAAACCCGCTGATGCCCTGTATTTTTGGAGTCAGGATAAAAAATCAAAGCGTCTAGTGCGCACTGAGCCAAGCCCGTTGTCTGATGGTGAAGGCTGCGACCTGCCGCATGGCGTGTTGCCTGTGCAGCTAACCGAACAGGTGAAAGGTAAGCCAGCCTCCGGTCCGCGCTGGTGGGCATGGGAAGATTTACTCGCCTTCCGTCGCGCTGATGAGAGCCTGGTGACTTTCGAAGATATTGAGAAAAATGGGTGGTCACCCATGACAGACGACGTGCGCACTCATGTTGCCATCGAGCGAGAAACTCAAGCAGCACAAACAGGTAAGCTTTTTCAAACAGCGGGCTTGAATTGTTGGCAGCGCACCGAGAAGGACGAATCATTTCCCTGTGGCGGCATTGGCATCGTGGGGCGCATTGCCGGCAACATCAATCCGGGTATTATCACCTTGGGCGGCGAGAGGCGGTTGTCGGCAATCCAGGCAGCGGACAGCGCACTTTGGCCTGGATTACCCGCCTCACTCGCTCGTCAAATTAGTGAGACCGGCGGTTTGTCGCTCACCCTGCTGACCCCGGCACTATTCGCAAAAGGCTGGTATCCCGCCTGGCTGAATGAAAATCTTGAAGGCACTCCACCCGGTTGTGATGGCTTGCGCATGAAGTTGCGTGCCGCTGCCTTGGACCGTTGGCTGCCGCATTCCGGTTGGGATTTAGCTCAGCAAAAAGCGCGCGCCGGACGCAAACTGGTTGCTGGCGGCGCCGTCTATTGGTTCGATATTTTGCAGGCAGACGACAACGCATTGAGCGCACTCTGGCTCACTCACATCAGCGATCATGACCAAGACTGCCGCGATGGCTTCGGCTTGGTGCTTCCACAACCCTGGCATCCAATTAACACACCCCTTTGACCCGTTTCGAAAGGAAATTTATAAATGAAATCGAATCTGTTTTATCTGCACGCACTATCAGCCCTGCACTGTGGAACCGGTCAATCTGCGGGTGTGATCGACTTACCCATTGCCCGTGACCGAGCAAGCAATTTACCACTCGCACCGGGTTCCTCACTACGTGGTGTGCTGCGCGATGACTTTGCTGGTAATGATGGTGACGAGGCAAAGCGATTGGAAGAAAGGCTATTTGGTCCACGTAGTATTGGAGGCTCCGATGAAGCTCATGCGGGCGCACTCGCTATGGGCGATGCGCATTTACTCCTTTTGCCGATCCGCGCATTGGCAGGCATCGTGGCTTATGCCACTTGCCCGTTCATTCTCAAACGTTATGCGAAAGACCTCAAACATTGCGCGAAAGACGCGGGCATTATTGCGGCTATTCCTGAACCGGAGGACACCGAGGCGATTCATGCCACCGGCAACGTCAACCTGCAATCCGGCCAAATCGTGTTGGAAGACCTTGACCTAACGGGGAGACATAAAAATGATGCAGACTTTTGGGCGCAGCACATCGCCAAAGCAATCTTCGAGGATGAAGAGCAAGCACAGGCTGATCTCAAGCAACGCTTTCTCATCCTGCCCGATTCCGTGTTTGCCTTCCTCGCAGAAACTGCTACCGAAATTCGCGCCCGCATTGCCATAGACGACAAAACCGGCACAGTCAAAAAAGGCGCGTTGTGGCATGAAGAAAATTTGCCTGCTGAAACAGTGCTATGGGGTATTTATGCGCTGACCGATTCTCGCGCGAAAGATGGAGTCAAGGCAGCCGAACTTGCCGCCAAGATACCAGCAAAACTACTGCTCCAGTTAGGCGGCAAGGGCGGGGTTGGGCGCGGGCTGACACAATTCATTAATGGAGGTGCAAAATGACGCCGCGCAGCCATCATGTCGCCCAATCAGCTTACAACCGGGTCAATGCAAGGTTGGAATTTTCTGCGAAGAAAAAGAAAAAATACGGCGCGCTCGCTCACAAACTTCCCGTGCTGATATTGCAAAATGGCTTGGCGCAAGCGACAGGATTTTTGATCGACAAAGGTGAAGACGAACATCTCGGGTTGTTGGACGATCTCGCGCAAGTGCTGCGTGAAACCGGCGTGAGCGGCTGCAATGGCCGCGTAGACCTCCATGAATCCGTTATTGGGGCCAACACACTCAAAACCATGCGCTTGACCCGCCGCGCGCTAGAGGCATCGGGATGGATCAAGCGCTATGTCCAAGGCGTGCTCAAGGTGGATGCGACCGGTGAAACCGAGGAGGGAAAACAATGACTCAACTTGTTCGCAGCGGCTTGCGCGATTTGATTGGTGAAACCTCGACCGCCCACCCCGGCCTGCTCATTCAGCGGGGGTGGACGGATACGGAACCCGCAGGGAGCAAGAGCCAATTCATAGAGCGCATCTGCAAATTGCCGGCACCGCCCTTTTACAGAAATGCCTTTGAACGTTGGCTGGCCGCAACCAAAGACCCCGAGAGATTTGTCCGCTGCGCCATGAAAATTGAAGGGCGGCTACTTATAGGGTTAACCGGCGGTGGTGCTTTGGAAACTGGCTGCACTGTCAGCCAAACTTACGGCATGCCCTACTTGCCCGGATCCAGTATCAAGGGGGCGGCGTTTGCTTGGGCGAAAGATAATCTGGGTGAACCTGATGCGCAGAACTATATTTTTGGCGCTGAACCTGACGCATTAAATCCGACGGGTCTTTCTGGCGAGATTACTTTTCACGATGCATGGTGGATACCCACTATAAACGAGAGCGCTCAAAAGATAAAACCATTTGCCGAAGATGTCGTGACCACGCATCACAGCGAATACTACGGCAGTGAAGGCAACGCCAAAGCGACTGATCTCGATAGCCCCATACCCAACGCCATCATCGGGGTGCGAGGCACTTTCCTCTTCACCCTGGAAGGCAATCCGGGGTGGCTGAAATTGGCTCGCTTTATATTGGAAAAGGCACTTGTCGAAAACGGCATAGGTGCCAAAACAGCGGCGGGATATGGGTATCTTAAGCCCGATCAGGAAAAATTGCAGGAATGGCAAGATAAAATTTCACGCGAGGCTGCACAGCACACTTATATCAAAGCGCATCTCTCCCGCAATGTAAGTACAGGCGAGATTTTAGCCACACTGGTTGAGAATAAAAAGAAGACGGCTCCCGTTAAAGGCCCTGCCGCACAAAAATTGTTGGATAAACTTCGCGAAGAAATTCGAAATGGGAAGAAAATAAAAGAAGGCAAGTTGTTAGTTGAAATTACTGTCAAGAAAACCGATAACATGACCGAAATACTTGATTTGCGAGAAATTATAAATTGAAAGGTCGTTATGTTTTTTGGTCGAAAACATAATGGATAGCTTTCTAACTCTCGACTTTGTCACCAACGTACTGAGCCCCATTATCGGCATTCTGACGGCGGTGCCGGTGTTCTTTCTGGGGTATGACCGTTTTTTCGGGCGCGACAGGAAGCACAAGAAATGGATGCGGGAGGCCGCGCGGATTACCGGGCGTCTGCCCGCCGTGCTGATTGTTGACTTGCTCGCTGCGCGCGATATAGAAGCCGCCGTCAAGCATTTCATGGCGGGTGACGAGAAACTGAAAAGCATAGCGGATGATCGCATCATCAAGATAAACCGCGACACGGATATTGTTCCGGAAGACATGCCCGCACTGGCGAGGGATATTCAGAACGCTGCGGGCGAAGTTCTGCGACATGGCGCCGATGAGCTTTATGTGTTTCTTGCAGGGCCCGGCTGCGCCGCGGCAATGGTTGGCGCAGAACTTTCGAATCTGAGCTGCAAGGTGCTGCTCTATCAAAATGATCGCGCAACCCGCACCTACGTCAATTTCGGCCCGCTGCGGCATCCCCGGTTCTGATCGTGCCTGATTTGAATCCGGGCAGCCCTCCGGCCGGCCCCTCCGCTCTTTGCGGCCATCAATAATTATGTGTACTATTCGTTTCATAAAATGACCATATAAGGAATATAAATGACCACTTTGGCGGTAAGTGTCACCGAATTCAAAGCGCGCTGCCTGGATTTAATCCGGCAAGTAGAGCAAGCCGGCGATGCGGTCGAGTTGACGCGCCACGGCAAAGTGGTCGCCCGCCTGATACCCACGGCGCCAGCGGCACAGGGAGCGCCCGCATGGCATCGCCTGCGCGGGCAAGGGAAACTTGTAGCCGCGCCCGAGGAATCGGTGCTTGACAGCGGGCAGTTCGACGCGCTGCGGGTGCGGATAAAATGAAACCGCCCGTGTTGCTCGACACGCATATTTGGTTATGGTGGCAATTGGGGCAGCCCGAATTATCGAAGCGCGAACGTGGGGCGCTCGATGTTCTTGCGGCGGCGGGCACGCCGCCCGCATTGTCGGCAATCAGCCTGTGGGAAGCGCAGATGCTGGCAGAAAAAAATCGTCTCACGATGGACGTTCCCCTGGCTTATTGGCTGCCCACGGCAGCAGCGCCCGAAACCGTCACGCTGTTGCCGGTGGATGTCGGAGTCGTGCTTGCCCTGGATAGCTTGCCCAAATCGTTTCATGGCGATCCGGCCGATCGCATCATCGTGGCAACGGCGCGGGCGCATGGCCTGCCGTTGGCAACACGCGATGGCAATATTCGTCGTTCGCGGGCAGCTTCGCTCTGGAAGCCTTAACCCAAAACAGTTCATAAGGGCTTCCTTCTTCTTCAAAAACAAAAAGCCACTCGCTCCGGTTCCCCGGAGCGAGTGGCTTCTTTCTTTAACGTGAACGTCGCGAAGCGACACCACATCACTCTCCCCCTCTGGGGAGAGGGAACGGGCGCGGCGGCGTTCATGCTTTGTAGCGGCGCTGCCGCCATGCCCGTTAGCGGCTGTCCCGCTACTTCACAGCCTCGATAATCCCGATTTCTCTTTTGAGCAGATCGTTGGCGAGCTGCGAAAGCGGCATGCCCTTTTTAGCGGCGATGACGTTGAGATAATCCTGCACCTCGGCATCCAGGTAAACCGGCAGATTGAGCCGCAGATTGGGGCGGAAGAATTTGCCGCGCGTTGCACCCGCAAAATTCACCTCTGCGGGCATATCGTCGTCATCGTGTGTTGTGGTCGCGTTCATGTTTGCACCTATCGAGGTTCGTTCTCATAAAACTGCTGTTCGCGCTTCGTTGCCGGGCGCGCTGAAATCAAACGGACGCTGGCGCTGGCTGGACCGGTAGCCTGATGGGTATGCGCCACCAGCAACAAAGTTCCGCTGGCATCATGACCCAGCAGCCACCACCGATCCTCATCCTGGCTGTGCGCTTCATCGAAGACCGTCAGCGCCAACGGGTCAAAGAATACCGATGCGGCTTGCTCGAACGTCACGCCATGCTTGTCCGCATTGGTCGCCGCTTTGACGGCGTCCCACTGAAAATCGTAAACGGTGTCAGCCACGGTTGTTATCATTGTCGGATGGGGCAGGGAAACCGTAAACCGCGCCCATATGGTTTCTCATGCAAGTCCGATACCCTCAATTGCGGAATCTAGGATAAACCCTGTTTTTTCGTGCCAAGTAATGTTGGGTTACAGCATACACCCGCCTAACCCAACCTACAAAACTTTCCCCACGAGGGGGCAGGGTAAATTTGTTCTCGAAAAATCATGTAGGGCAGACAGGCTTTCGTCTGCCCACGCGGTTTGGAATCCGCGTGGGCACAAAAACGTGCCCACCCTACGATCATTGATTATTAACATTAATTTCAGAGAACAAATTTACCGTGCACGAGGGGGAAAGGGCGATTGCCTCCTCCCCCTCGGGGGGATTACCTCATTTATTGTCCATCAGTTGGTAAAAACCACCAGCTTTAGCTGGTGCATTTAAGGTTTCAAACGCTATAAATTTAATCACTCGTTCTGTGAATATGGTTTTAACGGAGTCCGCCACGGGTTGCCCACTTTTAGTGGGCGGCTGGCGGAGCATCAACCCACCAACTTCAGTTGGTGGTAGTTGAGTCAACGCCTCTGCAAGCCTTGCTTGGCGAGGCACGTACAGGATAATTTCATCGCCCCGACTTCCTGATCGGAACTGCAGGCATGACAAGCTTGTGATGAGTCAATACGGTTCCGATCAGCTGTAAGATGCATGCGTCTCGAACCATAGAATAATGCGCCATCCGGTGGCTTTAGCTCAATGCGTTCCGTTCATTTTCGGGAAACCCACATGATGGTCAGACGATCAACAAGCAGTTCGCCGACAAGTTGCCTCAAAAGGCCGGTGGATGGAAGAGCATCGGGGGCGGAAGTGCGGGTGACGAATCGGAACTCCCGCTGGTTCGAGCCTTTTTAAATTTTGTCCAACTAAGGAGTGAGCACACTGCCTCCAAGGCAGTGATGACAAATGAATGTGCTTGACGTTGAGTAAAGTGCTGCCTCAGTGGGCTAAAACCCAGTGTGCCTGGAAAATAATTCCAGGAAGCCGACGGGTAGCCAGGAGATCAATAAATTAACTCATCGCGGTATCACGCCATAAATAGAGGCAGGATGAATGGACCTGCCCACGCGAGATGCGGGTGGATCATCGGGAATCCCGCCGTCATGCACACCTGTCAACTTGTAGGGTCGGGTATAGATTTTATGGAACAACAGGGCAGGCGTGGGCCGATTATTTTTCATCTTGGGGATCCAGTTCTTTCCCTGTGGGAGCTCGCCGAATTGACTGGGATGGTTCAATGATGAAACATGTCCCATGAAAAGGGTTTGGGACAGGCTTAACAAGCTTGTGGCTTTCAATTTTCACTTTCAATAATGGCATGATGCCGGCATGAGCCTACTCGCCCACGCCCTCACCGACGACGCCCTCACCCACGCATGGTCGCGGGTAAAAGAAAACGGCGGCGGGCCGGGTGCGGACGGCGTCAACATCGTGCGCTTTGGCGATGATCTGTTGGCGCGGCTCGCCAAGCTGCGGGGCCAGGTGAAAAGCGGGGCCTACGTGGCTGATCCGCTGCTGCGCATCGAGCTGCCGCGCCAGGGGCGCGCGCCGCGCTTGCTCGCTGTTCCCACCGTGCGCGACCGCGTGCTGCAAACAGCGGTCGCCCAAGTGCTCGGCCCGATACTCGACCCCACTTTCGAAGAAGAGAGTTTTGCTTACCGCCCCGGCCGTTCGGTGCGCGATGCCGTCGCGGCTGTCATCGCGGCGCGCGACAATGGCTACACCAGTGTCGTGGATGCGGACATCGAAGCTTTCTTCGACAATATCCCGCACGGCGAACTGCTGGAAAAACTGGCTCCGGCGCTGCCGGATCAAAGCGTGCAACCGCTCATAAAAACATGGCTGAGCGCGCCGATCAAAACCGGCAGCGGGTTTATCAGGCAAGAGCGCGGCGTGCCGCAAGGTTCGCCTATTTCCCCGCTGCTTTCCAATCTCTATCTCGACGCCTTCGACGAAACGCTGGCCGCCGATGAAATGCGCCGCCTCGTCCGCTACGCCGACGATTTCGTGATCCTGGCCGCCGACAACCACGCGGCCGAACTGGCGCTAGAAGAGGCGGGAATATGGCTTGCCGCTGCGGGGCTGGCGATCAATTTCGACAAAACGCGCATCACCAATTTTGAACAAGGCTTCACTTTTCTCGGTGTGCGCTTCGAAGGGAACGCGGTGCGGGCGGAAGACGAGAGCGCCGAAATCTGGCTGCTGCCGCCGGAATACCAGAAAAAACCCGGTCGCAAAGGCAAGCTCCCGCAAGCGGCGAAAAGAAAACCCCCGGCCCGCCCCGCGCAACCCGCCCCGCCCCAGGCAACCGCCCCGGATGAGATGGACACACCGAAAGAGGTCAGCTTCGACGAAGCCCCCGCGCCGCTGTTGCGCACCCTCTATCTGGGTGAACCGGGCGTGTATTTGCGCCAGGAAGGCGGGCGCATTCTGGCGCTGAAAGATGAACGGGAATTGCTCTCTATCCCGCACGAAAAAATAGACCAGGTGCTCATCGCCGACGAAGGCGCGATCAGCTTTGGCGCCTTGCGCACACTGATGGGGCAAGGGGCCAGCCTGATGGTGCAAGGCCGTGCCGGAGAGCCGCTCGGCGTGTTTTTGCCCGCCAGCGACACCCGCATCAACCTGCGGGTGAAACAATACGAACGGGCGCGCGATGCGGCATTCAGCTTGTCCGTTGCGAGGTCTGTCGTGGCGGGGAAAATCGCCAATTCGCGCGTGCTGCTCAGGCGCTATTACCGCTTCCGCCCCGGCGGTGAAAACCCGTGCGAGCCGCTGCTGCGCGAGATGCAAACAAAAACGTTGGTGGCCCCAGATCTCGATGTGCTGCGCGGCTTGGAAGGCGTCGCCGCGCGGCACTACTTCGACGCCTACCGCAACCTTCTGCCCGTATCGTGGCAAGCCCAATTTTCCGGGCGGAACCGCCAGCCCCCGCGCGACCCGATCAACGCCCTGCTCTCTTATGCCTACGCCGTGCTCTACCAGAACGTGCTCACCCTCGCTGCCGCGCGCGGCCTCGAAATCCACCTCGGCCATTTGCACGCCCTGCGCGATGGGCATCCCGCGCTGGTCTCCGATCTGGTTGAAGAATTTCGCGCGCTCGCGGCGGATGCCGTGGTGTTAAAGCTCGCGCTCGACCACCCGTTCGACCCCGCCGATTTCACCCTGGAACCTACCGGTTCCGGCTGCGATGCGGTGCAATTTTGCCGCATCGGCAAAACGCTGCGGCGCAAACTGATCGAACGGCTGGAAGAAAAGTTGCAAAGCCAAGTTACCCACCCCATTACCGGCGAGCCCGGCGACTACCGCCGCATGATCCGGATGCAGGTCGCCCATTACATCCAGGTGCTGGAAGAGACAGCGCCGGTCTATCGCCCTTTCATATTGCGCTGATGAGGCTCTGGGTGATCGCCTACGACATTGCCGATAACCGCCGCCGCCGCGAGCTGTCCAGGCTGCTCGCGCAACGGCTCGAGCGCGTGCAGGAAAGCGTCTTCGAAGGCTGGCTCAATTTTTTGGAGATCCGCGAAATGATCGGGAAAGTGCAAAAAATCATCGAACCGGTGGAAGACAGCGTGCGCGCCTACCCGCTGGCAGTGAGGGCCGAAAAGCGTTATCGGACGACAGGCCGGCAGACGCCCACACGGCGCCCGCAGGGTTATTGGATCATCGGCTGAGGCCGGCATGAACGCGCCGGCGCAATTCACCGTCATCGCGTTTGATGTGGCCGACGACAAACGGCGCCGCCGGCTGGTCCGCGTGCTCGAATCGTTCGGCGTGCGCGCGCAGGAAAGCATATTCGAAACCTGGCTCACCGAACGGGAAAGGCGAAAATTGCTGGGAGAAGCGAACCGCCAAATCAAGCAAGACGAAGATCGCCTCGCCGTGTACGTCTTGCCGCCAACCGATTTTGCGGATATTGTCTCGCTCGGTTTGGGCGAGGTGGCAAAAAACATCACCCACATCATCATTTGAAGCCGGAATGCGCAGCGAATTGTTTGCAAAAGAAAAATGCCAAATTGCATCGAGAAAAAGCCGCTTTCTGGCGGCCATGCCGGGCAAGCGCAGATAATGCCCCTGCAAGCCTTGACTGGCGTGGCATTCAAAGGTTAGAGTTTCACCGCCCCGATTTCCTGAAGGGGATTAAGACTCCCGCCAGAGGTGCAAACATCGCGCACACCTGTTTCACCGCCCCGATTTCCTGAAGGGGATTAAGACGTAAAACCCTTGCTCATTGCGATACTGAACAGAGTTTCACCGCCCCGATTTCCTGAAGGGGATTAAGACAGCATGGCAAGTTCCCGAACGCGATGATTAGTGTTTCACCGCCCCGATTTCCTGAAGGGGATTAAGACTATGAAGAAGTCCCGCATCCATTTCTGGATCGAGTTTCACCGCCCCGATTTCCTGAAGGGGATTAAGACGCGCACCCACGCCTCGCCCTCGTCCTCGTCCTCGTTTCACCGCCCCGATTTCCTGAAGGGGATTAAGACTCGTAGACACGGTGCAGTTAATCAGGCTCGTCGCGTTTCACCGCCCCGATTTCCTGAAGGGGATTAAGACATCGTGCGAAGTGCGTTCTCAATCTGGTTGATAGTTTCACCGCCCCGATTTCCTGAAGGGGATTAAGACGCCACCACCTTCCTTGCGAACGCAAGGTCCTTTGGTTTCACCGCCCCGATTTCCTGAAGGGGATTAAGACGCCACCCCTAGTACATATTGATGCCACCGACCGTTTCACCGCCCCGATTTCCTGAAGGGGATTAAGACTTTTTTGCAGCCAACTCTTCGCCTCGCTGCGCCAGTTTCACCGCCCCGATTTCCTGAAGGGGATTAAGACTTCCATGCTGGCTTTTTCAAGCCATTCACAGAGTTTCACCGCCCCGATTTCCTGAAGGGGATTAAGACTCCGCTTCCGGGCGGAGAACACACCGACCGAAGTTTCACCGCCCCGATTTCCTGAAGGGGATTAAGACTCCGGCGCGGGCCGCATACTCCCATTCCGCTTGTTTCACCGCCCCGATTTCCTGAAGGGGATTAAGACACCTCGAACACTTTTTGCAGGCATGCTACTTCACGTTTCACCGCCCCGATTTCCTGAAGGGGATTAAGACAGTGGTCGATCAGGGCAAGCTCCCCGCCTTCGGGTTTCACCGCCCCGATTTCCTGAAGGGGATTAAGACAATATGTACACGGGCCACGTGCACATAGTTCCGTTTCACCGCCCCGATTTCCTGAAGGGGATTAAGACGTCCTGCAGAAACGGGTTTCTCTCCCCTTCGTGTTTCACCGCCCCGATTTCCTGAAGGGGATTAAGACCGGGTTAGCCCATCCAAGCAACATCTTTACCAATGTTTCACCGCCCCGATTTCCTGAAGGGGATTAAGACAGCATTCTCAAATACCTGAGCATTCCCAGATACCGTTTCACCGCCCCGATTTCCTGAAGGGGATTAAGACAGTTTCCTCTACCGACACCCGCACGCTAAAAGCGTTTCACCGCCCCGATTTCCTGAAGGGGATTAAGACAACCTGTCCTTAGTCAAAAGACTGCGCTATCCCTGTTTCACCGCCCCGATTTCCTGAAGGGGATTAAGACTGTGGGCCAATTCCATACACGAACTGTTCCGCCAGTTTCACCGCCCCGATTTCCTGAAGGGGATTAAGACCCTTCACTGTTGACAACTTTAGTTGCCTGGCCAGGTTTCACCGCCCCGATTTCCTGAAGGGGATTAAGACATGCTGTCGAAGGGGTTGACCAGGTCTTTCGACGTTTCACCGCCCCGATTTCCTGAAGGGGATTAAGACTTCCTTATCCATTATTTTGATGTATAAAGACGGTAAATCAGGCAAAGATAATTCCCATTGAAAAGTGGGATTAGCATGCGAACCCGTAACCCAGTGCGGACTTGCCGAATAGATTGGGGTTCAAAAGCCACCCAAGCGGTGGTTTTTGTTTTTCCGCTCAGAAACATTTCGTTTCACCGCCCCGATTTCCTGAAGGGGATTAAGACTCCTTCCCGTCGACGAATGGGCGCAAGCAGGAATATTTTGATTGGGCGGCCAGGGTGGTCGCTGGCGTGCGCGACTCGCATCCGGGGCTGGCATCCGTGTTCGATCAACTGTATTCCCGGCGACCAGGATGATCTGCAAGAATGGCGGCTGGCTTTCCCTCTTTGCTCGATTCAGGTATAAAGTAATCAATCAGGCAGAGGCATGTTCAATAGCTTGGATGTGTTTAGTGAACCCATAACCCAGTGTGGGGTTGCCGAATAGATTGGGTAGCCACCGTCAGGTGGCTTTTTTCTGGAAAAGGAATTTGCAACACTTATGCATCAACACATCCAACGGAAAGCGGAACTGGCACCCCTATCCAGATTGCGCGTCCGACAGAGCGCACAGAACAACAGCCACCTTCCGGTGGCTGTTGTTTCCAGAGTATTCGGCAAACTCCGACTGGTAGGGAGCTGATACCACTTAACCGTTGCAGATTAAGCCCCTGCCTTATTGAGGTTCAATATACACTAAAACCGATCATTCAAAAGTCTGTAAAAAGCTTGTGAGTACGGATGGGTTCACCACCCCGTTTGCAGGATTTCCTTATTCAGCGAGCTTGATGGGCGAGCCAACCCTGGCCGGGAATTGCTTGGCAAGCAAGCTGTCAGCTCCGATGCGATTTTTATGAGAAGTGCAGGTATAGTAGCGCGGTGAGTGCATTTTTCCGCTTGGGGGAGGAAACCATGTCGAAGCACGTTGTTGCAAAGCCGCAGGATCATGATCCCGCGCGCCCGGAAACTTTTGGACGTCGCATCTTGTTGCTCACGACAGGCGAAACGCCGCAGGTGGTCACCGAGACCCTGTACGCTCTGGCTGTGGAGCGCGAGCCGCCTTTTGTTCCCACCGAAATTTATCTGGTCACCACCCAAAAAGGATTTCAGGTCGCCAAGCGCGATTTGCTCGATCCCGGTCAAGGCAAGTTTTTCCGGTTGTGCGCCGATTACAAAATTCCACCGCCCAAGTTTGATGCTTTTTGCATACGTGTGCTTCCCGGCGCCGACATCCGCACCGCACAGGAAAATGAAATGGCGGCGGATGACATTACCGAAGTCGTGCGGGAGTTTACTCGGGATGCCGGTTCCGCGTTGCACGTTTCCATTGCGGGCGGGAGAAAATCCATGGGGTTTTACCTGGGGACGGCATTGTCTTTCTTTGCGCGCCCGCAAGACAGGCTGTCTCATGTTCTGGCAGACCCGCCCGGAGGAAATTTCCAGGATTTCTATTACCCGCTGCCGCTCAAAAAAGGCGAGAAGCTGATCCCCGGAACGCGCGGGGTGGATTTTTCTGAAATTCCGTTCGTGCAGTTGCGCAGGAAACTTTCCGATGATGACCCGTTGTTTTCCGGGAAACTGAGCTATACGCAGATGGTCGCCGCGTTGCAGGCCGCCATCGGACCGAAGGAAATTGTGATAGACATCGGGAAACGCACCCTGCATTGCGGTGGAAAAGAGGTGTCGTTGCAGCCAATCAACTTGACATGGTATCTGTATATGGCACGCAGGAAGTTGAGCGGAGACCTGCCGGTTGCTTACCACGAAGTTGATGAAAATGAATTTCTGGATGCTTATCTGGATATTCAGCATGATAATTCCAGCGATTACGAGGCACTCCAAGGCACAATGGCCAAATGGGGAGAAGCAGAATTAAAAAAGATGAGAATTGCATGTGAAAGAAAGGGTGTGCATTCGGATGTGAAAAGGGAAGCGATGATTGAATATTCAAATATGAAGATTAAATATTTTGAAGGGCGCCAAACTCTTGTGCTAAGGGCAATAAAGCAAACCATGGGCAACAAGGCAGAAGGTTCTCTCTATTTCATTCATGGCGAGTATAAACAGGGGTATAGGCATATGAAATTTTTTGAAATCCAGCTTCCGGCCGAGCAGATAAAAATTATTGGCGCCCATTCTTCCAAACGTGCGGGAGGCAGGTGAGGGAACTATAGAGGAGCGGGTGCGGTTAGTGTGTGGTTTGAAATCACGCAACAAGCTTGTCGTGCGGTTTTCTTTCTGATGCGGCAGCTAAAATGCCCGCATCTTAAATTCACATCGGAAATCGTAATGACAACATGGTTCGTTTCACGCCACCCCGGAGCAATCGCCTGGGCGCACCAGGCAGGCTTTGAAGTTGATCAGATGGTCGAGCATCTCTTGCCGGAACAGGTGCAAGAAGGGGATGTCGTGATCGGCACTTTACCCGTCAATCTGGCTTGCGAGGTTTGCAACCGCCAGGCCCGCTATCTGCACATGCGGCTCGATCTGACCCGCGTTGAACGTGGCCGGGAATTGAGCGCGGAAGATATGCAGCGTTGCGGCGCGAGGCTGGAAGAATATTTTGTGCAGAGGGTGGGAGATGTGGCTTGAGGATTTGAATGTCGTGCGCGCTGGAAATTTTAACAAACGATAAGGGAGAAACACATGAGCAGCAACATACATATTTGTCTGATTTCCGATCATCTCATGCCCAACATTATTCCTATCTTGATGATGAAACCGGAAAAGGTATATGCGATAACAACAAAAAGCATGTGTTCTCAAGGAGAGTTGTTCAAGAAATTTTTGAAACGGCACGAAACACCTGTTGAAATCCGTAGTGATGTTCCAGAAGCCCGGTTGTCAGGTTTGATCCAGTTTGCCAAAGATGAGGCTGAAAAAATTTTCAAGAATCATCCCGGTTCAAAAATAGTCCTCAATGTGACGGGGGGGACGAAGTTAATGGCTATGGCCTTTTCCATCGGGTTTGAGGGCGGCAAGAATCGTGAGGTTGATACAATTTACACCCACACTGACCATAACGTCATCGAGTATTTTAATCTTGATAGAACACCTGATCGAATCCCCAATTCTCTGGTTGATGTGCCTGATTATCTCGAAGCCAGAGGGTTTACAGTGGATTCTTGCGACTCTGACCATGAAGAATGGCGTAACCGTGCCGAAGCAAGGAAAGCGCTAACCCTGTTCTTGGCAAGAAAAATGCCTGTCGCTAATGGATATTTCATCCAGCAACTTAACGAGGCCGCGAACAAAGCGTTGGACAGAGACGATAAGGTATTGTCAAACCCTGTACAAAAAATCAAGGTCAATGATAAAGGAAATAAAATCCTTCAAGAGCTGGTAACAAATGAATTGATCGAGCAGCCTCAGGAAGGCAAGATTAAATTTCTTTCTGCTGAAAAGGCAAAATATCTCCGTGGGGTCTGGCTTGAGGAATATGTTTGGGATCGCTTGCGGTCCATGGGGTTGGATGATGTCAGAGTCAACGTCAAAGGCTCATGGGGCCCGCATAAAGGCAGCGCCGACAACGAGTTTGATTGTATTGTTGTCCATCACAACCGCATGTTATTCATTGAGTGCAAGACGGTGTTTTTTGGTTCAGGTGAAAAGGGGCAGGATGTTCTTAACAAGATAGATGCTTTGGGTGCCAGAGCCAAAGGCTTGTTTGGTACGACCCTGTTACTTTCGGCGTTACAGCTTGATCGAAAGACGATGGATCGTGCAAATGCCTACAAGATACAAGTCTTGGATGGCAAAAATATAACAACTATTCAGGATTTTGTTCTAAAGTGGATGAAGGATCAACCTGCCACACCCTGATAGTCATGGCGTTCAATGCAATTATCGACAAGCTTGTTTTATATGCTGATGAAGTGCCAAGTATGGATAATGGCATCCGTGCTGATTGAGGGCAGTGATTGTTAGAGAGTATTTTTCAACGGAAACCGATGCGGTAAATAGGAGACGACGTACACGATTAAATGAAAAGTAGCACTTAACCTGACTCAGCCTCCGGGATGGCAAGCCTGGGAACAGAAATTGCCAAAGCAAAGATTGCTGGAACAAAAGTAGTCGTTGCACCGAACCAGCATTAGCAGTATGCGAGAGTGACACCGTAAGGTGCACACACTCGCAACCAAATAAGTTCTTCAAGACGAATACGAACCTGCGTGGTTCGTATTGAAAAGGTAGCACGTAGCCCGGCTGGGCGCAGAGGAAACCCTGCGGGACGGCCAAGAGAAGCCTGAAGTGTTCATCCATTTCGGGCCGACCTAAAGGGCTGCGTGCGCCTGACACCAACCGTCTTGAAGGACTGTATGAGTAAAGCTACCCAACGCCGTGAAAAGAAACTTGCCCAGGAACTTAGAAACCAGGCGGCGAGTGACCCTGCGCGCTTCATGCGCGAATGGGAAACGATGCTTCATGCCTGGGCCCTTGAGGCAATGAAGCGCGGAAGGATGCTCCGGCGAGAACCCGGTTCCGGTAGTACATGCCCCGATAACCAACCTGTATTCGGTGTCCTGAAAAAGGCGGAGCGCCTGCTCGCCTTGTGCGGCCACGAGGTAGAGCAATTGGTAGGCGCCAGGACGCGCGATTTGCTCTCGAATGATTGCGCCAAGGCGGTAGCCATCGCCGTTGATCAAAACATGTATCGCCTGTGCGTTAACCTGCAAAGGCCAAAAAGCCGGAAGCCGCTTTCCGAGTAGCAGGGAGCAAACGGCCAAATCAGTATGGCTAGTAATCGCTACGATTTACGATGTTTTTTTGCATGTCCATTTATAGGGGAAAAATGATGTTTAACAAAGCAAAGATTGGAATAAGTATGATGAGTAATCGAATTGCACTGGTATTGCTGACAGCAGTTTGCCTGGCTGCTTGTGGGGGCGGAGGGGGTGGCGGCGGGAGCACACCAACAGCCAGCGCCCTGAGCGGGGTGGCCGCAGTGGGCGCACCGATCGCTAACGGCAACATCAGTGTCGTTTGCGCGACAGGCAGCGCGCTCGCCACGACCACCAACAGCACCACGGGCGCTTGGTCTGTCGCGATCTCCGGGCGGACTTTGCCCTGTGCCGTGGAGGTTTCCGGCGGCACGATCAACGGCATAACCAACACCACGCGCTACCACTCAGTTGCAATTGCCGCCGGCACGGTGAATGTCACCCCGCTGACCGATCTGCTGGTGGCCAACCTGGCGGCGCAAGACCCCGGTGCATGGTTCGCCGCTTTGGGCGCCACGCCCGCAACGCTTGCCGCAATCACTCAAGCCAAGGCCGACACGGCCCTCGCCAACCTGCGCGCGGCGCTTGGCGGGCTTGCTCCGCTCGGCACGATAGATCCGATCACCGCATCATTCGCGGCAGTGCCCGGCGACACGATGGACGACATGTTGGCGCTGCTGCAAGCCTCCAGAACTTTCATGGGTAGCAGCTATACGTATGCGGCATTGTTGGGCGATGCAACGACCGCCAATTTCACCGCTGCGACCGCCCCGCTTAACGCTTTAATACTCGCGAGCAATGTTTCGGCAGCCGCCACTTACAAGTTGACGACCGCCCGTGCCAGCTCGGGCGCTTTTCAGACTGGCATAACAGTGAATAATGTGACGAAGCCCGATTCGCAAGCTGCATTTTGCGCCGATGCATCCGTATTAAGCGCTCTGGATAAAACCATCGGGTTTATGGGCACGCTGAAAATCACCGGCTGCACGTTCAATGGCTCAACCGGGAAAATTGACGTCATGATTGAACTGATACCGGGCTGGGGTTACACGACGGCCGGGAGTGTGAGTTTCACCTATGCAGCAATTCCTGCTGCCGGTGTAACCAGCGCTTCCGGCGTGCTGCCTGCAAGCCAGGCACCGGGCGCGTCTGTCACCATTACGGGTGCAAACTTTGTCCAGAACGCGGGCAATTACCGGGTAAGTTTTAATGGTGTGACAGCGACACCCTATTTCAGAACGCTGACCCAATTGGCCGTCATTGTCCCGGTAGGCGCCACTTCGGGCACGCTCACTTTAACCGACCTCACCGGCAATCAGGCCTATATAGTCCCGGGTGGTTTTACCGTGGTCGGCTCGGCACCGGATAGCATTGCCATTGTGAGCGTCAGCCCTTCGAGTGCGGTCAATGGCGCGAGCACGTCATTTGCGGTCGTGGTTTCATATTCGCTGGCGACTAAAAACAGCGGAATGCTGATGATAGGCTTCAACACGGCATCGGCCAACAGTTACACATTACTTCCAAACCCGCAGCCCACCGTTTTGAAAGGCACCGGCACTTACACGTTTAACGTCACGGCCACCCCAACGGATTGGAGCCCCGCCGGGACATTTCAGGTTTATGTGAATCTATCCGAGAACCCGCATCCGGCATCATGGGTGCCTCTGGCATCTGCCAGCAAAGCAATTGCGCTCTCCGCAGCCCCGGCCGCCGCTATCCAACCAGCAAATTATATTGCTCAAGCCGCCGAACAAATGCAGGGCGCCAGTCAGTGCAGCGAGTTTACCTGCTTCCAGTGAGCCGTCATCGGGCCACATTCGAACCATGCGGCCGGCGCCAAAATAGTAGGCATCAATCCAACAGCGATGAACCGCAATTTCACGGAAATAATGGAGAGGAATAAATGCATCTATTGAATGTGAAAGCGCCGGGGGATATGGAAATTGTGCTCGATTGCCTCGGTAGAGAACGGTTTGTGGCCTTGTCCTGGCTGGACGGGTTCGACGAGCTTGTCATTTATGAAGGCGTGCAGGAAGGGTTCGGGGATAGCGATGGTTGGAAAAGCTTTTTACAGCGGGATTACATCGCGAAGGCGCTCGATGGTTATAGCGTCATGGGCAATAAAAAGAAGGATGCAGAGCACGCACTGATTCTTGACAGAGTTACCAGAAAACTTTGGGTGTGCGACATTGACCCGCTCGCGATGGAGCGGGCGCTCAAAACCCTCCAGCTCATGCACGGAATCGTCCGGAAAAATATCGGCCTTTTTGACGAGCCGCTCATGACGGAAGAACAACTGGACAAAATGCTCGAGTCCTCTCGCCTTCCAGGCGCAAGGCCATTCCCTAGCTCAACCAAAAGAAATGGCTCAGGCGGATTGAGGAACTGATGAGGTGGCAGGGAGTTTCATCGCGGGCGACAAAGAACGGTGGCGGGAATGAGGAGGCCACATTGATCGCGGATGAAATGGTTGGCGTTGGCTGGGAACAGCGTCTCGAAAAGGCCCGCACCGGAGAGCTGGACGAGGTCTATAACGGGGCGCTACGCGCCGCCACACATAGTCGCCGCATACGCAAACAAGGCTCCGATTGCAGCATAAAAACATTATTAAATAATAATATATAAAATATTTTAAATTGCATTTGGCCAGCACTTGATTTTTAGATACCCACTTCTGTAGATTGTTTTTGTCAGCCCGGATAAGGAGAAAACATGCATTTATTGGAATTGGTCGCACCCGGCGACATGGAGATCGTTCTCGACTGCAAAGGGAAAGAGCGTTTTGTGGCGCTGTCCTGGCTGGACGGGTTTGATGTGCTCGTGGTGTACGAAGGGTTGCAGGACGAATTCGGTGATGGCGAGGGTTGGAAAATCTTCCTGCAGCGCAGCAACGTCGCCAAAGCGCTCAAAGGTTACAGGTTGGTTGGCGAAAAGATAGGCTGGAAAAAGAAGGATGCGGAACACGCGCTGATCCTGGACAAGGTTACCAGAAGGCTTTGGGTATGCGATATAGATCCGCTCGTGATGGAGCAGGAAATCAAGAACCTCCAGGTCATGCACGGGATATACCGGAAGAACGTCGGGATTCTCAATAGCCCGATACTGTCGGAAAAGGATGTCGGTGCGATACTCGATAAAGCGCGAATGCATGGAATGAAAACAAGGACATCGACCGCCGGCAGTCTCAGGCTGGTGAAAAAGTAAGGATATTTATGGCAGAAAAAGAAACTTCCTCCGCAACGTCGCCGCGCCCCGTCGAATACGACGCGCAAACCCTGAAGTGGGTAAGGGCGCAAACGTACCAAAGCCTGGCTGGCAGCATATTGAATCAAACCGCCCATGCCGCCAGTGCCGAAAAAGCATTGAGAACGCGGGCCGATACGCTTTGGCTGGAAATTTCCTCGCGGGTGACCAAGAACGGTGGCAGCGCGGTGGTGGCCGCATCGATCGCAGACGAGGCGGTCGGCGCCGAATGGGAACAGCGCCTCGAAAAAGCCCGCACGGGAGAACTGGACGAGGTCTATAACGGGGCGCTGCGCGCCGCCATCCGATGCGCGCGATCTTTGTTGGCGACAAGCGAGCATGCCATGCTCATGCACAAGCTGCAAAAGAAAATCGGTTGAAAAATGTGTTGTCAAATCCGGAAGGAGAGTTGAGATGGTAAAAAATGTGGTTTTAATCTGTGTTCTGTTTGTGGCCGTGTTTATAACCGGCTGCTCGTCCGCGCCCACGAGGGAACAGGCCGCCAAGGACGAAGTGCGGGCGTCCGAGATCCGCGCCAAGGCGGAAGAGGAAAGGCGCGAACAGGCGCAGAAACGCATGGAGGCGGAGATAAGCCAGGTGCCGGAATGGGCGCTCAAACCGCCGCGCCCGGACAGCACCGGGGTCTATGCCGCCGGGATGTCGGAGTCGGACACGATGCGGGTCGCGATACGCAAGGCCATGCTCGAAGCGGAATTCGGGCTGGCCAAGAACTTCAACCAGGAACTGTCCGGGTCCGAGCGGCTGTACGCGCAGGAAAACGGTGGCAGGGTGGGCACGGAACAATACACGACGTTGATAGACAAGCTGGTGGGCCAGGTGCCGGTGGTGGGGTTCGAGGTTGAGCACCAAGAAGTGAAGGCATTGGACGGCAAGTACATTGTCTACGTGCTGGTCAAGCTCCCTTACGCGCAGTTGAACCGGGTGTTGCAGGAGCAGCGCGAAAAGGCGGCGGACAGGACGGTTGCGGCGGCGTTCGATGATCTGGAGCAGCGTATCAACCGGCGCCGCCAGCAGATACGCGAAGACGAGGCAAGGCAGATTGGGCAGGGTGGCGCCGACCGGGCCGGAATATCCGCGACCGCCCAAAACCTGGCGGACGGCAATAGCGGCGCGGCATCAAAGCCGGTTGCGGGCGATCGGAAATAATCTTGCGGAGCCTGGCAGGGATGGTTGCAATGATATGCGGCGTGACGGCATGGGCCGAACCTGTCGATTGGATACGCGCCGAAGGCGGGATACCTTTCGATCAGACCATCGCTTATTCGGGATGCTCGCCCGCCACGTCGCTTGCCGATCAGAAGGCGTACAAAGTGGCGCTGTTGAGGGCGCAGGCAAACATCGCCAGGAGCAGGAATGTCATGGTCTCCGGCGAAGAGCACCTGGCGGCAGGCCAACAGGGGAAGGCAGATTACAAGATGACTGTTTATGAAACATCGAGCGGATTTCTAAACCAGCTTGCCGTGGTCAACCAGGAAATAACCCAATTCGACAACGTGCCGCATCTTTGTTTGCTGGTAGTCGAAAGCGGCAAGAAAGGGGGAGTTTGATGAAATTTTTTATTTTGGCGGCGGCAACGCTGTTTGCGTTTGCATCCCAGCCTGCCCAGGCCGAGTGGAGCAAGCAATACGCGACCGACTACATCATGGGGGACGGCGATAACCGGGCCAGCGCACGCCAGGCGGCTTTGGAACAAATCAAGCTGAAGGCGAGCGGCGAGGCGGGCACTTATGTCCAGAGCACGACTACGTTGCGCGAAAGCGGGGAGATGACCGAGAACATCCAGATATTGTCGGCGGCAATGGTGAAGGTGCTGGCGTCGGAAGAGAAATTGTCCGTAAATCGCGCGGGCCAGGCGGTGCTGCAAATCAAGGCGACCGCATCGCTGGATGAAACCGAACTGGTGCGGCGCGTGGAAATGCTGCGGCAGGACAAGGACAAGGAGCGCAAGCTGAAGCAGCTCCAGTCCGAGAACGACGCGCTGCGCAAGGAATACGCGGAAATCCGCGCGGCGCTGGCAGCCAAGCTGGACCAGGCAAAAACAACGGAATTGCTCTCGAGGCAAGAAGCCACAGTCAAGCGCATATCGGAGAACGGGCAAACCATGACCCAGGTTTTCGAGCGCGGCACACTCCTTCAAATGGCAAGCCGCAACGGGGGTGACTTCGAGAAAGCCAAGCGCGATCTGGACGAGAATTTCTATGCGCCGCTCATGCGAAGCCCGGCCACGGCGATTATCGAGTCGGTCGAGGGCTCCGGCAATTTTTATGTGGCCTTGGTTCGCGTTGGCTGGAATGTTGACACCAGGCGCGCGCGTCAAGTTCTCTCTCGCTACTTGAATGTTGGTAACGATTTTGAGAAAGGCAATTCACGACAGATGTTTGCTGGCAAGTGCATCGATAATTGCAGTTTTACCATCAGCACATATAACAATCTGGATGGAAGGGGCCCGTCTGTTTTAAGCGAACAGGTGTACCGGTATATAACTAAAAAATGGGTTGTGCTGCAATTGCAGATTGCCGGGGAAACTTTCCCGTTGCCCGTGTTTTTCGCGGATGGAAGCTTTTTTCAGGACTGTAGCGACAGCACAAACGTCGAGGCAATGCACGAGAAAGACAGGAAGAACCTTTGCCTGGTTTCTCACCACGCGAGCGATCCGAAAATACTTGGTGTAACAACGGGTATCAGCAATCCTTTACGCATTCCTCTTACCCGATCCCAGGCAGAGCTTGCCACGCGTGTTGAAGTGTCATGGGCATCCAATTCAAATACTCCTGATGCGAGAAATCTTGGCAGGTAATCATTTGGCAATATTGACCTATCACCGCCCCCAGCCGTGCCGCCTCGCTCATAGTCATTCTGATGCTTTCCACAAAAGGAGGTTTGAATGAAACCTGATTTGAAATTGACTGAAGGGGGCCGCGCGCAGCTCGAAATGGAAATTGTGCTCAAAATTGCCGAGCCACGTAACATTCCCGAGCAGGAATTTCAGGAATTAATAGCACCACTAAAAAAGCGCTCGAGCCTCTCGATTGCAGGTCATTCGTGCGAGCCGCCCCCTCCATCCGCGAAGAGCGGGTAAACCATGCAGTGCAACTTTAAAGCCATATTCAGGGGAAATAGCAGTATCCGGATCGAGATGATTGTTGATGGCTGCGTAAATGCGCCGGAATCTGGCGGAGATTGAAAGTTGTGAAGATCAAAATGCAAGGAGCCCAACAGGGTCCTTTGTTCGTTTGCGGACAACGCACAAGCAAATCAGAACGGCGGATTGGTTTCGTCGGTGCTGCGGGATGATGGTGTGGCAACGCGCAGCGCTGGTCGCATACGGGGCTTTTGATTTCCCGGTTTTAGTGTACACTAATATGCCAATAAGGCAGGTGCTTAACTAAGGTTAAGTTTTATCAGCTCCCTACCAGTCGGAGTTTGCCGAATACTCTGGGGACAAGAGCCACCTATAGTGGCTTTTGTTTCATGGGGTATCCATATAAATGTGGCAACTCCCCGATAGAGTTCATAATCTATAGCCGTTCAGCAAAGGTGGAGGAATAGCTCTGCCGAAACCAGCATGAAATCTAGCTCGGGCAAATTTCCCCATAAAAAGGATTGGTTCCGTTTGGAAACCGCCTGAAAACCTTGGCGGGCAATGCGCTGTGTGTAGAAATTATTATCTGATAATAATTTACGGTATCAGTAACAACCTGATCTTTCAGGCTATTACTTAGACCTTGCAGCATCTTGGCGATTTGTTCGTATTCGTCGCGCCAATGCTTCCATTTCTCTTCATCAGCAAAACAACAATATATAGGCGATGAACATATCTGTGGTGTCTGGCCACGCATCTAGCAATAGCATTTGATTACCGGTTGTTAGCGCCATGACACCGAAGTTAAATGACCCCCGGCAAAGCCGTGGGCTTATTGGGTGAGCCCCTCAAAGGGGCCGATAAAACCGTGAGCCGCCCAAGGCGGCTATCCCGCGTACCGCTACATCTCTATTTTACTGTCCAGTTTGCTCTGGAATCAGTGTCCAGTTTGCCGTGGAATACGTGTCCAGTTTGAACCGGAATTCGCATACTGCCCCTGATACCCGTGATTGCCATAGGTAAAAAGGCTTGTCCCGCCAGTATTTGGCAAGAACGTCCCGTGCGTACACGACGTGGTATCGATCACGCCAGTCACCATGCGCTCCACGTTGCAGGCAGTGGGCTGGACGATGCGGTCGCACTGCTGGATATCCGATACGTGCGCCGTGCTCGTGCTGGCGACGGTGGTCGTCTGCTGGTTGCAGTTGCCCAGGATATTCTGCAAGTTGGCGGTGTTGTTGTACACGTCCTTGCTCACGGTGAGCATGGGGTCGTTCGACATGTCCGGATGAGAGCGGGACAGGATGGAGCCGTTCAATGCCTGGAAAGCGTTTCCTTGCCCGTTTGGTTGCGTGTTCAGCCTGCCCGTTGTCTGGTTGGTCAAAGTGCTTGTAAGCGACAGCATGGCCGCGTGATCGCCGCCGCCGTTGGTACCGCCAGTTGCCGCGGTTACCGCGGCAGAAAAATCGGCCTGCGCGTTGGGGTCTGCCGAACCCTTGAACATCTGTTCCTGCGTGATCTGCTGGGCTACACCGCTCCCGGACGGGATCGTGAACGTTTGCGTGGCCGGATCAAATCCCGACAACGGAGGCACCGACAACAGCCCGCTTCCCGCCGCTTGCCCCAATGCTTCACCAGCGCCCCGACATGCTTGGGCTTCAGGTTTCCGGGAGCATCCAGTTTGTAGCCGAGCGCCCGCAATTCACGGAAGGATGCGTAAAGCACCTGCGCCCGCTTGTTGTGGGTCTGGTGGCTCGCCGCCTTTCTGTTGTCGCTGGTCAGTGAACCATGTTTTGATAACAAGGAGGCGAGTTGCCCCTTCCAACCCCATCCTGGCTGGCTGTTTTTGTTTTCTTTGGGCGAGTTCATCTATCCATCTGTATGGCTTTTGCTGTTGCTGCAAGTAAAAGCACCGGGCGCAGCGTACCGGGCAGTCCACCATTTTCGCAATGGTGTAGCGTCGAGGGGTTTTGCCGACTTGATCGGCTGGGCTTTTCTTTAGCAACTACGCGCTTTTTAACCGCTGCATTTCTGCTTGACGGCTAAACCTGGGCAAACCCAGTAGATCGGTATTGAGCCACCGTTCTTTACGCATCCGATTTAGTTTATCGGGAACTGACATCTCGTCATCGCACACAATTTCCAACCCGAGCGCTCGATCCTCCTGCCACCAGAGGACTACTCGTTTCCAATTCAATGGGTGCCGCCCGACAAGGGAAGCATTCCAAGGTGCTTGGCATTTAAAGCCAATTTATTTTGGATGTTGGTTTGTTGTGTGGGACAAGTCCAGGCAAACCTGGACGTGAAAATACACCGGCGTTACTGACCGGTTTATTTTTTTGATTCTTACCCTTTACGGGTAAGTAGTTGATAAATGCCACCGCCCGATGTGGGCGGCTGAATTGCCTGCTTCTTTGCTACGCCCTTGCGGGCTTTGATAAGGCACTTTACGCAATGCTCGCGAGCTATGGCCACGCTACCCAGTTGTGCCGCAAAGATACTTGTGTTTTTCTGGAGTGTCAAGGATTTTGAAAAGTTCGGATTTTTTTTCATCCACCGAAAAAATTCCGATTCTTCGCTACGGGGCACGCCCAGCTTCAAACTGAAACCACTCTCGTTCCGACTTCCTACGAATTTTTTTCCGCACGTCATTTTCCAGGCGCGATTTTTTTAACCTTTCACCGTTTTCTTCTATGCGATATTTCTGTATTGGCTTACCACGGCCCAGGCGCCGCCTTGGGAATGCGGCTCGGAAGCATCGTTGCTTTAGGTTTTGGCGCGAATGGGCAGTAAATGGCCGCTTGCTGGACATTTTTCCTATTCCCCTAGAAATTGACCCCCATTGAAGGAACTGGTTTTGAAAAATATGGTTTACATTGCCAAAACTTTCAACCAGGGGGGTTTATGCAAAGAATTGTGCGAAGCATCGATGTTGGGTACGGCCAAACTAAATTTATCAAATCCGCGTCCGCGGGCAACATTGTCTGCGAACTTTTCCCTTCTGTTGCCCCGACGCTAACCGGCCCGCTTCTACAAGACACTCTCCTGAAAAATTCCGACGTGATCAAGGTTGATGTCGGTGGCGTCACGCGGGTGGTGGGAAAAGACTCGCTCCATTTCCAGGGAAGCCTGTCGACAAGAATACTCGACGATTCCTATTCCGGCTCCGACACCTATATGGCGCTCACGCGCTGCGCGCTCTTTTATATAGGCAAGAAGTACATCGATCTGCTTGTGGTCGGCTTGCCTGTGTCTTTGTTCAAAAACGTAGAAATATGAAATGAAGCATTTGCCTGAAACTGGTTTTTTAAGATTGTCACAAATTATTGGCAACTCCAAGGCCGAACCCCCGATCCCTGCATTGATCCCCGTAAGCAAGTCA
Source organism: Gallionellaceae bacterium (assembly GCA_032654645.1). Taxonomy (GTDB): domain Bacteria; phylum Pseudomonadota; class Gammaproteobacteria; order Burkholderiales; family Gallionellaceae; genus CAITJF01. Next base: position 302,986 of record JAULAW010000016.1, on the reverse strand, counting down.
ACTTGGTGGAACGGCGTCAAGTCTGGCCGCTATCCACAGCCCGTGAGAACATTGGGGAAACGCATCACTGCCTGGCGGGTGGAAGACATCCGCTCCCTGATTTCATCAAGCGTGTAAGCGCGCTGCTTTCGGGCGCCTCGATGCATGACAGTCTGGCGGCGATACCGCTGTCTCTGATGACGGCGCAACGGGCGGCGGATCAGATACTCAGGTTGCTGACGTAAGCCAGACAGCGGGAGCAAAAGAAAAGCCCACAACCGGCCTGGCCGAGGAGGACGTTCGCCCTCAAGGGCGAAGAAACACGGCAAATCCGAAAAGATTGCCGAAAAAATGGGAAGCACAGTCATTTCGATGCCAAAGTTCGCGCATCAAATGTCATTGCGCTTCGGTTCAAAAATAGTTTTGCAAGAAGCTCTGCTGTAAATTTATGCAACGTTCAGGCTAAATGGAGGAAGCCCGACAGGCTGCTAGCAATTTTATGGTTTACCCCTAGGTTTACCCCTAAATGGGTAAAAAGAAAATCGGTTAGGTTATTTCTAGCCTAACCGATTGAACTAATGGTGCGCCCGAAGAGATTCGAACTCCTCACCCCTTGGTTCGTAGAAGCAGCAGGTTGAAATTACTTTTTAATTATCAATAACCTGCAACACCCGCCAATCTCATTTACAGCCTCACAAAGCCCTACAACTGGGAGAAGCAGCCCCATCAAGTTACGATTTAGCTACGCCAACTCGTCATATTAGCACTCATTTAGCAGGCCATGCCTGAGATGTATGCAGCACGCGCAAGACGGTAACAGTGTTGCCGGATACTTCGTATATCAAAACGTAATTCGGATGCACCACTGCTTCTCTGGTGTTCTTCACGCGTCCGGGCTTAAACAGTTTCGGCTGCCCAATAAGTGCACCTGCTTTTTCCTCGAACAGTGAGTCAAGATCGAGCGCGGCTTGCGGATTGTCCTGGGCGATAAAGTCCATGATCCGCTCCCGGTCATCGAATGCCTGAGGCCTCCATTCAAGTTTCATGCAGCAGCCTTAATGCGCTTTTGCAGTTCTTTACGTTTGGCCGCAAAATGTTTTTTGACATCTGCGTTCGGAATCGAGGGACGTGGATCATCCAAGGCTTCTTGCACCTGTTCACGAAACCATTTGTCATAGGCTGCGGCTTCGTGCGTCGCTTTCATCCGACTGGATGCAACCTCGCCGCGATGAGTAATCTTGAGGGCAACCGGATCGAACCCGGTGGCGTCTACCTGGTACTTGGCAACACCGATTCCCTTGAGATAGCCCACAAGCGTTTCAAACTTGCGGAAGATGCGGACAGAACCGCGCTTTGCGGCCAAGGCGCGTTCGGTCAAGCCACACTTGATAACCACCCCCCAGCCTCCGGGCTGGCCGATGATATTCGCACCATTGACGGCGTTGGCTTCGACGAGCCGGGAGAGAGTTACATGGTCTATGGTTTCACGGGTAGTTGCCATATCATCACCTATTGAGTGTTAAGTCGTAGGATAAAGCATACCCGTAATCTAGGAAAACGGGAAGCGCTATTTATTTTTCCATGGGAATTTTGCATAAAACCCGTTGCGTCGCCGAAATGAATTTTGAATTTCCAAGACTTGCGATGTCATCTCTGGTGCACTTGGGTCGGTGAGCGATGATATTTGTTTTTTCGATTAACTTGGTTCAGGTCATGAAAAAATATTTTTGATACTCTGCAAAAATGCCGAGAATCCGGGAGGATTTTTTTTGGTATTTCTTCGAATATTGCATTATCGAAATAGGAGAAAGAAATGACCAACAAATATCTATTAACATTTGCTGAAGTGGCGGCAGCCATCCGATTTGCACCGTCAACGGTCAAGAAATGGGCCTATGGGCAAAGCAAACCACCGGAGGGCTTTCCTGCTGTATTGCCGGTTGGCGGACGTACACTATACCGGCGGTCTGATATCGAAGCTTGGATCGCGGCCATTTCACCACGCTCCACGCCGCCCAGGCAGGAGTTCGCTGTGCCGCGTGGACGTGGCAGGCCACGCAAGATGCACCATATCGAAGAAGGTCTGGAATGAGAGAGTCATCACTTGTTCCGACGAACCTGCTTAACTGGCCACGTGTAGCAGTACGCTTGCCAGAAGAAAAATTGATTCTGCTCGCCATTTGGGCCGCACCGTGGCTTAGTTGTGCTGGTGTAGGCATGCTGCCGCTGAGACCATTTGCTGCGAGTTTGGGGCTCTCGGCTGAGGCGACCGAAACTGGGATCAGCAATCTGGTTTCAGCAGGGTTGCTTGATTTAGATATGGGCACTTACGAAATCCAGGTGTGTGACTGGTTCAGATTTCATCGATTTAAAACGGCTCGATCAGTAGGCATCCTCCTTGCCGGTATCGGAAAAATCCAGTCTGAACGCATAAAAAATGGTTGTATCAAACAATCAAGCACTTACTTGCCAACAGCAACAGCAACAGCAACAGCAGCAGAAGCACCCGCGCGCGCGGAAAATTGCCCTGCGGCTAAAACTGGAAAAAAATTCACCTTGCATTCCAGTGGCGTCGAATGCTGGGACGCGTCAGACGTTGCTGCTGCTGATCATCTGGCAGCCTCGATAGCACCTGCTGATTTGGCTGCGGCAATCGCTAGCGTCCGCGCTGCTGGCAAAGCTCCTGTCCCCGGCATGGTGCAGCGTGCGCTTCTCATAGCCAAGAAACGCAGTGAGGCGATTAGCCGCCCACCGCTCGTTGCAAATGATCTGCGGGTCGACCCAGCTGCGCAAATAGCAGGCGCACAACTTCTCCCGCTCGCGCTCCGCAATAAAATTGCGTCCAAGTCCAAGGCGGCATGAAATCTACTCAGCGCCGCTCCATTCCAGCACGTCCCCAGCACGCTTACGAATTACTGAAGAGAGAAAAAATTTAATTCGGATTCTCGGCAAATTTGCCGAGAATCTCTCTATCGCGCCAAATTGAACAAACTAAAATCCCAGGATATTCATTTCGCGACACCACCCATGCCGGTTCAAATATCGCCCACGTCCTTTACCTACATTTACTTTGCTGGTGTATTGAGTGCCGACAACACGTTGAGCAATCATTTTCATTGCCCACCATTTGCTTTGTCTGCTGGGGATTTAGAGGCTCGACGCTTCGATCTGGATGGACAATTCTTCGAGATAACACCCAGCGCAACGGGGCTTCCGACCATGCGCGACAAGGATGTCTGGCTTTACTGTGTGAGCTGGCTGGCCAATGCCATGTTTGATGAGCGGCACGAGGACTTGAGCCGCAATCTGCGATTTACTGCACGTGAATTTCTTGATTTCAGCAAGCGAGGAAACGGTGGAGCTCAATACGATGGCTTGGCTCAGGCACTCGATAGACTCGCCGGAAGCAAGATCACAACGAACATTCCCCCGCCAGCAGAAATCAAGGAATGCGGCGACAGCTTCAATTGTATTCGTTACGAAGCAGAACGGGATCGTGATGGACACATTGATGCGGTGAATATTGAATTGCCTGAGCGGCTCTACTATTTCGCGACAGAATGGACGCATGTGTGCGCCATGCACCCGGACTACTTCATGCTCACGCCATTGCACAGGCTGATCTACATCCTCGCCAAAATACATTGTGGCGAGTGGTGTCCGTGGACAATATCCATCAATGAATTACACCGGTTGACGGGCGGCACGTCGCCTTTCCGTAAATTCAAACAGTTTGTGCAAGCACTTAACGATAATTCAATCCCCGAATATCGGATCGAGGTGGATGCGCAGAATGCGACCCCGACCTTTTATCGGCTTGCGCAACAAACCCCATCATTCGTGCCAGGAATGACATCAACAGAGCGCACTCTGTAAAACGAATGCACTTTGTTTTTAGCAATCCTGTAAAGCGGGTACACCACCATCCACATGAATATTATATGGATAATTTCTGTAAATCGGGTGCAGGCGTCTTATTCGGGCGCTGTAAAACGGGTACGCTTTTGTGCCGACCTGTAAAACGTTCCGCTCATCAAAGCAACCCGGTAAAACGGGTACGCCATTATCTACATGAATGCTATATGGATAATTCCTGTAAATCGGGTGCAGGCGTCTTATTCGGGCGCTGTAAAACGGGTACGCTTTTGTGCCGACCTGTAAAACGTTCCGCTCATCAAAGCAACCCGGTAAAACGGGTACGCCATTATCTACATGAATGCTATATGGATAATTTCTGTAAATCGGGTGCAGGCGCATTTTTTTACGCTGTAAAACGGGTACGTTTATCGCGCGGAATCGGCGGCGCGCTAAGAAGTAAAGCACAGCGGAAATGACCGATTCCGCTAAACAATAAATCCATTTTTTTGGTAGAGAGGCAAGCATGAAAGAAGAGGCCATCATGAAGGATCACGTCAATACTGCGATGGAAATCAGGGATTCGATCATTCTCCTGCGCGACAGACTGGGCGCACTTGAAACGAAGTCGGCAGGTCTAGGCCAGAGACATCTTGATTTTGTTATGGCTGAAAACAACGGCAAGGCATGGGAGCATAAAAGCGTGCTGCATATGTACATCAGAATGCGGGATAACACCCTGAACGCATTCTGGTACGAGGTTCACTGGTACGGTTCAAAGGCTGCAAAAACTCGCAGGATGACAAATAAGTACATTCGCAAACCAAAAGACAAACACGGGTACAACCTGGATGCGCTACTCAAATTGGCCCAACCGTGGGAAGCGGACATGGTACGAGACATTGAACAGGAACTGCTTCCCATACGCCGAGAGGCAACATTCATTGGCAAGGCTATCGGGCTGCTTAACCACATCATCAGAAGTGAGGGTATCGGAACTGTAGCCCCGTCAAATCCAGAGTATTCAAGTTGGATCAAACTCGACAACGTCGCGTCGTCAATAAAGTGCTGGCGCAGCTCTTCGTAAGATGAAATGAACATCCAAACGAAAGGCGACATAAAACCAAGCTGACCAGTTTTTTTGGTTAGCGTTAAATCCCTAATCATGAAAGCTGAGAACAGGTCTTTCTCAAATCCATCGTAATTGTCTTTGAGATACTTCTTAAGCAGTGGCGTCAGATATTTCCCCCCCATGTACGGCGGATTCGCCACCACTGCATCAAACTGCATACCCAGCACTTTCGCCTGTTCAACCAACGGCAACAAATCCTGCGCTGCCGCCTTCGCGTAGAGGTCGCCATTCTGGATGGCCTGCTGCAACTCCTCGGCCAGCATCGCAAGTTGCGCATTCAGCTTCGGTGGAATCTGGATCAACGAGCCGAAGGTTTTGGCATGGGCGAAGGTTTCGATCAGCAAGCGGATAGATTGTGCTTCGACAGGCTCAGCACGAACGGTTCTGAGTGCCTGAGCGATTTCATCAACGTTCAGCCCCTTGCTCTCCTGCAATGCCAGCACATTGAGTTTGGGCGGATTGTCGAACAGGCGGCGGTCATCGGCGCGGGCTTTCATCAGCAGGGCGAAGCCCGCCAGTTGCGCGGCTCGATCATCAATGTCTAGGCCGTAGAGGTTCTTTTCCAGTATCAGTCTTGGAATGGCACGAAGCTGATAACCGCGTTCCAAATAAATTGCCTTGAGCACATCATAGCCCACCACCAGGATATGGCCTGAGCCGCAGGCGGGGTCGAGCATGGTGATGGTTTCTGGATTTAGGCTGCCGCCGTTCTCGCTCATGCGAGTCTGAATCATTGTATCGAGCTGAGCCTGCACCTCGGGCATTTGCTCGGCGGGTTCAATGTAATACGGCCACTGGCTTTTCAGCGCCGAGGCTGGATTCGCCATCAACCACAGGCGACCGACGCTATTCTGCACCAGGTATTGCACGATCCAGTTGGGGGTGAAGAGCTGGGTGGCGGCGGGGATGTCCTCGCTCTTGACCACCTTGCCGATCACTTCGTCCTTCTTTTCGCTGATGTAGAACTGGTAGAGCCAGCCGATAATTTCGACCTCTTGCCAGTCTTCTTCTGGAATGGCTTCCACCAGCTTGGCGATGACAGAATCGGTACGCAGCAGGTTGTCCGGCAGCAGCAGTTCGGTTTCGTCGTCGATGTGCTCGAACAGAAAAGGCATGGCGTTGGACAGCGCATTGCACTGGGCGACCAGCAGCATTTTGTAAAGATCACCATCCTTGTTGCCGGCTAGCTTGAGTTCGACCGCCTTGGCTTTGTTGAAGCCCGGCAGTTCCAGCTCGGTGGCATGATTCAGGATTTCCGGCATACCGCCTTCGCGATTGGATAGCACGCGATGGCCGTGATCCAGATAGTCGTGGATTTCCATATAGCGTAACGCGGCAAAGCGGTTGAACCAGGTGTAGGCGACGGCTTCCATCGTTTGGCTGAAGCCTGCCGTCTTGATGTGCTTGATCAGGCGTTCGCGTTGCTCGTACACCTTAGCCGGCCATTCACGACCGGCAATGATAGCGATGTCACCTTTTCTTTCACCTTGGGCAATTTCGAGAACGCTGCCAGATTCAGATAAGCCGAGCAAGTTGGCGCGAGCTGTAACCGCAGCGATGAAATCCTTGCGAGCTTGTGGGGCGTAGGATTTTAGTTTGGATTTATTCATCAGGGTTATAGCCGCTCGATATGCTGATGGATGCGAGCGAGAATTTCGCTAAACGGGATTTGGCCCTTGTAGTACAACGCCTCGGTTTCCCGATACTTGGTTTCGTAGAGGCTGCGCACCTTGGGATCGGAAAGTAAGAAGGCTTCGTTACTGGCGATGTCGAGGTTATCACCGGAACGGAAGCGCTCTATCTTGCGGGCGTGATAAGTCGGTGTGCCGATAAAGCTCAGCACTTCAGGGCTGTCGAGCAGGCAATAAAGATCGTAATAATGGCGCATGAAGTTTTTCGGAAACGTATCGGCTTCCTGCTGCATACGAAATTTGGTCGAGACGGTTTGCAGCTTTTCTACGAAGGTGTACACCCGGATCAAGCCAAGACAAGGAAGGCGATTGCAGTACCGTTGAGTGCTGCCGCTGTGATCGTGATACGAGAGCAGATCGGCAAAAATTCAACGCATGTATTCAGCTACCACGGTAATCCGATTGTGCAGGTCAACACGAAGGCATGGCGGAAAGCACTGGCGAAGGTCGGCATCGAGAATTTCCGGTGGCATGATCTGCGGCATACGTGGGCAAGCTGGCATGTGCAGGCAGGAACACCGCTGCATGTACTGCAAGAGTTGGGCGGTTGGGAGTGCGTCGAGATGGTGAGGAAGTATGCTCACCTGTCCAGCGAACATCTCACCGAGTATGTGGATCGCCTGTCCAGCTTGAAGGTTGTAAGCAACGAATCAAAGGAAACGGCTACGATTGGGCTACGCAACAAAGAAGAAGGGGCTAGACTTTTAGCCTAACCCCTTGATTTATTGGTGCGCCCGAAGAGATTCGAACTCCTGACCCCTTGGTTCGTAGAGCGAATTTCTGTTTTACGAGCCTTATTAATCAACCGCTTACGATGCCCGCACCATCGATAACTAGCCTCAAATAGCCTGAATTAGCACCATAACAACCCTGTCACGTGACAAATCGGTGACAGTCAGACGGATATTCCATCTAGCCCAAGGCGATATATCGCTACAAGCCATTGAGTTTAAATAAAATTACTGACTTTCCGCAAAAGAGCTTACTGCCTACATTGAGCTGCTCCAGCAGGAAACGTTAGGCCGAGTGCATTGAGTATCCGAGATTGGAGCGCATCGGGTTGTGGCAAGCGGGTGAACGATACTTCATTTGACTCGTAATGTAGGTAGGTCAGACGAGACAGTGCGACGAGCGCATCATCGATTGTCACCGCCTCTGTGCCGGTAGCGATCTTGCCCATGGCCTCATGCAGCAGGCCTTCAAAAGCGCGGGCGATTTTTAGTGACAGCATGGTCACAAACACATGCGCTCTGGTTCGCTCGGCGTTCCGCAAAAAGATAGGGCGCACTTCCAGCAAGCCGGTTTTCATGGTGCGGAAATCCCGCTCGACTTTCTGCAAATCACCGTAGCGCGCGTGAACCGTCGCAGCTTGCATGTGTTCCGGGCTCACATCGGTTTCCAGGCAGTAACACCCATCAAGCAAGGCGGCATTCTGCATGAGCGCTTGATCGGTGTCGCAAGATATTTTGCGATCTTCAACGCCGAGCGACAGCGTGACAAACGCGGTGAGCTTGTGGCTTTTTACCCAGCGCTGCAACCGCGCCAACCCGGCTTCGGCATTGGCGCGAGGATGCTCGCCGGCAAAGGTGTTGCGCGCCGCTATTTTTTCTTGCAAGGTGGCGAGCTTATCCTTGCGGCGCAACGCTTCGCGATCACGCGTCTGATCGTTGCGGCGCAGAATGAGCCGGTTGTCGCCATGCTCGGCTTCACAGATTTCGCTATCGAACAGATCTGCTTGCAGGACGCCGCTTTTGAGCAGGGTGCGAATCTGCGCATCCGTCAGGGCGGTAATGTAGTGCCAGCCCTTTCCTTCTAGCGCCAATTTTCCTTTGGCCTTGATCATGCCACGGTCGCCCACCATCACGACTTCGTCGATTTTGAACTGCTCCTTCAGCAGGCGGATTTGCTCCGCCACGGTGCTGGGGTCGGCGGTGTTGCCTTCGAACACTCGCACTGCCAGCGGCTCGCCGTCATCCGCGGTCAGCAGCCCGATCACGATCTGCTGCTTGCCGCTTTTTTTATCGCGGTTGTAGCCGTGGGCGGCCAGTTCATTTTGCTCGCCTTCCAGATAGCTCGAGGTCACGTCATAGAGCACCAGCAACGGTGTGCGCCCCGCGCGCTTCACGTGCTCGCGGTAAAGGCGCTGCTCGATCTTGGCCTGCCGCGCAGCAAGCCAATCCAGCGCGCCGTACAAGTTGTTTTCATCAAAGGCTGACAGGCCCAGGATGTCCGCCGTAGCGTGCTGTTTTGCCCAGCGCACGGCGGACAGTCGCGAACCCGCATGACCGATGCGCGCCAACACCAGAAATAGCACCCTGAGCGCTTCCTGGCTTTTGCCTAATGCGCCAGAGATACCGAGGCGGTCGGCGAGTTGTTTGAGGGCGAATAGAACGCCGAATATTTCGCCCGATACCGGGTCGCCACCAGATGCGAACTCGCCCTTCAATGCCGAGCGCATGGCTTCGACAACGGCGGGGTTCCAGTTCGTCACGTTGGCGAGCGTATGCGTCTTGACCTTCCCGTCTTCGCGATAGCTTTCGCGCAAAAGGATTGCGGGCGGGGAGTTCCGGTTGGGGATTGAGGTCAGATACATGACTATGTATTTTACATACAAAGCAGGTTATTGCAAGCAACTTTAGCTTTAGTTTGCTAATTACATGCCTACAATAAAATTAAAAAACCTCAAGAAACAGGGTCAAGCTCAATTGAATCAATGCATTGATGAAAATTGACTGGTGGAAGATCCGTCAGAGTTATTTACTTTTCGTGAATCTAATCTAACAGTTGCTGCGCAGCAATGATAAACAATTGCTTTGCATCCTCAAAAAGGATTGGTTCACCGAATACCAGCTCATCCACGAAGCGTTGATACTCTTGTTCAAATGATCCATCTTGCTGCAACGCAGTTAACGCACTCCGCATTTCACCAAATGGATCCGCCTGAAATTCAGGATACTGGTTCTTGAACTGCACAGCATCCGCTTCGACTATTGAACGAAACTCGGTGCCGAGCAGTTGTATCGGCTGCACTCGCATAATCGCAGCCACATCATAGATGTGGCGAACTGATCTGTCATCAAAATCAACTCTGCTTCGACCGGCACGATACTCAGCGGAACGCCGTAAAAACGACAGTACCTTCTCTGCCAATGTCTCCTGCACACTGATACACCTGAATGGAATACCTAATGTGGACGCATCAACCAATACATCAAGAATCGATCTCAATTCCAATGTGGTAGTAGACAATAGTGGCGGGCGAGCACTGATCTCTACTTTGATTTCGGAGCGCAAACTAGCAACCGTAGGAAATCGACTTTTATAAAGTAGGTCGAGTCCAATATAGTTGTTCTCGTCTTTAGCGGTTACACCATCCGGTAGAACATTAAAATCAGCATCCGCCAGCGTTGCGACTAACTGCTTTTTATAAGCACTCAGTGCTTTGCTTCGTGAAGTACGCGATAATCCTTCTGGCAGAATCACCTTGAAGTCGATGTCTTCCGACATCCGGTCAATCAGGCCATGCGCTTTCGACAAGCATGTTCCGCCACAGAAAACTAACTTTAATTCGGAATCAATGCCGGACAGCGTGCGCAACACTGAAGTGACCAGCAGGTCTTTTTCCAATACGCCAGGTGGCAATGCTGAAAGACCGCCCGTATTTACATCTGAAATTAAATTCCGTTCAAGCTCGGTAATTGTTTTCATAGGACACTTCGCGGCTGCCTACCGTTAGCTTTCTAGAAATGCGGCGGCGGCCTGTATTGAATGTGGCACGCATCGGAATTTGCGTGGACTTACCATCAACATACGCTTTCTGAGCAGCACCTAATGAAACATTCACATTGAGACGTAGTAGTGCCTCTTGAGCCAAAACTTCCAATACTTCACGCGGTGTAGGTTTATTGGTCAACATGTTGATTTTAGCTTTTGCGTACACACCGTAACCCAAGCGAACCAATCGACCACTCTCAAGAATATCTTTCAGCGCACGACTGATCTGGCTAGCACTGCCCATCTGCTGAAAATCAGTGCGCAATACGACCTCGCCTTTGCGATTAGCGATTGATCGAATGATTCTGTCTTTGATGCTAAGAGTCATAGCACGAACCTCAATGCAAACAATACGCATAAACTATAACATATATAACTACTTTTATCTATTAATAATATAGTGTTACACGTTCAGTAATTGCTCGTTTAACTACACAAGTTTACAGATGGAAAACGGGGTCAAGCCAATGTTTTCACTTGTTTTGAAGGAGACGATCCTGCAACAAGTTTCGCGTTCTGGTCTGCCTTGATTAGTCGAATGCACGAAATATCTCCTGCAGATTGACTGAAGTCGCGACCAATTGGTTTCTTTCAATACAATACATCAGGATCAGCCCAACACGGTAAATTTGTTCTCTCTCTGAAATCAAGTCAAGCTGCGGTGAGTTGAATTATTTGTCATGCGCAGATAGTCGAAGACCAAGCGGGTATTTCGGTTCAACTGTTGCATCTTCTGGGCGACGCTGGATTTGCCATCAGAGATGAACTGGATGACGCCGACGGCGAAGCGGCGTAGCCGGGAGATATTCTCCGGGCCGTAGCCTGTGCGGATACGGCAACGATCTTCATCGAAATTCCAATCGATGACATAGTGGCAGCGGTTCTCAATCGTCCAGTGCCCGCGATTGATTTCAAGGATGCGCTGCGGGCTGGCTTGTTCTGGGGGGCGGCTGGTCATCCCCAAAGCGACCTCTGCAGTGATCTTCCCGCTTTTTTTGTATACGGCCTCCCGCTCGATCAGGAAGACTTGCCCGACATGCGGGAAATCCAGGTAGGCATTGAGCGCGGTGCTGCACCAGATACGCCGGGTCTCGATTCGCCCATGCACGGGCGGAGAGACTTCGACGAAATCCGGCTCTTTCCGGTTCTGGAACAATAGAGCGATGTCGGACCGGAGCGTTGCCTGGTTGCCTTTGACGGTGAAGTGGTAATGCGCCCCGCGTTGCACCAGATACGCGGCCAGTTTGCGTTGCGTCAGCAGTGCATCGGCGGTGATGTCTTTGCCCAGAATATTGATCCCGTCCAGCAGCGGAACGAACATCCCGATTTCATTGGTTTGTTTAGTTTCATCGCTGCCCGCTACGGGCAAGGCGCCGACTTTTTTGGGTAACGCACAAGGCGGTCTCATGCCCGACCACGCTCATGATGTGGGTTTGCTGCCCCGCCTCGTCGATCGCGTTGCACATCGTCTTGCCATCGATGGCGAGGCTTTGGTCTTCCTCTCCGAAGGCCGCATTCCACTGTTGCAGGGCGAGGTCGAGTTTGGCCGGGTCGACCCGCACCAGCACATCGCGGAAGATGGACTCGCTGGGGACGACATAGCGTTTCTGTATGTGGCGGCAGCCGAAGCGTTCGCGTGCCTTGGGTTTAAGGTCTTTCGCCCACGCGGCGATAGCCTTGTAGCCGCGCATGCCGCACAGGGTTGCGCCCGCAGCGATGCCGAGCACAACACAGAGCCGATGACGCCGACCTTCGGCGCGGCGCGGATCGGGGATGCCGTCAAAGAAGTCGGGCAGCGTGCGCATCTGTTCGGCAGTCAGCATGATCTTGGGTGCTCCGGTACGATAAACAGGGTCAAGGACGGGGCGGGAGAGCTGGTCCCGCGCATCACGTTGCACGGGGAGGACAAAGACCAGCTTGGGCGATTTGGCATCCGCGCTGTAGCCCTCGCGGGTGCGGCGGAACCCCTGCGTCAGCCCCAGGCAAGCCCAGTTCGCGGCACGATAGACCGTGCCGTGGAAGCGCGCCGGATCAACGAAGGTTTCCAGCAAGAGCAAAGGCTGACCAAAACGTTCTTGCCAGTCCCCGGCAATTCGCTGGTGGCACAATGACAGCGCTTTGGAACCCAGATTGGGGAAGTGCCACTCGGGCAGAATCAGGAAACGGCTGTTGTTGGCGATTATCCATGGCGAAGCTGCAAGCGGCCCCAAGGTCTTTGCAATATTGTAGGCGCAGTCCAATCGCTTTGATTTCAAATGCCGGACGATGCCGATTCTCAAGATCATCAGGTGTGCTGCCAAATGATCAAGTGCGCTCCGGTAATCTCCCCGGTCTATCCATATTGCCAAGCCAATATTTTCTTCGAGCGATGCCGCACGATTGCTTTCCATGGCATCACTAAGATCGACATAGTAGTAGGTGGTAGCAGGCCTCAAAGTCGAAATAATATCCGTCGCTTCTTTCAGATTCATGATGTCTGCACGCATCGCCTTCCAAATCGGATGACGGAATACATCACCGGATTCTGGAGCATGCTGTTCAGCCGCCATTACTGCACCAGGTTTTCCGTCTTTCCCATGTCCGTCCTGAGGCCGTCTCAATCCGATTTTGTATTTATCCCACGAACTACTCGCTTTTGTCTTGCCATCGCTCAGATGGACCAGGTGGCGTTGAATGGTTTGTTCAAGTGCATGGGGAGTATTCGTTCCAACAACATCAGCAATGGAATTAAACCAGGCCCGCGTCTGGAAGCTATCAACAGGGCCATGAGGCCGTCGCCCCCTTTGGGGCAAATTGGATCTGGCTGGGACGTTCATATTTTTTGTTTTATCAGTATGTGCAATGTTGGTCGTGAAATTATCATTTCAAGACGGGTGTTATAAATAAATGCATCCGGCGAGAATCCGATACAACCGCATTGAATTGTAATTTCAAAAATTAAAACTGCTGACAAACCCGGCCTGCGAAGTGTACTGCACCTTGACCTTTTCGGTCATGGCGGCGCGGTAATGCATGACATAAATCAGCCACGACTTCTGACAGACAAAGCAAAGCATCGTCTTCGAATTGCGGCCAGATTCCTGCGACAACAAGGATATCGATTCGATGGCGACAATTTTTACGAATTGGTTATTGCCGCCATGTCAAAACTCGACACGGCAACGAATGAGTATCTGCATGGAATAGTCCTCTGGGTAGAGGAATATGAGATTGCAGAACGCACGACCTTTGGAGAGCCCACGCGCTCCCGCGCGCGGAAAAACAAAAAACAGCAGGCAGGAAGCGCGCGTGGCGTCTCCCGACGCAAAGTCAGAATGAGTAACACGCAGTGACTGAAAAAAAAGGATGCACCCGATGGATGAATCGATGAAAGTAATAAAAATTGAAGCCCAGCTCGCAGCAGCCCGTGCAGTCTTAGCTGCAACCGGCAAAAGCCCACGCCAAATCGGAGACGAATCTCGCCTGAAGGTGATCGACTGGATTTATCGCTGGGGTTTCACGTCTGCCAGCATTGTCCAATCTATACTCAACCGCACTTCTGCCGGTTATGCACAAAAACTGGCACGCCAAGGCTGGCTTGTTGCAACAAAAACAAAATCGGGCCTTCCAAATTTGTTTTTCACGCTTTCAGAACAAGGGCGGCAAGAAGCGGAGCGTCACGCCGCAGCATTGTACCGCTACCCCGAGATCGATCCTTTTAGGGTCAACCAGCAGCAAATCCGGCACTACCTGATCGCACAGTCATCGACAGTGAATGCACTCAATGCCGATGCCATCACTGACTACGAGACCGAGCGCATGTTTTCTGAGGAAGGCGACAAGTCTGGCGTGAAGCGGCCTGATGTGGCATGGATGACAAAAGCCGGTCTGCGTATTGGTGCCGAGGTCGAATTGAGTGCCAAGTGGGCACGAGATCTGGATATGTTCACGCTCGGCATCGCACGGGCGCTGCAATCCGGTGGTGACAAACCTGCTCAATATAACCGCTTCGCCATTATCTCGGATAGCCCGGCCATCATCAACCGCTACCGCGCAGCGATGCAGCCCGGCGCAGCTTTATACCTCTGGAAAAAGGATCAGCGTGGTCATTGGGCCATTGATAAAGCTATCAAGGTTCCAGATTGGCTGATCAACAAGATCGATTTCCACCTCATTGGGGACTAAACGTGCGGACAGTGTTTATATCCCTCATCACCGTACTGATGTTGAGTGCCTGCGAATCGCAGCATGATCGCGAGATCAAGGAAATGGAATCACGCATCAGCGCGACAATCCAGACAGATTGGCGCGATGGCATTCCGCTGAACAGTTTGGTGGAGGCCGGAAAGTTGTGTCGTGAGCATGCCGACCTGCAAGGTTGTGATGCTGCTGAAAATCAAATGACAGACATCGCCGTTTCGCTGGCATCCTGTCTGGCTGATGAGCGCAGCAGCTTGTGCCAAACAGTTGTGGGAGTTATCGGCAAGCATCCGATCGTGGCTATGTTACCGAAAGCCAATGCGTTGCAACTGCCAGATACTCCCTGGTACTGGAATATGCCGACAGCCATGCTCGAAGCACAGGCATGGAATTATGGCTACCGCAAGGAAACCGCAATTGGGTGGTGGAACAGATGGCGCATTCTGCTCCTTTCCTGCGCTACGCTACTTTCGTTAACCTATGGCGCATGGGTTTGGTGGTTGAGCCGCAAGAAGGCCAATCAACAGCGCGTCTGTGAAGTTGCCAGCCAACGCGCCGCACATGCGGAGCAGGAAAGAATCCGCCTCAAACGCGATAACGAGGCGCGAGTCGAGGCAGAGCACCGGGCAAAACTTGCACGTGATGCGGCCCGAGCGGAACAGCGACGCCTGGCCGCAGAAAAACTTGCACAACAGCAGGCAACCCAGGCTGCCGCCAGGTTGGCAGCGGAACAAGCCGAGTCTGCCATGCTGCTGAGTGCGGCTTTCAAATCAGCATCCAAGCCCAAACGGGGCGCGGATTAAACCGCCATCTGGCAATCGATTAAGAATTCAATGCGCACATTAACGCTTGATCAAGCTGCTGAATTCCTGCACATCCATCCGATCACTCTGCTGCGCATGGCACAGTCAGGACAAGTACCTGCTGTGAAGCCTGGCAAGCGTTGGGTGTTTATTGATCTTGACCTGGCCGACTGGCTGCGCGCACAATACTCGGCGCGGGCATCGGAAGGCGGCTTACGCAAAGAAAGGAAAAAAATATGCCACTCTTCCGACGCAAAAACTCCACTATTTGGTGGATTGATTTCACCATCGACGGGAAACGCATACAGCGCACTACTGGCACAGACAACAAGCAGCAAGCGCAAGAAGTCCACGACCGGCTGAAAACCGAATTGTGGGAGCAAAAGCGGCTCGGCACAAAACCTCGACGGACATGGCAAGAAGCAGTCGTACGCTATTCCGAAGAGAAGGCAGGAAAGACTAGCCTTAATAGTGACCTGTCGCACTTTCGCTGGTTGGATCGTTATTTGTCCGATAAGTACCTTGATGAAATCAGCAAGGATTTGATCTCTGAAATCACCAAGGTCAGGAAGTTGCCGTACAGCATTGCTCGCGCCAAGGGGCCGGATCGGAAGATTGATCCGAAACCTGCAACGGTGAATAGAACGCTGGAAATTATCCGTTCTGTTCTCCGACTCGCGAGAGATGAGTGGGAGTGGATCGACCATATCCCGACAGTAAAATTGCTGAAGGAGCCGACACGGCGCGTTTCGTGGATCACGCGCGAGAAAGCCGAAGAGCTTCTAAATGCATTGCCGTATCACTCGTCGGAAATGATGCGCTTTACGTTGGAAACCGGATTACGCCGTGCCAACGTGACGCATCTTGAGTGGGAGCAAGTCGATCTCGAACGCCAGACCGCCTGGATACACCCGGATCAGGCTAAGGCAGAAAAACCCATTGCTGTACCGCTTTCTGAAAATGCTGTCGCGGTTCTTAGTAGATGGAAAGGCAAGCACGATAAGTATGTGTTCGTCTTTGAAGGTAAGCCGGTTATCCAGACGGCTACCAAAATGTGGCGCACAGCTTGCGCATCGGTGGGACTTAAAAACTTCCGATGGCATGATCTGCGTCATACGTGGGCAAGCTGGCATGCACAAGATGGCACTCCGCTCCATGTCCTGCAAGAACTGGGGGGATGGGAGAGTGCCGAGATGGTGAGGCGATATGCGCACCTGTCCACTGTGCATCTGGCAGACTATGTGAATCGTCGCCAAGCGTTAAGTGACGTTTCGGTGACAATGAAAGAAAAAGGGGCTAAGCAAAAATGCCTAACCCCTTGATTTTATGGTGCGCCCGGAGCGATTCGAACGCCCGACCCCTTGGTTCGTAGCCAAGTACTCTATCCAGCTGAGCTACGGGCGCGTAAGATTTTCTAATTAACTAGTCCTTGGCGGAGAGAGAGGGATTCGAACCCTCGATAACGGTTTTAATCCGCTATGCTCCCTTAGCAGGGGAGTGCCTTCGACCTCTCGGCCATCTCTCCAAAAGGCCGCGCAGGTTACCGCAATCCACACCAAAGGTCAATTAACACATCTTCAATTGCAGCAGTTTTCCATTGGCTTGCAAGCTACCTACCAACCACGTTTTCAACCTTTCACGAAGCCTGAATTACCAAAAAGGTTATTTGTGCGCTTTGGTGCTCGAAATCGTGGTCACGACAACTCGATTACCCTAGCAGCCTGTCTGGCTTCCCGTTAATCTCAACAACAACTCGGACTTGCCGAGCGGATTTGATCGTGATTTCATAAATTGCATTTTCAGTTTCTCATCAAACTGTTTTTGGTCGCTTGATAACGGTCATTTTCATCGCAAATCGCCTCGTTGCCGCTCAAAACTACCCCGCCAACACGAACATTCGCTTCAAATTCCACGCCATCGCGACCAGATTAAACTCGCCGCTGACGTTTTCCAATCCCCGCAACGAGAATTGCCGGAATCCCAGTATCGCCTTGATGATGCCGAACACCGGTTCCACCGTGCATTTGCGTTTCGCATAGAGTGCCCGCCCCGCCATCGTCAGCAGCAAATGGCGCATCTTCTCGACCTCCGTGGCATCCGCCGATAGTGGCGGCGGCTCGGTGAATCGCGCCATCGGGTCGGGGTGGTGTTCCTCGCGCTTCACCGCGATCAACGGGGTGATTTTCTGTTCGCCGCAGGCATTGACGTTGGCCTCCGAGAAATAACCCGTGTCCGCGACCAGATTGCCGGGCTTGCCCAGCTCGACCGGCAATGCCTTGAGCTGTTCGAGTATCGGTTCGACTTGCTGCTTGTCGTTGCACGCCTGCACGGTGTTGCTCGTCACGATCAGCATGCTGTCCATGTCCACCGCAATCTGGCTGTTGTAGCACTGGTCGAACCCGCCGTCGGATACTTTCATGATGCGCGATTCTTCGTCGGTGAGGTTGATCTGGTCTTTGTCCTGCGCGCCTTCCACAGGGGGAGCAGGAGGTTTGCCCCGAGGTTTGTTTCCGCTTTCCTTTGCCTTCGCTTCGCGCTTGGCAAGCTTGGCCTGGTAGTCGGCTTGCTCTTGCTCGAACCGTTCTTTGGCGCGCTCTTCGATCTTGGCTTTAGCCCCGGCGATAGCCTTGAGGCGATCTTCGCGGCGGGCGATCTCGTCGGGCAGGTTCATGCCGTCCGGTATCTTCTCGTTGTCCGCCGCTTCGGCCAGCTCCATGAGCTTCTTTACTTCGCATTTCAGTTGTTCTTCCAGCTTATTGATGTGCCCGTAACTCATGGCGCTGTGTTTGGATGCGTTGGCTTTGATCTTGCTGCCGTCCAGCGCGATGTTGCCGAGGTTGAGCACGCCCAGGGTGCGGGCGATCAACAGGACTTGCACCATCAGCCCTTCGATCTCTTTCAGGAACCGTTTGCGGAAGGTGTTCAGCGTGTTGTGGTCGGGGTGCTCGTCTGCGGCCACAAAGCGGAAGGCGACCGAATCGTAGGTGGCGTTTTCCAGCTTGCGGCTGGAGAACACGCCCGTGGCGTAGCCGTAAACCAGAACGGACAGCAGCAATGCCGGGTGATACGGATCGCTCCCGCTGGTGCCGTAGGCGCGTTCCATGGGCTTCAGGTCCAGCTGATCGACAATCTCAACAACAAATCGCGACAAGTGATGCTCCGGTAGCCAGTCGCTCATCGAAGGCGGGAACAGGTAGTTCATGTCACGTTTGATCGGCTTGAAGCGGCTCATGGAATTATATTCAACTTATTGATTAACAAGCGTAATTATACCGCACCGCAACTGTAATTTGTTGGTTGTTTACGATATTTTTTATCGTGGAAGCCAGACAGGCTGCTAGAAAGGCAGCCATAGTCTTTTGATGAAAGCAATCGGAAAAGGAAAAGAGGGCTAACTTAACCAAGCGCCCTCTTTGTATGCTTGGCGTCCCCAACGAGATTCGAACTCGTGTTATCGCCGTGAAAGGGCGGTGTCCTAGGCCTCTAGACGATGGGGACATTCTCTTCTGGTGGAGATAAGCGGGATCGAACCGCTGACCTCTTGCATGCCATGCAAGCGCTCTCCCAGCTGAGCTATACCCCCAATAAAGAGCGCGCATTATAGTTATTGAATCCACCCTTGTAAAGCATATAACTTGTGGCGGGCAACGCTTCTGATCTCAGGTATTTGTTTTGAGGCGCCCGTACTTTACTGCCAGTTAATAGCATCCAGCTCAGCGTCCTTCCAAGTCTTCCCAGCGTACCATCAATTGCAGCAATTCTTCTTCGATGGATGAAGTGCGTTCCTGTAGCTGCCTGGCTTGGGCGGAATTGTCACGGTATAGGTTAGCGGTACCCAATGCTGTGCCGATTTCTTCCTGCTCGCGTTCCAGTTGCTGGATGCGCTGCGGAATTTCTTCCAGCTCACGTGCTTCCTTGAAGCTCAATTTGCTGGAGGGTTTGGTTTTTGGTGCGACCACCTGTAGTGCTGGTTTGGGTTGTGCCACTTCGCGTTGCTGCGCGGCTGCGTGCTTCTTTACCCGCACCCAGTCATCATAGCCGCCCACATATTCCATCAGCTTGCCGTCGCCTTCGAAGGCGATCACCTGAGTCACCACATTGTCGAGAAAGGCGCGATCGTGGCTCACCAGAAAGAGTGTGCCGTCATACTCGGCCAGCAGGTCTTCCAGCAATTCCAGCGTTTCGATGTCGAGGTCGTTGGTCGGCTCGTCCATCACCAGCACATTGGCCGGGCGGCTGAACAGGCGCGCCAGTAACAGACGATTGCGCTCGCCGCCGGACAAACTTTTCACCGGCGAACGGGCGCGTTCCGGCGCAAACAGGAAATCGCCAAGGTAGCTGATGATGTGCTTCTTCGAGCCGCCGATCTCGATGAAATCCGAGCCTTGACTAATGGTGTCGGCCAGCGTGGCCTCTTCATTCAGTTGCGCGCGCAACTGGTCGAAATAAGCCACGCTGAGTTTTGTGCCCAGCTTGACCTCACCGCTATCCGGCGCCAATTCGCCGAGGATGATCTTGAGCAGCGTGCTCTTGCCCGCACCGTTGGGGCCTAGCAAGCCGATCTTGTCGCCGCGCTGGATGCGGCAGGAAAAATTATCAATAATTTTTCGCTCGCCGAACGATTTGCTGACGTGACTGAGTTCCGCCACCAGTTTGCCGGAGCGGTCACCCGCCTCCAGGTTCATCTCGACCCGGCCCACGCGCTCGCGCCGCACTGCACGCTCGCGGCGCAACTGCTCCAGCCGCCGCACGCGGCCCTCGTTGCGGACGCGCCGCGCCTTGACGCCCTGACGTATCCACGCCTCTTCCTGCGCCAGCACCTTGTCAAACTTGGCATTGAGCACGGCTTCATCCTGCAGCATCTGTTCCTTGAAGCGCAGGTAGGCTGAGAAGTTGCCGGGAAAGCTGGCGAGATTGCCGCGATCCAGTTCGACAATGCGGGTGACGACGTTATCGAGAAAGCGCCGGTCATGGGTAACCAGCAGCACGCTGCCGCGAAAATTATTGAGCAGCCCTTCCAGCCATTCGATGGAAGAAAAGTCGAGGTGGTTGGTCGGCTCGTCCAGAATCAATACATCCGGCTCTGCCACCAGCGCCTGCGCCAGCGCCACGCGCTTGCGCACGCCGCCGGAAAGAGAGCCAACAATCGCATCGGCATGCAGTTCCAGGCGCTGGATCGCTGTCTCGATGCGCGCCTGCACCGCCCAGCCGTTCTCCGCTTCAAGCTGGGTTTGCAAGGGCTGCATCGCTTCGAGCAGAATATCGTAATCGGCATCCGGCTCGGCGAGTTGATGTGATAGGCGATGATAGTCGCTCAGCAATTTGCACAACCCGCCCAGCCCGCGCGCAACTTCGTCGAACACGGTTGCGTCTGCGTTCAGCATCGGTTCCTGGCTCACATGGCAGATGCGTAAACCGGGCGCGCGCCATACGATGCCATCGTCCAGTGCGGCCTGCCCGGCCAGCACTTTCAGCATACTGGATTTGCCCCCGCCGTTGCGGCCAATCAAGCCGACACGTTCGCCTTCATCAAGCTGGAAATCCACATGATCGAGCAGCGGCACATGGCCGAATGCAAGCGCGGCCTTATCAAGCGTGAGGTAGGGCATTGGAGGTATTGAATTCCGTAAAAGTGGGCGAGATGATACCAGTCAAATGCGTTGCCGTGCTTGTGCTCGTTCGCATAGGCGGGCAATCAGCGCAAGTTCGGGGGGGTTGCTTATGGTGGGTTAACGAAAAGTTCAACGGAGGCGTAAGCCCCCGTTGTGATTGTTTTCGTAGATGTTCGAACCCAGGAAAATTGGTTTATGCCTGGTAGCCGACGAGGGCAGATAGGTCAGCCAGTACTCCAGGCACGTGGGCGCTTCATGCCGGCGATTTTGCATGCCTGCTTCACATATCCGTAAGGAAACAGCTCGAATATCTTGTTGCGCGATTCTGGTCCCAGCCGTGCCGCGAGGTGTTTCATCACATGGCGGACATCGGGTGCGATTTGATGATCCGCGTAATACTCGCGCATAAAGCGTATCGCATCCCAATGGTCTTCAGTGAGATGAATATTTTCCTGGCGGGCAAATTCCTCTGCCAAGCCTTCGCTCCAATCCTGAGGGTTAATTAAGTAACCTTCGCCGTCAATGTCCGGCGTTTTGGGGTGTGCATACATTATTCACTTCCTCTAAATAAACCTATTTCCCGCCTTGATCTGCCACGCTGAGTGTTTTGATGTATGCCCTTAATTGGTCTCTGCGTTGGCCCTCAAAATTTCACACAAGGCCATGTTTTTTGGATTCAGCGCGCTGCGTGCAACAGTGTCGAAAAGCGCCTGTATTTCCTCGAAGCTGAAACAGGAAAGCAGGCGCTTAGCCACATCAGGCTGCAATGGCACCATGCATATTTGCCCGTCCGGGAGAATCATTTTAAACCCGGCCAACTGCTTGAGTCCGCCCTGTGACTGGGACAGCAGAACAGATTGTTCGTCCTGTAGTTCGTCGTAATGCGCTTCCAGCGATTCCACCAAGTCATCAGCCAATTCCTCCGGAACTGCGACAACCCACCCCATATTGTCATCCTGCAAACTACACCCTACGCCCAAGCCCCTGGCGTATTCGACAAACCTGTCACGCAGGCCGGCTTCAAAAAAAATATATTCCATCATGGCGTTAATTTTTGTTCAGAGAAGCACGGATGTTGCACGCCTAGAGTGGTTTGCGCACACTGATTGCGCCGCGAATCTGGCCGACAGAGTATCCGGTAGCACGATCGTTGGGATAGTGCTGGCTGAGAGCGGATTTGACGGCAGGAGTGAGCTGATCTGCCGGGCCGTGACAATTCAGGCAGAGCGGTTGCACCGGCAGCGCTTTAACGTAACGGTATTCATTGTCAACCTGCTCGCCCTTTTCCAGTTGTGCTGGCGGCTCGCCTGCTGCGGCGCGCTTGTCAAAATCTTCGAGTGCGGCTTTCTCCCATGCATCGGGGATCGCGCGAGCATCATTGCGCGCCTTGAGGCTGACCCGCTTTATTTTCCAGCCAGTCTGCTGGGATATTTCGCCAGCCATCTTCGGCGCCATATCCTTGCAGACGGGAATCGCCCCTTCGGGGCCGGATTTACTGATTTCTTCCTGCAATGCAGCCAGCAGTTTGGGTGGCAATGATGTTGCTACCTTGCGCGCTTCGCCTAACTGAGCGTCGTCGCCAGCGTAGGCGAGAATGGAAGCGAACGGTGTGATGAGAGCCGCAGCAGCTATCAACAATGTCTTCATTAAATACTCCTTATGGTGTTTAGAAAGATAGTTTGAAGGCTATTGGTTTTAAGAATAAATGCCTTAACAGTGTATGTAAGTGACATTAATCACACATCGATAAGCTTTCTGGCATGCCTCACCACAGCTATATTCTTCTGGCTCAGTCCGCGGGATATCCATACATATCATCTTGCTCCGCCGCACGATTTTCCCTGGCCTCGCGTTCGGTCTGCAGAGTCCTTTCCCGAACGCGTTGCTGGCGTTTTTCAGCGGCTGCCTGTTTTAAGGCAATCGTATTTTCGCCAAACAGCACTTGCCTGAGAAAGCGGAAACCGAACAGCATCAGAGAGGTTTCATCTGCAAGTAATTTATCGGTTTCTTCCGCAGGCAGATCATAAAGTTCGGTGAACCCATCGCTGTTCACGAAACTGCGGAAGGTGTCGAGATCGTAGCAGACCATGAAATACAGTTGCAGGCTGCGTTTGGATGGTTTTCCCACGCTGGGGCCCGATGACTTTTTCTTGAGAATGAGTTGCCGCCAGCCGCGCGCCAGTTCGTCATATTCCTTCAGCCCCTGTTCCTGGCGGTAAGCGTCTATGGTGATATTTCTGGGTTCGTTGTGGCCCAAGCAATGTTCCTCCTTGACCAGCGCATAGGATAGTGTGTCGGTATATTCGTCCTGCTTGCGCATCGACAGCAGAGCCACCGGGTAATAGCGGCAGGCTGTTGGCCTGTCGCCATAGACACTGCAACCTTCCGGATCCATGAACCGGCACGCCGTACCGTTTTCCACTGGGCGCAGCTTTACGCCTGCGATGCCGTTTTGCTCCATTTCGTAGGGCAGGGTGTAGCGCTGCAGGAAATCGACTGAGGTAATTCCCAGTCTTTGTTTCAGGCGCAGGATGTCGTAAGGGGTCAGCGAGATGTCGATGTTGCTGCAGCAGGCGTTCCAGCAGGCAATACCTTTGCTGCACTGGAATTGTATCGATTTGCTGCCATCGTACATTTGCGGTACGACGGGACTGCCGGAGAACGGCAGGTCGGCTGCCATGTAAGTATCGGTCAAATTAATTCTCTTCGAGTATGTATGGCGGAGATGCAAAAAACTGGGCATCTTGCGGTGCCCAGTTGCCTTGCATGATTTCAGCAGGCTGTCTAACGCGCTGCTACCTTAGCCATTATCCGTCGCCGGCTCAATGGGAGCATGCGTCTTGAACAGCTTCGATTTATCCACCAAGTCCACGTGTTTGCGCTTGAAGCAGTTCCACTTCTTGGTTTTTTTGTCATAGATAGAGTTGACGAAGCAGTGCCAATTCTTCTCATCGACGAAGTTCTTGTCGGTGCGGTAGTAAAAGCCAGGATAGCGGCTCTCTTCACGGAACTGGATGTGCTTCATGTGCGCTTCGGCAGTAAGGATGCGGTGGTAGTTTTCCCATGCGCGCAACAGTTCGTGCAGGTCTTTCGCACGCATTTTCAGAGAGTCTTCCTTCAGCATCTCCAGTTTCTCTTCGGCCACGGCAAGCATCTTATCGTTGGTGTTGTAATAGGTCGCGACACCGGCAACATATTCATCCATGATTTTCTGCAAGCGCATTTGCAGCATCTTGGGTGTGATGTAGTTCGGGTTCACGTCGATGGCGGTGGAGTAGTTCTTGTGCTCGAGGAAGTTGCGTACCGGCCTGTAAATCGTTTCGGCAATTTGCTCGGGTGTTTCATCGAACTCGGGTTTCCAGTCCTTGTTGTCGAGCGCATACTTGACCATCGCCTTGGAAGCCAAACGGCCCTCGGTGTGCGAACCGGAGGAGAACTTGTGGCCGGATGCGCCCACGCCGTCGCCGGCGGTGAACAAACCCTTGACGGTAGTCATCGAACGGTAGCCCCAGTTCCAGCCCTTGGGCAGGTGTGCGGGAACGCCGCCATATTCCTCGTCGCTTGCGGTCGGTGCGCCGAGGTCGGTCGGACCGGACACCCAGATACCGCAGCAGCCGGAGTGCGAACCGAGCAGGTAAGGCTCTGTCGGCATCAGTTCGGACATCTTCTTCTCCGGCTCGATGTTCTCGCCGACCCAGATGCCACACTGGCCAATACACATGTCGAGAAAATCTTCCCACGCTTCGGCTTCGAGGTGCTTCACTTCCTTGGGCGACAGGGTTTCCTTCAGCTTGGCCATCGCCGTGACGGTGTCCATGTAGATCGGGCCGCGGCCGTCCTTCATCTCTTTCAGCATCAGGTGGTTGCGCAGGCAAGAGGCGGGCACGGCAGCCTGACCATACGGCGGGTAGTCGTTCAGCATCTCCTTGTTTTTGGCCATGTAGTCCTCGCCGTAGGCATTCACTGCCTTGGCCTTGAACAGCAGGAACCACGCGCCGACCGGGCCGTAACCATCCTTGAAGCGGGCTGGCACAAAACGGTTTTCCATCATGGTCATTTCCGCGCCGGCCTCGGCGGCCATCGCATAGGTCGAACCCGCGTTCCACACCGGATACCAGGCACGGCCCTGGCCTTCACCCACGGAACGCGGGCGGAACAGGTTCACGCAACCGCCTGCGGCGAGCAGCACCGCTTTGGCCTTGTAGATGTGGATGGTGTTGTCCCGCACCGAGAAACCCGCGGCGCCGGCGATGCGGTTTGGGTCGTTCTTGTCATTGATCAGGTGCACAATGAAGATGCGCTCTTCGATACGACTCAGCCCCAACGCCTTCTTTGCCGCTTCGGCGACGATCCACTTGTAGGATTCGCCGTTGATCATGATCTGCCACTTGCCGGAACGCACCGGTTTGCCGCCGTCTTTCAGCAAAGGCAAACCTTCCTTGATCGAATCGGCGCCGTCGTGGCGCACGCCTTCCGCATCGGTCTTCCAGATCGGCAATCCCCATTCTTCGAACAGGTGCACCGAGTCATCGACGTTGCGCCCCAAGTCGTAGGCCAAGTCGTCGCGGGTGATGCCCATCAGGTCGTTGGAAACCATGCGCGCGTAATCGGCTGGGTCAAGCTCCGGGCCGAGATAGGTATTGATCGCTGACAGGCCCTGGGCGACTGCGCCGGAACGATCCATCGCGGCCTTGTCCACCAGTTTTATTTTAAGTTCGGCGCCGGTTTCAGCTTTGACCGCATCGGCCCAGCGCATGATTTCGTAACCTGCGCCGCAACAGGCCATGCCGCCGCCGATCAGCAGGATGTCCAGTTCTTCCTGGACGATTTTTGGGTTACCGAAAGTTCCTTCAGACATTTTGCTCGCTCCCATTCAGTTGGTTGACAGTCTATTTGCGGCGGATCAATTCTTCAGGCTTGCCTGCGCGGTAGCCGCCCATGACTTCCTTGGTGAATACGCCGGGCGCGTCAAGCTCGGCCATCTTCGGCATGGGCTTGCCGCCGTACGGGTCGATCGAACCCTCGGACGTGGTGCGGATCGGAAATTTAAAGCGCTTCAATGCGCCGTTGCGGAACTTGATCGTCCACATGATGGAATCCGAACCGCGCATCGGCTGCACCGAGCCACCCAGCGGCACGACATCAGCGTAGTGGCGAACCTCGATTGCGCCCTGCGGGCAAATCTTGACGCAGGAATAACATTCCCAGCATTGCTCGGGTTCCTGATTGAAAGCCTTCATAGCGTGCCCGGTTTCGGAGCCATCCTTGTCCAATTTCATCAGATCGTGAGGGCAGATATACATGCAGGCGGTTTTATCCTGCCCCTTGCAGCCATCGCATTTTTCGGTACGTACAAAAGTTGGCATTCTCAATACTCCTCTGGAAAATAAATCACATCACCTTGTCCACCCATTACGTGGAGGACTTTAATCAGCAAGCCGAATGCCCGCTAAGTTTTACCTCTACTTTTTCGTTTTCGCTGAGGCCCGCGTAATAAGCGCGCAATATTTCCAGCACTTCGGGCCGGCTGAATTCGTCGGGGACATCGGATCCCTCCGAAAGCATCTTGCGCAGTTTGGTGCCGGACAGCAGCAGGCGATCGGCATCACCGTGAGGGCAGGTACGCGCCGAAGCCATGCCGCCGCAGCGATAGCACCAGAACGTCCAGTCGATTTTGAGTGGCTGCGTTTCCAGCGAACCTTTCGGAATTTTGTCGAAGATGTGGTGCGCCTCAAATGGGCCATAATAGCTGCCGACGCCGGCATGATCGCGCCCCACGATCAGATGCGAGCAGCCGTAGTTCTGGCGGAACAACGCATGCAGCAGCGCTTCGCGCGGTCCGGCATAGCGCATGTCAAGCGGATAGCCGGCCTGCGCCACGGTATGTTTGACAAAGTAATTTTCGGTCAGCGCGGCAATGGCACTGGTGCGCACATCGGCGGGGATATCGCCCGGCTTGAGGTTGCCAAGCAGGGAGTGGATCAACACGCCATCGCAGACCTCGATGGCAATTTTGGCAAGGTATTCATGCGAACGGTGCATCGGGTTGCGCGTCTGAAACGCAGCAACTTTGCTCCAACCCATGATTTCAAACAGCTCGCGCGTCTCGCGCGGTGTCATGAACAGTGCGCCGTATTTCCGGTCAAAGCCGCCCATCGACAGGACTTTGACTGGGCCGGCGAGATTGATGTCGCCCTGCGCCATCACCATTTTTACGCCGGGATGATCAATGTCGGCTGTATGGAATACAGTGGCGCATTCGTGCGCCTTGTCGATGGTGTATTTCTCGGTGATACGCATCGTCGCCAGAATGCTGTCGTCGCTCGGATCAAGCAAGGCAATTTCGCTGCCGGTATTGATGGAGTCGGCGGTGATGTAATCGGTGGAAAGGGTGATGGGAATAGGCCAGAACAAGCCGTTGGTCATGCGCATGCCAGCGCAGACGCCTTGCCAGTTGGTAAAGGACATGAAACCGTCAAGTGGCGTAAAACCGCCGATGCCCAGCATGACAAGATCGCCCTTTTCGCGCGAGCTGACTCTTATCTTTGGCATTGCCTGCGCCCGCTCCAGTTCGTCCGCAAGCGCTCTTCCCTTGAGCAACAAGGGATGGAGTTCGCCCCCACCATGCGGTCTTACGAGTGCCATGTTCTTCTCACTTTCATCAAATGCTTGAATTTCATGCGTTGCAATGCTAGAACTTTCGGCGCCAAATCACGATACCCCTTATGGGTTATGCACTAATAGCTCATCACGGCTATGGATGGTGGGCTATCAGCCATTTGGAAGTGAACTGATTAATGACGCGATGGGTGTGGCGACGGGATTTCGTTGCAGCAAGAAATGACCGTGTCTTGTATCAAATCAGATGAGTGGCACCGGAACGCAAACAGGCTTTAAATCTCTGTGGTTTCAATCCCCCGTCCCTTGGGGCGAAGGTTGGCTGAAAGCCAGCAGATTGAAGAGCGCAGTTAATACCCAGCGGCTAACCACGGGGTGCTTTATTCAAGTCGGCCAGCAGGGTGTTGAAAAACTAATGCAGTGCGATGATGCTGCGTTGAAAGCCGGTTCAAAATTCACACCGCATGTAACACTCCATCTTCCAGTCTTAGCTGACGTTGCATCTTGTTTGCCAGCTCAAGATCGTGGGTGACCACGATTAGGCTAGTGTTGAGGCGCGCGTTGAGTTCCTGCATCAATTCAAATAGCGTGCGGGCGCTGGCGCGATCCAGGTTGCCGGTGGGTTCGTCAGCCAGCACGCAGGCCGGTTCGGTGACCAAGGCACGCGCCATGGCGACGCGCTGGCGTTCGCCGCCGGAGAGTTCTGCTGGCAGGTGGGGGATGCGTTGCGCCAGCCCCACTTGTTCCAGCATGCGCGCGGCAACCGGTTCGGCTTCTGTGAGTTTCATGCCGCGGATCAGCAGTGGCATGGCAACGTTTTCCAGCGCGGTGAATTCAGGCAGCAGGTGATGGAACTGGTACACGAAACCGAGCGAGCGATTGCGCAACGTGCCGCGTTCCGCATCGTTCATGGCTTGCACGTCCTGGCCGAGGATGGAGACGCTGCCGCTGGTCGCGTTGTCCAGCCCGCCGAGCAGATGGAGCAGGGTGCTTTTGCCGGAGCCGGATGCGCCGATGATGGCAATGAGTTCGCCACGCGCGACATCCAGGTTGACACCATTTAACACCGGCACGTTGAGCTTGCCTTGCGTGAAGGTCTTGCGCAGGTCGCGGCAGCTAATTACGGCTTCTGCCTTATGGCTATTCATAACGTAGTGCCTCCGCAGGCTGTGTCCTGGATGCGCGCCAGCTCGGATACAGCGTGGCGAGCAGGCTGATGAGGAAGGAGAAGCACGCCACGATGAGCACATCGCTGCGATGCAAATCGGAGGGCAGCTCGCTGATGAAATACACATCCTTGGAGAGGAAATGCGTGCCGATCAGGCGCTCGATGAATGGCACCACGGTGTCGATATTGAGCGCCAGCACTATGCCGCCGCCCACTCCGAGCAGAGATCCGATCATGCCGATCAGCGCGCCCTGCACAATGAAAATTATCATGATGCTGGCGGGTGAAGCGCCCAGTGTGCGCAGGATGGCTATGTCAGCCTGCTTGTCGGTGACTGCCATCACCAGCGTGGAAACAATATTGAATGCAGCCACAGCGACGATGAGCGAGAGAATGATGAACATCATTTTCTTTTCGATCTGCACCGCGCGAAAATAGTTGGCATGCTGGCGCGTCCAGTCGCTGGTGTAGGTATCGTGCGGCAATTCGCGCCCCAGTTCCAGAGCCACGCGCGGCGCCAGGTCGAGGTCGTGCAGGCGCGCGCTGATGCCGCTCACTGTGCTGCCCATCTGGTAGAGTTTTTGCGCATCGCCCATGTGGGTCAGCGCCAGCGCGTTGTCGTAGGGCGCCATGCCGATCTCGAAAATACCCACCACGCGGAACTGCTTGAGGCGCGGCATCATGCCAGCTGGGGTGATCTGCCCCTGCGGGGCGATGAGCAGCACCTTGTCGTTCAGGTGCGCACCCAGTGCGCGCGCCAGGTCGGAACCGAGCACGATGCCGAAACTGCCCTCCTGCAAGGCTTGCAGCGAACCGGCCTTCATCTTGTCGGACAGGTCAATCACCTTGCTTTCGTCTTGCGGCAGGATGCCGCGCACCATTACGCCCTGCACGCTCTCACCCAACGACACCATGCCTTGCCCCGCCACGAAGGGCGCGGCGGCGGCCACTTGCGGATGTTTCGCCGTGAGCTGCAAGGTGGGCTGCCAGTCGGCCAGGCGGTTGTTTTCTGCACCGCTGATTTGCAGATGTGGCGCGACGCCGAGAATGCGCTCGCGGATTTCTTTCTGGAACCCGTTCATCACCGACAGCACCACAATCAGCGCGGCCACGCCCAGCGCCATGCCCAGCATGGAGATCAGCGAGATGAAGGAAATGAAATGGTTGCGCCGCTTGGCGCGGGTGTAGCGCAGGCCGATGAGGAGTTCGTAAGGGCGCAAAGGTGAGGGCGTCTGTAATATTGATGGGTCGCTAGTTTGCCACAAGAGGCGGCCGTGTGGGATGGGAAACCGCTGCAGGCGGAGGAAATCGAACTGTGGGCTATTTGCATAGCACCGTAAAAGGCTAACTGGTCAGCCCAACTGCAATACCCTGCGTGCTGTCCAGAGTGCCTGATCGTTGTTTCCGGTTGTGTCATGCACAGTAAGATCACACTTTGCCAAAGAGGTGTTCACCGCTATTGATAATCGCCGCGCAGGGAGGCAAAATGCGCAAACCGGATATGCATACAAACCCGCACACCACCTCCTCCAACTATCCCGCCGCGTTGCCACGAACGCATATGAAGGGCTGGTTTCATCTCAGCTATGCGCTGCCGTTTCTGGTGCTCGTCTCTGCTCTCGTTGTCACTTACCAGTTGTGGCAGGATGAGCAGCGGGATACGGTACGGGCATTGCAAACCGAATTCGATTTCCTGGTACGCGAGGCAAACGGCCATATTGAACAGCGCATGGCGACCTATGCGCAGATGATGCGCGGGGTGGACGGGCTGTTCGCCCATGCCGGCAGCGTGACGCGCGAGGAATTCCATGACTACATTGACAGGCTGCGGCTGAAGGAAAACTATCCAGGCATCCAGGGTGTCCGCTTTTCCCCCCTCGTGCCGCTGGCTCAAAAAGACCAGCACATCGCCGCCGTGCGCAAGGAAAGCTTTCCCGGATACACCATCCACCCCGAGGGCGCGCGCGGTTTCTATGCCCCGGTGATCTACGCCGAGCCGTTTGACGAGCGCAACCAACAAATATTCGGCTACGACACCTACTCCGACTTGGAACACCCCCGGCCCGGCGACTCCGGCGCGGGGCTGCGCCGCGCCGCCATGGAACGGGCGCGCGATACCGGCCAGGCCGCCGTCACCGCCAAGATCAGGTTGCTGTTTGAAACCGACAAGGATATACAGGCCGGTTTCCTGATGTTCATGCCCGTGTATAAACACGGTGCTCCGCACGTCACCGTCGCCGAGCGCCGCGCCAACATCATCGGCTGGATCAGTTCGGTGTTCCGCGTGGATGACTTGATGGCAGGCATCCTCGGCGAGCGCGCTGCCGGGCTTGACACCGACCTCTACGACAGCGGGGAAATATCGGACAAGACGCTGATGTACGACCCAGACCACGACGGCGCCCACGACCTGAACGCGCGCTTCCATAAATCCACTCACCTCGAAATCGCCGGCCACATCTGGACTGTAGCAACCTACTCCCTGCAAGGTTTCGAAGCACAAATGGATAAGGGAAAACCGCAACTCATCGCCGTCGGCGGCATCGGCGCGAGCCTGCTGCTCGCGCTGCTCACCTGGGTGCTGGTGCATGGGCGGGCGAGAGCCATTCATGCAGCAAGGAAAATAGGCGAGAGCGAAGCGAAACTGCAAGCCATACTGGATAACGTTCCCACCGGAATCTGGCTGGTTGGGGTGGATGAACGGTACCGTTTCGTGAACAAGACATTTTGCGATGCGGTCGGCGTACCGGAAAGCCGGTTTCTCGCGACCAATCACCTGCCCGATCTCTTGGGGGAAGAGGTTGCGGCCGCCTGCTTGGAGTCGGACCGTGCGTGCCTTGAACAGGAAGCGCCACATCTCTCCCAGGAAACGATTACTTTTGTTGACGGCAAACCGCACTTGCTGGAAATCACCAAGGTGAAATTGCGCGACAATGCAGGCGAGGTCATCGGCATTGTCGGGATCGGCGCCGACATCACCGGGCGCATGCAGGCGGAGCGGGCGCTGGTCGAGAGCCGGGAAAAGCTTTATGCCATTGTTGACACCGCCCTTGATGCCGTGGTGCAAATGGATGCCGAGGGCATCATCACCGGCTGGAACCTCCAGGCGGAAAAGACTTTCGGGTGGGCCCGTAAGGAAGCCATCGGGCGGGTGTTGGGCGAAACCATCATCCCGCCTTCGTACCGCGACGCGCATGCGCAAGGCATGAAGCGCTTCCTGGCATCCGGCGATGGGCATTTCATGAGTTCGCGGATCGAGATGATGGGGCTACGTCGCGACGGCCATGAGTTTCCCGTCGAATTATCTGTCACCCCGATCAAGACGGCGGGCAAGATCGAGTTCAACGCCTTCATCCGCGACATCACCCACAAGAAGGAGACCGAAGATCTGATCTGGAAACAGGCCAATTTTGACACTCTCACCCAACTACCCAACCGCAGCATGTTCCACGACCGGCTGGAACAGGAAGCCAAGAAAGCCCATCGCGCCGGCCTGACCATGGCGCTGCTGTTCATCGACCTCGACCGCTTCAAGGAAATCAACGACACGCTGGGGCACAATATGGGCGACATCCTGTTGGTGGAAGCGGCGCGCCGCATTGTTGAATGCGTGCGCGAGACCGACACGGTGGCGCGCCTGGGCGGGGATGAGTTCACCATTATCCTGGCAGAGATCGACGATGCCGGCAGCATTGACCGGGTCGCACAGGGCATCTTGCAGAAACTGGCTGAACCGTTCCAGTTGGGGGACGAAGTAGTCTATATCTCGGCCAGCATCGGCGTTACGCTGTATCCGGAGGATGCTGGCGGGATAGATGAGTTGCTCAAGAATGCCGATCAGGCAATGTATATGGCCAAGGAAAAAGGCCGCAGCCGTTTTGTTTATTTTACCCATTCAATGCAGCAAGCCGCGCAGGACCGTCTGCGGCTGCTCAACGATTTGCGCGGCGCCCTGGCTGCCAGCCAGTTCAGGGTTTATTACCAGCCCATCATGGATTTGGCCACGGGCCGCATCAACAAGGCCGAAGCACTGATACGCTGGCAGCACCCGGAGCGCGGAATGGTGAGCCCCGCCCAATTTATTCCGCTGGCCGAAGAAACCGGGCTGATTGTCGAGATCGGCGACTGGGTGCTCAGGGAAGCGCTGTACCAGGCCAAACTCTGGAGATCGTCATACAACGACGGGTTTCAGGTCAGCGTGAACATGTCGCCCGTGCAGTTCCGTAATAGCAGCAGCCAGAACGATAAGATGTGGCGCGCCTGCTTGCAGGAACTGGATCTGCCCGGACAAAGCCTGGTCATTGAAATTACCGAAGGATTGTTGCTGGATGCGGAGTCCGGTGTGACCGCCAAACTGCTCGAATTCCGCGATGCGGGCATCCAGATATCGCTTGATGATTTCGGCACCGGGTACTCGTCGTTGTCCTATCTCAAGAAGTTCGACATTGATTACCTGAAGATTGACCAGTCGTTCACCCGCAACCTGGCGCCCGGCTCAAGCGACATGGCGCTATCCGAGGCCATCATCGTTATGGCGCACAAGCTCGGCATGAAAGTGATCGCCGAAGGGGTGGAGACGGAGGCACAGCGCAGGCTGTTGGCCGTAGCGGGGTGCGACTACGGGCAAGGGTATCTATTCTCCAAACCGGTGGCGGCTGAAGAATTTGAGATGTTGTTGGAGCACGAATATCAACGTATCCAATCCGGGCTCACGGACGTGCAAATTTATGATATTTGAACCCAGATATTCCGTTAGCCTGTCATTCCCGCGCTCGAATGCCACCTCGAACAAGAACTCGCCGCAGCCGGAGTAGATTTCGGATAGTCGCCGCATACCTTACGTAAGGCAGCCACCCGTTTTTCCATTACAATTCACTCATGCCTGAATTCTATGCTTTAGTTCCTGCAGCCGGTTCCGGTTCCCGCATGGGGGGCGAATTTCCCAAGCAGTATTTGCCGCTGGCCGGACAGCCAATGATTTTTCACGCACTCGACGCACTGTGTGCCAGCGCGGACATCGGCACGGTGTTCGTGGTGCTGGCTCCCGATGATACGTTGTTTCGCACCTACGACTGGTCGCGCTTCGGCGACAAGTTGCAACCTTTGTTTTGCGGCGGGGCGACGCGCGCGGAGAGCGTGTTGAACGGGCTGCGGTCTTCCGAACTGGAGCCGGATGATTGGGTGCTGGTGCATGATGCCGCGCGTCCGTGCCTGAGCCAGGAGCAGCTTGCGCACCTGATTGGCGAGCTGCGCGATGATGGGGTAGGCGGCATTCTTGCCGTGCCGGTGTCGGATACGCTAAAGCGGGCCGATGCTACGCAGCACATCGTGCAAACGGAGAGCCGCGAAGGGTTGTGGCAGGCGCAAACTCCGCAGATGTTCCGTACCGGCTTGTTATTGCAAGCCTTGCAACGCGCCTCAAGTTTCACCGATGAGGCTTCCGCAGTGGAAGCGCTGGGGCTGCATCCCAAACTGGTGGCGAGCGAACCGACTAATTTCAAGGTGACCTACCCGCAGGATTTGCTGTTGGCGGAGTTGTTGTTGAGAGAAAGAATGTAGGTCGGGCTCTGCCCGACGTGATGGGCAGAGTCCACCCTACAAAAATCGAGGGAGAGGGTAATGCGTATCGGACAAGGCTTCGACGTCCACCAGTTGGCCGAAGGCCGCAAGTTGATTATCGGCGGCGTGGAGATTCCTTACGGCAAGGGGTTGCTCGGCCATTCCGATGCCGATGTGCTACTGCACGCGATCTGCGATGCATTGCTGGGCGCGGCGGCGCTGGGCGACATCGGCAGGCACTTCGCCGACACCGATGCGCAATACAAGAACATAGACAGCCGCATCCTGTTGCGCGAAGTCGCGCGCATGGTGACGAATGAAGGTTTTCACATCGGCAACGTGGATGCCACCATCATTGCGCAAGCGCCGAAGATGGCGCCGCACATTCCGCGCATGGTGGAGAATATCGCCGCCGACCTTGGTGTGGCGATGAATGCGGTGAATGTGAAAGCGACCACTACCGAGAAACTGGGCTACACCGGGCGTAGCGAAGGTATCGCGGCGCAGGCGGTGGTTTTGCTGCTGGTGTAATCGCGGTGCGCGTATTGGCATTGGAAACTTCCACCGAATATTGCTCGGTTGCGTTATGGCAAGACGGTGTGGTGATTGACCGTTGCGAACTGGTCGGGCAGAAACATTCCGAAGTGTTGATGGAGATGTTGGACGAGTTACTGCGCGGTGAGGATGTAAAACTTGCAGAGGTGGATGGCATCGCCTTCGGCATGGGGCCAGGCTCATTCACCGGCGTGCGCATCGCCTGTGGTGTGGCGCAAGGATTGGCGCTGGGCGCGGATTTTCCGGTGGTGGGCGTGTGTACCTTGCAGGCGCTGGCGCAAGCCTCCGGCCACGACAAGGTGATCGCCGCGCTGGATGCACGCATGGCGGAGGTTTACCTCGCCGCTTATGAAAGGCGTGGGGAAACATGGGTGACGGTGTGCGAGCCGAGCTTGTGTTTGCCGCAGGATGCACTTCGGGTTGAAGGGGCGAACTGGTTCGGCACAGGCAGCGGTTTTACCGTACATGATGTGGCTTTGAGTGAGCGCTATGCCGGGCAGCTTGCCGGTAGAGATGCGCATGCCGTGCCGCAGGCCAGCGCCATTGCGGTGCTGGCCGCGTCGCGATTTGCCGCAGGGCAGGGCGTGGATGCGGCGCAAGCCATGCCGCTGTACTTGCGCGACAAGGTGGCCCTGAAAACCAGCGAACGTGACGGACGGAAAGCCTGCGGGCGATGATGAGCTTGCGCGAGATGAACCTGGCGGATATGGATGCGGTGATGCGCATCGAACAGCATGTGCATGCGCACCCGTGGACACGCGGTAATTTTACCGATACGCTCAACAGCAATTATGTCTGCAAGGTGTATGAAGATGGGGGAGAGATGCTGGGCTATGTGGTGCTCATGCCTGCGGTGGATGAGGCGCAGCTGCTCAACATCAGCATTGCCGCCAGATATCAGCGCAAAGGGTTGGGGCGCAAGCTGATGTGCGAGATAATGGAAATCGCGCGCGGCTTGAATATGCGGCGCATGTTACTGGAAGTGCGCCCATCCAATGTGGCGGCGCTGGGGCTGTACCGCGACGCCGGGTTTAGCCAGATCGGTTTGCGGCGGAATTACTACCCTTCCGCAGATAATGAACGAGAAGATGCGATTATAATGGAATGCCGATTGTGAATAGGGAAGATGCGGTATTGCGCGAACTCAATCTCTACCCGCTGTGGAGGCTGCGCGAGGGTAATGGCGGAGCCATTGGGTACCCCGCGGCGTCCCCCTTGCGGGGGCAGCGTGGAGTGGTCGCGTCCGCGCCTGCGCAGGCAGTCGAAGTGGCTGAACAAAAAGTTGAAACGGCCTCAATCAAGAGCCGCGAGCAGCTTATCAGCGAACTTGGCTGGGCTGAATTGAAAACCGTGGTGCGCGACTGCACCGCATGCAAACTGCGCGCCGGTTGCACGCAGACCGTGTTCGGCGTGGGCGATGAAAAAGCGAACTGGTTGTTCGTGGGCGAAGGGCCGGGTGCGGATGAAGATGCACTGGGCGAGCCGTTTGTGGGGCAGGCGGGCAAACTGCTCGACAATATGCTGGCCGCGATCAAATTAAAACGCGGTAATAACGTGTATATCTCCAACATCGTGAAATGCCGCCCGCCCGCCAACCGCGCGCCGGAACCGGATGAAATCGCGATGTGTTTGCCATATCTGCAAAGACAAATCGAACTCATCCAGCCCAGGCTGATCGTGGCATTGGGCAAAACCGCCGCCACCGCATTGCTTGGCAGGGAAGCAACGCTGGGCTCACTGCGCGGCACGCTGCACGATTACCGCAGCATTCCGCTGCTGATTACCTATCACCCGGCC
Source organism: Gallionellaceae bacterium (assembly GCA_032654645.1). Taxonomy (GTDB): domain Bacteria; phylum Pseudomonadota; class Gammaproteobacteria; order Burkholderiales; family Gallionellaceae; genus CAITJF01. Next base: position 266,264 of record JAULAW010000016.1, on the reverse strand, counting down.
TATCTGTTGCGCAGCCCGATGGAAAAAGCCAAGGCATGGCAGGATTTGTGTCTGGCAGTGGGAACGATGAATGGGTTAGACTGACTCAACGAAGCCCCCTTTCTTGCCAAAGGAAAATATTTTGAAAAGGGTAAGGCATGTCGAAAAACGGCAATGACTTGAAAGTAATGGTAGTTGAAGACAGCAAGGTGACCATGAAGGCGCTGTGCAATTATCTTGGGCGCATGGGCATTAACCCGCTGACGGCGGTGAATGGCTTGGACGCGATAGAAATTTTTCGCAAAAACCGTCCAGACATCATCCTTCTGGATGTCATCCTGCCCGACATCGACGGGTTCGATATTGCCAAGCAATTGCGCGATATGGAGAAGGGTAACGACTGGACTGCCATCATCTTTCTGACCAGCATGGCAAATGACGAAGACCTGGCGCGTGGGATTGAGGTGGGTGGGGACGATTACCTGATGAAGCCGGTCAGCGAAGTAGTGCTGCATGCCAAGATTCGCGCCATGCGCAGGCTGGTGGAGATGCAGCGTTCCCAGGTCGATGTCACGCAGGAATTGAATGCGGCCAACAAGGAATTGCAGCGCCTTTCCACGACCGATAGCCTGACCGGTATCGCCAATCGCCGCTTTTTCGATGAGCTGGCACCGCGCGAATGGCGGCGTTGTGTACGGATGAAGCAGCCAATGGCACTCGTTATGATCGATATCGATCACTTCAAGAAATACAATGATACTTATGGCCATCAAGCAGGTGATGAGTGCCTGAAAGCGGTGGCAGCACAAGTGACACGCGCCACGCCGCGCGCTACCGATCTGGCGGCGCGTTATGGCGGCGAGGAGTTTGTGTTGATTCTCGGTAAAACCACCATGGACGGCGCAAAGTGGGTAGCCAACAATATCCGCCAGCATGTTTCCGGCCTGCATATGCCGCACTCCGCGTCGCCGTCACAGCATGTCACCATCAGTTGCGGCGCCGCCTCGATAATCCCGCGCGACGGCCTGCATCTGGAGAGCTTGCTGAAAGCCGCCGACGAAGCCCTCTATATAGCCAAAGCGCAAGGCCGTAATACGGTAGTTTGCGCAGAGGAGCCGGGCAAGAACAACATTGCCGAGTTTGTGAAATTGCATAAATCCCAACGCGCATCGAAAATAGACTTTTAGAGTTCCCTTTCTGTTGTTCCAACCTAACCCGAACCAGGCTGCCATGACCGAACCGCTGTTGATTGCCAAAAACAATGAACAAGAACTTTTCCTGCTACCGCAAATGGCTAACCGCCATGGGCTGATAACGGGTGCGACCGGCACCGGCAAGACCGTCACGCTGCAAACGCTGGCGGAGTCTTTCAGCCGCATTGGGGTGCCGGTGTTTCTATCCGACATCAAAGGCGATTTGTCCGGCCTGAGCAAAGCGGGCGGCGGCAATGCAAAAGTCACGGCGCGCGTCGGGCAGCTCAAGCTGGAAGGCTTTACCCATCGCGCCTATCCGGTGACGTTCTGGGATGTGTTCGGGGTTATGGGCCATCCGTTGCGTGCCACCATTTCCGACATGGGGCCGCTGTTGTTGGGGCGCATGCTGAATCTCAACGAGGTGCAACAGGGCGTGATGTCCTTGGTGTTCAAGATTGCCGACGACAACGGACTGTTGCTGCTCGACCTGAAAGATCTGCGCGCGATGGTGCAGAACGTAGGCGATAGCGCCAGCGACTTCACTACCGAATACGGCAACATTTCCACCGCCAGCATCGGCGCGATCCAGCGCGGGCTGTTGCAGATCGAAATGCAGGGTGGCGACCAACTGTTCGGCGAACCGATGCTCAATATCGCCGATCTGATGCAGACCGACGGCAACGGTTACGGCATGATCAATATTCTCGCCGCAGATCAGTTGATGACCTCGCCCAAGGTGTATTCCACGATGCTGCTGTGGCTGCTCGCCGAGCTGTTCGAGAATCTGCCGGAAGCCGGCGATCTTGCCAAGCCCAAGCTGGTGTTCTTCTTCGACGAGGCGCATCTGCTGTTCAACGATGCTCCCGCTGCGCTGCTCGACAAAATCGAACAGGTAGTGCGGCTGATCCGCTCCAAAGGCGTGGGGGTGTATTTCGTCACGCAGAATCCCGCTGACGTACCGGACAAGGTGCTGGGTCAGCTCGGCAACCGCGTGCAGCATGCGCTGCGTGCCTTCAGTCCGCGCGACCAGAAATCCGTGAAGGCCGCTGCCGAGACGATGCGCGACAATCCCGCTCTGGATGAAGCAACCGTCATCACCCAACTCGGGGTCGGTGAAGCACTGGTCTCCTGCCTGGACGAAAAGGGCACGCCCGGCATCGTCGAACGTGCGCTGATCGTTCCGCCGCAAGCGCAGATCGGCCCGATTTCTGAGGCTGAACGCAAGGCCATCATCCAAAGTTCGTTGCTCGCGGGGCACTACGAAAAAGTGGTGGACAGGGAATCGGCTTATGAAATCATCAAGGGTCGCGCCAACGAAAAACCAGCGGAAGCTGCCACCCCAAAAACCGCTCAGAAACCAGCCGCTGAAAGCGAGGCAATCGGTGGCATGCTGGGTGGAGTTTTCGGCAACAACGGCGGCGCTTCGAGCCGCCGCGAAGGTGTCGGCGAAGCCATGGCAAAAAGTGCGGCGCGCGCCATAGGCTCAGCAGTCGGGCGGCAGATTATTCGCGGCGTATTAGGCTCGATATTTGGCGGAAAACGCTAACGGACACGGCAGCGCTACCACAGAAAATGTGAGCGCTGCCGTGTCCGTTCACTGATGAAACCACTAAGGAAACACGGATTAATTCGTCATCCCCGCGTAGGCGGGGATCCAGTGCCTTTATTTGACTGGGTTCCCGCCTTCGCGGGAACGACAAAACCGAATAAATCTGCGCTTCCCTAACCATTCCACCAGGTTGCCCGCCGAAGAGCTTTTGGCCGGGCACCCGAAAGACGGCAACTGAGTGGCTGGTTATCTCACCTGCTCTGATGGAACTGCTTGCCATTCGGCTAGGCCGCCAAAATGCGGCAGCTAAGCCGTTGGTTATCCCCCAGCGGGGGAGAGTGATGCGGTGTCGCTTCGCGATGTTTACGTTAATACTCAACTTGGCTGATCCAGGTGTCCGGCATCTTAGGTTACGCCTCCAATGTGGACAACGAGTTGCTCCACATTACAACTATCTCTGCCCTTTGTCCTGATCGTGGCCGTGCATCTTGTACAGCGCAGCCATGATGCCCGATAGCAGCAAGCCGAATACCAGGATGATGAGGTAGATGCTGAACTCCAGCTTTTCCATCAGGGCATAAAGCGCGAGCATGGCGAAGATGCTGAGGTTTTCGTTGAAATTCTGCACCGCGATGGAGCTGCCTGCGCCCATCAGCAGGTGGCCGCGGTGTTGCAACAGGGCATTCATCGGTACCACGAAGTAGCCGCCCATCGCACCGATCGCAACGAGCAGCACAATGGCGAGCGTCGGGCTGGTGACCGGGATCATCGCCAATACGGTCAGCCCCATGGCGATGCCGACCGGAAGGACTTTCACCGAGTGTTCCAGTTTGACGAACCTGGCCGCCAGCACCGCGCCAATGGCGATGCCGACGGCGACCCAGGCAGTGAGTTTGGCGGCTGAACTCATGTCATAGTGCAGCACGGTAGCGGCCCATGCCAGCACCAGCAGGCGCAGGGTGGCGCCCGCCCCCCAGAACAGCGTGGTTACGCCGAGTGACACTTGCCCCAACGGATCCTTCCACAGCAGCTTGAAACAGTGCACGAATTCATTGAGCAGAAACGCCGGGTTGCGGCTCAACGGTTTATGATCGATGGGTACGCGCGGGATGCGCAGGTTGAACATCGCCGCGAGAAGATAGATAACGATGATGATGGAGATAGCCAGTTCCGGTGGAGTGTCTATGCCGGTATCTATCAGCGGTACATTCCACCATTGCAGCATGGGGTTGGCGATGTTCGGGCTGATGAGTATGCCGCCGACTACCGCGCCGAGGATGATGGCGAGAACGGTCAGGCCTTCCATCCAACTATTCGCCAGAACCAGCTTTTCCGGTGGCAGATATTCGGTGAGGATGCCATATTTGGCGGGCGAATATGCTGCTGCGCCGAACCCTGCCACGCCGTAGGCGATAAGCGGGTTGACCCCGGCCAGCATGGCGATGCAGCCACAAAGTTTGATGGCATTGCTGATGAACATCACGCGGCCCTTGGGCAGGGAATCGGCAAATGCGCCGACAAACGGCGCCAGCACGATGTAGGATATTACGAATGCTTCCTGCAGCACGGGTGTGTGCCAAGCGGGAGCGTGCATTTCCATCAGCAGGGCAATGGCAGCGAACAGGAGAGCGTTGTCTGCGAGCGCGGAAAAGAACTGCGCCGCGAGGATGATGTAAAAGCCGAAATTCATTAAAGGAAACAGTCATGGGCAGCGCGTTTTATAACATGAAAACGGGATGCCTGCTATTATTAGCGGCAATCCCGTCCTGTCTGCAAAGCCGTATTCATGCCCCGCCCGATACAAGTACGCATAGACCTTTCCGCACTGGAACATAACTTGCGAGTGGCGCGTCGCGCAACTGGCGCGCGCATCATGGCTGTAATCAAGGCTGCTGCTTACGGGCATGGCCTGTTGCGTGCCGCCGAAGCGTTGAATGCGGCAGATGGCTTTGCGTTGCTGGAAGTGAACGAAGCCGTGCAGTTGCGCGAAGAAGGATTCCGCCAGACCATTCTGCTGCTGGAAGGGTTTTTTACCCCGGATGACTTCCCGTTGGTGGCCGAGCATGATCTCGCCTGCGTGATCCATAGCCCGCACCAGATTGCTATGCTGGATAATTTTCCGCGTCGTGGCAGGCTGCAAGTGTGGCTCAAGGTCAACAGCGGCATGAACCGCTTGGGCTTCGCGCCACGGGATGTCTCCGCCGTGATGGAGAAGCTCAAGGCGCATCCCGCCGTGCGCGACATCACACTGATGACGCATTTCTCCCATGCCGATGAGGCTACAGGCGTGGCGGCGCAACTGGAAGTGTTCAATGCATTAGCCGCGCCTTATCGCGTGGCGCGCTCGCTGGCCAATTCCGCCGCCCTGCTGCGTTACCCCGCAACTCACGCCGATTGGGTGCGACCCGGCATTATGCTGTATGGCGCATCGCCATTCGCCCCAAGCAGCATAGAACAACCCTGCGGAGAGCAGCCCACTGCGCTGCAACTCGGGCTGAGGCCGGTGATGACGCTGCACAGCGAAATCATCTCGATGCGCGAATTAAACATCGGCGAGCGCATTGGTTATGGCGGCCTATTCCGGGCAGATGCTCCCATGCGCGTCGGCGTGGTTGCCTGCGGTTATGCGGATGGATATCCGCGCCATGCCCAGACCGGCACGCCAGTTCTGGTGGAAGGCCAGCGTACGCGCACCCTGGGGCGCATCTCCATGGATATGTTGAGCGTGGATTTGAGCGCATTGCCTGGCGCAGATGTAGGCAGCAGTGTGACGCTGTGGGGTTCAGGCCTGCCAGTGGAAGAGGTCGCCCACGCCGCTGGCACCATCAGCTACGAGTTGTTGTGTGCGTTGGCCGCGCGCGTGCCGGTGGTGGTTTAGCGGTTCGGCATAGCCTTATCGGCGATTTGGAGATGAAAGTGGAGCCTCAAGAAACCAGGGATCACAAGCTGACACTGTCGGAGGTGCTTGGCATGCTCGTTGCCGACGGCATGGTCAGCCAGGCTGAGGCTGATACGCTGTTCGCCGAGCGGCGTATCCACCGCGTTGATGCGCATCCATTAGTGGCAGTTGCCGGGCGGAACTGGAAATCGCAACTGCCGCCACACAAGCCGCTGCATCTGGAGGCGCTGACAGAGTGGCTGGCGGGCCGCGTCGGTCTCGAATATATCCATGTAGATCCGTTGAAAATAGACTTTTCTGCCATCACCGATATCATGTCTAGTGACTATGCCGAACGTTTCGGCATCCTGCCGGTTCAGGTGGCAGCAAACGAGGTAGTGGTAGCCACATCCGAGCCTTTCCTGCGCGAGTGGGAAAGGGTGCTCAAACCCATATTGCGCCGCGACATACGCCGCGTAATGGCTTCTCCGGTGGATATCAGCCGCTACCTGGTCGAGTTCTACAACCTGGCGCGCTCGGTAAAGACAGCATCACGTTCCGACCGGCAGGGTACATCCGGCCAGTCTTCGTTCGAACAATTGGTGGAACTGGGCAAGACCAACCGGCAGTTTGATGCCAACGACCAGCATATCGTCCACATCGTTGACTGGCTGTGGCAATACGCCTTCGAGCAGCGCGCCTCTGACATCCACATCGAGCCGAGGCGCGAAATCGGGATTGTCCGCTTCCGCATTGATGGTGTGCTGCATCAGGTGTATCAGATTCCCATGTCGGTAATGAACGCCATGACCAGCCGGATCAAGGTTCTTGGCCGCATGGATGTGGTCGAGAAACGCCGTCCACAGGATGGCCGCATCAAGACGCGGACGGCCGATGGGCAGGAAGTGGAGCTGCGCCTCTCCACTCTGCCGACAGCTTTCGGCGAGAAACTGGTGATGCGGATTTTCGATCCGGAGGTGCTGGTGCGCGATTTTTCCGAGCTCGGGTTTTCCGACGAGGATCGCACCCGTTGGGAACAAATGACGGTACAGCCGAACGGTATCATTCTCGTCACCGGCCCGACCGGGTCAGGCAAGACCACCACGCTGTATTCCACGCTCAAACAGATGGCAACGCCCGAGGTCAATGTCTGCACCATCGAAGACCCGATCGAAATGGTCGAGTCGGCGTTTAACCAGATGCAGGTGCAGCATGGTATCGAGCTCGGTTTCGCCGGTGGATTGCGGGCGCTGATGCGCCAGGATCCGGACATCATTATGGTGGGGGAAATTCGTGACTTGGAAACTGCCGACATGGCGATTCAGGCGGCGCTGACCGGGCACCTCGTGCTGTCCACGCTGCATACCAACGACGCGCCGTCGGCCATCACCCGCCTGCTTGACCTTGGTGTGGCGCCTTATATGATCAATGCCACAGTGCTCGGAGTCATGGGACAACGCCTGGTACGGACGCTTTGTCCGCACTGCAAAAAACCGCAGCCGCTACAGGCGGATGAAAGCGATTTGTGGGATTCTCTCGTGGCACCGTGGAAGGCCAACCGGCCAGTTCAAATACAACACCAGACAGGCTGCCTCGAATGCCGGATGACGGGCTACCTTGGCCGCATCGGTATTTATGAAATACTGCTCATGACACCCGAATTGCGCAAGATCATCACACCGGCTACTGATGTCGCACTCCTCCGCGAACAGGCCAGCCGCGAAGGCATGAAGCCTCTGCGTATTTCCGGGGCGATGAAGGTTGCGGCAGGAGTAACGACCCTTGACGAAGTAGTCAAAGTGGCGCCACCGGGGAAATAGCCTTGGAGGCTTTGAGTATCTCATTGTTTCAGCGTTGGAAAAGGTTGAGTTTTTGCAGGAGTGGTTTTCAGCCGCAAGTGCCAGTCGTATAGAGCACGCGGAGCTAAATTCGCAGTGTATAATGATACTTGCGGAACAGACGAGTAGCGAGTAGTCGGGGAATGTCAGGCTACCTGTTGTTGAGTATCCCCAAACACCTTGAAGAATGCAGCGGGCAAGTACCTACGTCAACTCTGGATATGAAATAAAGTAACTATGGCGCGTCGAAATGTGCAAGATCCGGGCTGTGTTGCGATAGCCTGCCATGATTGCGGTCTTCATCAGCTTTGTTTGCCTCTGGGGCTGAACAGCACGGACACAAGGTTGCTCGACCAATACGTGAAAAGAAAGCTTACGTTCAAGCGCGGCCAGATACTTTACCGCACCGGCGAGGGATTTTCTTATGTGTATGCTATCCGCAGCGGATCGGTTAAAACATACATTTCCACTGACGACGGACGCCTGCAAATTACCGGCTTCCATATTCCGGGCGAACTGCTTGGGCTGAATGCCATGGACGAAAAGCGTTACAACTGCGAAGCTGTGGCGCTGGAAACAACTTCGGTATGCGCCATCTCGTTGGACAACTTCGAAGAGATGGCGCGGGAAATCCCTACGATACATTATCAAATACTCAAGATGATGAGCAAGGAGATCAAGCATAATCAAGAGTTGATGCTGTTGCTCGGGAAAAAGACTGCCGAAGAGCGCCTGGCAACTTATCTGCTGGCTCTGTCACGGCGTTTCGCTATGCGCAATTACTCTCCCACCCAGTTTAATATGAGCATGTCGCTGGGCGATATTGGCGATTATCTGGGCATCGCGCAGGAAACCGTTTGCCGCATTTTTAACAACCTGCAGGAAGATGGCATAATCACCAGGGAACGCAGGCATATTATTTTGAACGATCTCAAACGCCTGAGCGCCATCGCTGGCGAACCACATGCTGTTGCTTCGCAGGTTTACCCGCTGCTGCGCGTTTCACACTGATTTTTCCTGAACGCCGCTTCACCCTCCCCAACCTTTTTCCGCAGCACCTGCAATGGGTACGCCGTGGTTGTAAGGGGCTGAAGCCCCAATAACACACGCAGGCGGGCAAGGATTCGTTGCGCGAGTTTCACGTTAACCTATGCTGCGATTAACCCTGTCGCTCACCGGTATTTCTGCGGATTACTCTCCGTTTTCTGCGAATCCCCGCGAAACCAAACAATAAGATTGACGGGTGTCAGGGTTTTTTTGGCAAACCCCATTTAATCTTCATGGTTATTAAAGGGGTTCGGCCAGATTGTCAAAAACGACGGCGGTTTGCCATGAAATCTTTTAATTTTAAAAATTTGTTCATACACTTACTTAAGGGATTATCATGCAAAGAAAAATTATAGCTATGGCTATAGCGTCAGGGGCATTGCTTGCTTCGTTTAACGCATGTGCGGAAGATGGCAACTGGATGGTGCGCGTGCGTGCAGTTCATGTGGGCTGGGCGCAGGAATCGAGTCCGGTGGTCCCGCTCGGCGTTCCGGCTAATGGCATTCACCTCGAGAATAAAACGATACCGGAAGTGGATATTTCTTATTTCTTCACCAAGAACCTTGCTGCGGAGCTTATCCTGACCTACCCGCAGAAGCATACGGTGCGTGTCACCCAGAGCACAGTAGGGGCTTTCGATGCGGGATCCCTGAATGAATTGCCGCCAACACTGACCTTCCAATACCACTTCCTGCCGGATGCACAGTTTCGTCCTTATATCGGCGCCGGTTTTAATTACACTACCTTTTCGAGCGTGAACCTCGCACCGCTCGATGCCAAGTCTGGCGGAACCAATTCGATAAGCCGCAGCAGTGTCGGCGGCGCGTTGCAGGCGGGCTTCGATGTTAAGGTGGGCGCAAATTCCTACATCAACCTCGACGTGAAGAAGGTTTATATCAAGACTGACCTTACCAATAGCACACTAGGCAAACTCAGCACGATCAAGGGCGACCCGCTGCTGGTCGGCATTGGTTACGGTTTCAAGTTTTAATCGCAGGTCTGGATGAAGCAAAACGGTTGCCCCGCAATAAAACCTGCAGCTCGACCTGTTGATGCCTACGCTGAATTAACCAGTTTGCCCTGACAGCAGGTGGTAATGGGCATGGTGTACATAGAGCAATCAATATTGTTGACGGGTGTCAGGGTTTTTTTGCCCAAACCATCTTAAAGTAACAGAGCGTTTAAGGAGTGCCCGGCCAACTTGACGCAGCAGGTATCAAGCCGGGCGCCCTTAAAACTGATCATATGCCGGACATCATTGGCATTGGACTGTAGTTTTTGAGGTGTAGAATGGGACTCGATTGCAATTGCGCGCAATCGGATTTTGCCGCAGGCTGCGCCTGTGGCAGGTTGATTGGAATTTTTGATTTAAAGGGAGGGAAGATACTGTGGAAGCAACCCAAGCGACACCAGTAAAGTACGATATGGAAGTGGTTCGATGGTTCACCATCGCGGCCGCTATCTACGCTGTGGTAGGCACGCTGCTCGGCGTGTGGATCGCGTCTGAATTAGCATGGCCGTTTTTAAACTTCGATATTCCTGAGATCTCTTTTGGGCGTTTGCGCCCGCTGCATACCAACGCGGTTATTTTTGCGTTCGGCGGTTGTGTGCTGATGGGAACGGGCTTCTACATGGTGCAGCGCACCGGTGCGACCAAACTGTGGAGCAATGGCTTGGCGTGGTTCACCTTCTGGGGCTGGAATCTGATCATCGTATTGGCTGTGATCACTCTGCCGCTGGGCATGTCCCAAGGCAAGGAATATGCCGAACTGGCATGGCCGATTGATATCCTGATCGCGGTGGTTTGGTTGTCGTTCGGACTGAATCACATCATGACCATAGCGATTCGCAAGACTTCGCACATCTATGTGGCGAACTGGTTCACCATGGGTATGATCATCATGATCACCTATTTGCATGTCGTGAACAGCCTGGCAATCCCGGTCAGCCTGACCAAGTCCTACTCCATTTACTCCGGCGTGCAAGATGCCATGATCCAATGGTGGTGGGGCCATAATGCGGTGGGTTTCTACCTGACCGGCGGCTTTCTGGGCATCATGTATTATTTCGTACCCAAGCAAGCAGGTCGCCCGGTGTATTCCTATCGCCTGTCCGTACTGCACTTCTGGGCATTGACCTTCGGCTACGTGTGGTTGGGCGCCCATCACCTGCAATACACCGCGTTGCCTGATTGGACCGGTTCCCTGGGTGCCGCTGTTTCCCTGGCGATGATCATCCCGTCCTGGGGTGGTGCGATGAACGGCATGATGACGCTGTCCGGCGCCTGGGACAAGTTGCGTACTGACTACATCCTGCGCTTCCTGGTGGTTTCCCTGGCGTTCTACGCGATGTCCACGTTCGAAGGCCCGGTGATGTCCATCAAGACTGTGAATGCCTTGTCCCACTACACTGACTGGACTGTGGGCCACGTGCACTCCGGCGCATTGGGCTGGATGGCGATGGTTGCCTACGGCGCGATGTACCACATGATCAAGAAATTGTACGGCGTGGAGAAGATGTACTCTGAAAGCCTGGTTAACGTGCACTTCTGGCTGGCAACTATCGGTACGGTGGTTTATGTCGTGGCGATGTGGGTGTCAGGCATCATGCAGGGTCTGATGTGGCGCGATTATGACGAGTATGGCACGCTGACCTATACCTTTGTTGAATCCGTGTCCGCGATGCACCCGTACTATGCAATGCGTGCTATCGGCGGCATGATCTTCAATCTGGGTGCGTGGATAGCCCTGTACAACATCGTTATGACTGTGCGCCAGGCAAGTGCTGTGCGCAGTTCGAACGCTGTTCCTGCTAATGCATAAGGAGTGAAACATGTCCGATCACGACAAAATTTATTCGACAAAATTGCAGGACAAGACTGAGCGCAGCACCGTCCTGATGTTTGTATTGACCGCCATCGCCGTGGCGATTGGCGGTATCGTGGAAATCATTCCGTTGTTCTACTTGCCGAATACTGCAATGAGTGGAGGGGACGGTACTTTCAACGGAACGGCTCATAAAGACAGCAAAGGCAACGTTGTTTCGATGGCCAAGATTGTCTGGAACCCTGCTGCTTCCGAGCACAAAACGCTGGAAGACTGGCAACCCGGCGATGGCGTGCGTCCATACAAGCCACTGGAGCTTGCCGGGCGCGCGATTTATATCCGCGAAGGCTGTTTCTTGTGCCACTCGCAGATGATACGTCCGTTCCGTGACGAGAAAGACCGTTATGGCCATTACTCGATAGCGGAAGAGTCCATGTACGACCACACCTACCAGTGGGGTTCCAAGCGTACCGGCCCGGATTTAGCGCGTGTTGGAGGCAAATATTCGGATGAGTGGCATCGCCGCCACCTGAAATATCCGCGCGAAGTAGTGCCGGAGTCCGTCATGCCTAATTACTTCTGGCTGGACAAAATGCCGGTGAATGTAGCCGAAACCGTGCAAACCATGAAGGTGATGACCATGATGCCGTTCAACCCGGTGCCCAAGGCCATTTATACGGATGCCTATGTCAACGGTGCGAAAGCTCAGTTGGAAGGTAAGACTGATTTGGACGCGTTGATTGCTTATTTGCAAAGTATGGGCAATCACATTAAGTTCGAAGAAGGTGTAAATTACCGTGACTAAGTTGCTGGGATACCTTGGCATGGACGTTGCCGCCATGTCTGCGAATGATTGGATCGGGGTATTTTTTTCCCTGGTCGCGTTTATCGGCATGGTGGTAGTTTATGTCATGGTATTTCGTCCGGCTAACAAGAACACATTCGAGTCCCAGCGCGGGATGGCGCTGGATGACGAAGACCATATCAATGTGGGAGAAAAAAGATGAGTGAAAAACACGATGTATCAGGTGTGCCAACAACCGGGCATGTGTGGGATGATGATTTGGGTGACTTCACCAATCAGCCACCCAAGTGGTGGATGCTGGGTTTGACTGCCAGCGCATTATTTGTGGTGGTGTACTGGATATATTATCCCGCCATCCCGTTTGCTACGTCAGGTGGTTTTTCCAAGGGTGTCGGCGGATGGACGGCGATCAAGGAAATGGAGGCCGACGAGGGTGAAGTGGACGCAGTACGCGGCAAGTTTGAAGCCAAACTCAAGGGCATGACACCCGCAGCCATTTTGGCAGACAACGAACTGAGCGAGTATGTGAAGCGTTCCGGCAAGGTATTGTTCGGTGATAACTGCGCAGCTTGCCACGGTCAAAACGGCGTTGGCACCAAGGATAAGGAAGGACTGTTCGCTCCTATCCTGAATGATGACGATTGGCTGTACGGCGGTACGGTCAATCAAATCCACGAAACCATCCTCAACGGCCACCAAGGGATGATGACGGCACACAAAACTATTCTAACTGCTGCCGAGATTGACACCCTGGCCGATGCGGTTGCGAAAAGCCAGCCGACCTCTACCCCGCTGTTCGCGGCAAAGGGATGCACAGCCTGTCACGGTGAAGATGGCAAGGGCAATCAGGCGATGGGTTCGGCCAACCTGACTGACAAAATCTGGCGTTTTGACAGTTCGGTCGCGGGTATCAAGCGCACCATTACCTACGGTGTGAACTCCGGTGATCCCCAAACACGTGTGGCGGTGATGCCAAGCTTCAAGGCGGCAGGCAAACTGAGCGATACCGAAATGAAGAAACTGGCGGTGTATGTGTACAAGTTTGGCGGCGGTCAGCCTGATGCACCTGCTACAGCAACAGCAAAGTAAACAGCATACGCCTGTGCCTGTGCGGGGAAACCCTCGCGCAGGCTTTACATAAAGGAGGGACATAGGATGAATCATGATGCGGTTTTCTGGGGTGTGATCATTAGTGTGGTTGGATCTGCCGTAGTCGTGGCGTGGTTGCTCTACATGGTTTACAGGAACGCAACCAAAGGCAACGATAGCCAGTAAGTTTTTTGTTGTTCATGTGAGGAGGAGGGGAGTAAAATCTCCTCCTTTTTTCATTTTGAAAAAATATCTCAGGATCGGTTTTGCGAGTGGAGTAAATTTTATCTGGAGTCGTTTTGGCATCTGGTGAAAGTCCGGATAGGGTTGTTAAGCCAGTCGGGAGTGAGCGCGTGCATAAGGAAGTTGAAAACAAGGAAGTTGGAACTGTCACGGAAATTTACCAGGAATTTGAGACCTGGCGGGTTAATACCGGAGACAAGACCGTCCATGCCAAGCGCATGCCGGGGTTTTTCCGCAATATTAAAAACTATACCCAATCACTCTGGTTGTTGTTTTTCCTTGTCCCGTATTTGCGCTGGAATGGCAAACAGGCGATCTTGTTTGATATCACCAACAGGCAATTCCATTTCTTTAACCTGACCATATTGCCGCAGGATATCTGGATGTTGTCCCTGTTGCTGCTGTTGCTGGCGATGGCATTGTTTGCGGTGACTTCCGTGGCATCCCGTGTGTTTTGTGGTTATTTCTGCTTCCAGACTGCCTGGACTGACTGGTTTGTCTGGATAGAAGACAAAATCGAGGGCAATCCCCACGCCCGCCGGAAGTTGGACGCTGCACCCTGGAATGTGGAAAAGATTTGGAAGAAATCCATCAAGCATTTTATCTGGGTGGCGATTTCACTTCTTACAGGCATTAGTTTCTCAATCTGGTTTGTCGATGCTTACGGCTATTGGAACGATCTGGTGCATTTTCAATTGCCCATGGTTGGTTGGGTAACGCTGATCACATTCTTATTTGGCACTTACATCATGGCAGGGCTGTTGCGTGAGCAGGTGTGCATGTGGATGTGCCCCTACGCCCGCATCCAGGGAGTGATGACCGATTCGCAAACCATACTCCCGGCTTACGACTTCAATCGCGGCGAGCCGCGCGGCAAGCTGCACCGTAAAGCGGAAAGAGGCGCGACGCAAGGCGATTGCATTGATTGCTTCCAATGTGTGCAAGTGTGCCCGACCGGTGTTGACATACGTGATGGGCTTCAATTGGGTTGCATTACCTGTGGTCTCTGTCTGGATGCTTGCGATTCCATCATGGACAAGGTTGGCAAGCAGCGCGGTTTGATACGCTATGCCTCGTTGGACGAACTGGAAGGCAAACCCGTAAAGAAAATGTACCAGCACCCCCGCACGTTGGTATACATCGCCATTATCCTGATTGCTTTTGTAGGGATTGTTTACGGCATGACCCATCTGGGCACGATGACGCTGAAAGTGATAACGGAGCGTCAACCATTGTTTGTAAGCCTGAGCGATGGCTCGATTCAGAATAAATATGAATTCAAGGTGCTCAATAAGACCGATAAGGATCTCTTTGTGACGGTCAGCGCAGAAGGTGGCGTGAAAAATCAGGTCATTATCGGTGCCGAAAAACCATTGCTGACACATCATGGCCGTGGCACTTCATTCACGATCTTCGTCAGGGCGCCAGGCGGAAATATCAAAAAAGAAGTGACGCCGATTGAATTCCGGGTTCAGAGTGTTGAAGACCCGCAGATTGCCGCTGAATACAACACCAAATTCAACGGCCCCAAACCCTGATTACAACTATTGCGGAGAGAATGAAAAATGATTTCACAGAATAATAAAAAAGGTTTACGCAACCCTTGGTTGCTCGGCATGATAGCGTTGATTATCTTCGTGCTGGTGGTGAATGGCACCTTTATCTGGTACGCAACGCATAAACGCTCTACATTAGTGGACAGGGATTACGATACCGGAGACCGTAAATCTGGGGCTGCTTTGGTAAGTGATCTGCAAGAGCAAAAAGCACTTGCATGGAAGACCACCGTCAAGCAGCCCAAGTCTATTATGATAGGCTCACCGGCTGGATACGAAATCAACGTGGTGGATCGGGCAAGCTTACCTGTTAGTGGAGAAATGGAAGTGGAAGCATACCGCGCATCGGATGAAAGCAAGGATTTCACCACGGTTTTCAGGGAAGTTTCACCGGGCAACTATCAGGGCTATATCAGCTTTCCTCTCAAGGGCTACTGGGAGTTGCGCATCCGCATCAAACGCGGAAAGGATGTGTTTGAGACTGGCACCAATAAATTCATGGTTATGACCGCCATATGACGGTAATTCAGTGAGGTAAATCCCCCTGCTTTGCCGGGGAGACTCACAAGAGTTTGACCTATGCGGCGGTTATATAAAGCAAAGTTAAAATTCAGCGACATCATTCCCTCCCCATTGCAGGTGGATGGGAAGGGTGGGGGTATAAATTTAAGCATGCAGGGATTAGTTTGTACCCACATCCCAATTGCCCCCTCGCTTGGCTCTCTCCCTCTGCAAGGAGGAAGGAATGAGAACCCACCGCCTTCAGGCGGCTCACGGTTTTATCGGCCACTTTGAGGTGCTCATCCAATAAGCCCCCGGCTTTGCCCTGATCTTGTCCCACAGTTTTCGCTGGACACGGGGAGATTTTTTTGCTAACCTACTTTCATGTTGGTAGCTGGACAAAACTTTTCCGAAGAGATACTCACGCGAATTCGTACACGGGTGGAGGGTGATCCTGCGTTAACGCGCACGGCGCTGTCGCGTGAGGTATGTGCCTGGTTGGGATGGCAAAGAGCGGATGGCCAGCCGAAAGACATGAGTTGCCGAGTGGCACTGCTCAAGTTGTCACGTCGGGGGGTCATTTCGCTTCCTGATGGAAAGGAGGTCTCGTTTGCCAAACCGACTGAGGGATTGATACTTGATACTGATTGGTTAACCATTGAGGCAAAGCTAAGCGAGCTAGGCGGGGTATGGTTGGTACCTGTAGACAGTGGGCAAACGGAATTGTCGAGCACATGGTGGGCGATGATGCAGGCGCACCACCCGTTGGGTGCAGGGCCGTTGTGCGGGGCACAGCTCCGCTATCTGATAGCCTGCGAAGCGGGGTTTGTGGGTGGATTGAGTTTCAGCGCACCCGCGTGGCGATTAGCTCCTCGTGATACGTGGGTTGGCTGGGATGATGCAACCCGCCAGGCGGAATTGCCCAAGGTCGTTGCCAATAGCCGATTTCTGATTTTGCCCGGTGTCCATGTTCCCAACCTGGCCTCGCACGTGCTGAGTTTGGCACTATCCCGATTGAAAAATGACTGGCAATCGCGCTATGGCATCGCGCCGGTGCTGGTGGAAACTTTTGTTGATCGCAGCCGCTATCGTGGCACCTGCTATCGGGCCGCCAACTGGATTCTCCTCGGTCAAACTCAAGGGCGTGGCCGACAGGATCGAAGTCATGCAGCCCAAGGAACGATCAAGGACATCTGGGTCTATCCATTGCATTCACATTGGCAAACAATCTTGCAAGCGAACGGTGACGCAATTGTGCTGCACCGCCCCGTTAAACCGTGTCCTGATCCAAGGGTTCCTGCAGATTGGGCGGAAGAAGAATTTGGCGGTTGCGCGCTGCCGGATGCGCGGTTGCAAACGCGCCTGTTGTCGCTGGCGCGGGATTTTTATGCTCGGCCTCAAGCCAATGTGACACAGGCTTGCGCGAGCCGGGCCAAAGCCAAGGCTGCCTATCGGTTTCTGGATCACGAGCAAACAACAATGGACACCCTATTGCAACCTCACTTTCAGTCGACTGAAGCACGCGTGCGTGCAGAGAAAATCGTGCTGGCGGTGCAGGACACGACGAGCCTTAACTATACGGCGCACGCGGCTACCGAAGGAATGGGACCCATCGGATCGAATGGCCCGCAGGGACTGCATCTGCACTCGACGCTTGCCTTCAGCACTCAGGGTACGCCATTGGGATTCCTGAATGTACAGTGCTGGGCACGCGATCCAAATGAAATTGGCAAGAAGGCGAAGCGTCATCGCATACCGATCGAGGAGAAGGAAAGCTTCAAGTGGCTGAAAAGTTTCCGTGCGGTGGCGGATGTACAGACGCGCTGCCCCAATACCACGCTGGTGAGCGTGGGTGATCGCGAGGCGGACATCTATGAGTTGTTTGAAGATGCCATGGCACATCCTGAAGGCCCGAAGCTGCTGATACGGGCAGAACATAACCGCCAGTTGCACGACGAGCAAAATCGGCTATGGGAGACAATGCAATCCAGGCCGGCAGGAGGTACTCAGGACTTGCAGGTGCCACGTCAAGGAAATCGCGCAGCGCGCACGGCGCGCATGAGTGTTCGCTATGCCGCAGTCAAACTGATCGCATCTGCCGGACACAAAGGCATGCCTATCCCGGTTTGGGCCGTCTTTGCGCAGGAGCAAGATCCACCTGCCGGCGTAAAACCTTTAGAATGGATGCTGCTCACTACGATTCCGGTAACGTGCTTTGAGCAGGCAATAGAAAAACTGATTTGGTACACGCGCCGCTGGGGTATTGAAGTACTCCATCGCACCTTGAAGAGCGGATGCCGCATCGAACAACGGCAACTCGGGCAAGCAGATCGGATTGAGGCGTGCCTGGCCATCGATCTGGTAGTGGCTTGGCGAATATACTACTTGAATAAGCTTGGACGAGAAGTACCGCAGGCTCCTTGCACAGTGTATTTCGAGGAGGCCGAGTGGAAAGCACTGATGGTGTTCACAACGAAAAACCCCGTTGCCCCTGCACGGCCGCCCACCTTGCGCGACGCCACCCGCCACGTTGCCAGTCTCGGCGGATTCCTCGGGCGTAAAAGTGACGGTGAGCCGGGAACGCAAACCTTGTGGCTTGGCTTGCAGCGCTTGGATGACATCGTTGCCATGTGGCGCGTAATGAATGATGCGACACAGATTACCGTGTCCAGCAGAACCGATTATGGGTAAAGATCAGGGCTTTGCCGGGGGTCATATAACTGCCCGGAATATTTATTTTCATCAAGAATTTTTTTCCTATCTGGCACTCGAATGGCAAGAGTGCTAATATTCCCATCAGGAGGAAAACTATGAATCACACTTTGGCATTACCCGTACCCTCGGCAGTGGGTAGCTTGGAGAGCTACATCCAGACGGTAAATCGTTTCCCCATGCTGACGCATGAGGAGGAACTGGAGTTGGCAACCCGCTTCCGCCGCGACAACGACTTGGAAGCGGCGCGCCAGCTCATCGTATCGCACCTGCGCTTGGTGGTCAGCGTGGCGCGAGGTTTTGCCGGTTACGGCCTGCCACAGGCAGACTTGATCCAAGAGGGCAATATCGGGCTGATGAAGGCAGTCAAGCGCTACGATCCGGAACGCGGCGTGCGTCTGGTATCGTTCGCACTGCACTGGATCCGCGCTGAAATTCACGAATACGTGCTGCGCAACTGGCGCTTGGTCAAGATTGCCACCACTAAGGCACAGCGCAAATTATTTTTCAACCTGCGCAGCATGAAGCAGGGATCGGCATCGCTCAAGCCGCAAGATGTGCAAGCCATTGCGCGCGAACTGAATGTCAGCGCCAGCGACGTAGTAGAGATGGAGGCGCGCTTCAACGGCCACGAGGTGGCGCTGGAACCGGGAGCGAACGATGAGGACGACAGTTATGCGCCGATTGCCTATCTTGCCGCTACTGCGGAAGACGAGCCCTCTCGCCTGCTGGAACGGAAGCAACTGGAAACGCTGAACAGCGCAGGCTTGGCACATGCATTGGCAGGCTTGGATGAACGCAGCCGCCGCATCATCGAGGCGCGCTGGCTTTGTGAAGATGCCACTGCCACGTTGCACGAACTGGCAGACGAGTTCGGCGTGTCAGCCGAACGCATACGCCAGATTGAGCAAAAGGCGATGGCAAAAATGCAGGCCGCGCTGGTGTCTGTCAGCTAATCTGAAGTTCCCGTGATTTCGTAGTCACCCCGGAGCATAAAACTGCCCGTCGTTATTGAGGAATATCGCGTTATGGTAGCATTTTAAGTATTATATTTGTAGTCACTAAACTGTATTGACATTGTGCGATATATCGCTTACATTTACGGGCATGTCTGCTCGCACCGGAACCGCACACGTCGTCACCACAACCCGCAAGTACAAGGATCGGGTCTATCGCACGCACCTGCTGCGCCGTAGCTACCGCGAAGGCGGCAGCGTCAAGAACGAAACTCTGGGTAATCTCTCGCACCTGCCCGATGATCTGGTGGAGATCATCCGCCGCTCGTTGCAGGGCGAGACCTTCGCGCCGGTGGCGCAGGCCTTCGAGATTTCGCTTTCACGCGCGCATGGTCACGTGGATGCCGTGGCGACTGCGATGCAGCGCTTGGGGTTCGCTTCTCTGATTGCCTCCAAGCCGTGCCGCGAGCGCGATTTGGTGCTGTCCATGGTGGCTTCACGTATTGTGTCACCGCAAACCAAATTGGCCACTACACGCTGGTGGCATACGACGACGCTAGCTGAGGACTTCGCCGTGGCTGACGCGAGCGAGGATGATCTGTACGCGGCGATGGACTGGCTGTTGCAGCGCAAAAACACCATTGAGAAGAAGCTCGCAGCCCGTCATTTGAGCGCGGGCGGTTTGGTGCTCTACGACCTGTCGTCCAGTTACTTCGAGGGCGCCACCTGCCCGCTGGCCAAGCGCGGCTACAACCGCGACGGCAAGCATGGCATGCTGCAAGTCAATTACGGTTTACTTACCGATGGCCGTGGTTGCCCGGTCGCGGTTTCGGTGCATGATGGCAATACCTCTGACAGCACCACCTTCATGCCAGAAGTGCAACGCCTGCGCACGGATTTCGGTATCGAGAGCATGGTGATGGTCGGCGACCGTGGGATGATCTCGCAAAAGGCCATCGACGAGATGCGCGATACCGATGGCATCGGCTGGATCACCGCGCTCAAGAGCGTTTCGATCCGTTCGCTGATCGAGCAGGGACAGTTGCAGCTCGGGTTGTTCGACGAGAGCAATCTGCTCGAACTCAGTTCACCGGACTACCCGTGCGAACGCTTGGTGGCATGCCGCAATCCACAGTTGGCCTTGCTGCGTGCGCACAAGCGCGAAGAGTTGCTGTGTGCCACGGAGAAAAACCTTGCGAAGATCAAGTCTAGGGTAGACACCGCCAAGCTTGCTGGCAAGGATGATATCGGCGTGCGCGTGGGCAAAATAATCAACCAGTACAAGGTCGCCAAGCACTTCGAACTCGCCATCGGCGACACGACATTCTCGTTCGGGCGCAAGCCGGACAGCATCGCCGCTGAGGCCGCGTTGGACGGAATCTACATCATCCGCACTTCGGTGTCGGCCACGAGGATGGAAGCTGCGGATTGTGTGCGCAACTACAAGTCGCTGGCCAACGTGGAGAGGGCCTTCCGCTCGATCAAGACCATCGACCTGAAAGTGCGTCCGATCCATCACCGCCTGGCCGATCGGGTGCGCTCGCACATCTTCCTGTGCATGCTCGCGTACTACGTCGAGTGGCACATGCGTGAAGCCTGGCGCGAACTGATGTTTGCCGATGAGGATCAGAAGGCCAAGGCCACCAGAGACCCAGTGGCACCGGCCAAACGCTCCAAAGCCGCGCTGGCAAAAGTCGCTAGCCACACCCTCGACGACGACACCCCAGTACATAGCTTTAGCACCTTGATGGCCGAGCTTGCCACCATCGTACGCAACACTTGCCGCACACCTCTTGCCGCAGAAAACGCACCCACTTTCGAGGTGCTAACGACCCCCAACTCGAAGCAACAGCGCGCGATGGAACTCCTGCGGCGGATCAAGGTGTAGACAGAAACTGGAAGGTGGCTTTCAAGACAGCGGCTTGAAAGGCTTAGAAAAACTCGCTCTTTTCATGCAAGAACTTCAGGCTAATACTCGGGCATTGAAAACAACAAGCCGCAGGGTTTTCCTGCGGCTTTTTTATTTCACCACCCTGAGGCGCGGTTTGGCTGGCGTGGGATTATCGGGCGGTTTACTTCCCCCGTCACCACCAGGCTGCGTTGGTGCAGACACTTGCCCTTGGAACACCAGCCCCTGACCCGTTTCCTTGGCAAAAACACCGATCACCGCAGGCATCGGCACGATGATTTTATGCGGCACACCGCCAAATCGTCCGCTGCAGGTTATTTCTTCGTTGCCCAACTGCAGATTTTTCACCGCATCCATGCTCAGGTTGAGCACAATCTCACCATCCTTGATGTAAGCCACCGGTACTCGCGTTGCCTCGTCCACACGCACCGCCAGATAGGGGGTCAGGCCACTATCGGCACACCAGTCGTAAATCGCGCGTATCAGATAGGGCTTGGTGGATAAATCACTCACTTGCGCATCGCTTTTTCCGCAGGTGTCATCGCTTCGATATAGGCAGGGCGAGAAAACAACCGCTCGGCATACTTCATCAGCGGCCCGGCGTCCTTGTCGAGCTGGATGCCATAATGATCCAGCCTCCATAGCAGCGGCGCAATTGCCACATCAAGCATGGAGAAATCATCACCGAGCATATATTTCTGCTTGGCAAATACCGGGGAAATCTGCGTCAAATTGTCACGCACCACATGACGCGCCTTATCGGCGGCTTTCTGTGCGGCGTGTTCGATGGTATCGATATGGCAAAACAACTCATTCTCGAAGCGGTGCAGGAACAGCCGCGCGCGCGCGCGCATCACCGGGTCAGCAGGCATCAGTTGCGGGTGCGGGAATCGCTCATCAATATATTCATTGATGATGTTGGACTCATACAGAACCAGGTCGCGCTCCACCAACACCGGCACTTTGTTATAGGGGTTCACCACCGCGAGATCTTCCGGCTTATTGAACATGTCCACATCAATGACCTGAAAATCCATGCCCTTCTCAAACAGGACAATGCGGCAACGTTGGCTGAACGGGTCTGTCGTTCCCGAGTAAAGCGTCATCATGGCGCGGCTCACTCCTTGATCAGGTGGTTGCGACGCATCGCCCCACACACCGGTATGAATCCAGCCCCAACCGAGCTAGCCAAGATAGCAACTGGTGCCAGCACTATGCTGGCACTGAAATTTCCATTAAAAACCATTACATATCTCCCTGTATTATTTTCTTACGATACAAACCACATCATTAGAGATCGGCAAGACAATAAAAGACAGATAATGTCTAGTTTGAAAAATAAAGTCAACTCTCTCCCAGCCTCTTCCAATGCCCAATGGCCTATATAATTTGCTTGGTGGCATTTTTTG
Source organism: Gallionellaceae bacterium (assembly GCA_032654645.1). Lineage (GTDB taxonomy): Bacteria > Pseudomonadota > Gammaproteobacteria > Burkholderiales > Gallionellaceae > CAITJF01. The sequence goes on along the minus strand of JAULAW010000016.1, from coordinate 243,775 downwards.
CTCAAAAATGCCCTGAATGTTTTATGCCACCGTCACTCCATTATCCAGGTACACATCCTGAATCGCATTGAGTAGCGCAATGCCGTCCTGCATCGGTTTCTGGAACGCCTTGCGCCCGGAGATCAGGCCCATGCCGCCGGCACGCTTGTTGATGACGGCAGTGCGCACCGCCTGGTGTAAGTCATCCTTGCCCGACTCGCCGCCGGAGTTGATCATGCCGACGCGCCCCATGTAGCAGTTCGCCACCTGGTAGCGCACCAGGTCTATCGGGTGGTCGGTGGTGAGTTCGCTATACACCCTGGGGCTGGTCTTGCCGAACTTGATCGCGTTGAAACCGCCGTTGTTCTCGGCCATTTTCTGTTTGACGATGTCGGCGTTGATAGTCGCAGCCAGGTGGTTGGCTTGCCCGGTGAGGTCGGCGGCAACGTGGTAGTCCTTGTCGGCCACTTTGAAAGCAGGGTTGCGCAGATAGGCCCAAAGAATGGTGGCAAGCCCGAGTTCATGCGCGTGCGCGAAGGCTTCTGAAACCTCCTGTATCTGGCGGCGCGATTGTTCGGAGCCGTAAAACACCGTTGCGCCCACCGCCACTGCGCCCATGTCAAATGCCTGCTCGACGCTGGCAAACAGGGTCTGGTCAAACTCGTTGGGGTAAGTGAGCAGTTCGTTGTGATTGATTTTAACTATAAACGGAATCCTGTGCGCGTAGCGGCGCGCCACCGAGGACAGCACGCCGAGCGTCGATGCTACACCGTTGCAGCCGCCTTCGATGGCGAGCCTGACAATGTTTTCCGGGTCAAAATAAATCGGGTTGGGTGCGAATGATGCTCCGCCGGAATGCTCCACACCCTGATCCACCGGCAGCAGCGAGAGGTATCCGCTGTTCGCCAGCCTTCCATGCCCATACAGCGATTGAAGGCTGCGCAGCACGCCCGGCTTGCGGTCTTTCACCGCCACCACGCGATCAACATAGTCCGGCCCCGGCAGGTGCAGCGATTCCTTGAGGATTCCTGTGCAGCGATACGCCAGCAAATGTTCCACTTCATCCGCCAGCAGTTGCTTGATGTTGATCATGGCACCCTCCCGTAGTTGATGACGCGAAAAGCATACTCCTTAATTTTCATTTGGAATAATTCCAGCCTTATCCAATGTGGTATGAGCCTGAAGGAGGGCTGTATTTCCAACGAGGAATGAGCCTGAAGCGAAGAATCTGAGGTCGATTGAAGGAGTGGGTTGATCATTGCAAGGATGATGATCAACATGAACGAAACACGGCTTTGCACGATAGAACAGATTGAGCAATTTCTTGGTGGCTGCCTCCAGATTGAATTCACCAAGTCTGGTGACGACAGCGAACGCTATGAGCACATCAGTCGCGTGCTCAAACGCTTTGACTATCCCAAGCAGGGCAAGCGAGAGAAAGGTGTGCTGCTGAAGTACCTGCAAGTCACCAGCGGCTACAGCCGCGCGCAGGTCACACGCCTGGTCACGCAGTGGTTCACAAACCGCTTGGCTACCGTACCCTGTCCAAACACTACCGTGCGCCTGCTGCCCCTTTTGCGCGCAAATACACGGCTATCGATATCGCGCTTCTCGCAGAGATGGACAAGGCCAATGAGGACGTGTGTGGCCCGGCCATTGCGCACCTCTTGCAGCGCGCTTACAGCGTCTATGGTGACGCGCGCTATGAGCGGGTGTCCGGCCTGTCGGTTTCGCACCTGTACAACCTGCGCAAAAGCTCGGGCTATCAAGCCTTGCGGGTGGTTTTCACCAAGACTAATCCGGTGTGCAATCACATCGGGGTACGCAAAGTACCACGCCCCAAAGGGCGGGTTGGGTTTGTGCGCATCGACACCGTCCACCAAGGCGATCTTGACGGCATCAAAGGCGTGTATCACATCACCTGCGTTGACGAGGTCAGCCAGTGGCAGGTCGAGGCGTGCGTGCAGGGTATTAGCGAGGCATTTTTGTTGCCCGTGCTGGAGTTGGTGATCGAACAGTTCCCGTTTGTAATTATGGGGTTTCACTCGGACAACGGCTCCGAGTACATCAATGGCCCGGTGGCTGCGATCCTTGAGAAGCTGCGCATCGAGCAAACCAAATCTCGCTCGCGCCACAGCAACGATAACGCGCTGGCCGAGAGCAAGAATGCCAGTGTGGTGCGCAAGCACATGGGCTTCGAACATATCCCCCAGAAGTACGCCAAACCCATCAATGAGTTCTATCAGGAAACGTTCAATCCGTGGCTCAACTTTCACCGCCCGTGCATGTTTGCAACCGAGATCATTAGCCCCAAGGGCAAGATCGTCAAACGCTATAAAGACGAGGATGTGAAGACTCCGCTGGAATGCTTGGTGCTGTTGAGTGTGAAGGGTTTAGTCACGCTCAAAGAGGGCATCACTCTGGACGCATTGCAGGCGCAGGCGAAGTCCGAAACAGACTTGGCAGCAGCACAGGAAATGCAGCGCGCCAAGAGTGATTTATTTGCAAGTTTTCAAAAACAAAAACGCCGGGCATAACCGATCGGAAAACAACACCGGAAAAGCACCAATTCTTGAGACTAAAATCATTAGAAAATAAACTCAAAACCGACTGGCAAAAATCCATTAAACTTAACTTTTAAACCCGACCAACCCGCACAAACAAATCACCCAGATCGTCGCCGCTTCAGGCTCATACCTGAATTGGAAAATACTATTCCAATTCCATCTGTGCAACTGTGTTGGCTTCCTCGCCCGCCCCTGGCCGTATCGTACTGTCAACGTCGCTTGCTTTAAGTCGCGGTCAATGCGCGGCAATGGAAACCGCAGGGCATGACCTGCGGCATTATGATCAACCCCGTGCCACGCATACCGGCAGTGCGCCTGCGACTTGCTGAACTTGGCCGGGTTCCTGTTTTCTTTTAATTATTTCATTCCGTATTTCCCGGAATTGCTCCCGGATTTCATGCTCGATAAAAACCTTTCCAACTATCGGAGGAATCCAGACCCCCGGGATGGAATCCGTGTGATAAATAATCCGAGTTTGCGCCCCTTCGTCAACCAGCTGCGTCGTGCCTTCCATCTTGCGCATGTTACCGCTGATCATGTGCGACCGGATTTTATCGAAGGGAGCCAACTGCATTTCACGCGTTGATTCAAACGGGAAACTGATCGGGCCATACTTTGCGGAGCCGCGCTGAAAAACTTTCAGGGTATCGGCTGAGGTGCTTATCACCTTGCTTTCCTTCAAGTTGGAAATGAAGCTGGCCATGTGGTCAAAATCGGTCAGCACTGCCCACACTTGCTGCCGCGTTGCCGGAACAAGGAGGCTGAGGTCAACAATCACGTTTTCCCCCGTAACCTGCACCTTGATTTCAATTCGCTCATCCTGCTGCGAGTCTGCAAATGCCGTCACGATAAATAGCGCGGGCAACATGAACAGCAGTAATGAAAGTTTTTTCATGGGCAGGAGGGGGTGCGTCAAAACACCCCAAGACAAAAAATCAGGCGGATTTCCTGAGTGCGATCATCACCGCCCATGCACCGAGCAGCACATACCAGAGCAGCGACCACTCGGGAATGCCAAGGGTGAGAAAGGTCCAGCCCTTGGCGGCGCATTCGCCGGAACCGTGCATGAGTTCCTTCCACACTTCGGCCATGGGAAAATTTTCCAGCATGTAGTCCAGTCCGGGGCCGCAGGCTGGCACTTCGTCTTTCGGCAAGTGTTGTATCCAGATGTGGCGGCTGGCAGTTCCCACGCCGCCAAGTGCGAGCAAGCCTATCAATGCGGCATACACTTTTTCGCCGGTGCGTTTCGGGTTGTGCAGAGCGGCAATGGCGAACATCACCAGCATTGCAATGAAAATCACGCGCTGCAGCATGCACAGGGGGCAGGGATCCTGGCGCAGGATGTGTTGCAGATAAAGCGCCGCGCCGAGCAGCCCGGCAATGACCACCGCGCCTGCCAGATAAAACCAGCGGTTGGAAATATTCATGCAGCATTTCAACATCACTCAGCCTCGTCTATCCACGTCATCTGAATGGCTTCAAGAATTTTTTCGCCACCATGGTTGTGGTCGTCGTCAAAATCTTCGAGCTCCACCACCCAGTTGTGCAAGTCGGTAAAGCGTATCGTGTGCGGATCAATTTCCGGGTGAGCCTCCGCCAATTCGATGGCGATCTGGCGAATGTCAGTCCATTTCATTTTACTTGCCCTCCTTCACCATGTTGATAGTGTACTTGGGTATCTCGATAACCAAATCCTTGTCAACCACCTTTGCCTGGCAACTCAGGCGCGAATTCGGCTCCAGACCCCATGCCTTGTCCAGCAGGTCTTCCTCGATTTCTTCGGCTGGCGCCAGTGAATCGAACCCTTCGCGCACGATGACATGACAGGTGGTGCAGGCGCAGGATTTTTCGCAAGCATGCTCGATCTCCACGTCGTGCTGCAACAGGGCATCGCAGATGGAAACGCCCGGAACGGCATCAAAAACCTTGCCTTCAGGGCACACCTCTTCATGCGGCAACACAATTATCTGCGGCAAGTTAAACCTCCAGGTCGGTCAGTTTACGCCCGCCCAGCGCACGTGATACGCTCTTGTCCATACGCGCCTGTGCAAAAACCACGGTGGCATCGTTCAACTGGGTGATGGCGCGCTTGATGGCGTGATGGTCGTCAGTTTGCAGCACTGCGCGCAATTCGTCCATGCTGCCGCGAATGCGCGTTTGCCCGGCCTGGTCGAGCAAGTCTGCGCCATCCTGCGCCAGCGCGTTCTCCACCGCCTCCAGCAACTGCCCGGCATCCACCTGCTGCTCGCGCAGGGCGCGCAACTGCATGTCATCACGCGCATGCTGGCTGGAATCCTGCAACATGCGCGTGATTTCGGCATCGGACAGGCCATAGGAAGGCTTCACGGTAACGGTCGCCTCCACCCCGCTGACCGATTCACGCGCCGTCACGTTCAATAAACCGTCCGCATCCACCTGAAACGTGATGCGGATGCGCGCCGCGCCGGCCACCATGGGCGGAATACCGCGCAATTCAAACTTGGCCAGTGAGCGGCAATCGCCCACCAGTTCGCGCTCCCCCTGCACCACATGAATGCTCATCGCAGTTTGGCCATCCTTGAAAGTGGTGAACTCCTGCGCGCGCGCGGTGGGAATGGTGCTGTTGCGCGGAATGATTTTCTCGGTCAATCCGCCCATGGTTTCGATGCCCAGCGACAATGGAATCACGTCGAGCAGCAGCCAATCATCACCGCTTCGATTCCCCGCCAGCACATTGGCCTGTATCGCCGCACCCAAGGCCACAACCTTGTCCGGGTCAAGATTGGTCAACGGCGTTTGCCCGAAAAATTCTGCCACGGCGCGCTGCACCTGCGGCATGCGCGTCGCACCGCCCACCATCACCACTCCCTTGATATCTTCCACCTTCAGCCTGGCATCACGCAAGGCGCGGCGCATCGGTTGCAGGGTATGCGCCACCAGGTTCTGGCTCATGGCATGAAAATCCTGCCGGGTCAGCACGGTATCTATCGCCTCTCCGCTACGCAGGTTGGCGGTCAAGCGCGTCTCGGCATGCTCGGTAAGCTCTTCCTTGGCGGCGCGCGCGCGCGTCAGCAACAGCCGTGAGTCCGATGCGCCCAACGCGGAGAGGTTGTTTTTTTCCAACAGCCAGCAGTAGATGCGATGGTCGAAGTCATCGCCGCCCAGCGCAGAATCACCGTTGGTAGCGAGTACTTCAAACACACCCCTGGATAGTTTGAGTATGGAAATATCGAAAGTGCCGCCGCCCAGGTCATACACTGCGTACACCCCTTCAGCGGCATTATCCAGCCCGTAGGCGATGGCGGCAGCAGTGGGTTCGTTAAGCAGCCGCAACACGTTCAGCCCCGCCAGCCGCGCCGCATCCTTGGTGGCCTGGCGCTGTGCGTCGTCGAAATAGGCCGGCACGGTAATCACGGCGCCTACCAGGCCGCCACCCAGCATATCTTCGGCACGGGCGCGCAGCACCTTGAGGATTTCCGCCGACACTTCGACCGGACTCTTCACCCCGGCAACGGTGCGCAATTGCACCATGCCGGGCGCATCCACAAAACGGTAGGGCAACCCATTGATGCCGCCGATATCGGACAGGCCACGCCCCATGAAGCGCTTTACCGAGCTAATGGTATTGGCGGGGTCTTCGCTCTGCACTGCTTGTGCAACATCGCCCACCCGAACGCTGCCATCGGCAAGGTAGCGCACCACAGAAGGCAACAGCGCACGGCCATTTTCATCGTTCAACACTACGCTGATGCCGTTGCGCACTGTTGCCACCAGGGAATTTGTTGTGCCAAGGTCTATGCCCACCGCCAGCCGGTGCTTATGCGGAGCGGTGCTCAAACCGGGTTCGGAAATTTGCAGCAGTGCCATCAACTGTCCAACGCATCGAATGCGGAAGCGATTTCTTCCACAAGTTTTTCCAGAAACTTAAGCTTGCGCACGTCTCCCGCTGCCGCCGCATAGTCCTGCAGGTCGTCAATTCTGGCCGCAAGTTGCGCTTCAAGGCCATGTATTTCATGCAGCAGGCGCGATTCCAGCTTGTCCAGTTCGGCGGCATCGCCCACCTGACGGGCCTCCTCAATGGCTTCGCGCCATTCCATCTGTTCCATCAGGAAATCCGCCGGCATCGCGGTGTTGCACTCTTCCTGGATATCTACGCCGTGCAAGAATAGCAGGTAGCGTGCTCGCTTGGTGGGATCGCTCAAGGTCTGGTAAGCCTCATTCACCCGCGTTGCCCATTGCATGGATACACGGCGTTCGACTTCGGAAAGATGGGAAAACCTGTCCGGATGAACCTGCTCCTGCAGAATATGGTAATGCTGGTCAAGCAGCGCGTTATTAAGACGGTAGCTTGCCGGCAGGCCGAATAACTGGAAAAAATCCAGCTGGAAACCGGGAACTTCAGCCTGCATCAGGATTAAACGCCAAAACTTTCGCCGCAGCCGCACTCGCTTTTGACATTGGGGTTCTTAAACTTAAAGCCCTCATTCAAACCTTCGCGCGTGTAATCCAACTCCATGCCATCAACATAGGCCAGGCTTTTCGGATCAACCAGCACCGTCACGCCGCCGCTTATAAACTGGAGATCATCGTCACTCACTTCATCGGCGAATTCCAGTTTGTAGGACATGCCCGAGCAACCACTGGTACGTACGCCAACGCGCAGGCCGACACCCTTGCCGCGCTTGGCCAGGAAATTCCGCACATGTTGCACCGCATTTTCAGTCAAAGTAATAGCCATTTTTCACCCCTTACAATTTTCCCTGCAGGCAGGTGCTTCCAGCATCGCGCCATGCTTGCTCTTGTAGTCATGCACTGCCGCCTTGATGGCGTCCTCCGCCAGAATCGAGCAGTGAATCTTGACCGGCGGCAACGCCAGTTCCTCGGCTATCTGGCTGTTCTTGATCTGCAATGCCTCGTCCACCGTCTTGCCCTTTACCCACTCGGTCACCAGGGAGCTCGATGCGATTGCCGAACCACAGCCGTAAGTTTTGAACTTGGCATCTTCGATGACGCCGTCCTTGCTTACCTTGATTTGCAATTTCATCACATCACCGCAAGCCGGTGCACCCACCATGCCGGTGCCCACATGCGCATCGTTCTTGTCCAGCGAACCGACGTTGCGCGGGTGTTCGTAATGATCCAGAACTTTTTCACTGTAAGACATTTTATTGCTCCTTTCAGGAGCAGTCGTTAGTCGTTAGACGCTAGTCGCTAGTTAAAAACAGGTTTAACTAACTTCTAACGACTAACGTCTAACGACTGCCTTTATTCAATGTGCCGCCCACTGCACAGTATTCAGGTCAACTCCATCCTTATACATTTCCCACAACGGAGAAAGCTCGCGCAGCTTGCTGATCTTGCCCTTCAACAATTCCACAGTGTAGTCCACTTCTTCCATCGTGGTGAACCGTCCCACGGAAAAACGGATGGAGCTGTGCGCCAGTTCGTCGCTTCGGCCCAGGGCGCGCAGCACATAGGACGGCTCCAAACTCGCGGAAGTGCATGCGGAGCCGCTGGATACCGCAATGTCCTTCACCGCCATGATCAGCGATTCGCCTTCCACATAATTGAAACTAACATTAAGGTTGTGCGGTACGCGTTGATTCAGATCACCATTCAGGTGCACTTCTTCCATGCCGGACAGGCCGCTCCACAGGCGGTCGCGCAGCATGCGGATACGTTCGTTCTCCGCCACCATTTCCTCTTGCGCAAGACGGAATGCCTCGCCCATGCCGACGATCTGGTGCGTGGGCAAGGTGCCGGAGCGCATGCCGCGCTCGTGCCCGCCGCCATGCATTTGCGCTTCCAGGCGCACGCGCGGTTTGCGCCGCACATACAATGCGCCGATGCCTTTTGGCCCGTAAGTCTTGTGCGCGGAAAACGACATCATATCCACTTTCAACTTCTGCAAATCTATCACAACTTTGCCGGTAGCTTGCGCCGCATCGACATGGAACAGAATAGCTTTGTCCCGGCAGATTTCTCCGATCGCGGCGATATCTTGAACCACGCCGATTTCGTTGTTCACCAGCATCACGGAAACAATGATGGTATCCGGGCGCAACGCCGCTTTGAGCTTTTCCAGATCGAGCAAGCCATTCGCTTCGGGAGCCAGATAAGTGGCGGAGAATCCTTGCCGCTCCAATTCGCGCACGGTATCAATAACGGCCTTATGCTCGGTCATCATGGTGATGATGTGCTTGCCTTTGCCCGCATAGAAATGTGCCGCGCCTTTCAGCGCAAGGTTGTTGGATTCGGTCGCACCCGAAGTCCAGACAATCTCTTTGGGGTCGGCATTCACCAGTGCCGCCACCTGCGCGCGCGCGCGTTCCACCGCCTCATCCGCCACCCATCCATAAGAATGGGAACGGCTGGCCGGGTTGCCGAATTTCTCGGTCAGCCAAGGAATCATTGCTTCGGCCACGCGCGGGTCAACCGGAGTGGTGGCCGAATAATCCAGATAAATAGGAAGATGCAAACTCATTTTAGCCGCCTGTTATTGTTTGTATGCACTCAAACCAGAACTGGTTCTGTCTTGGCTTTGCGCTTGCTGATGGACACCGGCACTGCTTCCGCCTTGGGTTTGGCCTTGCCCTGGTTGTCCACCAGTTGCTGCAAGTTCACCTCTGCCAGATAGCGATATAAAGCGTCGTTCAGTCCCATCCACAAATCATGGGTGATGCACTGGTGATCGCCATGGCAATCGCCCCTGCCGCCGCATTGGGTCGTATCCACCGGCTCGTCCACCGCCACAATGATATCGGCGACCGTAATCTTTGAGCTCGGGCGCGCCAGACAATAACCGCCACCTGGCCCGCGCACGCTGCCCACGAGGTTGTGCCTGCGCAGTTTGCCAAACAATTGTTCGAGATATGACAGCGATATTTTCTGCCGCTCGCTTATGCTTGCCAGCGTGACGGGGTCATGCCCGCCGCGAATAGCCAAGTCAACCATCGCCGTAACGGCAAAACGTCCTTTTGTAGTGAGTCGCATAATTGCCCTCTCAAAATTCAATCCGTGAAACCGCTTAGGAACCTGCGGAAAAAACAATACAATACCCGAATGTTTTAGTCAACTATTTTATTCAGGTAATTGGGATCGAACTTGTCAGCGGTGGCGCGCTCCTCTTCGATGTTTACCCCCATCCTTTCCAGTTGTTCGAGGATGAGGTTGATGCGCTGGTCAACTACCATGCTATGCCCTAGCAGCCCGTGGATGGCTTGCGACAGCGGATCGTTCTGGTCTTTGCTGATCCCGTAGGCGTTGAAGCCTTGTGTTTTCTTTGTCTCGTCGAGAATGCGCGCAGGAATGCCTGCCGCCGTTGCCCCCGCTGGAACATCCTTTACCACCACGGCATTGGAGCCGATCTTTGCGCCATCGCCGATGGTAATCGGCCCAAGGATTTTCGCCCCGGCACCCACTACCACGCCGTTGCCCAGTGTGGGATGGCGCTTGCCTTCCTTCCATGAGGTGCCGCCCAATGTGACGCCGTGATACAGCGTTACATCATCTCCAATTTCGGCGGTCTCACCGATCACCACGCCCATGCCATGGTCGATGAAAAAGCGCCGCCCTATAGTCGCCCCCGGATGAATCTCGATGCCGGTAAACCAGCGCGCGATGTGCGACAGGAAACGAGCCAGCCATTTGAAATTAGCCCGCCACAGACGGTGCGCCATGCGATGAATAATGCGGGCATGCAAACCCGGATAGCAGGTTATCACCTCAAACACACTGCGCGCCGCCGGGTCGCGCTCGAATACGCTGTGTATGTCTTCTCTAATAGTTTTGAACATTATTCACCTGCTATTTTTCCCCGTTCTTTTCATCTTTATCGCAGCGCGCATTGTACCCGGTCGTGGCGCTGAGAATGCCGCGCAGGATATTGATTTCCTCCTGCTCCAGCCGCGCACGCGCATACAGGCGGCGCAGTTTCTGCATCAACTTGTTCGGATGCTTGGTGTTGAAAAACCCGATCTGTGTCAGCACATCTTCGAGGTGAACAAAAAATCTTTCCACCTCCTCATGCCTGGCCGGTTCCACCTCGATCTGCTGCAAGCTCAGCCCCGCATACTGCATCGCCACGCTCAACTCATAACATGCCACCTGCACCGCCGCCGCCAGATTCAGCGAACTGAATTGCGGATTGGCCTGGATGCGCACCAGCACATGGCTCTTGCCCATTTCATCGTTGGTCAGCCCGGACATTTCAGTACCGAACAATAGTGCCACTGCCCCCTGTGCAGCATGTTGCACCAGCAACGGCATTGCTTCGCGCGGTGTCAGCACCTCGTGCGAAATGTCACGCAGACGCGCCGTCATCGCCGCCACGAACACCGTGCCCTGCAAGGCTTCGTCTATCGAGCCGCACACCACCGCATTGTGCAATAGATCATCCGCCCCAGCGGACATGGTGTTGGCCTGCGGGTCGGGAAAATGGCGCGGGTTGACCAGATACAATGTATCCAGGCCCATGGTCTTCATCGCCCGCGCAGCCGCGCCGATATTGCCCGGATGGGTGGTGTGGCTCAGCACCACACGCACACTGTTTAATACATTTGGTTTGTCCAAGATATCTATCCGCAAGTATTACCCATTGTTTATTGGGCACGGATGATAAATGAAAAACAGCACATGCGCGCAAACCACTCTGTTCATATACCTGCATCGGCGCATTGAAAATAAATTTGCTTAGTGGATCGTCACGTTGGAGTTCTGCTATTAGGCAGGCAGCTTGTGATGTCAACGTGCCGTTCCTGACACGAAGCGGTATGACACAATTACTAAATGCCTACCGGATAGCGGACGCTCGCAAAGGGTTGTGACCCAAGCGACCGTTTTAAGCTACTGCGTGATCGACTGTAATGCGCTGTATCCGTTGCAACACGTCGTGCAGCTTGGCTTCAGCTTGCCATAAGTCAAATTTTGTTTGCATGTCCACCCATAGCTGAGCACCATTGCCAAGCAATGCCCCTAAGCGCAATGCCATTTCAGGAGAAATACCACTGCGCTCAGCCAGTACCGCATGCAGGGTTTGACGCGAAACGCCAAGACTGCGGGAAAAAGCGCTAACTGACATATTGAGTTCGGGTAGAACATCTTCGCGCAAAATTGCGCCGGGGTGAGTTGGTTTACGTGTACGCATGATGCCTCCTAATGATAGTTTTCTAGGTTGACCCGAAACGCATTTTCACCTTCCCATTCGAAGGTGATGCACCACGATCCATTTACATTGATGCTGTAACGCTTCGGTTTGCCACGCAGAGGGTGAAAATCAAAGCCAGGAATGTTTAACACTTCGAGTGTTTTTGCTGTATCTATAGCATCCAGTCGTCGCGATACGCGATCTGCCAATGATGCCAGCACCTTGGCGCTCTTACCCTTCTCGAAAAGCTCTTCCAGTCCTTTATGCATGAACGATTCAATCATGGCGTGACTGTAAAGTATTTCTTTACACATGTAAAGCGTAAGACAAAAATTATGGCAGCATACTGAAGATCGGCTTTTGGCACCTATGCACATCTGTACATAGTGGCACTTTGTGATTATTGGCGAAGTGCCGGTTTCTGGAAGCCAAAATATAAATTGGCTAACAATCGCAGATGCGAAACGATATTTCATGAACGGTTATTTCGGCAAGCTCATTCATCTCAATTGATTTCGTAGGGCGCGCTGTGCGCTGACCATTTTCATGCAGCTTTGCTGCATAGAAAATTGCGTGACTTTGTTGCACCATGTGCATGGAATGCACCCTGCCAACGGGGTTTGCGTTAAAATACGCGACCGGAATTTTCCGACCGCTCATTAAATTTAAGGCAATCCATGCATCCCATGCTCACCATCGCGGTGAAGGCCGCACGTCGCGCCGGCAACCTGATCCACCGTGCCGCCGACAATCTCGACCATCTCACCGTCACCAAAAAATCGCACTCCGATTACGTCAGCGAGGTGGATCGCACCGCCGAGCAGGCTATCATTACAACCTTGCTGGATGCCTTTCCGGATCACGCAATTCTAGCAGAAGAGAGCGGCGCCCAAGGCGACTCGGAGTACGTCTGGATCATTGACCCTCTGGATGGCACCACCAATTTTTTGCACGGCTTTCATCAATATTCAGTATCCATCGCATTGCAGCACAAAGGCATTATTACCCAGGCCGTGGTGTACGACCCGACCAAGAACGAGCTTTTCACTGCCACGCGCGGGCGCGGCGCTTACCTCAACGACCGCCGCCTGCGTGTCACCAAACGCCTTTACCTCGCTGATTGCCTGATCGGTACCGGCTTTCCCTACACCCAATTTGAATACCTTGATGCTTACATGAATATCCTGCGCGACCTGATGCAAAAAACCTCCGGCCTGCGCCGCCCCGGCTCCGCCGCCCTGGATCTGGCCTACACCGCCGCAGGGCGCTACGACGGTTTCTTCGAAACCGGCCTCAAACCGTGGGACATCGCCGCCGGATGCCTGCTGATTACCGAAGCTGGGGGATTGGTCGGCGACCTGCAAGGCAACGATACCTACCTCAAGACCGGGCATCTCTGCGCAGGCAACCCCAAGATATTCGCGCAACTGCTGCAAGTCATAGCACCGCATTTGACCCCCGCCTTGAGCGGCCTCCCCGTGAAACATGTCATATAAATAACTATTGGGACTATAACCATGAATGATCCAAAACTTGACCTCCTTATCGAGGAGAAAATGCAGAAGTACGTTCCCCACCGTTCTGTTCAGGTATTGCATTGCGGAGTGATCGTTCTCGTATCGATCGTTATTGGAGTGTTCAACTTGTCACCTGAACCAGCAGGCAGTGGCCCAGAAGTGGCCCATCAAGGGCCGGGAGCATTGCTGGGTGCCTACCTCGCTATCACAGGCCTGGCACTCTATTATGTTTGGACTTCTCTTCGAACCACCAAAGCCAGAAAAGAAGCTCATGCAGAATTCCTTGCTGCTTCTCTCAAAAAACAAAAAGAAAGATGATTGCCCACAGGGCTATCTTGTTGTGCTTTTAGGCAACTATCAGGCAACTGGACAACGTGAGCGAGAAAATCAAAGAGCCAAGCCACACACCCATGATGCAGCAATATCTGCGCATCAAGGCGCAGCATCCCGGCATGCTGCTGTTCTACCGCATGGGGGATTTCTATGAGTTGTTCCACGAGGATGCAGAACGCGCCGCGAAGCTGCTCGACATCACGCTCACCCAGCGCGGCGCATCCAACGGCCAGCCGATCAAGATGGCGGGCGTGCCTTATCACTCGGTGGAGCAGTACCTTGCGCGGCTGGTAAAACTCGGCGAATCGGTCGCCATCTGTGAACAGATAGGCGACCCCGCCACCAGCAAAGGCCCGGTCGAGCGCAAGGTGGTGCGCATCGTCACACCGGGCACGCTCACCGATTCCGCGCTGCTGGAAGAAAAGCGCGACAGCCTGTTGCTGTCGCTACACGAGCGCCACGGCAAAGTGGGGCTGGCTTGGTTAAACTTGGCATCGGGGCAATTTTTCGTGTGCGAAACCACGCTTGAAAATCTGCCTGCTGAATTGGAACGCCTGCAACCTTCGGAAATTCTGAATGCGGAAAACGCTCGCCCGCAACCCAATAACCATGCGGCTCTCAAGACACTGCCCGACTGGCATTTCGAGCTGGACACGGCGCGTCGCGCGCTGTGCCAGCAGTTCGCCACGCTCGATCTGGCCGGATTCGGTTGCGATGATTTCAGTGTGGGGCTGGAAGCCGCCGGTGCGTTGCTCGGTTACGCCAAGCTCACGCAAGGCCAAGCCATCAGCCACATCCGCAGCTTGCAGGTGTACAGTGCCGACCAATACGTGCGCATGGATGCTGCGACGCGGCGCAATCTGGAAATCACCCAAACACTGCGCGGGGAGCCTGCCCCCACCCTGCTCTCGCTGCTCGACACCTGTGCCACCAACATGGGCAGCCGCTTGCTGCATCACTGGCTGCATCATCCGCTGCGCGACCGTAATATTTTGCGCGCAAGGTTGGATGCGGTAGAACAACTCACGCTCTCACTCCCCTCTCCCGCAGGCGGGAGAGGGGCTGGGGGCGAGGGATCGCACGAAGAAGCGCACACCTTAACACCCCTCACCCCAACCCCAACCCTCTCCCGCCTGCGGGAGAGGGAGCTATACAAAGACGTCCACGACCACCTCAAACCCAGCGTAGATGTGGAACGCATTACCGCGCGCATCGCCTTGCGCAGTGCCAGACCGCGCGACCTCTCCGGTCTGCGCGATACGCTGCTGACTCTGCCGCAACTAAAAACTGCACTTGTAGGTCGGGTTTCAACCCGATACGACAAAAATGATGTCGGGTTGAAACCCGACCTACAAAACCACTCGCTCATTGCCAGCCACACCGATGCACTGCAAGCTGACGCACATCTCGTTTCCGTCCTGCAAACTTCGCTGAAAACCGAACCGTCCAGTGTCTTGCGCGAAGGCGGTGTCATCGCCGACGGTTTCGATGCCGAACTGGACGAGTTGCGCGGCATCCAGTCCAACTGCGGCGATTTTCTGCTGGCGCTGGAAGCGCGCGAGCGGGCGCGCACCGGCATCGCCACGCTGAAAGTGGAATACAACCGCGTGCATGGCTTCTACATTGAAGTGACGCACGCGCAGAGCACCAACGTGCCGGACGACTACCGCCGCCGCCAGACGCTGAAAAATGCCGAGCGCTACATCACGCCGGAACTGAAAACCTTCGAAGACAAGGCGCTGTCCGCCAACGACCGCGCACTGGCACGCGAGAAATTCCTCTATGAGCAACTGCTCGACCAACTCGCGCCGTTCGTCCCGCAACTACAGCGTATCGCCGCCGCGATCGCCGAACTGGACGTGCTCGCGACCTTCGCCGAACGCGCCGCCACGTTGAATTTCAGCCCGCCGCAGTTCAGCGACGGTGCGCAAATAGAAATCAGGCAAGGCCGCCATCCGGTGGTGGAAGCGCAAGTCGAGAACTTCATCGCCAACGACACCGACCTGCACGCCGCGCGCAAGATGCTGCTCATCACCGGCCCCAACATGGGCGGTAAATCCACCTACATGCGCCAGGTCGCGTTGATCGCGCTGCTCGCTCACTGCGGCTCATTCGTCCCGGCACAGGAAGCGGAACTCGGCGAGCTGGACCAAATCTTCACCCGCATCGGCGCATCGGACGACCTCGCCAGTGGACGCTCCACCTTCATGGTCGAGATGACCGAGGCCGCCAACATCCTTCACAACGCCACAGAGAAAAGCCTGGTGCTGGTGGACGAGATCGGGCGTGGCACTTCAACCTTCGACGGCCTCGCGCTCGCCTACGCGATCGCCCGCCATCTGCTGGAAAAGAACCGCAGCTACACACTATTTGCCACGCACTATTTCGAACTGACGCGACTCGCCGAAGAATTCACCCAACTCGCCAACGTCCACCTCTCCGCCATCGAACACCTGCACAGCATCGTCTTCCTGCACAGCGTCAACGAAGGCGCGGCCAGCCAGAGCTATGGCCTGCAAGTCGCCGCGCTGGCGGGCGTGCCGAACGACGTCATTCGCACCGCCAAGAGACAACTGCTCAAGCTGGAACAGAACAGCGCCGCACAGAATCCGCAAGGTGACCTGTTCGACAGGAAACCGGAGATGCCGGAACCGGAAGAGCATCCGCTGTTGAAATCACTGCGCGAATTGCAGCCGGATGAACTCAGTCCGAAGGAAGCGCTGGAGAGGCTGTATCAGTTGAAGAAGCTGGTGTAGCCCCAACCGCAGTATTTTCCAATTCAGGTATGAGCCTGAAGCGGCGACGATCTGGGTGATTTGTTTGTGCGGGTTGGTCGGGTTTAAAAGTTAAGTTTAATGGATTTTTGCCAGTCGGTTTTGAGTTTATTTTCTAATGATTTTAGTCTCAAGAATTGGTGCTTTTCCGGTGTTGTTTTCCGATCGGTTATGCCCGGCGTTTTTGTTTTTGAAAACTTGCAAATAAATCACTCTTGGCGCGCTGCATTTCCTGTGCTGCTGCCAAGTCTGTTTCGGACTTCGCCTGCGCCTGCAATGCGTCCAGAGTGATGCCCTCTTTGAGCGTGACTAAACCCTTCACACTCAACAGCACCAAGCATTCCAGCGGAGTCTTCACATCCTCGTCTTTATAGCGTTTGACGATCTTGCCCTTGGGGCTAATGATCTCGGTTGCAAACATGCACGGGCGGTGAAAGTTGAGCCACGGATTGAACGTTTCCTGATAGAACTCATTGATGGGTTTGGCGTACTTCTGGGGGATATGTTCGAAGCCCATGTGCTTGCGCACCACACTGGCATTCTTGCTCTCGGCCAGCGCGTTATCGTTGCTGTGGCGCGAGCGAGATTTGGTTTGCTCGATGCGCAGCTTCTCAAGGATCGCAGCCACCGGGCCATTGATGTACTCGGAGCCGTTGTCCGAGTGAAACCCCATAATTACAAACGGGAACTGTTCGATCACCAACTCCAGCACGGGCAACAAAAATGCCTCGCTAATACCCTGCACGCACGCCTCGACCTGCCACTGGCTGACCTCGTCAACGCAGGTGATGTGATACACGCCTTTGATGCCGTCAAGATCGCCTTGGTGGACGGTGTCGATGCGCACAAACCCAACCCGCCCTTTGGGGCGTGGTACTTTGCGTACCCCGATGTGATTGCACACCGGATTAGTCTTGGTGAAAACCACCCGCAAGGCTTGATAGCCCGAGCTTTTGCGCAGGTTGTACAGGTGCGAAACCGACAGGCCGGACACCCGCTCATAGCGCGCGTCACCATAGACGCTGTAAGCGCGCTGCAAGAGGTGCGCAATGGCCGGGCCACACACGTCCTCATTGGCCTTGTCCATCTCTGCGAGAAGCGCGATATCGATAGCCGTGTATTTGCGCGCAAAAGGGGCAGCAGGCGCACGGTAGCGTTTGGACAGGGGTACGGTAGCCAAGCGGTTTGTGAACCACTGCGTGACCAGGCGTGTGACCTGCGCGCGGCTGTATTCGAGCGCGTGTTCGGCGGCAATCACCACTACGGGGTAGTGTATGGCCCGATGATCTCGGAGGAGATCAGGATGGGGCGGCATGGCTTTGCCGATGCGGAGCTGTCCGGCATCGTGCAATCGTTCGGCGGGGAGGCGCACACGCCTTACAGTTATGCCGGGCTGGGCGATCTGGTCGCGACTGGCACCAGCGAGGATTCGCATCACCATGCGCTCGGGCGGTATCTGGTTTTAGGCGAGTGGTCGGACATCTCCGGCGAGGGGGTGCATACCTTGCAGATGGTCGAAAAACATCACCTGTTCGATTGGCGCGCCTATCCGCTGTTCGCACTGGTGCGGGACATCGTCACCGCGCCGGAGACGTTGAATGAGCGGGTAGAGGAATATCTGAAGCAACTACGATCTTGGTCAGACTGAATTAATTTTGAGCGTTAAGCCAAGAACACAAAAAAGCCCGCATCAAACGGGCTTATTATTTATTGATTGGCTACGGATTAGTGCAGGTGCCCGCCATCACCATGCACATGCCCATGTTCCAATTCTTCAGCGGTAGCGGCACGCACGCCGGTGACGATGCCGGCGAAGTTCAACGTTTTGCCGGCGAGCGGGTGATTGCCGTCCACAGTGACTTCGTCTCCGGTGACATCCACCACGGTATAGAGCATATAGTCTTCATCGTCGGCATCTTCCGCGCCGCCCTCGAACTGCATGCCGATGGCGATCTCATCCGGGAACAGGCCGCGCGGTTCAACGCGCACCAGGTCGTGCTCATATTCGCCAAAGGCCTCATCCGGTTCCATCGTAACATTGAATTTCGCGCCCACGTCCTTGCCATGCACTGCCTCTTCCACCGCCGGAAAGATGCCGTCATAACCACCGTGCAGGTAGCTGACGGGGTCGTCAGTTTTTTCCAGCAGGGTGCCATTCGCATCGGACAGCTCATAGCGCAGGGAGACGACGGTGTCTTTTGCAATCTTCATTTCAGTTCCTTTACTAGTTTAAAAATTTCATGGGCATGGCCGTGCGCGTGGACACCGTACATCACATGGCGCAATTTGCCCCGTTTGTCTATGATGAATGTCGAACGCTGTATCGCAACTGTCTTGTGTCCATCCATACTTCGGCCATGTTCGGCGCAGGCTTCCTTGGTGTAGAGCACGCCATATTTTTTGCACACCACCGCTTCCGCATCGGATAGCAACAAGACGGAGAGCCCATATTTGTCGCGGAACTCGGCGTGGCTCAGGCATTCGTCACGGCTGATGCCGACCACCAGCGTGCCGAAACGGGTGAAGTTGTCATCTAGATCGGTAAATTCGCTGGCTTCCATGGTGCAGCCCGGCGTATCGTCTTTCGGGTAGAAATACAGGACGATATTTTTTTTGCCAAGTTGCGCCTGCAGACTGAATATTTCCATATCCGCATCGGGCAGCTCGAATTGCGGTGCGTCCATCCCTGCTTGCAACAACATATAGTCATCTCTCCTGCGAAGAATTTTAACTTATTTCGTTTACCGCGAAATTGTTTTTGAGCACATATTTTTTGTGTGCCGGCGCAGTTATAGCCAAAAGACGGGTTACAGTATTTTCCAATTCAGGTATGAGCCTGAAGCGGCGACGATCTGGGTGATTTGTTTGTGCGGGTTGGTCGGGTTTAAAAGTTAAGTTTAATGGATTTTTGCCAGTCGGTTTTGAGTTTATTTTCTAATGATTTTAGTCTCAAGAATTGGTGCTTTTCCGGTGTTGTTTTCCGATCGGTTATGCCCGGCGTTTTTGTTTTTGAAAACTTGCAAATAAATCACTCTTGGCGCGCTGCATTTCCTGTGCTGCTGCCAAGTCTGTTTCGGACTTCGCCTGCGCCTGCAATGCGTCCAGAGTGATGCCCTCTTTGAGCGTGACTAAACCCTTCACACTCAACAGCACCAAGCATTCCAGCGGAGTCTTCACATCCTCGTCTTTATAGCGTTTGACGATCTTGCCCTTGGGGCTAATGATCTCGGTTGCAAACATGCACGGGCGGTGAAAGTTGAGCCACGGATTGAACGTTTCCTGATAGAACTCATTGATGGGTTTGGCGTACTTCTGGGGGATATGTTCGAAGCCCATGTGCTTGCGCACCACACTGGCATTCTTGCTCTCGGCCAGCGCGTTATCGTTGCTGTGGCGCGAGCGAGATTTGGTTTGCTCGATGCGCAGCTTCTCAAGGATCGCAGCCACCGGGCCATTGATGTACTCGGAGCCGTTGTCCGAGTGAAACCCCATAATTACAAACGGGAACTGTTCGATCACCAACTCCAGCACGGGCAACAAAAATGCCTCGCTAATACCCTGCACGCACGCCTCGACCTGCCACTGGCTGACCTCGTCAACGCAGGTGATGTGATACACGCCTTTGATGCCGTCAAGATCGCCTTGGTGGACGGTGTCGATGCGCACAAACCCAACCCGCCCTTTGGGGCGTGGTACTTTGCGTACCCCGATGTGATTGCACACCGGATTAGTCTTGGTGAAAACCACCCGCAAGGCTTGATAGCCCGAGCTTTTGCGCAGGTTGTACAGGTGCGAAACCGACAGGCCGGACACCCGCTCATAGCGCGCGTCACCATAGACGCTGTAAGCGCGCTGCAAGAGGTGCGCAATGGCCGGGCCACACACGTCCTCATTGGCCTTGTCCATCTCTGCGAGAAGCGCGATATCGATAGCCGTGTATTTGCGCGCAAAAGGGGCAGCAGGCGCACGGTAGCGTTTGGACAGGGGTACGGTAGCCAAGCGGTTTGTGAACCACTGCGTGACCAGGCGTGTGACCTGCGCGCGGCTGTAGCCGCTGGTGACTTGCAGGTACTTCAGCAGCACACCTTTCTCTCGCTTGCCCTGCTTGGGATAGTCAAAGCGTTTGAGCACGCGACTGATGTGCTCATAGCGTTCGCTGTCGTCACCAGACTTGGTGAATTCAATCTGGAGGCAGCCACCAAGAAATTGCTCAATCTGTTCTATCGTGCAAAGCCGTGTTTCGTTCATGTTGATCATCATCCTTGCAATGATCAACCCACTCCTTCAATCGACCTCAGATTCTTCGCTTCAGGCTCATTCCTCGTTGGAAATACAGCCCTCCTTCAGGCTCATACCACATTGGATAAGGCTGTTACTTTACCTCTGGGAAGCAAACGACTATATTGCGCACGTCAAGGGTAAGTGAAGGACAATTGCATGAGTGACGAACTGCAACATACCGCTTTAACCGGGGTATCGGAATATATAGCGGCACTGGACACACTGTGTGGGCTGGCGCGCCGCACCCTGTATGTCTTTGAAAAAGATTTCGGGGATACCGGTTTCAATTCTGAAACGCGCCTCGACACCCTGCGCCGCTTCCTGCTCGCCAATCCTGCCAACCGCCTGCAATTGTTGGCGCATGACACGCGCCCGATAGTGCAACGCTGCCCGCGCCTGATGCTGCTGTTGCGCCAGTTCGGCCACAGCATGCACATTTACCAGACACCCGAGCATTTGCAACACATGTCCGAACCCTTCGCGGTGGCGGATGAATCACATTATGTGCGCCGCTTTCATTTTGATGATCCGCGTGGCATCCTGGCGCAACATGATGTCGAGGGCGCGCGCGTTCTGAAGTCTCGATTTGCGGAAATGTGGGCTTCCTCCCACCCGGCGCTTTCAGCAACCACCTTGGGGCTATAATATTTAAAAAAACCAGAAAATGCTGGCATTTTTCCGGCGAGTTGATAGAATGCTGCGCCTTCGCTGTGGCACTGGATGCGGCGAATAGGATTTCTGGTTGTATTTGTAGTCAATAAATATATATGGAGGAAACGTAAATGAAATATTCTGCTCTGGTTGCCGCTTTGTTAGCTCTGTCCTTAACCGCTTGTAGCAAGTCTGAAGCACCCGCTGCTGCCAAGGCTCCTGCCGCCGCACCTGCACCGGCTGCTGCTCCGGCACCGGCCGCTGAGGCTCCTGCATCTGCACCGGCCGCTGCCCCTGCCGCCGCCCCAGCAGCCGCACCTGCTGCAGAACCTGCAAAAGCGCATTAAGCAGATTTTGCTCAATAAAAAAGCCGACTTGCGTCGGCTTTTTTGTTTCCTGTTATTCAACACTCACGCAATCTCGCGCCAGTCCAACCCATCCTGCTGAGTTGCCACGGCGATCCAATCCGCATTGCAATCCAGCGCTGCACTCAACGCGTTCACTGCCAGTTCCCGAGTGTTGTTCTTGCGGCTGAGGTGCGCCGCTACTATATGCTGCAGGTGGCTATTGTCCAGCCGTGCCAGCAATGCTGCTGCATCGGCATTGTTCAGATGGCCGAAACGCCCGCCGACACGCTGCTTGAGGCTTGATGGATAGCCGCCATTGGCCAGCATTTCCGGATCATGGTTGCATTCCAGCACCAGCGCATCGCAGCCGTTCAGTGTCGCCTCAATATGCGGAGTGGAGCAGCCGGTATCGGTCAATACGCCCAGCCGTTTTACCCCATCGCTGAACACGTACTGCACGGGTTCTGCCGCATCATGTGGCACGGCATAAGGCTGCACCTGCAACTCGCCGATCGCAAAGGAAAGATGGGGGGGGATTTCGGTCAGGCAGGGCAGTCCGGCCAGCATGCCGCACTGTGATTGCCGCGTGCCGTGTGTCAGCCAAACTGGAAGGGAATATTTGCGCGCCATGCGCGCCACTCCGGTAATGTGGTCACCATGTTCATGCGTAACCACGATGCCGCTGATGTTGTCGGCTGTCAAACCGAGACGCGCCAATCGCGCGCCGGTCTCAATCAGGGTGAAGCCGCAATCCATCAGCACACATGTCTGTCCAGCCTGCACCACCAGAGCGTTACCCTCGCTGCCGCTGCCAAGTAAAGCGAAGCGCATAAACCTAGAAAAAGCTGTTAGTCAAGAATTTGCACCAATTAGCGCCGATTAAACTCGGGGGCGCCAGTTATTTTCCTAGAGCCTTATACAGCGTCTCGATAATCTGCTGCGTGGTGGGATTGCTTTCACCGTTGTCATTGTGGGCAGAGACTTCGCATTTTGTATTGTCTTCGTGCACGGTCACCTGATAACGCGCGGTCTTGGCGATGTTTTCATTGCGCCAGAAGGCCAGTTTGTCGAGCCAACTCTTTGCCTTGGCAGCTTCCGTAGCACGCACGAAATACACACCTTTGACCCTGTCTTTATCTTCTACCACAATGCCTGCGCGCTCCAGCGCCAAGCCCACCTTGCGCCAACTCTTGTCAAACGGTTCGCCCAACAAAATAACCTGGTTGCCATTGGCTAGAGATTGCAGCTTGGGCGCAGTGGCCGTATCCCGCGCAGACCCGGAATGTGTGTCTTGCGCCTTGGCCTGCGCTTCCGCATCACCTCCCAGCTTGGCCATCAGCATTTGCAACATGGCGATTTCCATTTCGGGATCATTCGGGCGCGACTGCCACCTTGAAGAGTTCCCGTCCTTGTCCAGCACCTCTTCCTTACCAAAATAACTGATGTAAATTTCCGTGCTGCTCCCATTCTTGCTGCGCTCCAGGCGGGTACGGTACATGTCTCTCTGGCCCGAGTCATATAAACCGTCGAATGCCTTGCCTACGATGCCACGCAAACCGCCTTTCGGGATCCTGGCCCGATTCTCAGCCCAGTCAGTTTCGATAATGCCGGCCTGCGGAATTTCGCTCTTGATGATAAAACCTTGCTCCTGCCAGAACGCCTTGATCGGTATCCACACGTTTTCCGCCCTGTCGCCCACCACCAGCCAGCGCAGCGGGCCATCGCGCTCCAAATGCACTTTCTTCATTTCGGGCAACACGGTGGTGGCAACCCGCGCCTGCGGAGACGCGCCACTCTTGGCGAAAGCGGAATAACTCGCCACAGTCTCTTCGCCGCTATCCGGAATGGTATAGCGGTCCTCGATTCCGGGCGCAGTCAGGTCGGGAGGAATTTCCAGTGAAGGCGCCCTGACAGTAGCGGCAGAAGCGGATTTGTAATCTACTCGCTTGCCCTCAAGATCCATGCTGCCGCACCCGGCCACGGCCAGCACTACAAAGGTCAACGCGGAAAAGTATAGTGCTCTCATGCTGTTCCTCAAATTATACTTAGCGACATGCGTCACTTAGATCACTCCCGCTTGGCGCATTGCGTTTTCCACCACGCCATGCGAGGCGGCAGACAACGGTGTGAGTGGCAGGCGCAGCGCATTTTTTACTTTCCCCATGCGCGCAACCGCCCATTTGACCGGAATCGGGTTAGATTCGATAAACAGGTGGCGATGCAACCCAAACAAGCGGAAATTAATCGCGCGCGCCTTATCCACTTCGCCGTTCAAGGCAGCAGCGCACATCTCGTGCATCAGCTTTGGCGCCACGTTAGCCGTAACCGAAATCGTGCCATGCGCGCCCAGCAGCAGCAGCGCCAGCGTGCTCGCATCATCACCGCTGTATATCGCGAAATCCTTGGGCGCGCGCTGCAACAGATCGCTGCCGCGCTCGATGTTGCCGGTCGCATCCTTGATGCCGATGATATTGGGAATTTGCGCCAGACGCAGCACCGTGTCGTTGTGCATGTCCGCCCCGGTGCGGCCCGGCACGTTGTACAGGATGTGCGGCATGTCCACCGCCTCGGCGATAGCCTTGAAGTGCAGGTACAGGCCTTCCTGTGTCGGCTTGTTGTAGTACGGCACCACCGTCAGCGAAGCCTGCGCGCCGGCCTTCTTCGAGAAGGCGGCCAGTTCGATGGCTTCCCTGGTGGAATTCGCGCCGGTTCCGGCGATGATGGGAATGCGCTTGGCAGCGTGCTTCACCGCCTCCGCGATCAGCAACTCGTGCTCTTCCACATCAACGGTAGGGGATTCGCCCGTGGTGCCCACCACCACGATGCCATCCGTGCCCTGCGCAACGTGAAAATCAATCAGCCCGCGAAAGGCTGCCAAATCCAGGCTACCGTCCTCGTGCATCGGGGTGACGATTGCAACAATACTTCCTTTAATCATGACCGCACGCCACGGTTGTAAAAGCGGCTATTTTAACTGAATCCTATACGGAATGCGTTACAAACAATGGGTTGCTGTGGAATAATTCAACAACTGTGAAAACCGCTCTCCCGCACCCAACCATGACTTTATCCAACCTGCACCCCGGCGAAATTGCCACTATCGTCGCGATCCACACCGAAGAGCTGTTACACCAGCGCCTGCTGGCGATGGGTTTCCGCAGCGGCAAGCAAGTTGAATTGATCCGCAAGGCCAGCTTTTCCGGCCCGCTGCAAGTGCGCATCGGAACCACCGACATCCTGCTGCGGCGCAGTGAAGCCGCCAAGATTACGGTATGTAAAGCATGAAACGGGTTGCCCTATTGGGAATGCCCAACACTGGCAAATCCACATTGTTCAACCGCATGACCGGCGGCGCGGCGCGCGTCGGCAACTGGCCGGGCATCACCGTCGAATTGCTCAGTGGCAAGATTTTGCTGGGCAGCGACATGGTTGAAATCATCGATCTGCCCGGCATCTACGACATGCACGGCTTCTCGGATGACGAACAAGTGGTGCGCCACTTTCTGCACGACAATGTGCCCGACCTGGCACTGGTCATCCTCAATGCCACGCAGATCGAACGCCAGATGAGCCTGCTGCTGCAACTCAAACAGCTCGATATGAACCTGGTGGTGCTGCTTAACATGGCCGACGAAGCGAAAAAATTCGGCATCAGCATCGACAGCGTGAAAATGGCGGAAATGCTGAACATGCCGATTTTTCTGCTCAGCGCAAAATACGGCACGGGCTACAACGAAGCCTTGCAAGCCATCAGCAAAGCGTTGCGCTATCCCACACCCGGCATGGCCGAGCAATTGCGCAGCCAGTTGGAACATGACGAGCATATCGAATCCGAGATGGCGCGCGTGCTGAAACACACCGTGCAAATTCCCGCGCGCCTGTCGGACAATCTTACGGAAAAACTGGATCGCGTGATGCTGCACCCGTGGCTGGGGCTGCCGATTTTTTTCGCCATCATGTATTTGCTGTTTCAGGGCATTTTCTTGTTTGGCCAGCCGCTGCAAACCGGTGTTAACGATTTGTTCGGCTGGCTGCGCGGCGCCGCCGTTGCCCCGCTGCTCGCCAGTTTGCCCGCCGCGCTGCAAGGCATGCTTCTGGACGGAATCTACAACGGCGTGGCGACCGTCGCGGCGTTTGTGCCGCTCATCGTGCTGTTTTTCTTGTTTATGGCGATGGTGGAAGACAGCGGCTACCTGTCGCGCGCAGCGTTCTTGATGGACGCGCTGATGGCGCGACTGGGGCTGGACGGACGCGGTTTTGTCATGATGCTGATGGGCTTCGGCTGCAACGTTCCAGCATTGATGGGCACGCGCGTAATGCGTTCGCGCGCCA
This sequence comes from Gallionellaceae bacterium, assembly GCA_032654645.1. Taxonomy (GTDB): domain Bacteria; phylum Pseudomonadota; class Gammaproteobacteria; order Burkholderiales; family Gallionellaceae; genus CAITJF01. The sequence continues at coordinate 217,870 of JAULAW010000016.1, read as the reverse complement.
TGCGTTTGCTCACCATGCTGGTGATCCCGTTCTCGCTGTGTTCGGCGCGCCTGCAAGTATTCGTGTTCATTACCGCCGCGCTATTCTCACCAAAATCTGCGCCGGTGGTGCTGTTCAGCCTCTATCTGTTCAGCTTCGCAGCCGCGATACTCACCGCGTTGATATTCAAGCAACAATTCCAGAATAACGAACCGTTCGTGCTGGAACTGCCGCCCTACCGTTTCCCTACCGTGCGCCAGATGGCTCTACGCGGCTGGTTGGAGGTTAATCACTTTCTGCGCCGCGCCACCAAGTTCATCATCGCTGGTGTGGTGCTGGTCTGGCTGCTCACGCACCTGCCGCCCTCTGCCGCACCCGCCAGCGGCGACACGCTGGCCGGCATGATCGGCGGCTGGCTGCACCCGCTGTTCGCTCCCATCGGTATCAACGAACAACTCACCATCGCCCTGATTTTCGGCTTCGTCGCCAAGGAAATCGTCATCGGCGCACTGGCGGTGATTTACAACCTCACCGGTGATGCACTCGGCGGTGCACTGGCGCAACAACTGGACTGGGTGCAAGCCTACAGCTTCATGCTGTTCACCCTGATCTACACACCGTGCCTGGCCACCATCGCTACCCTGCGCAGCGAATCCAAACAGCTTAGCTTCACCGCGCTATCCATCGCCTGGTCACTGGTGCTGGCCTGGATGGTGACTTTTGTGTTCTATCAGGGCGCAAGGGCTTTAGGGTACTGACCAACCCGTATGCATCACAATATTATTGATCCGGCACTGCGAAGCATTAAACCCGTTCGGGCTTAAGTAGTGACTATGCACGGGGTTATCGTGCTTAGTTCAATACTTGGCTCTGGTTTCATGTTGCACTGGGCGCCGAATAGCTAGTCTGCAGCGCAGGCGACCACGTGGCCCGATATTCCCGTTCCAGCAAAACACAAACCAGCTCCCCCAAATCTATATCCAGATGCGCCCGCGCAGCCGCTGCTCCCGCATCATCTGCATGTGCATTTGTCACAAAGCATTTAAAAGACTGCCAATCTTTGGCGAGCAATTCCGCCATGATACGGGCAAGTTCATAGGATAGTTGAAGGCCTTCATCCGCACGTTGAAACGAAGCGCCAGACCAGAATTCCCGTATTTCGGATTCATTCCAATAGGCCAACAGCTTATGGTGCAACTGCTGCGAGCCGCAGCCACCGCAGGATTTTTTATTGACCAACTGACGCTCGGTATTCACGGCAATACCCACGTCTAACCACAGCGGCAAAGGCAAATGCGCCAGGCAATTGCGCGTCATTTCATGAACCATCAAAGACTGGATAGCATACAAATCGGCTTTAACTGCCACAAAATGCCCGACCCCGGCGCGAATATACATGCCTCGACCCAGGCCAAGTGCGACCGCGTCGGGATAAAAAAATGAGAGGTAACGGTAATAACTCTCCTCATCTTCAAACACAATCAGGATATCTTTACCCCACTGCGGCGCCTGGGCGATGCCATCCAGTACTCCCAGCACCTGTTCGAGCGCGTTGCTCATGAAATTGGCGGTGGTGCGTGCCGTATTGGGATTAAGCGATGACAGCACTAATGCAGTGTTTGACTCGGTGATCTGAAAGCTTGCGCCCAAAGCATCGCGCACATGCAACAACCAGGCGCGTTCCGCATCCTCCCACATTGATGTGCGAAATTCTGCCGCCACGTTGTCGTTCAACCAGCTCGCCAGCCGATGGCCATCGAGCATTGGCATGTTCTCGTGTTGAATAAAAAACTGCGGCAACAGAAGCGCAGGCGCATTGCTCACGGAAATTTCCGTTGGAGCAACAGCGGCCTCTGCTAATGAGGCTTTGCTGTTATTGGCAAACACCTTGCGTAATCGTCCCAGCATTTAAAGTACCTGATTCATTTGTTGTTGATGCACGTGCATAAAAAAGTGAGCTGATATTTGAATCGAGGGGTGTGCTTTAACATAGCCCATAAGGAATGAGTAGAGTCCGACCCTATTGATTCCACTCTTCGGCTCCGCCAACTTTGATTCGCTTCAATCCGGGATATCCGGCTCGACGAGGTTCGCGAGTTGCGCGAGCGACTCCTGCCAGCCGAGATAGCACATCTCGAGCGGAATCACTTCGGGCACCCCTTCCTGCACGATATCGATTTCAGTTCCGCACGACACCTGCGTCAGGGTCACCGTCGTCTTCATTTCCCCGGGCAAGTTCGGATCGTCGAACTTGTCCGAATAGCAGATTCTTTGGGATGGTACGAGCTCGAGATATTTGCCGCCGAACGAGTGCCCGTTCCCGGACGTGAAGTTCGTGAACGACATCCTGAAGGTGCCGCCGACCTTGGCATCCATGTGGTGGACCTTGCAGGTGAAACCGTATGGAGGCAGCCACTTTGCCATTGCGTCCGCGTCCAGGAACGCCCGATAGATGCGCTCCGGTTTTGCACGGAGTACCCGATGAAGCCGGATGGTGCCTGTGGACATGGTCTATGCTCCTTTCAATTCTTCGCTCGGTGGGATTGGGTTTATAGTAAAAAAAAGATTAGGGCTCCGTCCCTGAGGTCTCGCTGAGGTCTTCTGCCCCTTTAATTTACGTTTGATCAAGTTATTTAATTTTTTTCTCTAATTCTTTGGTTAACTTAGTGGCACCCTGAAAAACGGAGTCTAATGGATTACTTCTGCAATAATTATCCATCCATAAGAAAACGGAATCAGCATCAACATTCCCCAAAATATCTTCATCTTTCTCGACTGAAACCCCACTGAGAAATCCATTTAACCAATGTTTACTCCCAACTCTTGTCGTATTTTCAAACCAGTTGCCACAACTTGGAGCACCTCTAACAGTTATTGCATTGCTACTTGTAGAAAACCCAATGGTGAACACAACCAAAAGCAATTTTAAGAATTTCATTTCACCCCCCACTTGTGTTATATGACCAAAGGTGCTGGAATCAATCTTTTTCAAACAAAACAATTCGACTCGACTAAGTTATCGAGGTTGTTAATATTTACGGTCTAATTCAAGTATCGAACGGATATCTTGGCTGTATATCTTGGCTGTAAGAGTCATAGGTTCCCCATCCAATGAGCTCGGTAATGTTACTTGCAAAACTGACAAGCCTATCGTTCATAAGATTAAAAGCTGGATCACAGTAAGTCACTTCATATCCGCAGTTATTGCTTGTCGCCAAGTGCTCGAAGACAGTGTTACTCGGCGCTATCAACTTTTTATCTTGGAAATGTATATGCTGATTGCGTCCTGCATAAATGACTAAACCAAGTGGTACGCCACGAATAGAACGACCACAACAGAAGTTGGCTGCGTTCCTATTTTTTCCAATGACCGATTTCCATTCAGATGGAACTATTGTACTTGCTGAATACATTTCTATAGCCTTGGCGGCAACCTGTAGGACAGCACCACACAATACTGCCTGCGCAAAACTTTCCGCAGCAAACTCGCGCTGATCCGCAAACGAAGCCATGATGGCATTCCTGTTTTGACTGAACCAAATATCCCGCTCCGCCTGCCGCTTTTCATAGTCCGTAGTCGATGACTCAAAAGCCAGTGACTGACTCCGACGTAATAGCGCAAGGTAAGAGTCGATCCCCTCAAAAAGTTTGCGCATCGCACTCTCTGTTTTATCGAGGTACTCAATGGCTGTCTGCATGGATTTGCTTCCGTTTAACGTGCGGAATAAACGGGGGCCACGTTTTCTGCACTCACTTTTCCACCACCCACTCACCACCGCGCTGCTTGATTTCTTCATGCATCGCATCCGGCACAAGGTCGAGTTCGCCTGGCCACATAACGGCTCCACCAATAAAACCAAACTGGGTCAGCTTCGCAATTGTTTTCATTCATGCACCACTAGTGCTTCGCGGTTGATCTCAACAAACCTGCCGGATGCGAAGGCTGCCTCAATCGCGCTCAAGTTGACGCGGAGAATTTTCTCCAGCTCGGCATTGGAAATGTTGCCGGTGGAGATCAGCAGCAACGGCGGTTCACCGGTCACCAGAAAGGATTGCACAAAGTCTGCGTCCTTGCTGATAACGATGCGACCTTCCTGCTTTGCGAGCGCGATGAGTTCGCTATCTGAAGTGTGATTTTTTCTTGGAAGGTCGAGGGTGTGCAGCGCATCGTGTCCCGCCTCTTTCAGCCAGTTGGCGAAGCGCCGGGGGAGTTGCGCATCGACCAGGAATTTCATGCTGCCAGATGTTCAAGCCGTTTTACGTGGGTCAGTCGTGCGGCGTAGGAAAGCGCAGCCAGAATGTCTTCGCGTTCCAGGTCTTCGTAGTCCCTCAGAATCTCTTCAGTTGACATGCCACTGGCCAGCCACTCCAGCACGTTTTCCACCGGGTAGCGCAGGCCGCGGATGCAGGGCTTGCCGTGGCATACGGCGGGGTCTATGGTGATGCGGTCGCTCATTGTTGCCTCCTGCTTTTCTGGTTTGTGTTCATGAATCTCACCGGAGAATTTAATGCCATCAATCCAGACTGCGGCGCGGCGCGTCTGTTCCGAGATCATCGTCCGTGATGTCGTCGGGAAAGTCATCGCCCAGCGTGCCTGCAACGGCAACAGATTTGCGCGTAACGAAAGGCGTACCCGTCTGCTCGGCCAGTTGGCGAGCTTTTTCCGCCGCGCGCAACAAGGCTTGCGGAGCATTTTTCAGACTGGAGTCTTTCAGGTGGGAAACAGGTGCTTTCATTTACTCTGCCCTTCCTCTATCAGAACTGCGGGAATGCCGGAATTATCGTACAGTTGCCAGCTATCCACCAGCAGCTTGTAGCGCCCGAAATTGGCGATGCCATGCGCGAAGCGGCGACGGATGACTTCTTCCGGGACATTGTGCCCGCCTTGCCTGACGCGCATCGCCACACGCTCTATCGCCATTTCCGCATCCGGCAGCGACAGGAAAGCCAGTTCCACCGCATAACCGGATGACCGCCAAGCCGGGATCATCTGCGCATAGGTCAGGCCGGAAAGCGTGGTCTCGAATGCAAAGCTCTCGCCGCGCTTCACATGGGCGGCAATCTCTTCGAGCATCAGCCGCCCCGCCTTGAATGCCGCCAACTCTGGAGCGAATGGCGACAACCCGGCGGCAATCAAATCGGCGTTCACAAAGATCGGGCAGTTCGCCTCGTTGGGCAAGAACTCGCGGGCAAAGGTCGTTTTGCCTGCACCGTTCGGCCCTGCGATGATGACGATGCGTTTGTTGAGAGCCGATGAGTTCATGATTTCCTACTAACGCAAAACTATTGCGAAGCTAACCCCTTTAGTTCATTTATCCACCACCCATTCACCACCACGCTGCTTGATTTCCTCATGCATCGCATCCGGCGCAAGGTCAAGTTCGCCCGGCCAGGTTACCGCTCCGCCGACCACGGTGACTTGCCGAAATTTTACCGGGTCGCTCAGGTGTGAGAACACGCCGCGAAAAAATCCCGGCAGGAAGCGCACGACGCCTTCGAGACCGTCGGTGAAATGCACCCGAATGGCGCAATCCTCGATCACAGAAACTTCGGTAACGCTCCAACAGGTGGCCATGTTTATTCAAGCGCGAATGAAAACTCTATAAGGCAGCCTTCTCCAACGCGGAATCCGGCATCAGACTGTTCTGGTACAAGTCGGCGATGGGGAAGCATAAGTCATAATCGCCCCACACCAATTCACCGTATTCGATGCGGTACGCCGCAAAGCGTGCGGGTTCGAGATAGGCGCGAATATCGGGATGGCGCGAAAGAGACAGGAAGGGCTTGAAACCCACCGTCTGCACGGCGCCATCGTCGAATGACAGGCGCAACGCACATTCGCCGACCTGCTCTGCGGCCGTGATGCTTAGAGTTGCAGGAATCATTTCAGCCTCCTCGTCTTTGCGTTCCGACATAGGTGGCAAAAGCGTTCATGGCAGTCAATCAGGCCGCAACACGCTTGCGCGGAGTGCGTTTGGCATGGGTGATCGTTTGCGCTTCCTGAGTAAAGGCCAGCATGCTGGCCAGCGCTTTGTTGACCGCCTCGGAAGTCGGGAACGCCTTCTGAATCTCAGGCTGCAAGACAACCACATTGTTGCTCTGCATAAAATGCTTGTAGTGCTTTCCGCGCACACCGGCACCAAGCTGCTCCCGCGTATATTCTGGAATATCCTGATCATCCTTGCCTGTAGATCGTTTTTTCATTTTGAGTCGCCTTTCGCGCGCTAATGATCCTGACGTTGTTCTTGCGCTCAGTGTGAACTCCAGCAAGCCGCCATCATCAATGACCCGGCTCTTGAGCCTTACTTGCTCTTCTTCTCTGCCGTTGTGGGCTTACGAGTAACGAAAGGCGTGCCGGTCTGCTCAGCCAGTTGGCGGGCTTTTTCGGCAGCGCGCATCAGAGCTTGCGGAACCTTTTGCAGGTCAGGGTCTTTTGAATGGGAGACAGGAGCTTTCATGGCAGTCAACTTTCATCAAGCAGCACGGGCGGAGTGCAGGAATTATCGTACAGTTGCCAGCTATCCACCAGCAGCTTGTAACGCTCGAAATTTGCGATGCCGTGTTCATAACGGCGGCGGATGACATCCTCTGGAATATTATGCCCGCCCTGCCTGACCCGGATCGCCACGCGTTCAATTGCCATCTCGACATCCGGCAAGGACAGAAAGACCAGCTTCACCACATAACCGGATGCGCGCCACGCCGGGATCATCTGCGCATAAATCAGGCCGGAAAGCGTCGTCTCGAATGAAAAACTTTCGCCGCGCTTCACATAGTCCGCAATCGTCTCAAGCATGATCCGTCCTGCTTTGAATGCGGCCACTTCAGGCGCAAAAGGCGACAGCCCGGCAGCGATCAGATCGGCGTTGACGAAGTTGGGGCAATCTGCGTCGGTCGGCAAGAACTCGCGCGCAAAGGTCGTTTTCCCCGCGCCGTTCGGCCCGGCGATGATGACGATGCGTTTATTGCTTGCGGATGATGTCATGGTCACTCAGAAAATGTGGCCAATCCCCGATTGTTCTTTCGGCTGGCAACAGAAAATCTCCGCCGCCGAATGAAGGCTCCAGCAGCCGCTGTTTGTGCAAGGGCCTGTTCGGCGTATAGCCAGCCAGTTCGAGGATGAAATCAACCACCTCGCGGCGTGTAAACACCGCACCGCGCGCTTCAACGCCGCCTTGAGATGCCAAAACCTCGACGGCAGCAAGCGCCGCCCGAGAGGCTGGCTGCATGGCGTTAGCGAAGAGGTCGAAGTTTAATTGCATTGGATGTTGTTCGAGATTGCGGAAATCAATTCGAGCCTGCACTCTTTATTTCCGTAGTTCCTTGATCAATCGAGTCTGACCCCATTGATCTTGCTAAGTAAGAGTCGATTCCCTCAAACAGTTTGCGCATCGCGCTTTCAGTTTTATCGAGGTACTCAATAGCCGTTTGCATAGCTTGACTTCATTATTTAACGAGTACAAAGCACGTTTTCATCGACTAATCGGCTTATACCGAATCCTCTTAGGCTTAGCCCCCTCTTCACCCAGTCGCTTCCGCTTGTCCGCCTCATACTCCTGATAGTTGCCATCAAAGAACGTCCACTTGGAATCGCCTTCGCAAGCCAAGATGTGGGTGGCGATGCGGTCGAGGAACCAGCGATCATGGGAGATGACGGCGACGCAGCCGGCGAATTCGAGCAGTGCGTCTTCCAGCGCACGCAACGTTTCCACGTCGAGGTCGTTGGAGGGTTCGTCGAGCAATAAGACATTTCCGCCGGAGATCAGCGTCTGCGCCAGGTGCAGGCGTCCGCGTTCACCGCCGGAGAGTTGGCCGACGATCTTGCCCTGGTCCGCGCCCTTGAAGTTGAAGCGGCCGATGTACGCGCGTGCCGGGGTTTCGTATTTGCCCACGGTCAATATCTCGTTGCCGCCGGAGATGGCGTCGAACACGGTCTTGTCGTTCTCCAGCCCTTCGCGCGATTGGTCGACGAAGGCGATCTTGACGGTGGAGCCGATCTTCACCTCGCCGCTGTCCGGTTTCTCCTTGCCGGTGATCATGCGGAACAGGGTGGATTTACCCGCGCCGTTGGGGCCGATGATGCCGACGATGGCGCCGGGCGGTATCTTGAAGCTGAGGTTGTCGATCAGCAGGCGGTCGCCATAGGCTTTGCTCACGCCGTTGAACTCGATGACTTCGTTGCCCAGTCGTTCGCCGACGGGGATGAAGATTTCCTGCGTTTCGTTGCGCGCCTGATGTTCCTGCGAATTGAGTTCTTCAAAGCGGGCGATACGCGCCTTGGATTTGGCCTGGCGCGCCTTGGGGTTCTGGCGCACCCATTCCAGTTCCTGTTTCATCGCTTTTGAATGCGCGTCGAGTTGCTTTTGTTCTTGCGCCAGACGTTCGCCCTTCTGCTCCAGCCAGCTTGAGTAGTTGCCCTTCCACGGGATGCCGTGGCCGCGGTCGAGTTCCAAAATCCATTCGGCGGCGTTGTCGAGGAAGTAGCGGTCGTGGGTGACGGCGACCACGGTGCCGGGGAAGCGCACGAGGAATTGTTCCAGCCACTCCACCGACTCGGCGTCGAGGTGGTTGGTGGGTTCGTCCAGCAGCAGCATGTCGGGCTTTTCCAGCAGCAGCTTGCACAGCGCCACGCGGCGCTTCTCGCCGCCGGAAAGATTTTTGATGACCGCATCCCACTCCGGCAAACGCAGCGCATCGGCGGCGATCTCCATCTGGTGCGAGGCATCGCTGCCGCTTGCTGCGATGATGTTTTCCAGGCGGGCCTGCTCGGCGGCGAGCGCATCGAAGTCGGCATCCGGCTCGGCATAGGCGGCATACACCGCGTCCAGCTTGGATTGCGCTTCCATCACTTCGCCCAGGGCGGATTCAACTTCCTGGCGCACGGTCTTGGTCGCATCGAGCACGGGCTCTTGCGGCAGGTAGCCAATCTTCATATTGGGCAGGTGCTGCACCTCGCCGTCGTATTCCTTGTCCTGCAACGCCATGATGCGCAGCACGGTGGATTTGCCCGAGCCGTTCAGACCCAGCAGGCCGATCTTGGCGCCGGGGAAGAAGCTGAGGGAGATATCCTTGATGATCTGACGCTTGGGGGGAACGATCTTGCTCACGCGGAGCATGGACATTACATATTGGGCCATTCTGAGCACCTTTCTTTAGATGTATATAAAAACATACAATTTATTGAAAATAATTCATAAATTACATATTGACAATAAAATTATTTGTTGGCAACATTTATCTTATGGAATATGTCGAAAATTTGTCAACAAATACCCCATTTTTTGTCAGGTTGGTTCGCTCGGCTAACGGGGAACGACTGCCTACACTCATAGATCGGGCGAGCGGGCTTCCTGATTTTGATGCCACTTTATGGGTGGTCAGCTCGCTGAGAAACAAGAATCACTCGAGCGAGACAATCGCTCAAGCGTTGCGCAGCATCGTAATTTTGTATCTTGTTCTTCGCTCTCGCAAGGTTAATCTTGTTGAACGGCTACGGGCAGACTCCTGGCTTACGCCGGCAGATATTGAGGCAGTTTCAAAGGCAGCCAGGCAGACTACCAACTCCGCTGTAAGAGAAATTGATGGGCTTGAGGAAGCTAACCACCCTAAAGCAACAAATAGAGTTACCAAGTTTGAAAAATTACGCATGCCAATGACGGTCAATGCAAAGGATTCCCAAGTCGATCCTGGAACAACGTCGATCAGGATGGGGTACATCAGAGAGTTTTTGAAATGGCGGGTGAATCGTGCGATTGCTCGGGCCGACAATGAAAAGAAGGCAATCTTAATCACGCTTCGCAATCTCATTGGCGAAGAGCTGCAAAATAAGACACCTGCGGTAACGAGACGCGCCACATTGGGTGAGCGCATAGGCATCGACCGGCAGGCTCAAGTCCTGCTTTTAAATGTCGTGACGCCGACCAACCCGCAGAATCCGTGGACGGGCAATTTCATCCGTGTGAGGAACCAGTTCATCGTCAACGCGTACCGCGATCTCGGTGTGCGGCGCGGTGAGTTTCTGGGGATGCGCATCGGAGATTTCAACCCGCAAAAGCAAGAGGTATTGGTACTGCGTCGACCCGACGATGCGACCGACCCGCGGCTTCGCGAGCCAAACACAAAGACACGCGATCGTGTGCTGCCGGTGTCGCACAACCTATACCGGCTGTATAAAAATTATATTGCCCTGCGCCATGACATCGTGCGCGGTCGGCACGACTTCCTTCTGGTGGCGAACACTGGTGCCCCTCTCAGCAGCAGTGAAATGAATCGGATCTTTGTGGCTTTGGGCCAGGTTCCCGAGCTCCCGAAGATTGAGCCGCACATCTTGCGGCACAGCTTCTGTGAGAACCTCGGAGAGGATCTGCACGCGGCAGGAAAGGATGACGTCGAGATCCTCGGCTATCTCCGGCAGCTTGGCGGATGGAGTGACACATCACAGACCCCGTGCCGTTATACGAAACGTTTTGCTCAAGAGCGTGCTCAAGAGGCGGGAATGGCTATGCAAGAGAAGCTTCATATTGACCTTCTCAAAGGGGATCATGAAAAACGCCGTTAATCATTTCCTCACCGAGCGGGCTGCGCAGCCACTGCCTCTGACCGCAAAAACGCGGAGCGGTGTCGAGTTTTCGCCGGGCTCGACACGATGGAAGTTCAGAGACAGCACTACAATTGTTAACTTAAACTTTGAGTTACTGCCCGACTTGTGTTCTTCACTTCTCCCAGGCCTTAAGAAAACCCTCCTCTGGTTTTTGGAGAACAGGGCGCCAAGTAACGCGAACAGGCTATTTGTGGCTTTCCTGTGGCTCACCCGGCTCCTGTCCGCTAGCCGCAAGGAACCCATCCAGCACATTGGCTCCGATGACATCCTGTCCTGCAAGATGTCATCGGCGAAGGCGGAGCATAGGCTTGCAAATATACGTTCGTTTCTTATTAAATGGTACGAACTGGGTGCCCCAGGGGTCGACAAGGACGCTGCAGGCATTCTGAGTAGCCTGCTGCTCAAAAACAACCCCGTTGGCGTCGCAGTGGGTACGCTTGATCCAAGAAAAGGGCCGCTCAGCGATCTTGAGTTCGAGGCGATCCAGGCGGCGCTCAATAACGCTTACGAGCGCGATGAAATCAGCTCGGAGGATATTCTGCTGTGCTACCTGCTGCTGTCTCTGGGTGTTCGCCCCGAACAACTGGCCTTGCTCAAGTGCTGTGACCTCATCATGCCTACAATTCCAGACGGCGACTATCTATTAAAGGTTCCCCGCGCCAAGCAGCAGATGGAACTTGCCCGGAGCGAATTCAAGGTGCGTAAGCTGACGAGCCAGCTTGGGGAACCGTTGGCCGCCCACGTGGCTAGAATTCGTGCTGAGTTTGCTGGCCACCTTGAGGACACCAACAATGCCCCTATGTTTCCACAGCGGAATATGGTGACAAATGCGAATGCGACTGGTTTAGAATATCACGCTACCGCGCACACATTGACTATTCGAGTCATACGTCTCTTTGGGTTGATGGGTGTGCCGTCAGAGCGCCTGGAGGGGCAGCCCATCCCGATGAACTCCATCCGGTTTCGGCGCACCTTCGCAACACGGGCGGCTGAAGAAGGTTGGCCGTTGCTGGTGCTCGCAGAGTTGATGGACCATTCGGATACACGGCATGTGGAGGTATACACTGGCTTGACCACACGCATCCGCGCCACGTTCAGTCGCAAGATCGCAATGGACATGGCCCCAGTGGCTAATGCTTTTGCCGGAAGGATCATCCGTAGCGAGGAGGAAGCCACTCGCCCTGGACCTGCGAGTCGCATAATCGACCTCCGTGTCGACAGGAGCGGGGCAAGCATGGGCAGTTGTGGCAGCCACGCGCATTGCAGCTTCCTCCGCCCCATCGCCTGTTATGCCGGCTGTTATGATTTCGAGCCGTGGCTGGACGGCCCCCATGATGCGGCGCTTGATTACATGCTGGCGCTGCGGGAGCGCCTGATAGCCACCACCGACCCCCGAATCGCCGCGATCAACGATCGCGCCATCTTGGGCTGCGCGCAAGTCATCCTGCGCTGCCGTCAAATCATGACGGAGGAGAAATGAGTGACGCGATCCGCTTTGTCCCCCGTTCCACGCTGGATGCGCAGGCCAATCTGTGCGAGTTTGTGGATCTCGAGCGAACCCGCAATAAGCCGCTCGGATTAGATCGCAACCGGTTCGAATACAACGCCTGGAGCATCGCAGGCTTGGGCCACAAAGGCCACTCAAATAAATTTGTTTATTTTACCCAGTTGGGTGTCATACCAAATAAGCACTACCAGAACAAACGACTCAAGGACGTGCCTGCGGATGTGCCAGAAGAACTCCTGCTGCGCGAACCGTTTCGCTCCTTCACCAAGGCGTTGCTCACCTACCTTCACGGGCGGGAAAGCACCGCTTCCATTCCCAGCCGACTCCCTGCATTCCGGTACTTGGAAGCGGCATTGCATGAGCTGAATACCTGCGCCTGCCCGACCGCCACCACGCCGGAAGTGCTGAACCGGGCATCCACCCTTGCCACCGAACGTGTTTCCCGTGAATCAGCGTATAACCTTGGAAAGCAGTTGGAACTTATTTATCGCTACATGGTTGAACTGGGGCTGGTGGCATTGCCAGATGACTGGACATCACCCATTCGCGCTCCGCAGAAAAATCGCAACCGTGTGGGCAAGCAGTTCGACCAGGAGCGGCAGAAGAAGCTGCCCTCGCCGTTGGCTCTTGAAGCCCTTGCGGAAATCTTCAATTCTGATACTGACGACCCGAGGGCAATCTTTGCCTCGTCTTTGTGCGCGCTGATGCTGTGCTCCCCAGATCGCGTGGTCGAGGCGCTATTCGCGCCGCTGGACATTCTCACGCCCGACTGGACTGATCCCGAAACCGGCGAAGTTGGGACTGGCCTGCGGTGGTTTCCGGCCAAAGGTGCGGCACCCATGGTCAAGACCGTGATCCCATCGATGCGAGATATCGCGGTCCGTGCGGTGGATAGGCTGCGCAGCCTGAGCGCGCCAGCACGCGAGATCGCCTTGTGGTACGAAAAGAACCCCGAACAAATCTACCTGCCCCCCAACTTAGAGTACCTGCGCAGCCGCAACCGGATCAACCAGAACGAGGTTTATGCCGTCCTGTTTAACAGCGAAACCGAAAAACTCACCGCAAGAGAACGCCTTAGAGTGCGAAATTGTCTGGACAGCCTTCACGTTCCGCGGCTGTCGACTTGCCGTGGTACAACCGTCGCCTTTGTCGACTTGGAGCGCGCAGTTCTTTCGTTGCTGCCGGAAGGTTTCCCGATCATGGATCCTGATACGGGAATGTGCTACAGCGAAGCCTTGTGCATCGCGCGGGTGGCCGAGTTCGACTCGCAAGCATTCTATCCGTCGCAGTGCTGCTTCGATCGGATCAGGTACCATGTCATTCAACGCGCCCTGAAATCTTCTAGAAATACAAAGTCCCTCTTCGAAAAGCTGGGCTACCGGGACGCGGATGGAAAATATCTTTTCATCACCACCCACATGCTGCGCCACTACCTCAATACGCTGGTGCGCCAATCGGGCACGCTGACCGAAGATGATATAGCCAAGTGGTCTGGTCGCAGGAACGTGCAACAAAATGCGACCTACAACCACGAATCCGATCGCGACAGGATTGCGAAGTTGCGGCAAGCAGTTGGCAACCCGTCCCTTGCGGTAGGTCCGTTTGCCAACATCGACAGTCGCGTCTTCATTCGACGCGACGAGTTCGCCAGCATCAAGATCATCACGGCGCACACTACGGAGTTTGGATATTGCATTCATGACTATGCGCAGATGCCATGTCAGGTTCATCTGGACTGCATCAACTGCAACGAACTGGTCTGCGTCAAGGGCGACCATCGGGCCGAGGAAAATCTGCGCAAGACCCAGATGGAGTTGACCTCGCTGCAAGAGAAAGCCAGGGTGGCATTCAGCGCAGAGGTATTGGGCGCCGCCGAATGGTTCACACACCAATCAAAGACGCTCGAGCGCGTCAACCAGTTGATCGCCATTCTTGACGACCCGAATTTTCCACATGGGGTGGTTATCCAGTTGAGCGGCGTGGCCCCGCCCTCTCGTCTCGCCATGGCCGAGGACGAGCGCCGCAGGCGGGGCAAATCCATCAGCCAATCCATCACATCGCTTGACGACGTGCGCGCCTTGTTGACTGATGTGAGTCATAACATCAAGGAGGGCATCGATGCCGAATAAGCAACGCAACCGCGCCAGGAATCTCGACGATAAGGCCATCGAGCAGATTGTCGAAATACTCGACGGATGGTCGTCGCCTAAGCTCACATGGGAGTTGCTGATTGAACAGATCCTGCTGCACCTGCGCGCCAGCTACACACGCCAGACTCTGCATAACCACACGCGGATCAAGGAAGCTTTTGCGGCACGCAAAAAGGAACTCGCCGGGCGCGATCCTATGGAGCTCAAGGCGCTTACCCCTGAATACCAGCGCATTGCCCGCCTCGAAGCGGAAAATGAACGCCTCAAACGGGAAAATAACAATCTTCTGGAGCAGTTCAACCGGTGGGTCTATAACGGCTACCTCAAGCAGATGGACGATCGGATGCGCGACTTCATGAACCAGCCACTGCCCCCGGTGCATCGGGATACCTCCAAGGTCAAGACCGGAAGAAAACAACAATGAGCAACGAATCCTGTGACCTGAGCGGACAGCAGCTCGCAAGGTCAAATTTGCTGAAGTTTCAGCGCTGGATAGCAGAACGCGATGCGGCAAACGACTGGACGGATTACATTCGCGGCGACAAATTAAACCGATCGGAGATTGCTGCCGAGTGTAGCTTTGCCCTATCTGTGGTTCGACAAAACCCTGCTGTTAAAGAAGCTCTGGATACTCTAGAGAACCGCCTCCGGGCCACGGGCGTCCTTGGTTCCTCAAAAGCCGCTCAAAACACTTCTGATAATGTTCCTGAAGATGCCACAAGCCTTGCTGTGGATCGCCGCATCATGGTGGCGAAGGGCAAGGCTGAAGCTAGAGTCAAGGCGCTGGAAGAGAAAAACGCCGCACTGTGGGCCGAGGTGCATGGCTTGCGCGAGCAACTCAAGAGGTACAAGCATCTCGACGAACATCTATGCAGAACAGGTCGGTTGCTGCACTCATGAGTGACCTGTCCGTTCAACTACGCATTACCTCAATTCGCAGTCGGGGAAGGTCGGGTGGGGTGATCTTTGCAGGTGTCACTGATAGCGGGGATAACTATGTCGCTGCATGCGACTATCGGCTGGTTCCTGACCCCAGTTTAGTGGACAAAGGGCAGATATGGGCCGTGAGCGGTGCTACATCAGTTCGCGAGTATGAAGTCAATGGGTATCGCCGCAAGGAAATCCAGTTACAGGCGTCAACCGCACAACTGATGCGGCCATCGGGTAGAAACATCATTGCTTGGATAGCAGATTGCCCAGATTGTGCCGGCATTGGCCAAGTTAAGGCCACCAAGCTCTATGATCGGTTTGGCCCCGCCCTGATTGACCAAATCGACCAGAAAAATATTGATGTACTTGCCGAGGTGATCAGTAAAGACTCCGCGCTTCTTCTTTGTAATGCCTTCGACAAGCACAAGATTGCCAACACTCTTCTTTGGCTGGATCAGGTCGGAGTGAAGCGACGCATCGGCGCCAGCGTCGTGGCTTATTACAAGGATCAGGCGCAGGCAAAAATCGAAGCCAACCCGTATGTGCTCATCTCTTTCGAGGCAAACTGGGCGACGGTTGATGATCTCGCCCGCAAGCGACTTGGTATCCAGGAGGGCGATCCGAGACGGCTGGAGTCAGCCATCGAGGAATCGCTCTATCGAGGCCTCAAGCGCGGGCATACCTGCTTGCCGCAGAAGGAAGTTCGGTCGCGCTTAGTCAAACTGCTTGGGTCGTCAGAGCTTGCCAGCCTGGCCCTGTCGGCAGGCTCTAGCAGTTCGCAATATAGGCAGATTGAGGGGTACTTCCAGCCGACAGGAACTTACCTGATTGAAAATTACCTCGCCCAGCGGCTGAGTGACATGGTTGCTGGAACTGATGCCGAAGGGCAGAAGAGCCTTTTTGCTCAGGTCGATGTCGATCTAACCAGCATAATATCGCTCATCAAGAGGTATGAACTGGCGCATGGTATTGAGCTATCACAGGAACAATGCGATGCCATTCTGACGAGTTCATCGGCGCACCTGAGCCTCATTCTTGGTGGAGCGGGCACGGGCAAGACCGCCGTCCTCAAGGCGCTCTATGAGGTTTTGGAAGAGTTGCAGCCGGGTGTTTCCATCTATCAAGTTGCGCTAGCCGGGCGAGCCGCGCAGCGAATGGCCGAGGCCACTGGCCGTGAGAGTATGACCATCGCTGGGTTTCTTATCAAGATTGAGTCGGGTCAAATCGACTTGGGATCGGTGGTCGTGGTTGATGAAGTGAGTATGGTGGATGTGATCCTGATGTACCGACTACTGCGGCACATACCCGCTGGCGTCCGGTTGATCCTGGTCGGCGACCCCTCACAACTGCCGCCCATCGGCCCAGGCCTGGTGTTGCATGCCATTGTGGGTATCCCATCAATCCCGCAGGTCGAACTCAAGGTGGTCAAGCGGCAAAGCGCCGAGAGTGGCATCCCCCAAGTGGCGGCGGCAATCCGTGCCCATCAAGTGCCGGAGTGGGCTAAGTATCTTGGCAAGCCGGATAGAGGCGTGTCCCTCATCCCATGCACACCCGCGCAATTGGAAGAAACTGTACAGCGGATTTATACCGACCTGGGTGGCAACGGCTCGGATTTCAGTGTCCAGATACTGTCCATCACCAATGCGAATCTCGGGGGCGTCAAGAATCTCAATGCTGCGTTGCATGCGCTTTATCAGCGCGAGGCCGAACTGATCTATTGCCACGAGCCTGGGTTCGGCGTGGTGGGCGCGACGACGCTTGAGCGCGTACCGATGAAGGCCGGTGACTTGGTGATCTACACTGAGAACGACTACGAACTTGAATTGAGGAACGGCTCTCTCGGGAAAATTATTCAGGCGCTTCCTGTGGTTGAGGCCGATGATCCTTGCTGCGTATGTATCTTCGATGGCATCGAGTACACGCTGAACACCAAGCAGATGCACGCCCTGAACCATGCCTACTCCATCACGGTGCACAAGAGTCAGGGCAGTCAATTCAAGCGGATCATTGTGCCGATCCGAGAGTCCCGTTTGCTCGACCAGACTTTAATTTATACAGCCGTCACGCGGGGTATCGAGCAAGTCGTGTTGGTGGGTGATGAACAGGCTGTGTCGACTGCCATCAAAGCACGAGCGTCGGCTGCGTGGAGGCACATCACTTTACCTATGTTGCTCAAGGAAGTACGGTCATGTGCGAAGGTTGTGAATGGCTGTTGAAAACCGCGTAATTCGGCGGCAAAGGCGATTTTGTTGTTTGGTACCGAATAACGATTCCGTACGCAGTCGTCAACACGGGCTGGTATGCAACCCGGAAGCGACATACGATCATCTAAATTCGTTGCTCACAACGGCCATTCGTGATGCGCAGTAACCAATGAGTATTACGCCTCAATGCGGCCAGTCAGAAATACTGCTAAATAGGCACTGATAATTTTTCAAGCCTGCCAAACGTATATTCATTGCCCGATAGCGGTACATCGTGAAATACGGTGCGTACATTACAGATATTCGTTTTTGTCAGCAGAGGGCGTAAACCCTTCGGGTTTTAGTTAGAATTACTCCAATTTAAATTGATCATGTCAGCTAGTTTCTGTTTAGCAAAATCCAAGTGCTCTGAGCGCACATCCAATTGAGCTGACGCCACTCCAGCATCAAAGCGCAATTTATCCATACCGGCTGCATCAGGGTTTAAATGGAATGCCTTGTTAGTTTTTTCCCAATTTTCAAGCAATCTGCGGGTGATATATTTTGGTGGCTTGAGCAATGTTGGATTCGATTTTGCTTTACTAGGTAGTTCCATGTATTGCTTTAAAGCAATAATACGATTTTGCTCAATTTCCGCCGCAACACTCTTTAAATTCTGCAAAAATACAATTTGATCGTTTGGTCGAAGCAGCTTGAGGTCTGAGGAGTCTTTTTCTGATTCAAGTAGGCAATTAGAAGCATCATAGTTTAGTTTACCCTGTTTTCCCTTCTCATCTTTGGTAAATTCCAAATCTTGAAAATCAACTATGCATTTTACGAACACTCTGAAGGTGAATTGTTCCACCACAAGTTTACGTAATTGCTCATAGCTTTGTTTTACTAATTTATCAGACTCTTTTAGCTCAATTTCCTTTCGAGCAATCGCTTCATCTAGTAAAGTTTTCTGATATATCGGAAGCACCACAAAATAAAGGCTACCAAGAGTTATAACGAATAAACCAAACTGGGAAAAATGGCTTATTCGCAGCAGCCAGATGTCCGGCCAATGTCTATGTACTTCCATTTGATCGATTTTATTTCTACTCTGAGAAAATCTTGGTTGTTTTGAATTGTCACGTCTTGGTGGATTATTCCGTTTGTTGATCAATATTTGTTTGCTCCCAAAATGGTTATGCTGTTTTCAGTTACGTGGATCTAGATTTTTGTTGCATCGGTGGCAGCCTTGTTTACTTCAGCCAAAAACTTAGTGACTGCAAGCCATTGGCCATGAATTGCCTCGGGTGTTATGGATTCAATCGATTCACCGTGATCGAGCAGCCACTTTGCCTTGAGAAGTAGTTCCCACGCGTTCGACATTAAGAGCGCGAAGGCCAGGCCTCCTCACGATAGGAGAAATATGGCTTGTTGTATATCTCTATTGCGGCGATTGCAGCCAGCACTGATTTGTCGGCAAGCTTAATGCTGAGTGTCATGCTGAAGTCCTAAGCCGGACGAGCCGGAACCAAACAAGTAATACAATGCCCCATCCGGACTGACGAGGCAATATCATGGAAACACAACTGGTCAATCGTTACGCGGCGAACATGCGCGGAGTGTTGTCGTGCTACGACCGCATTTTGATTACGGGCACGTTGCCAGGGGCGTGCTACGCCGGTGGCATGACCAGTTTTTTGTATAGCCGAGGCATCCGTATTTTTGACTATGCCCAGTTTGCGGAACCTTTGCGTGATCGTATTCGCGCCCGTGCCCAGGATGTCTGTGCCGCTGCGGGCATTGAGGTTGAGCATGTGAGCAAAAACCACATCCGCAAGGAAGAGTTGGTTCAGCGCGTGCTGGCCTCGCGCGGGGATGCTCCCGGCTTGGTGCATGTTCTCTCGGCCATGGAGGCCTGCCCTAGCTACCGGCCTTGGCATGACAAGAACAGTGGCAAGACCTTTTTGCGCGGCGATACTGGCAAGTGCCTGCACTACTATTTTTACTTCATCGACGATGTGTTGGGTTTGTGCTATCTGCGTGTGCCCACCTGGGCGCCCTTTGGTCTGCAGTTTTACTGCAACGGCCACAGCGCACTGGCCCAATCGCTCAAGCGCGAAGGCATCAATTTTGCGCAGGCCGACAACGCTTTTTTGCGCATCGACGATCTGCATCGCGCCCAAGCGCTGGCCGATGCCTTGAGTCCCGATGTTCTGCACCAGCGACTGGACGTTTATGCCCAGTGGCTTTGTCCCGTGCTGGATGTGTTTGGCCAAAGCTACCACTGGAGCATTCGCCAAATTGAGTATTCCACTGACCTGATGTTCAAGAGCGCAGACATCTTGACGCCTTTGTACGACAGCCTGAGCCGCCAATCGGTACTGGCGGCAGATGCGCCACGGGTCGCCAGTTTTCTGGGCAAGAAGATCACGCCAGTGCTGGCGCAAGAAATTGGTTCGCGCTTGTCTACCCGCATTGAAGGGCGCTGCATCAAGCACAGCATGGGTGCGGCCAGAGTGAAGGTTTACGACAAATTCAGCCGAGTGCTGCGTATCGAAACGACAGTCAACGACGTTTCGTTCTTTAAGCACCACCGCAAGGTGGAACACAGAGACGGGCACAGTACGCGAGAGCTTGCTGGGCTCAAGAAGTCGATCTACAGCCTGATCGATCTGCGCGAGATACTGTTGGGCTGCAACCAGCGCTATCTGGCGTTTCTTGGCAGCCTGGATGACACCAGCGCAGGTCAGCGTGATTTGCAACGCCTGAGCCAGCCCCGCGTAAGCATCAACGCGGAGCAAACGGTCAAGGGCTTGAACTTCTTCAATCCGATGGAACAACGGCTGTTGCAAACACTGCAGCATGGCGAGTTCAATATTCACGGTTTGCGCCGTGCAGACTTGGCCGCGCACGTGCCCATTCCGCCGTCGGCGTTGTCGCGCCAGCTTGCACGCCTGCGCATGTTGGGGTTGATCAAAAAAGTGGCTCACACCTATCGCTACTACCTCACACGCCTGGGCCGCAGCGCCATTGCCGCAGCTTGTTCAATCACCCGCTTCAACATCGTCCCTGCCATGGCCGGAACACAATAAATTCTTCTCAGAAAATGCGAAGACATAACTTGTTAGAGACTAACGATGTAGAAAAAGTCACCGTGGCATCGTGCCGCGAATCAAATAGAATATCAAGCTGAAGTTCCTGTTTTTTAGCAAACCGAACTTCGATCCTTGTAACAGCCTTCATAGCAGCCGTCACTGGAGTTTTGCAATCATGTCGATTATTCAGATTTCCTTTTAGCGGATACTGGTAATGCTCAGCACAATCCCGTCAATGGGAATTCTTGCAAGCAGACAACGCACGCCTATCCGGTTGACACCCAATACGCAGATTCGGGGCGGGGAAGCATCTGCCGGAAAAGTCTTTCTTTGAGCAGCGCTTTGCAATGTGTTCGCTTCTCGGGGAAAGTGGCATCAACCATTTGGATTATGCTGGGCTTTACAGTACATTACCGCACTTCCGCAGATCAAGTTTCACCAGAGATGAAACAATGGCCGCCGTCGAGCATGAGCACCGCACCATCGCCAACAAGGCCAATCGATAATGAACATGACCAATCCATTCTTTGACCACCCGATTCTGAACTCGCCCTACGAATGCCCGTCGCGGCATTGGGAGCTTGATGATGATGGGCAACCCACGCAGAAGACGCTCGAAACCCGCCGCCCCGCCAGGTTCATCACGCCGATCCCGAAGCCCAAGAAACGCAAGGGTGCGGCCAAGCAGGATGGATTCGTTTTTGATGACGGCGCAGGACTGTCAACGAAGGAGCAGCAGTACGACCCCACTTCGATCATCAACGAAGTGCGCGGTCATGTGGATACCTGGCGTTCCCTGCCCAATCCCAATCAGTGGCAGGTTACGCCGGAGACAGCCCGCCTGTTGCAGCACTGGCGTCATCACAAATTCAACTCTATCCGCCCGTTCTTCTGTCAGGTGGAGGCGGTGGAAACCGCAATCTGGCTCACCGAGGTCGCACCCCAATCCAAGCACGGCAAGCGCGTACTCGATCACCTTGTTTTGGCGAACAAGGATGCCAATCCAGAGCTGATGCGGCTTGCGCTGAAACTTGCCACCGGCGCGGGCAAGACCACGGTGATGGCCATGCTCATTGCCTGGCAAACTATTAACGCGGTGCGACGTCCGGCCAGCAAGCATTTCACGCGCGGCTTTCTGATCTGTGCCCCCGGCCTGACCATCAAGGATCGTCTGCGCGTTTTGCAACCCAACGATCCCAACAGCTATTACAAAGACCGTGAGCTGGTGCCGGGCGACATGCTCGACGACGTGAATCGCGCCAAGATCGTCATCACCAACTATCACGCCTTCAAGATGCGCGAACGCATTGACCTGTCCAAGGGCGGACGGCAGTTGCTCCAAGGCCGCACCGGCGAAGAACCCAAGACGCTCGAAACCGAAGGCCAGATGCTCCAGCGCGTGATGCCAGATTTGATGGGCATGAAGAACATCCTCGTCATCAACGACGAGGCGCATCACTGCTACCGGGAAAAACCGAAAGACGCCGACGAAGAGGTTTTGAAAGGCGACGAGAAGAAAGAAGCCGAGAAGAACAACGAGGCCGCGCACCTGTGGATTACCGGCCTTGAAGCCGTGAACCGCAAACTGGGTGTTGCCCGCGTCATGGACTTGTCCGCCACGCCGTTCTTCCTCAGTGGTTCGGGCTATGCCGAAGGTACGCTGTTCCCGTGGACGATGAGCGACTTTTCGCTGATGGATGCCATCGAGTGCGGCATCGTCAAACTCCCGCGTGTCCCGGTGGCACAGAACATACCGGGACAGGAAATGCCGATGTTCCGCGACCTTTGGGAAAATCTCAAGGACGCTCAACCCAGACTGCCGAGAGGGGGGCGTACCGTAGCAGGTGAACTTGATCCGCTTAACCTGCCGACCCTTTTGCAAACGGCGCTGCAAGCACTCTATGGCCATTACGAAAAGACCTTCAAGCTTTGGGATGAAGCGGGCATCAAGGTGCCGCCCTGTTTCATCATCGTCTGCCAGAACACCGCCATCTCCAAGCTGGTTTACGACTTTATCTCCGGCTTCCAGCGCAACAAAGATGACGGCACCACCACGCTGGAGAATGGGCGCTTGCCGCTGTTCCGCAACTTCGACGAAGTTACCGGCAACCCGTTGCCACGCCCGAATACACTCCTCATCGACAGCGAGCAGCTCGAAGCGGGCGATGCGCTCGACGACAATTTTCGCGGCATGGCAGCGGACGAAATCGAACGCTTCCGCCGCGAGATTGTGGCGCGCTCCGGTGATGCCCGTGCCGGTGACAACATCACCGACCAGGAACTGCTGCGCGAAGTCATGAACACCGTCGGCAAGCATGGGCAGCTTGGCGGTTCCATCCGCTGTGTCGTCTCTGTGTCCATGCTCACCGAGGGATGGGATGCGAATACCGTCACCCACGTCCTCGGCATACGCGCCTTCGGCACCCAGCTTCTGTGCGAGCAGGTCATTGGCCGCGCGCTACGCCGTCAATCCTACGATCTTAATGATGAAGGGCTATTCAACGTCGAATACGCCGACGTTTTCGGCATCCCCTTCGACTTCACCGCCAAGCCGGTCATCGCGCCGCCGCAGCCGCCGCGCGAGACAGTGCAGGTCAAGGCCGTGCGCCCGGAGCGTGATGCGCTGGAAATCACCTTTCCTCGCGTCGAGGGCTATCGTGTCGAGTTGCCGGAGGAACGGCTCGCCGCCGACTTCAATGCCGAGTCTATTCTGGAACTCAACCCGAGTCTGGTCGGGCCAACCATCACCGTCAATGCCGGGTTGATTGGCAAGCCAGAAGACTTCAACGTGAAGCACCTGGGGGATGTTCGCCCATCCACGGTGCTGTTCAATCTGACGCAACGGTTGCTCTACACCAAATGGCGTGACCCCGGCGAGGAACCGAAGCTCCACCTCTTCGGCCAGCTCAAGCGCATCACCAAACAATGGCTCGATACCTGCCTGGTGTGCAAGGGCGAGACCTACCCCGCGTTGCTCATGTATCAGGCACTGGCCGACATGGCGTGCAACAAAATCACCGCCGCGATTACCCGGCAGTTCCTCGACGAGCGCCCGATCAAAGCGCTGCTCGACGCCTACAACCCCACCGGTTCAACCAAACACGTCCGCTTCAATACGTCGAAAACCGACCGCTGGCAAACCAGCTCCAAGTCCTGCCACATCAACTGGGTGGTTCTCGACAGCGATTGGGAAGGCGAATTCTGCCGCGTCGCGGAAGCGCACCCCAAGGTGCGCGCCTATGTGAAAAACCACGGCCTCGGTCTGGAAGTGCCGTATCGCTACGCATCCGAGATGCGCAAATATCTGCCCGACTTCATCGTGCTGGTGGATGACGGCCACGGCGACGACGACCTGCTGCATCTCGTCGTCGAGATCAAGGGCTACCGGCGCGAGGATGCGGTAGAGAAAAAATCCACGATGGACACCTACTGGGTTCCCGGCGTGAACCATCTCGGCACCTATGGCCGCTGGGCGTTTGCCGAATTCACCGAGGTTTATCAGATCGAGTCCGAATTCAAGGCCAAGGTCGAAAGCGAGTTCAACAAGATGATAGCCAGCGCCGCTGCAAAAAAGGATTGACCCCAATGGCCAAGATCACTCCCAAGCCAGAAAATATTGCCACCCTTGTCCTGGCTATCCGAGGCGAAAAAGTTCTGCTGGATGCAGACCTGGCAGAACTCTACGGAGTAGGCACAAAAGTTCTTAACCAAGCCTTAAAGAGAAATCTGGACCGGTTTCCGGCGGATTTCATGTTCCAGCTCACGACCGAAGAATGGGAACGATTGCGGTCACAATCTGTGACCGCATCATCCAAGGCAGCGCCCATGCGGTCACAAATTGTGACCGCATCGCGGCGCAATATCAGCGCGTTGCCCTACGCCTTCACCGAGCAAGGCGTCGCCATGCTCTCCAGCGTCCTGCGCTCGCCACAGGCGGTCGAGGTGAACATCGCCATCATGCGCACCTTCGTGCAGTTGCGGCGGCTCATGGATTCCAATCGCGACCTGGCCCGCAAGATCGAGGCCATGGAAATGAAATACGACGAGCAGTTCGCCATTGTCTTCGATGCCATCAAACAACTGATCGCCGAAGATGAGGTGCGCAAAGCCAAACCCAAGCGCACCATCGGCTTCATCTGATCCGCATTTCCCCCGCCAAAACACATCACACAAACATCATGGCCAAGAAACCAACCACGCTAAAATCCGTCGAATCCCTCACCCACGACGAAGCCACGCGCAAGAACATCCCGACTGCGGAGTTTCAGTCCGTGCTGGAAAAAGAACAGCAGCAGCCCAAGCAGATTCGCTACCCGCGCAACACCGACCTTGACCCGCAACTCGTCTGGCGCGGCAAGGACGAGCAGGACTGGAGCGACCTTGTTGTCCACGCCCCGCCGCTCTACATCCAGGAGAAGGTGCACCCCAAGGCGCTGATCGACGATCTGCTGCGCGAAACGAAGGAGCGCGAGCACGGTGCCGGGCAGATCACCGCCGACCTGTTCGCCGACTTCAATGGCATCCCCAAGGGCGCGGACAAGACCGAGTTTTACCAGCACGACCAGAACTGGACCAACCGCATGATCCTCGGCGATTCGCTCCAGGTCATGGCTAGTCTGGCCGAGCGCGAAGGGCTGCGCGGCAAGGTGCAGTGCATCTACTTCGATCCGCCCTACGGCATCAAATTCAACAGCAACTTTCAATGGAGCACCACCAGCCGCGACGTGAAGGACGGCAAGGCCGACCACATCACCCGCGAGCCGGAGCAGGTCAAAGCCTTCCGCGACACCTGGCGCGACGGCATCCACAGCTACCTCACCTACCTGCGCGACCGGCTCACTGTGGCGCGCGATCTGCTCACCGATTCCGGCTCGATATTTGTGCAGATCGGCGATGAAAATGTCCACCGCGTCCGGGCAGTGATGGATGAGGTGTTTGGGGATGAGAACTTTGTAAGTCTGATTTCCTTCAAGAAAACCGTCTATCAAGCAACTGACTACCTGCCAAACATCTTTGACTGCATTGTTTGGTACGCACGGAACAAGGAGAACGCAAAAGTGAGGCAACTCATGCAGAAGCGGGATGAGTTGGGTAGTTTTGATTTGATAGAATCGTCACAGGGTGGATTCCGCAGAGCGACTGAAGAGGATCGCAAATTATCAGCTGATCTTCTGCTTCGAGCGTCTGATATGACATCAAAAGGTGCTAGCGAAGTGGGCAGTCAACCTTGTGGCTTTCGAGGAAGAGAGTACTCGCCCAAATCCGGCAACCACTGGAAGACTCACACTGTCGGCATCAAGCGTCTCGAAACTGCGGATAGATTGATTGGACTGGGAAAGACCCTCTGCTTCCGCAAAATGGCAGCAGATTATCCTGTCACCTCATATTCAAATGTCTGGACAGACACGATTCAGAGCACATTTGCGTCAGAAAATATTTATGTCGTCCAGACATACTCCAAGGTTGTCTCGCGCTGCATCCTCATGGCCACCGACCCAGGCGACCTCGTGCTTGACCCGACCTGTGGTTCTGGCACCACAGCCACCGTCGCCGAGCAATGGGGCCGCCGCTGGATCACCATCGATACATCGCGCGTGGCGTTGGCGTTGGCCCGTGCCCGCATCATGGGCGCGCGCTACCCGTTTTACCTGCTGGCTGATTCCCGCGAAGGCCAGATTAAGGAAGCCGAAGTCACCCGCACCGCGCCCAGCTCGCAGCCCGTGCAGGGGGACATTCGTCACGGCTTCGTCTATGAGCGCGTGCCGCACATTACGCTCAAGTCCATCGCCAACAACGCAGAGATCGATGTCATCTGGGACCAGTGGCAGGCGAAGTTGGAGCCGCTGCGCGAGTCGCTGAACGCCGCGCTCAAGAATGCCTGGCAGGAGTGGGAAATCCCCCGCGAGGCAGACAAGGCGTGGCCGGATGCTACGAAGAAACTGCATGCCGACTGGTGGCAGGTGCGCATCGCCCGACAGCAGGAGATCGATAAGTCCATCGCAGCCAAGGCGGAGTTTGAATACCTCTACGACAAGCCCTACGAAAACAAGAAGTGCGTCCGCGTGGCCGGTCCCTTCACCGTGGAGAGTCTCAGCCCTCACCGTATGCTGGGCGTGGATGAAAACGACGAGCTGATCGACACACTCAAGCAAGACCATGCCGACTACAGCGCCAAACAATCGTTCCCGCAGATGATTCTGGAGAACCTCAAGACCGCCGGGGTGCAGCAGGCGCACAAGGAGGACCGGATCACCTTCACCGCGCTCGCCCCGTGGCCGGGAGAGGGGGCGGTCTGTGCCGAGGGACGCTATTTGGAAGGCGAAGTTGAGAAACGTGCCGGCATCTTCATCGGCCCCGAATTTGGCACCGTGCAGCGCAGCGACTTGGTGGAAGCCGCCCGCGAGTGCGGCGATGCCGGCTTCGATGTGCTGATCGCCTGCGCCTTCAACTACGAGGCGCACGCCACGGAATTCAGCAAGCTAGGCCGCATCCCCGTGCTCAAGGCGCGCATGAACGCCGACCTGCACATGGCCGCTGATCTCAAGAATACCGGCAAGGGCAACCTCTTCGTCATCTTCGGCGAGCCGGATATTACCCTGCTACCGCAAGACGACGGCAAGGTGCGCGTGAAGGTGAATGGCGTAGATGTCTTCAAACCCCAGACCGGCGAAGTCATCAGCGACGGCGCCGACGGCATCGCCTGCTGGTTCATCGACACCGACTACAACGAAGAAAGTTTCTTCGTCCGCCATGCCTACTTCCTCGGCGCCAACGACCCCTACAGCGCGCTCAAGACCACGCTGAAAGCGGAGATCGACCCCGAAGCGTGGGCGACATTGAACAGTGACACCTCGCGCCCGTTCGAGAAACCCAAGTCGGGGCGGATTGCGGTGAAGGTCATCAACCACCTTGGGGATGAGGTGATGAAGGTGTTCAAGGTTGCATAAGTAACAGATCATTAAGGAAAGTAACGTGGAGGCTATATGGCAAAAACTGAATGGCAAATAAAACATCTGTCAGTGGCAAGCTTACATCTAGACGCGAAGAATCCAAGATTGGGAAGAAGTGCTTCTGGAAGCTCTCCCCGAGAACTGATTCAGCTACTCTTTGAGCACGATAAGGCCATTGAGGTCGCACAGAGCATTGCGGCGCGGGGTTATTTTCCGAATGAGCCACTTCTCGCTATACATGAGGATGGCCGCTACGTGGTTGTTGAAGGCAATCGACGCCTAGCTGCACTCAAGGCGTTGCGCGAGCCTGGATTGCTTGAAGGCGCTTTGGAACGTCAGGTTGAACGTCTATCTAGGCGAATCATAGACAGTGAGGGAATCGCCAAGGTACCAGTCGTTGTCGCCCCGAGCCGAAGGGCAACTGACCGGCAAGTTGCGGGGCGTCATGTTGGGACGCCCGTCTTGGCTTGGCAGGCAGAGAATCGAGCGAGTTTTATTCTAGAGAAGCTTGATGAGGGCTATGACAATCAGGAACTCTTCGATGAGCTTGGGTTTTCAGTTTCTGATGTGCAAGCCGCCAAGCAAACACGAGCCATCGCCGACATGGCACGATCTCTTGATCTTCCAGAAGAGGTTATGGCGAAACTAGATAACCCTAGGACGAAGCTGTTCACAACCATTGAACGTGTATTTGACTCAACGGTTGGACGTGGCTTCCTAAAGGTTGAGCCTGACCCTGATCACGGTCTTCGAGGCTCGACAACGAAGCAGGAATTTACCCGTGGATTCACGAAGCTCGTATCAGATGTGGCGCTGGGGAAGCAGTCTTCTCGTACGCTCAATACCAATGACGACATTCGAAAGTATTTTGAATCTTGGCAAGCGAACGAACTTCCAGCAAGTAAGAAAGGATCGTTTGTTCCCGCAGACCTAATAACCGGAAAAGCTGGCTCATCTAAACCGGCTAAAACAGAGCAATCTGCTGTAGCTAAGAAACAGGTTCAGGTAAGCACAACTGTCTTGCCAAAGAACTTTAAAGTTCGATTTGGAAATGACCGATTGCTTGATATTCGACGCGAGTTGACGAAGCTCAAGCGTGAAGACTTCCCGAATGCAGGTGCGGTACTACTTCGAGTCTTCTTCGAGCTTTCGGTGATGCACTACCTTGAGCGGTCAGGTGAATTGGCAAAGCTTGTGCAAAAACTTGGTGGCAAAGGCCAGCTTCAATATGGCGCTCCTACTATGAAGCAGCTTGTCCCCGAGATCACTCGTATTGCCAAGGCCAATCTAGGTAAAGCGGAGGCTGCGAAGATTGAGAAGGCCATTCGGTATGATGCTGCTGCTCCGTTTACCTTGAGTGACCTCCACGCTTTTGTTCACCAGCAGTCGGATTTGCCGGGAGCAAGAGATATTTGGCAGTTCTGGCTTCGCACAGAACCGCTATTCAGAATGATGCTCGAACAAGATATCTTGGTAGGAAAAGAATGAGAATCAGCAGCCCGCTCAGATACCCAGGCGGCAAGTCCGTCATGGCTGGATTGTTACAACAAATAAGAAAGTTAAATGGTTTGGGATCAAGAGAGATTGCCGAGCCCTTCGCAGGCGGTAGTGGTGCCTCGCTAACGCTACTCTATCTTGAGGAGACTCAGAGAATTCACCTGAATGATGCTGACCCGGCAATATTCGATTTTTGGTGGACGCTTACCAATCGTCCGAAACCCTTCATACATATGCTTGATGAGGTAAGGCTTGATATGGATGAGTGGTATCAGCAGCGCGCTATTTATCGGGCAACGGCGCGTGTATCTAGACTGCGTCGCGGATTTTCGGCCTTTTACCTGAACCGGTGCAACCGTTCAGGAATTATTATGAATGGTGGGCCGATTGGTGGCGTCGAGCAAAAAGGTAAATGGAAGATTGACGCTAGGTTCAACAGGGCCAACTTAAAAGCCAGGTGCGAAAAGGTAGCAGAGTACGGGGAACGTATCTGCGTTTCTGGTTTGGATGGAATCAAGTTCATTGATGGGCTTGATTCTGACTCAACCATGTTTTTCATTGATCCACCATACTTTGTAAAAGGCAGCACGCTATACCTGAACCTCTTGACCGAGGACTACCATGCGACATTAGCTGCGCGACTCAAGTCAATGGCAAATGCGGCGTGGGTCGTGACTTATGACGACTGCCCAGAAATTAGAAATTTGTATGAAGGCTGGGCGTCAGTTCGACCATTTACTTTGCGCTACGCTGCAGCCGAGCGGCGTAGCGGAAGGGAGATACTCATAACCCCTCAATGGATGGCTCTTCCAGATGAACAAGGTTCAGCAGCGATTTCCTGGTGATAGGGATTAGTGGTTGATTAGCTCATTGGACTGAAAAACTCTTCCGAGTGGAAAAACAATGGGCTTTCGCATTGTTAGCACTTTAAACCGAAAACTTTTCCAAACTATCATGCAACGAGCAAAAAACCGTCAAAACCACTGACAAGTTGAAAACATGAACGAACCCCAACAATTCCTGATCTACCAAAGCGAAGACGGCGCCACCCGCATCAACGTGATGCTGGAGGCGGAAACCCTTTGGCTGAGCCAGAAACAGTTGACCGAGTTGTTCGGCAAAGCCAAGGGCACCATTAGCGAGCACATCAAGCACATCTTTGAAGATGGCGAGCTGACACCTGCGGCAACTGTTCGGTTATTCCGAACAGTTCAATCTGAGGGGGGGCGTGACGTAACCCGCGAGGTTGAGCATTACAACCTGGACATGGTGCTGGCGCTGGGTTTCCGGGTGCGCAGTCCGGTTGGCGTGCGTTTCCGCCAGTGGGCCAACGACAAGCTCAAGGAATACATCGTCAAGGGCTTTGTGCTGGACGACGCGCGATTGAAGAACCCCGGCAAAGGACATGATTATTTCGACGAGCTGACGCGCCGCCTGCAAGATATACGCACCAGTGAGCGGCGCTTTTACCAGAAGATCACCGACATCTACGCGACCAGTGTGGATTACGACGCCAGCCATGCGCTCACCCAGACGTTCTTTGCCACGGTGCAGAACAAGGTGCATTACGCCATCCACGGCCAGACTGCCGCCGAGCTGATCGCCACCCGTGCCGATAGCAGCCAGCCGAACATGGGGCTGACGACCTGGGAGGGGGCACGCATCCGCAAGGCCGATGTGAGCATCGCCAAGAATTATCTGAACGAGGAGGAGCTACGCGCCCTCAACAATCTGGCAGAACAGTATTTGATTTTTGCCGAAGGTCAGGCGATGCGGCGCATCGCCATGACTATGCAGGACTGGATCAGCTGCGAATTCCGGTTCAAACTGGACACACATTCCACGGCAAACTGGACAGCCATTCCAGAGCAAACTGGACACTGATTCCACGGCAAATTGGACAGTAAAATAGAGATGTAGCGGTACGCGGGATAACCGTGGCAACCTCGGAGTTTTTTAACGGGGAGCCATATGGCCAACAACAGGTTATCCATGCGCAAGATTACAGAAACACTCCGGCTGCATTTCGAATGCGGCCGCTCCAACCGGGAGATTTCCCGCGCTATCGGTGCATCGCCGACCACGGTTTGCGATTATCTTCGCCGTGCCAAGGCTGCTGGCCTGAGCTATCCGCTGCCAGACGGCTTGGATGAGCTGGCTATTGAGCTGCGGCTATTCCCGCCGATTGTGCTTGCCGATGTCGTTCGATCCGAGCCGGACTGGGTTTGGGCGCACCGCGAAATGCGCAAGAAGAGTGTCACGCTGGAGTTGCTGTGGCAGGAATACAAGGCAGCGCATCCAGACGGCTACCAATACAGCTGGTTCTGCGAACGCTACCGGCGATGGGCAGGCAAGCTGTCGGTCACCCTGCGGCAAACGCACACGCCCGGCGAGAAACTGTTCGTCGACTATGCCGGGCAGACCTTACCGATCATTAACGGGCTGACGGGGGAAATCCGCCACGCGCAACTCTTTGTTGCCGTACTCGGCGCATCCAACTACACCTTTGCTGAAGCCACCTGGACGCAGCAGTTACCCGATTGGGTTGGCTCCCATGTACGCGCCTTCGAGTTCATCGGGGGCGTGACGGAAATCCTGGTGCCAGACAACCTCAAGTCAGGCGTCAAGCATCCTTCATATTACGATCCGGAACTGAACCCCACCTACCGCGATCTCGCCGCGCACTATGGCGTGACGGTACTACCGGCTCGTAGCCGAAAGCCGCGCGACAAGGCCAAGGTGGAGAATGGCGTGCTGGTGGTTGAACGCTGGATACTGGCACGGCTGCGCAACCAGCGTTTCTTCAGCCTTGAAGAAGCCAACCGCGCCATATCGGCATTGCTGGCCGACTTGAATCTGCGCCCGTTCAAGAAGCTGCCCGGTTGCCGCCACAGTGTGTTCGTCGAGCTTGACCGTCCAGTACTCAAAGCATTGCCGATGGATCGCTATCAATTCGCCGAATGGAAGATTGCCCGTGTCGGCATCGATTACCACGTCGAGATCACCGGCCACTATTACTCTGCACCATTCCGGTTTGCCCGGCAGGAAGTGGATGTACGCTTCACGACAACCACGGTAGAGATATTCCATCGCGGCAGCCGCATCGCCGCCCATGCCAGAAATTTGCTCAAAGGGCGACACACCACCATCGATGCACACATGACACCGGCACATCAGCAAGTGGCGGGATGGAATGCCAAACGTTTGCTCGACTGGGCGCAGAAGGTTGGGCCGAATACACACGCCATCGTGGAGAGCATGCTGGGGCAGCGCAAGCATCCGCAACAAAGTTACCGCGCCTGCCTGGGCGTGTTGCGCATGGGAAGCGATTACAGCAATTCAAGATTGGAAGCCGCCTGTTCCCGCGCACTGGCGCTGAACGCGGCCAATTACCGCAGTGTCAGCTCCATCCTCAAGAATGGGCTGGATAAACAAATCCAGACCGAAGCCACACAAACCACCTTGCCGCTCACGCACAGCGCCGTGCGCGGCCCCGAGTATTACCACTGATAACAATCCAACCAACCCAAGGAAAAACAATATGCTGAATCACCCCACCTACCAGCAACTCAACCAACTGCGCCTGTTCGGCATGGCAAAGGCACTCAACGAACAGCAGCAATTGCCCGAACTTGACCGGATGTCGTTCGAGGAGCGGCTCGGCCTGTTGGTCGAACGTGAGGCCAGCGAACGCGCATCCATGCAGACCTCGGCACGATTACGCCGTGCCAAACTGAAACATGCGGCAGTGCCGGAAGATGTCGATTACCGCGTGGCGCGCGGTCTGGATCGAACCCTGTTCAACCGGCTGCTGACCGGCGCATGGATCAAAGAGCACCAGAACGTGTTGATCACGGGTTTGACCGGATTGGGTAAGACCTGGCTGGCCTGTGCTTTGACCAATCAGGCGTGCCGGTTGGGCTATTCGTCTCTGTATGTGCGCGTGCCGCGCCTGTTCGAGGAGTTGGCGATTGCGCATGGCGACGGGCGTTACGTGAAAGTCATCACGCAACTCGCCAAGGTCGATGTCCTGCTGCTGGACGATTGGGGTGTGGCGATGCTGACGGACTCCGCGCGGCGGGATTTGCTGGAAATACTGGATGACCGTTATGGTCAACGCTCGACCATCATCACCAGCCAGTTGAAGGTGGACGACTGGCATGCATCGATCGGCGACCCCATCCTGGCTGACGCCATTCTGGATCGGCTGGTGCATAACGCACATAAACTGGATCTGTCCGGTGAATCGATCAGAAAAAGCAAAAGAGGTTTGACTAAACCCACAAATCAGGAGTAAAAAACAACCCCCGCGTCGCTACGCTCCGACTGTCCACTTTGCCGTGGACTGAGTGTCCAGTTTCAGTGGAATACGCAGATCAGCAAACTGGAAGGCTTCTTGACGCTGAACGACCGCGAGATTTTGCCTGGTGCAGGCAAGGTATCGGCTGAACTGGCCAAGGCTCACGCTGAACAGCAGTTCGACAAGTACCGGGTATTGGATGACCAGCGCTTCGAGTCGGACTTTGACCGTATGGTGAAGCAGTTGCCCAGCAGAACGCCGGAGAAAAAAAACTGATGAACTTCCTCATCGCCGACACATTCACCGACAGCCTCGCCAAACTTTCCGGCGATGAGCAGAAAGCTGCCAAAACAACGGCATTCGATCTGCAATTGAACCCGGCCAATCCGGGCATGAGTTTTCATAAGCTGGACAAGGCGCGGGACAAGAATTTCTGGTCAGTGCGGGTGAGCAGCGACATCCGTTTGATCGTCCACAAAACCGATGCCAGCCTGTTGCTGTGCTATGTGGATCATCACGACAAGGCGTATGACTGGGCGGAACGGCGCAAGCTGGAAACGCACCCGCAAACCGGCGCGGCGCAGTTGGTCGAGATACGCGAGACGGTGCAGGAAATCGTGGTGCCGGTTTATGTGCAGACTGAAATTGCTCTTGCGCCGAAGCCTGCACCCGCACTGAAACCGCTCTTCCTTGGCAGAACCGATGATGAGCTGCTCGGTTACGGCGTACCTGCCGAGTGGCTGGACGACGTGAAGAATGCGACTGAGGACACGCTGCTGGCCTTGTGCGACCACTTGCCTGCCGAGGCATCAGAGGCGCTGCTGGAACTGGCGACGGGTGGCAAACCCCGCGTGTCCAAGCCTGTTGCAGCAACGGTGAATCCATTCGATCATCCCGATGCACAGCGCCGCTTCCGCGTGATGACCAATGTGGAGGAGTTGCAGCGTGCTCTCGATTTTCCTTGGGAAAAATGGACGGTTTTCCTGCACCCCGAACAACGGCAATGGGTGGAACGCGACTACACCGGCCCGGCGCGCGTCTCCGGTTCAGCCGGTACGGGCAAGACCATCGTGGCATTGCACCGTGCCGCTTATCTGGCTCGCACTCATCCCGAAGCACGTGTCCTGTTGACGACCTTTTCCGACACGCTGGCGAGTGCGCTGCACACCAAACTGAAACGTCTGCTGGGCAATGAGCCACGCCTTGCGGAACGCATAGATGTTCATTCGCTCGATGCCATCGGCCTGCGGCTCTACAAGGCGCACATCGGGCAGGCGACGATTGCCAGCCGCGATATTATCCGCGAGTTGCTGAAGGGGTCTGCCAGTGCCGTGGGTGGTCACAAATTTGGCCTGCATTTTCTGCTCACGGAATGGGAGCAGGTGGTGGATGCGTGGCAACTGGATAGCTGGGATGCGTACCGCGATGTTGCGCGCCTCGGCAGAAAAACCCGGTTGCCGGAAGCACAGCGCGTGGTCTTATGGTCGATCTTCGAGCGAGTGCGCGCCGGATTGCAGGCGCGCAAGCTGATTACGCACGCGCAGCTATTCACCGCACTGGCCGCAGCCCTTTCCTCCAACAAGAATGTGGTGTTCGATTTCACCGTCGTGGACGAGGCGCAGGACATCAGCGTCGCCCACCTCAGATTCTTTGCTGCCTTGGGCGGCGGTCGGCCCAATGCACTCTTTTTCGCCGGTGACCTCGGGCAGCGCATTTTCCAGCAGCCATTCTCATGGAAGGGCATCGGTGTGGACATCCGGGGGCGGTCGCGCACCTTGCGCGTCAATTACCGCACATCGCACCAAATCCGTACGCAGGCAGATCGCCTGCTTGGCCCAGTAGTCACCGACGTAGACGGCAACACCGAAGATCGCAGCGACACGGTCTCCGTGTTCAACGGCCCGCCGCCGATAATTTACACCCTCAAGAACGAGGGCGAGGAAATCAAGGCTGTCGGCAATTGGATTGCTGAGAAGGCAAGGGCAGGTGTGTTGCCGCACGAGTTTGGTGTGTTCGTCCGCTCCGCAGCGCAACTGGTCAGGGCGCAGGCAGCAGTGCAGGCAGCAGGCTTATCATTCAAGATTCTCGATGAACACGTCGAGACCCTCAGCGGCCATGTCTCGATCAGCACCATGCACCTCGCCAAGGGCTTGGAATTCCGCGCAGTGGTCGTGATGGCCTGTGACGATGAGATCATTCCCTTGCAGGAACGTATTGAGACGGTCGGAGACGATGCCGATCTGCAAGAAGTATATGACACCGAGCGCCACTTGCTCTACGTCGCCTGCACGCGGGCGAGGGATCATTTGCTGGTGACCAGCGTCGAGCCAGCTTCGGAGTTTCTGGATGACATGAGAAGGTAATTGAATTAGATGGCTATCCTATGATGCCACGGCCTTTAATGTCATAAGTTATATCCGCAGTATGGGTGCTCTGAATTACAAGCTTAGAACCAACTCCATTTCCTGATCTTTGCTGGAATCTGCACTCAATGAATATCGCAGCTTTGCCCCATCGACTAGCACAAACAATTGATGGTGCCCCTCTGGATGTTGCCAAATTTCTTTGATAATTCCGAGTTGGTAGGAGTTGCTGCCGTTCATGTACCCGGGACTTAGCAACCCGACTTGTATGTTGGCTAGATTTCCTCTTGGTGTGTTTATAAGATTCAATACATCACCAAGTTGGCCAAAAAGCCTATCACGTCCGATGGTGCCTTCTTCAATTTCCACATCACCGGAAACTAAAAACAATGGGATATGGAGCCCGAACTCAATCCATCGCCAACTCTTTTCACCGTTAGGATCAATGGCGCTAAGAAATTTATGCTCTGCTTCAGGTTGAGTGTGAAACATGATTAACCCCCATCAGGACTACAATCGTTGTAGATTATATTCCGTGGATTGATAGTACCGCAAGCCTCATGCTATGAAGCATGAAAGACAAAGGCTTTGAACGGCTGATTGATCGACTGGGAGAAGAAATTAAGGAGTCGCGATTAAACGCGGGCTTATCTCAGGAGGCGCTTGCACTTGCGGCAGGAGTTGATCGCACATACGTTTCTCAACTTGAGCGTGGGGTTGCCAACCCATCATTGAAGATTCTCTACAGAATTTCCAAGGTACTGGAGGCAGAGCTTCGAATTGCTTTTCTAGAACCATCGCGCGATTAGTTTTGAACGCATCACACCACTATTCAAAGATGATCCCATGCAGTCTTGTCACACTTCTGTCACATTCCGCCTATCCCGACATCAACAAATATAGATCAAATATCGGAATAAGCGAGTACCCGCGTCCTACCAAATAAAATGTAAATAAAAGCCCTGGAATTCGGCGAGTTATGGACAAAAGCGATGTTGAAATTTTGCCAACCCCTGTCACTCACTCACTAAGAACATCTGTTGACAAAAATAGTGCGGCATAAGATCCATGATGTTTGTTCTAGGGGTTGAAAATGGGTGTAAGCTTAACCTATCGCGCCAGACTTTGGGATATTTGGGGAGACAGCGCCGCTACGTATCAGGTAGCGCGCAAACCGGCGAATGGATAAGATGTAACAGACTTTTTGCCAAACGAAAGGAGAGGCCAAATGAAAATCACCATGAAGAAGCTGTTGTCAGAACTCAACAAGGATCTGGAATGGGAATATGCGGCGGCTATCCAGTATGTGCAGCACGCGGCCACGATTAACGGCGCGCAATTTGATTCCATCCAGAAAGAGCTGCTGATCCACGCGCAGCAGGAAATGCAGCATGCCGTCATGGTGTCCGAGCAGATTGATTTTCTCGGCGGCGTGCCCACCGTGGATGTGGAGAAACGCGAGATTTCGGCTGACAGCGTGCAAATGCTCAAACAGGATCTGAAGGGCGAGGAAAACGCCATCGAACGCTACAAGGAGCGCATCGGCCAGGCCGAGGCGCTCAAGGAATATGGCCTGCGGCGCGTGCTGGAGGATATCCTGATCCAGGAGGAAGAGCACAAGCGCGACATCGCCAACGCGCTTACAAAATAGCGGACTTGCTAATATTGATCCGCTGCGGTGAAGCACCGGCTCCGCTCGCCATGAACCTGCTGCAAGGCGAACGGACTTCGGGCATTATCGGGTAAGTGCAGTTCAAGACACATTTGATTCACCGGGGAGAGAACTCATGCGTGTCGCAATCATCGGTTCCGGGCCTGCCGGTTTCTACGCGGCGGAGGCCCTGCTCAGGCGCACCGATACGGTAGCCCATGTCGATATGTTCGACCGTCTCCCCACCCCGTTCGGCCTGGTGCGGGGAGGTGTCGCGCCCGACCATCAGAGCATCAAGACCGTCACCCGCGTTTTCGAAAAGACCGCCGCGCGGCCTACGTTCAGGTTTCTGGGAAACGTGAGCCTGGGGCGCGACGTGACGGTGCAGGAATTGCGCCAGCACTACCACCAGATTGTTTATGCGGTGGGCAACGAAGCCGACCGCCGCCTCGGCATTCCTGGGGAAGGCATCGCGCGCTGCACGCCGGTGGCAGTCTTTATCGGCTGGTACAACGGGCATCCCGATTACCGTCAGGCAAAGATCGATTTGTCGGTGTCCCGCGTCGCGGTGGTGGGCAACGGCAACACCGCCCTCGATGTCGCCCGGTTTTTGCTTCGCACCCCCGCCGATCTGGAAAAAACCGACGTTGCCGCACACGCGCTGGAGGCTTTGCGCCACAGCCGGGTGCGCGAGGTTTACATACTCGGGCGGCGCGGGCCGGAGCAAGCCGCATTCACGCCGCCCGAACTCAAAGAATTCGGCGAAATGGAAGATGTAGAGCCGATTGTCATCCCGGAAGAGCTTGCGGGCTGCATCATTCCGGAAACTGCGGGCAATACGCAACAGGACAAGAACCTGAAGATACTCCAGTCTTTCGCCGCGCTGCAGCCCGGCGCAAAAGCCCGTCTTGGCGAGAAAACAAAAAAACTCCACCTGCGTTTTCTCGTCTCACCGACCGAGATAATCGCCGATGCCGACGGCAACGTGGCCGGTATCGCGCTCGAAAAAAACCGCCTTGAGGTTCTACCGGACGGCACGGTCAACGCACGCGGCACCGGCGAGATTGAAGTTCTCGATGCCGGGATGGTGTTGACTGCGATAGGTTTTGCCGCCAAGCGGATTCCCGGTGTCCCCTACGACGAAAAAGCGCTGGTGATTGCCAATGAGGATGGGCGCGTCGTCGATCCCGTCAGCCGCGCCATTGTGGCCAACGAATACGTCGTCGGCTGGGCGCGCACCGGGCCGCAGGGAGTCATCGGTACACACAAGGTCGCGTCCGCCCACGTGGTCGAGCACATGATGGCCGATGGTGCCGGACTCGAAGCTCGGGAGCTTCCGGAAAGTTCGGCCATTGATTCCCTGCTGCGCCAGCGTGGTGTGCAGATCGTCTCCTTCGACGACTGGAAGCGGCTGGATGACGTGGAGGTGGCGCGCGGGGAACGGCGTGGCGCGCCGCGCGACAAGATTACCGACGTCGAGGCGATGCTTGAGGTGCTTGCCCCGCACTGAGTGGCGGTAGCCGACGTGCACCGGCGTGATTGCGTTACAGCCGAACATCGGCTAGCAGATCAAAGTAGAAAATTAGTCCCCCGCCCCATCCGCCACTTCTTCCACCACCCGTAAAAATGCACTCCCATATCGTGCCAGTTTGGCCTGTCCTACCCCGCTGATCTGCCCCAGCTCATCCAGGCTGGCGGGGCGGCGCTTGAGAATTTCCAGCAGGGTGCTGTCGTGAAAAATCACATAGGGTGGCACGCCTTGTTCGCGGGCAAGTTCGAGGCGTTTGGCTTTGAGCGCCTGCCATAGCGGGTCTTCGTTGGCTCCGGCAAATGCTTGGCGGCGGCGCGCATCGCGTTCGGTTTTGGTGGCGCTGCGCCTGGCCGGTTCGGCGTCGCGCCGCAACCATACTGATTGTTCGCCTCGCAGCACCGGGCGCGCGGCTTCGGTGAGTTTCAATCCGCCGTAGGCTTCCATGTCCACGTTGAGCAGCCCGGCGGCGACCAGTTGGCGATAGACGCTGCTCCATTGCTGCTGTGCCAGTTCCTTGCCGATGCCGAAGGTGCTGAGTTGCCCGTGGTTGAATTGCTCGACCTTCGCGGTGGCCTTGCCCAGCAGCACGTCTATCAGGTGCGCGACGCCGAAGCGCTGGCCGGTGCGATAGACGCAGGACAGCGCCATCCGCGCGGCTTCCGTGGCATCCCAGGTATCCACCGGCTCGAGGCAGTTGTCGCACTGCTTGCAATCGCCGGAGTGTTCTTCACCAAAATAGCGCAACAGGGTCTGGTGGCGGCAGGCAGTGGATTCGCAGAAGCCGAGCAGCGCATCGAGTTTTTGCAGCTCGACGCGCTTGCGTTCCTCGGGCGCATCGCCGGAGAGCAGCATCTGGCGCATCGACACCACGTCGCCCAAACCGTAAGCCATCCACGCATTCGCGGGCAGGCCGTCGCGCCCGGCGCGACCGGTTTCCTGATAGTAGCCTTCCATGCTCTTGGGCAAATCCAGGTGCGCGACGAAGCGCACGTTGGGCTTGTCTATGCCCATGCCGAACGCGACGGTGGCGACCATGATGACGCCTTCCTCGCGCAAAAATTTTTTCTGGTTGGCGTTGCGCGTGGCGGTATCCAGCCCGGCGTGATAGGGCAAGGCGTCCCAGCCCTGCTCCTTGAGCCACGCGGCGGTTTCCTCGACCTTCTTGCGCGACAGGCAATACACGATGCCCGCATCGTCGGGATGCTCGGCTTCCAGAAACGCCTGCAACTGTTGGCGCGCATTGTTCTTCTGCGTCACGCGGTAACGGATGTTGGGGCGGTCGAAGCTGGAGACAAATTGCTGCGACTGTTCCAGCGCCAGCCGTTCGACGATCTCGCGCCGCGTCGGCGCGTCCGCCGTGGCCGTCAGCGCGATGCGCGGCACACCGGGAAATCGCTCGTGCAGCACGGTCAGCGCGCGGTACTCGGGACGGAAGTCATGCCCCCACTGCGACACACAATGGGCTTCGTCTATGGCGAAGAGGGCGATGCCGTTGTCTTGCTGCAAGCTCTCCAGCAAATTCAGAAAGCTTTCCGTCATCAGCCGTTCCGGCGCGACATACAGCAGCTTCAACTCGCCGCGCAACAAGCGCGCCGTCACCTCGCGCGACGCATCGGCCTCCAGGCTGGAGTTCAGGAAAGCGGCCTGCACGCCAAGCTGTTTCAGCGCGTCCACCTGATCCTGCATCAGCGCGATCAGCGGCGACACCACGATGCCGACGCCCGGACGCAGCAATGCCGGGATCTGGTAGCACAGCGACTTGCCGCCGCCGGTCGGCATCAGCACCAGCGCATCGCCGCCTGCCGCGACATGGCCGATTATGGCTTGTTGCGCGCCGCGAAATGTTTCGTAGCCGAAGACATTGCGTAATAGTTGTTGGGGCGTATTCATGCAGGGAAGGTATCACACACCGGGCCATCTCGCCCCTGACAGATTGGTAGCTTGCGACCGAATCCTCTCAGAAGCTCCAGTTTAGCGAAATCCTGCCCTCAGAAGTGCAGCCTCAAGCCACGCGAAACCAATACGTTCCTGCTCAAGCCGCAAGCCGAGCGCAATACGGCCAGAGCGCAAATCATCATAAAGCGCCGATTCATCCTGCCGCAAATTTGCCAATTCGCGGGAAGTTGGCCGTTCTTCGCTCCCCCAGAAGTCCTTATGCTCCAGCAATGTTGCGCGATCCATAAGAAAAGAATGCGCCTCCGGAAATTTGCCTCTCAATTGATCCAGAATTGCGTAGCCGTGGGTGTCTATGTCGCCCCAATAGAAAATCTCTTGGCTTTGCAGCCATTCTGCCTGCGCAAGATGGTCGAATCCATAGCCTGCCCCGAACAGTACCAGACTACCCGGCGCATCAGGGAAAGCGAGGAAGTTGATTTCGTTCTCTATAATAAAAACTCGCTTTACAGGCAGTGCAAGCAGGGCGAATTCATCGCTCGTCACAGCAAGATCGGACAAACCGTGTATGCGCAATCCTTGATCCAGAAATCGAAAGCGTATCTGCACCGGCTTGGATTTGAAACCATAACGCCGCTCGAAGCCGCTTGCGCCGGTAAATTGAGTATCAATTGCTTCTGGCATAAGCACAATATCCAGCATCTCGGCCAGCAAGCCCCGGTGCCGCTCGATGAATTTGGTATTCACACCCGCCACATCTATCTGGCGCAGGTAAACACCAGAGCGCGGATGGGCCGCTACCCAGCCAAGCACTGCAAGAAAGCGCGGCCAGTTGTCGGCCTGGTCGAGCACCGTGAGCGGACGTTTCTTTAGCCATGGAACAAGCGCCGGGTAAGCTTCAGAAATGGTCGCGACCAAAGTGCGGAATCGTGTTGCCTCGCGCTGCTTGCCAATCAGCACAAGACCATCCTGTTCGCTTTCGACAATCGCGGCAACGGGTATGCGGTTGCGTCCCAGTTGGCGATGGTTA
Source organism: Gallionellaceae bacterium (assembly GCA_032654645.1). Lineage (GTDB taxonomy): Bacteria > Pseudomonadota > Gammaproteobacteria > Burkholderiales > Gallionellaceae > CAITJF01. Next base: position 176,217 of record JAULAW010000016.1, on the reverse strand, counting down.
AACTCGCGCCACTCCAACTGGAAACCACGCTCCACAGTCAAGCCGGAAATCCATTGCCGCGCCTGTTCAAAGTGTTCCGAGAGCGCTTGCGAATCGGGCTTCTTCAAGGGAATGCGCAAGGGAAAGATCGGCTCGCCCCCCAGCATCGCAGCCAGGATACGACCATTATTCCAGTCGCGACGAACCCGGTCGCGGATGTCGCCAAGCGAAGACCAGTCGCTCATGCCCGCCGCGCCGCACGCTCGGCGCGGTACTCTTCGATGGTGAGGTTGCGCAATTGCGAATCCCTTCCCTCTTCGTTGTGGACGAAGCCGACGCTGGATACGAAGGGTTCGATGACGTGGATTTTCTGCAATGGCGTGACAATCAGCAGTTGCAGGTTGAGCCGCTTGAACAGTTCCAGACCGAAGCGGGCTGACTCGTCCGAACCGCGCCCGAACGCTTCGTCTATGACCACGAAACGGAAACTGCGCGAGCGTGCAGCCCCCCACTCAAGACCGAACTGGTAGGCCAAGCTGGCCGCGAGGATGGTATAAGCCAGCTTCTCTTTTTGCCCGCCGGACTTGCCGCCGGAGTCGGTGTAATGTTCGTGTTCGCTGTTGTCTTCGCGCCAGCGTTCGGAGGCCGAAAACACGAACCATTGACGCACGTCGGTGACTTTGCGCGTCCAGCGCCGGTCTGGTTCCGTGCTGCCTTCGCGCCCGCGAAAGCGTTCGATGATGCCCTTTACTTGCAGAAATTTCGCCTCGGAATATTGGGCGTCTTCCGAGCCGGTCAGCGCGCCCTCGGTGCAGGCTTTCAACTCTTGCTGGAAATCGCGTATCTCCATGTCCGCACTGATCTGCGCCTCCAGCAGAATGTAGCGGTTCGGGTTGTAATCGATCTGCGCGAGCGAGGAGTTGATGCGTTCGATGCGCTCGCGGATAGTCTCGCGTTCCCGCGCAAGTTGCGATTGGAAATTGGCAATTTCGCGGATGGTGTTTTCGTTAAGCAACTCCTTGAAACGCGCCTCGAAACGCGGCAGATCGTCGGCTTGCAGTTGTTGCAGCATGGCGCGGTATTCGTGTGCCGCATCCACGCTGGCATCCGCGTCCTTGGTTTCAAGCGGATATTTGTCGCGATACTTCTGCATCGCCTCGATGATTTTCTCATGCAGGGATTTGAGTTTTTTATCTTCCGCATCAATTTTTCTCTGCAACCATTCGCGCATGTCATGCTCGCGGTTGTCGCAAGACTCCACGGTTAATGTGTGTTCGCCCAACGCCTCGGCGCGCAAGCCGGTCAGTTGCGCGAACCGCGCCTCGCGTTGAGCTGCATTGAATGCGGCAGTGGACGTTTGGCACTCGGCGAGCAATGCACTCGCTTGCTCAAACTTTTCTTCATTGCGGGCAAGCTCCCTGTTGCGTTCGCCCAGATCGCTTTCCGTCTGCCCAAGTTTTTCCTCCAGAGCCTTGAGCTGGATGCCCAATGTTTGCAGCATATCGGATGCGGCTTCCAGCGTTTTCATTTCGGCCTCAAGTTCTGAAATCAAAACCGCAACAGGCTGCCAGTCGAGCTCGCTGAAATCGGTGTATTCCCCGATCTGCGCCAGCCATTGCAAACGTTCCGCCAGCGCCTTGCGCTCGTCCGCCAATTTTTCGATAATCTCGGCAAGCGACCGCATCCGCCCTTCCAGCCCATTGGCCTGTTTTTCAAAAGCCGCGATTTTATTTTCATTGCTCCAGCCCAGCACATAGCGGCTGCGGTCATCGAGACGGTGGCGGTCATCTTTTTCGTGGCGATCCACACCGGCCTTGACTTGCCCGGCGCGGGTAATCGCCTGGCGTTCGCGGCGGAATTGCTCCAGCGTCTCGCAACAGGCATAGTCGAAACGGCGCGCCAGTTCGCCTTCCAGCCAACCATAAAAAGGCGAATCGGGCTTGACCGCGAGCTTGCGCGCCAGCGAATCGGGATGCAGGGAGGGGCGCTCATCAACCTTGGATTCACGCACACGGTAATAAACCAGGCGCCCCTTCAAATGGGTTTGCTCCACCCAGGCGGCGGCTTCGGCATAATGTTTTTCCGGCACCAACAATGAAACGCCAAAGTTATGCAGCAGGCGTTCGGCAGCGCCTTCCCACGCGGCATCTTCGGCGCGCACCTGGATCAACTCACCGGCAAAAGGCATGGTTTCCTCCGCCACATCGAGCGCCGTGCAAAGCAGCCGCCGGATGGCGATTTGCGCCTCTGGAATATTGCTGCGCCGCTTCCTGAGGGAGGCGAGTTCTGCCGCTATCGTTTCGTGTTCATGCTTGAGGCCGCGCAGGTCGACGCCCGCTTCGGTTTGCCGGTTTTGCAGTTCCGCATCGCGCGCCTGAGATGTCTCGCGCAACTCGGCGAGGCGGTGGCGGTTGCCGACGAAGCCATCCACATCGCTTGCGGAGACGATCTCCAGCTTTTGCGCCAGCTCCGCATAACGCTCCGCGCGCACCAGTTTTTTTGCCTTCTCTTGTTGCCTGGCATGAATGTCTGATGCGATGCGCTCGATGCGGTCGCCGCCGTTTTCCGCGATGGCGCGCTTGATCTCGTCGCGCTCGCCCTGCTGTGCGCTACGGGCTTCATTCAGTGCCCCAATTTTGCCACCGAGACGCTCCGCTTCTTCCTTCAAATTAAGCAACCGTTTTTCCAGCAACTCGGCCTTGAGCGAAGAAAAATAAGGTTTTAGCGCCTCGCGGCAATTCCGCCAGTCACCGATCAGCGACGTCAGCTCATCGAAGCGCGCGCAATCGGCGACCAGCGGCGACAGGCGCGCGACTTGATCCTTGGTCTTGAGCACCGCTTCGTGCGCGCGGTTCAGGTCGTCGAAATGATGGATAAGCGCCGCGATGCGCGATTCCACATCGAAGGATTCCAACATGTGTTCGCGCACAAAATCGGTGAGGCTGCCCACCGATTTCATCGACACCGTCTGGTGGAACAGCTCCAGCGCCTGATCGTTTTTAATATCGAAGCGGCGGCGGAAAGCTGCCGCATAGGACGGAAAAGTTTCAAACAACTCCACACCATGTATGGCGCGCAAACGTTTTTTTAAGCCACCGATGTCCGTGCCGAAGCCGGTGAAGTCGGCGGCGATAGACATACTCCGGTCAGCTACCAGATAAAAACGCTCCGGCTGCCCCTGGGTGTTTTTTGCCCAGAAGAAGACCTGCGCCAGCGTGACGCTCAGCCCGAAGCCCTCGTTTTGAAATACGCCGAGAATCACCGAGTAGTCGTTGTGATCGCGCAAGGCCACCGGCTTGGCGGACGCGCCCATTTCGCTGCGCTCGGACTTGTAATGCCCCAGCACATAGGAGCGCAATGTCCTCTCCTTGAATTCCGCGCCCGCCGCTTTGTTGTAAGCGACGCGGCTGGCAGGCACCAGCAGCGTCGTCACCGCATCCACCAGAGTGGATTTGCCCGAGCCGATGTCGCCCGTGAGCAATGCGTTATCGCCCCCCGCTTGCAGCGTCCGCACCTTGCCGTTGAAAGTGCCCCAGTTGTACGCCTCCAAGCGATGCAGGCGGAAGCCGCTGCGCTCTTCCTGCCCGGAGAAATCCAGCATTCCGCTTGCCTCGGTGTTCATGCCTGTTCGCCCAGCACATTGATGCAATACGTGGCCAAACGCTGGTCGAACTCGGCCAGCCACTGCGCATCGACAAATGCTTTCAGGATGCGGCGCACTTCGATGAGGTGAGTCTGCCCGCGCATGCGGCGCGCAAAACCCAGTTCGACGATCTTGTTCAGATTGGTATCTATCTGATCCACGATGCGCGCCTCATTCACCCCGGCAGGCAGGAACAACCTGACCATATCGACCACTTCGTCGCGCGTGAGAATGAGCCGCGTATCCTCCCCGCCCGCATCAAACTCGGCCAACTTTTTGCGCAGCAACGCGAGCAACAAACTCACCGGAAAAGACAAGGGGCGCTTCGCCACCAGACGCGGCAACGCCTCACCCTCCTCGGGCGCAGGCTGGGATTTTAACCAGGCATAGCCCTCAGCTTCATCCAGCACCAGCTCCAACCCCAGCACCGCAAGATAATCGCGCACCCTGGCCTGCAAACCGAGCAGCGCCTGCCAGATAGCCGCATCGGTATCCTGATGCACGACGCCTTTCATCAAGGCGATCAATACGCGGGAAAATGCCTGACCTTCGACTTCGTCGTTATGCATCTATTTTCTTCACTTCCGGCTGATTGGTATCGGAGTTATTTTGCCACAGGCTAATGTTGATAGCTTGCGTAGGCTGGGGTGAGCTTGCGAACCCCAGCATTTCGAACAACCCAAAGTGCTGGGATTCGTGCCTCACCCCAGCGCTGGCGACAATCTGGGCAGCAAAGACGCCTCACTCTGCTAAACCACGAGGCTGAGCTTCCAGCTTCACGTCCTCATAAATCTCATCGAGCGTGAAGTTGGCACCAACGCTTTCCAGCAGCATGGGTTCGCCCGGGCTGACGGCGGCGAGCTGCCATTCGTCATACTCGTCGCGGCGATATATTTCGACCTGTCTTTTATCAGTGGCGATGAGCACATATTCTTTCAGGGAGGCCAAGGTGCGGTAGGCCAACATCTTCTCCCTGCGATCAGTGCTTTCGGTTCCGGGCGACAGCACTTCCACCACCAAGCTGGGGCGTTCCTTGAAATGATTTTGATTATCAGTCGGGTCGCAAGTCACCAGAATATCGGGGTAGTAATACGCTTTCCACGTTTGCACATGCAGCTTCATATCGGAAATAAACACGCGGCATGGGCCACCGCGCGCAAAGTCGCGCAGCTTCGAGGCGATATTTAGCGCAATCAAATTGTGCGCCTCGCCCGCGCCCGCCATGGCATAAACTTCACCATCGACATACTCGTGGCGAATCTCGCTGGTCAATTCACCATGCAGATACTCTTGCGCACTCATTCTCGACAACATGGGGTTGCTCATCATGCCTCCAACATTTGAATTTGCTGAAAAAATCCTGTGTGCCCATTAAGCCAGAAGTATTGGGTGGATTCAAGTTTGAAGCACAGCGACTAATCGTGGCTGGGTGACATCGGGTCTCTGCTGTTACCCCATTTCAAATGTAGGTCTGGCTGCACCCGGCAGCTTTTCTTCCCCTGATTACCAAAATCTATGCACCACAAGCAACACGATGAGCTGCCGAGTATTTAGTGCATGGAATCAACTTACGCTCGCTACCGCGCTGCGGGCTTCACCGCTTTAAGGACACCGGAGAAATCAACATCCGTCGGCATCTCGAACAGGCAACGCCCCCCGCTCCGCGATGCCCACACCGCGCCAATCGCCCGCTTCTCTTCCGAATCCACGCTGTCGTAGCGATCCTTGCCTTTGTACTCGACCACCAACGCGCGGCCATCGGTCAGTTGGCAAACGAAATCTGGATAGAACCAGTCGCTGGAAGTTTGCAGCCGGAATGAAGTGGATTTTTGAGAAAGGTTGCGCACCCAGAATTTAACTTCCGGCAAAGCCGTGGGCCAGAATTCCGCATTCGAGATAGCGGCGAAATGCCTGCTCGACATGCGCGGGCGGTGACGCATCGCCTTGCCCGGTAGATAGCTCAAGCCAAGTCTCGAAGTGCGCCTGTACTGTGCGATACCACAGCGTTTTCTCGGGTCGGCGGCGCTGGTAGCAGCGGGGGTTTGGCGTGGCACGTTTGACTGCGGCTTCCATGGGGCAAGTCCATCCCGGTCTGGCAACAGGGATAGAATACTGTATATGCGTACAGCATTTCTAGATGATCTTGCTTTTTCCGGATAGCTGTATGAAAATACAGCCACCCAAGGTGCCCGCCATGAAACGATCCAGCTCAGACGATCCCCAGTATCCCCTGACCCCCCGCCAGCGGGAAATCCTCGACTTCATCCGCGCCAGCCTGGATGAGCGCGGCGCGCCGCCAACGCGGCTGGAAATTTGCCAGGCCTTTGGCTTCGCCTCGCCCAATGCCGCCGAGGAGCATCTGCGCGCCTTGTCCAAGAAGGGTGCTATCACCATGGAGGCAGGTTCGGCCCGGGGCATCCGTCTGGTGGAGCAATTGGGCTTGCCGTTGATCGGCTCGGTGGCTGCGGGCAGCCCGCTGCTGGCGGTGGAGAATCAGCGGGGCAAGATACAGATTCCGCCCAACCTATTTTCAGCCCGCGCGGATTATCTGCTTCAGGTTCGCGGCAACAGCATGACTGGCGCGGGTATTCTCGACGGTGATCTCTTGGCCGTCCATCGCACCGTGGATGCGCGCAGCGGCCAGATCGTCGTCGCACGACTGGGGGATGAAGTGACGGTGAAACGTCTCAAGCGCCGGGGCGGGCGCATCGAGCTGTTGGCGGAGAACCCCGACTATCCGCCCATCGTGGTCAACGGCCCACTGGCTATCGAAGGCCTTGTGGTCGGTTTGATCCGTGACGGGCGGACGCTGTGATAAAAATATGCGACCAGAGCGCGCAGTAAAGAGTCGGTGATGTCTGACTGGGCGGTTTCTCACCGCCCGGTCAGTTGTTGCTCAATGGTTCAAATAGTGAGATTGCTGTCATGATTTGGTAGGTCGGGATTTATCCCGACATGTTAATGGTTGCGTCGGGATAAATCCCGACCTACCACGGTTTTTCAGTACGCTTTGCAATTTAACACAGCTCTTGAATAGCTCAGGGGCGAAGCAATGCTGTGAAGCCTATTTTTTGCCTTTCGACAATTGCTCCGGCCATCGGCGCGATGTGTGAACTACAGCAAGGATATGCACTTCACCACGCTGCTCCCGGTAAGCCACGATGTAAGGGTGTTGGCTGATGACCAATTCGCGCGTATCAACTATTCGTCCAGCCCTGCCAATAGTGGGCTGATTTACCAGAATGCCTACCTCACTGCGTATGCTGGCAACAACTCGCCGCGCGGCATCGGGATTTTCTTCGGCGATGTAAACTTTGATTGCGCGCAGATCATCAAGCGCCGCATCAAGCCAGCGCAGTGCCATTACTCACCACGTTCCGCAAAGAACGCTTCGACCTCGTTTTCGCTGGCAAATTCGCCACGATCAGCCGCTGCAATCCTTTGCCCGAGCACTCCAACATAGTGATGGTCTGCGGCGAGATATCCGGCAAGGGCTTCGTGGATTATTTCAGATTCTGTCCGATGCGTTTCCTTGGCCAGTTGATGAAACTGCCGCTGCATTTCTTGTTCCATAATCATGGGTTCAATCACGGTTTATTCTCCTTAGCGTAGCTTGGTAGGGCGGAAAACGAGCGCAGCGAAGTTTCGAGCTTGCGGCCAAAGCGTAGCGCCTGATGGGCGAGCCAGTCCCGTTCCTCGGACTTCAGGTTAATGATTGTACGTTGCTTGAATAACACCTCGCGTTGATGTCAACAATACAAACATATTATCAATCCATATGGCGTTTGCAAACTCAATTCAGGGCACCTCTAAAAATTCGTCATTCCCGCGAAAGCGGGAATCCAGCTTGTTGATTTGACTGGACTCCCGCTTTCGCGGGAGCGACAAAAGTGAATTTTTAGAGGTGCCCTTCAACCAGGATTTTTCGTGGCTAACATCGCCTTTTCGTGCCACTGATCGTTATGTGTAGATCGTGGGGGTTTTTGGTATAGCGTCATTTTTTCTCCCACGGCGCAAAACCAATGGGGCGTTTTTTCTTGGGGTCGGATGGGGTCATGAGTTCGCGGATGGCTTCAAAAACCGCTCTGAACTTGATGTCGTATTTCTTTTCAAGCGCGGCCAGCTTGCCGGATAGCTCGGCGTTGGAAGCGAGCATCTGCCGTAACTGCACGAAGGCGCGAACTACCTGAACGCTGGCCTCTACAGCGCGGGGAGAGTTAAGCACGCTGGCCGCCATGATGGCTCCATGCTCTGTGAAAGCGTAAGGAAGATGCCTCCGTCCGCCACGCCCTGCTGGCTTGCCAACGGAATTGTTTGAGGTCGCAATTTGCGACCTCAAGTTGGCAAATTCTTCGGCAGTGAGCTGAAACATGAAATCTTCAGGGAAGCGCTCGCTGTTGCGACGAACCTGTTCGTTAAAGCGCTTGGTTTCAACCCCATAGAGCTCAGCCAAATCAGCATCCAGCATGACCTTCTGCCCACGAATAAGGCATATCTGCGATTCGATTTGCTCCACTGATGCAATCAGCGCCTTGCTGGTCATCGTCACGCTCCCTGTCTGTGGCATTCATCAACGATTCCAAGGCGTACCGACAAATCCGTTGGGACAAAACCCCATGTCCCTTCGGGTGCGGATGCGCCGATAGCCGACAACTGCTCCCAAATCGGCACCGCCGTTTCGTCGTAATTAGACCCCACCCACTCGGTTAACCGTTTACGAGCCTTGGCGGTATATGAAGCCTCTGCCGAACCATGACGCGAACGTGTGAACAGCACTTCATCCGGGCCAAGCGTTTTGCCAAAATCGCGGAATAACGGGATCACATTCGACGGCAACGCATCCGGCAACAACTGGTCGTCGTCCGCGGCGGCGATGGCAGCGTCAATCAAATCCGCAGCTTCGTCGAATTCGTCCAGATTGCCCCAGTCCAGATTACTCTGGTCATCCGCGTAAACTCTTTGCAGCGGAATTTTAGCGGAGCCATCTTCCAAACGGTTGAACTGGAGCCGGAAGCCTTTTTCGAACCCCTTGGGGAGGTTGCTGCGATCAGGTTGCGGTAAGCAATTAGCTCTTGCGTACATTCAACATCGAGCGCGTGCCCCTCGAACCTTTCCCCGTCAAATCGCAGTGTTGCCAGATCAATGGTGATGTCTGTAGCCATAGTGGTCTTCCCTCCTCCGTCATTGTCCTGTATTTACAACCGAGATGAAAGCGTCACAATGTTTTTAGCATCTTCTATAGGGCACCTCTAAAAATTCACTTTTGTCGCTCCCGCGAAAGCGGGAGCCCAGTCAAATCAACAAGCTGGATTCCCGCTTTCGCGGGAATGACGAATTTTTAGAGCTTCCCTATAGCCACTGCATCACTCGATACCAAAACCAGCTAACCGTCCTGTCTGTGTAATTATTTTTTCCGGTCAAACAGATTTGAACGATGCTTCATATAAAAAGCGAAGAAGCTTTCATCCAAGCGTTTCAGGCGTGCCCGATCTTTGTATACCGCACTACAAAGTCCACCGCGCTCGCGTATGGCCAAGCCTGTGACCAGACAATATGCCATGCACCCGTTACTGGTTGGCAGGTCGTCCAGTATGGAGGCACCGGCTTTTTTCTCATGCGCGCACCAGGCTGGAAACCATGTTGCATCAAGATCGCCCAGGTCGGCTTGAAAATCGCTCCAGTCGCGGGCCAGTTGCGCATCGCCCGTTTCATCGACGAAGGCGTCGAAGCGTTGGGGCGCCAACCAGGCGTAGCGCAACACTGCTCCCCTGGCCTGTTCTGTTTCCCCGCAACCGTAATATCCCAGCCCCAGCCAGCGTTGCACCGCTGCGCGCATTTCTGCACCCGGTAGCCTCTGTGCCATGCGCACGACATCGGGAAAATGTTGCGCACGCAAATAAAGTTCGGCAGCGAAATAATCGCAGTGATCGGGGGAAATGCCAGCCCTCTCGGATGCCTTGGCCAGAATGTCCCAGCACTCGCGAATCAGATTACCCCCCGCGTTTCCCATAACAACAGCCGCAGGAATGATCTGTTCCCGGATCAATCGCTCCTCTGCGGCAATGGTTGCCGGTGTGGGTGACCAAGCCGGGTTATCGCAATTATCGCCCCAGTGATCGATGAAATCGCACAGCACCCGATATTGAGGTAAGCCTGCATGGTTCGCATCGGTTGCCGTCAGGCGGTGCAAAGCTTGTCGCGAGGCTGCACGGTCAAAGCTGGCCAGCGCGACAATTAAATCGTTGGCCCGCTGAACCGGCGCCGAGTCTGCAAAAATATCGAGTTGTTGCATGGTTGGTAATTCTACATTTGGGTTCGATTCTCCAGGCTGTCACCTGTTGAAAATCACGCGCGGCAAGCTGGCGCTACGGTTCATGTTGTCACCATCGACCCAGCGCACAACGTCGTAATTGGCCTCATCGAATAATGCTTTCTTGTCTTCGCTGGCCAAGGTTAGGTAGGTTACCAGTTCCGCAAGCCCATGCTCCATGGGAAATTCGTCCAGCAACTCTTCCAGCGTAATCTGCTGCCGCGTCTGCAAGGCGTGGCGCAGTTGCGCCGCAAGGCGCGCTTTGTCCACCACCACATGGCCGAACAGCGCGTCCGCCGTTACATCTCCATCATCGACCGCCAGTATTTGATCCGTGAGCACGGGCTTGACCAGCACCGAAAACAGGGGGCGTTCCATGGGCAGTTCGATGCCCGGCGCGACATCGTCGATCTCCATGAACGCGGGCTCTTTGGGCATATCCTCGCGCAAGGCCAGCGCGTGGGCTTCGATATGGTGGATGATTTCCATGATGCGGCGGTTTTCCAGCCACACCTGATCGTCGAGAAAACGGCGCAACTGTTGCGACAGCAAGGACACCGTGCGCTGCGTGTGTTCGCCCGCCTCAAGCCAATCGTAATGCACCCGCTTCAGGCGCGCATCCGGCTCCAGCGCGCGCACCGCCTGTAGCTCGAACACCGCCTTGAGCAAGGCGGACAATTCTTCCTGCCGCTCGGGCGACATCAGGAAATCCCAGAATGCGCGGAAGCTCTTGCCCTGATCGGAGTCGGCAATCGCGTCGCGTTCGCCGAAAATCGACTCCAGCAAACCGCCTTTCGCGCCTTCCCATAGGGCGATGCGCTCGCGTGTGCTGCGATCCAGAGTGCGAAAGTTTTGCTCCACTTCGCGGAAATCGGCCAGCAGTTCCCGCGCCGTGGCGGACACTTGCTGGAAGCGGTCTTTCAGCGCCGTCTCGTCGAGCAGGGCGAGTTCGCCGTCACGGATGCGCGCGATCTCGGCATCAATCTCAGCCTTGCGCTTCTCCAGCTCGCGGATGCGCGCTTCGGGGTTGGCATCGCTGCCTTCCACCATTTGCCTGAGCAATTCGAACACCGTCATCAGGCGCGATTCGGTGCCCACGAAGGCGCGCTGGGTGAGGCTCTCCAGCCAGGCAATGGCTTTCTCGGTGGCCGGGGTCAGGTCGAAATGCGCCTCGTCCGATCCCGGCGGATAATATTTGCGCAGCCAGCCGCGCGTGTCCTGCGTCCAGTCTTCGAGGTAAGCCGCCGCCGGTTTGGGGAATGCGGCACCCCCTTGCGACTGGCGCAAATGAAACAGCTCGTCTTCCAGTTTTGAAACCAGTTCCGCCTGCGCCATCCCGCGCACATTGGGCAGGACAAACACCCGTTGCAGAAAGCTCGCCACCAGCGGCGCGTGATCGGCCAGCAGCAAGCGCCATGCGGGGTGGCTGCGGCGCAAGGTGTCGAGGGTGGCGTAATCCAGGCTCACAGCGCGTCGCCTCCAGAAGCAACATTCTGCCGATTGAGGAGAATGGCTCTCCCGATGCGATGAATCACCACCTGTCTCACCTCACCGGCAAAAACAGCTTGAGCGGATCATCCACGAACGCCTCGAAGCCGAAGTGTGTGTAGAAAGCGGCCGCCTTGTCATCAATTGCATCAACAAACAATCCGATGACGCCCGCGTGTTCGCGTATGAAGCGCACGCGTTCGAGCGCGTCCACCAATAGCAGTTCGCCCAGGCGTTTACCCTGAAATCGGGTATCAACAGCCAGACGCCCAAGCCGGATGCCGGGAAACAGGCGCGGCAGCTTCCTGCGCCGCGCTTCCGGCAAGGGCTGCGTATCAACTTCGGTGAGTGTGAGGGCGTAGTAGCCGCAGATGTGGGCAGGTTCATCTTCAAGAACAGCGACAAAAGTTTTGGAAAGCCCTTTGTCCTGATGCTGGCGCGCGATGCACCGCAGCCAGTCGTTCAGTTCCGGCTGGCCGCAATCGAAATCTTGCCGGTCATGGCTTCCAGTTAAAGCCAGTATCAGCATCACTGTGTTTTGCTTTCTGATAGCGCTTCACGGCAGCTTTTAGACGTGCATTCGGTTTGGGCGGTTTTTCCAGCAGGTCGAGCAGGCGCTCGCAGTCGCGGCGCGACAAATTGATGGTTTGCTCGCGCTCGATTACGGATTGCGCCTCTTTCAGCGCAGACTGCACCAAAAACTGGTTGACTGTGGCTCCCGTCAACTCGGCTGCGCGGCAGAGCGTTTCGTACACATCTCGCGGCACGCGGGCACCGATGCGGTCTTGCTTGGTTGCAACTGTTCCCATGCCCACCTCCATCAAATACTGGTTCAGATGGGAGAAGTTTAGACCTGTCGCCAAAATGGCGCAATGTGTTCGATAGTTGTTCATGGGACTAAAGGTATCGCACACCGGGCCATCCAGCTCTACCAGATTCACAGCTTGCGGTCGCGGTTCTCGCGCGCAATGCATGTTGCAGTGATATGATGTGCTTGAAAATAATTCATCCAGTGAGGGCCTGTAAATGAGCATCCGCACCGTTCCCACCCAACCCTTTTTCGACCAGAAGCCCGGCACTTCCGGCCTGCGCAAGAAAGTCACGGTATTCCAGAAGACGCATTACCTGGAAAATTTCGTGCAGTCCATTTTCGACAGCATTGCCGCGCCGCGCGGGGCGACGCTGGTGCTGGGTGGCGACGGGCGCTACTACAACCGCGAAGCGATCCAGATCATCCTGAAAATGGCCGCCGCCAACGGTTTCGGCAAGGTGCTGCTGGGCAGGGGCGGCATTCTTTCCACCCCGGCGGCATCCTGCGTGATCCGCAAATACAAAACCTTCGGCGGCATCATTCTCTCCGCCAGCCACAATCCCGGCGGGCCGGATGGCGACTTCGGCATCAAATTCAACAGCGCCAACGGTGGTCCCGCCACCGAGACAGTGACCGAAGCGATTTTTGCCAGGAGCAAAATCATCCGCGAGTACCGCATTCTCGACGCAGCCGATGTGGCGTTCGATGCGATAGGCAACTCGACGCTGGGCGCCATGGAAGTACAGGTGATAGACCCGGTGAGCGATTACGCCGAGCTGATGGAATCGCTGTTCGATTTCGCTGCGATCCGCGACTTGCTGGCGAGAGGCTTCCGCATCAAGTTCGACGCCATGCACGCGGTGAATGGGCCATATGCAAAAGAAATTCTGGAGCGGCGTCTGGGCGCGGCAGCCGGCAGCGTGATCAACGCCGTGCCGCTGGAAGATTTCGGCGGCGGGCACCCCGATCCCAACCTGACTTACGCGCATGATCTGGTGGAGATCATGTACGGTGCCGAGGCGCCGGATTTCGGCGCGGCCTCGGATGGCGACGGTGACCGCAACATGATTCTGGGGAGGCGTTTTTTCGTCACGCCTTCCGACAGCCTCGCCATTATCGCTGCCAACGCCACGCTGGCGCCGGGCTACAAGCAAGGCCTGGCCGGTGTCGCACGCTCCATGCCCACCAGTGCGGCGGTTGACCGCGTGGCGCAAGCGCTGGACATCCCCTGTTACGAAACGCCCACTGGCTGGAAATTTTTCGGCAACCTGATGGATGCAGGTAAAGTTACGCTGTGCGGCGAGGAAAGTTTCGGCACCGGTTCCGATCACGTGCGCGAGAAGGACGGCCTGTGGGCGGTGCTGTTCTGGCTCAACATCCTAGCGATGCGCAGGCTGTCGGTGGAGAACATCGTGCGCGGGCACTGGGCCAAGTATGGCCGCAATGTGTATTCGCGTTACGACTATGAGGGATTGCCGACCGCCGCCGCGCAAGGGGTGATAACCCACCTGCACGACAGTTTCGGAACATTGACCGGAAGCAAACTGGGCAATTTCAGCGTGCTGTTCTGCGACGACTTCAGCTACACCGATCCGGTGGATGGCAGCGTGAGCACCGGACAGGGCGTGCGCATCGCCTTTACCGACGGTTCGCGCATCGTGTTCCGCCTGTCCGGCACCGGCACGGAAGGCGCGACGTTGCGCGTTTATCTGGAAGCCTACGAAGCAGACATCGGACGCCATTACCTGGATGCGCAAGTGGCGCTGGCAGATTTGATTCAGATCGCTTTACAAGTCTCGGAATTAAAGCAGCGCACGGGGCGCGAGCAGCCCACGGTGATTACCTGATTCGATCACGGTTTAAAAAAACAGGTACACCGCCGGTGCGCTAATTATCGAGCCGCCCGATATGATCGCGAACATCAGGGGCAAGCCCCATTGCGTCATGAAGCTCACAACTTCTGCATCGGTTGGTTTGCCCGGGCTGACCAGTATTTCCAGCCGGTGGCCCTTCTTGACTCTCCAGTTTGAGCTGCCAAACTTGCCCAGGAATGTCACATGTTCCCCGTTCATCGCCCGGTAACGGATGACCGGATGTGGGGTCGGACCAGATTCCTCGCCCCCGCTGTGCATCTTGACATCTATGACTTCAGCCCATGTTCGATGGCAAAGCGACAGCTTCTGATGCTGCTTCCGGAACAAGACATAGGCTTGTATCCCCAAGACGATACCCCCACCCAACATCATAGCTGCGGCAATTTTGTTAATCATATACAACCTTTCTTGGCTGCTTCCATCGGGTTTATGTCAACAACCTGAGTATCTGAAACAAGACATAGGCTTGTATTCCCAAGACGATACCACCACCCAACATCATAGCTGCGGCTATCTTGTTTATCATATTCGCCCTTTCTTGATCGAACAGTAAATAAACAGTTCTGGCGCTCAGTTTTGCAATGCGCCTTGTTAAAGGATACATTTCAACAGGCAAGGGGTATATATGCCGAAAGGTCTAGATATATATAGGCTAGTTTTCGAGGGCGATCCGTAGCTTGCAAACAGTTTTGAGTGTTTTCAAATGGCTGTAATTAACGCCAGTGTGGCTTTATATTCGCGCAAACATGCCATATCACATCGGGTTCAGGTTCCCGAATTTACACTAGCCAGCCCCGATCAATCACGAAAACTAATCGCAAATCGGATACCATTAGCAGCTATGAGTCATTTTTTGGCGGGCGACATAGGCGGCACCAAGGCGCTGTTGCGGATCAGCACGGTGGACGGAGTTCCATTGCTGCAAAAATCCTACCCCAGCGCCGGATACACCGGGCTGGCGGAAATCCTGGATGAATTCTTGCGCGAGGCGGGAGCGCCCGGCATCGCCGCTGCCTGTTTTGCGCTGGCCTGCCCTATTTCCGGCAGGCGGGCAAAGCTGACCAATCTGCCGTGGGAGGTGGATGCGGATGCGCTTGCCGCCCGCTTTGCCATCCCCCGAGTATCCTTGATCAACGATTTTGAGGCCGTGGGCCTGGGCATTGCGGCATTGCAGCCAGCCGATTTGCTGACCTTGCAGGCAGGCAAACCGCAGGCGTTGGGGGTGCGAGTGGTGGCGGGTGCGGGCACCGGGCTGGGGGTGGCCTGGCTTTCCTGGCAGGATGGCGGCTACGCGGTGCATCCATCGGAAGGCGGGCATATGGATTTTGCTCCGACCGATGCCATCCAATATGAACTGTTGCAGTATTTGCAGCAACGCCACGGCCATGTTTCCTATGAGCGCATTGCTTCCGGCCCCGGCCTGACGGCGATTCTCGATTTCCTGCTTGACACAGATCGAGGCACACCATCGGCGCAATTTGAGACGGCGATGGGGGAGGGCGATGCTGCGGCTGCAATAGCGCGATTTGCGCAGCAGGGTGATGAGCCCATCGCATGCATGGCGCTGGATTTATTCCTTCAGGTTTATGGCGCGTTTGTGGGCAATTTGGCGCTTGCCGCGCTGCCGCGCGGCGGTATTTTTGTGGCAGGGGGAATTGCGGCAAAAGTTACGGCAACCCTTCAGCAGGGAGCATTCCTGCGCGCCTTCCTGGATAAGGGGCGCTTTGCCGGGTTGCTCGAATCCCTGCCGTTACATATTGTGACCAATCCGCAAGTCGGCCTGCTCGGCGCCGACCTGCGCGCGCAGAGCATGGCCTGAAGCATGGCGTCAGTCGAAAAATCGGTGCTGGTCCCTTATAGTGCGGAACAGATGTTCGCCCTGGTGGACAATGTAGCGGACTATCCGCAGTTCCTGCCATGGTGCGGCGGAACCAGCGTCAGCTCGGTGGATGGCAGCACTGTGCATGCGACGGTAAAGATTGATTATCACCACGTCAGGCAGAGTTTCACCACGGTAAATGTGCGCCAGGCTCCCCATTGCATTGACATCACCCTGAAGGATGGGCCGTTCAAGCATCTCGATGGTAGTTGGCATTTCATCCCGCTTTCCGAATCTGCCTGTAAAATAGAGCTTCAGTTGCATTATGATTTTTCCCACAGGGTGCTGGAAAAAGTGTTGGGTCCCATTTTTCATTACATCACCAACAGCCTTGTGGATGCTTTTGTCCACCGTGCAGAAAAAGTTTATGCGAGCAAATGAGCGACAAGATCAACATTGAAGTGGTGTATGCGTTGCCGCATGAGCAGACGCTGCTGAAGCTGCAAATGCCGCAACATAGCACCGTGGCCGAGGCGATCACGCTTTCCGGCATCATGAAAAAAAATCCGGATATTGACCTGGAAAAGAACAAGCTTGGCATTTACGGGAAACTGACCAAGGCCGATGCGGTGTTGCGCGACAAAGATCGCATAGAGGTTTATCGTCCGTTGTTTGCCGACCCGAAAGAAGTGCGCCGCAAACGGGCGGAAGAAGGCAAGGCCATGAAGAAAGGCGGCGGCGAAGCCGCTGCTTGATTGCCATGCTGGATTACGACTTGCATTGCCATTCCACCATTTCCGATGGATTGCTGGCGCCAACCGACTTGGTGGCGCGGGCTGCCGGGCGCGGGGTGAAGTTCTTGGCGTTGACCGATCACGATGATGTCGCCGGTTTGGCCGAGGCTGCGCAAGCCGCTGCACGGCACGGTATCCAGTTCATCAACGGTGTGGAGATTTCGGTGAGCTGGCGCAGCCACAACCTGCATATTGTCGGCCTGCGCATTGATACCGCATACCCGCCGCTGGTTGAAGGCTTGCGTGCCATCCGCAAAGGGCGCGGCGCACGCGCGGAATTGATGGCGCAATCGTTGGCCAAGTTTGGCATCGGCGGGGCGCTGGAAGGCGCCTATCGCTACGCGGGCAATCCAAGCATCATCGGGCGCACGCACTTTGCCCGTTTTCTGGTGGAGAACGGCTATTCCAGGGATGTGCGCAGTGTGTTCAATAATTACCTGGTCAAGGGAAAACCGGGCTATGTGCCGCATCAATGGGCAGCTTTGCCGGACGTGGTGAGCTGGATACGCGGCAGCGGCGGCGTCGCCGTGCTGGCGCACCCGGGCCGCTACACTTCCGGGCGAAAGCAAATGGGCAGAACAACTTTGCGTGAATTGCTGCGCGAATTTACCGATTTGGGCGGGCAGGGGATTGAGGTGGTGAGCGGCGCCCACACGCCCGAGCAATATGCCGAGTTTGCCCGTTACGCGGATGAGTTCGGTTTATTCGCCTCGTGCGGCTCAGATTTTCATGGTTCCGGTGAAAGTTACCGTGACTTGGGAGGTTTGCCCGACTTCCCGTTGGCTTGCCGTCCGGTATGGCAGTTGTGGGAAAAAAATAATATGTAGGGTTGGCAACTACAAAGCGAGATTCTATGAGGAATATTTTATGACACAAATTTTCGTTATTCATCCGGAAAGCCCGCAACAGCGTCTTATCAGACAAGTGGCGGCCATGTTGCGCGACGGTGCGATAATCGTCTACCCCACCGATTCGTGCCATGCACTCGGTTGCCATCTCGGCGACAGGACTGCCGTGGAGCGCATCCGCCGGATACGCGGCCTGGATGATAATCATTACATGACCTTGATGTGCCGCGACTTGTCCGAACTCGCCCGTTACGCACGGGTGGACAACATGCAATTCCGCCTGCTGAAGAATAATACGCCGGGCAGCTACACCTTCATCCTTGATGCCACCAAGGAAGTGCCCAAGCGCTTGCAGCACCCCAAGCGCAACACCATAGGCATACGCATTCCCGATCATCCGGTGGCGCTGGCGCTGCTGGAGGAATTGGGCGAGCCTTTATTGAGCTCCACCCTGATCTTGCCGGGTGAGGAGCAAGCGCTGAACGATGCGGAAGAAATCCGCAAGCGCCTCAACCATCAGGTTGATCTGGTGCTGGATGGCGGCGCGGTCGGACTGGAGCCGACTACAGTGATAGACTTGACCAGTGACACTCCCGTGGTGGTACGGCGCGGCAAGGGCGATGCCGCCCCATTCGAAAATACCCAACCGGGAATTGAGAGATAAATGCAGTTCGATCAACTGATTCAATTCGTCTCCCTTGCAGCGATTCCGGTATTGTTCGCCATCACCCTGCATGAAGCAGCGCACGGATACGTGGCGCGCTATTTCGGTGACATGACGGCTTATCAGCAGGGCCGTATCAGCCTCAACCCGATACGTCACATCGATATGGTAGGCACCATCCTGCTGCCCTTGTTGACGTTAAAGTTTGGCGGCATCCTGTTCGGCTGGGCCAAGCCGGTGCCGGTCAATTTCGGTGCGTTGCGCCGCCCCAAGCAGGATATGTTGTGGGTGGCTCTGGCAGGCCCTGCCGCTAACCTGTTTATGGCACTGTGCTGGGGGTTGCTGGCAAAACTGGCTTGGGCTTTTCCAGGCAACTATTTCGCCGAGCCGATGCTGGAAATGGCGCGGATCGGAATTAACATTAACATTGTGCTGATGGTGCTGAATTTGCTGCCCCTGCCACCATTGGATGGCGGGCGCATAGCCGTTAGCCTATTGCCGCATCGGCTAGCCTACCAACTGGCTCGCATCGAGCCGTATGGCATGTTCATCCTGATTTTCATGGCGCTCACCTCGCTGCTGGGCTGGATACTGATGCCGCCGGTAATCGGGCTGACGCGCTTAATAAGTTTTATTTTTGGCCTGTGAAAAACCATGTTTGCTGATCGCGTGTTATCCGGAATGCGCCCCACCGGAAGTTTGCACCTGGGGCATTACCACGGTGTGCTGAAAAATTGGGTGGAGATGCAGCACGAATTCGAGTGCCTGTTCTTCGTCGCCGATTGGCACGCGCTGACCACGCATTACGACACGCCGCAGGTTATCGGACAAAACGTTTGGGATATGGTGGTGGATTGGCTGGCCGCAGGCGTTGATCCGGCGCGTGCCACGCTGTTTATCCAATCCAGGGTGCCAGAACATGCCGAGTTGCATCTGCTGCTTTCGATGATTACGCCACTGGGCTGGCTGGAGCGCGTGCCGACCTACAAAGATCAGCAGGAAAAACTCTCCGAGAAAGACTTGAGTACTTACGGCTTTCTCGGCTATCCGCTGCTGCAAAGCGCGGACATCCTGATCTACCGTGCCACGCAAGTGCCGGTGGGCGAAGACCAGGTGCCGCATATCGAATTCACGCGTGAGATTGCGCGCCGTTTCAACCACATTTACGGACGCGAACCGGGTTTTGAGGAAAAGGCCGAAGCGGCGGTCAAGAAACTCGGGAGCAAAAAGGCCAGGTTGTATAACGATCTGCGCGTGCGCTTTCAGGAGCAGGGCGACGACGAGGCGCTGGAATCCGCCAAATCCTTGCTGGATGAACAACAGAGCCTGAGCCACGGCGACCGCGAACGCCTGTTCGGCTTCCTCGAAGGCGGCGGCAAGATGATCCTGTCCGAGCCGATGGCCATGCTCACCGCCGCCTCGAAAATGCCCGGACTGGACGGGCAGAAAATGTCCAAGTCGTACAACAACACCATCACCCTGCGCGAAGACGAAGCCAGCGTGACCAGGAAAATCCGCACCATGCCGACCGACCCTGCCCGCGTGCGCCGCACCGATCCCGGCGATCCGGACAAATGCCCGGTGTGGCAATTGCATCTGGTGTACTCGAATGAGCAAACCAGGCAATGGGTGCAACAAGGCTGCCGTAGCGCAGGCATAGGCTGCATCGAATGCAAACAACCGGTGATCGCCGCAGTGCTGGCGGAGCAGGAACCCATGCGTGAACGCGCCCAGCAATATCTTGACGATCCCACGCTGGTGCGCAACATCATCGCCGACGGTTGCGAAAAGGCGCGCAAGCTGGCAGGCGAAACCATGCGCGATGTGCGCGAGGCAATGGGGCTGAGTTACAGTTAAGGGCACCTCTGAAAATTCATATTTCGTCGCTCCCGCGAAGGCGGGAGCCCAGTCAAATCAACAAACTGGATTCCCGCCGCAGCCTGCCCTCGAATGGGGTTGCCGGGGGAGGGAATGACTAATTTTTAGAGGCGCCCTTAAGTCGGATGGATTGATAATTTCGGAAAAAACTATACAACAAACAGT
Source organism: Gallionellaceae bacterium (assembly GCA_032654645.1). Classification (GTDB taxonomy): domain Bacteria; phylum Pseudomonadota; class Gammaproteobacteria; order Burkholderiales; family Gallionellaceae; genus CAITJF01. The sequence continues at coordinate 155,944 of JAULAW010000016.1, read as the reverse complement.
CGCCAGATTGGTCGCGGCGGCCAACCCAAGCGAAGTCGGCGCATGATCCGGTAAGGCGATATCTGGAATGACTTGCAAATTATGGGCGGAACGGCGTCGCGATTCCCGAACCGGGCAGCAGCTAGTGTAGTGCGCCATTCTGTTTGGAACTTAAGCGGCTGTTTGCCCGGATGACCTTTTGCAAGATGTCGCGAGCGCTGGCTGTCCAGACAAATGGTTTGGGTTTGCTGTTGTGGTGTGCGACGTATTCATCAATGGCCGTAACCAGTTCGGGCACGCTGCGGAATACTCCGCGACGCAGGCGATTTTCCGAGATGTCGCGGAAGAATCGTTCCACCATATTCAGCCACGACGCCGAAGTGGGCGTGAAGTGCATGTTGAAGCGCGGATGCATCGTAAGCCACTCTTGGCTGCTGGCACTGGGCGATCACCGTTCCGTCCAATACATTGAGCGCGGCAAATAGCGTGGTGGTGCCGTTGCGCTTGTGGTCGTGTGTCATCGTTGCCGCACGCCCCTTCTTCAAAGGTGGTCCGGGTTGCGTGCGGTCGAGTGCCTGAACCTGGCTTTTCTCGTCGCAGCAGAGCACCAATGCGTGTTCTGGCGGGCTCAAATACAAACCCACCACATCCTCCAGCTTCTCGACGAACAGGATCACGCGAAACCTTGAAAGTCTCGACCAGGTGCGGCTTCAACCCGTGCGCCCGCCATATCCTGCGCACGGTCGTGGCGCCAACATCGGCTGTCTTGGCCATCGTGCGCGTGCTCCAGTGGGTGGCGTGGTCGGGCAAGGTTTGCGGCTGGCTTATGTAAACACGCGATCTTTAATTTGAAACTGCCGATGAAGCAGCGCGTCATCGCACTCGACAGCGCATTGGACGGCATCCGCAAACGGCTGGATGAAGAAGGCATCAATTACCGGATGATGGCGAAACAGCTTTATCACGACCGCGAAAAAGTAACGGTGTTTTTGATCAAGACGAAGGGGTGAGGCTAGAAAACGAGGGTTGGCACAGTCCTGAGACCCCTCACGGTCAACGACTTCTTATTAGGAGCACTTTTCGACAAAATTGAAGTTCTACTCATATCACCGACTCGCTACCTTCAGCGGCACGGAGCCATTTCTTGATGGTGTTGCGCGACAGGCTGGTGCGTCGTGCAATTTCGTTGATGGACAGCTTCTCGCGGAAATACATCCGCCGTATCTTTGCGTACATGATCATGGTTATCACCCTTTGTAACTCCTGCTCAATAATTGGGCAGGAGAGGTTAACAACCTGGTCAAATTTAAACGCGCATAAACCCGGTTACATGGTCAATTTTAGGTGAGCGTCAACAGGGGTGGGTCGTGTTTTGACTTGTATGATTAATTTTTATACGGTATTTTAGAAAATACCAACTCCCTTGGCCCATTTTGATTTTTTATTGAAGTTCGGAAACCTTGTGTGTGAAACTTCTAGCCGTGCATCCGTATGAAGACCTTTAACACCGGCACCGGGAGGAGCGCAGCTTGCTGCAAGATGAGCAATCGCCCGACAAGTCAGGCTCCTACGGCGTATCAATTAGCTTTGCATTTCTAATGGACAACCCAGGTTGAACCGAACCCACAAATACGACGTCCACATACTTTGTCTAACGCCACTCCTGAGATAACCCTTTCCGCACGCAACCTGAGCCGCCGTTTCGGCCAGCGCGAGGTTATCCATGATGTGTCGCTGGAACTCAGGCGCGGTGAGGTGCTTGGCCTGCTTGGCTACAATGGCGCGGGCAAGAGCACCACGCTGCAAATGCTCACCGGCGCGCTGATGCCGCATTCGGGGCAAATTGAAATATGCGGCTTCGACTTGGCCCGCCAGCCCGCACTGGCCAAAGCCCGAATTGGCTTTCTACCCGAAACGCCCCCGTTGTACCGTGAAATGCAGGTGGATAGTTACCTTAAATTCGCCGCCAAACTACACCGCATGCCGCGCGCACAAATCGCCGATGCCTTGGCTGAAACCAAGCGACGCTGCGGCTTGCAGGACAACGGAAATAAAATCATCGGAACGCTTTCCAAAGGCTACCAGCAGCGCGTCGGCATCGCGCAGGCGCTCATTCACCGCCCGGAGGTAATCATCCTCGACGAGCCTACCGTCGGCCTCGACCCGACACAGATCCGCGATATCCGCGCACTGATCCGCGAACTGGGCGACGCGCACAGCGTCATCCTTTCCACCCACCTGCTGGGGGAAGTAGAAAGCATTTGTGACCGTGTCGAGATCATGCACCATGGCCGCCTGATTTACGGCGACAGCAGCGCCAGGATGCAGCAATACGGCTATCAGCCCGGCTTTATAGTCACCTTAATGGCGCCGCCAATACTTTCCGAACTACAAGCCATCACCGGAGTGCGGCAAGTGGAACCACTCTCCGCCACACAATTCCGCATTCTGCATACACCCGACACCGACCCCGGAACTGCATTGCTTGCACTCGCCGCGCAACACGGCTGGCAGGCAAAACAACTGGCGCCGCTGCAAGCGCGGCTGGAAGATGTATTCGTGCAAATCACCGAAAACCAATGATCTTCACCATCGCCCACAAGGAATTCCGCAGCCTGTTCGCCACGCCATCGACCTGGTTTATTCTGGGTGCGCTGCAATTCATCTTCGCCTGGTTCTTCCTGGCGCGGCTGGATGCCTTCCTGCAAGTGCAGGCGCAACTGGCGCAGCTCGCCAATGCGCCAGGCGCCACCCAGGCCGTGGCTGCACCGTTGTTCGGCACCATCGCGCTGATCATGATGATGCTGGTGCCGGTATTCACCATGCGCCTGATTGCCGAGGAGCGGCGCAACCAGACCCTGGCGCTGCTGCTGACCGCACCGGTTTCCGGCACACAAATCGTATTGGGCAAATACCTCGGCCTGCTGTTGTTCCTGCTGCTGATCATCGCGGGCTGTGTGTTGATGGTGTTGGTGCTGGCCGCGGGCACACAACTGGATACCGGCCTGCTGCTCTGCAACGCACTGGGGCTGTTGCTGCTCACTGCCAGCTACGCCGCACTGGGGCTGTATATTTCTTCCCTCACCGCACAACCGGTGGTCGCCGCCATCACCGCGCTGGCCGTTCTGTTCGGGCTGTGGCTGGTGGAAATCAGCGCGGTGGATAGCGACAACGCTTGGCGCACACTCGCCCCAACCGGCCATTTTCAAAGTTTCAACGCCGGCCTGCTGAACAGCGCCGACCTGATTTATTTCGTGCTGTTCATCGCAGCCTTTTTATTGCTGACGATACGGCGTGTACATAACAACCGTATTTATGGCTAATTTCATTTTTCAACCAGAACTTCAACACCTCCCTCTCCCGCAAGCGGGAGAAGGGCTGGGGGAGAGGGAAAGCTTTGCACTTCCGGCGCAGCTTCCATGAATAAATTGCTGATAAAAAATTTTGCTTTTGCCGCGCTGTTGCTCGCCGCTACAGTCGCGCTGTACCAGCTTGCCGCGCGCCATTCCGTGCAGTGGGATATGACGCAAAGCGCCAGCAACAGCCTGGAAACCAGCAGCGTGGATGTGCTGAAGCAACTACCGGGCGAGGTGAAGCTCACGGTGTATGCCACCGGGCAGGACGCCCAACTGGGCGACATACGCAAGCTGATCCGCGATTTCGTCGCGCTATACCAGCGCTACAAACCGGACATCACGCTCATCTTTGTTGATCCGGTGCAGCAGCCGCAGGAAGCGCGTAAAGTCAATATTCAAGCCAATGGCGAGATGCTGGTGGAATACGGCGGGCGTACAGAACATCTCACCCTACTGAGCGAACAGGCGCTCACCAGCGCACTGTTGCGGCTGGCACACAGCAAAAACAAATTATTGATGTATCTGGGCGGGCATGGTGAGCGCAGGCTGGAAGGCATCGCCAACCACGACCTCGGCGAATTCGGCAAGAAGCTGCGACAGAACGGCTTCCAACTCGGCAGCCTGAATCTCACGCTGGCGCAGGATGTGCCGGGCAACACCAGCACGCTAATCATCACCCAACCGCAGATCGACCTGCTGCCGGGCGAAGAGGACAAGCTGCTGCGCTACATCGCCGATGGCGGCAACCTGCTGTGGCTGGTAGATGCCGAGCCGCTGCACGGGTTGGAACGGCTCGCCGAAAAACTGGAGCTGCTACTCACCCCCGGCATCGTGATTGATCCTGCCGCCGAAGAAATGCGCGCCCCGGCGACTTGGGCTCTGGGCGCGGGCTATCCGCCGCATGCCGTCACGCACAACTTCAATTTGATCACCGTCTTCCCTTACGCACGCGCCATCGGCTGGGAGGAAAGCCCGGAATGGCAACACACTACGCTGGTAGAAGCCGCACCGCGCGGCTGGGTGAGCACCCGCACACCGCAAGGCAAAGCGCCGCCCCAACAAGGTGGGGTGGAACCCTCAGGTGAGGGAGGGGCGGCTGAGCAGTTGCTCCCGCAATCGGCTGGCTCCGCCAGTGCAGGAGGGTCGCTGCGCAGCAGCGGGGAACCCACTGGCCGCCCCCTTGCGGGGAGTGCCGTGTCGCAACTGCGTTTTGAAAAGAACCGCGACGTGCCCGGCCCGGTGACCATCGCGCTCGCCCTGCAACGCAACATCAATGACCGCGAACAGCGCATCGTCATCGTTGGCAGCGGCTCATTCCTCGCCAACGCCTACTCCGGCAATGGCGGCAATCTCGATCTCGGCGTCAACATGGTGAACTGGCTGAGCAACGAAGAAAAACTCATCACCATCCAGCCGCGCGCGGTGAAAGACGGCGCGGTCAGCTTGAGCAAAACCCAGCTTGGCGTCATCAGTGGCGGCTTACTGATTGCCCTGCCGATGCTGCTGGTGCTGGTGGGTAGCGTGATGTGGTGGAAACGGCGACGTGCGTAATTTACAAACCCAAACCGGGCAAGCCGGAACCCTGTCATGAGGCGGTTTGCTAACTGTTCAGTCACATTTCTAATGCACTGCTTGCGCTGGAATCATCGCCACTTTGCCGAGGGCTAGCTGTCCTGTTTGCCGTGGAATCCGTGCCCAGTTTGGACCGGAAAACGCAGGTTGGAGTTGCGCAGCGATTGCGCCACTAAGCTGCTGCAGCAATGCAGTATGAAACTGTTCATTCGTGATAATTCCGCATGACACAAGGTAGCTGCCACAATGGCCATGAAGTTTTGGCTCAAAATTGGCAAGGACATGCTCCAAATCCTGCTCCGTCAGCACGCCCATTTGAACCAACACATCGCCTATAAAGCGAGGTTTGCTTGCCTGGGCGAGCGGTTCGTGAACGTCAAATTGAACTTGGTATGATGGCAATTCGTTCGCTACGCCTTTGCCCTGCTGTTGCAAGGCATCGTCCAACTGACCTTGCTTAATTAATCCAAGTGCGATCAGGTAATCACCCAAACGACCGTCACGCAAGTGGTCAAAATGCGCGATGCTGCTTACCAGATCACCCACCGAAATCGCTTTTATATCAATCAGTATGTCGCCAAGCAAACGGCGTTTGTTCGGCTTGATGCTCTGTTCAGCATTCGCTACATGAGTGCAATTGGTATCAAAATACAGCGGGTTGCCTGGATCAATGCTACGCCCGGCTTCCTGTATTCCTTTCCAAGCATCATTACTGCCCAGAGTATCCAAGAACTTATTGGCTATGGACTCAAACTGACGCGCATTTTTCTTGTTACGAAAAATGGATAGCAGCAACAGCCAGCTTTCAACTTTATTCGGGTATTTTAAGACGATATCGTTCAGTATTTCGATGGCCTTGTATTGGTGCCCATGTATGGCGAACAGCTCGGCTTCTTCAATCATTGAATCAATTTCGGCCAATTCACAGGCATCCTTTCTGTTACTTGCTAAGCGGGGCGAATCTTCGGCATCCGTTACCTTGTTGGGTGGAACTGTGGTTCGGGGTTGCCCGATTGACGATATGGCCGACAAAACTCGCGGGCGGTTCATCGTATCCGCTGAGGGTTTTACCATTCCCGGCTGTTTATGTTCTACGCTCAATCCATCAAATAGACCGCGCTTCCTCTCCGTCTTGCGCTTGCGATACCAGACCAGGCCCGAGACGGCAAAGAGCAACACTATCAGCGCTATTGCCGGTTGCTGCCAATTCAGCATAAGCGGCTTGACGGCTTTAATAAGCCATTCCTCGCCATGCAATTGAACGGCTGGCGCGACCATTCCCGGATTGTTTGATGCATCGCTCGTTACAGCTACGCTGCTGGCCACAGTTATCTGCGCAGACACGCCAGAACCGGCAGCACTGGGGGCCGCCTGATTTACGGTGTCGCCAAGCTTGTCTTGCAGCGCCTTGATCACCCATTGCATTTCGGCGATCTGCGCATTCAATTCGTTGAGCGTTTTTTCTTTCGCAACCAGCTCTTCTTGCAGCGCATCACTGCTATCTTTAAGGCTGCGTGGTACACCAGGGTCGCTTTTAGAAAACGGACAGCGACATCGAGAGCGCCAAAGAAAGCTTGTCGAACGGCTTATTGTGGAGGTTTTTCGCGTCAGTGCCGCCTTCGGTTTGCACAGGCATATCGATGGCCTGCTCGATTATGAAAGCCGCGCCGCGCTCACGTTTCTTGCGCCAATATCCAGTCTTAACCGGTTTGTCCACCACTGCGGCATTGACCGCAACGGATTTGCTGTCAGGTGATTTTGCTGGCAGGCTGGTGCCGCCAGGTTGCGGTGCTTCCGCTTGGGCGGTCTGCTGAACATTTGCCGGCTGCCCGCCAGCCACGGGCAAACGCGGCGAATCAGGAGGGGGATCGAGCAAAAAGGTGTAGGGCTTTAAGATGCTACCGGAATGCGATGAGAATTCGATCAGCAGATTGACGAAAGGATCGTCTATCGGGCGTAATGTAGCAACGCGGACAAACGGTTGCGCACCTTGCTCATTGACCACTTGGAATCTGAACTTGACGCCTTCGGGAAATTGCAGGCCGCTTTCTTTGTATTTCTCGACGCTTGCCAGGCGCGCTTTGAGTTCCTGCGCATCCGCAGCAGTGAACTCAATTAAGTCGAACTGTGCCTTGAGCGGTTCGCCCAGATAGCTATTCACTTGAATCTCGCCCAGACCTAGCGCGTATGCATAAGGCGAGACCGACACCGCCATGGACAACATCCCTAGCTGAACGGCGCGCCTCAGTTGGGGCGAAGTCAAGAACCAACCGCAACAATTACCCAGATCGTCCATTAGCTCCATTCAATTTGCCCTTAAAATGGAAAAAACCTTGCTGGAGCGCAGCTTGCTACATGTGTTATATGGGCTTTAGCCCATTACAACCACGGCGGTGACGATCTTGCCCAGCCTCCGGCTGGTTGCAAGTCGCCTGCAAAGTGACCACTTGCGGGTGTTGCGCAATGTTCAATCGCCCGAATGTCAATTTCACATCCGGCAAACCGGGCTCCTACATCGTAATGATGGGCTTTGCTAACCTAATGAGCAATCTGGGTTAACGGCACGTTTGCCACAGCTGCGCCGATCTATCCTCTTGACTATTCTGCCACAATGTACCGCAGAGGAGAAGGCAGCGAGTGGATGAACGTCTGAGCTTGGCGTATTTGCTGGGCATCGGACTTTCGCATACCCCCTACTTAACAGGCAGAAGTGGGTCGATTGCGGAAGTTCGCCTACAGGAAATACAGGCGTGTTGCAGAATAAATTGGGGGTGGTTGTTCGCTTTCTTCGGTGCGACGGCGCGGTTGGGATATACTTCACTCCATTCACTGTACTGTTTTCGATAATGAATATATGGAAGAAATTCTGCAATACCTAAAAAAACATGGTGAGCAAATCGACACGGAGATCGCTGTAGCTACAGGTATCTCACTTACTAATGTTCGCCTCTGTTTGTCGGAACTTGCTGCCAGAGGAGAAATTATGGCATGCCTCTCAATTAAGTTCGAGAAGGGCAAAAAAGTAGAGGGAATAAGATGCCGGATAGCTGGATATATTCCTCCAGCAGCACCGGGCAGAAAGTCGAAGGCACAATTGAAGTTATCGTAGCTCCTTGCTCCGTCATACACACGGTTGGTTATTCATTTTCAGGGAACTCACATGAAACTATATTACATCCCAGGCGCCTGTTCGTTGGCTTCGCACATCGCACTGCGCGAAACAGGCTTGCCGTTTGAAACTGACAAATTGAATGCCCCTACCAAAACGACCGCCAGCGGCGAGGATTTCATGCAGGTCAATCCAAAAGGCTATGTGCCTGCCGTTCGGCTAGATGATGGCAGCATCCTGACCGAAGGCGCCGCGATACTGCAATACATTGCCGACCAGCAGCCAAACTCCGGCCTTGCGCCTAAACCCGGTACGATGGGGCGTTACCGCCTGCAGGAATGGCTCACTTTCATCGGCACTGAAATCCATAAAACGTTTAGCCCATTGTTCAATAAGGCCACAACAGAAGATGTAAAAATCAATGCGCATAATCTGCTTGTCAAACGACTGGGCTATGTGGAAACGCAGTTGGCGAACAAGCCGTATTTGATGGGTGCCAGCTTTACTGTGGCAGATGCATATATGTTTGTAGTACTGAGCTGGAGCAGCCATGTCGGCTTCGATCTCAGCCCATTCCCAATGATCAAAGAATACATGGCGCGAATTGCCGTGCGCCCGGCCGCGCAGTCGGCGATGAAAGCAGAAGGCTTGATTCAGTAACCTTACGGTCAGGCTTTGCGCGAAGTGACTCACTTCATCTTGTGCTGCAAGCGAATACTGAAAGGCAAACGTTGAACATTCCAGACTCATACCTGAATATCATCACTCCGCTAATCCGGACTGCTCGTGGAATTCTGGAAGAGGGCAGGCCACTTGCAGGCATCGCTTTCGTTGGAAGTTTCGATTCCAATACTGCTGCCACAGTTGTGTTGGACACTGGTAGTGAAGCTGACAAAGACAGTTCAGCAGGATCAATCAGATTGGTGGCTGAACTCCAAAATGCGGACTACATTTTCATGATTATGGAAGCTTGGTTGCTTCGCAAGGACAAGATGCACATGATGGATGAGATTTACGAACGCTACGGATCAATCGCCGAGTCACCCTATGCCGTGGACGTGGTGTCCATGACGCTGGAAACCCGGCACGGTGTATGGATTGCGCAAGTGCCCATCAAGCCCAAAGGCATCAGCAAGAAAAAACGCACGATTGGAGCGCCGGAATTTGAACTGTTCACCGAGGCGCAAGGTCGCTTCGTTAATTTGCTACCTGTCAAAGACGGAGCGGTGGCAACTGGGGCATTGCACTGACAGATCAGGTTGCCGGGGGCACTTACCCAGGTTCAATCTGCCACAGGTGCTGCGCCACCGATAGCCATGCGCCCAACCAGCCGAGGAAGGCGGAGAAACCCAGAAGCATAAGGGTGTCGCCTGCAGAGGGAGCGTGCAAGGCGAAGCTGCTGGCATACAGTTGCGCCAGCTCGGTGAGGCTGCCGTTGAGCAGGAACAAACCGGCAATGATGATAAGCCACGCCGCTACGCCACCCAGCAGACCTTGCAATAGACCGAAATACAGAAAAGGCCGGCGGATAAATGCATTGGTGGCGCCGATCAGTTTGGACACTTCGATTTCATCGCGTTGGGTGAGAATTTGCAGGCGGATGGTGTTGAAAGTAACGGCAACAAGCGCGAAGCTGAGCAGTACGGCGAGAATCAGTACCGCCTGCCGGCCAAACTTGAGCAGCGCTTCCAGCTTGCGCGCCCATGCCGAATCCAGTTGCACATGCTCCAGCTTGGGCCATTTTTGCAATTCATCGCGCAGGTCTTCCAGCGCCCCGGCACCGGTTTTATTCGGGAAAACGATATAGGCATCCGGCAGCGGATTTTGCGTCAGCCCACCGATCACATCCGCCAGCCCAGTGCTGCGTTTGAACTGCTCTAATGCCTGCGCACGCGGTACGAATTCAACCTGACCGACTGCCTCATGCTGTTTCAATTGCCTGCCGATGCGGGAGATGTCGTCGTGGCTGGCATCCATACTCATGAACACACTGATCTGCGGCGCACCTGCAACTTGTTCGGCCAGGCTCTGTATGTTCTGCAACAGCACATACATGCCTGCCGGCAGGCTGAGCGCGATGCCGATGACCAGGATGTTCAGCAAGCTGGATACCGGTGTGGCGCGGAGGCGGCGCAGCGTGGACAGCAGTCCGCTGACATGTTGCACCAGCCAGTTATTCATGGCTGCAATTCCCCCTGTTTCAACGCCAGCGTGCGCGCCCCGAACTGGCGCAAGATACCCGCGTCGTGGCTGGCGATCAGCAGGGTGACGCCGACCTGATGGAACGATTTGAAAATGCCCATGATGTCGGCGGCATAGTCCGTATCGAGGTTGCCGGTCGGCTCGTCCGCCAGCAGGATGGAGGGGCGGCTTACGATGGCGCGGGCAATGCACAGGCGCTGTTGTTCGCCGCCGGACAAAGCGATGGGGTTGGCTTTTTCGCGCGGCAACAGGCCCACTTTGTCGAGCGCAGCGCGCACACGCTTGTCACTTTCGCGATAGTCAAAGCCGCAGATTTGCAGCGGCAACATTACGTTGTCGAACACGCTGCGGTCGAACAACAATTTGTGATCTTGAAAAATCAGGCCGAGGTTGCGGCGCAGGTAGGGCAGCGCGCCGCCCTTGAGCGAACCGACGTTCTGCCCCTTGACTACCACGCTGCCGCTGTTGGGCCGCTCGATGGCGGCGATGAGGTTGAGCAGGGTGCTCTTGCCCGCGCCGGAATGGCCGGTGAGGAACACCATCTCACCCTCGGCGATTTCAAAACTGACATTCTTCAGCGCCTCGTAACCGCCGGGATAGCGCTTGCAAACCTTGTTGAAGCTGATCATTTTGTTGGCAACACCGTAACCATGCTGGGCTTCATCAGACGGCGGAAATCCTTGTCGAAGGTGGCCAGAGGCAGATGATGAGATTGTGCATCGTCAGCGGCATCGAGCAGAGAGCGGTGGCTGTGGGCATCGGCTATCGCCGCCTGGAATCCACCCTTGCCCGCATGGATCGGCAGCGCAGGCCGTTTTGCAGCAGCCTGCGGCCTGGTCTTGGACGGATTATCAATGGGGAGATGGTTTTTCATGATCGTTGCTTCTGCGGATGCTAGCGGCTCGTTGCGGAGAAAGCAATTCTTCGTGGCCGTCTTCATGACGGGCGGCGGGGCTGGTTGTCCTTAGCATTGGAGAATGCATGGGCCGGATTATCTATGTATTTCGGTCTAAGTACATTCCAATCGAGGTTTGAGTCTGAAGGGTTGCGCTTTTAAGAGTTTTAAGCAGCCGCTTTCGATCTGTTAAAAATGGTTTTGAAGAGAACTGCACGCGCGTCGTTCAAACGCTGTGCGGCCTCATTATCACTGATTTCCCTGGCTTGCGCATCGAGCTGCTGAAACGTAATGTCGTGCTTGAGATATTGCTTGGCCTCGGGCAGTGACTTGAGTTTCTCGTAGGGGGCCATCATCAGCTCGTAGGGATAACGCTTGCGCTGGCGGCCTTTTGCATCGGTGATGGTTTCGGAAAAAAAGAAAAGTTCGTGGTTGTGATATAGGGGTTGAGGTGGTCGCGGCAGAAGGCGTTCACCGGTGCCGCGAAGCATTGCGGGATGTGGCTGTAACCCAGGTGTTTGCGCACGATGGCGCCGTTTTTGGATTCGGCCTGGGCGTTGTCGTTGCTGTGCCGGGAGCGCGATTTTGTTTGCTCTTCGATGAGCAGTTTATTGAGCAGTTTCGCGACACGTTTATTGATGTATTCGGAGCCGTTATCGCTGTGGAAGCCGTGGATGACGAAGGGGAAACCCAGCAGCAGCGCTTCGAGCACCGGGAGGAGGAATGCCTCGCTGATCTTCTGATGAAACTACTAGCAGCCTGTCTGGCTTCCACGATAAAAAATATCGTAAACAACCAACAAATTACAGTTGCGGTGCGGTATAATTACGCTTGTTAATCAATAAGTTGAATATAATTCCATGAGCCGCTTCAAGCCGATCAAACGTGACATGAACTACCTGTTCCCGCCTTCGATGAGCGACTGGCTACCGGAGCATCACTTGTCGCGATTTGTTGTTGAGATTGTCGATCAGCTGGACCTGAAGCCCATGGAACGCGCCTACGGCACCAGCGGGAGCGATCCGTATCACCCGGCATTGCTGCTGTCCGTTCTGGTTTACGGCTACGCCACGGGCGTGTTCTCCAGCCGCAAGCTGGAAAACGCCACCTACGATTCGGTCGCCTTCCGCTTTGTGGCCGCAGACGAGCACCCCGACCACAACACGCTGAACACCTTCCGCAAACGGTTCCTGAAAGAGATCGAAGGGCTGATGGTGCAAGTCCTGTTGATCGCCCGCACCCTGGGCGTGCTCAACCTCGGCAACATCGCGCTGGACGGCAGCAAGATCAAAGCCAACGCATCCAAACACAGCGCCATGAGTTACGGGCACATCAATAAGCTGGAAGAACAACTGAAATGCGAAGTAAAGAAGCTCATGGAGCTGGCCGAAGCGGCGGACAACGAGAAGATACCGGACGGCATGAACCTGCCCGACGAGATCGCCCGCCGCGAAGATTGCCTCAAGGCTATCGCCGGGGCTAAAGCCAAGATCGAAGAGCGCGCCAAAGAACGGTTCGAGCAAGAGCAAGCCGACTACCAGGCCAAGCTTGCCAAGCGCGAAGCGAAGGCAAAGGAAAGCGGAAACAAACCTCGGGGCAAACCTCCTGCTCCCCCTGTGGAAGGCGCGCAGGACAAAGACCAGATCAACCTCACCGACGAAGAATCGCGCATCATGAAAGTATCCGACGGCGGGTTCGACCAGTGCTACAACAGCCAGATTGCGGTGGACATGGACAGCATGCTGATCGTGACGAGCAACACCGTGCAGGCGTGCAACGACAAGCAGCAAGTCGAACCGATACTCGAACAGCTCAAGGCATTGCCGGTCGAGCTGGGCAAGCCCGGCAATCTGGTCGCGGACACGGGTTATTTCTCGGAGGCCAACGTCAATGCCTGCGGCGAACAGAAAATCACCCCGTTGATCGCGGTGAAGCGCGAGGAACACCACCCCGACCCGATGGCGCGATTCACCGAGCCGCCGCCACTATCGGCGGATGCCACGGAGGTCGAGAAGATGCGCCATTTGCTGCTGACGATGGCGGGGCGGGCACTCTATGCGAAACGCAAATGCACGGTGGAACCGGTGTTCGGCATCATCAAGGCGATACTGGGATTCCGGCAATTCTCGTTGCGGGGATTGGAAAACGTCAGCGGCGAGTTTAATCTGGTCGCGATGGCGTGGAATTTGAAGCGAATGTTCGTGTTGGCGGGGTAGTTTTGAGCGGCAACGAGGCGATTTGCGATGAAAATGACCGTTATCAAGCGACCAAAAACAGTTTGATGAGAAACTGAAAATGCAATTTATGAAATCACGATCAAATCCGCTCGGCAAGTCCGAGTTGTTGTTGAGATTAACGGGAAGCCAGACAGGCTGCTAGCCATCTGACTAACCCAGCAAAAAACGCTGGGTAAGTCATTGGTTATCGCAGGTCGCGACGCCTTCGTGCTGGGTGACGCAGTCCACGGCATTGATGTGATAGACGCCTTTGATGCCGTCCAGATCGCCCTGGTGGACGCTGTCCACGCGCAAATATCCGGGCCGGTTGTTGGGGGTTGGCGCGCGGCGTTCGCCGATAGGGACCGTCGCGGGTCTGGTCTTGGTCCAGACCTGACGCTGGTGCTGATAGCTGGGGCGCTGGCGCAGGTTGTACAGGTGGGCCACCGAGATTGTCGCCAGGCGTTGGTAGCGGGCATCGCCGAAGATGCCGTAAGCCCGTTCCATGAGCTTCTTGGTTGCCAGGCCGGATAGCGTGCCGTGCAAGGTGTCGGTATGGGCGAGCAGGAGCACGTCAGCGCCCGTGTAGATGCGGGCAAAGCTGGTTCGTGACCCTTGGTGGCGATTGACCAGTTTGCGTCGCTCGCAGCCACGCTTGACCAGCCGGGTGAGCTGTTGGCGCGAGCAGCCGCTGACGCGCTCGAGGAAGCGCAGAATTACCGCCTTGTCGGCGCGTTTCAACCGGGCGTAGCCGAAACGCCGCACGGTACGCGCGATGAATTCGTACCGCTGGTCTGCGGTCACCGTGAAATCCCTCACCACGGTTCCGGTTAAAAAGGCCTGCAAATCGGCCAGGGTGTGCAGCTGTTTGTCGTTCATATTGATCACCATGCCTCGCATAATGACCGATCACGGCAACCAGCTCAGACTCAAACCCCGTTGGATTCACGTCCCCCGCTCAGACTCAAACCCCATTGGACAATGCTTGCATTTCCGCCCTTCCCCGCCGACGTGATAAAATGCGCGCCTTTCACGTTTATCGTTATTTCGGAAGGCCGTCATGTACTCCAGCAAAAACACCATCGCAAAAACCGACCCGGAATTGTGGGCGGCCATTCAGGATGAAAATCGTCGCCAGGAAGATCACATCGAGCTGATCGCGTCGGAAAACTACTCCAGCCCGGCGGTAATGGAAGCGCAGGGCAGCCAGCTCACCAACAAGTATGCCGAGGGCTATCCCGGCAAGCGCTACTACGGCGGCTGCGAATATGTGGACGTGGCCGAGCAGTTGGCCATAGACCGCGCCAAGGCGCTGTTCGGCGCAGAGTACGCCAACGTGCAGCCGCATTCCGGCTCGCAGGCCAACCAGGCGGTGTACATGGCGGTGCTCAAGCCGGGCGACACCATCCTCGGCATGTCGCTGGCGCACGGCGGCCACTTGACCCACGGCGCGGCGGTGAATATCAGCGGCAAGCTGTATAACGCGATTACCTACGGGCTGAATGAAAAAGAAGAAATTGATTATGACCAGGTGCAGGCGCTGGCGTTGGCGCACAAGCCCAAGATGATCGTGGCAGGCGCATCCGCCTACTCGCTGGTGATTGACTGGAAACGTTTCCGCGCCATCGCCGACAGCGTGGATGCGTATCTGTTTGTGGACATGGCGCACTACGCCGGTTTGGTCGCGGCAGGCGTGTACCCGAACCCCGTCGGTATCGCGGATTTCGTGACCACCACTACCCACAAGACTCTGCGCGGCCCGCGCGGCGGCATTATTCTCGCCAAGGCAGAATACGAGAAAGTGCTGAACTCGGCGATTTTTCCCGGCATCCAGGGCGGCCCGCTGATGCACGTTATTGCCGCCAAGGCCGTGGCGTTCAAGGAAGCGATGAGCAAGGAATTCAAGGTGTACCAGAGGCAGGTGGTGGACAACGCGCGCGTGATGTCCAGGGTGTTGCAGGAACGCGGCCTGCGCATCGTGTCCGGGCGCACCGACAGCCACGTGTTCCTGGTGGATCTGCAACCCAAGCACATCACCGGCAAGGACGCCGAAGCGGCGCTGGGCAGGGCGCATATCACGGTGAACAAAAATGCCATCCCCAACGACCCGCAAAAGCCTTTCGTCACCAGCGGCATCCGCATCGGCAGCCCTGCGATGACCACGCGCGGCTTCAAGGAACTGGAAGCGGAGAAACTGGCGCACCTGATTGCGGACGTGCTGGACGCGCCGAACGACGAAGCGGTGATCGCGCGCGTCGCCGGCGAAGCGAAGCAGATGTGCGCGAAATTTCCGGTGTATGGAGCATAGTTGATAGACGTTAGTCGCTAGTCGTTAGTTGACTTGTCGCCGCTACGCGGCGGCCTCTAACTAAAAACTAGCGACTATCGACTAACGACTGCACTTATGAAATGCCCATTCTGTAAAGGCCCCGACACCCAGGTGGTGGACACGCGCGAAAACGAAGAGGGCGAAAGCATCCGCCGCCGCCGCCGCTGCCTGTCCTGCGAAAAACGCTTTACCACCTTTGAAACGGTGGAGTTGCGCATGCCGCAGGTGGTCAAACAGAACGGGATGCGCAGCGAGTTCGATGAGGAAAAACTGCGCACCAGTTTCAGTCGCGCGCTGCACAAGCGCCCGGTGCCGACGGAACTGGTGGATGCCGCCATCGACCATGTGAAGCAAAAAGTTTTCGCGCTCGGCGAACGCGAGATCGGCTCGCGCCAGATCGGCGAGATGGTGATGAAGGAATTGCTGAAACTGGACAAGGTCGCCTATATCCGCTTCGCCTCGGTGTACAAAAGCTTTCAGGACGTGGGCGATTTTGCTGATGCTGTGGAAGCGGTGCGCAAAACGCCGGCCCGCCGCAAACCGCAAGCGAATTGATTGTGCTTACGCCGCAGGACAGCGTGTGGATGGCTCAGGCACTGCGCTTGGCGGAGCGCGGTATTTATACCACCAGCCCGAATCCGCGCGTGGGTTGCGTGCTGGTGCGCGACGGCAAGGTTGTGGGCGAAGGCTGGCACGAACGCGCCGGTGAGCCGCATGCCGAAATTCATGCGCTGCACGCGGCCGGGGAGGCGGCGCACGGCGCAACCGCTTATGTGACGCTGGAACCGTGCAGCCATCATGGCCGCACCCCGCCATGCGCCGATGCGCTGATTCAAGCGGGAGTGGCGCGGGTGGTAGTGGCGGTGCAAGATCCCAATCCGCAGGTGGCCGGGCAAGGTATCGCAAAATTATGCGCGGCGGACATCACCGTGGAATGCGGCCTGATGGAAGCGGCGGCGCGTGAACTGAACATCGGTTTCTTCGCGCGCATGACGCGCGGCATGCCGTGGCTGCGCAGCAAGATTGCGATGAGCCTGGACGGGCGCACCGCACTCAATAATGGCGAAAGCAAATGGATCACTGGCGCTGCGGCGCGGCAGGATGTGCAGCGCTGGCGCGCGCGTTCCTGCGCCGTGCTCACCGGCATCGGCACCGTGCAGGCGGATGATCCGCAGTTGAATGTGCGCGATATTGAGACATCGCACCAGCCGTTGCGCGTGGTGGTGGACAGCCAGTTGCGTATGCCGCCGGATGCCCGTATTTTGAGTGCGGAGCATGCCCCCTCCCTAACCCTCCCCCCGGGGGAGAGGGAACATATCCCCTCTCCCTTGGGGAGAGGTGCAGGGGAGAGGGTGGTGGTTTACACCGCCACCCACGATGCAAAAAAAATCTCCGCGCTGGAAAAATCGGGCGCACATGTAGTGGTGCTGCCGGATGCGCATGGGCGAGTGGATTTGAATGCGGTGCTGCGCGATCTCGCCGCACGCGGTTGCAACGAAGTGCTGGTGGAAGCGGGCAGCAAGCTGAATGGAGCCTTGTTGAAGGCGGGGCTGGTGGATGAGTTGGTGTTGTACCTCGCACCCCAGTTACTGGGCGACATGGCGCGCGGCATGGCGCGGTTGGGTGAATTGACCAGTCTGGATCAGCGTATCGAACTGGAATGGAAAGACGTGCGCAATGTCGGCAAAGATTTGCGCATCGTGGCGCGGGTGAAGAAATAAAATATGTAGGGTGGGTTAGGCCGCAGGCCGTAACCCACCAAACAAAATGGTGGGTTACGCTTCGCTCTGACAATTTCTCACGCGGCTTGCCGCGTAGAGAATTGCGTAACCTTGTTGAACCCACCCTACATGGTTGCATCGGGAGTTTAAGCATGTTCAGCGGCATCATCGCAGATGTAGGCACCATCACCCGCGCGGAAGACCGCAGCGGCGGCCTGCGCCTTGCTGTCGAAACGCACGCGCTCGGCATGGACGACGTGCAGCTCGGCGACAGCATCGCGGTGAACGGCGTATGCCTCACTGTCGTCGCCATTGATAAGAGTGCTTTCACCGTGGACGTGTCGTGCGAGACATTGAATTGCACCGTCGGGCTGGAAGCGCAGGGCGCGCGTGTCAACCTGGAAAAGGCGCTGCGCCTGGCGGACAGGCTGGGCGGGCATCTGGTCAGCGGACATGTGGATGGCGTGGGCGAAGTAATGGAATTCACCGACCTCGGCGAGAGTTGGAAACTGGTGGTGCGCGCGCCGCAAGCGCTGGCAAAATATATCGCGGTGAAAGGCTCCATCACCATCAACGGTGTGAGCCTGACCGTGAACGAAGTGGAGGGCGCGGTGTTCAACGTCAACCTGATCCCGCATACGCTGGCGGTGACCACGCTCAACGAACTGCGCGCGGGGGCAAAGGTAAACCTGGAGATTGATCTGATCGCGCGCTACGTAGAGCGCATGCTGGCGGCGGGTAACGGATAAGAAACGGATTACGTAGGGCGCAATGCCCGTTGGTTATTGCGCCCTGCGTGGGCTAGCCACAATACTGTTCATTTAGCCGTTCGTGGTTAAGTAGTGACTTGGCACGGGGTCATTGTGCTTAGTCAATACTTAGTTGTTTCATCAGAGCTTGTCGAACCACCAAACGCTCGTCCTAAAGCCCTTCGACAAGCTCTCAATGAACAGCTTTTTATCTATAAATTTATCAATAGGTTACAAAACAGCCGAAATCATCAAACAGTATCCAAACGGCATGAAAATCTGTTCACTGCGCACGCCTTGCCACGCGAAAGCGGGGCTTGCTTGGCTCGGGGCGAACGGAATTTTTCTTAAGTGAACAGCATTGGGGTTAGACCGAGGCATCCCTGAACGCCCGCAATACGGTATTGATTTTGGTTTGGTAACCCGGCCCCTGTGCCTTGAACCACTCAAGGACATCTCGATCCACACGAAGCGAAATTGAAGATTTCGTCGGAAGCGGCTCCAATCCACGCCGGACAATCCCTCGAACGATATGCTTCAAACTTGCTTCAGGGTGTTCGGAAGTTGTCTCTGCTTTGGAGCGCTTTGATTCCAAACGAGCCCAGTCAGTTTTTGACTTCGTCGAAGTAGATTTGTGTTTCACGTTTTGTGGCTTTTCGGAATGAGATGATGCGGATTTCATGTTCGTTCTCCGTATGGACAATTGATACAGTAACACCA
The DNA here is from genome assembly GCA_032654645.1 of Gallionellaceae bacterium. Classification (GTDB taxonomy): domain Bacteria; phylum Pseudomonadota; class Gammaproteobacteria; order Burkholderiales; family Gallionellaceae; genus CAITJF01. Next base: position 137,096 of record JAULAW010000016.1, on the reverse strand, counting down.
GCGAGCAATCCCAGCGTAACGAAGCGCTGCTCCCCATAACTGAGCCGGTCGTCCTCGAAGGTGAAAGTGAGACCTTCGAACACGCGCGGTGCGTCGATGAAATCGAGTCCGTGGTCTTTCAGATTCCGGGCACGCTTCGTTTCTGTCCAGGAAAATTGCATAGACGAATTGTATATACGTTTCGTAGATGTTGCAAATCTATCTCGGAGTGGAGAGACCTAATCGGGATAGGAGAAAGCCTCACGGCCTTCAGCGGATTCACTGTGAGCCGCAGTGTGTCAATGACGAAGCGTGTCACGCTTGTCCGCCTGTACCTGCCGCACGGCGTGATGCGCCGAGCGTCCGGGACGGAACCCGTAGTTGCTGGGATGGAAGCGGGGTTCCCATTTCGCGCTGATGATCTGCGCGATGGCTTGCCGGATAAGTTTGTCTACCACGGTGGGGATGCCCGTTGGTTATTGCCCTGCGTGGGCTGCTTGCCTGCATAGACTGTGCAACCGGCGACTTCATCCAGCGTAGTTGCGGCAAATGCTTTGATTGGCCGCAGCAACACCCCATCGCTGGTGTTCTCGACAGAAAACTCAACCCCCGCTTTCCATTGCTTGGCTGAGCGTATTGCTGCCGGGTGGGAACTGCGGGTTTGTTTCATTGCCAGAAAAGCAAATCGAGCGCGGCCCCTTTAATCCATTGATACGATGCGACGGCTCCAGTGTGTTCAATGAACCGCCAGATGCGGAACCGCATGTCCGGTGGCGTGGGATGTCCGGCCTGTCGGTTTCGCACCTGTACAACCTGCGCAAAAGCTCGGGCTATCAAGCCTTGCGGGTGGTTTTCACCAAGACTAATCCGGTGTGCAATCACATCGGGGTACGCAAAGTACCACGCCCCAAAGGGCGGGTTGGGTTTGTGCGCATCGACACCGTCCACCAAGGCGATCTTGACGGCATCAAAGGCGTGTATCACATCACCTGCGTTGACGAGGTCAGCCAGTGGCAGGTCGAGGCGTGCGTGCAGGGTATTAGCGAGGCATTTTTGTTGCCCGTGCTGGAGTTGGTGATCGAACAGTTCCCGTTTGTAATTATGGGGTTTCACTCGGACAACGGCTCCGAGTACATCAATGGCCCGGTGGCTGCGATCCTTGAGAAGCTGCGCATCGAGCAAACCAAATCTCGCTCGCGCCACAGCAACGATAACGCGCTGGCCGAGAGCAAGAATGCCAGTGTGGTGCGCAAGCACATGGGCTTCGAACATATCCCCCAGAAGTACGCCAAACCCATCAATGAGTTCTATCAGGAAACGTTCAATCCGTGGCTCAACTTTCACCGCCCGTGCATGTTTGCAACCGAGATCATTAGCCCCAAGGGCAAGATCGTCAAACGCTATAAAGACGAGGATGTGAAGACTCCGCTGGAATGCTTGGTGCTGTTGAGTGTGAAGGGTTTAGTCACGCTCAAAGAGGGCATCACTCTGGACGCATTGCAGGCGCAGGCGAAGTCCGAAACAGACTTGGCAGCAGCACAGGAAATGCAGCGCGCCAAGAGTGATTTATTTGCAAGTTTTCAAAAACAAAAACGCCGGGCATAACCGATCGGAAAACAACACCGGAAAAGCACCAATTCTTGAGACTAAAATCATTAGAAAATAAACTCAAAACCGACTGGCAAAAATCCATTAAACTTAACTTTTAAACCCGACCAACCCGCACAAACAAATCACCCAGATCGTCGCCGCTTCAGGCTCATACCTGAATTGGAAAATACTTTTATTCCGTTTTATTCTGGCCATGATAAACGTCATTCCCGCGAAGGCGGGAATCCAGCGATTTTATTCAACATACCTTTGGGGGGTTGTCCTTGCTGCGCAAGGATACTTTTAATTTGACTGGATTCCCGCCTTCGCGGGAATGACGGGTTATTAGCGGTCTCCTTGAACCGAACAGAGTGAGCGGCGAATGCCAAGATGGTAGAATCGCACAAGTTGCGCCGGTAAGCGGCGCGTAATTTTTGGAATGACCGAATGACCGATATAGCACCGATACACGACATCATCGCCGAAATCCGCGCCGGGCGGATGGTGGTGCTGGTGGACGAGGAAGACCGCGAGAACGAGGGCGACCTGGTGTTTGCCGCCGAGTTTGCCACGCCGGAAAAAATCAACTTCATGGCCAAGCACGGGCGCGGGTTGATCTGCCTGACGCTGACCGAGGCGCACTGCAAACAGCTCAACCTGCCGCTGATGGTGCGCGACAACGGTTCGCCGCTGGGCACCAATTTTACGGTTTCGATTGAAGCCGCAACGGGTGTGACCACGGGTATCTCTGCCGCCGACCGCGCGCGCACCATACAGGTGGCGGCGGACAAGAACGCCAAGCCCGGCGACATCGTGCAGCCGGGACATATTTTTCCGTTGCGGGCGCAGAACGGCGGCGTGCTGGTGCGCGCGGGGCATACCGAGGCGGGTTGCGATCTGGCGCAACTGGCCGGGCTGACCCCCGCTGCGGTGATTTGCGAAATTCTCAAAGATGACGGCGAGATGGCGCGTCTGCCTGACCTGATCGCGTTCGCGCAACTGCACAATCTCAAGATCGGCACCATCGCCGGCCTGATCGAACACCGCAGCCAGCATGAGAAATTGGTCAAGCGCGTGGGGCAGCGCAGTGTGCAGACGGTGTACGGCACATTCAATCTGGTGATCTATGTAGACAAGACGACACAGCGCACGCATCTGGCGCTGGTCAAGGGTGATATTCAGCCGCAGGCCGAAACACTGGTGCGCGTGCATGAGCCGTTGTCGGTGATGGATTTTCTGGAACAGGCGCATTATCCGAAGTCCACCAGCGTGCATGATGCGCTGTTGAAGATCAGCCAGTCGCCCGCAGGTGTGCTGGTAATGATGCATCACAGCGAAACTTCGCTGGATTTGCTGGCGCGTGCCACCGCCATGCCGGAGGAACATCATGCCGCGCAATGGGACCCGCGCAGCTACGGCATCGGCGCGCAGATTTTGCGCGACCTTAACGTCGGCAAAATGTGTTTGATCGCCAACCCGCGCAAACTGCCCAGCATGACCGGGTTCGGGCTGGAAGTGGTGGGTTACTGCCATGCCAAATCATAGATTTTGCGGGCGCAGCCCGACCTGCATTTTGTTTCGATCCGGGAGAATTTGAGTTATGAATGAAATAGAAAAAAACCTGAATGGCGCGGGAATGCGCATCGGCATCGTGCAAAGCCGTTTCAACCCCGTGGTCTGCGAAGGCTTGCTGGCTGCCTGCCGGATGCGGCTTGTCCAGCAGGGCGTGAACGATGAGGACATCACGCTGGCGAGTGTGCCGGGCGCGCTGGAAATCCCGCTGATCCTGCAACAAATGGCCATGAGCGGAAAATTCGATGCGCTGATCGCACTGGGCGCAGTAATCCGTGGCGACACCTATCATTTTGAAGTGGTGTCGAACGAATCCGCGCGCGGTGCAAGCGAGGTGCAGTTGCATAGCGGGGTGCCCGTTGCCAATGCCATTCTCACTACCGACAGCGACGCGCAGGCGGAAGCGCGCATGATTATTAAAGGCGCGGAAGCCGCGCTGGTGGCGATCGAGATGGTTAACCTGCTGAGAAAGTTTGCATGAACAATCAGGCCATCAAGGCAAAAGCACCCGCCAAAAGCCCGCGCCATCGCGCGCGCGAACTGGCTTTGCAGGGCGTTTACCAGTGGCGGTTAACCGGCGGTGAGGGCGCGCAGATCGAAAAGCAGATACGCGAGGAAAAGGGCCTGGGGCGCTATGATGCGGAGTTTTTTGGCAATCTGTTGTGTGGCGTATTGGCGCAACACGCCGACCTCGAAGCGGCAGTTGCGCCACACCTCGATCGTTTGCTTGCCGAACTCAGCCCGATTGAATTTTCCGTGCTGCTGCTGGGCGCGTATGAATTGATTCGGCTTCCAGAAATTCCCTATCGCGTGGTTATCAACGAAGCGGTGGAACTCGCCAAAACATTTGGCGGCACCGACGGACACAAATTTGTCAACGGCGTGCTGGATAAACTGGCCGCGCAAGTGCGCGCGGTTGAAGTGTCAGCATACAACAGAGCTTAGTCGTTAGACGTTAGTCGCTAGTGTAGTGTTGCACACTGTCTGGAACTTATGCGAACAGCCAAAGCGGCATTGTAGGTCGGGTTTCAACCCGACATGTCGGGCTAAAGACCGACCTACAAAGGTTTGCACGTAAGTATCGCCAAGAATGCAACACTACACTAGTGTTGTCGCTGACCAGCGACTTGCAGGAGTTATTTTCCAGCTTAATCGAATGGCCATGTTATAGCTCGCAGCTTGTTAACTAACGACTAGCGACTACCTACTACCAACTGATTCTATGTCCGAATTCGATTTGATCCGCCGCTATTTCACCCGCGCCACACCCGGTGCGGTGCTGGGGGTGGGCGACGATGCCGCGCTGTTGCGCATCGGCAGCGGCATGGAGCTGGCGGTATCCACCGACATGTTGGTGTGCGGCACACATTTTCTTGCGGATGCCGACCCTTTCCTGCTGGGACACAAGACGCTGGCGGTCAATTTGTCCGACATGGCGGCGATGGGTGCGCAACCACGCTGGGCGACGCTGGCGCTTTCTTTGCCGCATGCGGACGAAGCGTGGTTGCAACAACTCAGCGCGGGATTTTTTGCCCTGGCCGATCAGCACGGTGTCGAACTCATCGGCGGCGACACTACGCGCGGGCCGCTCAATCTGTGCGTCACCATCTTGGGCGAAGTCCCTCAGGGAGGGGCATTGCGGCGCGATGGCGCGCAGGTGGGTGATGATGTGTGGGTTTCCGGCAAATTGGGTGATGCTGCGCTGGCGCTGGCGCATCTGCAAGGGACAGTAACATTGTTTGCCGAAGATTTTGCTATGTGCGCTACGGCATTGCATCAACCCATTCCGCGCGTGGCGCTGGGCATTGCGTTGTGCGGCGTGGCGCATAGTGCGATAGATGTTTCGGATGGGCTGCTGGCCGATCTCGGACATGTTCTGGAATGCTCGCGTGTTGGTGCGGAGATTCGGTTTGATGCATTGCCGCTGTCGGATGTGCTGCGTTCCCTCTCTGGGCAAGAACCAAGTATGTCATTCCCGCGAATGCGGGAAAACAAGCCACTTGTGGCTTGTTTCGAGGAACGGCCATCCAGTTTAATAAATACGCTGGATTCCCGCATTCGCGGGAATGACGATTATCAGAAATGGAAGGTGGTTCAACATTGCGCCCTGGCAGGCGGCGACGATTACGAGCTATGTTTCACCGCCCCTGTTGCCCGCCGCAACGCGGTGGAAAACATTTCCAAACAAATGCGCTTGCCGCTATCCCGCATCGGGGCTATCGTGGCAGGCAGCGGTTGTATAGTGAGTGCTGCGGACGGCAGCGTAATCAACATGAGGGAATCGGGTTATGACCATTTCGCATGAATTGCGCGTGCAGCCATCGTGGCGCTTTATTTTCAGCCACCCCGCGCATTTCATTTCCTTCGGTTTCGGTAGCGGCCTGTTCCCGCGCTTGCCCGGCACGGCGGGCACGCTGGTCGCCTTCCCGCTCTACTGGTATCTCGAACCGCTCTTCACCGACGCCATGTTCATCGTGGCGCTGGTATGGATGTTCGCCTTTGGCGTGTGGGTGTGCGGCAAGACCGGTCGCGCGCTGGGCGTGGCGGATTACGGCGGCATCGTGTGGGACGAAATCGTGGCGTTCATGCTGGTGCTGTTTTTTACCCCGGAAGGATTCATGTGGGCGCTGCTCGCGTTCTCGCTGTTCCGCTTTTTCGACATCGTCAAGCCACCGCCCATCCGCCATTTCGACCGGACTTGGCACGGCGGCCTCGGTGTGATGTTTGACGACATTCTTGCGGCGGGATATACCTTGTTGTGTCTGGCGCTGGTTAAGAGCGTGCTACTGTAGGGCGGGCACACGGGTGTTTTATCGTAGGGGTGTATGGCAATACGCCTTGATAAACGGTGATAGTGCGTATTGCCATACGCCCCTACGATACCCGGTGACAGCATGGTGGGCAGCCCGAGTCACATTATCCGGCTTAGGAGATAATGATGCGCGCATTGATGTTGTTTCTGCTGTGGGCTTGCGCATTTAACACCGCGCACGCCGAAGAATTCTCCGCCAAGGTCATCGCGGTGCTGGACGGCGATACCGTGTTAATCCGACGCAGCAACGGTTTGGTGAAAATCCGGCTGTCCGGAATTGATGCGCCAGAAAAAGCGCAGATATTTGGCGAAACTTCCAGGCGTTCGCTATCCGGCATGGTGCTGGGCAAACAGGTGAAGGTGGACAGCCGGGCAACCGATCAATACGGGCGCATGGTTGCATATCTCAGCGTGAACGGGCTGGATGTGAATGCCGAGCAAATTCGCCGTGGCATGGCATGGGAATATTCGCACTTCCACAGCAACCGGGCACTGGCCGCATTGCAGGAAGAAGCCAGGCGAATTCCGCGCGGATTGTGGGCGCAGCGCAATCCGGTTCCTCCCTGGGATTGGCGCAAACAACACCCGATTATTATGCCCGCGCAACCCCGCGCGGCTGCTTTACCCGCTGGCACCCGTACAACTGCAATTTCACTTGACCACTCATGCGGCAACAAGAAGCGTTGTTCTGAAATGTCCTCCTGTACAGAAGCCAGGCATTATTTCACGGCCTGCGGCATCAAGGCGCTGGATGGCGATGGGGATGGGGTGCCATGCGTGAAGTTGTGCGGGGCACAGAAAAAATAATGCGTGGATGGTTCGTGTTCTTGCCGGGGGTGAACTAACTTCGCCGGAGGTTGCCCGGCAGCCCGGTAGGGTGCAATGAAATTGCACCAATTGATTTCACATGCAACAGGTGCAATTCGCTACGCGCATTGACACCCTACGAATCTCACTGCCCCGCCACCATCATATTTTCAATCAAAATCGACCCGCACTGTCTCGATCCCTGCACCAGCACATCATTGCCCACTGCCGCGATGTGGCGGTATATGTCTTTGAGGTTGCCGGCGATGGTGATTTCTTCCACCGGGTATTGAATCTCTCCGTTCTCCACCCAGAAGCCCGCCGCACCGCGCGAATAGTCGCCGGTGACGTGGTTGACGCCCTGGCCGAGCAGTTCGGTGACCAGCAGGCCGCGCCCCATTTTTTTCAGCAGGCCGTCGAAGTCCAGCTTGCCTGGCTGCACGATCAGGTTGTGGTTGCCGCCCGCGTTGCCGGTGGTTTTCATGCCGAGCTTGCGCGCGGAATAGCTGCCGAGGAAGTAGCCCTGCAGCACGCCATTCTCGACGATGGCGCGGCGTTGCGTCTTCACGCCTTCGTCGTCGAACGCGCCGCTGGCCAGGCCACGCGGGATGTCCGGTATGTCGTCTATGCGGATGTATTTCGAGAATACTTGCTTGTCGAGCTGGTCGAGCAAAAATGACGATTTGCGGTACAGGCTGCCGCCGCTTACCGCGCTGACGAAATGCCCGATCAGGCTGGCTGCGATGGGAGCCTCGAACAATACCGGTACTTGCATGGTGCCGAGCTTGCGCGCCTTGAGACGCCGCACCGCGCGTTCTGCCGCGATGCGACCGACTTCTTCTACCTTCAACATGTCACTTGCCTCGCGTGCTTCGGTGTACCAGTAATCGCGCTGCATGGCGCCGCCTTTTCCGGCAATCACGGAGCAACTGATGCTGTGGCGCGATGTGGGGAAGCCGCCGATGAACCCAAGGCTATTGGCGGACACGAACTGCGACTCATGCACGCTGACCGAGGCGCCTTCCGAATTCTTGATGCGCTTGTCGCGCGCGAATGCAGCCTGCTCGCATTCCCTGGCCAGCTCGATCGCCTGCTCCACATTCAGCAGCCAGGGATGGTACAAGTCGAGATCGGGAAACTTGGTAGCGAGCATGTCCTGTTCCGGTAATCCGGCGCAGTCGTCGCTGGCGGTAAAGCGCGCGATGCTCAAGGCAGCATCCACCGTATCGCGTAGCGCCTGCGGCGAAAAATCGGAAGTGCTGGCATTGCCGCGCCGTTGGCCGAGGTACACGCTGACGCCGATGCCTTTGTCGCGGTTGTATTCGATGGTTTCGACCTCGCCATGGCGTACCGTGACGGATTGACCGAAACCATCCGATGCCTCTACCGCGCAGGCAGTCGCGCCCTGTTGTTTGGCGTACTGAAGCATGTCGCGCGCAAGCTGGCGCAAAGTGTCTGCGGAATGCGAAAACCTGCCTTGAGTGTGGGTTAACGGCTGTGTTGCGGGTGGAGGAATGGAATTCATATTGTGTAAATTCAGCAAAACGGTTTGTTGGAAGGCGCTATCATAACAACATCTATTTATTATTTTGTTGCCATGCACTACGAAGACCATGAAGAAGAATTGGATTTGCCTCCCAGCAAGACCAAAATCAAGCAGCAAATGCACGATTTGCAGGGCATCGGCGAGCAACTGGTGGAACTCGGCAACGACAGGCTGAAACAATTGAATTTGCCGGAACGCCTGTATGACGCCGTCTGCGAGATGAAACGCATCAATAAATTCGGTGCGCAACGGAGGCAGATGCAGTTCATCGGCAAGCTGATGCGCGAGGTGGAAACCGCGCACATTATCGCCAAGCTGGAAACCTGGAACGGCTCCTCGCGCCAGCATACCGCTTATCTGCATCAAATCGAGCGTTGGCGCGACCGCCTGCTGGATAACGATGCGGCGCTTACCGAGCTGCTCGCCGCGCACCCCGATGCCGACGCACAGCATTTGCGCGCGCTGATCCGCAACGCGCACAAGGAAAAAGAACTCAACAAACCGCCCAAAAACTATCGTGAAATATTTCAGGTGTTGCGCGAAATATTGCCTGAGCATGCTTCCACACAAGCTGATGCACATGAATAACATTCTGCCCCATATCACCCTCGAAACCGAAAAATCCCCGCAGCACAGCATCATCTGGCTGCATGGCTTGGGCGCTGACGGCGAAGACTTCGTCCCTATCGCTGAAGAGATGAACCTGCCGCTGGCAGTGCGGTATGTTTTTCCGCATGCGCCGATGCAGCCGGTCACTATCAACGGCGGTTATGTGATGCGCGCGTGGTACGACATCGTTTCCGCCAGCATCTCCGCGGTGCAGGATGAGGCGGGCATCCGCGCCTCGCAGGCAGAGCTTGAAAAATTGATTGCACAGGAAAAGCAACGCGGCGTCCTGGCGAGAAATATTTTTCTCGCCGGATTTTCGCAGGGAGGCGTCATCGTGCTGCAAACCGGCCTGCGCCATGCGGAAAAGCTGGGCGGCATACTCGCGCTTTCCACCTACCTGCCGCTGGCGGAAACGTTGGCGGCTGAAGCTTGTGAAAATGCAAATGGCATACCTATTTTCATGGCGCACGGGCGCAGTGACCAAGTCATACCCTATGCTCTTGGAAAAGCCTCGGCGGAACAATTAAGTGAACTGGGTTATCCGCTGGAGTGGCATGAATACGCCATGGCGCATTCGGTGTGCATGGAAGAAGTGCAAGATATTGCGGCCTGGCTTACGCACCGATTGATCGCAGGCTAAATGTCCTATGAACGCCCCCGTCTTTAGGCGAGGGTCGTTCATAGGCTCCCTCAAAATCTCGGATGAGAGAAGCAGATAGGAGACTAAATACGCTGAATTACTTCTTGGCGGGCTTATCTTCTTTCTTGGCTTCCGCTTGAGCGGGTTTGCTTTCGGCCTTTGCAGGTTTGATTTTTTTGGCTTCAGCTTTAGTCTCATCTTTATTGGCTTCGGACTTTTTAGCATCCGCATTTTTGCCGGCCTTGGAGGGAGCAGCGCCGTCCACGGTCAACTCGGAACGCATTTTTGCCACAGTCTTGTCGCCAAAACCTTTTACATTCTTCAGGTCATCCACGCTCTTGAATGAGCCGTTTTTATTGCGATACTCGATAATCGCTTGAGCCTTTGCCGGGCCTATGCCCTTTACTCCGTCCAATTCTTCCTTGGTGGCCGTGTTCAGGTTCACGGCTGCCAGCGCCATACCGGAAAACGCGAAGAATGCGACCAATATCCATAGCAGTTTTTTCATTGTATTTCCCTCTCAAAAATAAACGGCATATCCCGTCAGGGTAGAAACGGTTGGCGCGCTCTCAGGTTGACGCGCCCAGCAAATAATTCACATAACGCGCCACACCTTGCTCCACGCTCAGGAACGGCTCGGCATATCCCGCCGCGCGCAGGGCGCTGATGTCGGCCTGGGTATAGCTCTGGTACTTGCCTTTCAATTGTTCCGGGAAGGGAATATAGCGGATCAGTTGCTGCCGCTGCATTTCTTCCAGCGTCAGCGTGCTATCGCCTTGTGCGGTGCGCAGGGTGTTGACGGCGGCGACGGCCACATCGTTGAAGCTTTGCGCCTTGCCCGTACCCAAGTTAAAAACACAGGACTTGCCGGGATGGTCAATGAAGTACATGTTGGCCTTGACCACATCCTCCACCGAAATGAAATCGCGCAACTGCCCGCCATCGGCATAACCGTCACATCCCTCGAACAGTTTTACATGGCCATCCGCACGATACTGGTTGAAAAAGTGGTAAGCCACCGACGCCATGCGCCCTTTGTGCGCCTCGCGCGCGCCATATACATTGAAGTAGCGCAGGCCGACCACCTGGGCCGTGCGCCTATGCCAGCGCCGGCGGACAACCTGGTCGAACAGGAATTTTGAATAGGCATACACGTTGAGCGGCGATTCGTGCTCGCGGCTTTCCGTGAACGCAGGCCCGGCGCCGTACACCGAGGCGGAAGAGGCGTACAGCAGCGGCACCTCCTCGTTCTGGCAGTAGTTGAGCAGGTCCAGTGAATAGCGGTAATTGTTCTCCATCATGTAGCGGCCATCGCTCTCCATGGTGTCGGAACACGCACCCTGATGCAGCACCGCAGTCAGCAGTCCGTCGAAAAATCCCTCCTCCAGCTTGCCGAGAAAATGTTCCTTGTCCAGATAATCGGCGATGTCGCAATCCGCCAGGTTTCTGAACTTGGCGGCATGCTTGAGATTGTCCACCGCGATAATGTTGTTCTCGCCGCGCTCGTTCAGCGCCTTCACCAGATTGGCGCCGATAAATCCTGCTGCCCCTGTCACCACGTAGTACATAGCTATTTGCCCATATCCTGAATTATTTCTTCACGGCTTACCACCGCCGTGCCCAGTTTGCCCACCACGATACCGGCGGCGCGGTTGGCGATGCGCGCGGCAACGCGCAAATCCGCGCCGCTCGCCAGCATCACCGCCAATGTCGCGATCACGGTATCGCCCGCGCCGCTGACGTCGAACACTTCGCGCGTTTGCGTCGGCTCATACAACACCTCGTTGGCGCGATACAGGCTCATGCCGTCCTCGCTGCGCGTCACCAGCAGCGCGTCCAGTTGCAATTCGGTGCGCAATTTTTCCGCTTTCGCATCCAGTTCTGCTTCGGTTTTCCAGTTGCCCGCCACTTCGCGGAATTCGCTGCGGTTTGGCGTGAGCAAAGTCGCGCCGCTATAACGCGCATAATCATCACCCTTGGGATCAACCAGCACCGGCTTGCCGGCAGCACGCGCAGACCGGATCATCTCGGCGATATGCGCCAGTCCGCCTTTGCCGTAATCGGACAAAATCACCACATCGGCGAGCGGCAGTTGAGTATGGAAATCAGCCAGTTTGGCATGCAGCACTTCATGGCTGGGCGGTGTTTCAAAATCAATGCGCAACAGTTGTTGATGCCGTGCGATGGCGCGCAACTTGACGATGGTTGAAATGCTGTTGTCGCGGTGCAACAGCGCAGTAAGGTTGGTGTGCTGGTTGAGCAATTTTTCCAGGCATGCGCCCGCCTCATCATCGCCCACCACCGACAGCAGCGTGCATTGTGCGCCAAGCGCTGCAATGTTGCGCGCCACGTTGGCCGCACCGCCGGGGCGTTCCTCGACGCGCGAAACCTTGAGCACCGGCACCGGCGCTTCGGGTGATATGCGTTCGACATCGCCGAACCAGTAACGGTCCAGCATGACATCGCCGACCACCAATATTTTTGCGCCATCAAATGACGGCAGGGCAAATGATGGCAGAGCGTTCATGCCATTCCTCCTATCTGTTGCGAAATCTCTTGCAGCGCCAGCAGCGGGTCAGGCGCGCGGGTTATCGGTCGCCCGATCACCAGGTAGTTCGTACCGCTCTCCAAAGCGGCACGCGGCGTCATCACGCGCATCTGGTCATCGGCAGCAGTATCTGCGGGACGTATTCCGGGTGTGACCAGGCAGAATTTATCCCCAAACTCGCGGCGCAACAATGCGGCTTCCCGCGCGGAACACACCACGCCATCCAGCCCGCTGTCGCGCGCCAGAGCAGCAAGGCGCAGTACCAGTTCGGCAGGGCTGATATTCATGCCAAGCTCGGCCAAGTCTTCCTGCGCCAGGCTGGTAAGCACGGTCACGGCAATCAGTTTGGGTGGCCGCGAAGACTGTGCCACCGCCTCATGCGCCGCCTCCATCATCTTGCGTCCGCCCAGCGCATGCACGTTCACCATCCACACTCCCAGTGCGGCGGCGGACTTGCACGCCTGCGCCACGGTGTTGGGAATATCGTGAAATTTCAAATCGAGAAACACCTCGAAGCCGCGCTGCATAAATCGCTCAACCAATTGCGGCCCCGCCGCCGTGAACAGTTCCTTGCCCACCTTGAGGCGGCACAGCGCGGGCTCCAATCGTGCCACCAACTCCATTGCCGGTTGGGCATCAGGGTAATCGAGCGCGACAATGATTTTAGGGTCGCTCATACATTGAGTCCGATTTCTTCGCTTCGTCGCGGCGAATAAGTTTCCCATCCATGGCAGGCCGGGCAATGCCAGTAAAACTGGCGCGCCTTGAAACCGCAATTGCTGCAACGGTACATCGCCAGCGGGCGCGTGCGTTGGTGCACCAGCTTCTTCACCATTTCCACATCGGCGCGGCGTTCCATCGAGGCTTCCAGCAGGCGCGCTTCGAGCAGCTTATCCAGCCCGAGCAGGGTGGGGTTGCGCTGCAATTCATCGCGCACCACCTTGTATGCCGCTTCCGCGCCATCGCGTTGAAGGATGGCATGAAACAGCACATTCATCAAATCCAGCGAAGGGTATTTTGCCAGATAATCCTGCAGCACGTTGATGCCCGTGTCCGCCTGGCCGGTCTGGCGATAAGCCTCCAGCAGATGTTCCGCCACCAGCGGCAGATACTGTGGATTCTGCTGCTCGATGCGCTTCCAGATTTCAATGGCCTGCGCAGGGTGATGCGCCGCGCTTTCCATCTCGCCCAGCATCATGGTCGCGCGCACGGCCTGCGGATGCGCTTGCAGCGCCTGTTCCAGATGCGCGCTCGCGGCATCCATCCGCTTGCGCGCCATCTCGGCGGCGGCCAGTTCGCAATAGAAGAACGCCGCTTCCTTGCCATGCGGCTGGCCGGAAACCGCACTCAAGCGTTGTGTCACGCCGATCGCCTTGAGCCAGTCCTTTTCCTTCTGGTACAACTCCAGCAAAAAATCCAGCGCGTGCTTGGCATAGAGCGTGTCCTGCAAGTCCAGAAACAGTGTCTCGGCGCGATCCAATATGCCGGCCTTGAGATAGTCCTGCGCCAATTCAAACAATGCCTGCTGCCGTTTGTCATCTTCCAGATCGGCACGTTCAACCAGGTTCAGATGCATGCGCAATGCACGATCCACTTCGCCGCGGCGGCGGAATAAACTGCCCAGCGCGAAGTGCAGCTCTATCGTTTGCGGGTCCACCTTGACCACCTCGATGAACGCCTCGATAGCCTTGTCCTGTTGCTCGTTGAGCAGGAAGTTGAGCCCCTGAAAATAGGAACGCGGCAACACGCTGGATTCGGACAGCAACTGCTTGATGTCGATGCGTGCCGCCAGCCAGCCCATGCCGAAAAACAGCGGGAAGACCAGCAGCATCCACGGTTCGAATTCCATAAACGGCAGAAGGTATCAGGAAGGTTGGATGGGAATCTGCTGGGTTTCACCAACGCCAGCGAGCTTGTTTTTCAGGCGCAACTCGCGCTTGAGCGCGGCAATTTCCCGGCGCTGGCGGATAACATTTCCCAGTATGGCAAGTATGCCTACGCCCGCACCCACGGCAAAAAATAGCAGCAGGACAACTATCAGCGAAGCTTGCCATTCATAGCCGAAAAAATAACGCAGCACCACGGGTTGGTCATTCTTCAGCGCGAAGCTGAGCAGGATGAGGAACACGACGGCACGCAACAACCAATTCAGATAGCGCATGATTCACCCGCAGATTCAAACAGGGTTTTCAGAATAGCACGGGAGGGCAAAAAACAGGCGGCACCATCTCGCGACAGGCCGCCCGTTATTACCGAAAACAATTTCACGCTGCCGGGTAATCAACCCTCTCACGCAACTCCTTGCCAGCCTTGAAGTGCGGCACATGCTTGGCAGGCACTTGCACCTTGTCGCCAGACTTGGGGTTGCGCCCGGTCCGCGGCGGGCGATAGTTCAGCGAAAAGCTGCCGAAGCCGCGGATTTCAATCCGCCCGCCGCGCGCCAATATCCCCGACATGGTATCCAGGATCACTTTGACTGCCAGTTCGGCATCCTTGGACAACAATTGCGGATAGCGCTCTGCCAGTTTGGCGATAAGATCGGAACGTGTCATCTCACCACTCCTTATTGGGCATCAACCTTGCTGGTGTCCAGTTTCGCCTTGAGCAAGGCGCCCAGATTGGTAGTCCCGGCAGTAGTCGGATTGTCCGCAGTGAATTTCTGCATCGCGGATGCTTCCTCGGCCTTGTCCAGTGCCTTGACCGACAAGTTAACGCTACGGTTTTTCCGGTCCACGTTGATGATCATAGTCTTTACCGCATCACCTTCCTTGAAGTGGCTGCGGATATCCTCGACACGGTCGGCAGACACTTCGGATGCTTTGAGGTAGCCTTCGACATCGCCATCCAGCGTGATGGTCGCGCCCTTGGCGTCAATTGCCTTGACCACGCCCTGCACCACGCTGCCCTTGTCGTGCGTCGCGATGAAGTTGTTGAAAGGGTCGCCATCCATCTGCTTGATGCCCAGCGAGATGCGTTCGCGTTCCACGTCGATAGCCAGCACCACAGCTTCGATTTCGTCGCCCTTCTTGTAGTTGCGCACGGCCTCTTCGCCGGGCATGGCCCATGACAGGTCGGACAAATGCACCAGGCCGTCGATACCGCCATCCAGGCCGATAAAGATGCCGAAGTCGGTGATGGACTTGATCTGCCCCTTCACCTTGTCGCCTTTCTTGTGGTTCAGCGCAAAATCGTCCCACGGGTTGGATTGGCATTGTTTCATGCCGAGGGAAATGCGGCGGCGCCCCTCGTCTATTTCCAGGATCATCACTTCGACTTCGTCGCCCAGGCTCACCACCTTGGAAGGATGCACGTTCTTGTTGGTCCAGTCCATTTCAGACACGTGCACCAGCCCTTCGATGCCCTGTTCGATTTCCGCGAACGCGCCGTAGTCGGTCAGGTTGGTTATCTTGCCGAACAGGCGGGTGCCTTGCGGGTAGCGGCGCGCCAGGCCGTTCCACGGGTCATCGCCCATCTGTTTGATGCCGAGGGAAACGCGGTTCTTCTCCTGGTCGAACTTGAGTATCTTGGCTTCCACTTCATCGCCCACCGCCAGCACTTCGGATGGGTGCTTGACGCGGCGCCAGGCCAGATCGGTGATGTGCAACAGGCCGTCGATGCCGCCCAGATCCACGAACGCGCCGTAGTCGGTGATATTCTTCACGATGCCCTTGACGATTGCGCCTTCCTTCAGGTTTTCCATCAAAGCCTGGCGGTCTGCACCCACGCTGGCTTCCAGCACGGCGCGGCGCGAAACCACCACGTTGTTGCGCTTGCGGTCCAGCTTGATGATCTTCAATTCCATGGTCTTGTTTTCGTAAGGCGTAGTGTCCTTGACCGGGCGGATATCCACCAGCGAACCGGGCAGGAAAGCACGTATGCCATTCACCATGGCTGTCAGGCCGCCCTTGACCTTGCCGCTGACATAGCCCTCGACGATGGTGCCTTCTTCCATCGCCACTTCCAGTTCATGCCACGCGGCCAAACGCTTGGCTTTCTCGCGCGACAGCTTGGTCTCGCCATAGCCGTTTTCCAGCAATTCGATCGCCACGGTGACGAAATCGCCCGGCTTGACCTCGACCGCACCGGCAGCGTTTAAAAATTCCTCAACCGGAATAAAGCTTTCAGATTTCAGGCCGGCATTCACCACCACCACGTTGTGGTCGATACGCACGACTTGCGCGGTGATCAATTCGCCCGCGCGCATTTCCTTGCGGGTCAGGCTTTCTTCAAACAGGGAGGCAAAACTTTCCAGATCGGTTACAGCATCATTAGCAGTCATTTATGAATATATCCAAGACAAACCCGCTTCTGGCGGGGGTTGGTTAAACATTCCAACGGAATGGGCTTCCATTGGGTCTCATAACACACGGTAGCGTGCCAACACTTCCCGCACCGCCTGATCGATGGTCAAATCAGTGGTGTCGAGCATGGCCGCTCCAGGCGCCTGTTGCAGGGGAGCCACGCTACGCCGACTGTCTCGCTCGTCGCGGGCGCGGATCTCCTGCAAAAGGGCGGCGATATTAGCACCCATTCCTTTTTCTATCAACTGTTTATATCGCCGCTCCGCACGCGCCTCGGCGCTGGCGGTCAGGAACACCTTGAGCGCCGCGTCCGGGAACACCACCGACGCCATGTCGCGCCCGTCCGCCACCAAACCCGGCGCACGGCGAAAGGCATGTTGTTTATCCAATAGCGCCGCACGTACCGCAGGAAACGCCGCCACCCTGGATGCCCCATCGGCGCATTGCTCCGAGCGCAGCTCTGCGCCGACCTTAGCGCCATCAAGCCAGGTGTCGGCTCCCTCGAAACGTATTTCCACGCGCGCCGCCAATGCCGCCAATGCAGCTTCGTTGTCCAGCGCCACGCCATGCTGCTGCGCGGCCAGCACCAACAGGCGGTACAGCGCCCCGCTGTCGAGAAAATGAAAACCAAGCTGTTGCGCCACCCGTTGCGCCACCGTGCCCTTGCCGGAAGCGGAAGGCCCGTCTATGGCGATCACCGGAACAGCCCGCACCACATCGAGGAAACGTTCAAAATAATCCGGAAAAGTTTTCGCCACGCACTTGGGATCGTTGATGCGCACGCCCGCGCCACCGAATGCGGCCAGAGAAAAACACATCGCCATGCGGTGGTCGTCGTAGGTGTCTATGGCGGGGCTTGTAGCTTGTGGCTGGTGGCTCGCAGCAGAAGGCGTGATGCGTATGTAATCCGCGCCTTCTTCCACCGTCGCGCCGACCTTGCGCAACTCTGCCGCCATTGCCGCGATGCGGTCGGTTTCCTTGACGCGCCAACTGGCGATGTTGCGCAGCGTAGTTGTACCATCGGCGAACAGTGCCGCCACGGCCAGTGTCATCGCGGCATCCGGGATGTGGTTGCAATCGAGATCAATCGCCTTCAGCTTGCCGCCTGACGGCGCGCGCGCTTCCATCCAGTTCGGGCCCATCGTTATGCGCGCGCCCATCTTTCCCATCGCTTCGGCAAAACGCACGTCGCCCTGCACGCTGTCGCGCCCCGCGCCTTCGACGCGCAGCGGCCCGCCGCCGATCGCACCGGCAGCGAGGAAATACGAAGCGGACGAAGCATCGCCCTCGACGAAAATCTCCTGCGGAGATACGTAGCGGCTGCCTCCTGCGACGGTGAAGCTGCGCCAGCCATCGCGCTGCACGGCTACACCAAAGCGCGCCATCATCGCCAATGTAATCTCGATATAAGGTTTCGAGATCAGTTCGCCGACCACCTCGACCGTCACCGTCCGTCCGGTCAATGGCAACGCCATCAGCAGGCCGGTAAGGAACTGGCTGGATACATCGCCGCGCACCTTCACTCTCCCCTCTCCCCACGGGAGAGGGGATGGGGGTGAGGGAGGCGAAATCTGCAACGGCGGAAAACCTTCATTGCACGGATAGCGGATATCCGCACCAAGCTGGCGTAGCGCATCCACCAGATCGCCGATCGGGCGCTCATGCATGCGCGGGACGCCGGACAACTCATAATGTCCGCCCGCCAGCGCCAGCACGGCAGTCAACGGGCGAAAGGCCGTGCCCGCATTACCGAGAAACAGCCTGGCTTCCTTCACCGGAAAATCCCCGCCGCAACCCGTTACGCGATAGGCGTTATCGCCTAGAGGCTCTACGCTTACCCCCAGCGTGCGCAATGCATCCAGCATGCGCTCCGTATCGTCGGAATGCAGCAGGTCGCGCACCTCGGTCATCCCATCGGACAGCGCGGCCAGCAACAATACGCGGTTGGAAATGCTCTTCGAGCCGGGCAGGCGCACCGTGCCGCTCGCGGCAAGCAAAGGGGGAAGATCAAGAAAATTTACTGATGTCATTGCGATTGAATTACTGGCGGATTTACAAGGGCGCGATGATACCGCAAAGAGAACCTGATTTTGAGAGCGATGTGATGAGCCTGCGAATTGCGCCATTGATTTCGTCAACACATCCAGCCAGCGCAATTTCTTGCACCCCGCTCGCTGGAAAACAATTCGAGCAAAGCTCCTTTAACTTTTCTACAACTTTTAACTGGATTCGGCACGGTGAAGCCGCAAGGGTGGATGCACTGCGCTTATCCACGTTTTCTCTCAGATTTCTTACGTGAGGCAACGAATCGGTTTCACTCAGATTTTTGATGAGGCAACTCGGCCTCTCATGTAGAATCGGCTCGCGGTATCCGTATCATCAGCGCGCGCCGCGTGACGCGCGAGGAAAGAAAAATTTATGAAGAAAGCAACTGACATTGACCCGCTCGATAGGACGTTTTCCCTGGCAAACCTTCAAGGCAAGGGGGTTCGCGGAAAATACCTTGCGCGCATCACGAAAGGCACGAACCTGGTTCGTCTTTCCCCGGAAGTGGCGCGCATCTTCCCGACAGAAGAATCTGTCAACAATGCTCTGCTTTCCCTTGCGGAGCTTTCAAAAAGCTTGCCAGACCTCACGGGCCGAGCTGGCGGGCGCACAACGAAGCGCCGCGCAGCCTGACTATTCCCTCGCGGGGCGTTTCGCAGGAAGTGCATACCGCGGCGCTGGTAGCGGCGCAGGTAAGCGGGCAGAGCCTGAACCAGTGGGCCACCCAAGCCTTGCAGCGTGCGGCTGAATAACGGCGATTCCGTGGCATGTGCGCGGCGGCATTGACCACGGGCGGAAATGCTGGAACACTGCGAATCATGGAGAGAGTAGGAAGAGCTGAAAGGAATTGGAGCAGGAAAGGTGGTGTTAGGAAAACAATGCGAACCTGGCCCCTTTTACTGGAGCCTGGCACCATTTGCTTTTTAATCCGGATTTGAATTATGCCCACCATCAGCCAGTTCTTCGGAATCCTCATACACATGTACATCCGTGGCGAGCACAACCCGCCACACTTTCACGCTCTCTACGCCGAATATGAAGCGCAGATAGACATCCAGACACTGGAGGTTATTGAAGGAAAACTCCCGCGTCGGGCGCTGTCCATGGTGCTGGAATGGGCCAACGAACACAGGGCAGAACTAATGGAGGACTGGAGCTTATGCCGAGCGAAACAATTACCGAAACCCATCAAGCCGCTGGAGTAGTCCCGGCAGCGCCATGGCGCTTGCGTGCGCTCAGCGTGCTTCCGGAATGGCGTTTGGCGGTCACGTTCAATGACGGATCGAGCGGCATCGTTGATGTTTCCGCCCTGGTTCATGGGCCGGATGCGGGAGTTTTCGAGGCACTGCGTGATACTGCTTTCTTTGCGACAGCCTACCTCGAGTGCGGAGCGGTCGCATGGCCCAATGGGGCCGACCTTGCTCCCGACGCAATGTATAAGGAAATTAGCCGTAGCGGAGTGTGGCGCATTCTGGATTAACGCGCGGGTTTTGCTGTTGGAGTAAAAGTTGCGGACTGCACGGGAAAGCAATGCGAGCTTGGCCTGTTCTGCCAATAAATTTGAGCCTGGCCCCTTTTCTCGTAGCACATTTGATGATTGAATCGCAGGGATAGCACAAATATTGGATGCTGGCATTCGGGAGATTCAAAATGGGAACGGCATATAAAACAGACATTGTTGCTTGGGCCAACGAGCAGGCTGCGTTGCTCCGCTCCGGGCAACTCGCGGCCATTGATATCGAACACATTGCCGAGGAGATAGAAGACGTGGGCAAAAGCGAGCAGCGAGAATTTGCCAGCCACATGGCTGGGCTTTTGGCGCATTTGCTGAAGTGGCAATTTCAGCCTTCTCATCGTGGGGCCAGTTGGGAAAAGACCATCAAGGCGAAACGCATGGAAATTGAATATAGCCTGAAGGAAACACCAAGCTTGACAACAAAACTGAATGATAAAGACTGGTCTGACGTTGTCTGGTCTAAAGCTGTTGCTCGGGCTGTTGAAGAGACGGGTCTGGATGTGTTTCCGGATGATTGCATCTGGTCAATTGAGCAAATCAGAGACCCGTTGTTCTTTCCGGTGTAGGATTCGGGTTCGAGGCGCAACAGTTAAGGGGGAGTGAGTGAGTCAGTGCTGCTTGCGCTATCGCTGGGAAATTTGAGCTTGGCCCCTTTTGCACCTCTCGCGGGGCGTTTCGCAGGAAGTACATACCGCAGCGCTGGTAGCGGCGCAGGTAAGCGGGCAGAACATGAGCCAGTGGGCCCCCAAGCGCTTGCAGCGCGCGGCTGAATGACGGCGCTTCCGTGGCATGTGCGCGGCGGCATTGACCACGGGCGGAAATGCTGGAACACTGCGAATCATGGAGAGAGTAGGAAGAGCTGATAGGAATTGGAGCAGGGAAAGCTGGCGTCAAGAAAATAATGCGATCCTGGCCCCTTTTGCCCCTCACTTGGCTGAACGGGGCGGACATCGCGACGTAAAGGGTTTGTCATGATCAGGTCCGTTATCGAATTTGTCTCAGCGGTAAAAGATGATTTTGCCAAATGGCAATCTCCAAATAGTCCTATCAGACCATGGTTTCGGGGAGAGTCGGGGATCGATCTTGTGCTTTGTCCCAAGATCGCAAATTACTCGGGGGAGCAGGAGAACTACCTTCTCCAATCATTCCGAAGAAAGGCTGGCGGTATCGCCAACACTCCACCTAGAGAGCAGACAGATATGTGGCTGTTTTTGGCCCAGCATTATGGTATGCCAACGCGCCTTCTTGATTGGACGGAGGGGGCACTGCTTGCGCTGTATTTTGCACTAAATCAAGCGAAGCCGAACCCACGGGTTTATATGCTCCACCCCCACAAGTTGAATCAACTTGCCGGAGTACAACAATCGGACAGCTTAAATTTCCCTCTCACTTGGTTGAATGGTGGCTACGAGAACATTGCCCTCGCATGGGAAGAAAGGGCATTGACTCGCGGATTCGTTCTCCCAATCGCGGTACCTGCTACGTATCAGGACTATCGGATGATCGCTCAACGGAGCTGTTTTACCGTACACGGTAAAGAACTAAGACCTCTACCCGATCTCCTCAGAGAAAAAGGGGTAGAGCTATCCGATTGTCTTATCGAGTACCACATTGACTTTCGCGCGAAAGGGCAGCTGATATGCTCACCGCCTGCTGGGTTCGTCTCTGCCTTACCTTGTTCCGCCCATTTCAGGTCGGCCAGCGCATCGTCTGCCTCGCCGATGGGATCAAGGCACCCAAAGAAGGAAAGCGTACGGCAAGCTCTCGCGGGACACAGTGTATTTACCGCTTATGAACTTGGTTGGGCTACTCTGAAAAACGGCGAGTTGTTGCGTTCTGCCGAGGAGCAAGGATTCGAGGTACTTGTTACCACCGACACAAATCTTCGATACCAGCAAAACCTTGCGGCACGGCAAATTGCTGTCGTTGTTCTCTCTACGACAAGTTGGCCACGCATCCGGGTTGTCGTAGCACTTGTCGCTTCCGCCGTAAATTCAGCACCTGTCGGCAGCTATGTCGAAGTTTCCGTCCCGTAACGCGGCTATACGGCAGCCGAGAGGGGCTGCGCAAACCCGTCACGCAATAAGTCGGCCCTGAGCTTTGTCGAAGGGCGTTGCCGCCCATCGCCTCCACCTTCACGTCCAAGGCGCGCAAGCCATCCAGCATGCGCCCCGTGTCGTCCGAATGCAGCAGGTCGCGCACCTCGGTCATCCCATCGGACAACGCGGCCAGCAACAATACGCGGTTGGAAATGCTCTTCGAGCCGGGCAGCGTGATCGTGCCGCTCGCGCCGAGCAACGGGGGAAGATCAAGAAAATTTACTGATGTCATTGCGATTGAGAATTGCATGGCGGATTTGCAAGGAGGCGATGGTAACGCAAAGCAAAGGTTGGCGATGTTCTCCGCTTTCAGCAGGATTAAATTCGTTTATACCGATTGGTTATAAAATAATAACATTAAAGTATTATGGAATATAACCGGGTTTCACTACAATGCGCACCTGAATTTGACGGAGCGGTTACGAATGGACTGGATGTACACATTGTCCGGTTTTCTGGTGGGGCTGATTGTCGGTGTGACCGGAGTTGGCGGCGGATCCTTGATGACCCCGTTGCTGGTGCTGGTGTTTGGTGTTTCTCCGGCAACTGCGGTGGGCACCGATTTGCTGTATGCCTCGTTGACCAAGACGATGGGTGGCTGGGTGCATGGGCGGCGCGGCACGGTGGACTGGAAAGTGGTGGGCTTGCTCGGTTTGGGTAGTTTGCCGGCATCCGTGATTACGGTAGCCCTGTTGAAATATCTGGCTCTTGATGAAAAGACATTGCGCGGTTTGGTGACTGGCGTGTTGAGCGTGGCACTGTTGCTGACAGCTTCCGCGCTGTTGCTGAAAGACTGGATCAAGAAAATTGCGCGGCGCAAAGATGGCACAGTGTACGAGTTGCATCATCGCTATCTGCCTGCTGCGACGATAGCAACCGGCATCGTCGTCGGTGTGCTGGTGACAATTTCTTCGGTAGGCGCGGGTGTGCTGGGTACGGTCGCATTGCTGTTTTTGTACCCGCGTATGCCAGCCGTGAAAGTGGTCGGTACGGATATCGTCCATGCCGTCCCACTGACTGCGTTGGCCGGGATGGGGCATATGGCGCTGGGTACGGTGGATCTGGTGCTGCTGGGTGGCTTGCTGCTCGGTTCGTTGCCGGGAATTTATATCGGAAGCCATCTGAGCGCTAAAGTACCGGAAAAAGTATTGCGCCCGCTGTTGGCAACCATGTTGTTGATTATCGGCGCCAGGATGGCGCTGCATTAGCCAAGATAAAACTGAAACAAAGGAAAAAGTGCGATGAGTATAAATACCCAAAATTTATCCGATCTGGCGGAAATCGACCGCTTCGAGCAGGCCATCCAGTCTTTTAACGCCGGCAGCCTCGACCTGGATCGCATGACGGCGGTGCGCTTGCAGCATGGCGTGTACGGCCAGCGCCAGCCAGGCGTCCATATGTTCCGCATGAAGGTGCCCGGCGGGCGGCTGACGCCGGACCAGCTGGATGCGGTTGCAGATGTGGTCTCGACGTACTCGCAAAAGGGCATTGCGCATGTCACCACGCGGCAATCCATCCAGACGCATTTCGTTCCGCTCGATAGCACACCCGCTGCGATGCGTCGCCTGGACAAGGTTGGCATGACCTCGCGCGAGGCGTGCAGCAATACGGTGCGCAATATTACGGCTTGCAGCTTGTCCGGGGTGTGCCCGCGCGAGCATGTTGATGTGACGACGCACCTGAATGGTGTGGTAAAGCATTTTTTGCGCAATCCGCTGAACCAGCAATTGCCGCGCAAATTCAAAATCAGCTTCTCGGCGTGCGAATCGGATTGCGCGCAAGCCATGTTGCACGATTGCGGCGTGGTTGCGGTCAACAAGGGCGGCCAGCACGGATTTATGGTCAGGGCTGCCGGTGGGTTGGGGCACAAGCCGCACGAAGCGATCGTGGTAGAGGAATTTATACCCGAGCATGAACTGATGTTCGCGATAGAGGCTTTGGTGACGCTGCACAACAAATACTCTGACCGAACCAAGCGCGCGAAATCGCGCATCAAGTTTCTGGTCGAGCGTTTCGGCGAGCAGGGTTTCCTGGAAAAATACCGCGAAGAATTTGAGCGCACCAAACAAGCTCTCGCCAGCCAGCCGTATCCAAAAGGCGAGTGGCGCGCGCAAACAGGCGGTCAGGCACCCGGGCAGGGCGCACCGCGCAAGTTGTTGGTGCAACACCAGGCCGGCTTGTTCGTGTTGCCGATCTCGCTGCCGATAGGCGACATTACGCCGGTACAGTTGCGCGGGATTGCCGCATTGCTGCGCGCTCATGGTTTGAACGAGATTCGCACCTCACAGGACCAGAACCTGACGATATTCAACGTGCCGCAAGCCAAGGTTGCCGCGCTGCGTGAAGGATTGGCCGCGCTCGGTTTGCGCGAGCCCAGCGTAGGTGACAACGTGGTGGCTTGCCCCGGCGCATCAACCTGCCGTCTCGGCATCACGGCCAGCATGCTGGCCGCACCCGAGCTTTCCGGCGGGCGCGCCGACTTGAACGTACGGGTTTCCGGTTGCCACAACGGTTGCGCGCAACCCGAAACCGGCGACATCGGCATATACGGCGAAGGCAAACGCCTGCACGGCAAACTGGTGCCGCACTACCAGATGTATTTTGCCGGCAGCGGCATGGCCAGCAACGCTGCGCCCAGTAGCGGCACAAAGGTCGGGGCGCTGGCTTTGAAAGGCCCACTGGTTCCGGTGGTGCGCATCAAGCAAGCCATTGAGCAAGTTCAAAGCGCTCACCTAGCGAGCGGGGAAGCGAGTTTCTTTACCTGGGCACGCGCGCGGGAAGAGGGCTATTTCAAGCAACTGCTGGCAAATTTAACGGAAGTGAAGGCGGAAGAATTACATTCGGTCATGCGCGATTACGGCGACTCGACGGACTTCCGCGTGCTGAACCTGGGCGGCGGCGAATGCGCGGGTGTGTCACAGGTGATGATAGGCGCAAATTTTTTCGAGGCGGCGCATGAGCGCGAATACCGCAACGCGCTGGTGTTTCAGCGCAAGTTCGGCGAAGCGGCGCAGTGCAACGAAGCGATTCTGCGTTTGCTCGGTTCGGGTGTGGTGCAATTGGTGGGCGGCATCCGTCAGGACGAGTTGGACAAGCTCGCCGGGCAATTGAAGAAACTGATACCAGGCGCGATTGCGGAGGAATTTGCGCGGGCTGCCGCCGCTTTGGTAGAGGCGGAGGAGATCAGCGGTGAAGAGCTTGCGCCGATCAGCGCAGCGGTGGATAGCTGGACAGTGAAAGTGGCGGCATTCGCGGCGGAGCAAGACGCGCAACTTGATTTGAATGAAGCGGTTGCCGGGCTGACGGTATAGAAACCGGCTTAGGAGATAGATATGGACATGCAAGAAAAAGTTGACCAGGTAATTTCCGTTCTGCAACAAGCGGTGCGCGATTTTTCGCCGGTTTGCTTCGCCAACAGCCTGGGCGCGGAAGACATGGTGCTGACCGACTTGATTGCCAAACACCAGTTGGACATCGAGATATTCAGCCTGGATACGGGGCGCCTGCCGCAAGCAACCTACGACCTGATGCAGGAGGTGGCTGACCGCTATAGTGTGCCGTTGAAGGTGTACTTTCCAGAAAGTGCAGCGGTGGAAAAATACGTCGCACAAAACGGGGTGAATGGTTTTTACGGCAGTGTGGAACTGCGCAAGAAATGCTGCTTCGTGCGCAAGGTTGCGCCGTTGCGCCGCGCATTGCAGGGCAAGGGAGCGTGGGTTACCGGGCTGCGCCGCGACCAGGCAGTGACGCGCGGCAGCATGGAAGTATCAACCTTTGACTCCGATTTTGGCTTGCAGAAATTCAACCCGCTGCTGGAATGGTCGAACAAAGACGTGTGGGCCTACATCAGGCAAAATGATGTGCCCTACAACAAACTGCATGACCAGTTCTACCCCAGCCTCGGCTGCGCGCCCTGCACCCGCTCCGTCACCGCAGGCGAAGACATCCGCGCCGGCAGATGGTGGTGGGAAAATCCGGAGGACAAAGAATGCGGCTTGCATGCGGCTGGACGTGTTCTGGAAAAGGCATAGCCTGTTTGATTTGCGGATTTCGGTGAAGACTTATGTCGAGAGCGAAGCGAACGGCGTTAGTCGAAACCAAAATCCCACAGGAATGCGGTCTGCATGCAGCGGGCCGCGTTCTGGAGAAGGCGTAGCGTGTAGTTTTGGTAGGGTGCGTTTCACGCACCACGGTGCGTAAAACGCACCCTACATGAATGATTTTGACGTTTGAAGAAGCGAAAGAAAATGAAGATGACCGCACACACCTTTACCCATCTGGATGCGCTGGAAAGCGAGTCCATCCACATCATGCGCGAGGTCGCGGCGGAGTGCAAAAATCCGGCGCTGCTGTTTTCCGGCGGCAAGGATTCCATCGTAATGTTGCGCCTGGCAGAGAAGGCGTTCCGCCCGGCGAAGTTTCCATTTCCGCTGGTGCATATTGACACCGAGCACAACTTTCCGGAGGTGATCGCCTGCCGCGACAAGCTTGCCGCCGATCTCGGCGAGCGGCTGATTGTGCGTTCGCTGGAAGGTTCCATCAAGCGCGGCACCATTATCATTAAAGATCCGGATAAACCGCGCAACCCGTATCAATCCGTGACTTTGCTGGAGACCATTGCCGAGTTCGGCTTCGATGCTTGCATGGGCGGTGCGCGGCGCGACGAGGAAAAAGCGCGCGCCAAGGAGCGCATCTTCTCGTTCCGCGACGAATTCGGCCAGTGGGACCCGAAGAACCAGCGCCCTGAGTTGTGGGACATCTACAACACGCGCGTCCATGCCGGCGAGAACATCCGCGTGTTCCCGATCAGCAACTGGACCGAGATGGACATCTGGGAATACATTTCCCGCGAGAAACTGTACATCCCCGACATCTACTACACGCACGAGCGCGAAGTGATCCGCCGGGGTAATTCGGTGATCCCGGTTTCGCATCTGGTTCAACCCAAACCGGGCGAGAAGGTTGAAGTGCTTTCGGTGCGTTTCCGCACGGTGGGCGACATGACTTGTACTGCGCCGGTGGAGTCCACCGCACGCAACGCGCAAGAAATAATTGACGAGACTTCGACCACGCGCATCACCGAACGCGGCGCGACACGCATGGATGACCAGACCTCCGAAGCTTCGATGGAGCTGCGTAAAAAAGAAGGCTATTTCTAAAAAAACTTTTTATCCGCAGATTAAAAAAACAAAAAATCTGCGTGAATCTGCGTAATCTGCGGACAAACGTAATTGACTTTTCAGGTTCTTAAAATTATGAGCAACGCAATACAACTACTCCGTTTCATCACCGCAGGCAGCGTGGACGACGGCAAGAGCACGCTGATCGGGCGCTTGCTGCACGACTCGAAATCCATATTTGAGGACCAGCTTTCCGCCATTTCCAAAACCAGCGAAAAACGCGGCATGGCCGCAGTGGATTTATCGCTGCTCACCGACGGCCTGCAAGCCGAGCGCGAGCAGGGCATCACCATAGACGTGGCCTACCGCTATTTCGCCACACCCAAGCGCAAGTTCATCATCGGCGATACGCCGGGGCATGAGCAGTACACGCGCAACATGGTGACTGCCGCGAGTACGGCAAATCTGGTGGTCATCCTGATCGATGCGCGCAAGGGCGTGCTGACGCAGACGCGCCGCCATACCTTCCTTGCAAGCATGGTCGGCGTGCCGCACATCGTATTGGCCGTGAACAAGATGGACATGGTGGAATACTCCGAAGACACTTTTAACGCCATCGTGGCTGAATACCGTGCCTTTGCCGCGCAGCTCGGCATTCATGACGTGACCTGCATCCCCATGTCCGCCCTGAATGGCGACATGGTGGTGGAGCACGGTGACAACCTGAGCTGGTACAAAGGCGCGCCATTGCTGGAGTTTCTGGAAAATGTGGTGATTGATTACGACGTGAATACCACCGATTTCCGCTATCCGGTGCAATGGGTGTGCCGCCCGCAGACCCATGAATATCACGACTTTCGTGGCTACATGGGGCGCATCGAATCGGGCGAGATCGCGGTCGGCGACGAGATCACCGTGCTGCCTTCGGGCCGCACCAGCAAGGTAAAGGAAATCGCAACCTACGACGGCAACCTGCAACGCGCTTACGCACCGCAATCCGTCACGCTCACGCTGGAAGATGAAGTCGACATCTCGCGCGGCGACATGTTCGTCAAAGCCAACGCGATGCCTCAAGTCGCCAAGGAATTCGAAGCCACGCTGTGCTGGCTGGCCGAAGCGCCGCTCGACCTCAATCGAAAATACATCATCAAACACACGACGCGCATGGTGAAATGCCTGTTCTCGCGCCTCGAATATCGTGTGGACGTAAACACCCTGGCACATCACGAAACCGTCCTGCTGAACATGAATGACATCGCGCGCGTGGCGATGAAAACGCAACAGCCGCTGTCACTGGATCACTACAGCAAGAACCGCTTTACCGGAAGCTTTATCGTGATTGATGAGGCGAGCAACAACACGGTTGCGGCGGGGATGATTGCCTGAAGAGAAAAGCTACTTCACTCCCTTGTATTGGACGAAGCGGCTTGATGTGAACTACACGCACCCTGAATAGACGAAGGGGCGAGCACCGTGTAACGCAGCGGTGCTCTGTCGCAGCCACATTGCAGAAGTTTCCAAGCTAATATTTCCGGTATGCCACAGGGTATGGCACAGGCTGTGCGGCGATTGGGTATTCCAGTTATCATGGCGCAATTCGGCAATCTGAAAGCAAGGCAATGTATCAAACTATAGAAAATTTTGTCGGCAACACCCCGTTAGTCAGGCTCAAGCAGATTCCCGGCGATACCCGCAACGTTTTACTGGCCAAGCTGGAAGGAAATAATCCTGCCGGTTCTGTGAAAGACCGCCCGGCGTTATCCATGATCATGCGCGCCGAGCGGCGCGGCGACATCAAGCCGGGCGACACGCTGATCGAGGCGACCAGCGGCAACACCGGCATCGCGCTGGCGATGGCGGCGGCGATACGCGGCTATAAAATGATTTTGGTGATGCCGGATAACCAGAGCATGGAGCGCCGCCAGACCATGCGCGCGTTCGGCGCGGAACTGGTGCTGACGCCGAAGGAAGGCAGCATGGAGCTGGCGCGCGACACGGCGGATAAACTGCGCGACGCGGGCAAGGGCATTATCCTTGACCAGTTCGCCAATCCGGACAATCCGTTGTCGCACTACGAAGGCACCGCGCCGGAAATCTGGCGCGACACGCAGGGCAGCATCACTCATTTCGTCAGCAGCATGGGCACCACCGGCACCATCATGGGTTGCTCGCGCTATTTCAAGGAAAAGAATTCAGCTATCCAGATCATCGGCGCACAGCCGGAAGAAGGCGCGCAAATTCCCGGTATCCGCAAATGGCCTGAAGCCTACCTGCCGAAAATCTACGACCCCAAACGCGTGGACAGCCTGGAGAACGTCAGCCAGCAGGATGCGGAGGAGTTGACGCGCCGACTGGCGCGCGAAGAAGGCATCTTCTGCGGCATCTCATCCGGCGGTGCACTGGCCGTGGCGCTGCGCATTTCACGCCAGGTCGAGAACGCAACCATCGTGTTCATCGTGTGTGATCGCGGCGACCGTTATCTTTCCACCGGGGTATTCCCCGCCTGAAGGGCATGGTGCTCCACGTCAGCCTTTTCAGGATTGCATTGCGCTGGTCTGTGGGCGTTGCGCTCATGGCGCCCCTGGCGGTATTCTGCGAAGAGGTGGAAACCGCGCAAACACCGATTTCGACCCTCCTTGATGCGATCAATGTGATAGATGAGCCACGCGATTATCTGTCTGGCAGGTTTGTCGATCTGGTAAACGATATTGATAGTTTCTTTGGCGATGATCGCAATTATCTGGAGAGAAATGAAAGTGTGATCCAGTTAGATCTCGCACGTGAAATGGGATACGGCGGGGAGCACAGGTTTGTATTCTCGGGCAGGGCCAAAGTGCATTTGCCCAAGGCAGAGAAGAATCTGCACCTGTTGCTGGAAACGGATCCAGATAAAAATACGGCCGCCGAATCCGTGCAGAATATAACCGCTGCGCCCGGCGCTAACGCTACGCCCAGGAGTTATGCCGCTGGGGTGAGTTACGAAAAGGCTGAGGAAGAGCGTTGGCACTTCAGTGCTGCCGGGGGGCTTCAGTTCAGAGGCCTGAACACGGCCCCCTTCGCGCGAGTGCGGGGCAGTTATGCGGTTTTGATAGAGCAGTGGCGCATGAAGGCGGCCGAGACGGTGTTCTGGTACTTGAAAACCGGTGTAGGTGAAAGCACGCAGCTCGATTTGGAGCGCATCATCAGCGCCCCGCTCCTATTCCGCGCCACCAGCAACGCAACTTGGTTCAAAGACACACATAACTTCGATCTGCGCCAGGACCTTTCGCTATTCCACACTATGGACGAGCGCACCGCCTTGCTGTACCAGGCAAGCGTGATCGGCGTGAGCCAACCGCAGGTGCAGGTGACAGACTATGTTGCTTTGCTGCGGTATCGTTACCGCTTGCATCGGGATTGGATGTTCTTTGAACTCAGCCCGCAATTGCACTTTCCGAGAACGAGGAATTTTCAACTCAGCCCGCTGCTCACTATCCGGCTGGAGATGCTGCTCAATGCTCCGAGGTGATATTTATACCGCAGTTGTAAACTGCCTCAGCAGTTTTACAACCTCGCTACGCTAATCCACCCCGGCTTAGAAGCGGTGGCTGACGCCAACGGTGAACGAGGAGTTGGCGGTGAGTTGCTCGCCGTTCACGTATTGGTACAGTGGTAATTGCGCCAATCCATACAGTTGCGTGCCGGGTGTTAGCGCGTAACTTAGTCCTGGGGTGAGGGAGAAAATTCTGCCGCCGCTGCTTGCCGCAGGTGCGGCAGACGTGCCTGAATCCGTGCCGTTCCATTGTGCGCTCAGTTGCAGCAGCCCGCTCAGTTCGCGGCTGAACGCATAGCGTGAGCCGCCGTCGAGATTGATCTGGTTGCCGGGACGAAATGCTGCGCTTGAGTTGATGGAGCTCTGCACGGTGCCTTGCGCGAAGCACGTCCAGTTGCTGCCCGGTGTGGATTTATACATGAACGCGCCCGCGATGAGATCGGTGCTGCCGTTGCCCGGTTGCAAGGTGACTTCGGAGGGCGGAGTGCCGCTTGCTAACAGGAAGTCTTTCTTGCCCGTGTTCAGCTTCAGCCCGAATTTCACGCCCATGCCGGAGCGGCTGGTTTCATCCAGCGCCCAGCGGTAACGCCCTACTACCTTGACGTCACCCAATGAGCTTGCGCTGAAACTATCAACTGCGACTGGAGCAGGGCCGGCAAGCGAATGGCTGTGGTCACGCATGACATAAGGCAGTTGCAGCATCACTCCCCAGTGGTCGTTATAGGTGTAATCCAAGGTGGCTGTTACCAGCTTATTGAGGGTGCGTAAATTTTCCACTTCAGAGTCGGCTATTAGCGCAGGGTCAGTGGGGTTGGCCGTGATTTTGCTGCTGCCTGAGCGCAACTGGTCGGCGCGGCTGTAGCTGTAACGCAAGTCCGCGCTCCAGCCGGGATGGCTGGAACTGTGCTCGTCCCAGTTGGTGTTGATCGGGCAGGCGGTGCTGCCGCAACTGGCTTGCGCGATCGTATAGCCGAGCATTCCGATTAAACCAAAACTGGCTGCGAGATATTTTTTTGTCATGTTTCCTCCTTGTAGAGGTTGCATTGTAGGGGAGCGGAGGTCGGCTCAAGTGCGACAAATTGTCGCAGCCAGTTAGTATTGCACCAGATGCGGTTTGGATAGCGCCGGATTTTGTGAAAAGTAGCGTTTGATGCCGCCGAGGATCGCATGCGCCAGTTTTTCCTGATAGGCGTCATTGCGCAAACGGCGCTCTTCGGCGGGGTTGCTGATGAAGGCGGTTTCCACCAGCACCGATGGGATTTCGGGTGATTTCAGCACGGCGAAACCGGCCTGTTCGACGAAGCCGCGATGCAGGGTGTTGATGTCACCCAGCTCGCCCAGCACATGCTTGCCGAGTTTGAGGCTGTCGCTGATGGTGGCGGTTTGCGAAAGATCGAGCAGGGTGCGCGCGAGGTAGGGGTCTTTCACCGCGATGTTCACGCCGCCGATCAGGTCGGCCTCGTTTTCTTTTTTCGCCAGCCAGCGCGCCGCCGCGCTGGTGGCGCCGTGCTCGGACAAGGCGAACACCGAGGAGCCGCGCACGTTTGATTTGACGAAGGCATCGGCATGGATGGAGATAAACAGGTCGGCACGCACCTGGTGCGCTTTCGCAACGCGCCCGACGAGCGGGATAAAATAATCGCCATCGCGGATGAGCACACCGCGCATCCCCGGCGTGCCGTCCACCAACTCTTTCAGCTTGTGCGCGATAGCCAGCGTGACATGCTTTTCAAATGTGCCGCCGCGCCCACGGGCGCCCGGGTCTTCGCCGCCGTGGCCGGCGTCAATGGCGATGATCAATGTGCGGGTGCTGATTTCCGGGCTGCGTTTTGCAAGGGGTTTGCCCGGCTTGGCGTTAGTATTAACGTGAACGTCGCGAAGCGGCACCTCATCACTCTCCCCCACTGGGGGATAACCAACGACTTGGCTGGCGTCTTTTGCCAGCTTAGTCGAATGGCTAGTCGTTTCATCAGAGGTAGGAGAGAGGGAACGGGCACGGCGGCGTTCATTTTCTGTGGTGGCGCTGCCGCCATGCCCGTCCGGCACTGCGGGTAAGGGTGCTTCAACAACAGGCGGCTCTGCGGCCTTGGGGAGTTCCAGTATATCGGGCGGAACGGGTGTGCCGGTTTGAACAGGCTCATTGTTCAGGATCGCTTCGACGGCTTTTTCTTCAGGTGTGGCGGGTATTTCCGGCGGTTTGTTTTCAGGATGCAGAAACAGCGCCATCAGCGGGTCAATGGGGGCGGTGGGGTAGATGTCCAGCACCAGGCGATGGCCATATTCGGCGACAGGTTTGAGGTTGAATAGCTGCGGTTTCACCTCGGCCTTGAGGTCAAGCACCAGTCGCGCCACACCGGGTTTGAAACGGCCCACGCGCACGCTTTTGATATAGGGATCGTCGTTGCCGACTTTACTGGCGAGCCCGTTGAGCGCATCGTTGATCTCAATATCTTCCAGATCAATTACCAGCCGCTCCGGGTTCTTCACGCTGAACAGGTTGTAGCGTATCGGCTGTTTTGATTCCAGCGTCAGGCGGGTGTATTCCTGCGCTGGCCAGACCCGCGCGGAACTGATGGTGATGGCCGCCTGTGCGGGAGGCAGCCAGAGCAGGCACAGCAACGTGGCTAGTTTTGTAAAGTTTTTAAGCATTCTTTGCCTGCCACTGTGTTGCCACAGATGGTGACGTTGCGGCCAGTGGGCAGTATTTCGAACGTGATGTCCACATCTGCCTGTGGCATCAGACTTTGCGCTTTTTCTGGCCATTCCACCAGGCACACGTTGCACCCGTTAAATTCATCACGGAATCCGGCGGTTTCCCATTCTTGCTCGCTGCGGAAGCGGTACAGGTCGAAGTGGCACAAGTGTAACCCACCCGCTTCATACTGCTCAAGCAACGTATAGGTAGGGCTTTTTACGCGCCCCGTGTGTCCCAGCGCATGGAGCAGCGCGCGCACCAGCGTGGTTTTGCCCGCACCCAGATCGCCGCGCAGATAGATCACCATGCCTGCCTTGAGCGTGCTTGCCAGCCTTGCGGCGAGAGCTATGGTGGCGGCCTCATCGGCCAGCAGGAATAAGAGGTTCGCGCAGCGATCATTCGTCCCCTCTCCCGCCTGCGGGGGAGGGTTAGGGTGGGGGGCGGGCATGGTGGACTCCATCATCAGCGTGGCACCTTATATTATGCCCGCATGGATATTGCGAGCTTCCGCCTTGCGGCGGAATGCCTGCTTACCCCACTTCGGCTATCATCCGGTATATGCAACATGGAACCTCTCAAACGGATTACGCAACGCTTGCCGCCAATATCAAGCAGTGGGGCAGGGCGCTCGGCTTTCAGGCAGTGGGCATCAGCGATACCGCGCTGGATGACGCCGAAACACGCCTGCTGGAGTGGCTTGCGCGCGGCTATCACGGCGAGATGGATTATATGGCAAAACACGGTGCCAAACGCAGCCGTCCGGCAGAGCTGGTGTCCGGCACCTTGCGCGTCATTTCACTGCGCATGGACTATTATCCGCCTGATGCGAAAGATGCATGGGAGGTGCTGGAGAATGGCGGGCGTGCATTTATTTCGCGCTATGCGCTGGGGCGCGACTATCACAAAGTACTGCGCAATCGGCTGGAAAAACTGGCGGAAAAAATTCGCACCGAAACAGGCGATTTCAGCTATCGCGTATTCACCGACAGCGCACCGGTGCTGGAAGTCGAACTGGCCCGCAAGGCGCACCTCGGCTGGCGCGGCAAACATGCTCTGCTGTTGTCGCGCGAGCATGGCTCGTGGTTTTTTCTGGGCGAGATTTATACCGACCTGCCGTTGCCCCCCGTAAATATGCCGGAAAAAAAAGATACGCCGGAAGAAAATCATTGTGGCACCTGCAAGCGCTGCATCGAAATTTGTCCCACACAAGCCATCATCGCACCATACCAATTAGATGCACGGCGCTGCATTTCCTACCTCACCATCGAACTCAATGGCAGCATTCCGGTGGAGTTGCGCCCGCTCATCGGCAACCGCATCTATGGCTGTGATGATTGCCAACTGGTTTGCCCGTGGAACCGCTTTGCGCACAAAAGCTTGGAAGCGGATTTCGCCGTGCGACACGGACTGGATGATGTTTCGCTTATCGCATTATTTGCCTGGGATGAAACGGCATTCAAGGAAAAATTGGCCGGTAGCGCCATCTACCGCATCGGTCATGAACAATGGCTGCGCAACATTGCTGTGGCGCTGGGCAACGCGCCCAGAGATGCGCGAGTGCTGGCCGCATTGCAAGCTCGTGCACAACATGTGTCGGCATTGGTGCGCGAGCATGTTGCATGGGCGCTGGAGCAGCAACGGACTCTGCCAGCGGTGCCGGAGAAAAGCGAATAGTGTTTGACTGGTTTCCCCTGCTTTGCTATAGTCGCACTCCTTCCTGACGCGGGGTGGAGCAGTCTGGCAGCTCGTCGGGCTCATAACCCGAAGGTCGTAGGTTCAAATCCTGCCCCCGCAACCCCAATTCTTAGTAACGCAATTATCAACAGAGTCATAACTGCATGACTGCTCGCAAGCCAGTTTGCGACTTGGCTATGCGTTTAAATAAAAAATCGAGTTTGAGCAAGCGATCATATTTCCTGACCGGTTTACCAGACCGCGTTGAGGTCGGGGAGCATGGCACTAGGCTTCGCCGTGGCGGGTCTCGATTATTATCCCGATTTCCTTGAGCAGCGGCGTGGGCAATATTCCCCCCGCGCAGGCGATGACTGCATCGTTGGGCAGCTCTATTGATTTGCCATTTTGTTCGAGCAGAACGGTGGCTGTCTTGATTTCCTTGATGGTCGATTCGAGCAACACGGAGAGCTGCCCGGAGTTTTTCGCTTCATCGGTAAGCTCGCGGTTTTTAGGTTTTACGCGGCTGAAGGCTTTGCTGCGGTAGCTGAGAGTGACCGTAGTGCCCGGCTCCCTGGAAATAGATACTGCCGCTTCCAGCGCCGCATCGCCGCCGCCAACCACCAGCACGTGTTTTCCGCGATATTGTTCCGGATCAGTCAGGCGATATACCACTTTACTTTGCTCTTCGCCTGGCACATCGAGTTTGCGCGGCGTGCCGCGACGACCGATAGACAGAAGCACGCTACCGGTGAGGTAGCTGCCGCGATTGGTAATTACATTGAAAGTGTCGCCCTGGCGCTCGATGCGTTCCATGCGCTCGCCGAAGTTGATTTTGATACTGGCCCTGCTGACCACATCCTCCCAGAGTTCCATCAGTGATTCTTTGCTTATTTCCTTTATATTTATTTTGCCGATGATGGGAAGATCCATGGGTGCGGTCATGACGATTTTGCCACGCGGGTAATGCAGTGTGGTACCACCGAAAGTGGTTTCCTGCTCGAGGGTGACATAGCGCAGGCCATGATGTTTTGCGGCAAGTGTAGAGGCAATGCCGGCGGGGCCGGCGCCGATGATGACCACATCATGCGGCGTGCTGGCACGGCCGCGCTTCAAAATGGAATCCATGGCCTGGCGCCCCTGAGCCACAGCTTTTCTGATCAAACCCATCCCCCCCAGTTCTCCGGCGATGAAGATGCCGGGAACATTGGTCTCGAAATTCGGCTTGAGTTGCGGGATATCCACCCCCCGCGTTGCCGTGCCGAATACCAGCTTGATTGCGCCGACGGGGCAGGAAGTGGCGCAAGCTCCGTGGCCTATGCAGTGGGCGGGGCTGATGAGTATGCCTTTGCCATTTATGATGCCAATCGCATGTTCGGGGCAGGCTTTGATGCAGCCACCCGAGGCGATGCAAATATTTGGGTCGAACACCGGGTGGAGAGTTGCAGGCTCGGTCAGCCCGGATTCCACAGCCTCATGCCAGACTTTTTTATGAACCTGATGGCGGCGGTGTTGCCGGAGCAGGTAGAAAAACATGCCCAGTGCCAAGGGCAGCACATACAGCAAGTAAATGATGGTCTGATCGCTCATGGTGGTATCTGGCCTGCCGATGTAAATATGATGCTTGTCAAATTTCTTACAGGGAATAATTCAGCAGGCTCAAGAATGCGCCTGCAAACAGAACGCATACCGGAACACCGGAAATATCGGCAACAAGTTTGTGCTGTCAATATTTGTGAAGAGAAAACATGCATCATGGGCGAAGTCTACTCATGTGACTGGAGAAATTCAAGGCAGCGGAGAAATAACGATTAATGCCGGGCTCAGATTTTTAACGCGAGCGCTGCAAAGCGACGCCACATTCTTCCTTGTTGTGGGGAGAGGGTGCGGTAGAACTCATTTTTTGTGGTGAAACGGCCGCCATGCCCGTTAGGTGAGGCATCAGTAGCGCGTGGCAAAGATGGTGTTGAGTATTTTCCAATTCAGGTATGAGCCTGAAGCGGCGACGATCTGGGTGATTTGTTTGTGCGGGTTGGTCGGGTTTAAAAGTTAAGTTTAATGGATTTTTGCCAGTCGGTTTTGAGTTTATTTTCTAATGATTTTAGTCTCAAGAATTGGTGCTTTTCCGGTGTTGTTTTCCGATCGGTTATGCCCGGCGTTTTTGTTTTTGAAAACTTGCAAATAAATCACTCTTGGCGCGCTGCATTTCCTGTGCTGCTGCCAAGTCTGTTTCGGACTTCGCCTGCGCCTGCAATGCGTCCAGAGTGATGCCCTCTTTGAGCGTGACTAAACCCTTCACACTCAACAGCACCAAGCATTCCAGCGGAGTCTTCACATCCTCGTCTTTATAGCGTTTGACGATCTTGCCCTTGGGGCTAATGATCTCGGTTGCAAACATGCACGGGCGGTGAAAGTTGAGCCACGGATTGAACGTTTCCTGATAGAACTCATTGATGGGTTTGGCGTACTTCTGGGGGATATGTTCGAAGCCCATGTGCTTGCGCACCACACTGGCATTCTTGCTCTCGGCCAGCGCGTTATCGTTGCTGTGGCGCGAGCGAGATTTGGTTTGCTCGATGCGCAGCTTCTCAAGGATCGCAGCCACCGGGCCATTGATGTACTCGGAGCCGTTGTCCGAGTGAAACCCCATAATTACAAACGGGAACTGTTCGATCACCAACTCCAGCACGGGCAACAAAAATGCCTCGCTAATACCCTGCACGCACGCCTCGACCTGCCACTGGCTGACCTCGTCAACGCAGGTGATGTGATACACGCCTTTGATGCCGTCAAGATCGCCTTGGTGGACGGTGTCGATGCGCACAAACCCAACCCGCCCTTTGGGGCGTGGTACTTTGCGTACCCCGATGTGATTGCACACCGGATTAGTCTTGGTGAAAACCACCCGCAAGGCTTGATAGCCCGAGCTTTTGCGCAGGTTGTACAGGTGCGAAACCGACAGGCCGGACACCCGCTCATAGCGCGCGTCACCATAGACGCTGTAAGCGCGCTGCAAGAGGTGCGCAATGGCCGGGCCACACACGTCCTCATTGGCCTTGTCCATCTCTGCGAGAAGCGCGATATCGATAGCCGTGTATTTGCGCGCAAAAGGGGCAGCAGGCGCACGGTAGCGTTTGGACAGGGGTACGGTAGCCAAGCGGTTTGTGAACCACTGCGTGACCAGGCGTGTGACCTGCGCGCGGCTGTAGCCGCTGGTGACTTGCAGGTACTTCAGCAGCACACCTTTCTCTCGCTTGCCCTGCTTGGGATAGTCAAAGCGTTTGAGCACGCGACTGATGTGCTCATAGCGTTCGCTGTCGTCACCAGACTTGGTGAATTCAATCTGGAGGCAGCCACCAAGAAATTGCTCAATCTGTTCTATCGTGCAAAGCCGTGTTTCGTTCATGTTGATCATCATCCTTGCAATGATCAACCCACTCCTTCAATCGACCTCAGATTCTTCGCTTCAGGCTCATTCCTCGTTGGAAATACAGCCCTCCTTCAGGCTCATACCACATTGGATAAGGCTGAGAGTTGCGGTAGCTGATTTCGGCGCATGGTATCATTGTATTATTACTCTAGTTGAGGTTGGTCAATAGGTGGGAAAGTATGTCGTCTGAGTTTACCCGTGAAAAAAATACCTCAGTAGCGGCGGGCGGTAGCGACCACACTACCGAACATCGCGCCAGCGGCACAGCAGAGCG
Source organism: Gallionellaceae bacterium (assembly GCA_032654645.1). GTDB lineage: Bacteria > Pseudomonadota > Gammaproteobacteria > Burkholderiales > Gallionellaceae > CAITJF01. The sequence continues at coordinate 98,309 of JAULAW010000016.1, read as the reverse complement.
TCGAACTGAACAGCATCCATTAGAAGTCAAAATATTTGGCGGCTCGCGTTCCACCGATAAACGTGCAGGCAAAGTTCACGGTGTTGGTGTCGGTCGCGGAATAACATTGTTTGCCGTTATTTGTCTGGTATTGGCGGCGTGGCCGGTTTACCAGGGCAAGGTTCTTAAGGCCGGATCCGGCGTGGGTTATTACTTTGGCTATGTCGGCGGCGTAATGATGTTGCTGATGCTGCTTTATCCGATACGCAAGCATGCGGCATGGGCGCGAGGCTGGGGGCCTTTACGCTACTGGTTCATGATGCATATGGTATTTGGGATCGGTGGGCCGACGTTAGTCTTGTTCCATTCAACTTTCCATGTGAAGTCATTGAATGCCGCCGTTGCGCTTTATTCCATGTTGCTGGTGGCGGTGAGCGGTGTAATAGGGCGCTTTATCTATAAGCGCGTTCACCATGGATTATATGGGCGGCAGTCGAACCTGGGGGAATTGCAGAAGTCTGTGGATTCCATACAGGAGAAGGTGGGCAAAGTGAGCGCGGTTCTGATTGAAGCAACCGGAGTTGGCGAAAAGCTGATCCAGTTCCGGGATATGGCTTTTGCTAAAGAAAGCGCACTCTCCATTCGTATGTGGAAATTTATGGCCTTGGGCTGGCGCCGCCGCAAACTGGTGAAGACTTGCCGCCAGGAATTGCAGCGGGCAGTTGCTCTCCTGGCTAACACTCAGGGTTGGGACAAGCAACAGCAGAACCGGCAGTTTCAACTGGTTGCGTCGGGCGTGAGCGATTATCTTGACGCCGTGCAGCAAGTTACCCAGTTTGCAGCCTACGAGCGGTTGTTCCGCTTGTGGCATATTTTGCATACGCCCATCGTTTGGCTGCTGGCCATCAGCGGTTTTGTCCATGTCATAGCCATCAACATGTATTGATTGTTGCCAGATGCTGCTACGCCTCGTTTTCCTAATCCTGTCTTTGTCTTGCTCCTGTGGCGCCTGGGCGGATGTGGATACCTTGCTGATGCCCGGAGAGGTGATCCAAGGCCACGTCAAGCTCGAAGAAAAATGCAAGGAATGCCACGTCAAATTTGACCAGGATGCGCAAGACAAATTATGCATGGGCTGCCACAAGGAAGTGGGGGCAGATGTCCAAAGCCACAAGGGATTCCATGGCAGGTTGGAAGAAAAGGTATGCCGCACCTGCCATACCGACCATAAAGGGCGCGATGCGAAAATCGTGATATGGGACAAGGAGAAATTCGACCACGAGAAGACCGATTTCCCCTTGGCTGGCGCCCATCAGAAGCAAGAAAAAGTCAAATGCAAGGACTGTCACGACCCGAAGAAAAAGTATAGCGAAGCGCCTTTGCCATGCAATGACTGCCATCGCAAGGACGACAAGCACAAGAACACCCTGGGCGCCGATTGCGGCAAGTGTCATAACGAACGTGATTGGAAGGAAGCCAAGTTCGATCACAGCAAAACCAAGTATGAACTATCAGGCAAGCACATTGACGTGAAGTGTAAGAAATGCCATGCCGATCCGAGCCGTTACAAGGAAGCGCCCCATGATTGTTTGGGTTGCCATCGCAAGGACGACAAGCACAAGGATCAATACGGCAAGAAATGCGAGGACTGCCATACAGAAAAAGACTGGAAGAAAATTGAATTTATCCATGATCTGAAATCAACAAAGTATGAGTTGCTGGGGAAACACAAAACAACAAAATGCGTTAGTTGCCATAAGGGCATTCTTTATAAGGATAAAACTCCAACCAAGTGTTACGCGTGCCACCGCAAGGACGATGTGCATAAGGCTGGATTGGGTGAAAAATGTGAGAGTTGCCACGACGAGGAAAAATGGAAAATATCCAAGTTCGATCATGATAAGGACACCAAATACTCGTTGCTGGGTAAACACATTACGACCAAGTGCGAGGCTTGCCACATACCCGCGCTAAAATTGCCCGGGCAAAAAGAAAAAATTGCCCTTACTTGTAACGGATGTCATAAAGTCGATGACAAACATAAGGGGGAGTTCGGTATAAAGTGCGAGTCTTGCCACAAGGAAAAAGATTGGAAAACGATTATTTTTGATCACGACAAAGATACGAAATATCTCCTGAAAGGCAAGCACATTACGACCAAGTGCGATGCGTGTCATACGCCCGCGCTAAAATTGCCCGGGCAAAAAGAAAAGATTGCAACCACCTGTATCGGTTGTCACAAGATTGATGACAAGCATAAGAGTAATTTTGGCGCTAAGTGCGAGTCTTGCCACAAGGAAAAAGATTGGAAGACGCTTATTTTTGATCATGACAAAGATACGAAATACCCACTGAAGGATAAACACATCAAGGTGAAATGCGAGACCTGTCATAAGGGCAAGGTTTATGAGGAAAAATTGGCCAAGGATTGCTATTCCTGCCATAAAAAAGACGACGAGAAAGTGCATAAGTTCAAGCTAGGCAAGAAATGTGAATCCTGCCATGATGAAAAAAGCTGGAAGGAAGCACTGTTCGATCATGGCCTATCCCGCTTTCCCCTGCTTGGTCTGCATATAAAAGTGGAATGCAAAAAATGCCACCTGACGCAGCTTTATCGTGATTCACCGTCCGATTGCTTTAGCTGTCACAAGAAAGACGATGCCGATACTCATAAACGCCGGCTGGGTAAAAAATGTGAGTCATGCCACAACGCGCGCTCATGGAAAACATGGGATTTCGATCACGATAAGCTTACAAAATTCATGCTCGATGGAGCCCATAAGAAACCAAATTGCTATGCTTGCCACAAAAAAGAAGTGAGCGAACGCTTTATTGTTCCGCGTACTTGCGTTGGCTGTCATGAGGATGAAGACGTGCATCAGGGTGAATTTGGCCAGCTATGCGAGCGCTGCCATGTGACCCGTGATTTCCGTACTCTTCTCATGGGGAGTGGGTCACAACGGCGTTAACTGATTATGCAGTGGGGAAAGATTGGTTGGTGAGAGCTATTTTGCCGTCATGGCATGGCGGAAGCGCGCTTCTAAAAACCAATCCCATTACCGCTCATTCCAATATTTCGACCAGTTGTCTGATGGGTTTCGCCATTTGTCCCGATGTTCTTACTGGATGAGCGGAGTTTGAGTGGCGTTGACTCTTTGCTATTATTGCGACCAATCTGAAACAGGCACTTGACATTAATGGCACCTCAAAATGAATTCAAGAGTTGCCACATGCAACCCCTTCCTTGAAAGGAGCAGCAAAATGAACAGTAATAAAAAAGAGCCTGGAATAATTCAGTTGTTTCATATCTTGAGTTCGCCGCACCGGATTGGAATGATGTTTTTGTTGCCCCTGCTGGCCATGGCTCACTTTGCTTTGGCGCAGGCACCTGACGCTAAATTTGACCATGTCAAAACAGGATTTAAACTTACAGGCGCCCACACGCAGGCCAAGTGCGGATCCTGCCATATCCAAAACGTGTTCAAGGGAACGCCACGGGATTGTGCAAGTTGCCATAAACCCGGCAACCGCATGGGAGCAATGGCAAAATCGGGCACACACATCCCTACCGATGCTCCGTGCGGGAATTGCCATCTCGACTCAGCCTGGACGCCGGCGACGTTTAAACACATGGGGGTGGTGCCGGGCACCTGCTTGACTTGCCACAACGGCAAGCTGGCAACGGGCAAAACAAGCGGCCATGTTTCCACTACTGATTCGTGCGACACGTGCCATAAAAGCAACACGGCCTGGGCGGGAGCGGGTTATGACCACAAGGGCGTCGCACCGGGCGCCTGCTTGACTTGCCATAACGGCACGAAAGCGACGGGCAAACCGATATTGCATGTTTCCACTACCGATTCATGCGACAGTTGCCATAAGAACACCACATCATTTGCAGGAGCGGTTTTCAACCATTCGGGCGTTACGCCGGGCACCTGCGCGACTTGCCACAACGGCACCAGGGCGAAGGGCATGACGAGCACCCACTTGCCTACGACCTCGTGGCCCGCATGCGATTCCTGCCACAAGACAACCACCAGCTTTGTCGGCGCCATGCTGCACTCCTCGGTTGTTGTTGCGGCGGGAAGCTGCACGACTTGCCACGATGGCACTAAGGCGAAGGGCAAGACGAGCACCCACTTGCCTACGACCTCGTGGCCCGCATGCGATTCCTGCCACAAGACAACCACCAGCTTCGTCGGCGCCAAGTTGCATTCATCGGTCGTGGTTGCGGCGGGCAGTTGCGCGACTTGCCACAACGGCACGATGGCGACAGGCAAATCGAGCGGGCACACTTCCACTACTGCGTCATGCGACAGTTGCCACAAGAGCAACACGACCTGGGCCGGGGCGGCCTTCAACCATACGGGTGTTGCAGCGGGCACCTGTGCGACTTGCCACAACGGCACCAAGGCGATAGGCAAGACGAGCACCCACGTGCCCACGACCTCATGGCCCGCGTGCGATACCTGCCACAAGACTACCACCAGTTTCGTCGGCGCCAAGTTGCATACCTCGGTTGTGGTTGCGGCGGGCAGTTGCGCGACTTGCCACAACGGCACGATGGCGTTGGGCAAGACGAGTCCCCCTCATATACCCACGACCTTGTGGCCTGCATGTGATACCTGCCACAAATCAACTACCAGTTTCGTTGGCGCAAAGTTGCATCAATCGGTTGTCGTTCCGCTGGGTTCATGCTCAACTTGCCACACCCCCCCGATTGGGCACAACACGGCGCAATGCGACAGTTGCCACAAGAGCACCACGACCTGGGCCGGGGCGGCCTTCAACCATACGGGTGTTGCAGCGGGCACCTGTGCGACTTGCCACAACGGCACCAAGGCGATAGGCAAGACGAGCACCCACGTGCCCACGGCGTCGTGGCCCGCATGTGATACCTGCCACAAATCAACCACCAGCTTCGTCGGCGCCAAGGTGCACACCTCGGTTGTGGTTGCGGCGGGTAGCTGTGCGACTTGTCACGTAAGCCCGATAGCGACTCCCAAACCGACTGGGCACGTTTCAACTTCTGCGGCATGCGACATCTGCCACAAGAGCACCACGACTTGGGCGGGAGCGACTTACGCCCATGCGCCGAGCGACGCAGGTAAATGCGCGAATTGTCACAACGGCACAACGGCGCTGGGAAAGACGAGCGCCCACGTGCCTACGACTTCGTGGCCCTCATGCGATAGCTGCCACAAGTCGACAACAAGTTTTGCCAACACCGTTTTGCACAGCTCAGTTACTGTGGCCACGGGTAGTTGCTCATCCTGCCACAATGGCACGATGGCGAAGGGCATGACGAGCCCCCCACACGTGCCCACGGCATCGTGGCCCGCATGCGATTCCTGCCACAAGACAACCACCAGCTTTGTCGGCGCCATACTGCACATCTCGGTTGTTATTGCACCGGGCACATGCAAAACTTGCCACGACAACTGTTCGATAGCTACGTGCAAGCCGCCTACACACAGTGTCACTACAGCGTCATGTGACACTTGCCACAAGAACAATACGACCTGGACGGGTGCAATTGTCAGCCACACGGGTGTCGTGCCGGGCTCATGCGTGAACTGCCACAACGGCACAACGGCGAAGGGCTTGCCAAGCAATCATGTGCCTACCGCTTCGTGGTTCTGCGATTCTTGCCACAAGTCAACCACCAGTTTCGTTGGCGCCAGGCTGCACTCTTCGGTTGTGGTTGCAACGGGAAGTTGCGCGACATGCCACAACGGCACGATTAAGACGGGCAAGCCGACCAATCACATTCCCTACGCCGCGCAGTTACTCAACGGCACGACGATGGCCTGTGATGCGTGCCACCTGAGCACGGCAAACTGGCCTTCCCAAAAGATGAATCACAACAACAGCCTGGGTAACGGCTCCGGATGGTGCATAGGCTGCCATGCTTCCGGGACTAATTACTTGGGTAGCATGGACAAGAAATCTGTGACCCACGACAAGTCGGGTTCTACTGATTGTTCCAAGTCAGGATGCCACAAACCGTTGGGAACCAAGGGGACTACGTACGTAAATTGGAATTAAAGACAACTACATCTGGGAGGCATTGCCCGGTTTGATCAGATAAACAGTGGTGTTCGCTGATGACTGGCACAAGCCGCACAAGCTTTAACAACGAGAGAGTTTGTGGATAGTCAGAACAAACAAAAGGATCAAGCGGCACAGCCATTCCAATCAGAATGACTGTGCCGCTCTCTTTTTCTGGCAGATAACAATAAAATGCTGGCGGTCTTTTGGTATTATTGCGTTTCAACGGGCGGGGCAATACCGCGTTAGAAAAAAAAGGGGTGGATGTTGAAAGCCAGTAGCGTTTTACGAGCCATACGAAATCTTGTCCGTTCTGTCGCCTTGCTGGCGATTACCGTTTTGCCTGCCTACGCACAGGTGATAGACAGCATTGAGATCAATCAAATAGGGGATGAGGCCGAAATCCAGATCCAATTTATTTCTCGGATACAGTTTTTGCGCCAGACGCCGCTCAAAAATGGAGATATACGCCTTTACTTTAACCTTCGGGATGTTGACGCATTGGATCCCCGCCTGATTCCGGAAACCAAGAAGTCTCCCCAGTCGGATATGGTCCCTCCTTTTACCATTACCTACCCCGAACTCGATGGATCGCTTGCCTTGAGATTTGGCAAGGTCAAAATGTGGAATTACAAGGTTCGTCCCGGTAATGATGGGCGCAGCCTCAGCATTATTACTCCCGTGATCAAGACTAAAGGCGAGCCTTCACCCAAGCCGCCAGCAGCGGTTATTGTAACGGCGCCACCAGTAATTTCTCCCCCGGCAGCGGTGCCTTCGGTAGCTGTACCCGCAGTAAGCGCTCCCCCCGTAGCGCCCCCGGTAAGAGTTCCCAAAGTAAGCGCTCCCCCCGTAGCTCCTCCGGTAAGCGTTCCCGCAATAAGCGCTCCCCTCGTAGCGCTCCCGGTAAGCGTTCCCCCGGTAAGTGCTCCAGGCGAAAAAGCGCCCTTGTCTTCGGTTGCGACTGAGGCAGTACGTACCCCCGAGGTTGCGGGTGCTCCGCCGGTGAAGCCACGCACTCCGGAGGAAAATGAACAGGAAGCGATGAGATTGATCGGAAGCTCGCAAAATGCGCTGCTGAATGACCGTACCGAAATGGCGATCGGATCATTAAACCGGCTGCTTGAGTTGCCACCTAACAAGCAATCTCAGACGGCGCAAAAACTGATCGGTGAAGCGCGTGAGAAAAACGGAGAATATGCCAAGGCGCGTGTGGAGTATGAGACTTATCTCAAGCTTTACCCGAATGCCACGGATGTAAAAGAAGTGAAAGATCGGCTGTCGGGATTATCCGCGCTGGAAACGGCCAAGCCCGTCAAGGTGGTGACCACCCGTACACCCAAGAAATTTGTAGCCGACGAGAACATGACCGTTTTCGGCAGCTTTGCCCAATATTATTACAAGGGCATTGCACACACGGACACTACGGACACTACTGCAGTGACCCCAGTTTCATCTTCATCGTCATTGATTGACCAGTCCATGCTGATTTCGTCGTTTGATATTACAGGGCGGAAACGCAGCGAAACCACTGATACGCGTATGGTGTTCCGCGACAGCTACAATGCCAATAACTTGCCCGGAAAACCCAGGGTCAATCGGGTCAGCGCCGCCTTTGTCGAACAGAGTGCGCGCGACAAGAGCTACATGTATCGCCTGGGCCGCCAGTCGGGATCTTCAGGTGGGGTGCCGGGCCGCTTCGACGGCGCAGTGGCGGGCTATAGCCTTAATCCCACCTGGCGCGTCAATGGTGCGATGGGCATACCTGTGGAATTTACCAGCGGCGTCGGCGAAAGCAAAAGGTTTGCTGGCGTGAGCGCTGATCTTATCCGGCTACCCGAACAATGGAGTGGCAGCGGTTATTTCATAGAACAGCGCGCGGGCGCGTTCGAGGATCGCAGAGCCATCGGAGTGGAAGCGCATTATTTTGATGCAAAACGCAATTACATCAGCCAGCTTGAATACGATGCACTATTCAAGGTGGTGAACATCGGGATGTTTCAGGGAAACTGGATGACGGAAGCGGGTGATAACTACTTCATGATTGCAGACCACCGGAAATCGCCATCCCTGGAACTTGCCAACGCATTGTCGGGCCAGACCGCGCAGACCCTGGCAGAATTGTTAGGGCAGCCTGGAAATTCAATGGACACCCTGCGTGCTGGCGCCAAAGCGCAAAGCGCAAACTCCAACATGCTCATGGCCGGAATGAACCGCATCTATTCACCGAAAGTGCGGCTGGGCGGCGATGTTCGCGTTTCCAATACATCTGGCACAGGGAATATCTATAACTATTCACTGCAGGCGACAGGCAATAATTTGTTTTTCGAAAACGATCTGGGCGTAGTGGGTGCCAGTTATATTCAAGCCCAGAGCTATAAGGCCCAGTCATTGGCATTTAACCAGGTCGAGACGTTCCGCCAGTACTGGCGACTGGATCTGTCGCTGCTGCTTTATAACCAAAAAGATAATGTTGGAACACGTCAAACGAAGTTCATACCCAGTCTCAAGTTGAATTACCGCCTGAACGACTCGATCACTTTCGAGGGCGAGGGAGGGATTGAAGCCAACCATACCAGCAGTGCAACTCTGGACGACAAAACACGCCGCAAATTCTTCTACGCTGGCTATCGTTGGGATTTCCGATAGGTTGGTTGCAGCAGATAAAACTGCGGGGCTTATTATTCATGGAAAAGCAGTTGATGGTTTTGCAGAGGTGAATTTATTCGCACCTGGAAATGCGGCGCTACATTATGAAATCAAATAATACTTTCAACAAAATGCTTTTTCCCGGATTATCACCTTCACCCATCCGGTGATCGGGAAATGCTTCTCGCAGGCAAGCCGCACAGCGGCTGCTCGCAAAATGCGCGGAGCTCGTTCTCGCTGCGCTCTTGATGAACCAAGGGATTTGCAGCTGCGTTTTTTTACGTGAACGCCGCAAAGCGAAACCTCATCACTCTCCCCCAGTTGGGGATAACCAGTGGCTTGGCTGACGCATTTTGGCGGCCAAGCCGAATGGCAAGCAGCCCCATCAGGAAACGGACACGGCGGCTTTCAACATCAAGGAAAAGTATAGGGAAGCGCAGATTTATTCGGTTTTGTCGTTCCCGCGAAGGCGGGAACCCAGTCAAATAAAGGCACTGGATCCCCGCCTACGCGGGGATGACGAATTAATCCGTGTTTCCATAGAGAAAACCGGATTGTTGCGTAAACTCTGACGCGTCACGCTATTTGACCTGTTTCACTCATCAGAATTTTGAATTTTTAGAGGTTCCCATTATTCAATTTCTGCATGCAGCACCCGACAGCAGCCAGCTTTACATGGGCTCCTACAGTCCTGCGCTGGTCGTCGCCTCCATCCTGATTGCCATTCTGGCTTCGTATGCCGCGCTGAAAGTGGCGCCGGAAGCCAGGCAAGCCGAGAAGGATTGGCAAAAAATTGTCTGGATCACCATCGGTTCTTTGGCACTGGGCATTGGTGTCTGGGCGATGCACTTCGTCGGCATGCTTGCCTTGAGCCTGCCCTGCGCGGTTCGTTATGATCCGGCCATTACGCTGCTATCCATGCTGCCGGGCATGCTGGCAAGCGGTATTGCGATGGGTGTATTGTGCTATCGCAGCCTTGGAAAAAATTCGTTGCTTGCAGGTAGTGTGCTATTGGGCGCGGGGGTCGGGGCGATGCACTACACCGGCATGGCCGCGATGCAATTGGACGGGTTTGTGCGCTATGACCCAGTCTTGTTTGCACTGTCCATACTGGTTGCCGTGCTGCTGGCTTATCTCGCGTTAAGGGTCAATGAAAGCGCGCGATTCATGAAAAGAGGCCGCAATGAGCTTGGCGCGGCCATCCTGGGTGGCGCGATGTCCGGCATGCACTATACCGGCTTGTCCGCCGCCTATTTTGTCCGTGGCAATATTGAAGACATTGCGGCCTCCGGTTTCAGCACGAATTATCTTGCGGCGGCTGTCGTAATTGTTACCGGTTTGTTGTCAGTGCTGACCATTGCAGCCGCCGTTGCGTATCGCAATATTGAGATAGCCCGTCGCGAGAGCGCGAGTGAAGCGCGTTTCCGCACGCTGGTGCTTGCCACGAGCCAGATGGTATGGACAACCAATGCCCAGGGAGAGGCGACTGTGGACATTCCAGCATGGCGGGCTTATACCGGGCAAAGCCATGAGGAAATCAAGGGTTGGAGGTGGGCCGAAGCCGTGCATCCGGATGATGTCGGGCGGGTTATGGCTATCTGGAAACATTCAGTGGAAACGCGCTCAATCTATAAAACCGAGTACCGCTTGCGCCGTCATGACGGGGTGTATCGCTATTTCAGCGTGCGTGGCGCGCCGGTGTGCGAAACGGATGGCAGTGTCCGCGAATGGGTTGGAACCTGCACCGACATCACCGAGCGCATATATGTCGAGCAGACGCTCCAATTTATCTCCCAGCGCGGCTGGTCGGCTGCCGGCGAGGACTTCACCCTCGCGGTTGTCCGCTATCTTGCGGAGATGTTTGGTGTGGATTTTGTCTTCGTGGGCAAGCTGTTGGATAGCGGTAACACTGTCGAGACGACGGCCTTGTACGCCAAAGGAGAGATCGTCAACAATTTTCAGTATTCATTGAGCGGCACTCCTTGCGAGAATGTCATGGGGAAAACCACCTGCGTTTATCCTAAGGACGTCCGGTTGCTCTTTCCCCGCGACCCTTTGCTGGTTGAAATGGGAATAGAGAGTTACGCCGGAATGCCGCTTTGGGATTCCAGGGGAGGAGCGCTGGGCTTGCTGGCTGTCATGCATGGCGCCCCTCTTGAAAATGCCGAGCGGATTAGCTCTCAATTGCAGTTGGTGGCGGCGCGTGTTGCAGCCGAGCTTGAACGCAGGCAAGCAGACGAAGAATTACGTTTGTCCGCGCTGGTGCTGCAGAACAGCAGCGAGGGCATGCTGGTCACGGACGAAAACAACCGGATCATCGCGACCAACCCCGCTTTTACCAGCATCACGGGTTACAGCTTCGAAGAGGTGAAAGGCAGGAACCCGAGCGTGTTAAGTTCGGGCCGTCACGACCATGCTTTTTATCAGGCCATGTGGCAGTCCATCAATACGGACGGCTATTGGCAGGGAGAAATATGGGACAGGCGCAAGAATGGTGAAATCCAGGCCAAGTGGCTCACCGTCAACACCATCCGCAACGAGGGTGGATCGGTGCATCGTTATATGGCGCTGTTTTCCGACATCACCGAGAAAAAACTATCCGAGGAGTTGATCTGGCAGCAAGCCAACTTCGATGTGTTGACAACACTGCCCAACCGCCGCATGTTCCGCGACCGCCTGGAACAGGAAATCCTGAAATCGGATCGCACCGGTTTACCGCTGGCCCTGCTGCTGGTTGACCTGGATGAATTCAAGGAAGTGAATGACACGCTGGGACATGACATAGGTGACTTGCTGTTGAAGGAGGCCGCACTCCGCATAACTGACTGTGTGCGCGAATCCGACACGGTGGCGCGCCTGGGGGGCGACGAGTTTACCGTGATCTTGTCGCAGCTTGCCGATACCCGCCACGCCGAAGACATCGCCCAAAAAATCCTCATCAGGCTGGCGGAGCCTTTTCGCCTGGGCAGTGAAATCGCTTATTTATCGGCCAGCATGGGGATCACCCTGTACCCGAATGACGCTGCGGACATCAATGTGTTGATGAAGAATGCTGATCAAGCGATGTATGTGGCCAAGGAACAAGGCCGCAACCGTTTCAGTTATTTCACACCCGCACTACAGGAAGCCGCACAGAAACGGCTGCGGCTGGCCAACGACTTGCGCGGCGCTTTGTTCGCCAATCAGTTCAGGGTTTATTACCAACCCATCGTGAACCTGACGACTGGCGCCATCCACAAGGCCGAAGCGCTCATCCGCTGGCAGCACCCGGAGCGCGGCATGGTCGGCCCGGCTGAATTCATTCCATTGGCCGAAGAAACCGGGCTGATTGTTGAAATCGGATACTGGGTGTTTAACGAAGCCGCGCGCCAGGTAAGCCGCTGGAAGAAGTTGTACGGTGATGAGTTCCAGATCAGCGTGAACAGGTCGCCGGTGCAGTTTCATAATCAAGACAACAAAGTGCTGCCATGTCTCGATTATCTGGCCGAATTGGAACTGCACGGGAAAAGCATCGTGTTCGAAATTACCGAAGGGTTGCTGTTGGATGCCGAACCTGCCGTCATTGACCAACTGCTCAAATTTTGTGAGGCTGGCATACAAGTGGCAATAGATGATTTCGGGACGGGGTATTCTTCTCTTTCCTATCTCAAGAAATTCGACATTGATTATTTGAAAATAGACAAATCGTTTGTTGATCACCTTGAGACGGACAGCAATGATAAAGCCTTATGCGAGGCCATCATCGTGATGGCGCACAAGCTGGGGCTGCGGGTGATTGCGGAAGGCGTAGAGACGGATGCGCAGCGGATACTGTTAACTGAGGCAGGATGCGACTATGCGCAAGGCTACTTGTACTCCAGGCCGGTGCCGGCAGCGGAGTTTGAAGAGCTGATGGGCAGGCACGCCACAACCCGGTAAACCGGTGCGGGTCAAGCGTAAGATGGTCATCAGCAATGCCGATAGAAGCCAAGTTGCTCGGTGCCGGCCTGGAACAGTTGAGATTGATGATTCAAGCTGACTGGCATTTCAACGGATTATGCTGTTTTCGTAGGTGCGAATTTATTCGCACTCTCAACGAGTTATGTGCGAATAAATTCGCACCTACGAACCCATCAACTGAGGTTTTTAGGTTCATTGCACCTGGCCGAAATGTCCTGCAGTGATCATCGCCTCCTTGCACCGGGGCGCGATCCCCATCAATGGAATCGATAGTGTACAGATCCGTGCCACATGCGGATCATGAGCCGGTCAAACCGCAAACCAAAATCTGCAAAACCACACCCTTATCCAGCTCTCAGTGATACCCTTCGCACAATTCTAATAAACAAAGAAACCATGTTCGAACAAGCCTTCAAAAATATCGACAACGTTCTCTGGAAAGAGGCTGGCTGTGCCAGCGAGTTGGACTACACCGAGCAGACATCATGGCTGCTATTCCTGAAATTCCTGGACGGCTTGGAGCAGGACAAGGCAATGGAGGCCGAGCTGGAAGGCAAAAAATACACCTACATTCTCGACGAACCTTACCGCTGGGAAAGTTGGGCGGCGCCGAAGGATAAAGACGGAAAACTCGATCACAACAAGGCGCTCACCGGCGACGACCTGCGGGATTTTGTGGATCGCAAGCTGTTCCCTTATTTGCAGGGCTTCAAGCAGAAGGCCAGTGGGCCGAACACCCTCGAATACAAGATCGGTGAAATTTTCGCCGAGATCAAGAACAAGATTCACAGTGGCTACAACCTGCGGGAGATCATTGACCATATTGACGAGCTGCGCTTCCGCTCACAAACCGAGAAGCATGAGCTATCGCATCTCTACGAAGCCAAGATCAAAAACATGGGCAACGCCGGGCGTAATGGCGGTGAGTATTACACGCCGCGCCCCTTGATTCGAGCCGTCGTGCAAGTGCTCAAGCCCAGGATCGGCGAGCGCATCTACGATGGAGCGGTCGGATCAGCAGGCTTCTTGTGCGAAGCCTTCGACTACCTCAAAGCCTTGCCCAACCTGACCACCTCCGACATCAAGACCTTGCAGGAGCGCACCTTCTACGGCAAGGAGAAGAAGTCGCTGGCCTACGTCATCGCGATCATGAACATGATCCTGCACGGCATCGAAGCGCCGAACATCATCCACACCAACACGCTGACCGAGAACCTCGCCGATATTCAGGCCAAGGATCAGGTGGACGTAATCGCCGCCAATCCGCCCTTCGGCGGCAAGGAACGCAAGGAAGTGCAGCAAAACTTTCCTATCCGAACGGGCGAGACCGCCTTCCTGTTTTTGCAGCACTTCATCAAGATACTCAAGGCTGGTGGCCGCGCGGGCGTGGTCATTAAAAACACCTTCCTTTCCAACACCGACAACGCCTCGGTCAGCTTGAGGAAACATTTGCTGGAAAGCTGCAACCTGCACACCGTGCTGGATTGTCCGGGCGGCACGTTCCAGGGCGCGGGCGTGAAGACCGTGGTGCTGTTCTTCGAAAAAGGCGCGCCGACGCGCAAGGTCTGGTACTACCAGCTCGACCCCGGCAGGAACATGGGCAAGACCAACCCGCTCAACGATGCCGACCTCGCCGAATTTGTTGCACTGCAAAAAACTTTTGCCGATTCGCCCAAGAGCTGGAGCGTGGATGCGGCGAGCATCGATCCCGCGACTTTCGACCTCTCGGTGAAAAATCCCGATGGCGGCGAAGCCGTGGTGCATCGCAGCCCGCAGGAGATCATGGACGAGATCGCCGCGCTGGATGCGCAGAGTGCGGAAGTGCTGGGGAATATACGAGGCTTGCTGTGAAGAAACCGCAAATCGTCCCACTCGTCATTCCCGCGAATGCGGGAACCCAGCAATTAAAAAATGCTTTTTGTTTAAACCCACTGGATTCCCGCAGCCTGTCCTCGAAGGGTGTTGTCGGGGACGGGAATGACGTGCCATGAAGCAACCCGCCGTCTACATGCTTGCCAGCCAACGCAACGGCACGCTGTATATCGGCGTGACCTCCGATTTGATTCAACGCATCTGGCAACACAAGGAAGGGCTGGCTGAAGGTTTCACCAAAGAATATGGAGTGAAAACGCTGGTCTGGTACGAGCAACATGAAACGATGGAAAGCGCCATCGCCAAAGAAAAAGCCATGAAAAAATGGCTGCGAAAATGGAAGCTGAAAGCCATCGAACAAACCAATCCAGATTGGTGCGATCTCTGGCCTGAAATTACAGGAGCCGCACCCAAAACCGTCGTTCCCGCGCAGGCGGGAACCCAGCAAGATAAAAATGCCTTTGATTCAAACCCACTGGATTCCCGCCTGCGCGGGAATGACGGTTCTCTGAGTGGTGTGCGATGAAGGCAGGGTGGCAGACCAAAACGCTCGGCGAAGTGTGCCAGATCAAACCTCCGAAAAGCGAAGCGCGCAACAGGATTGCCGCCGATGAATTGGTTTCGTTCCTACCAATGGAAGCCTTGGGTATCGATAGGAAATTTGTTCGAGCAAACCAAGAAAAATCTCTTTCCGAAGTTGCTGGCAGCTACACCTACTTTGCGGACGGCGATGTCTTGTTGGCAAAAATCACACCTTGCTTCGAGAACGGAAAACTTGGGATAGCCAAGGGGCTGACTAATGGAATTGGCTTCGGGTCTAGCGAATACATTGTGTTTCGCCCCGATAAAACGCTCAACAAAGAATGGCTCTATTACTACCTGTCTCGCGAAGTTTTTCGAATTGAAGGCGCAGCGCGGATGTCAGGAGCTGTTGGACACAAACGCGTAGCGAAGGAATTTATCGAGAGTTATCCGATTCCTATCCCACCACTCCCCGACGGATCTTCCACCAGTCAATTTTCATCAATGCATTGATTCAACCTAAATTCCTCTGTTACCCCGTTGCGAACTGCGCCATATCCGGTGGCAACGGGTGTCGCGGCGGCTGATCTTTCGACTTGGCCGCGATGATTTTTGCGACGATATAGCGAACCAGCGCCTTCCAGCGCTCCAGTTTTGTCAACTGTGGCGCAGCATGAAGAATATGGTCGAGCCCCTTGCGGATATTGGCGATCATGCTTTTGACCTGTTCGCCCGCGACGTGGGTGATCGTGACCAGAAGACGCGACTGTCCGGCGTGGCGGGTCAAGCGCGCGATCCCGCCAAGCAGCAACGGTCGGCTGGTGATGGCTTCCAGGCGAGCCTTCGGGTGCGCGAGGCGGACGTACCAGCTCCACCAGTTGTAGATCAGCGCGACCGCTCTGGCCGAGAGATTGCATCGTTCCATGTCCTGCGTGGTGTAGCCGCCCCAGCCCCACTGGTTTTTCATTTCATCAAACCCGTTTTCGCAGTCGGCACGGTCACGATACAGCTGGCCGATGGCCTCCAGAGCGTAACCCGTGTTGGTGATCAGAACGGCGTACTCCCAGATGTTGGCGGGTTGGCTGACATCGGCAAATTGCAGGCTCTGTTGCTTCTTGCTCTTGCCCGAGGTTTTTTCATCCGCCACGAGACTGCCTTTGACCGCCCGCCGCATCACGATCACGCGACGGGCGCGGCTCCAGCCCGCCAGCTTCAGTTCCGCTTCGACGGCGTAGAAACCTTGCCCCGCATCGCTCCAGTCGTCGCGCGACCATTGGCGCTCGATCAGGCGTTTGACGCCCGCGCTTTGGCGCAGCTTGAACAGGTAGGCTTGGTCCAGGTTTTCCATTTCCCCCATCACCGTCTCGTTGCCGAACGCGCAGTCTCCCCGCACCAGCCGTGGGCGCTTCTCGGGTGGCAACCCCTCCAGCAATGTGCGCAAACGGGGCAGGCTGTGTTTCGCCGCATGTGCCTTGCCGCTTTGCACTTCGGCATCGAGCACCATGCGCACGTTGCCTATCCAGTAGGTGTGGATGGCGTGGCTCGGTCGCCCCGGCTTTCTCGGGTTGTAACTGATTTCGGCTCCGTCCTGATGCCCGTAGAGCGGCTTGATCGTCGTGTCGGTGTCGAGTATCCACGGCGTATTTAGCGCCTCGCTCGTGCTCTCCTCAAGCGCGGCATCCATCCACGCCGAACTCCTTGCCAGCTGGGCTTCACGCTTTGCCCGTTCTTCTTCGGCGCAGCGCTTGCCCGAACTCGGCGCCAGATGCGCCAATGCCCGGCGCAAGCTCTCGTCGCTGATGATCTTGCTCATGCCCAGTATTTCCACAGCCACCGCGTCGCCGCGCAGGCATGCCACATGCGCATAGCGCTTTTGCCCATCCAGGATCGAGAGCAGCCACGTGCCCAGAACATCTCGCACTTCCGGTGCGTTGGGGCTGCTGTAATTCATCGGGCAACCGTCGACCCAGTGCTCGAACAATCCGGACACTTCCAAAAACTCGGCAAAAAATGCCAGCTGTCCCAGCGCCGTGGCGCTGCCCCCTTCGTCCCAGCGAACCTGAAATTGGCCTCCCGGCGTCGTTACTCGATGAACCTCGCGCGCTTGTTCAGACAGCGCGTTGCCGACAGCTTTTGCCAGCGGTTTTTGCTCAAATCGCACCTCACCCATCGGGTGACCCTCCCAATTTGATTGAACACCACGTCAGCACTCAGTTTGAAGCAAGTCGGCTAATTTCAACAGAGGAAAATAGGTTGAGTATCCGAGATTGGAGCGCATCGGGTTGTGGCAAGCGGGTGAACGATACTTCATTTGACTCGTAATGTAGGTAGGTCAGACGAGACAGTGCGACGAGCGCATCATCGATTGTCACCGCCTCTGTGCCGGTAGCGATCTTGCCCATGGCCTCATGCAGCAGGCCTTCAAAAGCGCGGGCGATTTTTAGTGACAGCATGGTCACAAACACATGCGCTCTGGTTCGCTCGGCGTTCCGCAAAAAGATAGGGCGCACTTCCAGCAAGCCGGTTTTCATGGTGCGGAAATCCCGCTCGACTTTCTGCAAATCACCGTAGCGCGCGTGAACCGTCGCAGCTTGCATGTGTTCCGGGCTCACATCGGTTTCCAGGCAGTAACACCCATCAAGCAAGGCGGCATTCTGCATGAGCGCTTGATCGGTGTCGCAAGATATTTTGCGATCTTCAACGCCGAGCGACAGCGTGACAAACGCGGTGAGCTTGTGGCTTTTTACCCAGCGCTGCAACCGCGCCAACCCGGCTTCGGCATTGGCGCGAGGATGCTCGCCGGCAAAGGTGTTGCGCGCCGCTATTTTTTCTTGCAAGGTGGCGAGCTTATCCTTGCGGCGCAACGCTTCGCGATCACGCGTCTGATCGTTGCGGCGCAGAATGAGCCGTTTGTCGCCATGCTCGGCTTCACAGATTTCGCTATCGAACAGATCTGCTTGCAGGACGCCGCTTTTGAGCAGGGTGCGAATCCGCAAGCTCTACCCGGACACAATCGCGCACGCCTTGTACTATGCCTTGAAGCACAATGTCACTATTGCAATAGATGATGCGGATTTGTCGGAGGTCGTTGTATTGGACGACTGTATCGCTAACGTACTGCTTTTGGAATACGCTACAAAACACAGTCGCAAGAAGGTAATGTCGGCGATCAAGAATAGGGCTAAAGAGATTAAGTCAGCAGACGCACGAGAGAAAGATAAAAATTGGCTGCTGATCTATCAAGTGTGGTCGAAGAAAGAACTCCAAGGAAATGGACAAGTATTTTTGGCGGAATTAAAAAATATGGGGTTTCAATTTCTAGCGATACCGATACAAAAGCCGACGGGGGAAAAGCCAATAGAAAACGAAGTCAACGCACAAAATGAAACGCAGCTCACGCAGAGTACGGGGGCATGATGAAAGAAGCCGAAGCCAAACGCCTCGAATCCCTCTACCAGCGCAAGCTCGCCGCCCTAGCCGAGCTGAATAAGTCGCTGTTGCATCAGGCGTTCAGCGGGGCGCTGTAGCAGGCAAGCTTGCTCGGCTATAATGATCAACATGGAACGCATTCAGTCTATCAACCCGGATCGTATCACATGGTGTTGTGCCGATCTCGGCATCACGCCGGATACGCTTGCGGCTGAAACGGGCATTGCTGCGGCCACCATGGAGCATGTCATGGCACGCAAGGATGGCATGACGTTCAACCAGTTGCGCAAGGTCGCCGATCATTTCGGCAGGGGCGTGTTGTTCTTCCTTGAGGAGGGAGCGGTAGATGAAGCGCAGGTGCATTCGCCGCAGTTTCGCACCCTTGCCAACCAGAAGCCGGAGTTGTCCGCCAAGCTCAAGGCGCTGATCGAGCGGGTGGAAAAGCAGCGCGAAGTGTATTTGAGTTTGCGCGAAGACCTTGACGATGCCGACCGCCCACTGTTTAGCCCGCCAGTTTTGCCCAACGTTGATCTGCAAGAAGCAGCGCGCATTGCTCGGCAGTGGCTCGGACTGAATGAGCAGAATAGTTTTGATTCTTACCGGGAAGCGCTGGAATCCCGTGGCGTGCTAGTGTTTCGCAGCAACGGCTATAACGGCAAGTGGCAGATCGCCAAGGAGAACCCGATTATCGGCTTCTCCCTGTACGACGCGGTTTGCCCGGTGATCGTGGTCAAGAAGCAGGACTGGGATACCCGGCAATCGTTCACGCTCATGCATGAACTGGGGCACTTGCTATTGCACAAGACCAGCTCGATTGATGACGAGCGCGATTTGGAGTCTCATCGCGGGCATGAGCGCGAGGCCAATGCTTTTGCTGGATACCTGCTGGTGCCGGATGCGTTTTTGGCAAGCATCAGCGACGCAGAGCGGCCTGGCAATGTTTCCGAATACGACTACTGGCTCGAACGCCAGCGCAAGACATGGGGCGTAAGTGGCGAAATGATTCTGCGCAGGCTGTTGGATGCAGGACGTTTGCCGCAAAGCCGATATGAGGCTTACCGGCAATGGAGTCGTCAAACTCCAATTGTTGTGGAGGATGGCGGTAGTCGTAAGTATCGCAACAGGGAACCAAGGCATATTTTCGGCGATACGTTTGTGCGCACGGTGCTGGATTCACTGTATGCCCGCCACATCACGCTAGCCAGGGCGAGCAGTTATCTCGATAACCTGAAGATCAAAGACCTGCATGAGCTGGAGCGATACTATGCGGGTGTTTGATGCGTCGTCCATGATCTATGCGTGGGATAACTACCCGGTGGGTCAGTTTCCCGGCTTGTGGGAATGGATGGCGAGTCAAATTGAAGCGAAACAAATTGTGATGCCAACTGTGGCATTCGAAGAAGTACAGCACAAAACGCCGGATTGCGGGGTATGGCTGAAAGACCATAATCTGGAACAATTGGCGATCAGCAATGCCATCTTGCAGGATGCCAAGCGCATTAAGGGGTTGCTTGGAATTGCCAATGATAAATATACCACCGGGGTTGGTGAGAACGACATTCTGATTATCGCGGCAGCCCGTTTGCACGGGGCGGAGTTGGTTTCAGATGAGGCCAAGCAGCCGAACCTTCCTAAAATACCTTCTAATAGAAAAATCCCCGCAGTGTGTGTGATACCAACAGTTTCTGTTTTCTGCATCAACTTCCTTGAGTACATCAAGGCTTCCGGCGCGGTGTTTCGTTAGGTTAGCTTGACGAATAACTTGACTCACACTTGACACATATTTCCTCAATAAACGAAGCCGAAACCCAACGCCTGGCATCCCTCTACCAGCGCAAGCTCGCCGCCCTCGACGAGCTGAAGAAGTCGCTGTTGCATCAGGCGTTCAGCGGGGCGCTGTGACTTTGGCGATAGGCGCAGTTGTAGGGTGGGCACGTTTTTGTGCCCACGCTGGAATACCCGTCGCTCGCCGCGTGGGCACAAAAACGTGCCCACCCTACCTTGTATTCAGCGAGGTATGTGATACGGGATCGCCATTTTCTGAACATGTCGCCAGCGACGTGATAAGAAAATCCCGTTTTCTTTACATGTTCGCGCTATCGACATATCGCAAGCTGCCGAAACAAACATTCGCCCGAATTGACCAAATCGAACGATTCGGTTAAATTACGCCTATCTTATTGATGGATAACGGAGGTGTGCGATGCAAACCTATACAGCAAACGAAGCAAAGACCCGTTTCGGGGAGTTTCTCGACAAGGTGCAGCGCGAGCCGGTGCGAGTGATGCGCCACGACCGGGTGGTGGGGGTGATGGTGAGTGCGGAAGATTATGAGGCGATGCGTGCTTTCTATGCGGATCGCTTGCTGAAGACTATGGATGAAACCGCCGTCGCCGCAGAAAAAGCCGGTCTGACTCCCGAGAAGCTGGAACAATTGCTGGCGGACGAAAGTTGAGCAGTCTGTGAGTCGTCGCGGCCCTGTTGTCGTTATCGACACCAATGTCTGGATCAGCGGTTTGCTGACGAAGGCAGGCGTACCGGCGCAATTGACTCGACAGGTGGTCAGGTGTGGCTTGCCCGTGTTTACTCCCGACACCTTTGCCGAGCTCAAACAGCGGCTATGGTTGCCAAAGTTCGACCGCTATGTGTCAATGGATGATCGGAGACGACTCTTGCACGATGTCGATACAGTCGCATTCTGGATTGATGTCCCACGGCAGATAGCGGGTCAAACTTTTTGCCGCGATGCGGATGATGACAAATTCATTCATGCCGCGTTGGCCGCAGGCGCTGACTGGCTGGTGACGGGCGACAAGGATTTGCTGGTTTTATCGGAAAGTTTGTCGGCTTCTGACGTACGGATTATTTCCCCGGCAGATGCTTTGCAGTTACCTGAATTTTCTTCACGCATGTAGTTTATCTATACGCTAATGAACGAAGCAGAAACCCGCGCCGAACACATAGACCCCGCGCTCAAAGCCGCAGGCTGGGGCGTGGTGGAGGGCAGTCGCATCCGTTGCGAATATCCGATTACGCTTGGCCGCATTGAAGGTCATGGCAAACGGGGCAAGGCGCTCTGCGCTGATTACGTGCTGGAGTATCGCAATACCAAGCTCGCCACCGTCGAGGCCAAGGCTTGGGATAAAGCGCTGACAGAGGGCGTGGGGCAAGCCAAGGATTATGCGGGCAAGCTGGAGGTGCGCTTTGCCTATTCGACCAACGGGCAAGGCATTTATGGTATCGACATGGATACCGGTGTCGAAGGTGAGTTGCCAAAGTTCCCCACGCCGGATGAGCTATGGAACCTGACCTTCGCCGCTCAGAACGCATGGCGTGACCGTTTTTCAAAGGTGCCGTTCGAGGACCGGGGCGGATATTTCCAAGGGCGCTATTATCAGGACATTGCCATAGTGCGTGTGCTGGAGGCCATAGCCGAATACAAGCAACGCATCCTGCTGACACTGGCCACGGGCACAGGCAAAACTTTCATCGCCTTCCAGATCGCCTGGAAGCTATTTCACAGCCGCTGGAACCTGACGGATTGGCCCTTCGACAAGCCCAGGACGAACGGGGTCGAAGGGCTCAGGACGAGCGGCGAGCCAACACGGCGGCCACGTATTCTGTTTCTCGCCGACCGCAATATTCTGGCGGATCAGGCATTCAACGCATTTTCTGCTTTTCCAGAAGACGCACTGGTGAGAATTGAGCCGGAGGATATACGCAAGAAGGGCAAGGTGCCGAAGAATGGCAGTATCTTCTTTACCATCTTCCAGACGTTCATGAGCGGGCCACCCAAGGATGGCCACCCCTCACCCTATTTTGGCGAGTACCCGCCGGACTTTTTCGACTTTATCGTTATAGACGAATGCCATCGGGGTGGCGCTAATGACGAAAGCAATTGGCGTGGCATCCTTGACTACTTCGCACCCGCTGTACAGCTTGGCTTGACTGCCACACCCAAGCGCAAGGATAACGTGGACACCTACGCTTACTTCGGTGATCCGGTATATGTGTATTCGCTCAAGGATGGTATCAACGATGGTTTCCTTACACCGTTCCGGGTGAAGCAGATTTCCACGACACTGGACGAGTATGTCTATACGCCGGATGACAAGCTGATCGAAGGCGAAATCGAAGCTGGAAAACGTTACGAGGAAGCCGACTTCAACAAGATTATCGAGATCAAGGAGCGGGAGAAAAAGCGGGTTGAGATTCTCATGTCACAGATTGACCAGCGAGAGAAGACGCTGGTCTTTTGTGCGAACCAGGCCCATGCGCTGGCCATACGGGATTTAATCAACCAGATTAAAACCAGTACCGACCCAAACTACTGCCATCGCGTCACCGCTGATGATGGAAAACTTGGCGAGCAGAACCTGCGGGACTTTCAGGACAACGAAAAAAATATTCCCACCATACTGACTACTTCACAAAAGCTATCGACTGGCGTGGATGCGCGTAACGTGCGCAACATTGTTTTGTTGCGTTCAGTGAATTCGATGATTGAGTTCAAGCAAATCATCGGGCGCGGCACGCGGCTCTACGACGGCAAGGACTACTTCACCATTTACGATTTCGTGAAAGCGCACCATCATTTCAGCGACCCGGAATGGGATGGCGAGCCGATTGATCCGGAGGCCTGCAAAGCGTGCAATCACCACCCTTGCGTGTGCATCAATGAACCCCCGCCACTTTGTTATGTTTGCGGAAAACAACCTTGCGCTTGCCCGATGGAGTCATGCCCGAAATGCGGCCAGCGACCGTGCGTATGCAAGAAAAAAGCGAAGATAAAACTTGCTGATGGCAAGGAGCGGACTATCCGGTACATGATGGGAACGAGCTTCTGGCACCCAGACGGCACACCCATGTCGGCGCAGCAATTCATGGAAGCGCTGTTCGGCAAACTGCCCGAGTTCTTCAAGGACGAAGCCGAGCTGCGGACGTTGTGGAGCGTGCCGGATACACGCAAGAAGCTGCTGGAGGGGCTGGCCGAAAAAGGGTTCGGCAAAGATCAACTGGCCGAAATGCAAAAGATCATTGACGCTGAAAATAGCGACCTGTTCGATGTGCTTGCAAATATAGCCTACGCATTGGAACCGCTCACTCGCGAAGAACGAGCTGCCAAAGCGATGGCGTTGATTAGCACGCACTTCAACAACAAGCAGCAGGTGTTTCTCAATTTTGTTTTGTCACACTACGTCAGCGTGGGCGTGGAAGAACTTGAGCCAGCCAAACTGAAGACACTGCTGCATCTTCGGTACGGCTCGACTCAAGATGCCGTGGCTGATTTAGGCAATCCAACGCAAATCAACGGCGTGTTCGTTGGATTCCAGAAATATTTGTACCAGCAACGGGCGGTTGCCTAAGTGCATCAGGAAAGACATCGCATCAAGGCTATTCCGATGCACAGAATCGAGACGTTACCCATACGAGACGCTACCTGGCTGCTGTTGGTCGCGCTGCTCTTGGTCGGCTGTGCCACGGCTGGAAAGCCTATGGCACCACCGGCAGACGACACTTTGGCTGTCTGCCGGGCACTGTATCGTGAGGTCGATGCCGCCATCGAACGGGCAGGGGTGCGCGACCTGGGTGCATCATTGGTTCCCGGTTTTCCCTACCTGCGCACGACACGCCTGTTCGCTTCGTTCCGCGACGAGCTGACCGGTCCACAGCACTGGTCGGCCTGGATCGGGCACCTGGCTGCGCTGGATGCCGAGGCCCGCGCATTGGAGATGCGCAATCTGTCCAAGCCGATAGCGGGTCATGATAGCGGCACACTGCGGGGCGAACTCAACCGCTGCCGCGAACGTCTGTTGGCTGACGATAGCGGGCAAGCGGAGCGCCGCGCCGCGCTACGCGATGCCGCCCGCGTGCCGGATGATTATGTCACCTGGTGGCGGGTGGCCGGCCTCTACCCGCTCACCGCCCCCATCGTCTCCGCCAGAATATCGGCCTGGCATGCCGAGACCCGCGAAACCTTTGCCAAACCGTTGTCGGCACAGCCGGTCGTGGGCAGGCTGATGCGCTGGGCGACAGCGCCCGGCGCACCGATGGGAACCGCAGAGGTGAGTGAAATCCTGCACCGCTCGCTCGATCCGCTCGGGATTCCGCTACCGGTGCCCGCCGACCTCGCCCGGTTATTCGACACTTTTGCCCCGGTATGGGAAACGGACGTGGCGGACGACGATGACCGCATCGGGGCGCCGCGCTGGGATAACGGGCCGGGGGCGGACGTGACGCGCCCGACGCTGTACCGTAAGGTTTCGCATACCCGCTTCGGCGATCAGGTGCTGTTGCAGCTCAACTACATCGTCTGGTTTCCGGCGCGTCCAGGAAACGACATCTACGCCGGACACCTCGACGGCATCAACTGGCGGGTGACACTGGGCACCGACGGTGAGCCGAGGCTTTACGACGCCATTCACAACTGCGGCTGTTACCACGAGTTCTTCCCGAGCCGGCACCTGCGCTTGCGTGGTGATCTCCCCGCCGCCTACTTCGAGCCGCCGCTGCTGCCGCAGACGGCGCCCGAGCAGCAACCGCTGGTGCTGCGCATCGCCCACCACACCCACTTCATCCAGCGGGTCTATCACGATGCATCGCCACTTGCGGTGCAACCGATGGCGTGGGAGGAGTATGACGCGCTGCGCTCCCTGCCCGTTGATGGCACCCACCGCAGCTTGTTCGGCGAATATGGCCTGATCGCAGGCACTGAGCGTGCCGAACGCTTCATCCTGTGGCCGATGGGTATCCGCTCGCCGGGCGCCATGCGCCAGTGGGGACGCCACGCTACCGCCTTCGTCGGTCGCCGCCACTTCGACGATCCCTTTCTCTTCGAGTCGCTGTTCGAGCGGGCCCCATGAAGAAATCGCTGTTCTGGGCCGTGCTTTGCCTGCCACTGCTGTCATTGGCGGCGGGCGAGCGCGTTGACATCGCCCGCTTTTCACAAGGCGACCTGAGCGGATGGCAGACCAAGATATTTTCCGGCGAAACCCGCTACTCGCTGGAAGTCACGGGCGGGCGGCTCACCCTGCGCGCCGACAGCAGCGCCGCCGCCTCGGGACTCTATCGCAAGGTCAGCGTCGACCTCGGCAAGACGCCCATCCTCAACTGGTCATGGAAGGTCGGCCATGTGCTGGCGGGCGCCGACGAACGCACGCGCGCCGGCGACGATTATGCCGCACGCGTCTACGTGGTGTTTTCCGGCGGATTGGCCTTCTGGCGCACACGTGCCATCAACTACGTGTGGTCGAGCCAGCAGCCGGTCGGCAGTCACTGGCCAAATGCTTTCACCGGCAATGCGCGCATGATCGCAGTGGAATCTGGTGGCGGGCAGGCCGGCGAATGGGTCAACGAGCGGCGCGACGTGCGCGCCGATTATCGGCAAATGTTCGGTGAGGAACCCGGCGACGTAGATGCCGTGGCGATCATGACCGACACCGACAACACGGGCGCAGAAGCCACGGCATGGTACGGCGACATTGGGTTCAGCGTGGAGTGATCCGGCACGGAAGTATCAATCCACATGGCGTTTGCAAACGCAATTCAACTAAGGTGCAATCAAAAGTGTTGGTCAGAACCTATCCATCCGTTCGCCCTGGGCTTGTCGAAGGGCAGCTCGTGCAATAAGCGCATGCGTTATTGTATTTGCGGGTTGTGATGGGAACCCAATATAACCTAATATGTGCATCTCTAAAAAGTTAACACCTCATGTTCCTTGAAAGTTTGAATCTTTTATCGGTGCTTGAGTCGAACATCGCCTTGTACAACACGTACCAATTTATAGAACTGCCCATATGATGATTCTCAAACGTAGCGCGATTATTCTTTCCCTGTTGCTGGCGGCCTGCGCTCATGCGCCACAGCCAGCCATAGAGCAGGTGGCAACACCGGAACCCGAGGCGGAAAAGCCTTTGAATTTGCCCAGGCTGGAGCTGTCCGGGCAAATGCTCTACGAATTTTTGATGGGCGACGTGGCAAGCCAGCGTGGCATTCCGGGGATGGCTGCACAGATTTACATGAAACTGGCCGATTCCACGCGCGACCCCCGTGTGGCGAGCCGCGCCGCACATTTGGCTTACGATGCGCACGATATGGACAAGGCGGTGGAGGCATTCAATTTATGGCTGGAACTGGAGCCATCGTCGCTACAGGCAAAACAGATGCTCTCCATGATGCTGGTAGGGGGAGGCAGGCTGGATGAGGCGCGCCCGCTGCTCGTGGATATGCTGGCGGCCTATCCGGGTAGGGCAGGACATGCACTCATGAAGATTTATCCCTTTCTTGCCCAGCATCCCGACAAGATTGCTGTCTTTGACTTGTTGCATCAACTTACGCAACCTTATCTACATGTGGCTGAAGCACACTTAGTACTGGCGCAGGCGGCGGGAGCAGCAGGCAAGCATGAACTTGCATTGGATGAGGTGCGTCAAGCGCGTTCTCTGCGGGCGGAATGGGAGATGGCTGCGTTGTTTGAAGCGCAATTACTGCAACAGGAGGCGCCACAGCAGACGTTGGAGGTATTAAGAAAATATTTGGCGTCTTACCCGGATGCGCCCGATGCACGATTGCTTTACGCCCGGATATTATTGGAACAAAAACAGTATGCGGAATCGCGAGTTGAATTCCAGCGGCTTCTGGATATTCATCCGGAAAATGCCGATCTGGCGTTTGCGGTGGCAATCCTGTCCCTGGAGATGGGCGAGTTGGAACGGGCGGAGAACGGGTTGCAGCTCGCCCTTGCCAGAGGCAAGAAAGACGAGGGCACGGTGTATTACTACCTTGGCCAGTTGAGTGAGGCGAAGAAGAACAATGAAGCTGCTCTGCAAAATTACCGCAAGGTGCAGGGAGGCGAATATGTCTTTGCCGCACGTCTGCGCGCGGCCTATCTGCTCTATAGCGCGGGCAAGCTGGAGGAGGCGCGCGATTATTTACACCAGACTGTCTCACAGAACAACCAGCAGCGTGTGCAACTGATGTCGCTCGAAGCGCAGATACTGCACGAAGCAAAGCAACCCGAAGCGGCTTACCAGATATTGATGCAGGGGCTGGAAAAACTGCCCAACCATCCCGGGTTATTGTACGACGCAGCCATGCTGGCAGAAAAGATCGGCAAGCATGAGGTTTTTGAGCAACTGATGCGTAAAGTAATCCAGATCAAACCTGATAACGCGCAAGCCTACAACGCGCTGGGCTACAGCATGCTGGAGCGCAACGAGCGCGTACAGGAGGGGATGCAACTGGTGGAGAAAGCCATTCAACTTGCCCCAAGCGATACCGGCATCATCGACAGCGTGGGGTGGGGGCATTATCGCCTCGGTAATATTCCCAAGAGCCTGGAGTTCCTGCGTCGTGCTTATACCGCCAATCCTGATCCGGAAATAGCCGCGCATCTGGGCGAGGTGTTGTGGGTGCAGGGCGAAAAGGGAGAGGCGAAAAAAGTGTGGGACAACGCACTGAAGTCGCACCCTGATAGCGAGGTATTGCAGGAAGCGGTGAAGCGATTCTTGCCCTGATGCGCGGGCTGTTGCTTTTGCTTCCTTGGGTGTTGGTTGGCTGCGCCTCAGCGCCGCCCGCATTTCAGGTAACTGCGCGCCCTGCGCAGGCGGAACAGGCTGCATTTGTCCTGACCGGGCGGCTTGCCATCAAGCATGATGGTGCAAGGTCTTCTGCCGGTATGCGCTGGTCACATCGTGACGGGGGGGACGAGATATTGCTGTTTACCCCCCTCGGGCAGACCATTGCGCGCATTGACCGTAACATGCAAGGCGTGGCGCTGGATACGTCCGATAAGCATTATGCTGCGCCAGATGCAGGGGAATTGACGCAGCAGGTATTGGGCTGGCATTTGCCGCTGGATGGCTTGCGCTGTTGGGTTCTGGCGCTGCCTGCACCCGAGAGCAAGGCTGGCATTGAGCGCGACGCGAACGGGCAGGTGAGTATGATGCATCAGGACGGATGGGCGATACGTTATACCCGTTATGCGTCGCAAACGCCGGACAGTTTGCCTCTGCGCATAACCCTGCAACGCGAGGAAGTGGAAATCCAATTGCTGATCGACGAATGGGAAATTCAATAAGCTGCCCGGCACCGGCCAAACTCAACCTGTTCTTGCATGTGGTTGGGCGCAGGGCCGACGGCTACCACCTGCTGCAAACCCTGTTCCGCTTTATTGATTTTGGCGACACGTTGTATTTCACCTTGCGCGAAGACGGAGTGGTGCGCCGCGTCAGCACGCTGGATGGCGTGCCGCAAGAGCAGGATTTGTGCGTGCGAGCCGCGCGCCTGTTGCAACAGGAATGCGGCTGCCCGCTGGGAGTGGACATCGCGCTGGAAAAACGCATTCCGCTGGGCGGCGGCTTGGGCGGCGGCAGCTCCGATGCGGCCACCACCCTGTTGGCGCTCAACCGGCTGTGGCATCTGGGTCTGTCGCGCGAACGGCTGATGCAGATAGGGCTGTCCCTGGGCGCGGATGTGCCGGTATTTGTGTACGGTGAGAATGCCTTTGCCGAAGGCATAGGCGAACAGTTGCAGGTCTATCCCCTGCCGGACGCTTGGTATGTGGTGCTGTTCCCGCCCGTGCATGTTGCCACGGCACATATTTTTGCGCATCCTGAATTGACACGGGATACGATTTCCCTCAGAATTCGCGACCTTTCGCCACGGGCACTGCGGAACGATTTGCAGCCGGTGGTATGCAGTTTATATCCGGAAGTGGTGCGGCACCTTTCCTGGCTGAGCCGGTTCGCGCAGGCGCGGATGACCGGCTCCGGGGCGTGCGTCTTCGCCGAATTTCCCGGCGAAGGACAGGCGCAGGCTGTACTGGAACAATTACCGCCGGATATGCGCGGCATTGTGGCGCACGGTTTGCAGCGCCATCCGTTGCGGGATTTTTAAGAAGCTGTTTGAAAAATGTAGCGAGTGCAGGAGCCGGAATGTACTGTAGTACATGAGGATTCCGATCACCGCGCAGACCCAAAATGGCAAGCGCATAACCAATGACTTAGTTGGTGTGGTTTGCCAACTTAGTCAGATGGCTAGTGGTTTCATCAGTAATTTTAAAAACAGCTTCTAAGTTTTTTGGGGAGTCGCCAAGTGGTAAGGCACCGGATTTTGATTCCGGCATTCGTAGGTTCGATCCCTACCTCCCCAGCCAGTTTGCATGGATTTTTTTGTCTGGTGTATTTTTGTTGCATGGGGCGCTTGCGCTTATTTTAATTCTGCCTTGAGGGGTGCACGTGTCTTACGATAGCTTGATGGTATTCACCGGCAATGCCAATCCCAAGCTTGCAGAAGATGTGGCGCGGCATCTTGATATCCGCCTCGGGCGTGCTGTTGTCGGCCGCTTTTCCGACGGCGAGGTGATGGTCGAGCTCCTCGAGAACGTGCGTGGCAAGGATGTGTTCGTGCTGCAATCAACGTGCGCCCCAACCAATGATACTTTGATGGAAGTGCTGGTGATGGTGGATGCGTTGAAACGCGCTTCAGCCGGGCGGATCACTGCCGCACTGCCCTATATGGGATATGCCAGGCAGGATCGCCGCCCGCGTTCGGCGCGTGTGGCGATTACCGCCAAGGTGGTGGCGAACATGTTGACTGGCGTGGGTGTGGACCGTGTGCTGACCATGGATTTGCATTCGGATCAGATCCAGGGTTTCTTTGATATTCCCGTGGACAATATTTATGCCAGCCCGATCCTGCTGTCGGATGTGTGGAAGCACAATTACCAGAATCTGGTAGTGGTGTCGCCGGACGTGGGGGGCGTGGTGCGTGCGCGTGCGCTGGCAAAACAGATGGATGCGGACCTGGCGATTATTGATAAACGCCGCCCCAAGCCGAATGTGGCGAAAGTAATGAATATAATCGGTGATGTGGTGGGCCGTACCTGTTTGATCATGGACGACATGGTGGATACCGCCAACACCCTGTGTGAAGCTGCCGATGCGCTCAAGGAAAAGGGTGCAGAGCGAGTGTTGGCATACTGTACGCATCCGGTGCTGTCAGGAGCAGCGATCGAGCGCATCGAGAATTCGGCGCTGGACAAATTGGTGGTGACCGACACCATTCCGTTGCGCGAAGAAGCGCGCAACTGCAAACGCATCCGCCAGTTGAGCGTGGCGGAGTTGATGGCCGAGACCATGCGCCGCATTAATGCGGAAGAGTCGGTCAGCTCATTGTTTGTTGACTAAAATTTAAGCGGCCACCATGAGGTGGTTGCCAACCCGGAATCTCCTGGTCGCGGGCGATTCCAACTGAAGCGGAGAAGTAAAATGAAAATTGAATTAACTGCAACATCCCGCAAGGCGCAAGGAACGGGTGCGAGCCGCCGTCTGCGCAAGACTGGTCGCGTACCCGGCATTGTTTATGGTGATGGCGAGCCCACGTTGGTTGATGTTGACCACAATAACCTGTTCCACAGCCTGCGCAAAGAAGCCTTCCACGCATCCATCCTGACGCTCGACCTGGACGGAAAGAAGGAGCAAGTGCTGCTGCGCGATTTCCAGATGCACCCGTTCCGCCAGCAAGTCCAGCACATCGATTTTCAGCGTGTGTCCAAGGACAAGAAAATACATATGAAAGTGCCGCTGCACTTCATCAATGCCGACATCGCGCCGGGTGTGAAGGTGAATGGCGGCATCATCAGCCACGTGATGAATGACCTGAATATCACTTGCTTACCGGCTGATCTGCCCGAGTTTGTCGAAGTGGATCTTGCCAGCCTGGCGATGGGCCATTCCATCCATGTGTCCGACCTGAAATTGTCGAAGGGCGTTGCGGTGGCCGGTCATGGGCATGCCGGGGATGCCGTAGTGGCTACCGTCCAGATACCGCGCGGCGCGATGGAAGCGGAAGCTGAAGCGGCCGCAACGGCTGCTGCCGCCGCCACCGCAACGGCTGCTGCTGCCGCGCCCGCTGCCGCTGTGAAAACTGCGGCGAAACCGGCGGCAAAATCGGCGGCTGAAACCAAGAAATAACCGGAGCAGTTATTTCAGGCAGCCCGCCATGCGACTCGATACGGCATGGCGGGCTTTTTCATTATGAGCGGGATCAGATTAATCGTCGGGCTGGGTAATCCGGGACGCGAATATGAGGCCACGCGCCACAACGCCGGTTTCTGGTGGGTGGACGAGTTTGCCCGTGCGCTCCAGCTTACCTTCAAGGCGGAGGGCAAGTTTCACGGCCTGGCTGCGCGCGGTTCGGTGCATGGGCGTGAACTCTTTCTGCTCAAGCCGCAGACCTTCATGAATGTTAGTGGCCGCGCGGTGGCGGCGCAGGCGCAGTTTTACAAGATCGTCCCGCAGCACATTCTGGTGGTGCATGACGAGCTTGATCTGCCCCCCGGCAGCGCCAAACTGAAATTGGGCGGTGGCCACGGCGGGCATAACGGCCTGAAAGACATTATCGCCCATCTCGGCACCCGCGATTTTTGGCGCTTGCGCATCGGCATCGGCCATCCCGGTGAACGTGCGGATGTATCGGACTATGTGCTGAAATCGCCGCGCAAAGAAGAAGCCGGGTTGATCGAACATGCCATGCGACGCGCGCAGGATGTGGCGTCGCTCATCGTGGAAGGCAAGCTGGAAGCGGCGATGCTGAAGCTGCATAGTGCATAAAACCAACCCCACAAGGCCTCATCTTGTCAGGGGGAGAGCCGAGGCTCCTCCTCTGACAAGAGGCAGTTGGAGGGGGTTTAGGGTTGCAGTTATTAAAAAAGGAAACAGCCATGAGTTTGAAATGCGGTATCGTCGGCCTGCCCAATGTCGGCAAATCAACCCTGTTCAATGCGCTGACCAAGGCAGGCATTGCGGCAGAGAACTATCCCTTTTGCACGATTGAACCCAACGTCGGTATCGTCGAGGTACACGATGCGCGCATGGCGGCACTAGCCGATATCGTCAAGCCGCAAAGAATGCAATACGCCATTACCGAGTTCGTGGACATCGCGGGTTTGGTGGCGGGTGCGTCCAAGGGAGAAGGGCTGGGCAACCAGTTTCTTGCCAACATCCGCGAGACTGATGGCATCGTGAATGTGGTGCGTTGCTTCGAGGATGACAACGTGGTGCATGTGGCGGGCAAGGTTGATCCGATTTCCGACATCGAAACCATCAACACCGAACTGGCGCTGGCCGATTTGCAAACGGTGGAAAAAGCGCAGCAACGCAACGGTAAGCTGTCGAGATCCGGCGATAAGGAGGCCGCCAAACTTGATGTATTACTGGAGCAAGTTTCCGCGCATCTCGACCAAGGCAAACCGGCACGCATGATGAAGCTGGATGCAGACCAACTCGTGCTGCTCAAACCGCTATGCCTGCTCACCGTCAAACCTGCCATGTATGTCGCTAACGTGGCAGAAAACGGCTTTAGCAATAACCCGCTGCTGACCAGGCTGGAAGAATTTGCCGCCAGAGAAGGCGCGCCCGTCGTACCGATCTGCGCCGCACTGGAAGCGGAAATTGCCGAACTTTCCGATGCAGACAAAAAAGAATTTCTGGCCGATGTGGGCCTAGAAGAACCCGGCCTGAATCGGTTGATCCGTGTAGCCTATAAGCTGCTCGGTTTACAGACCTACTTCACCGCCGGAGTAAAAGAAGTACGTGCCTGGACCATTCATGTTGGCGATACCGCGCCACAGGCGGCAGGTGTCATCCACAATGATTTCGAACATGGCTTCATCCGCGCCGAAGTAATTAGCTTCGACGACTTCATCGCCTGCAAGGGTGAAGCGGGCGCCAAGGAAAAAGGCAAGATGCGGCTGGAAGGGAAGGATTATATAGTGCGGGATGGTGATGTCATGCACTTCCGCTTCAACGTCTAGGGAAACACGGATTAATTCGTCATCCCCGCGTAGGCGGGGATCCAGTGCCTTTATTTGACTGGGTTCCCGCCTTCGCGGGAACGACAAAACCGAATAAATCTGCGCTGAGGTTCCCTCGGTATTTCGCCTTCCAATCGGAAATGCTTATTTCAGGTGATTCTGGAAGGATCAGCGGCAGGAACGCAGACATGGCGGCAGCTATTTCATATTGGCGTGCTGTAACACTACTTTTGGTGCCCAGACACGTATCAAATTGGTGCCCCGAACACGAATCGAACGTGTGGCCTACCCCTTAGGAGGGGGTTACTCTATCCACTGAGCTACCGGGGCGTGCTGCATATTCTAACGTAAAAACGTCCTGTTTCAGAAAGTATCCCCCGGCAAATCTCGCCGGTGTCTCGCACCAAGTCCGCACGCACCAGCTCACCCAGCATGATGCGCTGCCGGTCACAGGACATAAAAATAAATAAAGACCAGTAAACCCGGCGCCACCACAACGAAATTCCAAAACCATCCTGCGGCCTCGAAACCAAAATAACTGGCAGGGTTGAAATGGCCGTGGAAGCCTCGGAACAAAACCACGAGCAGCATGACCAGGCCAATCAGCAGGTGAAACTCATTGAAACCGGTCAGCATGTAGTACAGGGCGCCATAAGAGCCGGTGCTGGCCATTACTCCGAGTTCGGAAGCGGCGCGCCCGTATTCCACAAGCTGCTGAACAAAAAAGGCCGCACCCAGGGCGAGTGTCAGCAGCAGGCCGGAAGTCATCTGGCCGCGGTTACCCTTCAGCAAACCGGCGCGCGACCAGGCAAAAGACGCGGCAGAGAAGAGCAGCAGCAGCGTGTTTGCCGCCGGTATGCCCCAAGCGCTCAACGGAGTGAAAAGTTTTCCCGACGGGCCGCTGGAGGGCCATTTCCCTCCGAATCCGGGCCACAGCAGATCGGTTACATGCAGCCACGGCAGGGAGAAAACCTTGGTGTACATCAATGCGGCCAGCGGCACGGCAAAGAGCAGAAGCTCTGCCGCGATGAAATAGCCCATGCCGATACGGAATGAGCGATCCTCCCACGGGTGAAATTTGCCGCTCTCGTTTTCACCTATTATTTTGCCGAGCCAGGCGACTGCGGCATAAGTGGCCAGCAGCGCTCCCGCCAGCATGAAACCAGTTCCGAAAGCCAGTGCATTGATCTTGAGTACAAACCCCAGCGCAAGAAAGAACAGGCCGGCATTCAGCACCACCGGATATGCGCTGGGAGGGGGAATGTAGTATTGATGGTTGCTTTGCGCTTCGGTGGTCATGTTAACCTCCCAAGAAAATATTCCTATGATCCGCCGCCAAGAGGAAAAAACGAATAGGACAGTGCAAGTTCCCGCATATCTTGTGGCAATTCTGGGCTGATAAAAAAAGTCAGCGGCATCTCGCGCGATTCGCCCGGTTTTAATTGTTGTGGTTTGTAGCAGAAACATTCCAATTTCCTGAAATATTGTGCCGCCCTTCCCGGACTCACGCTGGGAATCGCTTGCCCATTGATAACCTGGTTGGCCGGGTTCCTGGCGTAAAAAGTAGTGGTCACAATCTCGCCCGGATGCATCCGGAGCTTGTGTTGCCTGGGACTGAATTCCCAGCCCAGCCCCGGCATGGTGTTCCCGGCAAATTCCACGGTAACCCAGCGCGATAGATCAACTTTTTCTGTTTGCGCCGAAACCGCGCCACTGGTCTTGCCGTTCAGCCCGGTAACCCTGCATAGGACATCATAGAATGGCGCCAGCGCAAAGCCGAAAGCGCCGGACGCAACTACTACCAGCACAAGTTTTTGCGCCAGTTTTTTGTTAGCTTGCCGAAGGGATTCTTCCATGCTTCACGACCAATCCTTGAACCATGCGAGCAAATACATGGCCACGGCAACTGCGGCCAATACCGTAGCCAGCTTCAAGTTGGCTTGCTTTTTTTCCTGCCGGGCAGTCTCGTTCATGTGGCACCCTATTTCACCGCCGGTGGCGTAGTGAAGGTGTGGTAGGGCGGTGGCGAGGGCAAGGTGAATTCCAGTCCATCGGCGCCTTCCCACACTTGGGCGGTTGCCTCATCACCATGTCCGCGAACGCACCGGATAATGTTATAGGCGAACAGCAACTGCGAGAGGCCCAGCAGGAAAGCGCCGATTGACGAAATCATGTTGAGCCCGGCAAATTTCAGTGCATAGTCGGCAATGTGGCGCGGCATGCCCCCGAGGCCTGCAAAGAACTGCGGCATGAAAGTCAGGTTGAAAAAAACGATGGTCAGCCAGAAATGCAATCTGCCCAGCTTTTCGTTATACATGCGGCCGGTAAATTTCGGCAGCCAGAAATAGGTTGCCGCCATCATTACCAACACTGCCGTGCCAAAGAAAGGATAGTGGAAGTGCGCCACCACAAAATAGGAATTGTGGTATTGGGCATTCGCGGCGACATCGGGCAGAACCAGCCCGGTCAGTCCGGCGATGCCGAACATTATCACTGCACCCAGCGCGAACAACATGGGTGTTTCAAAGGTCATGGAGCCGCGCCAGATGGTGGCAATCCAGCAGAAGATCAGCACCGAGGTCGGGATGGAGACCGCCATGGTGGAGTACATGAAAAATAGATTACCAGCCAGCGGCATTCCCGATGTAAGCATGTGGTGCGCCCATACGACAGACCCCATGATAGCGACCCCCCAGAAGGCATACACCTGGGCCTTGTAACCATAGACCGGCTTGCGGGAAAAGGTCGAAAGGATATGCGGCAGCACACCCCAGAACGGGAGCACCACGATGTACACCTCGGGGTGGCCGAAGAACCAGAAGATATGCTGGAACATGATGGGGTCGCCGCCGCCGGAGGCGATGAAAAAATGGGTGCTGAAATGGCGGTCGGTGAGCAGCATGGTGACCACGGCGGAGAGCACCGGCATCACCATCACCACCAGAATGGCGGTGACCAGCCATGCCCACACGAACAGGGGCATTTTCATCAGCGTCATGCCGGGCGCGCGCATATTGAAAATGGTGACGATGACATTGATTGCGCCCGACACCGACGAGATGCCCAGCAGATGTATCACCAGGATGGTGAAATCCATGCCGATCCCGGCCTGCAGCGAAAGCGGGGTGTTGTGCATGGCCCAGCCGCCAGCCGCAGCGCCGTCGCCCACCCCGAAAAATGCCAGGAACAAGGGCAGCACCAGCAGGATGGCGGCTGGCGGCAGTATCCAGAACCCCCAGTTGTTGACCCGTGGCAGCGCCATGTCTGGAGCGCCGATCATCAGCGGGATCAGGTAATTGTTGAGGCCGGTGGCTGCCGGCATGATCACCGCAAACACCATGACCAGCGCATGGAGGGTGACCAGTTGATTGTATAACTCGGGCTTCAGCAATTGCAGGCCGGGATATAACAACTCGGCCCGCACCAGCATGATCATCGAGCCGCCCACAAAAAACATGATCAGGGCAAAGGTCATGTACAGTGTGCCGAGATCCTTGTGGTTGGTGGTGGTCAGCCAGCGCTTGAAGCCGGGCGGATGATCGCGGTGTTCTTCATGCAAGGCAGTAGTGGTAGTTGTTGTTGTCATCTTTTCCCCTAACAGGCATGGCACAAAATGCCGCCCTTAATCATGAAGCACGCCATGCCCGTTTCCCTGGTGGAACTACTAGCCATTCCACTGAACCTTGGTGCTCTGTGAATACGGTCGTATGTAGGAGCGCAATTTATTGCGCGATCATCAA
Source organism: Gallionellaceae bacterium (assembly GCA_032654645.1). Taxonomy (GTDB): domain Bacteria; phylum Pseudomonadota; class Gammaproteobacteria; order Burkholderiales; family Gallionellaceae; genus CAITJF01. Next base: position 61,313 of record JAULAW010000016.1, on the reverse strand, counting down.
TATCATATCGCCCAATAAATTGGGCTCCTACAGCAGCGTTCGTTCTCGCTACGCTTTTGGTTCATAGGTTCAATTCGGGCGAAAGAATTGGCGGCTGCGGTCTCTCCCGGAGGGCGAGGGAGCAAATGTATCGTTGCGCGAGTTTCACGTTAACGTAACGACTTGACCAGCGCAGGCTGCACCAGGTCGCCCATGCTGTTGCCGAAAGAGTTGCGCTCATACGTCACGATCGCGGCGATGTCGGTGTCGGAGAGCGAATTTTTGAATGCTTGCATGGCGGTGCCGGGCTTGCCGTTCATGACACGGTCAAGATGTCCATCCTTGATCAGGCGGCCATTGGAGTCCAGGAACGGCCCGTTGACGATCTTGCTGCCCGCCAGTGCCGGGAAAGCGCCGGGAAGCCCCTTGCCGCCTGCCTGGTGGCAAGCGATGCAAATCCTTTCGTAAATCTCCTGTCCGTGCTTCATCAGTTCTTCCCTGCCCCATATCTTTTCCGTGCTGGCGGCGAGGCTGGCCGATTCGGTTTTTTTCTGCGCCACCCATGCGCGGTATTGCTCCTCCGCAACCGCCTCCACGACAATCGGCATGAAGGCGTGATCCCTGCCGCACAACTGGGAGCATTGCCCTCGGTAGGTTCCCGGTTTTTCAATTTTCACCCAGGCCTCCCGCAGGAAACCTGGCACCGCATCGCGCTTGACGCCGAATTGAGGCATCCACCAGCTATGGATCACATCGGTGGACATGATGAGGAAGCGCACTTTTTTGTTGACCGGCAGCACCAGCGGATTGTCCACTTCCCGAAGATAATTCTCGCCTTTCGGCACCCGGTTGTTTATTTGATCTTTCGGTGTTGCCAGCATGCTGACAAACTTGATTCCCTCATCCGGATACTCGTATTGCCACTTCCATTGGCTGGCTGTCACCTTGATCACCATGTCGGCCCCGTTTTGGGTGTCCTCCATTTTAACGGCGGCATGGTAGGCGGGAATCCCGATGACAATATAGTCAATACAGAACAGGCCGACGAAGGGTGCGATGACACCGATCCATTGGGTTTGGGTGCGCGGCCCGGTGAATGCAGCGGGAACGTACCCCTTGCTTTTACGGTGCTTGACCAGCGAGTAGATCATGATGCCCAGCGCCGCAAAGAACATGGCGAAAATGATCAGCATGAATTGGTTGTGCACCCGCAAGGTGTCTTCTGCGAGGGGCGTCACAGGCTCGGGGAAATTGAATATGTATTCGGCGCGAGCGGCAGTCGCACCGGACATTGGGAGAAGTGCAACCAGCAGCTTTTTGAATAGCATTGCTTTGCTCCCGGCAGAAACGTGAGGCTTCCTTGAGGCTCGCCCAAGCAACGGGTAGTTACTATCATACACTTGCTTTACGGAATACAAAGCCCATTCAGGGAACCTTATTTAGATGGCCCATTGTTGAGCAGACTTGCGCGCTTGCCTACCGAAGCGCTCTTCCTGTATCTTGGCATGTCTTGAAACCAAGGAGAGTCAAATGCGTTTTGTAATTGCAATCGCCGCATTGTTATTCGCGGCACAGGCATGGGCGGGCGATGTGTCAGTGACGGGCGCATGGACGCGCGCCTCGGTACCCGGGCAGACAGGTGCGGCATTGCAGTTTTCCATCACCAGCAGGAGAGACGCTCATTTGGTGGCGATTTCCAGCCCGGTGGCAGGCTCCGTAGAGATACACAGCATGACGCGCGAAAACGGCGTGATGAAAATGCATGCTATCGAATCCTTGCCATTGCCTGCGGGTAAGCCGGTTGATCTGGGAGCGAGCGGCAACCATGTGATGCTGAATGACCTGAAACGTCCTCTCAAGGCAGGAGATAGCATACCGTTCACCGTGACAGTGCAGTTTGCCGACAAACACAAAGCATCGGTGAAAGCCAGCGCAGATACAAAACCCCTCATGGCAAGCCAGCAGTAATAGCTGTCACAGGATATTCGGGCAAGCCCGGCGACATGGTAACTGGAGGAACCAGCGATGTGGCAAAAATTGATGGGGGTTCTGGCGCTAGCGCTGGTGAGCAATGCCTGGGCAGGAACCAAAGATGTAGTGGCGAATAATGCATGGCTGCGCGAAAGCGTGCCCGGGCAAAGCACGGTGTCCTTGCAGTTGAACCTGACCAGTCTCGCGCCGGCCAGACTGGTTGCGGTGAGCAGCCCGCTGGCAGAGCGGGTGAAGATACTGCGCTTGTCTCCCGCCGGCAGCGGCAAGATGCATGCGAGTGAAGTGGACAGCCTGCGCTTGCCGCGCCGACACACTGTGGTGTTTGGCGAGAACGGGGTAGCCTTGATGCTGGTAGGCTTGAAGCGGGAGCTGAATTTGGGCGATCATGTTCCGGTCACTTTAACCGTAGAACTGGCACACAATCATACCCGCAGGCTGGAAGTGGTGGCCGAGGTCAGGCGGCTGGAGCTCAGCTACAAGCAATATTCCGGGCGTACCGTGCAAGATCACCGTTAACGCAAATCTCGCGTAGCGACGAACCGTACCCCCTTGCCCTATGGGAGAGACCGCAGCCGCCAATTTTTCGCCCGAATTGAACCCATGAACCAAAAGCGTAGCGAGAACGAGCGCTCCTACATACGGCCGTATTCACAGAGCACCAAGGTTCATGGGTAAGGGAGCAGGAAATTACCAAAATACCACTTATAAATTACGTCACATAAGCCAAAACAAAACCCATCCCCACCCCAACCCTCCCCTTGAAGTGGAGGGAGTATAGTGCCTCCCCCTTCAAGTGGGAGGTTAGGAGGGGGATGGGGTGATGTTGGTGACATGATTTACGGTACTTTAAGAATTTCCAACTCCCTAAGGGAACGGGGGTGAGGGCCAAGTAAGCGCGGACTTTACGGGAGAAGGGTGGCATTGAGCCGCTTGTTTTATTTGCAGTGGTGTAGAATGCGCGCCAGTTCCGTCCAAGGATAGATCATGTCCCTCACCCCTTCTGCCGCCGAGAAAAAAGCCCGCACCCTTTCCGAGGCTATGCCTTATATCCAGCGCTTCTTCGACAAGACCATCGTGGTCAAATACGGCGGTAACGCCATGACCGATCCGCAGTTGCAGGAAAGCTTCGCGCGCGATGTGGTGCTGCTCAAGCTGGTGGGGATGAACCCGGTGATCGTGCATGGTGGCGGGCCGCAGATCAACGAGCTGCTGAAGAGAATGGGCAAGGAGGGCACCTTCGTGCAGGGTATGCGCGTGACCGACGAGGAGACCATGGACGTGGTCGAGATGGTGCTGGGCAAGGTCAACAAGGACATCGTCAACCTGATCAACAAGCACGGCGGCAAGGCGGTGGGGTTGACCGGGCAGGATGGCGCTTTCATCCGCGCCGAGAAGATGCTGCTGGAAAGCAATAAAGAACCGGGCAAAATGCTGGACATCGGACTGGTGGGTGAAATCAGCTCGATAGATCCCTCAATAATCACTTTCCTCGATTCCGGCGATTTCATTCCGGTCATCGCGCCGATCGGCGTGGCGCCGGACGGCGAGACGCTGAACATCAACGCCGACCTGGTGGCGGGCAGACTGGCCGAGGTGCTGAAAGCGGAGAAGCTGGTGCTGCTCACCAATACTCCCGGCGTGCTGGACAAGGACGGCATCCTGCTCACCGGGCTGACCCCGAAACAGATTGACGGGCTGGTGGCGGACGGCACGCTGTCCGGCGGCATGCTGCCCAAGATCGGCTCGGCGCTGGATGCCGCGCGCGGCGGGGTGAAGGCGGTGCACATCATTGACGGACGGGTGGAGCATGCGCTGCTGCTGGAAATTTTGACGGATGAGGGGGTGGGGACGCTCATCAAAAGCAAGTGAATTTTAGCCACGGATGAATACGGATTACACCTGCTCATCCGTGAATATCCGTGTTCATCCGTGGCTGGTTATGGATCTCAGGGAATGATAAAACCAGTATGGGTGTTCGACCTCGACAATACATTGCACGATGCGACGCCGCACATTTTTCCGCACATCAACCGCAGCATGACTGCCTACCTGCAACAGCATCTGGGGCTGGATGAACAGGCTGCGGGCGAATTGCGCGTGCATTACTGGCAGCGTTACGGCGCGACTTTGAGCGGCTTGATGCGGCACCACGGGATCAGGCCGGATCATTTCCTGTGGCATACCCACCAGTTTCCGGAATTGCCCGGAATGGTGTTGCGCGTGCCGCGTCTGCGCCACGTGCTGAAAAAGTTGCCGGGTAAAAAGTTGGTGTTTTCCAATGCGCCGCAGCACTATGCGCGTGCCGTGCTGAAACTGCTGCGCATAGATGATTTGTTCGATGACGTGTTCGCCGTCGAACACGCGCACTACCGCCCCAAGCCGCAGCTGGCGGGGTTTGTGCGGTTGCTGCGCAAGCATCGCCTGAATCCGGCGCGCTGCGTGATGGTGGAAGACAGCGCGGAAAACTTGCAGGCGGCGAAGCGCCTGGGCATGCGCACCGTGTGGGTGAACGACACGCCGCGCTCACCGGCTTATGTGGATGTAAAAATTCGTGATGTGATGGAGCTGCCGCGTGCCTTGCCGCGGCTGTTTTGAAAAGGGAACGACATGGCTGCCAAACCGGGTGAACGCAAACTGCAAATCCTGCAAACCATTGCCGGAATGCTGGAACAGCCCAAGGGCGATAAAATCACCACCGCCGCGCTCGCCGCCAAACTGGACATTTCCGAAGCCGCACTGTACCGCCACTTCGCCAGCAAAGCGCAGATGTTCGAGGGATTGATCGAGTTCATCGAGCAAACGGTGTTCGGGCTTGCGAACAAGATTACCTCAGAAGAAGCCAGTGGAATGAAACAGGTTGAAGGCATCCTCTCCATGTTGCTCGGTTTCGCGCAGAAGAATCGTGGCATGACGCGCGTGCTGATCGGCGATGCGCTGGTGAACGAGAATGAACGCCTGCAACTGCGCATCAACCAGTTGTTTGACCGCATCGAGACCACGCTCAAGCAAGCCCTGCGCATCGCCGTGACGCAAGGCGAACTGGACGCCAACCTTGACGTGGGCGCGCAGGCCAACGTACTGCTGTGCTATGTCATCGGGCGCTGGCAACTGTTCGGCAAGAGCGGCTTCACGCGCGACCCGATGGCGCAATGGCCGCAGCAGTGGCCTCTGTTGGCCGGGGGCAGTTAAATTTGAATACAGCACCGTAATATTGGAAGACATCATGTTGCAAACCGAAGGAATTCAGCAAGCAATTGACCGGGTGGTTGCTATCGCCAATCAGCCTAGCAAGGTCATCCTGTTTGGCTCGTATGCGCGCGGCGATGCGGGTGAGTATTCCGATCTTGACCTCATGGTGGTGGAACCTGTTGTTGCAGATCGCGCGCAGGAGATGCTGCGCCTGCAGGAGGCTGTAGGCTGGATAGGTGTGGATGTGGATGTGCTGGTTTACTCCGAGGCCGAATTCGAGCAACGCAGGAACTGGTGCACCACCCCGGTTTACTGGGCGCTGCGCGAAGGCAAGGTGGTGTATGAACATCTCCAATGAAGAAGCGGCGATGCTGTACCGCATCGCATCGCAGGACAGACGCGCCTTCCTGAATCTCAACGCCGATGCCGAGATGGATTTGCGCATTGTCTGTTTCCATGCGCAGCAGGCTGTCGAGAAATTATTGAAAGCGGTGCTGGTCAGCCACGGAACCGTTTTCTCACGCACGCATAACCTCGCCCATCTCGCTGAGATGCTGACCCAGGCTGGCGTGCCGCTTCCGCTGCCAGCCAATGTCTTGTCGCGCCTGAATCCTTACGCAGTCATTTTTCGTTACGACGATCTGGATATTCCACTGATAAGCAGGGATGAAGTTCGGCAAATGGTTGACTCTGTTTTTGCTTGGGCGGAGCGCGAATTACAGCAGCCATGACTGCGCCCGCCAGGAAATTGGCCGGCGTGTTGAAGCAGATACATCGGTTTGAGCCGATGACGGCTTGAGTGAGATCATGGCCTCTCTGATATTCGCATTAACCGAAATAAGGGAAAAGCATGTCGGTAGCTGATGAACTTTTTAAGATCGCTGATCGCTTGGAAGTCCAAAGTAAAAAACTGCAAGAAGAGGACATGGATAAACCTCTTCAAGCTCTTTCAGACGCAGCAGAGCGAGTTGGCAAAGCATGGAGTGGTTCATGGCTGGGTTATCACTCCAAGATATACTATGCCGACCTGGGGGATGGGAGTAAATGTTGGAGACATGATAAACGGTATCTTTAGAATTTTCATTTCCCTTAGAAAGTCATTTGCACATTGAGATTGAGCATCGCGCTGCGCGGGATGGATTTGCCGCTGTTATCGGCCACCTTATTTGTAGATAAAGCCGCATCCAGCGAAAGCGCCTTGAACAGGGTCAACCCGCCCGTGATGTAGCTCAATTTCGATCCGGCCCTGTTGCTGCGGTAGCCCACTCGCGCACCGGGTATCCACCAGCTATTGGTGGCATAGGCCGCGCTCAGGGTCGCCCACTGGAAATCCCTGCCGACCGCATCTTTCACCGCATTGGCGTCCAGTCCGCCATTGATGACCCAATTCTGGCTTTCCGAAAACACCGCGCCTTCGAGCTGCAGTTGGGGTTTCATCTCGTAGGTCGTCGTGCCGCTGAGCTGGGAGATGACTCCCGGGTCTGTATAACCCGCCAGATCAACAGCATTGTATTTGAAGCTGGGCTTGTTGAGGTTGCTCACCCAGGCTCCGACCCGATAACGCCTGCTGGTCCACAGCGTGCCCACGTCCAGCCCAACCCCCGATCTGCTGGAGTAGGTCTGGCTCGCCTTGAGCGTGCTTTGCGCGCCGCCCGCAGTGGTTGATTGCTGCCGTTGCGCTTTGTTGGCGAGCTTGACCTGGTAATACTTCAAACGCACGCCCGCCGTCAGCTCCCCGGCTTTCAGCTTGTCGGACGTCATTTCTCCTACCGTTGGATCATCCACCGCGCGTGTCAGGATACTGCGGCTGTAGCCCAGCCCAAGCTCCGACACCATGGCCGCTTTGACCAATAAGGTGCTGTCGTTTGTTGCGGGGGTATAAGTGCCGCCACCCGCGATAATTGCATCGCCTTGTGCGGCGCTAATATTGGCAAATGGGTCTGCGATAAACGATGCGTTGGCGATGGCGCTCACGTTCGCATCGAGCACAAAACTGCCGCCCAGTTTCTTTTTGGAAATGACGAATGGCGTAAACGGAACATGCCCGCCAAAATACACCGAGGCATTGCCGTCTTGTTGCAAGGTGTTCGTCAAACTGTTAACCGGGGCAATCAGGTTTAAATTGACATAGTTAGCCACATCGGCGCCGGTGACCAAGGTATTGGGGATGGTCTGATTTTTGAGTTTCGTCTGGGTCGTATCAATCTGGTTGGCGAGATTGTTCACATTGCCGATTTCATATCCCCCGCCTATCGAAAGAATTCCAAACCGGTACTGCCCGTCTTCCTTGCGCAACACCGCCGCGCCCGCTGCCGGGTTGGCGACGCTCGACATGATGGACTGGTTGTTGCTGGACGAACCGTAAGTGAGGTTCGGGCCGGGTGGCTGGTACACCGGCGTCGCGTAAGCGTTGGCGCACAGCAATGAGGTTACAGTTGCGAGCTTGAATTTGTGTTTCATGGTAGTCCCCCTTTGAGCAGTAGTGAAAAAATATTTAGACTTGATTATTGATCGGTCTTGATACGGAGTAATTATTCAGCATCCATAACGAACAAACAATGGCACATTCCAAAACTAAGTGAGAGGCTCGATTTTTCAGCCTGGAATTCTGAACCATGCACGTTAAAACAAAACGTTCACACCCCCATCCAAGCCATATGCCCTGGTATTTTCCAATGAAGTCTCGGTACGCAAGTTCAGGTGAAACCACTGGTGTTTGATTCCCAGCCCTAGCGTGTTGAATCTCACATCGTAGTCGAGCATTGTCATCCAGTTTTCATTCAGGCGGTATGCCACTCCCGCTTGCGGGAACCAATAACCTTTTATCCATTCCGTTCCCGCCGAAATAGCGAAATATGAAACCGGATACATAAATTGCGCATGGAACTTGGGAGCCAGCTTCTGGGTGAGGGCTCTCCGGTTGAGATCGTTCACCCCGCTGACGGTCGGATTGTAATAAATATAGCCGGATGGGTCACGGGCAAGCGTGGCGCTGTTCGCCGTTTGGATGGTATGCGGCATGTTCTCCCAGCGCATCTCCCCAACCAGGTCGTTCGCCGCCAACTCCAGACGGGAACCGTTGTTCCATGCAAATTTGGCGCCGGCATCCAGCGCATAGCCTTGCCCGATGGGCGTGGCGTTGCGGATGAACGGATAAGTCGCTTTCGAATGGCTGTCCTCCAGCGTGACATTATAGGCATAGCCGGTCAGGGTCGAAGATGCTGTTCCATCCGCCCGTCCGATCCGCACCGATCTGCCGCGCAGCAGGGAAATTCCCGCGCCCACCGCTACGGTCATGGCGTTTATCTGGGACAAGACAAACCCCTTGTCGAGCCGGATGCCATCCGCCTCGAAGCCTGCCACCCGCAGATTGATTCCAAAAGATTGCCCGGCCGGAACACTCATATGCTGTTTGTTGTAGTACACGATGTCGGTTATGTCGCGGTTGCTCTCGATCAGGATTTCCTTGCGATACAGCGCCGCAAGACGCCATGTATCATAAGAAGCGCCAGCTTCCACGCGCGCGTTTAACAGGGCCAGATTCATGCCGCTACGCGGTGTGTAGGCTCCATTCCAATTGCCCGAATATTCGCTGACCGCGACATAATCGTTGCCCGCAAAATAATGTCCGCCGGCATACACGTGGATGCCGTGCTCCCCCGCCATATCCGCCGGGTTGGAAAGACCGAGCACACCGGCATGGGACGCGCCGGACAAAACAATCAACAGGCAGAAAATAATTTTTTCCATTGCTTCAATTGGCCGCATATAAAAAAGCCGGCATTTGAAAATGCCGGCTTGTAAGTTACTGCGATGGGATTCACCCGCCCGCTATTACTGCACCGAGACGAAAGTGCCGTCAGCGAAGTTCACAATGTAACCGCTGATTGTTCCGATCAGTGTTGCGGGGTTGCCGGAATACACGCTACAGCCGGAAAGGCCACCCAAGGTTCCGGCAGCGCAGCCGGTAATGGTAATGTCGCCCATGGTGATCGTTCCAGGGGTTGTTATCCCCGTAGTGTGGTTTTGGGTCCAATTCATGACAACCGTGTTGTTGCTCGGGTCGGTATAAGTGAGATCCGAAGTGGTGACGGGGGTGGTTCCGGGTTCCGCAGAGTGGCTTACAACCTGGTAAACCATGGCAGGGGTGACCGTGCGGTTGGTGATGCTGCCGGTGAAAGAGGCCGTAGATGCCCAATAATTTGTACCCGGCACGGTCGGTAACCGCGGATCAAAATGGGAGCCATCCACAGTCCCCGACAGGGTTCCGGTCATGAACATGCCCACAGCGGCATTGGTACGATGGGTGACGCTGCCGGTGAAGGAAACGTTTTGCGGATACCAATTGGGAGATGACATTGATGACGTACAAACACCGAACATATCCCACGACCTGCACGTCGTTGCCAAGTCTTGCGCAAAGCTAGAACCACCGAGCGTACCATCAAACTGGTAATTCGCTGTTTTGGCTTGTAGCACGACATGCCCGGAAACTGGAGCACCCCAATTGTTGGCGCCTGTGACATTAACTACCTTTGATCCCGGCAACCAGGCCATAGTGAGCAGGGTGCCAGTGGTCATGGTGCCGCTTACGGCATTCTCGGTGTTTGCACCGACGCTGGTTCCGCTTGCAGTGAAATCTATTGCAGTATGGTCAATATAGCCGGGTGAGGTGGGTCCGGTTACTCCAGCAGGCTCAAACAGCGGTTGGATATTTCCAGAGAAATGATAATCTTTCCAGCCCGCCACCCCCGCCGCATAATTTGTGGCTGTCACCGTACCACCCTGTGAATTACTATACGCTCCACAAGTGCCTGGAACAGTAGTCATGTTGGGGTTGTCCAGGCATACGGTTTCAGTCCACGTATAGGTGTGCTGGGCCGTGGCACCGGCAGACGGGGTGGTGTCGGTCAGCGTAAGCATGAATTCTCTCACTATGAGGAAAGCAAATGTTGGATTCTCTCTGTAAAAACATTTGACAACCGTACTAGTGTTCATAACTTGACAGTCATGATCACCACCTTGGCTGCTAGAGCCTGTAGAAAGCCCGCTAAGAAGCATATTAGCGCCACGCTGGGATGCGCGCATAAAAACTCCCCATACCATATTCGCCGTTTGAATACTCTGTAAGTCCGTACGGGCAGAGTTCATCTGTTGGTCAATAAACCCGGTCTTGCCGGTATTGGCCATCAAGTTCGCGTTGGTGCGCAAGCTGTTGAGCAGGGCTTTGGCCTGGGCGATCGGGGCGATGGCGCCTATGGGCGTTGTCGGTATTGTCACAATTGGCGCTACCACACCCGATACTGCATTGGGGGCGGCGGCGGCGACTGCGCTTGCCATCTCCGCAGTAGTTATCAGGTCGGCGATACTGCTCGCTGCGGCAAGGTTCCCAAACTGCAGTGCCAAGCTATTCAGATTAGCGGCCAAATCAGCTCCGGCCCCAGGTTGTGCGTTGGCTACGAAGGCTAATGCTGATAGAGCCAACGTGTTGCTGTCGGCTGGTTTACCGCTCGAATCAAACACCGGGATGGTCATGTTGGTATGATCTTGCCCGATGAGGCTTGCGGCAGCATCAATTGCATTGTTTGCATCTAAAGTAGTGAGAGGGGCAGAGGGGGCGGCAAGATTGCCTCCCACTGCCTGCTCAAGCTTGGCAACGGCCATTTCGGTAATGGCTGTTACCGGAATGCCGGATACAGCTGCGGCAGCCGCTGCTGCATCAGCAATGAGCGAGCGCACAGGGGTTACAGAAGACTGGGGCAGGTTGCCGTTTGTTTCATCAAGGTAAGTGCCGGTAACCGAAACAACTAGCGGATAGGCGGCGTTGCTCGGGAAGGTTGCGGATATGACACCATTGTTAAGGCTCGCTCCAGTTACGACAACGGAACTGCCATTTGCATCTGTCGCAGTGAACGTGCCGAGCTGAGTGAACATACCCTTATATGGCACTAAATTAGCTGATGTTGCTCCACTGCCGCCGCCGCCAACACCGCCGCCGCCGCCACCCCCGCCGCCGCCACCCCCGCAACCGACCAGGATCAATGCGGCGATGGCCGTCAGGCCAACGCCCAGTTCAGCTATTGTGCGAAGGCTGCTTTTGATGTTCATGATTTCCCCTTTGTGCTGGTTTCGTTAAAAGAGATTGGCGCCTGATAGATATGGCTCAATCCTCAAAAATCTTCAATTACCCATTTTTATGGGGCTTTCATCGAGCAAATGAAAAAACATGCAAGCCCTGAAATAGTTTGCCCGTGTTAGCACGATTGCGATAGCCCTCAAATGAGGAGGTCGCGAACGCAGGGGGTATGTTGCGCACCTCTCAAAATCAATTTTTATCGGGCCAGTTCTTCCGTATCCAAGATTTTCGCTGAAATTTTACCGCCGATTTTTCTGCGCTCTCAAGCAGGCAGTTTTCAGCCACGCTTCTGAAGCGCATCGCGCTTTTATGGAAATAGCCTATATATATCTAGGCCTTTCGACATATATACTCCCCGTTTGCGGAGATGTATCCTGTTTGGCGCGAATTTCGCAATGCGACACATCGTCACTTCCCGCTGGGAGATAACCGACGGCTTGGCTGGCATAGTTTGCCAACCTATTCAGATCGCAATTAGAGGTTCCATGATGTAAATGCACATCATGTTGTGCCAGGATTCTCGGGGGGATTGGGGTGGACAAAGAGCTTCAGCAAGAGGCATTGGGGTTGGTTGAATTGATCTACGATGCGGCGTGCGATGTGCGTCACTGGCCGATTTTTCTGGGTGCATTGACAAAAACCATCGGTGGTAAATCAGCACTTTTGTGCCTGACTGACTCTCTCTCTCTCTCTCTCTCTCTCTCTGCAACAGAGAACAAAATATTGAAGTGTGCGGAGTGCGGTTGCCCGGAGCTATGCCAGCATGCATCCATGCCGGGTGAAGAGGTGGATTTGTTGCGATTCCTTGCGCCCCATGTGACGCGCGTATTGCAGATACGTCATCAGATTAACGCGGCAAGCAATGATAAGGTGCTTTTGCACGGATTGATAAATTGCCTGTCACCTGCGGTCATCATTGTGGACAAGCAGAGCAAAATTTTATCCATGAATTTGCGAGCGGAAAAATTGATTGCAGGCAAGGAGATTGGAATAAAACACGGCAGGGTTGAGTTGTTGCAACCATTTGAATCAACCCGTTTACAAAAAATGGTTGCCGATACTGTAAGCCTCAAGAAGCATAGAATGGTCAACGGCTTTCTGGATATAACCTTGTGTAAGGGCAAGAAGCAAAAAATTCTGGTTGTGCCCCTGGGGTCGGAAGCCACAGATAATGGCCTGCCATTAGATGCTGCCGCCCTATTTATTTGTGGCACCGAGAGTTTGAAATTGACCTGCCACCAAGTGAGTTCTTTTTATGGAATGACCAACTCCGAAGCGAACCTGGTCATCAGGCTGATTGATGGCCTGAGCGTAGAGGATGCGGCGCGGGCATTGGGAATCACCTATAGCACGGCGCGCTCTTACCTCAAACAGGTTTACATCAAACTGGGGGTCAGGCGACAATCGGAACTGATGCAACGGGTTTTGACTTGCGTATTGCTTTATCTCCCCCAGAATTCCACTTTAAATAATTTCAGGAAAAAGCAGAGGGAAATTGAATCCGCCAGTGAATAAAATGTCGGGTGTGCTGGCAAGCTCTGCAAACCTCAATTTTGTCATTCCCACATGCGCGTGAATGACGCGCTAATGGGTTATTTTGGCTAATGCGACAGAACCGCTTTTCATGGGCTTGCAGAACCCGTTGTTTACTTTTCATCACGAATATTTGTCGGCAGACACTTTCAATAGGAGCAGCACTATGTATGCGAAAAAACATCATGTCCGGGTATTTATTTTCAGCGGATTGTTCGGTTTGCTGCTGGCGGGTTGCGCGGCCAATGTGGGTAAAACAATTAAAGTTTCTGATGAGCAACTGGCCAGGTATGGAACGCTCTCGGCGGCTGATGCCATTGCCGCGCTTGAAAGGCGCGTCAACGAAGCGATGAAGGCCGACATGCCGTTTCTTGCCCCGAATTATTATCGCGGGGCGTCCGAGATTTTGGGCGATATTCGAAAATCGCCGGAAAAGAAACCCAAGGACGAATTGATCGGCAACATCGCCAAGGCGGATGCCATTCTCGATAAAGGCCAAACCATGATGTCTGTCGTGCAGAGCCGGTTGGTCAACGAACTCGCGCTGAAAGGCCAGATGGATAAGGATAACGTCGCCAAGGTTTACCCCAAGGAATATGAAAAATCCATCGGCGAGCTTTCAAGCCTGATTGAAAAAATAGAACTCGGCAAAGCGGATAATATTGACAAGGATAAGATCGAGCTGATTAAAATGATGCAGGCTTTGGACGTCAAGGCCATTCAATACACCGCGCTGCACGAAAGCGAAGTGATCAACGAAGACACGCGCAGCAAGGACGGCGAAAAGCTGGCGCCCGCCACCTTGGCCGAGGCGCAGCGCATTTACCTGGATGCCGGCAACCGGATTGCCCAGACCCCGCATGATGAGGCGTTGGTGAAACGCGCCGGAGCCGACACATTGTTTGCGGCGCGTCATGCGCGCTATGTGAACCTGCGCGTATTGATCTTGCAAGAGAAAATAAAAGAATCCATAGAACCGATTGTGCTGGAAGAAGAAAAACGCCTGTTCGATATTTCTACCGCGTTGGGCCACAAAGACCTGCGTGATCAGCCCATAGAAAAACAGGCCGGAGAGATTGCGCAGGCCGCCACAGAGGTCACGCAAGGGCAGCAAAAAGCCAGGCAGACAATCGGTGCCGTGAGCGAGCAAAGCAAAGCTTTGGAGGGCCGCTTGAAAGAGGCCAACGATGCCATGCAGCGGGCCAATGAGCTACTCGATTTAAAGGATGTGCAGCTTGCCGATAAAAATTCACAGCTTTCCGGGAAAGATGCGCAGTTCTCCGAAAAAAATGCAAAGCTTTCCGAGAAAGATGCGTTGATCTCCGAAAAAAATGCACAGCTTGCCGAGAAAGAAGCGCAGCTTAAAATCCTGAATGATCGGATCGCACAATTAGAGGGGCAAAATAAATTGCTGGCCGAAGAGAAAACGGCGAAGGTTAAGGGCAAAACAGCCAAGTGAAACACGCACGGGATAAACCGAGCGAGCCGGAACCAAAAGGTGTATAGGGGTAGGGTGGATAAGCGATAGCGCATCCACCTCTAGCGCCTGTTTGGTGGATGCGCTATCGCTTATCCACCCTGTACCAACGGATATGGCAACAGCTTTTGTAGGTGCGAATTTATTCGCACATAATCGGAGTTCCCTTGGGGCCGCTAAGAAACGAGTGTGCTCATGAGGTCTATCATGAATTCGACTTCCTCTTCTTCAACCTTTTCCCATTTGGGTATGCCGATCTCGGAAAGAATTCTCTTGCCATTATCCGACTCGTTCATACCCAGCAAGGTTTTCGTAATGTCATCACGACGAGCAGCGAGTGATTTGTCCACCAGAAAAACATGATGAATGACGTGTATCTGACTGCGAACCAATACGCGCAATTGATTCTTGATAACATCCGACAACTCGTCAAAAGTTTCAGCCAGGAAAAAGCCGGCATTGGCTGTGCCGCGTAGCAGTTCCTTGGCCACTACCACATAACCTTCCTTGTAATTGAGGGTGACGTTGTCCTTGTTCAGATCGGCGGGTTCAATCATGATCATGCACATCATGTGCACATCGGGGTCATCCGTCGTCGAAAAAGTCGCTCCGGGTTTCAAGTCCCCAATATTCTTGATGCGGCTGTCAGCCTTGACCGCAATCAGCGCCTCGTCCGGCTTGTTGATTGGGCGCACCAAAGCTTGATAGCCATGCTCCCTGACCAGCATCGCCGCATCGTATGGATTGGCGTAGATCATGTTAATCTTGTTGTCGGCAATGGCCTTGTGTTGTTCATTGAACTTATCGAACAATTCAAGGCGGATATTCTCGCCCAACTGTTTTTGCAGCCAGGTGTTGAACACGAACCACCCGGCAATATTCTTGAGATTAAAGTCCGGGCTGACCGTCATGACGTAGCTCATGTTTGTATCCTGGCAAGTAACTTATTTCAACGTTTTATACAGTTTGGCTGCCTCTGCCACCTTGGCGGGCGAGGGTTTGCGCCGGACAGAAGTGTAGCCAACAACAACACCGTTGCGGATATTGGACACTACAGTGGCATACACCCAGTAGTACCGCCCATCCTTCCGGAGATTCTTGACATACCCGCTCCATTTCTTGCCCTGGGCAACGTCTGTCCACAACCCCGCAAAAGCCACCGCTGGCATATCGGGATGGCGCAATATGTGATGGGGTGCGCCGATAAGTTCCTCGGCCAAAAAACCGGACATTTCCACAAACGCCTGGTTCGCTTGGGTGATAATCCCTTTGGGATCAGTTCTGGAAACGATGAGCTTGCCTTCCGGAAAGGGCAATTCTTCGTCCACTACAAGGATCCTTCGCGATGACCCATCGTGATAGGTTAAAACATGTTCGACGCCCTGTTTCCCACCAAGATCTTCTGGTGTCATATCTCGCATAGCTTGCTCCTCGATTTATTCGGCCTCGCCCTGCCGCAAGCCGCAAGGCAACAGGCGAAATTTCCTGGGCAGATCAGAGAAGCTTGGCGATATTCTCAGCCGCGCGTTTGGTATCGAGAAAGACCAGCCCTAGTTTCGCGCTCGAGTTGGTTATGACGGACAGCACCGCTTGTTTGCCCGCATAAGTCATCAGAATGTAGCCCTTATTCCCCTTGACCATGACCTGTTGAACATCGCCCCGGTCCAATTCGCGGGCGCTTCGGTCGCCCAAGGCCAGCATGGCTGCATTCATGGCGCCCACACGATCTTCGTCCATGGTTGCTGGAAGCATGCTCGCGATAATCAAACCGTCTGTCGAAATTACCGCAGAACCCTCTATATCGCCCGAACTCGAATTCAGGTCGCTCAAGACAGATGAAATCAATTCTTCACGCATATTTTTACCCCTCCAATAAGTGCATTGCTACGTAATTTATCCCAACAATCTGGATGATACCATCGCGCTAGAATTCCAAAATATATTTAAGGCAAAAGCCTTTCCCGGCCAGACTACGCAGAACTTTCAGGTGTTGTAGCGCAGGCACAATGCCCAAATCAGATGCATATAGGCCGGGCGGTCAAATAGCGGGATGCCCGAAACAATCAACATGAACTGGTGATCCCCGATATAAAGCGGCCAGAATCCCAGTTCGCTGTTGCCCCCACTGTCGACAACCGCCATGGCTGGCACCCCGAGCCGCAAGCTTCCCCGGATCAAATCCGATTGTTTGCGTTGGATAGTCGCTATTTCAGCAGCAAAAATAGCCAAATCCTCCGCCTGTTCGTGAGCAAAACCCGCATTGGTCAGATAGAAACCTTGAGTATCGGTAAGCAATGCCTTGCTATTACCGGATAGTTGTCTGAGCAGTTTTGGAACATCCGTTTCAATATGCTGTGTGGCAAGCCTTTCAGATTCAGCCCGCCCCTCTATCCAGTGAGCGTTTTCCATCCGGTAAAGCAGGGGCAATGGATCAGTATCCCCGGTATACCGTCTCAATGCTCCCATTGATATAGGTTTCATTTCATCGTTCGCCATCATGCCAAATATCAGCGCTCGCGCCGACCCTGGCTGCGGATTGCTGGCAGCATAATAAGCCCCGAGCGAGGTGGGGATGATGTGGACATCAGTTGTCAGCTGATATTCAATCATCGGTTTCCTCAACACCGGGGTTTATATGAAATATCAGGGATAGCAATAACTTTCTGACTTCTTCATGATTTCTTGGATCGACCTCCAGGATTGGAGGGGGGGATGTCCAATGATGTTGGACATTCAGCAAATGGCAATGGTAGTCATGGATGTTTGGCTTTGGATGCTGTTCGGTTCGTTTGATGCCGATAACTATTCCCGTTTTATCAATAATCTCGCTGAATGATTCAATGAAAAAATCCAGATCGCCGAGAGGGTTTTTACTCTCGTTGTCGATCAATAGAACCAGCCCGATAGCGTCTTTATGTAATTTATCCCATTCGAATTTTCGCCGCTCTTGCCCGGGAACACCGTAGAGCAAGATACGTTCGTTATCATAGATATCGAGGCTTACATAATCCATGGTGTCAGTCGCTCTTACCTTGCGTTCCCGATCCGGGTCCGTGGAATTTGCTTCTGTGGCCAGAATGACGGTATCGTTAATTGTGCGGATGGCGGTTGTTTTTCCTGCCCTATCAGGGCCAGCGATTAAAATCTTGTAGTCTTTCCTTGGCTGCCTGGGTACCAGGGTAAGTGGCTTGACAGCCGGGCCACGCTTGTTGTCCGCCCATGCATCCAGCACCTCATGGACAGTTTGCGGGCGATCTTCGGGTGCGATTGACAGCATCCAATCAATTGCCTCCAGAAATTCCCGGCTGCCGAGTTGCGGCGCTTGTGTGGATAAAGGCGGACAAGGATCAATTCCGCTCGCATCCATTTCATGCTTGCGTCCAATTGATAAAGCCGGGGTTTTCCGGGTGAGGCACCGATATATTGTGGCTCCAATTGAGTATAGGTCTGACCAAGGGCCTATCTTGCCATCAGGCACATAGAGTTCAACAGGCGCATACCCGGGAGTCACCATGACAGTCGCATTTCCACCCCCGGGCATTTCGAGTCGCGCGGCGCCAAAGTCAATCAAGATGGCTGAATTGTCCTTGCGGATGAATATATTTCCCGGTTTGATATCGCGGTGCAGATATTTTTGTTCGTGCACGGCGCCAAGGCCGCTCAGCACCTGGGTAAAAATGCTCTTAATAGATGCTTCGCCCAGAGGTTCTGGCGCTCGCGACAATATACTTTGCAGGCTTCTTCCCTCTTCAAAGTCCATCACAAAATAGGCGGTATCGTTAGCTTTGAAATAGCGGTTCACCCGCACAATATTTGGATGGCGGAATTTGGCCAGGATTTTTGCTTCGGCAAGAAAGCGTTCAAGCCCCCACGTGAAATTTTCTCTGGTGTCATCCGACAATGCTGAAACACGGTTATCGTCTGATCGTTGAGCGAAGGATTCAGGCAAATACTCCTTGATGACGACAGAAATGCCAAGGTTGGAATCTGTCGCTTTGTATGTAATGCCAAACGCACCTATCCCCAGGACTGCTTCAATGACGTATTCATGCAGGTGCGCACCCAAAGGGAGATTATTAAGCTGGGAGTTCCTCATGGCGCAAATTCATCCGGAAAAATTAAGTTTGTTCGCCAAGCGCTGGATGAGCGCTTGGGTCATGTTCGCCTCCTCCGGGAAAGAGGGCGCCAACATGCTGTCTGCTTCCCTGATTGCCGGGCCGGCAAGGCCCAGAGTGCTGGCGGCAGCATAAAAACAGAACACATGTTTTTGGGGAATGTTAAGCATGCGAACGATGTTTGCCAGACTAGCCGGCTGCCTGCACCACAATGAGGAAATACGCATGGCGTTTGGTGTTGGTTCAAAGCGGGTTAAATTCGGCCAGTATCTTAAATAGACAGGCTCGTTTACTTTGACCCCTTTGGGAAGGAGGCCACGGTACGTGTACAGCGCCAGCTTCCAAAGAAAGGCATCGAGCCCGAGGGTCAATTGGAAAGATGTTTTTGGCATCGCATCCACGCTCAGCGACACCTGATGATCGCCGAAATTCTGTTGGGCAAGCTCAATCAGATTAAAATTGCCACCCGTCACTGCCACCATTTCCGTGTGTGGAAAAATAAAGAAGCTGGGACCGCCCTGTAATGCAAGGCAGATAGTGGATTGTGCGGGTACTTGCAGCGCGGCGGCGCGCATAACGTGGCCCAGCAGCCGGGTGTCTACCTTCAGCCAAATTCGTTCCACCGCAGCCGCGTCATTCAGATCAATGTCGGATTCGGGCGCAAACGGAAAAGCTGCTTCCTCCCCTGCAAGGGCATCGTCCGCATGTCGGGGCATCCGTGACTTGGCGGCTTTCCCGTGCGCTGGCGAAAGCGGGTTGTTGGTTGGCTTTTCCATTTCAGCCGCGATGGTATGCGGCAATTTTTCAGTCATCTCTTCTTCTGCGGCCTTTCCGGGTGGTGGAGATGCAACCCCAGATACAGATATTTTATTGCTAGTGCGGGCGAGCAGAATGGTTTTGTTGTCAATTCGATTTGCACTGGAACTGTTCAGGCACTGGTCAACGGTTGCAAGAAGATCTTTAACCCCGAAAGGTTTAATCAGGAGAAACTCGGCGCCAATCTGGTCTTCCTCAGGGAAATCTTCAAATTCGACAGCCTGATTTAACAACAGGATTGCGGGGCAGTCAGGAAAACGGTGGCGAAACTTCCTGAAGTCAGCCTTGGTCTCCGGTTTTTCACAATCCACAATGACCAGTTCTGGCCGGTTTCCGCGGCTCAACTCAAAGCGCCCCCGCCCTTGCTGCTGGAGAGCAAATGCCACCGCATTGCGGGTGCGCAAATTTGGGCTGATGATATCAAATACTACTTTGCTCGTTGCCATCGTGAATTCCGTCATTTTGTCATGCCGCGTCAGGATTGCTCTTGGACTCATGTTTGACTTCCGAAACAATCCGCAAACCCTTTCCGTTGCTGTGTGGCAGCGAGCAATGTAATTCAGCAGGGCTGGAAGCGAGCGATGAACCTGCCCGAATAGCAACGAGGTCGGCACGCTGCTGATCGTTAAGTGCGAAGAATATTTGGTCATGTATGCGCTGCTGCAAAGCTGCACCATTTCCGGCCAGCACCGTATTGAGATCAATCGCCGCAGCGTAAAGATGATCCCCGTCTGCCCGCGCCGCAACCAGGGCATTAACACGCTGCACATGCGCTGTTAAATCTTTTGGGGAGCGGCGGATTCTGCGATCAAGATAGCGGGCAAGGCCTTCACACCACTGTGGGTCAGAATGGCTTGGGCGCAACGCGCGGGTATATTCGAATCCGGGCTCGAATGTTGACGCCGCAGTTGCCGGAACATCAGGGCTCTGCTTAAAAATCGAGACGTGTGTTACAGCATTCAAAACTGTACCCTCCCATTTCCCCACATATCTAATGCGGCCTAGTGTATCGCACCTTTTGCCAGAAAACACGCATTGGGCTTCACTCAGTTCGTAATTCATA
This sequence comes from Gallionellaceae bacterium, assembly GCA_032654645.1. Lineage (GTDB taxonomy): Bacteria > Pseudomonadota > Gammaproteobacteria > Burkholderiales > Gallionellaceae > CAITJF01. The sequence goes on along the minus strand of JAULAW010000016.1, from coordinate 41,013 downwards.
GAGTCGTAGAATGGATAAGCTGTCCTGAGCGCAGCCGAAGGGCGTAGCGCATCCACCGTGCCAGCTTAAAAAGGCGGATGCGCTACGCTTATCCTACACTTTTCGCCGAGAACAAATTTACCCTGGTATCAAACCAAAGAAGCTCGACGTAATCAGGTTCGCTTCTATGGCGCAAAAGTTATGTAACTGCTTCTGAGATGATCGGCCGACAGTTTCGCACTCTGACAGATATTCGTTAACAATCTATTGTGTCGATATTGCCTCTTTTAGCTCACGGCATGTAGCAGTAAATATTAAACAGATATTCTGGTTTTTCTGTTGCCGCATCAGGCACGCTCCGCAACAGATACTGCCAACTCCCGATGCAACGCCAGATGGCGCGGTGTGAATGCGTGCGGAATTTTATGCACGAAGTGATGGCGCGCGTAATGATAGCTGGGGTCGAACCCGTAAAAATTGCGGCGCATTTCATTCAGCTCGTCAGCGCGATATTCGGCAAGCGACCGTTTCGCTTCATCACATGCGCGGCGCGCACATTTTTCGGCCAGCCGCTGCGCATAGTCCGGCGCCGCCGCCAATTCGAGCGCCATGCGTTTCACTCGGGCACGGAACGTATCCGGGTCGTCGGCGAAGCATTTGTCGATAAGACCTTCCTGCGCCGCCACAGTAGCCGATACCGGCAATCGGTTCTGCATGATGGCTTGTGCGCGCTCCTTGCCCACCCGTGCAGGCAGCAGGTAGGTCCAATATTCCGAGCCGTACAGATTGCCCATGTTCTTGTAATGCGGGTTAAGCACCACCGCATGGCGTGCCCAAACCTGGTCGGCTGCCAGCGCGAGAAAACAGCCGCCCGCACCGGCATTGCCCTGCATGACAGCTACGATGAGCTTGTCGGTGGTGCGCAAAATATCCAGCACCAGATCATCCATCGCTTCTATATTGCGCATGGATTCGTCCGCCGGGCTTGCGGCGGCTTCAATCTGGTTTAGATGTATTCCGTTGGACCAGAAATCCTCGCCGCCCATCAGTACCAATACCCGCGCCGGTTGTTTGCGCGCTTCCAGATATGCCGCACGCAGCCGCGCGCATTGTTGGGCGGACATCGCGCCGTTGTAAAAATCGAAATGCAGATAGCCCACGCATCCGTGTTCCTCATAGCGAATCTCGCTCCCTGGCGCGCTTTCCAATTCTGGCAAGCTGGACATCTCCATTGAAAAAACCATTGCAGTGGGCAGCTTGAAACCGGGATCATGTTCTAGCCTTTTCACATGCCCTATCCAGATCGCGCCATCCGTTGTGGCACGCAACACGGCATCTCCCTTGCGCCCGATCAGTTCGCCTGGAGCACCCGCATATCCGGTTTCAGCACGCGCATCGAACAGATGGCATGGCTGGCCGAGCAAGCTGTCCTTCACTCCCGGAACGCCGTCGGCCGCATTGATTTTGCGCAGCACGGTCGCGGTATCGTCATGCTGCCAGGCTATGGTGCGATGAGCCTGGCGCATGGCGGGGCGCTCGATCCCGCGTGCCACAGCCTGAGTTTCATTCAGCGGAGTAGGGCGCCACACCCCGCGCACATAATCGGAATAGTGCGCGAGAGCCTCCAGCACGCCGCGCACGGCGGCATCCGTCACTTCGTTGCGATACAGGCTGGATTTTTTCGCGGCACGCATGGGGAAGGTCTGCGCCGACCAGATGTCGCCGCCATCCATCACATCATTGGCTTGCAATATCGTTACACCCCATTCCGCCACGCCTTGTTGTATCGCCCAGTCCAGCGAGGACGGGCCGCGGTCGCCCACGATACCGGGATGCACGATCAAACAAACATGGCGCGACCAGATGGATGCGGGAATGGCACGTTTCAGAAATGGCGCGACGAGCACATCGGGCCGCCACAATGCAACCGCCTCTTCCGCCACGGAATCGGCAATATCGAATTCGATGGAAACTTCATGACCTTGCGCCTTCAACTCAAGCCACAGCCGCTGGGCAAGGCTGTTGAACGCGTTCGTCAGGAACAGGATACGCATAAGGTGCCCATCAGCAAATACGGGGCAAATGTTCGCCCGCCAGCCAATCCACATTGCGGCGGCCGCCAAAGGACGTTTTCATTTGCACGAAGTGGTGCGGCTCGACATGCGCCGAGCCGATGATGGCCGCATCGACAGCCAGCGGGTGGGCGCGCATCACAGCCAGCAGACGCCCGGCATCAGGCGCGGCACAGAACGCAACCAGCTTGCCCTCGTTGGCAACATACAGCGGGTCCAGCCCGAGGAATTCGCACGCTGCTGCGACCACGGGTTTGACCGGGATCGTTGCTTCGTCAAGCAATATGCCGACGCAGGATTGTTTGGCGATTTCGTTCAGCGTGGTGGCCAGTCCGCCGCGCGTGGGATCGCGCAGGCAACGAATCGCCGCGCCGCTATCCAGCATGGCGGCAACCAGGCCGTGCAATGCGGCGGTGTCCGATTCGATGGGCGCGTCAAAAGCCAGATTCTCGCGCCGGCTCATGATTGCCATGCCGTGATCGCCGATGCTGCCGGAAATCAGGATGGCATCGCCGGGCTGCACGTTCGCGCCGGACAGATTCACCCCCGGCGCTACCACGCCCACCCCGGTGGTCGTGATGAACACGCCGTCAGCCTTGCCCCGCTCCACCACTTTGGTGTCGCCCGCCACCACCGGCACGCCCGCCTCGCGGGCTGCCGCCGCCATGGATTGCACGATGCGCTGCAAGTCGGCCAACGGGAAGCCTTCTTCGAGTATGAAAGACGCTGACAAATACAGCGGCTGCGCACCCAGCATCGCCACATCGTTGATCGTGCCATGCACCGACAAACAACCGATGTCGCCACCAGGGAAAAACAGCGGTGAGACCACATGCGCATCTGTCGCCATCACCAAGCGCCCTTGCGCCATCGGCAGTAACACAGCGTCATTGCCTTGACGCAGATATTCATTGTCGAAGGCAGCAGCGAATAGTTCTTCAATTAGTTGCGCCATCGCCCGCCCGCCGCTGCCGTGGCTCATGTCCACGCGCCCGTTTTTAATGTCCAGGGTGCGCGCGTAGTTGGGTTTAACTGTACTCATTTGGCGATCCCATCACTTCCGCAAACAGTAAGCGCGCGAAGGTTTGACTCCCTTCTCCCGCAAGCGGGAGAAGGGCTGGGGATGAGGGACGGTGTGTACCAATTAAGATATTTCATATTCATAGCCCCTCACCCCAACCCCTCCCGCAAGCGGGAGAGGGGAACGTTAAACTGTCTCCCTAAGTCGACCATAACTGTAATGCGCCGCGCACGCGCCTTCCGATGACACCATGCAGGAGCCCAGCGGTGTTTCCGGCGTGCACAGCGTGCCGAACACTTTGCAATCCTGCGGTTTTTTCACGCCGCGCAGGACCGCGCCGCACTCGCAAGCCTTGTTGTCAGCAACTTGTGTATAGCCGATACCGTAGCGCGCTTCCGCATCGAACTGCGCGTAGGCCGGTCGTAACTTCAACGCCGAATACGGCACTTCGCCCAGGCCGCGCCATTCGAAACTGCGCCGCAATTCCAGCACATCCGACACCTGCGCCTGCGCCTTGATGTTGCCCTCGCGCGTGACCGCGCGGGTGTACTCGTTCTCCACTTCGGCGCGCCCGCCGTTCACCTGCCGGATCAGCATCAGGATCGCCTGCATCACGTCCAGCGGCTCGAAACCGGCGATGACCACCGGCTTGCGATATTCGCGCGCGAAATGCTCGTAGGGCAGGCTGCCGATCACGATGCTGACGTGCGCCGGGCCGATGAAGCCGTCCAGCGGCACTGTCCCGTACTGGCGCACTTCCGGCGATTGCAGGATGTGCGTGATCGCCGCCGGGGTCACCACGTGATTGCACAGCACGCTGAAGTTGTTGATGCCTTCGTTGCCTGCCTGTTTGATAATCAGTGCGGTGGGCGGTGTAGTGGTCTCGAAGCCGATGGCAAAGAACACCACCTCGCAGGCAGGATGGTCACGCGCGATCTTCAATGCATCCTGCGGCGAATAGATCATGCGCACATCGGCGCCGCGCGCCTTGGCGCGCATCAAAGAAAGATTGCCGGAAGCTGGCACGCGCAAGGTGTCGGCATAGGTGCACAGAATCACGCCGCGCTCCTGCGCCAGTTTGATCGCCTGATCGATGCGTCCGATGGGCAGCACGCACACCGGGCAACCCGGTCCGTGGATCATGCGCACATTGGCGGGCAGCAAATCGGTGATGCCGTAGCGCGAGATCGCGTGGGTATGCCCGCCGCAGAATTCCATGAAGCTGTAACGTTTGTCCGCTGCCGCTTCGCGCCGGATGTTGGCGGCGATGGTCTTGGCCAGATTGCCATCGCGAAATTCGTCCACGTATTTCATGGCGCTTCCCCCGGCAATTCGGTATGCAGGTTATCCAGTTCACCCATCTCGGCGAAAGCGGCCAATGTGAGCTCGGCCTCTTCTTCATCGATCCTCTGCAAGGCGTAGCCGACATGCACGATGACGTAATCGCCGACCACGGCATCGTCCACCAGCGCCATGGAAACTTCTTTGCGCACGCCACCTATATTTACGATGGCGTTGCCCGGCGTGGTGAACTCTTCAACGCGAGCCGGGATTGCCAGACACATAATCAATTCACTCTTGTTAATTGATGCAGGGCGATCCAAGCCTGCCCCAATGCAATGGCGCTGTCACCTGGCGCCATTTGCCGTGCCTGGAGCACCGTCAGCCCCCGTGCGGCCATTGCCGGCTCCAGTGCCTGCATCAGCACGCCGTTGAGAAAACAGCCGCCGCCCAGTGCGACTATATTGATGCCTTGTTCCAGCGCGGTACGCGTTACCCATTGCACCAGCCCATCGGCCAGGGTGGCATGAAACAACGCCGCGCCGTAGGCCACATCGTTGCAATCCGCCAGCGCCTGCAACAGCGGGCGAAAATCCAGCACGCCATCTTTGCCAAGTTCGTAGCCATGCGCGAGCGGCGCCACCCGGCCATGGTTCATCGCTGCGTTTTCCAGCAGGATTGCCGCCTGCGCCTCAAACCCCATCCGGTCGCATATTCCGAGCAACCCGGCTGCGGCGTCGAACAGCCGCCCCGCGCTGGAACTGCGCGGGCAGTTGAGATTGCGTTGCAGCATGGCAGCCACCGTCTGCGCCCCGGCTTCAGCCGGGAAGCGCTGCGGGATTTCGTCATTGCGTCCCAGTTCGTGCAACGCTGCCGCCGCCATGCGCCACGGTTCGCGCGCGGCGCGGTCGCCGCCGGGTAGCGGCAGCGGGCGCAAATATCCCAGCCTGCGAAATCCCGCGCCTTCCACCCGCAGCAATTCGCCGCCCCAAGCCGAGCCGTCCGTGCCCAACCCCACCCCGTCCAGCGCCAAGCCGAGCACCGGTTGATCGATGCCGTGTTCGGCACAAATGGCGGCGATATGGGCATGGTGGTGCTGCACGGCAATCAGCGGCAGTTGCAGTTCGTCAGCCAGGCGGGCGGCAAAACGGCTGGAGTGGAAATCGGGGTGCAAATCGTGTGCGATGGCGTGCGGACGTTCGCCCAACCAGTCGAGCAGCGCATAGGCTGTTTGCTCGTGCGCACAGCAGGCTGAGGCCGTGTCGAGATCACCGAGGTTGTGGCTGATATGCGCCTGGTTTCCCGAGGTGATGCACAGCGTGTTCTTGAACCAGGCGCCCATCGCCAGTACCGGCTGGACGTGGCCATGCAGCGAAACCGTGCGCTCGATGCAACCCGTCATTCTTGCGGAAATTGCGGCGGCGTCCATGTTGATCCCGTCACCTCTGCACCGCTGGCTGCTCAGCCGCGAGCTGGTGCTGCGCAGCAACCTTCTGCTGCCTGGCATCAATTGCACGAGCGCACCCCTGTTTGATCCATCCCACCCACGCGACCATCCCTTCCCCGCTGGTCGCCGAGGTGCGTATTACTTGAATGTTTGGGTTCACACGGCGCGCATTGGCCACCGCCAGATCGGCATCGAACGTCAGATACGGCAACAGGTCGCATTTGTTGAGCAGCATCAGATCGGCGGCGCGGAACATGTCGGGGTATTTGAGCGGCTTGTCTTCCCCTTCCGTCACCGAGAGGATCGCCACTTTATGCGCCTCGCCCAGATCGAAACTGGCGGGGCACACCAGATTGCCCACGTTCTCGATCAGCAACAAACTGTCGTCACCCAGATTGAGTTGCTGCATGGCACGACCGACCATGCAAGCATCGAGATGGCACCCCTTGCCGGTGTTGATCTGCAAGGCTGGCGCACCCGCCGCACGGATGCGCGCAGCGTCATTGTCGGTTTGCTGGTCGCCTTCGATCACGGCAAGCGCCAGTTTGCCGCACAGCGCCTCAATGGTTTTGACCAGCAGCGTGGTTTTGCCTGAACCGGGGCTGGAGACCAGGTTGAGCGTAAAGATGCCATGATCAGCAAGATAGCCGCGATTCTCCTGGGCATAGCCGTCGTTCTTGGAAAGGATATCGCGCTCGATCTTCACCATGCGCGACTGGCTCATGCCGGGCGCATGAGCGCCCGCCGGGCCGAGGCCGTAGTGAACCGATCCATGCGTGTGGCTGTGGGGGTGATCATGCGGGTGATGACCATGGGTATGATCGTGGTCGTGCGCTGTGCCATCTTCACGCACATGGAAATATGAATGGCCGCCATGAGTATGCTCGTGCTGGCCATCCTGGACCACAGCCGCACCCCCGATGGCCGTTTCTCCCGCGCTGCACCCGCATACATTACACATTGCGATTTCCCCTACTCAACGTCGAGTTCCTTGACACGCATCTCGTTGCCGCTCGTTACCTGAACCCGTTGGCCGCCACACTTCGGGCAGGTATCAAACAAGGTTTTTACCCGCACGGTTTCGGCACAATGCATACACCGGGCTTGCCCAGGCATTTCAATGATTTCCAGACGCGCATCGTGTGCGATGCTGTCGCGTGACACCGCATCAAAACAAAAACGCATCGCCTCAACTTCCACGCCCGCGAGTTGGCCGATTTCCAACCATACCGTTTTCACCCGGCTGAATTTTTGCGTGCGCGCACTATCCTCGACAATTTGCATCACACCTTCAGCCAGAGACATTTCATGCACGGCACACCTCAATTTCATTAGCCGCACGGGGGTCGAGTGACCTCTTCCAGAGGTCAATCATCTTCGGGGCGCCTCTAAAAATCCAGATTTCGTCGCAATACGGCGTTGCTCATAAAAATTCTCGCTTACATACCAAGCATATGCGGCACCCGAATTTTTAATTCGCGCCTTGGCATGGCTAGTAGTTCTAATAGTAGTTCCATCAGAATTTTGAATTTTTAGAGGTGCCCTTCATGGAATCAGTTTTTCAAGAATTTTTGCGTAAAAGTACTGGCGCAAATTCTGCCTGGCCATCAGGAGAATCAGGGTTACCAGCACAAAGTGGATGCCAGGGGAAAATCCGGGTTGAGTGGCGAATTGCCAAGCGTAAAGCAATGCCAGACACAATCCCACGATTACACTTGTAATTGAGAATGCCAGGAAAAGTTTCTTGCGCTTTATGGCCCGTCTGGCAAAAAGGAGTTCAGTATCAGTTATGCCCATGTACACTTATTCAATCGTTTCAATGGAGCGACAAGTTTAACAAATAATTGTCGGAGCAACCCATCAATCGGCCTATCCAGACTTGCCCAGCCCGGATGACCTGCTCGAATTCTGCATGACATTCAGCATCGGTGGCCTGAATTTGCGGGATCGCTTCTCACACCGTGAGCATGCAAAGGCGAAATACGGCATGAAGGGATACTGTAAATTGACGCGCGCCGCGCAGCCTTCCATAATCGCCCCCAACCCCATCATTAATTCCGGACCACGCCATGACCACCATACACCAGCAGGATTTCATCGACAGCATCGCCGATGCATTGCAGTTCATTTCCTATTACCACCCGTTGGACTACATTCACGCGCTGGGGGCCGCATACCAGTCCGAGCAATCGCCTGCGGCGAAAGATGCGATGGCGCAGATTTTGACCAACTCGCGCATGTGCGCGCAGGGGCACCGCCCCATCTGCCAGGATACCGGTATCGTGGTGGCGTTTGTGCGGGTGGGGATGGAGGTGCGCTGGGACGCGGCGATGACGGTGGTTGACATGGTGAACGCCGGGGTGCGCAAGGCTTATCTCGACCCGGACAATATGCTGCGCGCTTCCGTCGTGTCCGATCCGGCGGGCGCGCGCAAGAACACCGGCGACAACACACCGGCGGTGGTGCATGTCGAACTGGTGCCGGGCGACAGGGTGGATGTGCGCATCGCGGCCAAGGGCGGCGGTTCGGAAAATAAAACCAGTTTCAAGATGCTCAATCCCGGCGATGACATCGTGGAATGGGTGTTGCAGCGCGTGCCGGAGATGGGCGCGGGCTGGTGCCCGCCGGGGATGCTGGGCATCGGCATCGGCGGCACGGCGGAAAAGGCGATGCTGCTGGCGAAAGAGGCGCTGATGGAGCCGATTGACATGCATGAGCTGAAGGCGCGCGGCGCGAAAAACCGCCTGGAGGAACTGCGTATCGAGATTCACGACAAGGTGAATGCCTTGGGCATAGGCGCGCAGGGCCTGGGCGGGCTGACCACGGTGCTGGATGTGAAGATTCTGGATTACCCTACCCATGCGGCTTCCAAGCCGGTAGCCATGATTCCCAACTGCGCGGCGACGCGGCATATCCACTTTGAGCTGGATGGCAAGGGGGTGGCGCAATTCACGCCGCCGAAACTCGAAGATTACCCCGACGTGCACTGGAAACCGGCGGCGGATGCGCGCCGGGTGAACCTGGACGGCATCGCGCGCGCGGACATCGCCAGGTGGCAGCCGGGCGAAACGCTGCTGCTGTCCGGCAAGCTGCTCACGGGGCGCGATGCGGCGCACAAGCGCATCACCGAAATGCTGGCGCGCGGCGAGAAACTGCCGCCCGGCGTGGATTTTACCGGCCGATTCATCTATTATGTCGGCCCGGTTGACCCGGTGCGCGATGAGGTGGTGGGACCGGCAGGGCCGACAACCGCGACGCGCATGGACAAGTTCACCGAAACGATGCTGGCGCAGACCGGCTTGATCGGGATGATAGGCAAGGCGGAGCGCGGCAAGGCCGCGATCGCATCCATCAAGCGCCACGGGGCGGTGTACCTGATCGCGATAGGCGGCGCGGCCTATCTGGTGGCGCAGGCCATCCGGGCCGCGCGCGTGGTTGCCTTTGCATATCTGGGCATGGAAGCGATTTACGAATTTGAGGTGGAAGACATGCCGGTCACCGTGGCTGTGGACGCGAATGGCGGTTCGGTGCATGAGATCGGCCCGGCGGAATGGCGCAACCGCAGCAATGCGATTCCGTTCAAACAGATTTAGCAAGCAGTTATGCAAAAGATTACCAACCGTAGCGAGCGACAGGAGAGCAAGGCGCGAAAACGAAGTTTCAGTGAAGGCTCATATTTGCCGAAGGCTAATGTGATGCCGGAACTAAAGTGCAAGAAACCGGAATGTACTGTATGTACATGAGGATTTCGAGCGGTTGAGCAACGCAGCTATCGTGGCGCGCAGCAGGTTGGAATTGGTTTGGCGGGCCTCCCCGCATTGTGGTGTAGTGAACCTGGTCAGGTCCGGAAGGAAGCAGCCACAACTATTTTCCGCAAGTGCCGGGGGCAAGGCTCGCCTCCTTCTTGGAAACGGGGCGCGATGATGGGAATGCAATCCGGTTTTCATGGCTTCATTGGTTTGGTACATTTTTAAGATCGGCTGAATTTTGTCTGCAACTTCTGTTCTAGCGCGCAAGTGGCGGCCCAAGACCTTCTCGCAACTGGCGGGGCAGGAGCATGTCGTGCGAGCTTTGAGCAATGCGCTGGCGCAAAACCGTTTGCATCACGCCTATCTGTTCACCGGCACGCGCGGGGTAGGCAAAACCACTATCGCGCGCATTTTCGCGAAGTCCCTTAATTGCGCAACGGGCATTACCGCCACGCCGTGCGGCAGTTGCAGCGCCTGCATGGAGATAGACAGCGGGCGTTTCATTGACCTGATCGAGCTGGATGCGGCGTCTACTACCGGCATTGACAACATGCGCGAGCTGCTGGAAAGCGCGCTGTATGCGCCGACCAGCGGGCGTTTCAAGGTGTACATCATTGACGAAGTGCACATGCTATCGAAGTCGGCATTCAACGCCATGCTGAAGACGCTTGAAGAGCCGCCCGCCCATGTGAAATTCATACTCGCCACAACCGACCCACAGAAAATCCCGGTCACCGTGTTGTCGCGCTGCTTGCAGTTCAACCTGAAACAATTGCCGCCCGCGTTGATACTCGCGCACTTGCAGTATGTGCTGGGGCAGGAAAACATTCCGTCAGAGATGGGCGCGCTGGCGCTGCTGGCGCGCGCGGCACAGGGCAGCATGCGCGATGCGCTGAGCTTGCTTGACCAGGCCATCGCCTATTCCGATTCCAGGGTGGATGAGGCGACGGTGCGCAACATGCTGGGGGCAATTGATCGGGGTTATATGTACGATTTGCTGCAAACCTTGCTGGCGCGCGACGGCGCAGGGCTGCTGCGTATCGCCGATGACATGGCTCTGCGCAGCCTGGCGTTCGAGGCCGCTTTGCAGGACTTGGCTACATTGTTGCACCGCGTTGCGCTGGCGCAGACAGTGCCGCTGGCCATCGCTGAGGATGAGCCGGAGCGGGATCGCTTGCTGGAGCTGGCGCGGCAGCTCAGCGCCGATGACGTGCAGTTGTTCTATCAGATCGCCATACACGGGCGCGACGAGATTGACCTCGCGCCGGATGAATACGCCGGTTTCACCATGACGCTGTTGCGCATGCTGGCCTTCATGCCGTCGGGTGCGCAGGCTGTGCCCAAACGTTCTTTGCCCTCAGTATCTGCCGCATCTGAGTCACAGCCAAAGCCGCAATCGGATCCGGTTCAAGCTCCCGCACAACCGGTTAATCCGGTAACGACAGGTACGCTTGATTGGGGTGTGTTGCTGGCGCAATTGAATGTGCAAGGCACGGCGCGTGAACTGGCCAAGCACTGCACGCTGGAAAGTTTTGTTGGCGGGCGGCTGGCCTTGAATTTGGCGCCGCAACACAAGCATATGCTGGATAATAAAATAGCGCAGAAAAAATTGGAGGCGGCGCTGGCCGACTACTTTGCCCAGCCGGTGCGATTGGCTGTCGCGCTGGGTGCGGCCAGTATATCTACGCCTGCCGCTGTCGAGCAGCACGAGAAACAGGCGCGACAGCAGCAGGCGACGGCGGCGATTTTGCAGGATCCATTTGTGCGCGAGGCGCAAGAACAACTGGGTGCGCAACTGATTGAAGAGTCAATTAAGCCGATTTGAGCTGGTAGCTTGTGGTTGGTAACTGGTAGCCAACCTGGTTTTGCTACCAGCTACCGGCTACTAGCAAAAAGTTTTGGTTAACCAAGTATCGCAGGAGAACGCAAGATGATGAAGGGCGGATTGGGCGGGCTGATGAAGCAGGCGCAGCAAATGCAGGCAAATATGAAAAAGGCACAGGCCGAGCTGGCGACAGTTGAGGTTGAAGGACAAGCCGGTTCCGGCATGGTGAAAGTGACCATGACCTGCGCGCACGAAGTGCGCCGCGTCTTGCTGGACGACAGCCTATTGTCCGACGACAAGGAGATGCTGGAAGATTTGATCGTGGCGGCCGTGAACGATGCGGTGAAGCAGGCCGCCGACGTGAGCCGGCAAAAGATGAGCGGTTTCACCGCGGGCATGAATCTGCCGCCCGGCATGAATCTTCCTTTTTAGAGTTGTAATGAATACTCCTTCCAGCCTGGAAGACCTGATAGAAGCGTTGCGCTGCCTGCCAGGAGTCGGCCCGAAATCCGCGCAGCGCATGTCCTACCACTTATTGCAGCGCGACAAGCCGGGTGCGTTACGGCTGGCGCAAGCGCTCGGCAATGCGGTAGACAGTATTCAGTATTGCGCAAAGTGCAATAATTTTTCCGAAGAAGAGGTATGTGTGTTGTGCCGTTCATCGCGGCGTGACCCGCACTTGTTGTGCGTGGTGGAGATGCCGGCAGACTTGTTGATGATGGAGCAGGCGCAGTGCTATCGCGGCATGTATTTTGTGCTGATGGGCAGGCTGTCCCCGCTGGACGGCATCGGCGCGCGCGAGTTGCATCTGGATCGTTTGGTCAGGCGCGCACAGGAGCAGCCATGCGAGGTGATCCTCGCCACCAACTTCACCGTGGAGGGAGATGCCACGGCACATTACATCGCCACCCTGCTGTGCGCACAGGGCATCAAAGTGTCGCGCATTGCACGCGGGCTGCCGATGGGCGGTGAGCTGGAATATGTGGATAGCGGCACGCTGGCGCAGGCAGTGTTGGAAAGGCGCACGGTTTCGGAATGAGTGAACAGGGCGAGCGGTTGCAAAAGGTGCTGGCGCAGGCAGGCATGGGTTCGCGGCGCGAGATGGAGGAATGGATCACTGCCGGGCGCATCACGGTGAACGGCGAGGTGGCGACGCTGGGAATGCGTGTGGTGGAGGGTGATGTGGTGCGTGCCGATAACAAGCGCTCCATTCGTATCAAGGCACAGGATGCACGCCTGCCGCGCGTCTTGTTGTACCATAAGCAGGAAGGCGAGATCGTCAGCCGCGATGACCCGGAAAAGCGGGCAAGTGTGTTCGACAAACTGCCCAAGCTGAGTGGCATGAAATGGATTGCCATTGGTCGGCTCGACTTCAATACCAGCGGGCTGCTGATTTTCACTACCTCGGGAGACTTGGCCAATCGCCTGATGCATCCGCGCTTCGAGGTGGAGCGTGAGTATGCAGTACGCGTACAGGGCAGCATGACAGACGAACAAATGCGGCAGATGCTGAAGGAAGGGGTCACGCTGGAAGACGGCCCGGTGAGGTTTGAGAGGCTTTTGGACGAAGGTGGTGAAGGCTATAATCACTGGTATCGCCTAGTGTTGAAGGAAGGGCGCAACCGCGTTGTGCGACGCACCTTCGAGGCATTGGGCTTGCCGGTCAGCCGTTTGATGCGCGTGCGCTTCGGCATTGTCAACCTGCCGCCGCGCTTGAAGCGTGGCATGTTGGCCGAACTCGGTTCGGGGGAAGTGAATGCAATCCTCGAATGGGTTGGCATGGAGGTGCAACCTGACGCTGCACAACATGCTGATGTGCGGCACGATCACGGGCAAACTGATAAGCTTGGAATTAAAGGGGTTGGAGCAAAAGATAAGGGCAGTCAAGAAAATGTTTCCACAACCACACCACGCGGCAAGGCGCAGCGTGCGGTGAGAGTGCACCGCAGAAAAATAACAACAGGCTTCTAGCGTTACAATATATTAAGAAGTTATCGGATTAAAGGTTGAATGGAAGACCGGGCAAATAAAACCGTAATGTGCAGTGTGTTGTTCCTGGACATTGTGGCATATTCTAAAAAGTCAGTTTCCGGGCAGATTGCCCTGAAAGAAGGCTTTAATGCCTTTTTGGCTTTTGCTATTCGCGATGTGCCGATCGGTGACCGCATTATTTTGGATACGGGCGATGGTGCGGCAATCAGTTTTCTGGGGGATGTCGAAGATGCGCTCAAGGCGGCGCTGGTCCTGCGCGAAAAGCTGCTCAATGAAGGTGTGCACTTGGATCCGCCGTTGCTTGTGCGCATGGGTATCAACCTTGGCCCGGTGCGCCTGGTCAAGGATATCAATGACCAGGCCAATATCGTAGGCGATGGCATTAACGTGGCGCAGCGTGTGATGGGGTTTGCCGACCCGGGCCAGGTATTGGTTTCGCGTTCCTACTATGATGCGGTATCGCGCCTGTCGCATGAATACGTGGGGATGTTCCACTACCAGGGGTCGCGTACCGACAAGCATGTGCGTGAACATGAGATTTACGCGATCGGCTATCCGGGTGAAGTGAGTGCAAGCAACCAGAAGTTGGCCGGTAAGGGCGCTCTTGGTGCGATGGCGGGAGTTGCACAACACGTGATCGGTTGGATAATTGCCGTGCGCAAAGCTTTCGAGAAGGCTTCCGGCCAGCAGCGTGCGCTCTATGTTTTAACTCTGGCCGGTGCGCTGCTGCTGTTTGTTGTGGTTATCAAATTCATGCTTCGCCCTTTTGAGCCGCCACCGCAACTGACGGAAATGCCGATGTTTTTCGTAGTTCAAGACGCCTTCGATAAAGCTGCGGCAGAATCGGCCGCTGCAGCTGCGGAGGCGTTGGTAGGTGCAGCATCGGCCAGCATGACTGGACACGTAATGGAAAACAAACCGGAAGCCGAGCAACCAGAGCAGATAAAACCTACTAACCATACCGCTGGGCAAAAAAAAACCAGCAATACAGACCTCAGTATTCGCACATCAGAGGAAGCTACTGCGGCTTATTCCACTGCTGCGGGAAGTGCGCTATCTTGGAAGGAAACTACTGCGGGTAATTCCACTGCTACGATACGTAAACTGGGGGAAACCACTGCGATCAATCCCACGGCTACGATACGTACGTTAGAGGAAACCACGGCGATCAATCCCATTGCTACGACACGTACGCTGGAGGATACCACTGGGGCCAAGCCCGAAGCTACGGCGCTGGTTAGTATTTCAGTCTCGCCTTGGGGGGAAATCTATCTGGATGGTAGAATACAGGGCGTCAGCCCGCCACTGGCAAAAATGATGGTGGTACCAGGGAGACATGAAATCGAGATTCGCAACACTGCTTTTCCGGCCTATATCCACAGAGTTCATGTTAAGGCGGGAGAGAATATAAATATCAAACATAAATTTGCTAATTGAGGAGTTCATGATGCCAGATGTTCGCGTTATGTTACTTGCTGCAGTTGTGCTTTTGTTGGGCGCTTGTGGTGCAATGGGTAATGCAAAGAACAAGGTGGGTGTCATTCCCCAGGCCAATTATGCGGAGCAGAAGCTTGCCCTCGGCATAGAAAGCTATGAAGAAGGCGACTATAAATTCTCCTTGGAAGCGTTACGTGAAGCAGAGAAAATGGGTTTGAGCCGCAAGGACGACAAAATTAACGTACACAAGTATTTGGCTTTCATTTATTGCATTACCGACCGTAAAAATCAGTGCCGTCACGAGTTCGAGGATGTATTAGAAGTTGATCCGAAATTTGATCTGGAAGCTGCGGAAGCGGGACACCCTATATGGGGGCCGGTATTCCGTGGCGTGAAGGACAATTTTGCCAAATAATTTACTTTGCCGATAACAGCCATGATCAGCCAGTTAGGACGCTATGAAGTAATCAGCGAACTCGGCCATGGTGCGATGGGTATTGTCTATAAGGCGAGAGACCCGCTGATTGATCGCGTTGTCGCGATCAAAACTATCAGCCTGAACCTGGCCCTGGATGAAAAAGATGAGTATGAGGCGCGTTTTTATCAGGAAGCCAAAGCGGCAGGCCGCCTGAGCCATCCCAATATTGTCACCATTTTCGATGTGGGCAAGAGCGGTGATGTCGCTTATATCGCGATGGAATTTCTGCAGGGCCGCGAGTTGCGCGATATTCTGAATGAAGAGCCGCTCTTACCGATTGATCAGGTGCTCGACATCGTGGTTCAGGTGGCGCTGGGTTTGGCTTATGCGCACGAGCACGGTATCGTGCACCGCGACGTAAAACCTTCCAATATCATGGTGGTGCGCGATGGGCATGTGAAGATCACTGACTTTGGCATCGCACGCATGGCCTCTGCATCAGTGCGCACACAAACTGGCATGGTGCTCGGCTCACCCAAGTACATGTCGCCGGAACAGGTAATGGACAAGCAGCTCGACCAGCGCTCGGATATCTTTTCGCTCGGCGTGATGCTGTATGAAATGCTTGCTGGCCAAGTGCCGTTCAACGGCGAGAATGTCAACGCCATCATGTATCAGATTCTGAATGCCGTGCCGTCGCCGCTCAGTACTTTGAATCCGGCAGTTCCCAGTATGGCTAATTTTATTATTGCCAAGGCTCTGGCGAAAGCCCCGGGCGACCGCTATCACGATGCCGGAGAATTTGCCAATGATTTGCGTGCCTGCCGCGACGCGGTGCCGCGCTCCAACGCATGGGCCGATCTTCGGCGTAGCCGCCTGCGGCCACCAGAATCGCAATATTTAGACACTATTCCCAGTTGGCAAGAGAGTGCGGAGACGGAAGAATTCAAGCCCGTAGTGAACATGAGCTTGTCCAATGTGTTTGATTCATCTGCGGCCACAATGCGCTTGGCTGCGATGACCAGTTCGCCGAAAGAGGTGGATGCGCTTGCCAAATCTTTAAAAATGGCACGACCGACCGCGGATGCTATGAATCAGGCTGCACGGCTAATCGCAATACCAAAAATTACAGAGCGCCCCATATATGCTCGGGTCTACCAGGACGAGGCGGACGAAGCCGCGCCCGACAACAGTGGCAACTTGCCAATGATTGCGATCTTCGCGCTGGTACTGATCGGTTTGGTCTTAGCCTTTATTTTTTGATTTGGTTGCTTGCTTTCTTCGATAAGGAGCGGATATGCAGCGGCAATTCAAACTCCAACCTTCGCGTTACCTTGCGACCATGCTGATTGCAGCGCATGGCGCCACGCTCGCAGCGCTGCTTCCATTAGCCTTGCCGGTATGGGCGAAGGCGGCGCTGACCCCACTCATGCTGTTCAGCCTGATGCACCACTTACGCCGCGATGCCTGGCTGTCTGCGCCTTCCGCCGGTGTTGCGCTGATGTTGGAGAGTGACCGGGCGGTGCTGTCCACGCGCGGCGGCGAACAGTTGACTGGTCAAATCCTGCGCGATAGCTTGGTCACGCCTTTCTTCACTGTGCTGAATGTGCTGCCGCAGGGCGCACGCCTTGCGCGTAGTGTTGTCATCATGCCGGATAGCTTGGATGCGGAATCCTTCCGGGAGTTGCGGGTCTGGCTGAAGTGGGGAGGCTAGCAGCCTGTCTGGCTTCCACGATAAAAAATATCGTAAACAACCAACAAATTACAGTTGCGGTGCGGTATAATTACGCTTGTTAATCAATAAGTTGAATATAATTCCATGAGCCGCTTCAAGCCGATCAAACGTGACATGAACTACCTGTTCCCGCCTTCGATGAGCGACTGGCTACCGGAGCATCACTTGTCGCGATTTGTTGTTGAGATTGTCGATCAGCTGGACCTGAAGCCCATGGAACGCGCCTACGGCACCAGCGGGAGCGATCCGTATCACCCGGCATTGCTGCTGTCCGTTCTGGTTTACGGCTACGCCACGGGCGTGTTCTCCAGCCGCAAGCTGGAAAACGCCACCTACGATTCGGTCGCCTTCCGCTTTGTGGCCGCAGACGAGCACCCCGACCACAACACGCTGAACACCTTCCGCAAACGGTTCCTGAAAGAGATCGAAGGGCTGATGGTGCAAGTCCTGTTGATCGCCCGCACCCTGGGCGTGCTCAACCTCGGCAACATCGCGCTGGACGGCAGCAAGATCAAAGCCAACGCATCCAAACACAGCGCCATGAGTTACGGGCACATCAATAAGCTGGAAGAACAACTGAAATGCGAAGTAAAGAAGCTCATGGAGCTGGCCGAAGCGGCGGACAACGAGAAGATACCGGACGGCATGAACCTGCCCGACGAGATCGCCCGCCGCGAAGATCGCCTCAAGGCTATCGCCGGGGCTAAAGCCAAGATCGAAGAGCGCGCCAAAGAACGGTTCGAGCAAGAGCAAGCCGACTACCAGGCCAAGCTTGCCAAGCGCGAAGCGAAGGCAAAGGAAAGCGGAAACAAACCTCGGGGCAAACCTCCTGCTCCCCCTGTGGAAGGCGCGCAGGACAAAGACCAGATCAACCTCACCGACGAAGAATCGCGCATCATGAAAGTATCCGACGGCGGGTTCGACCAGTGCTACAACAGCCAGATTGCGGTGGACATGGACAGCATGCTGATCGTGACGAGCAACACCGTGCAGGCGTGCAACGACAAGCAGCAAGTCGAACCGATACTCGAACAGCTCAAGGCATTGCCGGTCGAGCTGGGCAAGCCCGGCAATCTGGTCGCGGACACGGGTTATTTCTCGGAGGCCAACGTCAATGCCTGCGGCGAACAGAAAATCACCCCGTTGATCGCGGTGAAGCGCGAGGAACACCACCCCGACCCGATGGCGCGATTCACCGAGCCGCCGCCACTATCGGCGGATGCCACGGAGGTCGAGAAGATGCGCCATTTGCTGCTGACGATGGCGGGGCGGGCACTCTATGCGAAACGCAAATGCACGGTGGAACCGGTGTTCGGCATCATCAAGGCGATACTGGGATTCCGGCAATTCTCGTTGCGGGGATTGGAAAACGTCAGCGGCGAGTTTAATCTGGTCGCGATGGCGTGGAATTTGAAGCGAATGTTCGTGTTGGCGGGGTAGTTTTGAGCGGCAACGAGGCGATTTGCGATGAAAATGACCGTTATCAAGCGACCAAAAACAGTTTGATGAGAAACTGAAAATGCAATTTATGAAATCACGATCAAATCCGCTCGGCAAGTCCGAGTTGTTGTTGAGATTAACGGGAAGCCAGACAGGCTGCTAGCCCGCTGTATAGGTTGGCGGTGTGAGCACGGTGGGAAGGGCCTGCGGCAGCGTATAGGGGTAGTCCTTGCTGTAGTGCAACCCGCGGCTTTCGTGCCGGGACAGTGCGCTTTGCACGATGAGGTCGGCGCTTAACACCAGGTTGCGCAGTTCCAGCAGGTCGGCGGTGACATGGAAGTTGGTGTAGTACTCGTTGATTTCCTCATGCAGCAACTGGATGCGGTGCTGCGCACGTTGCAGCCGTTTGGTGGTGCGTACGATACCGACATAGTCCCACATGAAGCGGCGCAATTCCGCCCAGTTGTGTGCAATGATGATTTCCTCATCGGCATCGGTCACGCGGCTTTCATCCCATTGCGGCAGAGCGATGGGCTTGCCGCGCGGTTTGCCGAGAATGTCGTGTGCGGCGGCTTCGGCGAACACCATGCATTCGAGCAGCGAGTTGCTGGCCAGGCGGTTGGCGCCGTGTAGTCCTGTGTGCGAGGTTTCGCCGATGGCGTACAGATTATCCACGTCGGCGCGGCCGCGCAGGTCGGTGACGATGCCGCCGCAAGTGTAGTGTGCGGCCGGCACCACCGGGATGTGCTGTTGTGCGATGTCTATTCCCAACTCCAAACAGTGCGCATAAATGTTGGGGAAATGTTCCTGCAGGAATTTCGCTGGACGGTGCGAGATGTCCAGGTACACGCAGTCCAGTCCGCGTTTTTTCATTTCAAAGTCAATGGCGCGTGCCACGATGTCGCGCGGCGCGAGTTCGGCGCGTTCGTCATGCGAGGGCATGAAGCGTGTGCCATCGGGCAGTTTCAGAATGCCGCCTTCGCCGCGTACGGCTTCGCTGATGAGGAAGGATTTGGCGTGCGGGTGGTATAAGCAGGTCGGATGGAACTGGATAAATTCCATGTTGGCTACGCGGCAACCGGCGCGCCAGCCCATTGCGATGCCGTCTCCGGTGGCGGTGTCCGGATTGGTGGTGTAAAGATATACTTTGCACGCGCCACCGGTTGCCAGGATGGTGTCACGTGCGGCAATAGTGATGGCTTCATCGCTCAGGCTGTTGAGCGCATAAGCACCATAGCAACGACTGTCCAGATGGCCGAGTTTGTTGCCGGTGATCAGGTCAATGGCGATGTGGTGTTCCAGCAGCGTGATGTTGGGGTGCGCCAGAACTTTGGCGGCGATGGCTTCCTGTACCGCCATGCCGGTGGCATCGGCGGCATGGATGATGCGCCGGTGGCTGTGGCCGCCTTCGCGTGTCAGGTGATAGCCGGTGTCGGTGCTGGCATCGCGTGTGAACGGCACGCCTTGCGCGATCAGCCAGTCGAGCGCCGACTTGGCGTGTTCGACCACATAGCGCGTGGTGGTCGGGTCGCACAGGCCGGCGCCGGCGGTCATGGTATCCTGAATGTGCTCGGAGAGTGAATCTTCCCGCGAAAGCACCGTGGCGATACCGCCCTGCGCCCGGGCGCTTGCTCCTTCCAGCAGCGATTTTTTGGTGATAACAGCGACCTTCCGGTGGTCGGCGAGTTTCAGCGCCAATGACAGTCCGGCCAAACCGCTGCCTATGATCAGGACGTCAAATTGCAACATTTGAGAAATCCACTTGGTTATCCATAACGGTTGGAACTATAGCAAATCCAGGGAAGGATAAATGACCAATCTCCAGAGTGAACTAATTCTATTGCGCCATGTCCACTTCCGTGGCGGGGTAAATGGCTGACGCCCCAGGCCTGTCCGGTTATACTAGCGCGCCGCGTTTGTGGCGGCGTGATACACCGGGATAACGGGGAATGGGCGACAGGGAAGTCGATCAGCAATTAGTTGAGCGCGCGCAACGCGGTGACAAGCACGCCTACGAGTTGCTGGTAGTTAAGTACCAGCGACGGTTGGCTAGGCTGATTTCGCGTTTTGTACGCGATGCGGCCGAGGTTGAGGACGTAACCCAGGAAGCATTTATCAAGGCCTATCGCGCCTTACCGACTTTCCGTGGAGAGAGCGCGTTCTACACCTGGCTGTACCGTATCGGTATCAACACCGCAAAGAATTATCTGTTGGCATTCAAGAGACGAACCCCGACCAGCACCCAATTCGACGCGGAAGAGGCGGAGGGTTTCGAGGATGCCGGGCTGTTGCAGGAAGTAAACACGCCGGAAAATGAATTGATGAGCAAACAGGTAGTCGAGGTGGTGAATGCATCCTTGAAGCAGTTACCGGATGATTTGCGCACCGCGCTCACCCTGCGTGAAATCGAGGGGCTGAGCTATGAAGAAATTGCAGATGTGATGAATTGCCCGATCGGCACTGTGCGCTCCCGCATTTTCCGGGCGCGCGAGGCGATTGCGGAAAATTTGCGCCCGTTGCTGGGCACCAGTGAACATAACAGGTGGTGAACATGAAACAGCAAATTTCAGCTTTGATGGATGGAGAATTGTTCGATGATGAAGCAGGAGCATTGCTCGATAAGTTAAAACGCAGCACTAACGGGCATGAGGAGTGGCAGAGCTACCACTTGATCGGTGATGTGCTGCGCCAACCTGACCATGCTTACCCCAATATCAGCGCTGCCATGCGCGAACGGTTGCAGTCCGAGCCAACGGTGCTGGCTCCAAGTCGCAACGCCAGCCGGAATGCTAGGTGGTTCGCGCTTTCCGCAGCCGCGTCGGTGCTGGCGCTGAGCCTGGTGGCATGGATGTCGCTTCAGGTCGGATATGATCTCCCGCCGCAGATGGCCAAGCAGCAATCCACCGCGCTGCGTCCCGCCGGATTCTCCGGCAATAAAGGAATGAATGATTACTTGTTGGCGCATCAGGAATTTTCCCCCAGGGCCGATGTGCAGGGTACCGCCTCTTACATACGCACTGTGGCGGGCCAATAGTGCAAGCTGCCGTAATGAAGCCCCTCTTTTTATTCGCTTTCTCGTTGTGTGCCGCCATTCCTGCAGCATTTGCCGATCCGTTGTGGCAGGATGAACTGAACTGGCTGAAGACCATGGCGTTTGCTTCACACCAGACCGATTACAGCGGCACCTTCGTGTATCAATATGGCAACCACGTTGAAATTTCACGTATTACCCATATTGTCGACCGTGATGGCGAGCATAGCAGGCTGGAGAGCCTGGATGGCTCACGGCGTGAAATTATCCGTAATAATGACCAAGTGTTATGTTATTTGGGTGACAGCCAGGTGAAAATAGAAGAACGTCAGGGTACGCAGACGTTCCCTGCACTATTGCCAGAGCAACTTTTATTGCTGAATGAAAATTACCTGATCAAACAGACGGAAGAGGGGAGAGTGGCTGGGTTTCATGCCCATGCCATGATTTTTCAGCCGAAGGACAATTTGCGCTACATCCACAAGATGTGGGCACACAGTGATTCCGGTTTGCTGCTCAAGGCAGAGGTATTGGATGAGCGTGGCCGTGTGATTGAGCAAAATACTTTCACTCAATTGAATATCGGTGGCAGTATTGACCGCACGTGGGTTGTAGCGGACAAGTCTAAACACACTTTATTTACCCATAAATCGCGTCATTTCCACTTGCCCAAGGTGGAAGCTTCGACCAATGTGAGTGGTTGGCAAGTGGATGCACTTCCCGCCGGTTTCAAGAAAATCACCGAAATGCGCCGCCCGCTACGCGGCAGAAATACACCTGCTATCCAAATGGTATTTTCAGATGGACTGGCCAGCATTTCTGTTTTCATTGAAGCGGTTGATAACGATCAAGATGACCATTCTGGTTTATCCAGCCAGGGAGCGATGCAGGTTTATAGCAAGGTGGCTGGTGACTATCTGCTGACAGTGGTAGGCGAAGTGCCGCCGCGCACTGTGATGCAGGTTGCAGATTCGGTACGACACAGTGGTAAATAACTATAGTTGAGGATAAAAATTATGTTGAAAAAAATACTGGCTTTTTCCCTGATTTGTTTTTTTGCACAATATGCGTCGGCCAAGGAATTACCCGATTTCACTGAACTGGTGGAAAAGCAGGGATCAGCAGTAGTTAACATCAGCAGCACCCAGATTGTCCGCAGCGCCCAAGCATTTCCAGGCATACCCAACCTACCCAAGGGCGATCCATTCTTGGAGTTTTTTAACCGTTTTGCGCCGCAAATACCGCGTGACCGGGAAACACAGTCTCTCGGTTCCGGCTTCATCATCAGCGATGATGGTTACATCATGACCAATGCCCA
Source organism: Gallionellaceae bacterium (assembly GCA_032654645.1). Lineage (GTDB taxonomy): Bacteria > Pseudomonadota > Gammaproteobacteria > Burkholderiales > Gallionellaceae > CAITJF01. Next base: position 18,268 of record JAULAW010000016.1, on the reverse strand, counting down.
TGTGGTGGGCAGCGCTGACGGGATAACGGTGCGCCTGACCGACAAGCGCGAATTCAAGGCCAAGGTGATCGGGGTTGACAAGCGCACTGACGTGGCATTGATAAAGATCGAGGCCGGCGGCCTGCCGAAAATTACGCAGGGCGACCCGAATATCCTCAAGGTAGGTGAATGGGTAGTGGCCATCGGTTCTCCGTTCGGCTTTGACAGCAGCGTGACGGCGGGCATCGTGAGCGCCAAGGGGCGCTCCTTGCCACAGGAAAATTATGTGCCATTCATCCAGACCGATGCTGCCGTCAATCCAGGCAATTCGGGTGGCCCGTTATTCAATATGAAGGGCGAGGTAATTGGCATTAACTCGCAAATTTACAGCCGTTCCGGCGGCTACATGGGGCTGTCATTCGCGATACCGATCGATGTAGCGATGGAGGTGTCCAACCAGTTGCGTGTCTCTGGCAAAGTAACGCGAGGGCGCATTGGTGTGACCATACAGGAAGTCACGCGCGACCTGGCCGAATCATTCGGGTTGAGTAAATCTGGCGGCGCCTTGATCAGCAGCGTGGAAAAAGGCGGAGCGGCGGACAAGGCAGGCATACAAGTCAGCGATGTAATCCTCAAGTTTGACGGCAAGACGGTAAACTCATCCGGAGACTTGCCGCGCATGGTTGCAGCAACACGGCCAGGTAGCAAGGTGACAGTACAGGTGTGGCGCAAGGGTGAAAGCAAGGAAGTCCACGTGACCGTGGGCGAAATGCCCGGAGACGACCAGATGGCGCAGGCTGGCAGCACTGGTCCGGGTGAAAGCGTGGCTCGCCTCGGGCTGGTGTTGAGCGAGTTGAGTGCCGAACAGAAAAACGAGTTGCAGGTAAAAGGCGGCCTGCTGGTGGAAGAAGTAAAAAGCACCTCCGCAGCGCGCGCAGAATTACGCCGTGGCGATATCATTCTGGCCATAGGCAACGTCGAAGTAGGCTCGGTCGAGCAGTTCAATGAGGCGCTGAAGCAGATAGCCAAAGGGCGCAACATCGCCCTGTTGGTGCGGCGCGACGATGGCGTCTACTACATCGCCCTCAAACTCGACGAAAAGTAGGGAAAAAACTTTCATTGCAGCTTCCGATAGAGCTCTTCATTCCCGGCTTATCCCTATGTCTGAAGCATGAGGATAAGCCGGGCGCACTTTTGGCATACCGCTCGGTATTCATCGCTAGTGGTCAAGGAATGGCCAAGGAATAATGGCCAAGGAATATACGAAGCCGCGCACGGGTGATGTGCTAGAATGCGCGCCCTTTGTTTATTAGCCAGGTAGTAACCCTCATGTCCCGCGCCATCCGTAACATCGCTATCATCGCCCACGTTGACCACGGCAAGACCACTCTGGTGGACAAGCTGCTTTCCCAATCCGGCACGTTTGCCGCGCACCAGCACATAGCCGAGCGCGTGATGGACAGCAATGACCTGGAAAAGGAGCGCGGCATCACCATCCTGGCGAAAAATTGCGCGGTGGATTATGAAGGCGTGCACATCAATATCGTGGATACGCCGGGGCACGCCGATTTCGGCGGCGAGGTGGAGCGCGTATTGTCCATGGTGGACGGTGTGCTGCTGCTGGTGGATGCGGTGGAAGGTCCCATGCCGCAAACCCGTTTCGTGACGCGCAAAGCGCTGGCGCTTGGCCTGCGTCCCATCGTGGTGGTCAACAAGGTAGACAGGCCCGGCGCGCGCCCGGACTGGGTGGTGAACCATACTTTCGACTTGTTTGACAAACTGGGCGCGACTGATGAGCAACTGGATTTTCCGGTGGTCTATGCCTCTGCATTGAACGGCTACGCGATGCTGGAGTTGGCGCAACCGAGCACGGATATGCGCCCGTTGCTGGATACCGTATTGAAGCACGTGCCCGCACCGGATGGAGACATGGATGCGCCGTTGCAACTCCAGATCGCCGCGCTGGATTACTCCAGTTTTGTCGGGCGCATCGGCGTGGGTCGCATCAAGCGCGGGCGCATCAAACCGGGGCAGGAAGTGATGTTGTTGAATGGCGACAAGCCGCCAAAGAAAGGCCGTGTGAACCAAGTGCTGGGCTTTCGCGGCATCGAGCGCGTGCAAATGGAAGAGGCAGCTGTGGGTGACATCGTGCTGATCAACGGCCTCGATGATATCGGCATCGGCGTCACGCTGGCCGATGTGAATCAGCCGGAGGCGCTGCCCATGCCCAAGGTGGACGAACCGACTTTGACCATGACTTTCCAGGTGAACAACTCACCCTTGGCCGGTCAGGAAGGCAAGTTCGTCACCAGCCGCCAGATCCGTGATCGCCTGACCAAAGAGTTGCTGGTCAACGTGGCGTTGCGCGTGGAAGACACGGCAGACACGGATTCATTTCTGGTGTCGGGGCGCGGTGAATTGCACCTGACTATCCTGCTGGAGAACATGCGCCGTGAAGGTTTTGAGCTGGCGGTATCCAAGCCGCGCGTGGTTTTCCGCGACATTGACGGCGTGAAGAGCGAGCCGTACGAAGCGCTCACCGTGGATGTGGAAGAAGTGAATCAGGGCGCGGTGATGGAAGAGTTGGGTTCACGTCGCGGTGACCTGCTGGATATGCAGTCGGATGGCAAAGGCCGTGTGCGTCTGGAGTACCGCATACCGGCGCGCAGCCTGATCGGCTTTCAGGGTGATTTCATGACCATGACCCGTGGCTCGGGGCTGATCTCCCATGTGTTCGACGACTACGGCCCGGTCAAGCCGGATATGCCGGGACGCCGCAATGGTGTCTTGGTCTCCCAGGACAACGGCGAAGCCGTGGCCTATGCGTTGTGGAAGCTGGAAGACCGTGGCCGCATGTTCGTCAGCCCAGGGGATAAATTATACGAAGGAATGATCATCGGCATCCACAGCCGCGATAACGATTTGGTAGTCAACCCGATCAAGGGAAAACAACTGACCAACGTGCGCGCCTCCGGTACCGACGAGGCGGTGCGCCTGACCACGCCCATCAAGCTGACGCTGGAATCCGCCGTGGAATTCATAGACGACGACGAACTGGTGGAAATCACGCCGCAGTCTATCCGCGTGCGCAAGCGTTACCTCACTGAAATTGAGCGCAAGCGCGCATCGCGCTCTTAAGTTTGTGGGTTTGCAGGTGAAGTAAAAGGGGCGCGTTTGCGCCCCTTGTCATTTTGGCTGGCAGATTGGGTTACCTCAAATAATCCATTAGCACAAAGCTGCACTATTTCCGCTGTGCGTGGTTGTTGCCGCTTTAGCTGTTTTACATCCACGGCCTACCCCTTGCGGGAGCAGGTGGGAAAACGAGCATCGCGAAGTTTCGAGGAACGGCCATCCAGATGATTAAAAAACCTCTCACTAAGCGGGGCAACATCGCGGTTTTGACCGCTGCTTCGGCAGAAGTGAAATGAACAAATCTCGCTCGATTTTGCTTGTTGCAGAGGGTATTCCTGCGCTCCCTAGCCTTGGGTACAAAGATGCTATCAAGCCGAATCGCGAGTTCAAGGAGTTCTTTACTCCTTAACATACTGGCTGTTAAAAATTGCCCCTCCTCTGCGAAGTGCTTATAATTTATGCCAGTTTGCTGATGTAGCTCAGTCGGTAGAGCAACTGATTCGTAATCAGTAGGTCGGACGTTCGATTCGTCTCATCAGCACCATATATACAATAGCCCCGGTAATTTATCCAAGGCCGTTTTCATTGTGCAGACATTGGCTATTTTTGCCGCGCGGCAATTTGCTGCAGCCTTTCCGGTTGGATGACGTGCCCGTTCAAACCGGCTTGTTTCAGGCTGCCGCCGTAAGCAACGGTCATGAGCTGCGAGTAGTACACCACCGGCATGGCGAGTTTGGTGCCCTGCTTTTTGTTGATCTCTGACTGGTAAATTTCGACATTGGCCTGGCACAATTGGCAGGGTGTGACGATCATTTCCGCGCCGTGGTCGTAGGCGGATTCGACGATGTCGCGTATTTGTTTTTGTGATTTGTCCGGTTCGGAAAACGCCAGCGCGCCGCCGCAGCAAGTCACCTTCTGCTCATAACCGCTGATCGGTTCCGCTCCCACGGTTTCGATCATTCTGTCGAGATACTGCGGGTTTTCGAAAGATTCTCCGGCAATACCGAACGGACGATTGGTCTGGCAGCCGACATAGCCCGCGATTTTCATGCCTTCCAGCGGTTTGACGACGGGTTGTTTCATGCCCGCAAAGCCCACATCCTCGACCAGCACTTCTACGATGTGGCGCGCCTTGACCGTGCCCTTGAAGCTCAGCCCCGCTTCCTTGAGCGCTTCGTTGGTCTCGGCCATCAGATTGCCGGATTCGTGCAGTTTTTCTGCCGTCTCCCGGGTGGAAAGCCAACAGGCCGGGCAGCCGGAAACCAAATCCTGACCCGGCAGCTTTTGCTCCGCCAATGCCAGATTGCGGGCATTGATCACCAGGCGCGGCAAAAGGCCGCCCTCCCCGTATCCGATGGATGCGCCACAGCAGTTCCAGTCTGGAATCTCGTTGAGCTGTATGCCCAGTTTCTCGCACATCACTCCGATAGAGGTGGCGAAATTTGATGCAGAAGCGCTCTTCTGCGAAGAACATCCGGGGTAGAACGCGTAGTTTTTCTTGTCCATGCTGGTTTCTCCCTCTCGCCTCATCAGGAAGCGCAACCCTGTTTGCGTTCTTCAATTTCACGCGCCTTGGCAATCATCTTGTGGATGTCATTCCTGTCCTTGCATTTGTGCCCGCCGAATATCTCCATTGGGTTAAGGCGTTTTGCCTTTATCAATCCAATGCCTACACCCTGCATGGCCAGCGAGTTCTTGATGCCCTGCACGAAGCCGTCCTTGAAGTACATCGCCAGGGAAAATTTGAGTTCGTTGACACGCCCGGTTTTGGCCAAGTTATTCCAGAACAGCCTTGCAATCTCGCGGGTGGGTTGGCCTTTCGGCGCCATTCCCAGCCGGTGGGCGTAATGCGCCAAGCCATGCATGATATGGGTGATAGGCAACTTCCTCGGGCAGCGCACGATGCAGTTGTAGCAGGAAGTGCACATCCACATGGAATCGGAACTCAGCACCTGCTCGCGCTTGCCGGCGCGGATCATCATAAACAATTTTTGCGGTGTGTGCTCCCACGCATTGCCCAGCGGGCATGAACCCGCGCACACGCCGCACTGCATGCACATCTTGACCCACTCGCCATCTTCGACGTGATCCTCGACTTCCTTCAGGAAGTTGTTGCGGTAACGCACTACGGCTTGCTGATTTTGTTCGCTCATGGTTTTTGCTCCTTAGCCAAAGCCCTTCATCGGCGACGGCCCCATCTCCACTAACTGCGCAACATAATCGTTGATAAATTTTGCCACGCGGGCGTTATCGGTGATCGCCACTTCAAAACTGGACACTCGCTCGGGCTCCAGCCCCATCCCGGTCAGCGTGTCGCCGATCTTGCTCATGCGGTAACTGGCAAGCTCCGATCCCTTGACGAAGTGGCACTGGTAGTCATCGCCTTTCTTGCAGCCCATCATCATCACGCCGTCATAACCTGAGTTGAGCGCATCAGTGATCCAGATGGTGTTCACCGAGCCGAGGCAGCGCACCGGGATGATGCGCACGAAGGCCGAGTAAACGGTGCGCGACAGACCCGCCATGTCGAGAGCCGGATAGGCATCGTTTTCGCAGGCCAGAACCAGGATGCGCGGTTTCTCCGAAAACTCATCCGGGATTTCCACCGCCTTGAGCTGGCTGCCCACGGTGTCCACCGAATAATTTTCAAATGAGATCACTCGCACCGGACAGGCACCCATGCAGGTGCCGCAGCGGCGGCAGCGCTGTTCGTTGAACAGCGGAAAGCGCCGTTCATCTTCGTCGATGGCACCGAACGGGCATTCCACCGTGCAGCGCTTGCACTGGGTGCAGCCTTCCAGCCGCACGATCGGAAAAGAAAGGTCGCCGGAACGAGGGTGGGCGGCACGCCCGAGGCTGGCGTTCTCGACCGCTTGAATTGCCTTGAGCGCGGCGCCGGTGGCGTCCTCGGTGGCTTGCAGCATGTCCATCGGGCGGCGCACCGGCCCGGCAGCATAGATGCCGGTGCGGCGCGTCTCGTAGGGGAAGCAGATGAAATGCGAATCGGCAAACCCATATTTGAACTGGGGCATGTCCGGCCCCTGCCGATAGGACAGATTCAGTATGGAGGTTTTTTGCATTTCAGACTTGTTCTGCCTGGCCGCTTCCGATCCGCCTTCCGCTTCGCTGACGATTTTATTCCATGCATCAAGATCCACCCCGGCGTTCGGCACCTGGCCGGTAGCCAGCACGACCAGATCGGCATCGAGCGCAGTGTCTTCATCCAAGATCATATCCCTGAAGTTCACCTTGCAGCCATCACCGGCGACTTCAACCCCGCTGGCCTTGCCCTTGGTGAAGATCACCCCCTTGCGCTGGGCGCTGCGGTAGAAATCCTCGCCCATGCCCGGCACACGCAAATCGGTGTACATCACCACCGTGTCCGTATCCGGATTGGCGTCTTTGAAATAAATCGCCTGCTTGATGCTGGTGGCGCAACAGTGGCCGGAACAGTAGGCGAGATGCTTGCCGGTTTCGTCGCGCTGCCCGGCGCATTGCAGGAACACCACGGATTTGATTTCCTTGCCGTCGGCACGTTTGAGCACGCTGCCGTTGGCGGCTTGCGCCAGCGCTTCGAGGCCCGCCTGATCCACGACGTTGGCCTTGCCACCGCCCAGTTCGGGCAATTTGGCGATGTCGTAAGTGGTGAAGCCGGTCGCCTGAACAATGGCGCCGACTGCTTCTTCCATCACCGCGCCGGACTCCTGCGCCACCTTGACGGCAAAACGCCCCGGCGCGCCGGACGTTTCGGCAATAATCGAATTAAGATGCACCCTGATGCGCGGATGCGCAATCACTCTGGCGGCGAGTCCGACAACGCCGGTATCCTGCGGCTCGTCATAAGGCGCCCTGAACGGCACGCGCTTCCACATCTTGTTTGCCCATCCGCCGAGCCGTGCCTGCTTCTCGACGATCACCACTTCGTAACCCGCTTCGGCGGCTTCGAGTGCGGCGGTAAGACCGGACATACCACCGCCGACAACGAGGATGCGTTTTTGTTGTGCGGTGTTCGGGTTGCCCTGTGGCAGCTTGACCTTTTTCAGTTCTGCGCAGCCCATGCGCACGTAGTCGTCGGCCATTTCCTGGCGCACTTCGTCATGCTCGCTGCCTTCGGCGACCACCCAGATGACGCCTTCGCGCAGGTTGGCGCGGGTCATCGCCACCGCCGGAAAATTGAAGGCCTCGGTTTTGGCGCGGTGGGAGCAGGCCGCAATGCAGACATGCGTGACACCCTCTTTCTCGATGTCGTCGCGGATCATCTGCACGCCCTCGTTGTTGCACAGAAAGGTATGCTCGCGCACCAGCGCCATCTTGCCTTCCTTCTGCGCGATCTTGCCCAGTTGCGCGACATCCAGCCTGTCGCCCAGGCCGCAGCCGGAACAGACGTATGCGGCGGTCTTTATATCAGCCATCATTTTGCTCCTTCGGCAGCGGCAGTTTTGTGCACCACCTGTATCGCGCGCAGTGCTGCCGCCGTGGCGTTTTGCACCGAACGGTTCACGTCCAGCGGGCTGGTTGCGGCGCCCGCGCCGAACATACCTTCGCTTCGCGAACCTTCGATAAAGCCCGATGAATCAAGCAACATGTCGTCCGGCAATTTGATACTGTTGGTTTCCGGCTCCATGCCGATCGCCAGCACGACCAGATCATGCGCCGTGGCGTAGCGGTGATAGCCCTCGGTATCCACGCCATGCAGCACCGGGTTGCCATCCTTGTCTTCGACTATTTTGGCAACCTTGGATTTGACGAAACTGACCGTCGCATCCTGCTGCACTTTCTGGTAAAAATCCTCGAGCCGGTCTATGACGCGGATGTCGATATAGTAAATCGTCGATTTTGCGGATTCGCCATAAACCTCGCGCACATAATGCGTCTGCTTGAGCGAGGCCATGCAGCAGATGCGCGAACAATGGCGCAGGTGGTTTTCGTCACGAGAACCGGCACACTGGATGAAGGCGATGTTCTTCGCTTCCTTGCCGTCGGAGGGGCGCAGCAACCTGCCGCCGGTCGGCCCGTGCGGGTCGGCGAGGCGCTCAAATTCCAGGCTGGTGATCACGTTGGCGAAACGGTCATAGCCATAAGGCTGAATTCTGGCCGCGTCGTAAGGCTTCCAGCCGGTCGCCCAGACAATCGCGCCCGCCTTCAGCTCGACCGTCTCGGTCTGCATGTCGAGGTCTATGGCGTCATATTTGCAGGCCGCCTTGGCTTTCTCCGCATCCGCTGTGCCGATGATCGAAGGGTCGAGCACATACTGCATGGGATACGCCATGGCGTGCGGCAGGTAAGCCGCGCGCGTCTTGCTCAGGCCATATTCGTATGGGTTCGAAATCTCCGTCTCAACCGCAGCGGCACAGTCGCCGCAGGCGGTACAGTTTGCGTTGACATAGCGCGGCGCCAGTTTCAGCGTTACCGTGTAGTCGCCGCGCTGCCCGGTCACGCTGCTCACTTCGGCCATGGTTATCACGCGCACATTGCGGTTGCCTTTCAAACGGCGCAGGTTGATCTCAAGCCCGCATACCGGATGGCACATCTTGGGAAAATAACGGTTCATCAGCGCGGTGCGCCCGCCCAGAGTCGCGTTGCGCTCGACGAGGATCACCTGCTTGCCGCATTCGGCTGCTTCCAGCGCCGCCGTCATGCCGCTAATGCCGCCACCGACGACAAGGATGGTCTGGTTAGTTGCGATAGATGGACTCACTCAAGCCTCCGATGTAAGTTGCTTCAACGTGCGTATTTCAAAATTCATCCGCTCCAGATCGCCGAGTATCCAGGTCGGGATGGCGTCAACGCCAGGCGCATCAATGCCCGCAACCGAGCCGGGATTGGCCAGCCAGCAGTGCCCTCCGCCAACGCTGTCTTGCTTCCCGATATGGGCGGTATGGCTGTGGCCGTGGCAGACCAGATCGAAGTCGCCAGTGCAGGCGAAGGCTTGCCCATGGTGTGGCATATGGGTGACGAATATCTTGCGTCCGCCGAGTTCCAGCACGGCTTCTTGCCCATAGTAAGTGAACAGCCCGCCAGTCTTTGCCATCATGCGGTACATCGCCGCGATATCGCCGATATTGTTGCCGTGTACTGCGTGGATAGGGATGCCGAGTTTGAGGGAGGCGCGCAGGGTATTCACGCCGATCAGGTCGCCACAATGGATGGCAGCTTGCGCCCCGGCCGCCTGCGCTTCAGCTAGTGCCGCTGCGAGCGGTGCTGCACGATCATGGCTATCGGAGACGATGCAGATTTTCATGTTGTATTGTCGTGTTCCACGAGCATCCGTTGATGGCCGTTAAGGCCAGCCTGCAATGCTCATATTAAGCCAAATAGACGGTTTTAGTGTCTATAGCTACAACGGGGGTGCGCCAATATAACCCGAATGGGGATATATATTTACCAACAAAGAGGTTCATAATTGACACGCTAAAAATTAGCCAACTCTATTGGTGGCATAAATTGCAGCGTCCGTTTCGCGCTAAACCAAATTCGACCCTGGGTACGATGTCCAATACAGCTAAAATAACCGACAATGACGATACCACCCCATCTCGCGTTTGGGATTTTCGGAAATTGTTGGAAGAATTACTTGGGACAGTTATCCCTTTGGTAGATGCAAGCGCTGGCTTCATCAGGCTATTTCCTCCCAATTCCCAACCCCTGCAAACAATTAACTCCATAGGGCTACCCCAGGAATTCTGGGTGAACGAGAGGACAGGGTGTCTGGATTGCGGAATATGTGGCAATGACGCCCTCAACAGCGACATCTGTTCATCTGGCATGGATGGTTACAAAGCACGGTCGGCAAGATGTTTTTTTAGCGATCAATTCAAAGCTGTGGTTTCCGTGCCGCTTGAGAGTCAAAGCACCCAGAAAACCTTGATCGGCGCTATCACATTATTTTTCAGCACCCCACAAAAAGCCACCGACCATATTTTGAAAACAGTTGTATCGTTTGCAAAATTAATCAGCGCATCGGTCGAATATAACAAAGTGAATCGCGAGCATGGGCGCACTGACCTGATTGCCGAACGGCAATCAATTGCCAGTGAAATTCATGACTCGTTGGCGCCAACGTTGGTGTATGCACGGATGCGCGCAAGCTTGTTGATCGAATCCATACGGTCACACAATGAACTCATGGCTGCAAAATACGCGCACGATATCGACGAAGCCCTGGAAAGCAGCCAAAAGACAGCGCGTGAATTGATAACGGATTTTCGTTGCACGATGGACCCAACGGGCTTGCCAAGCGCCCTGCAAACCCTGACCGAGCAATTTCGCCAACGAAATGATATTACGCTCGAATACACCAATCGGACAGCCAATCTCGAATTACCCCTCGAACACGAAATTCAGGCATACCACATTGTGCGGGAGGCACTGGCCAACATTGCCAACCATTCCGGCGCGACCCATGCTCGCCTGATTGTAGATTACACTTGTGATTCCTACATCTTGACTATCGAGGATAACGGTAGCGGGGGATGCACTTTTACGCCTGTTGAAGGGCACTATGGGATAATGATCATGCGCGAGCGTGCACAGCGTATCGGTGGCGAAATAAAAGTAGAAAGTTCAAAGGGGTTCGGCACACGCGTGCAATTATTTTTTCCTGCGCCTTTATCAGGCTGGAGAGCTGCTAATGAGTGAGAAGTTGAAAATTGTCCTGGTTGACGATCAAAACCTGTGCCGGAGCGGGTTAACCGAACTGCTCGCCAACAGTTATGGTTTTGAGGTTCTTGGCGCAACCGGCAATTTGGATGAACTGCGCGTACTTTTGCGCGAACAGCCCGACCTGCTGATTATGGATTTGCGCATGAAACCGATGGATGGATTGACCATGCTTGATCAAATACGCCGGGAAGGTTGTTCGATACCCGCTGTTATCCTGACCATGAGCGATTCAGAAGTTGACCTGACAAACGCGATACGTGCGGGCGTGCGCGGTTATCTGCTCAAGGACATGGCTCCCGAGGATGTCGTTGACGCCCTCCGGCGGATCGTGGCAGGTGAGTTGGTCGTCGCCCCTACCATGACCATCAAAATGATCAACATGTTGCGCGGGGATCAACGGGGGCAAGAGCCGAAAAACTCCCTCAAATTACTCACTGAACGTGAGCGTGAAATACTGCAATTGCTGTCGCGCGGGGAGAGCAACAAAGCCATCGCCCAAACGCTGAAAATCAGTTACGACACCGTAAAGCAGCATGTTCGCCATATTTTGAACAAGCTGAATTTGTCATCAAGGGTTAAAGCTGCGGTTTTGTTTACAAACGAGCAAAATTCTTCCAATAACGATGATGCGCCGCCGCGCTATAAATAACAGGTGCTGTTATAGGGCACCTCTAAAAATTTAGGTTTTGTCATTTCGAGCAAAGCGAGAAATCTTTATAACCTTTGAAACCAATAAACCGCAAAGATCGTCACGTTGCTACGCTCCTCACGATGACAATTATTAGAGGCTTCCTATAGGCAGTTTGAAATTGAGGCGTTGCGTTCAGCAAGAGTTGAAGTTATTCCGTAAGTCAACCGAACAAGGAGAGCAGCATGGCACATATTGTAATCATGGGCGCAGGGATCGGGGGTATGCCGGCAGCCTACGAAATGCAGGAAAAAATCCGCAATGGCGACAAAGTCACTGTCATTTCAAATAGCGAAACTTTTCATTTCACGCCGTCCAACCCCTGGGTGGGCGTGAAATGGCGCACCCGCAAGGACATTGAGTTCCCGGTACGCCCCTACCTGGAAAAGAAAGGTATCAACTTTATCTCGGCAGGGGTAAAACGCGTGCATCCGGAAAAAAATCAGCTTGAACTCAATGATGGGCAATCGGTTGATTACGATTACCTGGTGATTGCCACCGGGCCCAAGCTGGCCTTCGAAGAAATCGAGGGGCTGGGACCGCATGGAGGTTATACCTATTCGGTTTGCCACGTGGATCACGCGATGAAATCGCATGACGAATGGGAGCAGTTCGCAAAAAATCCCGGCCCGATTGTCGTGGGTGCGGTGCAAGGCGCATCCTGCTTCGGCCCGGCTTATGAGTATGCATTCATCATGGAAACCGATTTGCGCCGCCGCAAGATACGCAACAAAGTACCGATTACTTTCGTGACTTCAGAGCCCTATATCGGCCATCTCGGATTGGGTGGAGTGGGCGATTCCAAAGGCATGCTCGAATCCGCCATGCGCGACAGGCACATCAAGTGGATATGCAATGCCAAGGTTACCAAAGTCGAAGCGGGCAAGATGTATGTCACGGAAGTTGACGAAGCGAGCAACGAGAAAAAGAAACACGAGCTGCCATTTGCCTACAGCATGATGCTGCCCGCTTTCAAGGGCATAGATGCGGTATTTGGCATCGAGGGGTTGACCCAGGCGCGCGGCTTCATCATCGTGGATGAGTATCAGCGCAATCCGAAATACAAGAACATTTATGCGGTGGGCGTATGTGTGGCCATCCCTCCGGTGGAAGCCACGCCCGTGCCGGTCGGCACACCCAAGACCGGCTATATGATCGAGTCCATGGTATCGGCAACGGTGCATAACATTCACGCAGAATTAAACGGCAAACCGGCGGACAGCAAAGCGACCTGGAATGCGGTTTGCCTGGCAGATTTCGGCGATAGCGGAATCGCGTTCGTGGCGATGCCGCAGATTCCGCCGCGCAATGTGAACTGGTTCTCGGAAGGCAAGTGGGTGCATCTTGCCAAGGTCGCATTTGAAAAATATTTCATCCGCAAGATAAAGAAAGGCTCTACCGATCCCTTCTATGAAAAGAGCCTGCTCAAAATGATGGGAATTGAAAAACTCAAATAAAAAATACCAGTCTCTTATAACCTGTGCCTATTACATGATTCTTTTCAAGATACGCATCATGGAACTGCGCCACCTGTTTGTGTTACTGTGGATGGCTCATGCCGGCTATGCACAAGCAGAAATTTATAAAATTGTTGATGCCGATGGGTGCGTGACATATTCCAGTACGCCAGCAAAAGGCTCGATAAAACTCGATCTGGGGTCGCCAGCAGGTCATTCAGCAACTTGATGGTGTGTGCGGATAGGCCGATGTAAACCTGGCTTGCCAGCAGGCAGTGCGGCAAGGCGGCGAATCCGCCCGGCTCCCGGCGTTCCGGTGAAAGCCAGTTTTTCTTTTTCTGCGCCACGTAGCGCTAGGCCGAAGTCCGTGTGATTAGCGTGCGTATGTCTTCCACGCGCCAAGCAGTGATGCGTCGCCCAAGCGTCCGCACTGGCTGCGGGTACGGTCGGTCGGTATCGGTTTTACAGATGCCTCGCTTTCTCTTGGTATATCGAACCCCTCAATAACAACCTCGCGCAATTCCGATGGGATCATCGGTGAGAAGCTCAACTCTCGGTCACCGGGGCGTTCATCCAACCATCCAAGGGACTTCGGGGAATAAGCACTTACAAAAGCTTGCTCAAATTCATCTTTCCAGACGAACACCCCAGCCGGCAACAGTGGAACCGACTCGCGCCGCCAAGATGAGTAATTTTCACCGCCGATCTTCTCGTCTGCTTTGAACCTATCCGACAGCGATTTCAGGTCGGCCTCAAGCCATCCCATTCCTTCGGCAATATCGGTGCGTAGCTACCATTGTGGCTCAAGTGGTGCGCAGTCACGCCCAGGAGTCTCAACGCCTGATCAGTGTTTGCCAGCGATGCAGCCACCAAGTCTGGGGACATCATCCATCCGGTAACATACGGAATTGCACGAACCGGGATGCCTCGCGACCACCAATGACAACTTCGATTCCCATAACATCCTTTCATATCACCCCTGAATCAGTCTCCGCGCCAGCATGGCAAGGTAACCCAGTTTTTTGCTACGTTTGCATTGCGCAGCAAATATCAAGCCGCATGTCCGCGCAGCGGGACAACCTTCGCGCCCGCTTCTATCGAATCTAAATAATCTGCCCAGTGCTGCATCATCTTTTTGCGTTCGGGTAGATACTCCGCGCGGTTGTATGCGCCCCGCACTTCGTTGCGTTCGCAGTGGGCGAGTTGGCGTTCAATCACATCGGGCTTGAAGCCGGTTTCGTTGAGGATGGTGGAAGCCACCGCACGGAAGCCGTGGCCGGCCATCTTGCCTTTGTAGCCCAGGCGGTAGAGGGCGAACAGCATGGTGTTATTGCTGATGGGTTTGTCCCGGTTGCGACCGGGTAATACGAAGTAACTGCCGCCGGATATTTGCTTGAGTTCGGACAGTATGGCAAGCGCCTGCCGTGCCAGCGGCACAACGTGTTCTGTCTTCATCTTCATGCGCCCGGCTGGGATAACCCACAAGGCGTTTTTCAAATCAAACTCGCCCCACTCCGCGCCTATCAGCTCGTTGGTGCGCACAAAGGTTTGCGCCAGCAGTTGCAGTGCGAGGCGGGTTTGCTTGTCGCCGGTTTCGTCATACTTGGCAATGGCGCGCAACAGGTCTGGCAGCTCTTCGGGGCGGACGGCGGATTGATGTTGCTTTACATGCGGGGTGAGCGCACCGCGCAGGTCGGTGGACAGGTTGCGGGTGCAGCGCCCGGTGGCGATGCCGTAGCGGAACACCTGCCCGCATACTTGCAAGACACGGTGGGCAAGATCGTATGCGCCACGGGCTTCAATTTTGCGGATGGTTTCCAGCAGCTCCAGCGCGTTTATCTGGTCAATCGGACGCTTGCCAAGGGTAGGGAAGATATTGCTCTCAAGGCGGCGTTTCACATCGCTGGCGTGGTGCTCCACCCAAGTATGCAGTTGCTTGTTGTACCACTCCAGCGCAACGGCCTCGAATGAATTTACATTAGCGAGCTTTTGCGCAGGTTGGTGGCTTTGCGTTCGGCGGAGGGGTCAAGGTCGGCTTGCAGTTGCTTGCGCAACTCATCGCGTTTTTTCCGCGCATCGCTCAGGGTGACTTTGGGATACACGCCAACAGACAGGGAATTTTCTTTATCTGCCTGCCAGTAACGCAACCGCCAATACTTCCGGCCATCGAGATAAACCCACAAATAAAGACCATCGCCATCGTGAAGCTTGCGAATAGATGCGCCATTGCTGGTGGCGTTCTTGCATTCTGCAGCAGATAACAGGTTGGTAGCCATCGTGGTAACTCCTGACCGTGGTAAATTTGTTACCACGAAACTTGCCACGGTTTAAGCCCGGATGCAATAGGATGTTACCACACCGTTTTGGACTACCTGCTTACCCTAACACCGCGTATTTACTTGGTTCGCTGGACACTTCCGGACGGGTTAGGATGCGAAATTGGCGGAAGCTGTGAGATTCGAACTCACGAAGGGCGCGAACCCTTGCCAGTTTTCAAGACTGGTGCATTCAACCGCTCTGCCAAGCTTCCAATTTTGACTATAACCAAGAAAGCCAGTTTTGGTTACGGCTAACCTTGAGGATTACCCTATACCACAATAAAAACCAGTTGCGGCCACGACATAATCTGTGGGGACTTTGGTGCTGTCAAGCTTCCCCAAGGAGCGCGCATGATACCCGAAATCCACCCACTGCTCCAAGGGGGATTGTTGCGACACGAGTCAATTTGTGTCGCCGCTCCATGCACAGTGCGGCATGCCACACGCATGGCTTGCCAACTAGTATTTTCCAATTCAGGTATGAGCCTGAAGCGGCGACGATCTGGGTGATTTGTTTGTGCGGGTTGGTCGGGTTTAAAAGTTAAGTTTAATGGATTTTTGCCAGTCGGTTTTGAGTTTATTTTCTAATGATTTTAGTCTCAAGAATTGGTGCTTTTCCGGTGTTGTTTTCCGATCGGTTATGCCCGGCGTTTTTGTTTTTGAAAACTTGCAAATAAATCACTCTTGGCGCGCTGCATTTCCTGTGCTGCTGCCAAGTCTGTTTCGGACTTCGCCTGCGCCTGCAATGCGTCCAGAGTGATGCCCTCTTTGAGCGTGACTAAACCCTTCACACTCAACAGCACCAAGCATTCCAGCGGAGTCTTCACATCCTCGTCTTTATAGCGTTTGACGATCTTGCCCTTGGGGCTAATGATCTCGGTTGCAAACATGCACGGGCGGTGAAAGTTGAGCCACGGATTGAACGTTTCCTGATAGAACTCATTGATGGGTTTGGCGTACTTCTGGGGGATATGTTCGAAGCCCATGTGCTTGCGCACCACACTGGCATTCTTGCTCTCGGCCAGCGCGTTATCGTTGCTGTGGCGCGAGCGAGATTTGGTTTGCTCGATGCGCAGCTTCTCAAGGATCGCAGCCACCGGGCCATTGATGTACTCGGAGCCGTTGTCCGAGTGAAACCCCATAATTACAAACGGGAACTGTTCGATCACCAACTCCAGCACGGGCAACAAAAATGCCTCGCTAATACCCTGCACGCACGCCTCGACCTGCCACTGGCTGACCTCGTCAACGCAGGTGATGTGATACACGCCTTTGATGCCGTCAAGATCGCCTTGGTGGACGGTGTCGATGCGCACAAACCCAACCCGCCCTTTGGGGCGTGGTACTTTGCGTACCCCGATGTGATTGCACACCGGATTAGTCTTGGTGAAAACCACCCGCAAGGCTTGATAGCCCGAGCTTTTGCGCAGGTTGTACAGGTGCGAAACCGACAGGCCGGACACCCGCTCATAGCGCGCGTCACCATAGACGCTGTAAGCGCGCTGCAAGAGGTGCGCAATGGCCGGGCCACACACGTCCTCATTGGCCTTGTCCATCTCTGCGAGAAGCGCGATATCGATAGCCGTGTATTTGCGCGCAAAAGGGGCAGCAGGCGCACGGTAGCGTTTGGACAGGGGTACGGTAGCCAAGCGGTTTGTGAACCACTGCGTGACCAGGCGTGTGACCTGCGCGCGGCTGTAGCCGCTGGTGACTTGCAGGTACTTCAGCAGCACACCTTTCTCTCGCTTGCCCTGCTTGGGATAGTCAAAGCGTTTGAGCACGCGACTGATGTGCTCATAGCGTTCGCTGTCGTCACCAGACTTGGTGAATTCAATCTGGAGGCAGCCACCAAGAAATTGCTCAATCTGTTCTATCGTGCAAAGCCGTGTTTCGTTCATGTTGATCATCATCCTTGCAATGATCAACCCACTCCTTCAATCGACCTCAGATTCTTCGCTTCAGGCTCATTCCTCGTTGGAAATACAGCCCTCCTTCAGGCTCATACCACATTGGATAAGGCTTGGACGTTACAAGATTCCACTTTTGACGTAGAATTGCGTATCTTCAATTGAGACAATCTATGGCTGGAGAAGCGCATATTTATCCACGGTACATCCGGTCACGCATCGTAGATGCGCTGACTGATACGCCGGTGGTACTGTTAAATGGGCCGCGCCAGGCGGGCAAAACGACGCTGGTGCGCCAATTTGCAGGAGATGACCGCAGTTTCATTACCCTGGATGACGAGTTAACCCTACTGGCTGCTCGCCAGGATCCAGTGGGCCTCGTACGAAGCCTCGACCGCGCGGTGATTGATGAAGTGCAACGAGCGCCGGCACTCCTGTTAGCGATAAAAAAATCTGTTGATGAAGATCGCCGGCCAGGCCGTTTTCTCTTGACCGGGTCGGCCAACCTGATGGCGCTTCCCTCCGTGGCAGATTCTTTGGCGGGCCGGATGGAAACTCTGACTATGCTTCCGCTTGCCATATGCGAAATGCAAAAGGGCAAGGGCAAATGGATTGACGCCGTTTTTGACGGGCGCATCCCTAAAACAAAACACCCGGAGGTGGGCGAAAAGCTGATGGAAAAAGTCCTGCGCGGCGGATATCCAGAGGCAGTTTCGCGAGCAACGCCGCGCCGCCGCACTGCCTGGGCAAAACAATATGTTGAAGCCCTCATTCAGCGAGATGTGCGCGACATTGCCAACATCGACAAACTTCGCCAGCTACCCCAGTTGCTCAATTCTCTGGCCTTCATGGCCGGCCAACTGTGCAACTTCGCGCATCTCGGCGGGCAGGTGGGATTGGACAGCAAGACAGCCAATAAATACCTTGCCGTGTTTGAGCAGATGTTCCTGCTTCGCCGGGTGGGGCCATGGTCCATTAATCGCCTCAGCCGCATCGTCAAGACTCCAAAAATACAGTTCATTGACTCCGGCTTGCTCAGTACGCTGATCGGATTGACGGAAGCAATCGCTGCCCGCGATCGCGCATTGTTTGGCCGCGCGCGCGCTGGAAAGCTTTATCTACTCT
>JAULAW010000015.1:0-739155 GCA_032654645.1 Gallionellaceae bacterium | reverse complement strand
ACCTGCTCGACTTGTCAGTCTCGCAGTCAAGCATCCTTTTGCCATTGCACTATCAGTACGATGTCCGACCGTACCTAGGATACCTTCGTACTCCTCCGTTACTCTTTGGGAGGAGACCGCCCCAGTCAAACTGCCTACCATGCAATGTCCCCGATCCGGATTACGGACCTAGGTTAGAACCTCAAACATATCAGGGTGGTATTTCAAGGTTGGCTCCACGATGTCTGGCGACACCGCTTCAAAGCCTCCCACCTATCCTACACAGACCTGTTCAAAGTCCAATGCAAAGCTACAGTAAAGGTGCATGGGGTCTTTCCGTCTAGCCGCGGGTAGATTGCATCTTCACAAACATTTCAACTTCGCTGAGTCTCGGGTGGAGACAGTGTGGCCATCGTTACGCCATTCGTGCAGGTCGGAACTTACCCGACAAGGAATTTCGCTACCTTAGGACCGTTATAGTTACGGCCGCCGTTTACCGGGGCTTCAATCAAGAGCTTGCACCCCATCATTTAACCTTCCGGCACCGGGCAGGCGTCACACTCTATACGTCCACTTTCGTGTTTGCAGAGTGCTGTGTTTTTATTAAACAGTCGCAGCCACCATTTCACTGCAACCCCATCGAGCTTCGAGAGTAAATCCCTACACTCTACCGGGGCGCACCTTTTCCCGAAGTTACGGTGCAAATTTGCCGAGTTCCTTCACCCGAGTTCTCTCAAGCGCCTTAGAATTCTCATCCTGCCCACCTGTGTCGGTTTGCGGTACGGTCCCAATGCAACTGAAGCTTAGTGGCTTTTCTTGGAAGCTTGGTATCAGCAACTTCATGTCCTAGAACACTCGTCATCACGCCTCAGAATTGACCCTCCGGATTTGCCTGGAGAATCTCCCTACACGCTTAAACCGGGACGTCCAACACCCGGCCTGCCTAACCTTCTCCGTCCCCACATCGCATTGCATTGAGGTACAGGAATATTAACCTGTTTCCCATCGGCTACGCATTTCTGCCTCGCCTTAGGGGCCGACTCACCCTGCGCCGATGAACGTTGCGCAGGAAACCTTGGGCTTTCGGCGAGGGAGCCTTTCACTCCCTTTATCGCTACTCATGTCAGCATTCGCACTTCCGATACCTCCAGCATGGTTCACACCACACCTTCGCAGGCCTACGGAACGCTCTCCTACCATATGTACAAGTACATATCCGCGATTTCGGTGCATAGTTTGAGCCCCGTTACATCTTCCGCGCAGGACGACTCGATCAGTGAGCTATTACGCTTTCTTTAAATGATGGCTGCTTCTAAGCCAACATCCTGACTGTTTTAGCCTTCCCACTTCGTTTTCCACTTAACTATGTCTTGGGGACCTTAATCGGCGGTCTGGGTTGTTTCCCTTTCGACACCGGACGTTAGCACCCGATGTCTGTCTCCCATGCTCGCACTTCTCGGTATTCGGAGTTTGCAATGGTTTGGTAATCAGCAATAGACCCCTAGCCATAACAGTGCTCTACCCCCGAGAGTGATACATGAGGCACTACCTAAATAGTTTTCGGAGAGAACCAGCTATTTCCGGATTTGTTTAGCCTTTCACCCCTATCCACAGCTCATCCCCTAATTTTTCAACATTAGTGGGTTCGGACCTCCAGTGAGTGTTACCCCACCTTCATCCTGGCCATGGATAGATCATCCGGTTTCGGGTCTACACCCAGCAACTATCGCCCTTATCAGACTCGCTTTCGCTGCGCCTCCCCTATTCGGTTAAGCTCGCTACTGAATGTAAGTCGCTGACCCATTATACAAAAGGTACGCAGTCACCCCTGCTTCAAAAGCTCTGCTTTTGAAACAGAATCGTTAATAGATAGTCGTTAGTCATTAGTTGATGTTGTCGCAACGAAGTTGCGATATTTTAACTAGCGCCTAACGTCTAGCGTCTAACGACTGCTTCAAGCAAAACGCTTGAAGCAGGGGCTCCCACTGTTTGTATGCATGCGGTTTCAGGTTCTATTTCACTCCCCTTCCGGGGTTCTTTTCGCCTTTCCCTCACGGTACTGGTTCACTATCGGTCGATTACGAGTATTTAGCCTTGGAGGATGGTCCCCCCATGTTCAGACAGGATTTCTCGTGTCCCGCCCTACTTGTTCCAACCCTATTTCCACTCCTGAATTTTCGCGTACGGGGCTATCACCCACTATGGCCAGAATTTCCAGTCTGTTCCACTAATTCAGAAGCTAAAGGTTGCAGGCTCCTCCGATTTCGCTCGCCACTACTTTCGGAATCTCGGTTGATTTCTTTTCCTCCGGCTACTTAGATGTTTCAGTTCACCGGGTTCGCTCTACCTGACCTATGAATTCAGTCAGGAGTGACCCTTGCGGGCCGGGTTTCCCCATTCAGACATCTACGGATCAAAGCTCTATTGCCAGCTCCCCGTAGCTTTTCGCAGGCTTACACGTCTTTCGTCGCCTGTAATCGCCAAGGCATCCACCACATGCACTTATTCGCTTGACCCTATAACATTAAGTCCTCGGCCTTTTAACAGACCAAGGAATTGTTACAAGTTTTTGTGTCTCGCGTCTGTGACCTCCTCCATCCGACTTGAATGGATTTGGTTTGATACAATCAAAACCCATGTTTTTCATACGCTCACGCCAACAGGTTGCCCCATCAACGCTCGCGCGTGAATCACTTTCTTACTTCTTCCAGATTTTTAAAGAACTTCAACTACAACTTCAGTCGTTAGACTTTAGTCGTTAGTTATTAGTTAAAACCACAGCGCAGCTGCAGCTTCTCCAACTAAAAACTAGCGGCTAAATACTAGCTACCTTTTTTGGTGGAGGATGACGGGATCGAACCGACGACCCCCTGCTTGCAAAGCAGGTGCTCTCCCAGCTGAGCTAATCCCCCAAACTATGGTGGGTCTGGTTGGACTCGAACCAACGACCCTTGCGTTATCAACACAATGCTCTAACCAGCTGAGCTACAGACCCCAAGGGCAGTCTCTAGTCTCTAGTCGCTAGTAAAACCCAGCCACATGCCTTTAACTAAAAGCTAACGACTAACGACTAACAACTGCTTTTATAGACAACCGATGAGTGTGGATACGTGCGCCGAGGCTACTCTAGAAAGGAGGTGATCCAGCCGCACCTTCCGATACGGCTACCTTGTTACGACTTCACCCCAGTCACGAACCCTACCGTGGCAACCGCCCCCCTTGCGGTTAGGCTAGCTGCTTCTGGTAGAACCCGCTCCCATGGTGTGACGGGCGGTGTGTACAAGACCCGGGAACGTATTCACCGCGACATGCTGATCCGCGATTACTAGCGATTCCGACTTCATGTAGTCGAGTTGCAGACTACAATCCGGACTACGATCGGCTTTCTGGGATTGGCTCCCCCTCGCGGGTTGGCAACCCTCTGTACCGACCATTGTATTACGTGTGAAGCCCTACCCATAAGGGCCATGAGGACTTGACGTCATCCCCACCTTCCTCCGGTTTGTCACCGGCAGTCTCATTAAAGTGCCCAACTGAATGATGGCAATTAATGATAAGGGTTGCGCTCGTTGCGGGACTTAACCCAACATCTCACGACACGAGCTGACGACAGCCATGCAGCACCTGTGTCCAGATTCCCTTTCGGGCACGAATCCATCTCTGGAAACTTTCTGGCATGTCAAGGGTAGGTAAGGTTTTTCGCGTTGCATCGAATTAATCCACATAATCCACCGCTTGTGCGGGTCCCCGTCAATTCCTTTGAGTTTCAACCTTGCGGCCGTACTCCCCAGGCGGTCAACTTCACGCGTTAGCTGCGGTACTAAGGAAGTCTCCTCCCCCAACACCTAGTTGACATCGTTTAGGGCGTGGACTACCAGGGTATCTAATCCTGTTTGCTCCCCACGCTTTCGTGCATGAGCGTCAGTGTCGACCCAGGGGGCTGCCTTCGCCATCGGTATTCCTCCACATATCTACGCATTTCACTGCTACACGTGGAATTCTACCCCCCTCTGCCGCACTCTAGTCTTGCAGTCACAAATGCAGTTCCCAGGTTAAGCCCGGGGATTTCACATCTGTCTTATAAGACCGCCTGCGCACGCTTTACGCCCAGTAATTCCGATTAACGCTCGCACCCTACGTATTACCGCGGCTGCTGGCACGTAGTTAGCCGGTGCTTCTTCTTACAGTACCGTCATCCACACAAGGTATTAACCTGTGCGATTTCTTTCTGTCCGAAAGAGCTTTACAACCCGAAGGCCTTCTTCACTCACGCGGCATGGCTGGATCAGGGTTGCCCCCATTGTCCAAAATTCCCCACTGCTGCCTCCCGTAGGAGTCTGGGCCGTGTCTCAGTCCCAGTGTGGCTGGTCGTCCTCTCAGACCAGCTACAGATCGTCGCCTTGGTGAGCCTTTACCTCACCAACTAGCTAATCTGATATCGGCCACTCCGAAAGCGCGAGGTCTTACGATCCCCCGCTTTCCCCCTCAGGGCATATGCGGTATTAGCGTACCTTTCGGTACGTTATCCCCCACTTCCGGACATGTTCCGATATATTACTCACCCGTTCGCCACTCGCCACCAGGGTTGCCCCCGTGCTGCCGTTCGACTTGCATGTGTAAAGCATGCCGCCAGCGTTCAATCTGAGCCAGGATCAAACTCTTCAGTTCAATCTTCTAGCAATTTTTAATTCACCCTTTGACAGGTAAATTGATCTCACTCAAAGCGAATTACATTTCTGTTTTTCGACTTCATGTGAGTTACTTCTTTATGTCTTGAGTCATTAAAGCAACACGGCCTGAACCGCGTAACTTCAACTCCTCAACGCACATACCCACACTCGTCGGTTGTCTGTAAACTTTTAAAGAACGGGCTGCCATAGCAGCGAGAGGGGCGCATTATACAGAGCAAAAAACGATGGTCAAGCACTTTATGAAAATTATTTTTGCGCTCAGGCGCGAACCTAGCGCATGCACCGTCCAGCCTTGTAAACCGATTACAATATATGAGTATTTTAGACGGCTTAAAACGTGAAACTAATTCTGGGAATTGAAAGTTCTTGCGATGAAACCGGTGTCGCCCTGTACCACAGCGAGCGCGGGCTGCTGGCACACATGCTGCACACTCAGGTGGCAATGCATAGCGAATATGGGGGGGTAGTGCCAGAACTGGCATCACGCGACCACATCCGCCATGTGCTGCCACTGATCCGCACGACAGTGCACAAAGCCGGATGCCAATTGCAAGATGTGGATGCCATCGCCTACACACAAGGGCCGGGGCTGTCTGGAGCCCTGTTAGTGGGCGCCAGCATCGCCTGTGCGCTGGCTTATGCACTAGATGTGCCCGCCATCGGCATCCATCATCTGGAAGGTCACCTGTT
This sequence comes from Gallionellaceae bacterium, assembly GCA_032654645.1. GTDB lineage: Bacteria > Pseudomonadota > Gammaproteobacteria > Burkholderiales > Gallionellaceae > CAITJF01. The sequence continues at coordinate 733,795 of JAULAW010000015.1, read as the reverse complement.
ATCTCCCCTGCTGTCCGACCCCGCACCGGGATTTCCCTTCGTCGCGTTATTAGTCTCCGGCGGACACACCCAACTCATGCGCGTAGATGGCGTGGGGAAATATATTTTGCTGGGAGAAACGCTGGACGACGCTGCGGGCGAAGCCTTCGATAAAAGTGCAAAGCTGCTCGGCCTGGGCTACCCAGGCGGGCCGGAGCTGGCCAAACTGGCCACTCGCGGTGAGCCAGGGCGTTTCATGTTGCCGCGCCCGATGCAGCACAGTGGCGATTTGGATTTCAGTTTCAGCGGGTTGAAAACTGCCGTGCTCACCCTCACCCGCCAACACGAACTGGCCGAACAAAGTATGGATGCACAAACACGGGCCGACATCGCCCATGCCGCACAGGAAGCTATTGTAGATGTACTGACAAGCAAAGCTCTCTCAGCGCTCAAGCAGACTGGCCTCAAGCAACTGGTGGTTGCAGGCGGTGTGGGTGCAAATAAGCGGCTACGCACACAACTTGACCAAGAGGCAAACAAGCGCGGCTTCCGCGTGTTTTATCCTGACCTGGAATTTTGCACCGACAACGGCGCGATGATTGCCTTCGCCGCCGCACTGCGCCTGCAACAACAAGAGGCAAGGCGCGACTATCGTTTCAACGTCAAGCCACGCTGGGATTTGCAGCAGATCAACACAGCAACATAAAGACTGTCATTCCCGCGCAGGCGGGAATCCAGCTATTCAAAAACGCTTTTGATTTAAACCTACTGGATTCCCGCCTGCGCGGGAATGACGAACTATGGCTAAGCGTTATCAGTAGACTGACTCTCAGATTTTTTGTTGCTGATCTTGCTTTCTTTCCCCGCCAGCAGATTTTTGATATTGCTCTTGTGCCGCCAGATCAGTAGCAACGACATGATGCCGGATGCCAGCACCCACTCATACGGCAAATCCATCATCATTGCGTAGATAGGCGCACCGACAGCAGCGGTCAAAGCAGCCAATGACGACAAGCGGAACAACACTGCCACCAGCAGCCATGTCACCAATGCGCTCAATCCCAACCAGACATTCAGCGCCATCAGCACCCCCAGCGCCGTCGCCACGCCCTTGCCACCCTTGAAGCGCAGGAAGATCGGAAACAAATGTCCAAGGAATACCGCCAGCACCACCGCCGCAATCAGCATCGCCCCTTGCTCATCGCGCGAGGCGAACTGCATCGCCACAAACACCGCCAACCAGCCCTTCGCAGCATCGCCCAGCAAGGTCAGCGCCGCCGCCGCTTTCTTGCCGCTACGCAACACGTTGGTCGCACCCGGATTCTGCGAGCCGTAAGTGCGTGGGTCAGGCAGATTGAACGCCTTGCTCATCAACACCGCAAAGGAAACCGAACCCAACAGGTAGGCACACACAACAAAAACTAGGGTCATCATCCGTAATATCTTAAAATAGGCGTTGCGGATTCTACTTGAGAGAACTCCTAAAAACCACGGATTCGTCATTCCGCGAAGGCGGGAACCCAGTTAATTAAATGGCTGAGTTCCCGCCTTCGCGGGAACGACAAGTTTTTTGAATCTCTCAGATGCGCGCCAATAACCAATCTGACATCGCATCTCATGGACATCATTTTTCTGCGCGAACTCAAAGTCACCACCCTCATCGGAGTGTACGAATGGGAAAAACGCGTGCCGCAAACATTGCAACTCGACCTGGAAATCGCCTTGCCCAGCAGTCGCGCCTGCCAGACCGACAACATCAACGACGCTCTGGATTACGCGCAGGTCGCGCAACACATCCAGGCCGTGCTGAGCGAGGGGCATTTTTCTTTGCTGGAAACCCTGGCCGAACACATCGCGCAAATCATCCTCAAGGACTTCAACGCGCCGCGGGTCAAGGTCAGCGTCGCCAAACTGCAAGCGATACGCAACTGCAAGATGGTGGGGATTAGTATTGAACGGGGGCAGGTGAAATAGCCGGAGTAGGCCTCGACCGCGCCGCGTGCGCCAGCTACCGCAAGGCCGCCTTCGCCAATGACGCGTAGCGCGTGGAGTACTTTTTCGAGTGCTACCAGCAACTCACCAACTTGCTGCAGACGGAGAAGATGGGTAAAACAAAAGGGCCAGCCAAGAAATAATTCCAGTGTCCGCCCATTGCCTCCTGCGCGCCGCAGATGTGCTCACCCCGTGCACGCACCTTCGACTTCTTTTTATTCGCTTCCTTCTGCTCTTCAAGCAGGTATTTGTCGTCGCACATAGTGGCAGCTAACGAACTTCAACTCGTTCTTGAAGCCGCTATCCATGTTGCTTGCTTGCGCAACAAAATGTGCTACGATTCGCACTGCGCAGTTTTGTTATTGTTTTTAATCTGATTTTCTAGGGAGAAAAAAATGTCAATTATTGCTACAGTATGTGCAGTTGGTACCGCTATGGTTGCAGTTCTGTTTTCCTTGTGGATGCTGAAACAGTTATTCACCAGCAACTAAGCAAAGCATAAAACAATCATCCAACTTGACCTGATCCACGGAAAAGCCGCTGGTAGTTTCTGCCAGCTTTTCTGTGGATTTGGCATTCTTGTTTGACTGTCAGCAATTCGGCACCAGCCACCCTCGCTAGACGCGGTTTGGGCGCCCCCTTGAATCAGTCAAGCAGCACACCCAACGGGCCTTGAGGCACACAGCTCTTTCGAACGGAGCTTTGATTGGACGTTTTTGCATACTTCTGGTGCAGGTGTTCGCAACAAAACCGCCCATGTCCACCCATTTTTTCTTCACCGATAGCAGCACACTCTAAGCAGGCAATCAGCGTGCGGGCGTGCTTGTGCACCGAGAAGGAAGCGCACCATACACCGGCCAGCAGTTCGTGTATTACTACTGACGCAAGGCTGCTTTCTGAAATGCATTGCTATCCCGTCGCTCAGGCAAGCAACAAGCGCAAAAGGAATCTGGCATGCATTTAACTGTGAAAGGGGAAAGCCCATGAGTTCTTGGGGATGCCCACATGAGCAAGACGGCAAATGCGCGCGCGTCAACAATTTGCCCTGCGATCCGGGCATGAAAGGGTGTGTGCTCTTCGGTCGTTTCGTCTGGGCGGACGAGAGCAAAAACCGTCCTTCCGGGGCAGAGCGCAACAGCAGCCCGGAACCGCCGCCAGAAGAAAACGACGAGCCACCTCAATAGTTTTAGCTCCAGCATAACGCGCTTACGCGCGTTCGCTTGCGCTGAAATTACTGACGCGGCTGCACCGCGTTAGTAATTTTGGCTGACGCCGAAACTACTGACCTGCATTGCAGGTCAGTAGTTTTCACGCAGGTAGATGAACTCGTTGCTGCCCTTGTACACGCCGAAGGTGGCGCGACCGGTGGTGCTCGGCAGATAACTAGGCGCATTGGTGGTCAAATCCACGCTGCCATTCTTGCCAGCACCCGGCGCACTCAGCTTGAAGCTGCCTGCACCATTGGTAAATACCACCGAAGCGGGTGGTGTCAATACAGCAGTAGAGCCTGCCGTGAGCTTCTGCCAGTTAGTAAATAGGATGTTAGTGCTAGCCAACGTGGTGATACTGTCCGTATTGCTGGCCACATAGCTTGAGCCATTCCAGTATTGCGCGGTCATGGCAACCGGCAACTGCAACAATTCGGAGCCGTGTGCGTTGGACAATTTCATGCGCCCGTAGCGTAGATCAGATGTACCCACTCTGCCGCGATCATAGGTTAACGGCGCAGCTTGGCTGGTAATGTCCACATCGAATGGCACGGTCACATTATCGGTATCTATAGGATTGATACCCACATCCACTGCCGTATATGCGCCATCCGGCGCAACAACATTGCGGGTTATCATGAATGGCGCAGTAACGGTTGCCACGCCAGCCAAGAAGCAAGGGGCTGTGCTGCACGAGGCAGCAGGCATCCCTGTCACACTGATGCGCGTAGTCAGTAAATAGGGGGGCTGCGGCAAAGTTGCTGCCGGAGTAGTGGTGCGGTCCACTGCGCCCATATTCAAATTAGCAAATACGGTTGGATCAAGCTTGGCGAATGCCCCTGCGTAATTCTGAGTAGTTGTACCACCCACCGTTCGCGCGGTCAGCGTAAACAGCGCATTCATCTGTTCGCCCATGTAAGTAAATGCGGCGGGACAACCCGCAGCAGCAGGGCACAAATCAGCACGATTGACGATGGGGTTCGCCATTAGCCAAAACTGCGCGGGGTAGAAGCGACCGACATTGCCGCTGGCCGTGCCTGTAGTGTCGCCTTTACCCAGATAGTCTGCATCCGCCACGCTCGGCGTGAGAGTGATGATCCCCACTTCGTTCCAGGTGAATACCGTGCCGGTCGCCACACCATTAGTGAACGAACCAAAAGCACCGCCGATAGCTGGGTTGTTGGTCAACCCCAAACCCGTCACCAATGCGTTGGTCAGTTTCACTCCCTCTGGCACGTTCTCTTTGCCATAGTTATACGCCGTGCTTCCGGTCGAGGTTACGGCTGTTACGGCTACGGAGAATGCTTCACCAGCCTTGACGAACTTGGCACCAGCAGCATTCACAGACGCTGGGTTCACCCAATTCGGCGCTGCTGTTTGCTGAATACCGGACAACACGAAACCGCCGGGCTTGGTTACAAAAGCATTCGTTGACCCTGTCAGCGTAGATAAAAGCGCCCCACCCGCAGACTTGTTGGCATGTAGCGTTACCATGCCAACGTCGCTGTATATGAAAGTGAAGGGCGCATTGCCGTTCGCATCGAAGGTCATATTGACCCCTGTGTAGCTCGCCACGCTTCCGTTATTATTGCGCGCGATGGTGGTCGCAGTTCCCCCGTTCACGCTCATCAGGTTGGCTGCGTAACATGTCGTTGGATTGTTGCACTCGTAAGCGAAATTGACTGATTGCGCCCCGGTCAATGCGGCCTGGCAAGCCATAGTGGTAGTGTTCGTCTTCACTGCCCGCAGGTAATAGGTAGCGGAAGACGCGCCCGCCACTTGGGTAGGGATGGTCGCCGCCACACCGTTGGCCGTAGCGGAGAAAATAAAGCCCGCCGTATTAAAAGTAGTGGAGCAACTGCCAGCTGAGCAAGTTGCCGGATTGATAGCAGGGGTGGTTGCGCTGGTGAGCGAAACCGTTACCGCTGTACCATCTACGGCAAGTGGATAACTCAGGGTAGTTGTGCCCATACCAGCAGTGAGGGCCGCAGCGCCTATCGCCCCGCCTGTAGTTGCCAAGTTGGCCGTTCCCGTCACGCTTGTTGCAACGCTGGTGCAAGGATTGGAGCTATTCGCACAGGCGGTAATGGTCACTATAGCCGGCAGGCAAGTAATGCTGGAAGTCGGCAGGGATAACTCATAGTGATTCGGCCCCGAAACAGGACATGCAATCGAGGAAATCTGCGCCTGCACCGTAGCGTTAAAGTTAACCGTAGTATTGTTACCGAACTGTATTTTCCCAGCTGTAATAATGGCCCCGGAAATGGTTGCGTTGTTATCGAACTGCACCTCAGCACCAGCTCCCGGGCCGTAGATCAGGCCGGTAAAAGAAATATAGTTTTTCCCCGCATCAAACTTGGCGCCGCCATACAAGTTGACTTGCAGATTGCCGGCATTGCCGCCAGCATTCAGCGAAATGTTATTGTTTTTCAGGTCAACCTGATTGCCGATGAATAGTTGCACCGCACCGGTCACGGTCAGGTTGGCGCTCAGGCTGAGGCTATTGATGAAGTAGGTGCCCGCCGCTAACTGGATGGGGCCGGTGGCATTGAGGGTGTTGATATAGTAGGTGCCGCCGGAAAAGATAGTCGGGTTGCCGGAGGCGTTGATGGTGCCGTAACTCCCGGCAGCCACCGTGCCGGTGGTATTCAGAGTTCCTGTCCCAACCGCCGGGAAGGTTGCCGGTGTCAGAGCGGGCAACGCTCCCGCCGAAAGGGCGCTGGTTGTCCCAGTTATGGGGAGCGAAGTGGTGCCCGAAATGACAATCGGGGTTCCGTTAACCGTGCCATTATTTCCCAATTGAAGTTTGCCTACTCCCGCTATAAACGGAGATGGGATTCCCGCGACAGTGGTTGGGATGCAGGCTGGCACTATGGCGCTTATGGTAAAAGTTACCGTGACCGTCATGTGATCTACCCTGATGGTGTGCGCTGCGCCCGCCGCATTTGGCTTGGTGGCGGCGAACGCCGCGCCGAAGTTGGCAGCGTTGACCTCCGCAGGCGACCAAGTCGTCCCCCACAGATCGGCTGCTCCGCCATGCGTCTCAGTGACATCCGCTGTCGTATAAGTCGTCGCGGTGGCGCGGTCGGTCGCGCCGGTCACACCCGCCTTGACCATCCGCATCGCCGCATCCCGGCTGCCGCCATTGGCCGTGCTGGAGGATCGCCGCTCGACGTTGACCGTGATGCCGTTGATCGTCGCTCCGGCGGGAATGGTAAAGTTGTAACCGGTGCATCGCAGGTATCGGGTCGTCGTGCCGTCCACCGAGGCGGTCGCATAACTGTTGTCGCTCACGACCGCTCGCGCGGGCTGGGCCCAGTTCACCGCCCCTATGCCCGTCACGCTGGTGCAGTTCGTCGGGCTGGCTGTCAGGGAATATGTGCCGGATGGAAGAGAATAATCGACCGTAATCTGGATATGATCCACCCTGATGGTGTGCGCCGCGCCCGCCGCATTTGGCTTGGTGGCGGCGAACGCCGCGCCGAAGTTGGCGGCGTTGACCTCCGCAGGCGACCAAGTCGTCCCCCACAGATCGGCTGCTCCGCCATGCGTCTCAGTGACATCCGCTGTCGTATAAGTCGTCGCGGTGGCGCGGTCGGTCGCGCCGGTCACACCCGCCTTGACCATCCGCATCGCCGCATCCCGGCTGCCGCCATTGGCCGTGCTGGAGGATCGCCGCTCGACGTTGACCGTGATGCCGTTGATCGTCGCTCCGGCGGGAATGGTAAAGTTGTAACCGGTGCATCGCAGGTATCGGGTCGTCGTGCCGTCCACCGAGGCGGTCGCATAACTGTTGTCGCTCGCGACCGCTCGCGCGGGCTGGATCCAGTTCACCGTCCCTATGCCAGCTACGCTGGTACAGTTCGTCGGGCTGGCTGTCACGGTAATCGCACCGGCAATATCGCTCAACAGCAGGCCGGTAACCAGCAAAAAAGCCGTGAACATCCCTCGGTTTTTACAAGTCAGGATGATATTCATTTTCCTCTTCCTTCGAAATCAACCGCAACACCGCTTGGGGAATTGGGAGAATTCACCGGGCTGGAGGCAGCAAGCGGGGACAGCAGGCTTTGCACTTTGCCCCCGCCTTGCCTGGCCAGCGTGGGGTTTTGAAGCCACATCTGAATAAAAAATTCCCGCATTTGTTCGGACTGTTCCAAACGGCTGAGCATCAGATGCTCGGGGATCGTCGTGCGTAAAAGGCCATCTGGTTCAGACATTCGGTTCTTCTCCTCGCTTGATCTTCTCCAGCGCCGCGACATCGAGTTGATCCTTGGGGCGATTCGCGATGCGCTTCATGGTCAGCAAATCCTCAATAGATGCTATCCACACCTGCCAGTCAAACAATTCGCCCGTACCGCATTGGCTATCAGTTTTTCGAACGGCACTTCCGGGCGCACCAGAACATCCACCACACTGCCATCGATGTGCGGTTCACTCAGCGAAAATTCCAACATGCCTTTTCGCGACACCACCGATCAATCTGGTTGGCGTTTCTGAGCGAGTCTATCGGCACCGGAATGACGGAAACCAAACCATATCGTTTGGCTACCGCGATAAATCGAGCGAGGTTCTCGTCATTCATCGCCAGAACCAGGCCCATGTCGAAAGTGGATCGCAGAAATCCATGCAACTGAACTGCCAACCCGCCGACCAGCACATACTGGACTTGCCCGTCCGACAGCGATTGGAGCAGTTCAGCGATTTGCATCAGGAATCCCCCAAGCCGGGTAAGCCGGAACCAAAAATGGGAAGCTGTCTTACCCTAGTTTGGACACATTACGCTTCGACTATGCTCATGACATGATTTGCCCAACCTACGCACTGGCCTCATGACTGCCCTGGTTGTTCGATCAATTGGGTTGCGCAATTGTAACTGTCATCTGCCGCTCGACATAATCCGGATTGCCTGCCGCAAGGCTTCGCGTCGCAGCGACCGAGCTGATTTGATAGATGGTAACCGTTGCCGCAGCTTCGCTGTGCGCGGTTGCCGAGCAACCCACTGTCACAGCAAATGGGGACAGTGTACCTCCAAGTGCAGGCAGCTCCCGCGATGCCGGCCCCATCTGACACGCGGTTGCAAATGCTGGGCCTGCCACACCGCTCTGAATGACCTGATACGCGCCCCATTCTATTCCGGCGCGCGAAGCCTGATACGCGCGCGCCCCCATCACGTCCAGCGCCGAGCTTTGCTGCTGCGCGGTAAAAAACGTCATCATCACCGCGCCTAAACTTGCCAGTACCACTAACAGAAAAATGGCCGTGACCAGGCTGAAGCCGCGTTGCAGGTTTTGTATTGTCTTCATGGCACGTTGCTCACATGGGCAGCACCATACAACGTCACCGACTCACCACTCTCGGTGATAACCAGATTCATGGTCACCAAGCCAGAGCGCTGCGCCACCACGAAAGCATTATAAGAAAAGCTGCAACTGCTCACGTTGGTTGCCAGCGTGGCAGGAGGTGATGCCCCCGCAGGCACTGTTGTCGGTTGCGATGGCTGAATTTGATAACCCCACCAGCGCGTCAGCGTGCCGCCACTTCCGCCCACGACCGGATTGCACGCATATGTCACCGGCGTGGAAATGACATGAAAGCGATGGCTCGGAGAATCAAATGGAAATTGCTTGGGTGTAATAGCTACGGTTGTTGCCGTAGGGTTCGATAAAAAGGCTGCGCGATTTGTAGATGCACAGGGCGCGGTAGGAGTGTTCTCATAGGCATCCGAGCAAGGGATACCGAGGTTATACACCACGATCTGATCCGGTGTTGCACCCGCAACCATATTCGGCATTGGCCCCAGCACTCCAAAACAACTGTCGGATACGTTAAAGTCAAGCTCCTCACCACTCGGAGAGGTCGCGCACCCAGTGCCGCCCGCTCCGGCGCGATAACGTCCCCCACCCAAGCAAACCGTGTTGGCTGGGCAACTTGGTGAACCTGTTGGAAGAAATTCGAGATAACTGCACGTGGATGCACCGCACGCTACCGAAGTCACCCGCACACTGTTCGGCAACGCCAAGCGCAAATCGCGCGTGATGCGGCGCAACGATGTGTCGGCAATGTCGGTCATGTCAGCGCGGCGCGCGCTATCCTTATAGCCCTGCACCGGGGCACGGATGAACATCGCCACCATGCCGCCGATGATGCCGGTGATGACGATCACCATAATCATTTCGACGAGAGTGAAGCCCGCTTGGTAGCCAGAGTTGCGCATCATTTTAATCATGGCAAATTATTCGGCGAGTAACGGGTGCGGTAGCCGTCCAGAACCACCTGGGTGGTGCCGTCTGGAGCGTTAACAGTCACAGTGATTTGCAATGCGGCGCCGTTGTCAGCCACCCCCAGAAAGGCGCTCCCCGCGCGTGCAAGAGTCACATTAGCAGAGTAATTCCCCAGTCCGGTGGCAGCGCCGCCCGTAATATCCGTAATGCCGTTCATGCTATAGCCGCCATAATCCGCGACATTGTCGAATGGGTTGGAGCCAGCAGGAACGGAAAGCGCGCCGCCTCGGCTTTCGCCGCCGGGTGACGGCCCAACCGTCACATCTTCCGGCCAGTTGGCACAGCCTCCCGGCCCAACTGTGGCATTAACGGCAGAAGCCGCATTGGCATCATCCGGATCGCAATAAGTGAACGGCATCAGCTCAATCTCCTCCAGCAGCGATTCGGCAATCGCCAGCGCCTGCTTGCGCACCAGCGGATCGGCGCTGTGTGCGGTGGTCAGGTTCATCACCAGCAGCACACCAACCACGGCGACGCTGATAATGATAATGAACATGACGAGTTCGACTATGCTAGCGCCGCGCTGGCGTGAAGGGTAAAGGTTGAAGGGTGAAAGGGCGGTTTCGTCATTCCCGCGCAGGCGGGAATCCAGTTTTATATAAAACCGGCTGAATTCCCGCCTGCGCGGGAATGACGGCTTATTAAACTGGTTAATGCACATAACCGGTCTCCGCTTCGACGGTTATGGATGTGGCGTAACCACTTACCCTGAAAGATGGCGGCGCTGGAGTGGGCCTGCCCAGCGCATCAAAATTAAAAGCAGAGGGTGAGGCAAGAGGGTCAAAGGATGCGTTGTTGCTACAAACGGAATAAGTATTTTGCGCACACGGGAGCGGAGAAACCGGTCCCGCAGACCCAGTAAGATCAGTACCACAGTTAGCATCCGCACCAGTGGTCAGGGTAACGCTATTCGCGGTGAACGCAACACACACAAACCGGTGCTGCGCGATAGCAGCCTTCTGTGCATAGCGCAGGGTGGAAATAACCTGATCGTAAAAACCTCGGCTGTCGAATACGTTGCGGTCAAAAAAACGCGGGGCGGCCATCGCCGCGAGTATGCCCATAATCACAATAATTGTGATGAGTTCGACTATGGTAAAACCGGGCATCCGGTTAACAAGCAACCTGTGCGATCTTTTCATTCTCGAACCGCAGTCGTAAAAAAGGGGCGGGAAAATCCCCGCCCCCCTATTATGCTACACAACCTTTGTTAGCAGCTTGAACGTGCAGGAGCCGCATCGACTACCGGAGCACTCGCACCCTGCGTATATGTGAAGCTGCATGCAGTATGGTTAGCATCAGCTTGGATAGTTATCGCAGTAGCAGCAACGCTAGAAGCGTAATCGCTCAGGCCACCCGCCGCCGCGCCGATTCCAGCTGCTGTTGCCGTTGGATAACCGTTAATCATGGTTACGGTTTTGTCTTCCATAACCACGGATGAACCCGCAGCGAGGCCTTGCGCCAACTGGATGGCATGCGCCAAACCTGCTCCTGCCTGCACCGCACCACGGGCACCTTGGATTTTGGCCAGACGCGCATCAACTTGCAAGTCCGCAAACTTGGGCAAGGCCGTCGCCGCCAGTATGCCCAGAATCACGATCACCACGATCAGCTCGATCAATGTAAAACCTTGCTGTTGCTGTTTCATTTTCACTCTCCCTAAGTTTTGTTGAGACTAGTTCTGAACCACATCAAAGGATCGCAACTCTGTTAATCAATGTGCTTTAAAACGCCACGCCGCAATATAACAACCTGAAAACACCGCCTGGATTGGGAGCATGGCGCACCGGACATATGCAACTGTTTGCCGCATTCTATCCATCCATCCAGATTTTGCAATAAAGATTTTGTAACGTGTCAACCCCAAGCAGAAATGCCCGTATGGCAAAAAGCTCTCTCGATTAAAGCAGCGGCGGAAATATTAACCCGGATGTTCCATAACCTGAGTTATCGGCACGGCAGAAGAATTCTTTAGGAGAACGCCGATTCAATCCATTCAAATTGGCCATTCGATTTCGCTCAGGGCGAAATGCATAGGCGAAATGCCGCCTATACGAATCAGCGTTGGCAAAGGCTTTGACAAGCCCCTACCCATGAACCTTGGTGCTCTGTGAATACGGTCGTATGTAGGTGCGCAATTTATTGCGCGATCATCAATATCATATCGCCCAATAAATTGGGCTCCTACAGCAGCGCCCGTTCTCGCTACGCTTTTGGTTCACGGGTTCAATTCGGGCGAAAAATTGGCGACTGCGTTCTCTCCCGCAAGCGGGAGAGAGGTGGGGGTGAGGGGCATGGAGCATGAATCAAGCTTCGAATTAGCCCATAGACCCTCATCCCCAGCCCTTCCCCCGCCTGCGGGTGAAGGGAGCCAATGCACGCTACATTTCGCCTGAAAGCATAACCGTATTATTGGGAAGTGGTTGTTATGGTAGGAATCTCCTATGCAAAAAAGTAGCTATCTACCATGACAACACTTGGTCAGAGACCTAATATAAAACCGTAATGATGGCTTGAAAATGAGCCCTGCAAACAATGCAGGGTACTGAGCAAAACAACCTCCTAGGATTCTATGTAATCAGGAGCCGTCCAAATGGAAACGATTAAACATTTTTATTCGAGGCTAAATCTGTTCTACCTGATGGCCGTAATACTGGCGTTGGGAATAGCATCGCCTTTGGCGCTCAAGCTGATTAATTTGTGCTCCCTCTACCTGGCCGGTTAAGAAGTTCCAATACAATCGCGCCATCACTACCTCCCTGCGGGGTTGCATTGCAATCGAGAAAAATCGCATCGTCCTGGAACAGCAGCAGGCAGCCAATTTTCCTTAGACATCATGTTTGTGTTGTATTCGTAGATGCGAATTTATTCGCACATGGTTTGTTGTTAATGCGAATAAATTCGCATCTACGAGACCGCTGCATTTTCAGGTTTAATGTAAATGCCGCGATGTGGCACCGTTAGTGGTATTTGCGGCTCAACTCGTGAACCGCCGCGACCAGCGCAGCCGCATTGTCCGGGTCGGTGAACTGGGAAATGCCATGTCCCAGGTTGAACACATGGCCGCTGCCGTAGCCGTAGCTGGCGAGGACTTTCTCCACTTCGTTGCGGATGACTTCCGGTGTGGCAAACAATACGGTCGGGTCAATGTTGCCCTGCAGTGCCACCTTATGGCCGACTTTCTGACGCGCGATGCCGATATCCATGGTCCAATCCAGGCCCACCGCATCACAGCCAATGTCGGCGATGCTGTCAATCCATAGGCCGCCGCCCTTGGTGAATACAACGTTCGGTATCCTGACGCCATCTTTTTCTTTGATCAAACCGGCCACGATGCGCTGCATGTAGGGCAGCGAAAACTCGTGGTAGGCGGCATGCGACAACGCACCGCCCCAGGAATCGAAAATCATCACGGCCTGTGCGCCCGCTTCGATCTGGGCATTCAGATAAGCCGTCACCGCCTGCGCCGTCACTTCCAGAATGTGGTGCATCAGTTTCGGCTCTTTGTACATCAATGTCTTCACCTTGGCGTAGTCATCGCTGCCGCCGCCTTCCACCATGTAGCATGACAGCGTCCACGGGCTGCCGGAGAAACCGATCAGCGGCATGCGGCCATCCAGCGCCTTGCGGATTTGCGTCACGGCATCGGTGACGTAGCGCAAGTCCTTGCCGATGTCCGGCACGCGCAACGCCTTGATCGCCGCCTCATCATTCAATGGGCGCTCGAACTTGGGGCCTTCACCCTCGGAGAAATACAGGCCGAGACCCATCGCATCCGGCACGGTGAGAATATCGGAGAACAGGATCGCCGCATCCAGCGGAAAACGATCCAGCGGCTGCAACGTCACTTCCGTGGCCATATCCGGGTTCTTGCACAGGTTGAGGAAGCTGCCCGCGCGCTTGCGCGTGGCGCAGTATTCCGGCAGGTAGCGCCCGGCCTGGCGCATCATCCACAGCGGCGTATAGTCGGTCGGCTGGCGCAACAAGGCACGCAGGAAAGTATCGTTTTTCAGTTTGAAGTTCATGGTTAGCCTATATTAAAAAAATTTACCATCCGCAAATTACACAGATTTACGCAGATTTAAATCTGTTTAACCTGCGCAATCTGCGGATAAAAAGGTTTGTTGTTATCGTGGCAACACCGACGATCCCATCAAATACTCATCCACCGCGCGTGCGGCCTGGCGGCCCTCGCGTATGGCCCATACCACCAGCGATTGTCCACGGCGCATGTCGCCCGCAGCGAACACCTTGTCCACGTTGGTTTTGTAACAAGCCGCGCCATCGGTCACGGCCTTGGCATTGCCGCGACCATCCTTTTCCACGCCGAACGCATCCAGCACTTGCTGCAGCGGATTGACGAAACCCATCGCCAGCAACACCAGATCGGCTTTCATTTCAAATTCGCTGCCCGGCATTTCCTGCATCTTGCCGTCTTTCCATTCGACGCGAACCGCCGTGAGTCCGCAGACTTTACCGTTCTTGCCGATGAATTCCCTGGTTGCCACCGACCAGTCGCGCTGGCAGCCTTCATCGTGCGAGCTGGAAGTGCGCAGCTTCATCGGCCAGTTCGGCCACACCAGTGGTTTGTTTTCGGTTTCCGGCGGGCGCGGCATCACTTCAAACTGCATAATCGAGGCTGCACCATGGCGGTTGGAAGTGCCCACGCAATCGGAACCGGTGTCGCCGCCGCCGATAACCACCACATGCTTGCCCTTGGCGCTGATCGGATTTTTGCCGTCGCCCGCCACTTCCTTGTTCTGTGGGATGAGGAACTCCAGTGCATAGTGCACACCCGACAACTCGCGTCCGGGCGCCGGCAAATCGCGCGGCTGTTCCGCACCGCCCGCCAGGATCACCGCATCAAATTTCTTCAGCAATTCTTTGGGCGTGACAGTCTTCTTCGCATCATTGGCCACATACTTGGCTGGCGCATCGTTGCCGACGAATATGCCGGTGCGGAATTCCACTCCCTCGGCCTGCAATTGCGCCATGCGCCAGTCGATCAAGCGCTTGTCGAGCTTGAAATCGGGGATGCCATAACGCATCAAACCGCCGATGCGGCTGTTCTTTTCGAACACCACCACGTCATGCCCGGCGCGCGCCAGTTGCTGCGCCGCAGCCAGCCCGGCGGGGCCGGAACCGACTATCGCAACCTTTTTTCCGGTTTTGTGTTGTGGCGGCTGCGGCAATACCCAGCCGTTTTCGCCGCCCTTGTCGATGATGGCATGCTCGATGGATTTGATACCCACCGCAGCCTCGTTGATGTTAAGCACACATGCCGCTTCGCACGGTGCGGGGCAGATGCGGCTGGTGACTTCAGGAAAATTGTTGGTGGAATGCAATACATCCAGCGCCTGCTTCCAGTTGCCCCGGTATACCAAGTCGTTCCAGTCCGGAATGATGTTGTTGACCGGGCAGCCGCTGCTGCAAAACGGGATGCCGCAATCCATGCAGCGCGCGCCTTGTATCTGGGCTTGCTCGTCGGTCAGGTGCAGCACGAATTCCTGGTAATTTTTCAGGCGTTCCGCAACCGGCAAATACTCCTCGCTCAGGCGGCTGAATTCCATAAACCCGGTAAGTTTTCCCATTTACACGGCCTCCCTTTGTCTGGCTTGCAGTTCAGCGATTTCCTGCAAGGCGCGGCGATATTCGGTCGGCATCACCTTGACAAATTTCGGCAGGCAGTGCGCCCAGTTGTCGAGAATAAGCTGGGCGCGAACGCTGCCGGTGTAAAGCAGGTGTTTCTCGATTTTGCCGCGCAACGCCGCTGCATCAGCCTTGCCCAGATGATTGAGATGCACGCGGCCATGTGTCGCCACCTCTCCGGTTTCGCTGGCCGCCACTTCATCGGGGATCTCTTCCAGTTCCACCATGGACATATTGCAGCGCTTGGCAAATGTGCCCTCTTCATCCAGCACATAAGCCACACCGCCAGACATGCCCGCCGCAAAATTGCGCCCGGTCTGGCCCAGCACCACCACCATGCCGCCGGTCATGTATTCGCAACCGTGATCACCCAAGCCTTCCACCACCGCGACCGCGCCGGAATTACGCACTGCAAAACGCTCGCCCGCCACACCGCAGAAGTAGCCCTCTCCGCTGGTCGCGCCGTACAGTGCAGTGTTGCCGACAATGATGTTGTCTGCCGCCACAATCTTGCATTCGCTAGGGGGCAGCACTACGATGCGGCCACCGCACAAGCCCTTGCCGACATAGTCGTTGCTCTCGCCGGACAGCTCCAGCGTAATGCCGTGCGCGAGGAAAGCGCCGAAGCTCTGACCCGCTGAGCCTGTTAGCTTGATGGTGATGGTGTTGGCCGGCAGTCCGGAATGGCCGTAACGCTTCACCACTTCATGCGACAACATGGTGCCGACCGTGCGGTTGACATTTCTGATGCCGCTCTCGATGACCACCGGCGTTTTATGCTCCAGCGCGGCTTTGGCTAGCGCGATCAGTTTGTTGTCCAGCGCCTTTTCCAGTCCATGATCCTGATTTTCCGTATGGGAACGCGACACGCTGGCAGGCACATCCGGCTGATGGAATATCCTGGTGAAATCCAGACCCTGCGCCTTCCAGTGCGTAATGCCGTGCTGCATATCGAGCAGATCGCTGCGCCCGGTCAGTTCGCCAACCTTGCGGATACCCATCTGCGCCATGTATTCGCGCAGCTCTTCGGCGACAAAGAAAAAGTAGTTCACCACATGTTCCGGTTGGCCGGTAAATTTCTTGCGTAAATCGGGATCTTGCGTCGCTACGCCCACCGGGCAGGTATTGAGGTGGCATTTGCGCATCATGATGCAGCCTTCCACCACCAGGGGGGCAGTGGCAAAACCGAACTCATCCGCGCCAAGCAGTGCGCCAATCAGCACATCGCGCCCGGTCTTGAGTTGACCATCCACTTGCAGTGCGATGCGCCCGCGCAGTTTGTTCAGTACCAGCGTCTGCTGCGCTTCCGCCAGCCCCAGCTCCCATGGCGTGCCGGTGTGCTTGATGGAAGACAAGGGCGATGCGCCGGTGCCGCCGTCAAAGCCGGAAATCACGATATGGTCTGCCTTGGTCTTGGATACGCCAGCCGCCACGGTGCCCACGCCAATTTCGGATACCAGCTTCACCGAAATCGAGGCGGACGGGTTGGAGTTTTTCATGTCATGAATCAATTGCGCCAGGTCTTCGATGGAATAAATATCATGGTGCGGAGGCGGGGAAATCAGCCCCACGCCCGGCACCGAGTAGCGCAGTTTGGCGATGTACTCGGTTACCTTGTGGCCGGGCAGTTGCCCGCCTTCACCCGGCTTGGCGCCCTGCGCCATCTTGATCTGGATCTGGTCTGCGCTGCTCAGGTATTCGGCGGTGACGCCGAAACGCCCTGCGGCAACCTGCTTGATGCGCGAGCGCAGCGAATCGCCTGCCTTGAGTTCGCGGTCGCTGGCGACACGATTCTTGCCGATGATCTCGGAGAGCATTTCACCGCCCTTGATTTTTTTGTAGCGCGCCGGGTCTTCGCCGCCTTCGCCGGTGTTGGACTTGCTGCCGATGCGGTTCATGGCAATCGCCAATGTGGTATGCGCTTCGGTGGAAATCGAACCGAGCGACATCGCTCCGGTGACAAAGCGCTTGACGATTTCCTTCGCCGGCTCGACTTCCTCCAGCGGCACCGGCGCGCCCGCAGGCTTGATTTCAAACAGTCCGCGCAAGGTTTTCATGCGCTGTCCCTGCTCGTTGATCAGTTTGGCGTATTCCTTGTAGGTCGCAAAATTATTGGTGCGTGTGGCGTTCTGCAGTTTTGCGATGGAATCGGGTGTCCACATATGCTCTTCGCCGCGCACGCGGTAGGCATATTCGCCGCCCGCTTCGAGCGCATTCGCCAACACCGGATCGTTGCCAAAGGCGGACTGGTGGGTGCGCACCGCTTCTTCGGCCACCTGATGCAGGCCGATGCCCTCGATCTGGGTTGCCGTGCCGGTAAAATATTTCTCGACAAATTCGGCGTTCAGGCCGATGGCTTCGAATATCTGCGCACCGCAATAAGACTGATAAGTGGAGATGCCCATCTTGGACATCACCTTGAGCAACCCCTTGTTGATTGCCTTGATGAAGCGCTTGCTGGCGTCCTTGCCGGTCAGCCCTTCGGGCAAATAGCTGGTCATGGAGGTAACCGTTTCAAATGCCAGCCACGGACATACTGCCTCGGCGCCGTAGCCGGCAAGCAGGGCAAAATGATGCACTTCGCGCGCGGAGCCGGTATCCACCACCAGGCCTGCGCTGGTGCGCTTGCCTTCGCGGATCAGATGATGATGCACCGCCGCACAGGCCAGCAGCGCGGGGATGGCTACGCGCTTGCTCGATACCGCGCGGTCGGACAGGATCAGCACGTTGTAACCATCCGCCACTGCCTTGTCGGTTGCGGCGCACAGCAATTTGATGGCGGCCTCGCAGCCCTTCGCGCCGTGGGTGACGGGATAGGTTATATCCAGCACCCGTGATTTGTAGCGCCCCTGCGTCAGCTTGCTGATGTCGCGCAGCTTGGCAAAATTTTCATTGGACAGCACCGGCTGGTGCACCTCCAGACGCAGCGGCGGATCGGTTTCGTCGATGCCGAGCAGGTTGGGCCTGGGACCGATAAACGAAGTGAGCGACATCACGATATCTTCGCGGATCGGGTCTATCGGCGGGTTGGTCACCTGCGCAAACAACTGGTGGAAATAATCGTAGAACGAGCGATTTTTGTTCGACAACACCGGCAACGCGGCATCATTGCCCATGGAACCAGTCGCTTCTTCGCCTGCGGAAGCCATGGGGGCGAGGATGAACTTGAAGTCTTCCTGCGAGTAGCCGAATGCCTGCTGGGTGTCGAGCAGACTTTCCTTGAGTTTGGTCTTGCCGGGTACAACCGGCAGGTCATCCAGAAAGTAGCGCGATTTTTCTATCCATTGGCGGTAGGGTTTGGCGGTGGCGAGTTGCTGCTTCATTTTGATGACATCGACAACCCCGCCGACCTCCAAGTCGATCAGAAACATCTTGCCGGGTTGTATCCGCCATTTCTTCACGATCTTGTGTTGCGGAATATCCAGCACGCCCATTTCCGATGCCATTACCGCCACATCATCGTCGGTAATCAGATAACGCGCCGGACGCAGTCCGTTGCGGTCCAGCGTGACGCCGATCTGGCGGCCATCGGTAAAAGCCACGGCGGCAGGGCCGTCCCACGGTTCCATCAAAGCGGCATGGTATTCGAAAAAAGCACGGCGATCCTCGTTTATCAGCGGATTGTCCGACCATGCCTCGGGGATCAGCAGCATCATAGCGTGCGCCAGCGAGTAGCCGCCCGCCACCAGCAGTTCCACGGCGTTGTCCAAGCAGGCGGAGTCGGACTGGCCTTCCACAATCAGCGGCCACAGCTTCTCCAGGTCTTTGCCCAGTATTTTTGATGACATCGTGGCATAGCGCGCGGCCATCCAGTTCACGTTGCCGCGCAACGTATTGATCTCGCCGTTGTGTGCGATCATGCGGAACGGATGCGCCCGGATCCAGGTTGGAAAGGTGTTGGTGGAAAAACGCTGGTGCACCAGCGCCAGAGCGCTGGCCACACTCTTATCTTGCAAATCGAGGTAATACTTGCCGACCTGATCGGCCAGCAGCATGCCCTTGTAGACGATGGTGCGCGCAGACAGTGAGGGGACATACAAACCTTGCGCGACCGGCAAACGCCGCACCGCATGCTGCACCGTTTTGCGTATCACGAACAGCTTGCGCTCGAACGCATCGGTATCGGCGCAATTGGCACCGCGTCCGATGAATACCTGGCGTATCAGGGGTTCAGCTTTCTTGGCGCCCTCGCCCAAACCGGAACTGTCCACCGGCACATCGCGCCACCCCAACAATTGCTGGCCTTCGGCGGCGATCCTGTCAGTGAGGATTTGCTCGCAGGCGGTGCGAATTGCCGCATCGCGTGACAGGAACAGCATGCCCACGCCGTAGCTGCCCGCTGCCGGCAATACGATACCCTGTGCCGCGCATTGCGCACGCATAAAAGCATCGGGAATCTGCAACAAGATACCTGCACCGTCACCGGTCAGCGGATCGGCGCCCACCGCACCGCGATGGGTAAGATTCTCCAGAATCTGCAAGCCCTGGCGCACAATATCATGGCTTTTTTTGCCCTTGATGTGCGCAACAAAGCCCACACCGCACGCATCGCGCTCCTGGCGCGGATCATACAAACCCTGTTGGACTGGCAGCCCTGACTGTACGGGCGACGAAGGATGGTTCACGCGTTATTCCTCATTTAAAGCCAATAGCCAAAAAAAGAGGCGACACAAATCGCCAAATAGCAAAGCAAAAGGGCGCGAATTTTACCTTGTCTGGGCGGTCAGGGCAATTAGGAGCCTTATCCAATGTGGTATGAGCCTGAAGGAGGGCTGTATTTCCAACGAGGAATGAGCCTGAAGCGAAGAATCTGAGGTCGATTGAAGGAGTGGGTTGATCATTGCAAGGATGATGATCAACATGAACGAAACACGGCTTTGCACGATAGAACAGATTGAGCAATTTCTTGGTGGCTGCCTCCAGATTGAATTCACCAAGTCTGGTGACGACAGCGAACGCTATGAGCACATCAGTCGCGTGCTCAAACGCTTTGACTATCCCAAGCAGGGCAAGCGAGAGAAAGGTGTGCTGCTGAAGTACCTGCAAGTCACCAGCGGCTACAGCCGCGCGCAGGTCACACGCCTGGTCACGCAGTGGTTCACAAACCGCTTGGCTACCGTACCCCTGTCCAAACGCTACCGTGCGCCTGCTGCCCCTTTTGCGCGCAAATACACGGCTATCGATATCGCGCTTCTCGCAGAGATGGACAAGGCCAATGAGGACGTGTGTGGCCCGGCCATTGCGCACCTCTTGCAGCGCGCTTACAGCGTCTATGGTGACGCGCGCTATGAGCGGGTGTCCGGCCTGTCGGTTTCGCACCTGTACAACCTGCGCAAAAGCTCGGGCTATCAAGCCTTGCGGGTGGTTTTCACCAAGACTAATCCGGTGTGCAATCACATCGGGGTACGCAAAGTACCACGCCCCAAAGGGCGGGTTGGGTTTGTGCGCATCGACACCGTCCACCAAGGCGATCTTGACGGCATCAAAGGCGTGTATCACATCACCTGCGTTGACGAGGTCAGCCAGTGGCAGGTCGAGGCGTGCGTGCAGGGTATTAGCGAGGCATTTTTGTTGCCCGTGCTGGAGTTGGTGATCGAACAGTTCCCGTTTGTAATTATGGGGTTTCACTCGGACAACGGCTCCGAGTACATCAATGGCCCGGTGGCTGCGATCCTTGAGAAGCTGCGCATCGAGCAAACCAAATCTCGCTCGCGCCACAGCAACGATAACGCGCTGGCCGAGAGCAAGAATGCCAGTGTGGTGCGCAAGCACATGGGCTTCGAACATATCCCCCAGAAGTACGCCAAACCCATCAATGAGTTCTATCAGGAAACGTTCAATCCGTGGCTCAACTTTCACCGCCCGTGCATGTTTGCAACCGAGATCATTAGCCCCAAGGGCAAGATCGTCAAACGCTATAAAGACGAGGATGTGAAGACTCCGCTGGAATGCTTGGTGCTGTTGAGTGTGAAGGGTTTAGTCACGCTCAAAGAGGGCATCACTCTGGACGCATTGCAGGCGCAGGCGAAGTCCGAAACAGACTTGGCAGCAGCACAGGAAATGCAGCGCGCCAAGAGTGATTTATTTGCAAGTTTTCAAAAACAAAAACGCCGGGCATAACCGATCGGAAAACAACACCGGAAAAGCACCAATTCTTGAGACTAAAATCATTAGAAAATAAACTCAAAACCGACTGGCAAAAATCCATTAAACTTAACTTTTAAACCCGACCAACCCGCACAAACAAATCACCCAGATCGTCGCCGCTTCAGGCTCATACCTGAATTGGAAAATACTTTAGGCGAGTTGCCGCATCAACAATCTGAGTGAAACCCATTCGTTGCCTCACGTAATAAATCCGAGTGAAATGTCCTGCTCAGAGTTCGTGAACGGGAGGCAAAAGTGGGGTTAACGATGAGCGACAAGAAAGCAGTAATCAAGGCGTGGGCCAGCCAATACGGTTGCAAAAGGAAGACAGATCACTGCTGTCCGGTTAAAACGCGAATAGATTCAGCTGGTTGCAATCTTCCCCATGTTCTGATTTGTAGTCGCTGCCCGCAAACGCTTGCTGGATGGGCATTTTCTCGAAAAGGGTGAGCGAAAATATCTGTAACAAAGTGTAGAGCGAAGCGTCCAGATTGAGGCGCTTCTTGACGATGGCGACGAGGACATAGACCGATACGGCGATCCAGATTTGCGACTTCACCGCATTCTCCGAGTTGCCGTAGAACTTCTTGATACGCAGATGCTGCTTGATCCATTTGAAAAACAGCTCCACCTGCCAGCGCGCCTTGTAGAGCGCGCAGATGGTGGCTGCCGGCAACGCGAAGTTGTTGGTGAGGAATACCAGCGTTTTCCCGGTCTCGGGATCCTTGAACCGGATGCGGCGCAGATGCTCCGGATAGTCCTTGCGGCTGGTGGTTCCGGTGAGTGCGACGGTCTGATCGCAGATGATACCTGCGCTGCGATCCGCCACAGCCGAATAGACGCGCTTGAGCCGGGTGTTCGACTTGGCGCGGGTGACGAAGAAGGCTTGTGCCCGATGCATCGTGTAAAGCCGCGCGAAGTCCAGATAACCCCGATCCATGACGTAGATCGCGCCGGCCTCCAGCACCAGGATGTCGAGCGCTTTGACGTCGCCCAGCTTGCCGTCGGAGATGTGGATGAAGCTGGGAATGTTGCCGCGCAAGTCGAGCAGCGTATGCATCTTCACCGCCGACTTGGTGGTGCGAAACAACGCCCACGGAAAAAGCGACAGGCACAGATCGATAGTCGTCGAGTCCAGCGCGTAGACAGTGTTCTCCAACTCGATGCCAAAGCTGTCGCCCGCATAGAGCTTGCGCGCTTGCTCGATCAGGCGCTGGGCGAATTCGGCGTGGATACGCCAGTCGCGTGCCTCGTTGGTATCGGCCAGCGTCGAGCGTTTGGTCTCCTGCCGCAAACCCATGTGGTAGAGCTTGGCCGACTGCGCCGAAAGACAGACTTCGATGTCGCGCAGGCTCTCTCGGTACGTCAGTTGAGCGAAGGCCATCACGCGGAATTGGTCGGCGCATGTCATGGACTTCACGTAGCGGTCGCCGTCGTAGCGCTCGACGATGCGATGGAAGGTCTTCCAGGGGAGGAAGTCCATGAGTTGAGCGAACAGCGTTTTGCCGATGTTCATGGCAGCCTCCGGAAGAAAAACCGGAAGACTGCCAGAACCGCCCTTCGCCGTTCAAATCGGAGACACCCTTCATTGCTTGGAATCCTGCGTCAATCATGGCTTTCAGCGATTCGCCCTCTCGTTTAACCGGACAGCAGTGATATTTTCGCTCACCCTTTTCGAGAAAATGCCCATCCAGCAAGCGTTTGCGGGCAGCGACTACAAATCAGAACATGGGGAAGATTGCAACCAGCTGAATCTATTCGCGTTTTAACCGGACAGCAGTGCGAAAATATCTGTAACAAAGTGTAGAGCGAAGCGTCCAGATTGAGGCGCTTCTTGACGATGGCGACGAGGACATAGACCGATACGGCGATCCAGATTTGCGACTTCACCGCATTCTCCGAGTTGCCGTAGAACTTCTTGATACGCAGATGCTGCTTGATCCATTTGAAAAACAGCTCCACCTGCCAGCGCGCCTTGTAGAGCGCGCAGATGGTGGCTGCCGGCAACGCGAAGTTGTTGGTGAGGAATACCAGCGTTTTCCCGGTCTCGGGATCCTTGAACCGGATGCGGCGCAGATGCTCCGGATAGTCCTTGCGGCTGGTGGTTCCGGTGAGTGCGACGGTCTGATCGCAGATGATACCTGCGCTGCGATCCGCCACAGCCGAATAGACGCGCTTGAGCCGGGTGTTCGACTTGGCGCGGGTGACGAAGAAGGCTTGTGCCCGATGCATCGTGTAAAGCCGCGCGAAGTCCAGATAACCCCGATCCATGACGTAGATCGCGCCGGCCTCCAGCACCAGGATGTCGAGCGCTTTGACGTCGCCCAGCTTGCCGTCGGAGATGTGGATGAAGCTGGGAATGTTGCCGCGCAAGTCGAGCAGCGTATGCATCTTCACCGCCGACTTGGTGGTGCGAAACAACGCCCACGGAAAAAGCGACAGGCACAGATCGATAGTCGTCGAGTCCAGCGCGTAGACAGTGTTCTCCAACTCGATGCCAAAGCTGTCGCCCGCATAGAGCTTGCTCTAGCCGTTTTAGCTGCAACTCCATTGCGGCAATAAATTCTTCGCCGAGGCCGGGACTCTGTAATTCGTACCACTCTTGAGTTTTGCCAGTTTCGTGCAACGCTCGTGTAGAGAATTTCAGGCGGTACGCCATGAACCATCTTTAAGGCGGGATTTCACCTGCTCCCAAGAATAGCCAGCCTCCGGGTTTGCCTCGAACTCCACCAAGCGTGCTTCGAGTTCAGCCTTAAGCGCAGGCGAAACTTCAACTGCTTCGGGTACTGCTGCAACGCTGTCCCAGATAAGCTCAACGAGACGAATGCGTTCCTGTACCGGAAGCTCAAGAATGTCGGCAATAGAGATATTGTTCATGCGGACATTGTACCCTTTTTCGGAAAGTGCGCTAACGCAGGTAACCGCTAACGACGCTGTAGAAAAACCCCATTCTGAAAACCTGTTTCAGCTTTGGGTGAATTTTTTTCAAACCAAACCGATGCCTTCATTCTCGGCTTCCTGTTTTTCTAAAATATTTTCATTGCGAACCTACCTGATCTGGAAAACCTATTCGTGCGATGCGGGGGCGAGAATGCCTTTTTACAACCTCCTTATCTCGCGTAACCATGATTCGCCAGCTTCTCAATATTATGCATCATGCAGTACAACTTCCACTGGCCATCCACCTTGGCTTTTCCTCGTAGCGTAAAGCGGTGCAGGCGCATGTTGCCACGCAGGTTGCCGAACACCGGTTCCACCGTCGCAAAGCGGCGCGTGATCATCTCTCGGCCCGTAACGCGTATTCAAAACTGCCCTGAATGACTTGCCGGTCAAAGTCGACTGGCAGTAGTTTTAAGCCTTTGTGTATCGGTTTGAACCGTGCCATGTCGTATCCACCTTTGGTTTATCGCGCAGTGAAATTATGGCAGATCGCGAGGTGTTTTTTGCTGTGGATTCTAGGTTTTTATACAGCCTCAACGTAAAATTAACCGGCTCTGCGCTTTTGCTGAGTCCGGGTTGAATGTCGGGTTAGACTGGACGTAGACTCTACAAGCCGCCCCGACACAAACTTGTGAAGCACGCTGGCGATTAACGTCTGATATGGCAGATGCAGCAGATCGTCGATGCGACGCGCGTGCTCAGCTACCGGGTGTTCTTTTTTGCCCTGTACAGCATGGGCTTGCGTCTGGGGGAAGGGTTGCAGTTGCGCGTGGGCGATCTCGATGCGGAACGGATGCGGGTGCATGTTCGCGATGCCAAGGGCAACCGGGATCGGCTGGTGCCGCTGCCAGCGCGAACGCTGGAAGTGTTGCGCGAGTTCTGGAAAGTGCACCGCAACCCGGTGCTGTTGTTTCCGAGCCGCCAGAAAGGTCTCGCAGGCGCAGCCAGTGCCACGTCGCACATGGATCGTGGCGGCGTGCAACAGGCGTTGCGCCAAGTCACGGCGCAGATCGGTTTAAAAAAAGAATCACGCCGCATTGCCTGCGCCATTCCTATGCAACCCACCTGATCGAAGCGGGCGTCGACCCCCGCCTTCGCGAGGGCAGGCTCTGCTCGAAGTGCAAAAAATCCTCGGTCACCACTCGGTGATCACCACCAGCCGCTACACCCATCTCACCGAAGGGCGCAAAGAATCCGCCGAAGCGTACATCAACACGCTGATGGGCCAGATCAAGGTCGGCTGGAACAGGGTCGTATGATGCGCCTCGCCGACATCGTGTCCCAATACGCGCCCGCCCTGCTCGAACAGTACGGGCACGAACTACTGCCGGGCCAGCGCAAGGCGTTGAGCGCATTCCAACTGTGCCGCAGCGCCACCGCGCCGAAGATGTTGCTGTCCTGCGACGGCTGCGAACAGGAAGTCTGGATGCCGCACTCTTGCGGCAACCGGCACTGCCCGCAGTGCCAGGCCTTTGAGTCGCAACGCTGGATCGACAAGCAGTTGCAGAAACTGGTGCCGGGCGAGTATTTCATGGTCACGTTTACCTTGCCCGCACAATTTCGTGCGCTGGCCTGGCGGCATCAGCGCGAGCTGTACGAGCTCATCATCCGCAATGCCTGGGCCACGGTGAACACCTTCAGCCAGAACGACAGGAAGCTGCGTGGCACCACGGGTGCGGTAACGGTGTTGCGCACGCACAACCGCCGTCTGGATTTCCATCCGCATGTGCATTTGGTGATGCCGGCCGTCGCGTTCGACAACAAACAGCGGCTGTGGCGCAACAAAGACAGCGGTTTTCTGTTCGACCACAAAGCGCTGGCCAACGTATTCCGCGCCAAAATGCTGGGCGGCATCAAACAGGCGGGATTAAAACTGCCCGAGCGCTATCCAGAAGAGTGGGTGGTGCATTGCAAAGCGGTGGGTTCCGGGGACAAGGCATTGGTGTATCTGGGGCGGTACTTGTATCGCGGCGTGTTGCCCGAGAAGAACATCGTGTCGAACCGCGATGGCAAGGTCACGTTCCGCTACCAGAACAGCGAAACCCGCAAGATGGAAACCCGCACGTTGAGCGGCGTGGAATTCCTGCGCCTTATCCTGCTGCACATACTTCCGAAGGGATTCAGGCGCGCGCGCAATTTCGGTTTCCTGCACCCCAACAGCAAGCTGGTCAAACTGGTGCAACTGATCAAACGGGTGCTTGTTCCGCCCAGGCCGCGCCCGGTGGTTGGCTGCGCATGCTGCGGCAAGCCGATGCGGATCGTGCGCACGCGGGTGAGGTGCGCGGGGGAAGCCGCACGCAGCCTGGCGCCGATCAGGGAGACTGCCATGTAAACCGGCGCACCCCGCAAACCTGCTGCGATCAGCAGGTGCGGACAAACTCATTCTGAAATCGGCTGAAATCGCATAAAGCAGCCACGTAGGGCACGGAAAACGGCGCTGTCATTTTGCCCGAAGCGGCTTTTTTAAAATATTCGGGGAAGCTCCCCCTCGAATGCGAGGCCGGATTGAGGAGATATTTGCATAGCGTTTGTGTAGCCCCACCGGGCTCGTCCAACAAACGGTTCAGATCGTGGCTCGCTTCGCGATCACGATCTAACCTTAATCGTTAGGCAATTTTTCATTTAAAAACAAGACATTCTACAAATCAATCGAGTCTGACCCTATTGATTCTATTGATTTGAGTCTGACCCTATTGATTCTATTGATTTGAGTCTGACCCTATTGATTTTGATTACCCGAGGTGAACTAATCGGATCTGACGACGCGACCGACTATGAAGACAGAGACAAGACCAATGACAGTAGTGCCGCCAATGACTCCGGCAACAGCAGGAGAACCCATAGCCAGAGCCAACATTGAAGCGCCAAGGGCGGTGAGGCCGATTATGAAACCGAAAAACTGCCCTCTTTTTACTTCGGCCTCCATGGCGCGCAAGGCTGCGAATTCGATTTCTTGTTGGTGCTTCGCATCTGACTCGGCCATTATCAAGATGCGTTCAGCGGCACCTTTGACGAGATGTTCATACCCCTCAAGAACTGAAGGGGGCGGCATGGGGCCAGAAAAAGTAGATTGTTGGAACTGTGCAATAGACTTGCCATTGCCGCTTGCGCCGGGAGCAGTAACCGCACCGTTGGCGGTACTAACGGCGTTCTTAGGCTGCTTTGGCTTTTGTGATTGGGGTCGAGCCATTATCAGCGAACGAACCGCAAGCGCGGCTAACCGACTCGCCGACATGGGTGAAATGACTTGCCATGCGTTCAGCACCGCTACGACGCTGCGCCAATTGACGCAGATTACGCGCAGGAGCCAAGTCCATCACACTCCCTGCGCCACGAAGAAAATTCTTTGTTTTGGTATTCATGGGCGAATGATAGCTGCAAGCGGCTTGACAATCAAGCCGTTAAGCGTAATAGGAACGTCACATTCCCGGCGCGTAAGGTTCTTGACGCCCAACGTGTAGCTGAGGGGCGCGCCGTAGGTGCGTCCCAGCCCCCGAAGGGGGCGAACTCGAGCGCAGGGTTGAACTCGAGCGCAGGGTTGGACGAAGCCGCTATCGCGGAGAAATGCTCCCCCTCAATTTGATTCAAAGCCATAATTTCTCCCCTGCCCCGCAAGGGGTTTTTGAACCTTATCACGAGGAGAATATTTATGAAACACGACAACCACGATCTTTTTTCAAGGAATTATGAGAGCTTGCTCAAGCGTTTGAAGCTGCGCGGCATGCGGCCCAAGACGATCGAATCATACAGCCATGGCGTGCGCCGGGCCGGGGCGCATTTCGACTACCGCATCGATGATTTGAGCAAAGACCAGTTGACCGATTATTTCGCGGGGATTCTGGATCAACTGTCGTGGAGCACGCTCAAGTGCGATTTGTATGGGCTGAAGTTTTACTACGCCTACGTGCTGGAGAAACCCTGGCCCGGCGCCTGGCTGACCAAAGCGCCCAAGGTGTCGCGCTTGCCGGACATCGTGACGGTGGCGCAGATGCAGCAGATCGTCGATGCGACGCGCGTGCTCAGCTACCGGGTGTTCTTTTTTGCCCTGTACAGCATGGGCTTGCGTCTGGGGGAAGGGTTGCAGTTGCGCGTGGGCGATCTCGATGCGGAACGGATGCGGGTGCATGTCCGCGATGCCAAGGGCAACCGGGATCGGCTGGTGCCGCTGCCAGCGCGCACGCTGGAAGTGTTGCGCGAGTTCTGGAAAGTGCACCGCAACCCGGTGCTGTTGTTTCCGAGCCGCCAGAAAGGTATCGCAGGCGCAGCCAGTGCCACGTCGCACATGGATCGTGGCGGCGTGCAACAGGCGTTGCGCCAAGTCACGGCGCAGATCGGTTTAAAAAAAGAATCACGCCGCATTGCCTGCGCCATTCCTATGCAACCCACCTGATCGAAGCGGGCGTCGACCCCCGCCTTCGCGAGGGCAGGCTCTGCTCGAAGTGCAAAAAATCCTCGGTCACCACTCGGTGATCACCACCAGCCGCTACACCCATCTCACCGAAGGGCGCAAAGAATCCGCCGAAGCGTACATCAACACGCTGATGGGCCAGATCAAGGTCGGCTGGAACAGGGTCGTATGATGCGCCTCGCCGACATCGTGTCCCAATACGCGCCCGCCCTGCTCGAACAGTACGGGCACGAACTACTGCCGGGCCAGCGCAAAGCGTTGGGCGCGTTCCAACTGTGCCGGGGCGCCACCGCGCCCAAGATGCTGCTGTCCTGCGACGGCTGCGAACAGGAAGTCTGGATGCCACATTCTTGCGGCAACCGGCACTGCCCGCAGTGCCAGGCCTTTGAGTCGCAACGCTGGATCGACAAGCAGTTGCAGAAACTGGTGCCGGGCGAGTATTTCATGGTCACATTTACCTTGCCCGCACAATTTCGTGCGCTGGCCTGGCGGCACCAGCACGAACTGTACGAACTCATCATCCGCAACGCGTGGGCCACGGCCAACACCTTCAGCCAGAACGACAGGAAGCTGCGTGGCACCACGGGTGCGGTAACGGTGTTGCACACGCACAACCGCCGTCTGGATTTCCATCCGCATGTGCATTTGGTGATGCCGTCGGCAGCGTTCGATGCCAGACAGCGGCTATGGCGCAACAAAGACAGCGGTTTTCTGTTCGACCACAAAGCGCTGGCCAAAGTGTTCCGCGCCAAGATGCTGGGCGGTATCAAACAGGCAGGATTAAAACTGCCCGAGCGCTATCCAGAAGAGTGGGTGGTGCATTGCAAAGCGGTGGGTTCCGGGGACAAGGCATTGGTGTATCTGGGGCGGTACTTGTATCGCGGCGTGTTGCCCGAGAAGAACATCGTGTCGAACCGCGATGGCAAGGTCACGTTCCGCTACCAGAACAGCGAAACCCGCAAGATGGAAACCCGCACGTTGAGCGGCGTGGAATTCCTGCGCCTTATCCTGCTGCACATACTTCCGAAGGGATTCAGGCGCGCGCGCAATTTCGGCTTCCTGCACCCCAACAGCAAGCTGGTCAAACTGGTGCAACTGATCAAACGGGTGCTTGTTCCACCCAGGCCGCGCCCGGTGGCCAGCTGCGCATGCTGCGGCAAGCCGATGCGGATCGTGCGCACGCGGGTGAGGTGCGCGGAGGCTGCATTACGCGGCCTGGCGCCGATCAGGGAGACTGCCATGTAAACCGGCGCACCCCGCAAACCTGCTGCGATCAGCAGGTGCGGACAAACTCATTCTGAAATCGGCTGAAATCGCATAAAGCAGCCACGTAGGGCACGGAAAACGGCGCTGTCATTTTGCCCGAAGCGGCTTTTTTAAAATATTCGGGGAAGCTCCCCCTCGAATGCGAGGCCGGATTGAGGAGATATTTGCATAGCGTTTGTGTAGCCCCACCGGGCTCGTCCAACAAACGGTTCAGATCGTGGCTCGCTTCGCGATCACGATCTAACCTTAATCGTTAGGAGGCATGATTACTTTTACCTCGTGTCGAAAACCATGCTCCGGCCCAAGCGGCAATGGCAATAGGAACACAAAGCACCGCGAACGCAATAACTCCAAGCGGAAAAAGATTGCCGGGGCCGCCACTTAGCCGCGATGTTGCATAAATTTCCCGCACAGCATTTTCCTCGGTGGCGTTACAAATTATTTGATTTCCAGGCGACAGCCCCCCAACCCCCACTGGCGGGGTGAAGCGTGAAGTAGTTATGGGAAGGGGTGTGTGGCACCGTCTCGTGGGCCAGACGTGCCAGATCATGGAGAAGCCAGCATGGATCGCATCCTGCTGTTGTGTGGATAGAGACGCTGACAGACCGTTGCCAGCAGCGCTTTGACCGGGCAAGCACTGGGCAGATGCAGCAGCACCCGGTCTTTGTACTGTTTGACCCGCACGGCGATCTTGAACAGCGAGAGGATGATCGTCTTGGGCTGAGCTGAAGCCAGTGCGGTACCTTGCAGGCCCAACTGGCGCAATTGCTGGTGCAACACATAAGCACCCGCCGTCAGCAGCAGACGGCCAAAGTTGGCGAGGAAAGACTGAGCCGAAGTCCGGTCGGCTTTCAGGTCGCACTTCACTTGCTTGATCCAATTCTCCGCCTGTCCGCGCGCGCAATAGTCCTGCTGGTAAAGCGTACGGGGTGAAGGGCCGCGCATCGAAGTCACCACGAAACGTTCGTTGTCCTTGCCCGGCACTTCACCGCCGCCAGGCAGGACTTCGGCTTTGAGCACCACGCGAAAGGCTTGCGGCCAGGACTTGGCCGCATATTCGAATTCACCGAACAAGCGCACCGCAGCCACGGCGGATCCCAAGCCTTGAGCGGCCAAAGACCGGCGCATGGCAAGATGCCCGCGCGCATTCTTCATCAACCCCTCGGCCTTACGCGACAAGACGGCGTTACCGCCCAAGCCAAAGATGAAATCCGCATTGGCATCGGCCGCGATCAACCCCATCAACTCGGGGTTGGCGAAGTGCCCGTCCCCACGCAGCACGATGTGAGTATGCGGCCAATGTTGCCGCAACAAGCGCAGCACGCGCTTCATGATCGTGGCGTTTTCCGCCCCTGTCGGGCGCTTGCCGGGACGCAGGACGGCGGTCACCAAGGCACCCGTGCCGGCCTCGAATACCAGCAAGGGCAGGTAGCAATAATGGCCGTAATGGTGGTTGTAAAAAGACAGCGCCTGTTGACCGTAGGTGGCATCGTCGGTGTGGTCGAGATCGAGGGTGATGCTGGCTGGGGCGCTGCTGTAACCGGCGATGAATTGCAGCACCAAAGCACGGGCCATGCGGTAGATATCCCAGCGGCTTAAAGCCCCTTCGAACCGGGAGTGCGTCGCGCCACAAGCCAGCAGGTTGCCGGTATCCAGCGGCGCGCGTTCCGCTGCCAGCTTGAACAGCGGGTCACGACGCAGCGTATTGGAATCATTGCCATCCTCATAGCCAGAGGCGATCTGAAATACGCGCTGCGTCAGCAAGTCTCGCAGGGTGTGCTTGATGTAGCTGGTGTGGCGGGAATCAGAAATGGCTGCGGTCAGACGATCAATCAGGCCAATACGGCGATCCACGGCGGAAAGCAGTAATGCACCCAGGTCAGAGGATATCTCGCCTCCGGCGAAGTCGGCGCGAATCGTGTAGCCAGCAGCGGGAGGAAATCGGAGTTGTTCTGGGGTAAAATCGGCAGCAGGGCGAGTACAAGTAGGCATTTTTTACGAATTTGTTTTTAGATAACTCGAATTATATCAAATGGTTACTTTCTTATTCGCCCTGTTTATGCAAAATCCAGGTTAGAATGAGCGCGGTGATCGCTTGGGCAAGCAACATAACCAAAGGCCATCGCCAAGGACGCGTCTTCGCCAGATACGCGGCTTACCGCAATCTGGTCTACGAGACACCCGGATTCACCGGCTATTTTTTCGCCGCCACGCCCATCCGCGAAATCGCCGAACTCAACATCGGCAGCCGCCCCTCCTCGCGCAAGCCCTCCGGCAATATCGAGGATCTGCGCGCCATTCCCTGGGTGTTCAGCTGGAGCCTGAGCCGCACATTATTGCCGGGCTGGTTTGGTTTCGGCAGCGCGGTGCAGCAATTTATCGAACGCGAAGGCGATGCCGGGCTCGCGCAACTGCGGGCGATGTATGATAACTGGCCATTCTTCCGCGGCCTGATGTCCAACATGGATATGGTGTTGTCCAAGACCGACATGGGCATCGCCTCGCGTTATGCCGAACTGGTGCAAGACATTGCCCTGCGCGAAAAAATTTTCGGCGCCATCAACAGCGAATGGGCCAGCACCGTAAATATGCTGTTTGCCATCACCGGCGCGAAAACCCTGCTGGAAGATAATCCCGACTTGGCGCGCAGCCTCGCCGCGCGCACGCCTTATATCGATCCGCTCAACCACCTGCAAGTCGCGCTGCTGCACCGCCACCGTTCCGGCGACAACGACGAACTGGTGAAGCGCGCGATTCACCTCACCATCAACGGCATTGCGACCGGGCTGCGCAACAGCGGATAGCGCCCGTTTTGATTGGCCTTAAGGGTGTCTCTAAAATTCATATTTCGTCATTCCCGCGCAGGCGTCAACCCTGTTAAATCAACAAGCTGGATTCCCGCCTGCGCGGGAATGACGAATTCTTAGAGGTGTCATTAAAGTGTTCATAACCCAGGTTGAGGTGTTCTTCGGGCCATATGTGATCAAAATGGGGCAACCATATTTCCGTCGCAGCACTGAGCAGCGAAAAGCGAGTGGTAAAAAGAAGGTTGATAGCCGGAAGAATTTTGAAGTAACATCACGTTCCCGCTCATTCTGACATGACTTTTTGATGGCGGCGGCAAGATCAATTTTATTGAAACGGAAGACTCCATGACTCTGATGATAGGAATTCCCCGAGAAATAGCCACAGGGGAAAAACGCGTTGCCACCGTTCCCGATGTCGTTGAAAAGCTCATCAAGCTCGGCTTTAAGGTTGCCGTGGAATCCGGCGCAGGGGATGCTGCGAATTGCGGCGACGACACTTACCGTGCCGCAGGCGCAGAAATTATCGACGGGGCGTCCAAGCTGTGGGCTGCGTCCGACATCATATTCAAGGTGTGCGTCCCGACGAGTGCCGAGGTTGGCTTGATGCGCGAGGGCGGCACCTTGATCGGCTTCATCTGGCCGGCGCAAAACCCGGAATTGATGCAGCAACTGGCGGCGAAAAAGGCCACCGTGCTGGCCATCGACTCGCTGCCGCGCCAGCTCTCCCGCGCCCAGAAGATGGATGCCCTGACCTCCCAGGCCGGCGTCGCCGGCTACCGCGCCGTCATCGAGGCCGCCAACGCCTTCGGCCGCTTCTTCAACGGCCAGATCACCGCCGCAGGCAAGGTTCCGCCGGCCAAGGTATTCATCGCCGGCGCCGGTGTGGCCGGCCTGGCGGCGATCGGCACTGCCGCCGGCCTGGGCGCTATCGTGCGCGCCAACGATACCCGTGCCGAAGTGGCCGATCAGGTCAAGTCGTTGGGCGGCGAATTCGTGAAAGTCGAGTATGAGGAAGAAGGGGGTGGCGGTGGTGGCTACGCCAAGGTGATGAGTGAGGGCTTCCAGCAGGCACAGCGCGAGATGTACGCCAAGCAGGCCAGGGAAGTGGACATCATCATCACGACCGCGCTGATCCCGGGCAAACCCGCGCCCAGACTGATCACCGCCGAGATGGTGCAGAGCATGAAGCCGGGCAGCGTCATCGTCGACATGGCAGCCGAGCGGGGCGGCAACTGCGAGCTGACCGAGCCCGGCCAGGCGGTGGTGAAGCACGGCGTGACCATCGTCGGGTACACCGACCTGAATAGTCGTTTGGCCAAGCAGTCTTCCACGCTATATGGAACCAATCTGTTCCGCCTGACCGAAGAGTTGTGCAAGACCAAGGACGGCATCATCAACGTCAATATGGAAGACGATGCCATCCGCGGCCTGACGGTCATCAAGGAAGGCAACATTACCTGGCCGCCACCCGCGCCGAAACTTCCCGCAGCGCCAGCCAAACCGGCTGCTGCAAAAGCGGCTGCACCCCCCGCCAAAGGCCACGGTCATGGCGGTGGCGGTGCTCCGGCCTCGGGCGGCAAGACAGCAGTCATGTTCGGTATCGCGGCACTGTTGTTCTGGTTCATCGGAGCCAGCGCGCCCACCGCATTTCTCGGACACTTCACCGTGTTCGTGCTCGCCTGTTTCGTCGGCTATATGGTAGTGTGGAATGTCACCCCCGCCCTGCACACGCCGCTGATGAGCGTCACCAATGCGATCAGCAGCATCATCGCCATCGGCGCGCTGGTGCAGATCGCGCCGCCGCTCACGGGAGAGGGAGTCCCGCGACCGGATGACTGGATACGCTGGCTGGCAGTGGCAGGTATCGCGCTCACCGCAGTCAATATGTTCGGCGGTTTCGCCGTCACCCAGCGCATGCTGGCGATGTTCCGCAAATAAGGCCGTAAAAAAACAATACAAGGTAATCAATCATGTCTGAAAGCTTGGCAACCGTTTCCTATATCGGCGCGACGATACTTTTTATCCTGAGCCTCGGTGGTCTCTCCAATCCGGAATCCTCACGGCGCGGCAATCTCTACGGCATGATCGGCATGGCCATCGCCGTGTTGGCGACCATTTTCGGGCCGCGCGTCACATTGGCCGGCATTCCTTGGCTTATCGGGGCCATGGTGGTCGGTGGCAGCGTTGGACTCTACGCCGCGCGCGTGGTGAAGATGACGCAGATGCCCGAACTGGTCGCTCTGATGCACAGCTTGGTCGGTCTCGCGGCAATGCTGGTCGGATTTGCGAATTACATTGATCCTGCGGCGGCGAGCAACCTGACACATGCGGAAAAAGCCATCCACGAGATGGAAATCTATATCGGCATCCTGATCGGCGCGATTACTTTTTCCGGCTCCATCATTGCCTTCGGCAAACTGTCTGGCAAGATCGGCGGTAAACCCCTGCTCCTGCCCGCACGTCACTGGATGAATCTGCTGGGTCTGCTGATCGTCATTTTCTCAGGGTGGCAGTTCCTGCATACCGCATCGGTGAGCGCAGGCATGGTGCCTCTGATCGTGATGACGGTGATCGCGCTGTTATTCGGCATCCATATGGTGATGGCCATCGGCGGCGCCGACATGCCGGTGGTGGTGTCGATGCTGAACAGCTACTCCGGCTGGGCGGCGGCGGCGACCGGCTTCATGTTGTCGAATGACCTGCTGATCGTCACCGGCGCGCTGGTGGGTTCCTCCGGCGCAATTCTTTCCTACATCATGTGCCGGGCGATGAACCGCAATTTCATCAGTGTGATTGCGGGCGGCTTCGGCACCGGCGGCGGCACGCCAGCCGCCGCGCCCAGCGGTGATGCGCAACCGGTCGGCGAGGTAGTGGCGGTCAGCGCTGCCGAGACCGCAGAATTGCTGCGCGAAGCCAAAAACGTGATCATCGTGCCGGGGTACGGCATGGCGGTGGCGCAGGCCCAGCACACGGTCTGCGAGATCACCAAGTTTCTGCGCGAAAAGGGTATCAACGTGCGCTTCGGCATCCACCCGGTCGCCGGTCGCATGCCCGGCCACATGAACGTGCTGCTGGCCGAGGCCAAGGTGCCCTACGACATCGTGTTCGAGATGGACGAGCTCAACGCGGATTTCCCCGATACCGATGTCACCATGGTCATCGGCGCCAACGACATTGTGAACCCGGCTGCGCAGGATGATCCGGGTAGCCCGATCGCCGGAATGCCGGTGCTGGAAGTCTGGAAAGCCAAGACTTCCATCGTGATGAAGCGCAGCATGGCTTCCGGCTACGCGGGTGTCGACAATCCGCTCTTCTACAAGGAGAACAACCGCATGTTGTTCGGCGATGCCAAGAAGATGCTAGATGAAGTGCTCGTTGCGTTAAAGACGTAGCTTAATACCCGCGCAAGCGGGTAGTATGCCGTAACTAGTAGTGCGTTCCAGCAAACTCGTTCCGTTCGCGGTTAAGTAGTGACTTAGCACGGGTTTATCGCGCTTAGTCAATACTGAGTTGTTCCATCAGAGCATGTCGAACCGCTAGTCCTGCACCATTGCTGGCCTTCGACAAAGCCTTTAGTCCTGAGCGTAGCCGAAGGGTCAGGCCGAACGGTTTAGTGGGAAAAAGTAAGCCGGACTGAAGTCCGGCTCTAGGCTGCTCATGACCGCCCCGCTTGTTCGAAGCCGCTCAGCGGAAGAAATGGAAGTGCGCACTTTACCCCAGCAGATGCCTCACATGATCTCGTTCATCAGCCAGCTCGCGATAGCTATCTTCCATGTGCTTGCGCCCCAGTTCACTGATCGGCAGATCCTGCACGATGTGATATTGGCCTTGCTTGCACCTCACCGGAAAACCGTAAAGCACGCCCTCAGGAATCCCATAACTGCCATCTGACGGCACACCCATACTTACCCAATTGTTGTGATGTGCGCCAAGCACCCAATCGTGGATGTGCGAGATTGCCGCATTCGCGGCACTCGCGGCACTGGATAAACCGCGTGCCTCGATGACCGCGGCACCGCGTTTTTGCACAGTGGGGATGAACTCGCGTTCTACCCAGTCTTGATCCGGAAGGAGGTCGCGTACCAGGCTGCCGCGAATCTCGGCTTGATCGAGATCGGGATATTGTGTGCCGGAGTGATTGCCCCAAACGATCATTTTCTTAATATCGTGGATCGGTTGAAACAACTTTTGCGCGACTTGCGAGATGGCGCGGTTGTGATCAAGACGCATCATCGAACTGAAGTTACGCGGGTCGAGGTCTGGGGCGTTCTTCATCGTGATCAGCGCGTTGGTATTGGCCGGGTTGCCCACTACCAGCACCTTGACGTGCCTTGCCGCATATTCGTTAAGCAGATTGCCTTGTACAGAGAAAATTGCGCCATTGGCTTCGATCAAGTCCTTGCGCTCCATACCCTTGCTGCGCGGCCGTGCGCCGATTAGCAGGGCGACCTCGGTGTCTTTGAAAGCTGCTTTCGGATCATCGGTGATGATGATCTGTTGCAGCAGCGGGAAGGCGCAATCTTCCAGTTCCATCATTACGCCGCGCAACATTGTCTGCGCCTGTGGCAAATCCAACAATTGCAGAACAATGGGTTGATCATGCCCCAGCATGTCGCCATTCGCGATGCGGAACAGAGTGGCATAGCCAATTTGGCCGGCGGCTCCAGTGACGGTGATGCGAACAGGTGCTTTCATGGTGTGCTCCCGCACTGTAATTGAATGGGGCATTTTGACAGTATTTACCGGTCATGCATAGAAAATTTGCAGCCTGCAGAAACATGAGCATGCCCCGTTTTTGTGGGCTGGAACAAACAACGAAAGCACTCCCCGCCTGCCATAATCTATGGGTGTATCTTCACTAACCCCGGCTTGGTGTAACTACCAGCCATTCGACTAAGTTGTCAAAAAACGACAACCAAGTCGCTGGTTAAACGCCGGGGTGTCGGGAATAAAACCTGTTATTTTTAACCAATAATGGCCAATGCCGCATTGAGGGTTGCGCTGGGGCGCATTGCCTTTGAAGTCTTTTCAGAATTCGGATGATAATAACCGCCCATGTCCACCGGCTTTCCCTGGGCTGCGATCAATTCGGCATTGATCTTCGCCTCGTTGTCCGTCAGCGTTTTCGCCAGCGGTGCAAAGCGCGCCTGCAAGTCCTTGTCCTTGGTCTGTGCGGCCAGCGCCTGCGCCCAGTACAGAGCAAGGTAGAAATGGCTGCCGCGGTTATCCAGCTCGCCGACTTTGCGGGCTGGAGAGCGGTTGTTGTCGAGGATCTTGGCATTGGCCTGATCGAGCGTATCCGCCAGAACCTGCGCCTTCGGATTCTTGAAGACTTGTGCCAGATGCTCCAGCGACACGCCGAGCGCGAGGAACTCGCCCAGCGAATCCCAGCGCAAGTAGCCTTCTTCCTGGAACTGCTGCACGTGCTTGGGAGCCGAGCCGCCCGCGCCGGTTTCAAACAATCCGCCGCCGTTCATCAATGGGACGATGGAAAGCATCTTCGCGCTGGTGTTCAGTTCGAGGATCGGGAACAGGTCGGTGAGGTAATCGCGCAGCACATTGCCAGTGACGGAAATCGTGTCCTTGCCTTGCCGGATGCGCTCCAGCGTGACGCGGCAAGCATCCGCCGGCTCCATGATTTTGATATCCAGGCCGCTGGTGTCGTGATCCTTGAGATACTTTTCGACCTTCGCGATGATTTGCGCGTCGTGTGCACGGTTCTTATCCAGCCAGAATATGGCCGGTGTGTTGCTAAGGCGGGCGCGGCTAACGGCCAGCTTGACCCAGTCCTGAATCGGCGCGTCCTTGGTCTGGCACATGCGGAAGATGTCGCCCTGCTCAACCTTCTGTTCCAGCAGTGTCTTGCCCGCAGCATCAACAACGCGAATTGTGCCGTTGCCAGCAGCTTCAAAAGTCTTGTCGTGCGAGCCGTATTCCTCTGCCTTCTGCGCCATCAGGCCGACGTTGGGCACAGAACCCATGGTCACCGGGTCAAGCGCGCCGTTTTTTTTGCAATCGTCGATGGTCGCCTGAAAAACACCGGCGTAGTTGCGATCAGGAATCATCGCCTTGGTGTCGTATGCCTTGCCGTCTGCGCCCCACATCTTGCCGCCATCGCGAATCATCGGTGGCATGGAGGCATCAATAATCACGTCGCTGGGCACATGCAGATTGGTGATACCCTTGTCGGAATTCACCATCGCCAGTTGCGGCTGCTTCTTGTAGCAGGCAGCGATGTCGGCTTCGATCTCGGCGCGCTTGGCTTCCGGCAGCGTGGTGATTTTAGCCAGCAGGTCGCCGAAGCCGTTGTTGACGTTGACGTTGAGTTCCTTGATGGTCGCCGCGTGCTTGTCGAACACATCCTTGAAATACACGGTCACGGCATGGCCGAACATGATGGGATCGGAAATTTTCATCATCGTAGCCTTGAGGTGCAGCGACAGCAGCACGTTGGGTTCTTTCTTCGCATCTGCAATCTGCTCTTCGTAGAATTTGCGCAACGCGCGGCAGCTCATCGCTGACGCATCAATCACTTCTCCTGCCTTGAGCGTGGTCTTTTCTTTCAGCACCGTGGCCTTGCCATCTGCGCCGACGAATTCGATACGCACCGGGCCGGCTTCGGAGACGGTGACCGATTTTTCGCTGCCGTAGAAATCGCCGCCGCTCATGTGCGCCACATGGGTCTTGGAATCGGGACTCCACTTGCCCATCTTGTGCGGATGCTTGCGTGCAAAATTCTTCACCGACAAAGCTGCACGGCGGTCGGAGTTGCCTTCGCGCAATACCGGATTCACGGCGCTACCGAGTATTTTGCCGAAGCGAACTTTGAGTTCTTTCTCTGCATCGTTCTGTGGATTTTCTGGAAAGTCAGGCACCTTGAAACCCTGCGATTGCAATTCCTTGATGGCCGCTTTCAACTGTGGTACCGAAGCGCTGACGTTAGGCAGCTTGATAATGTTGGCTTCCGGCTTCAGTGTGAGTTCGCCCAGAGCGGTCAGCTCATCGGGAATTTTTTGGCTCGGGGTCAGGTTCTCTGGAAAGTTGGCGAGGATACGTCCGGCCAGAGAAATATCACGTGCCTCAACATCAACGCCTGCAGCCTTGGTGAAAGCTTGCACGATGGGCAGCAGCGAGTAGGTTGCCAGCGCCGGTGCTTCATCAATCTTGGTCCAATAAATTTTTGTGGTCATGTGGTTTCTTCCTATTCAAATTATTGCAAGGTTATCTAATTGCTTAATAGAGCCAACCCCCACCCTGGCCTTTCCCCTGCAATGGTGCGGGGATTAGGATTCCTTCCCCCTTGCAGGGAGAGGGTTTAGGGAGGGGGGTAGAATATGTTCAGTTCAAGCAGCCTTCATCTGGCTGGCGAACAACGAAAGCGCTCCACCTGCACGGATCATGGGAATATCTTCCTTCCCTTGTGCGAGCTTGAGAGGAATCTCGCCGACACCGCTCACCACCAACTTAAGCTGGCCGCTTTCCAGTCCGGAAGTATCGAGAGACACTTTGGCGCCCTGTTGGATACGGTCAAGATCAGCCGGGTTTTCAAAGGTCAACCCCAGGATGCCGAAGTTGGCGAGGTTGGCCAGATGGATGCGCTCGAAACCTTTGGCCACGATGGCGCGTATTCCCAGGATGCGCGGGCACAGTCCTGCGTGCTCGCGGGAGCTGCCCATGCCGTAACCATCGCCCGCCACGAGGAAGCCATGGCCGCCCGCATCGCGTACTGCCGCAGCCCTTGCGCTGAATGTCTTGTCGGCCTGAATGAAGGTGGCCTGCTTGGCGTACTCGTCCGCGTTGGAACGCAGGGACAGATATTTGCCCGCTGGCTGAATCAGGTCGGTGGTAACTTCGTCGCCAAGCTTGAGCATGACTTCGCCTGCCAGCTTCGCCGGCAATGGATCCAGCGTCGGCAGCGGCGCAATATCGGGGCCGTAGCGCATCACTACCTTGGCAGCCTCCGCAGGCGGCAACGGCGCCTGATACGCGCCCATGTCAACCACCGGCGGAACTTGCTTGAAGGCTAGATCGCCTTTGAACAGATCGCGGGGGTCTGTTATACAGCCCATCACGGCGCTGGCTGCGGCAGTAACCGGGCTGACCAGATGCACGGCAGCACTCTCGGTTCCCGAACGGCCTGCAAAGTTGCGGTTGGCAGTGGACAGCATCACGCCATTGCTGGGCGGGCTGAAACCTTGGCCGATACAGGCGCTACAGGCGTTTTCCATGACGCGCACACCGGCGGCGTAGAAGATTTCCAGATAACCGGCTGCTGCCAGTTGGCGCGCAATAGCTTGCGAGCCGGGCGCAATAGCGGTATCAACTTTGACTTTCTTGCCGCGCAAAATTTCGCCAACGCGGGCCAGATTTTCGTAGTTGGAATTGGTGCAACTGCCGATGAACACGGTATCGATGGGTATCCCGGCATGTTTGGACACGGGCTCCATGGATTTCAGGCGCGGATACAGCGCAATGGTTGGCTCCAGCGACGAGAGATCAATCTCGACCGTGCGGGAATAAGTTGCGCCCACATCGGCGGCCAAAGGCTTGAAGTCGCCCGCGCGCTTTCTTCCTTCTAGATAGGTCTTGGTGATCTCATCAGACGGGAAAATCGAAAAGGCGACGCCGCCCTCGGTTCCCATGTTGCAAATGGTGGCGCGGTCGGAGACATTCAGGCTCTTCAGGCCCGGCCCAGTATATTCCAGACAGATGTCTTTATTGCCCTTGATGCCGATCACCTTGAGCACGTTCAGGATCACGTCCTTAGCCAGAACGCCCGGATGCAGCGCGCCGGTGAGATTCACCTGCACCACTTGCGGCATTTCAATCTTGTAGGAGGTGCCCGCCATGGCAAAGCTCACGTCCGTGCCGCCCGCCCCCAGAGCCAGCATGCCCATGCCGCCGGCGTTGGTGGTGTGGGAATCGGAACCGATCACCGACTTGCCGGGAACCGCGAAATCTTCAAGGAACACGCTATGGCAGATGCCATTGCCGCCACGCGAAAACCAGCAGCCGTATTTTTTGGAGAAGCTCTCGAGATAGCGATGGTCGTCGCCGTCGATGTAGCCGACTTGCAGGGTCTTGTGGTCCACCACGATGACTGAGGTGGTCTTCACCCGATCCACGCCCATTTTTTCGAAGGCGAGCGCGGCAGCCGTGCCGGTGGCGTCCTGATACAGGGTGTGTGTGAACTGGATTTCCAGCGGCTGCCCCTCTGCTGGAAGCTGGGTCAAACCTCCTGCCGCGTTGGCCATGAGGATTTTCTGTGCAACGTTAAGTGCTTTCATAGGCTCTCCAAATTTAGTACATTAAAAATTAGGTGTCATCCAATGGTTTGAAGTCGATCGCATAAGGCTCAATCAGATTACCGGCAACCTCGGCACGTTTAAAAAGTGGGGGTTCGCTAGGCTTGGCTTCCTAGCGAAGCTGCCAGAATTCTCTAAGGAAACACGGATCAATTCATCATCCCCGCGTAGGCGGGGATCCAGTGCCTTTATTTGACTGGGTTCCCGCCTTCGCGGGAACGACAAAACCGAATAAATCTGCGCTTCCCTAAAACAGTCAAACCAAAATTATACGCAATTTTTTCTTGTTGGTGCGTGGAACGCACCCTGGCTCTACGGCATCTTCTTTAAGACTATGTAACAGCTTTCTTTAGCACTCAAGACAAAAGACCTCCGATGTGTGCAACGTCCGAACTGGTAATCCGGATAGTGTAAAGCAACACAGATTTCGGGCAAAAAAACATCGCCGGGAAAATTTCACGACGAACAAGAAGATCTTGGCGCGCTTGCTCATTTGCCTTTGCCTGGCACCTCACCTGGCGCCTCAAACTTTAAACTGCGAGCAAGCATCTCCACTAAGGTTTCATCATACGGGGTGGCCAGCCAACTGGCAATAACCGTTATGCGCACTTCAGCAAAGCCGGCTATTCCACTGATGAAACAACTAGCCATTCCGCCAGGTTGCCAGCCGCATAACTCTTGGCCATGCACCCGAAAGGCGGCAACAAAGTGTCTGGTTATAAGCTGGCAGACAGCATTCGCCAAGACGCTGGTTATGATGGGTGCTGCCTATTGCGGCATCGCGTTGCGTAAACTTAGCCATGGGTCGGGGCATGTGCTGCTGATCGACCACAATCTGCGCATGATAGTAAAAAAGCATTGAGGCCTTGAGCAACGAAAATATTTCGAACGCTGTAATATCCCGACACTCTGCTAACCCTGGCTGCCAACGATGATGCCTAGAACAATAAGCATTATCCCGGCAATTTTCAGCGGGGTGATCGGTTCGTGGAAAAATAACCCGCTCGCCATCAGGATTAACACGAAGGCCAGACTCATGAACGGGTAGGCATGACTGAGTTGCAGCTTGGTCATCGCTGCCATCCAGAACACCGAGGCAAGGAGGGCCGCCGCGAAGGCGCTGATTATCCATGGATTGAGCAGCAGGTTAAACAGGAAAGCGGCTTTGTCCGGCAATGCTTCGGGCAATGCCCCAGCCTTGAGCACCTGCCACTTGATGGCAATTTGGCCGTACACGGTGAGAATGGGTGAGAATGATGGTCAGGAAGATGTAGAAGTAACTCATTGCACCAATCGATGGTAAATGTCCACCGGGTTCCTGAAATTGAATCCTAATGACGCATATAGATTAAGTGCCGCCACATTGGCAGCAGAAATCGAACTTTTCACTTCCGCGCAGCCCGCGCCAAACAGTTCGTTGCACACTGCGCTCCACCAATATTTTGCCAAACCCTTGCCGCGGTACGCTTCGGCCAGCGCATGCAATACCAGGCTGTTACCCGAATAAGCGATAAAACCGGCCAGTTCATTACGCCGGAATAGCCCATAAACACTTTGTTGGTCATAA
Source organism: Gallionellaceae bacterium (assembly GCA_032654645.1). GTDB lineage: Bacteria > Pseudomonadota > Gammaproteobacteria > Burkholderiales > Gallionellaceae > CAITJF01. The sequence goes on along the minus strand of JAULAW010000015.1, from coordinate 690,246 downwards.
AGCTGACGCAGCCAGTTGTCATAGCGGAGGTCGGCGCACGCGCGATCAAGATTGAAATCACGGTGGAAGCGGCCATGTACAAACGCGCCGTGGCAGATTAACAGCAACTCCTGCCAGTCCGCATTTTTGCCTATGGAAATATCCGGATGTGTCAATGTTTCCAGTTTTTCTGCCGTGCAATATGGCTCGATCAGCGTATCGCAATAATAAAAACCATACTCGTGCAACAGTTGCTTGGAGGACAGCGGATCGGTACGCACCGTATGGTGCCCTGGTGTCTGCGCCGCCTGACGCAAAGTAACGGCGGATGCGTCGGCAAGCTCATAGGTGGGCAGCCCAAAAGCGGTGGCATCCCAAGGCGTGTTAGTCAATGCGGGCGGATTCATCAAAGGTGGCTCGTCTTACGATATACAAGGGCCGTTTCTTGCTTTCGTCGAAAGTCTTGCCCAGATAAATACCCATGATCCCCAGAATGGCGATGATGATGCCGCCGATAAAATACAGCGAAACGAACAGGCTGCTCCAGCCTTCTATGGGCGAGCCATAAAACATCACGCGGGTGAAAATATACACGCCATAACACAATGCCAGAAAAGCCATCGTGAAGCCGAAGCGGATGGCTAGGCGCAATGGCTTGTCGGAATAGGCAATGATGGTCTCGGAAGCCAGCTTCCACAGTTTTGCCAAGGTATAGGTGGAGCTCCCTTCCAGGCGTTCGGCGTGCTCCACATCTATGCTGGCGCTGGGAAAACCCATCCACTGCACCAACCCACCGAAGAAGCGCAACTGCTCGCGCATTCTGCGGAAATTACTCACCACCTTGCGCGACATGATGCGGAAATTTCCCGTCTGTGCATCATACTCAATGTCGGCCAGATAACTGAACAGTTTGTAAAACAGCCAGGAAGTGAAGCGCTTAAGAACCGGATCCTGGCGCTTGCCACGCCGTGCCAGCACGATGTCATAACCTTCCTGTGCCTTGGCGTACAAGCGCGGGATCTCCTCCGGCCTGTCCTGCAAATCACAATCCATTACCACCACCCAATCACCAACGCAGTGATCGAGCCCGGCGGTGATGCCATAGTGCTGCCCAAAGTTACGGCTGAACTGCAACCCCTTGACGCGTGCATCCTGCGCAGAAAGACGCTCGATGATTTCCCATGAATGGTCACCGCCGCAATCTTCAACCAGCACAATCTCGAAATCAGGCGTGATGGTTTCTAACGAGAGAACCAAGCGGCGATACAGTTCATCAAGACAGCTTTCGGCCTTGTACACCGGAATTACGATTGAAATGATAGGCATTTTCTGGTTATTTCCGGGGTGTTTTGATGAAATTTCAGATTAGGCCGTGCGGAAAACCCAGAGTTTCTGTGCCAAGAACAACAGAATTGCCAATACTATAATCATGATTCCCTGTACCAGTTGGTGAGGAAACCCCACATGATCGACGAGGATCATTAACGCTAATAGATTGATGAAATAGCCTAATGCGTAAACAATCCAATACCGAAACAAAGCGGTTCGCACCATCCCATTGTGTTTAAAGGACCAGCGTTTGTTGAACACAAAGGTTTGCATAACACCGACGATATAAAGTGATGTCATCGCCGACTTATGACCTATTCCAAACTTCGTTAAGGCAAGGTACATCAGAAAAAGTAACGCATTGGAAATACCCCCCACGATGGCAAACCGTAAAAACTGACTGCGCGTTTGCATACTCTACACTCAAGTGTTTCACAATGTTATTATTGAAGCCGTGCTCTGACCGGCACGAGTTGCTTTATTCTAAACCAGACAAGCGAATGACCCACTGTCAAGTTTTAGGCAATTTTGAATAATGCGGCAAATTCAACAATTCGCGCAAAGCCGCGATCGCACTCGCTACCGGCAGATTCTGCAAACAGTCGCTCAAGCTGGCGATATGATGCTCGCAGCCTTCCTCCATGCACGGCACGCAGTCGCCGCCGCCTTGCAGCAACACCACGTTGTTCACGTGCTGCGTGCCGCGCAACTCGTAGGGGTTGCGGTCTTCGTCATAACCCTTGGGCCACGGCCCCCATTTCACCGGGTTGGACGGCCCGAATAATGCGATGGTAGGAGTCCCCAACGCCGCCGCAAGGTGAGTGACCACAGTATCTGGGCCAATATAGACACGTGCTTTGCTCAACAAACACGCCGTGCCGGTGAGGCTTAATTTACCTGCAACGTCCACTGTATCATGCGGCAGCAAGCTCAATAAATCGCGCACACAGGCGATCTCGTCCGCGCTTTTCCCCCCGGTCAGCACCACCCGCATTCCCTGTTCGTTCAGCCAGTTGGCCAGTTCCACCCAGGCATCTCGACGCCAGGCTTTATAAACGTACATGGGATAAACATGCAGCACCGCGTAAGCTTGCGCCTCATAATCGAATGGCAGTATTTTGCGCACCGCTGAATCGTCTTCTGCCCGCCATGCCGCCACCACTTCATGGCAGCGCGGCACACCGAGCAAATCGGCAAGTTTGAGGTTCATCAGCACAGTATGGGTGTTCAGATTATCAAATGCCGCCCAGCGCGACAGCACATATTGTTTCCAGCGTTGTTTGCTGCTGTCCTCCAGCATTCCAATGCGCACCTTCCCTGCAAGCCATGCGTATAGAGTCGGCCTGTCCCCTGCCAATGTGGAGATGGCAAGATCGTAGCGGCGAAACAGCCGGGTGACAAAACCTAAATGCTTCCAGAACCCGAGGCGCGCAGACACCGTAATGACGCGGTGAATATCGGGATTGCGCAACAGAACACCTTCGGTATGCTCAAACACCAGCACATCTATTTCGGCGTGTGGCCATGCGTTGCGCAACGAACGCAGCAGCGGCGTCGTCAGCAGCACATCGCCGATACGCCTGGTAGCGATCACCAGCACACGCTGCGGCACTTTCAAGACCGCTCCGGTTTTTTCGAAATGCTCACAAATTTCATATACACTGCCGCGTTGAGGTTGTTCATTTTACCCACTATGCCAAAACTTTACATTGACGAGTTTGTTGGAATTACCAACCGTCTTGAAACCTTGCCGCTCGCTTTTGCCATCCGTCAGGCGTACGGCCACGAAATCATTCTGGATTGGCATGAACTGGATTCCTTCAGCGTCGACGATACCCGCCGCGGCAAGGTGCGGCTATTGGCAAGGCTGGGCGCAATGCGTATCCGTAACTGCGACGAAGCGATATTCGCCGGGCTGAACAACAAGAAAATCATCCTGCGCTCGCTCGACGGCCCGGCTGACAAACTCGATCCCATTTATCTGAAAGTGGCCTCCAAAATTCACCTGAATCCCGCCTTGGCAAGCGCCATTCGTGCGATGTTTACGCCGGTGCAGGACAGGCCGGTGGTTGGCGTGCACATCCGCCACGGCGACTACGTCGTCGCCGATGAAAATGTGTACGACAACACGTGCGTGGAGTGGCCGGCTGTTCCCATCTGGTGGTACGAAAAAACCATGGCGGCAATTGCCGGAAAGCAGAATGATGTCTGTTTCTTTCTTTCCAGTACAGGCGATCCGGCAGCCTACACCGCGCTACATCGCAACTTCGACGTGCTTACCTTGGACACCCATTCTCCCTATACCTACAAGGGGCCGGATCACGAGTCGCGCGTCAATCCGGTGGCTGACCTGTTTGCGCTGGCATGTTGCCCGGTCATGTTGGCTACGCCTATTTCGGGATATTCGCATTGGGCCGCCAACGTGCTGGGCGCACCCACCACTTGCATCGTCCCGTTGCCCGGCGCGACCCCGGACAACCCCCAGTGCGGGGCGGTAGAGCTTTATGGACGGCGATTGCCTCTCTGGCGCAAAGCCGGGCGGGAAGGCACTGATACTTCGCTACTCAGTGCAGAACTTTGCGAAATTGATTTTGGGCGCAAGGCACAATTTGACTGGTTGTAGCCAAGTGGTTAACCCTTGTCAACAGCAGGATGTCGGTAACCTGCAAACAGCAACCCGCTGACCCACGCGTAAAACAATCCTTCCGTGTGATCTAACAGCATGGAGTTAAACAAACTTCCTGCAATCATGGTTAAAACAATGCCATGTGCGAGCAAGCGCTCTTCCTCGGTAGATAAATTTCGGGCAGCTCGCCACTGAGCCATCAACAAATATATAAAAGCGGCCAGTCCGGGCAGCCCAAGCTGCGCCGAAATCAGCAAAAACTGGTTGTGTGGGTTATTTGATGGCGCTACCGCCGTACCGGCAATTTCTTGCCCGTAAGCTTTTTCAAAACCTCCCGTCCCCACACCGACAAACGGATGCTTCGCAATAACCTTCAGCGTATTGGTGTAGTAATCCATCCGCGTTCCTATCGAGGATGATTCATTGTGGCCCTGGCCTGGCTTCCATACGTAAGCTTCATGTAGCGCAATATCCACTCGCCCCTTCAATATCGGCGAAACTGTGTAACCAACAATTGACATGATAATTGCTGCCATAACGCCAAGCCATAATTCTCCCCGCCCCAGAAAGCTGTACATGAAGTAGACACCCAATACCCCCAACACCCAGTACCCTGTTCGCCCCTGCGCCATAAAAAGCACGTTAAATGCGGCAAGCAATCCGAGCATCGCCATTAACACCCTCACTTGACCCCTTCCGCCAAGAGCCTTTACTGCAAACAGGTAAGCCGTGAATGCCATAAGAATGCTGTGTGTAATATGAAGTTTGAATACAACCGGATTATCCCTAGCGCGATCGGCAAAAAATTGCGTGCCCTCGAATACACCGAACCAGATAAGATAAGACAACACCAAAGTAAACGCCATCGCCCACATAAATAACGTCAGTCCATAGTGCCGTGAACGGTGCCCTCTAAACAATGGAATCAACAGCGCAATAAACCAGATGTCGACATATTTGACCAAAATATTCACAGCATCCCCTGCTGCACCTTGTCCATAAAATGAACCCAATACCAACAACCCGCACAATATCAATGCAGCAATGGCAACGGGGTTATGCCTGATCAAAATTCGATGCTGCCAGAACACCCCGCTCAATATGCCCGTGAGCAACACGAGAAACAACAGCACGTTGTCAAGCGCTGTCGAAATGGGAAGCGCAACACCAATGGCGATTGCAGACCAGAGTGCTCCCTGTCCAAAAATATCACGCGTTTTTTGCACTACAGCCTCTCAAAAACTATTCAACGTAGCCGCAGGTCCAGATTTGCAGAATCAATGGCCTGTAATAAATTTGCTAAATTAGCCTCTACGGAAAACTGTGCACGAACCTGTTTTCCACCGAGCAGGGCCATCTGGCGCATACGCGGTAAATTATTCAGAGCCCATGTTAACGCATTTGCCCATGCTTCCATGTCACCCGGTTTAATCAACAACCCCGTTTCACTGTCGGTCACTGTTTCCGGGATGCCGCCAACCATACTTGCCACTACTGGCACACCGAGCACCAGCGCTTCGCTCTGCGCCATACCTAACGGCTCGTAGAAGGATGGCATGACTACCAGATCAGCGCATTTGAGCAGGGGCGCAACAGGGTTCATCAGGCCGGCCAATAACACGCTCTCCGACAGCCCGAGTTCGTTTATACGATGTGTAATGCGTTCTTTTTGCTCGCCATCTCCAGCAATTACATAACGCAACCCGGCGAACCGGTTGGAAATTTGTGCAATCACATCCAGCATGAAGAGGTGCCCTTTCTCCGGCCTGAGCATGGCCGCCTGAACCACCAGCGGACCCGTGCGTTTATTGAGCCAAGAAACAATTTCCTGCGGCAGTGGTGCGGTTGCTGCTCGTTCCAAGGCATTGAAATCAATGCCTGGGTAAAGCACATGAACACGGTCAGGCGCGATATGTGGGTTAGCAAGAATCTCACGCCGTAGCTCAGCACTCGGTACAACCGTGATATCGGCAAAATGATTATATGTCCACGCCTTTGGCAAACCAGGTTGGTAAGTTCTTGAGCGCACGAGCACAGGCCGATGCTGCAAGAAACTTGCTGATAAGGCAGTGATATTCGCGTCGTGACCGCTATGGCTGATAATTGCCTGGGGGCGCCACTCACGAATCAAGCGCCACATCGTCAGCATACTGGGAAAATGTAGGCTATTGCGGAAACGAACATCCACGCCTTGAAGCCCAAGAAGTGCTGCCCGCATCGCAATTCCGCTATTATTTCGACACGCCAGCTTGGTCTTGATACCTGCTTTATTAAGCGCCATCATCTGTTGCAACGCTTGCAATTCCTGCCCGCCAAGGTTACTTGAGCTTTCGGTAAAAAGAATACGATCAACCATCCGAATCTCGTCGTGAGCTTACCCGTGTTTTTCAAAAATCAGGCATGGCGCCATGGTAGCCATCTCGCCATTTCGTGCCGCGCATTAAGTGGGGTTTGGTATTATTTGAATCGCGGCGCTTCAGTAGATCGAAACGTGTGAAGGATAGTAGGTCAGTACTTGCGGAACACAATAAGTCGCGCTAATCCCATTTCTAATTTCACTAGCGCCTGGTTATACATGAACCCCGCATGTCACTTTTCTTCTTTCCTCATGCGCCTGAACAATTCTGTCATTACTTGATCGATCTGTGATGCTGACAACCACTCTTTTTCGAACAAGATTTCGCCGAGCAATCGATGCCCTTGCCCTTTGAGTTCCTGATGAACCTGGCTGGCTAGCGCCTCCGCAAGTTTTGCCTCATTGATGAAGTTTAGTTCCACGGCGATTTGCCCAAAGCGCGGGCAATATTTCTGGGATATCTTCTTGCGCATGTCGTTGGTCATGATCTGATCGCTTCAATTAATCCAAGTTGGGTTGATTTGATCGCTGCCACACAGCCTGCCACTGAGATTAATGGAGCAGCGCTCGAACGAGATTGTAGTAAAAGTATCTTCATAACTGCATGCACAAAAGCTGGTCATTATCCATGCTCTTCGAACATGAGAAGTTGGCACCACAGAAAGATTTCACAGTTTATACCCCCGATGCACCGCAACGACGCCACCCGTCAGGTTGAAGTAATCAACCTTCTCCAACCCCGCCTCTTCCATCATTTTCTTCAACTCTTCCTGCCCCGGATGCATGCGGATGGATTCGGCGAGGTAACGGTAGCTGTCGGCATCGTTGGCGACGAACTGGCCGATTTTCGGCAGCAATTTGAATGAGTATGCGTCGTAAAACGGCTCCAGCAGTTTGGCGACTTTGGAGAATTCCAGCACGATGGCGCGCCCGCCCGGCTTGAGCACGCGCTGCATCTCGCGCAGCGCGGCATCCTTGTGCGTGACGTTGCGCAGGCCGAAGGCATTGCTGACGCAATCGAAATAATTGTCCGGGAAGGGCAAGTGTTCGGCATCACATTGCGTGGCTGGCGTAGCGTTGCCTTCGTCGAGCATGCGGTCGCGCCCGACGCGCAGCATGGCGTTGTTGATGTCGGTGAGAACCACTTGTCCGCTGCTGCCGGTTTCTTTGAGGAATAGCCGCGACAAATCCGCCGAGCCGCCCGCCACGTCCAGCACGCACTGGCCCTCGCGCACGCCGCTCACGCCCACCGCAAAGCGTTTCCATAGGCGGTGCAAGCCGGCTGACATGAGGTCATTCATCACGTCGTATTTGCCGGCGACGGAATTGAACACGCCCGCAACGCGCTTGGATTTTTCTGCTTCCTCGACAGTCTCAAAACCGAAGTGAGTGGTCTTACTCATGGCTGTCCACCTTACTGTGCTGCGGGTCGCGGCTTTCGCCAGCCGCTTCCAGCTTGACCAAATAATCGTGCCACATCGCATCCTGATATTTGCCCAGTTCGTGCAGGTATTCCCAGGTGAAAAGCCCGCTGTCGTGGCCGTCGTCGAACACCAGCTTGATGGCGTAGCTGCCGGTGGGTTCGATGTCGGTTAGCATCACATCGCGCTTGCCGACTTGCAGCGTTTCTTGTCCCACGCCGTGACCGCGCACTTCGGCAGACGGCGAGAATACGCGCAGGAATTCGAACGGCAGCTTGTAACGCGCCCCGTCGTCGAAAGCGATCTCCAGAACTCTGGATTGTTGGTGCAGGGTGATTTCAGTTGGAATGGTCATGTTTTTGGCTGTGGGTAATTAATGAAGGTGCGGCATTATCGCAAGCCGGGGGGCAATCCACAAATCACAGCCAGGGAAAGCGCAATGGCACGAGGCGGAACGCTGGATGGCTGAACTGCGCATCGAGGAGTGCACTCAGCCGCGCGCAAAAAAATCGTGAATTGCATCGCACACTCGCACGATATCCACGTCACTCATTTCGTAGTAGAGCGGCAGGCGCAGCAGGCGCTCGCTCAAGTCATCCGTTACCGCCATGCTGCTGCCGGTGCGCCCGTACTTGCGCCCCGCAGGTGAGGAATGCAGCGGCACATAATGGAACACCGGGAGGATGCCCTGCGCCTTGAGGTGTGCAATCAGCCGCGTGCGTGTATCCAGGCTGTCGAGAATGAGGTAAAACATGTGGCCGTTGCTGTCGCCCGCCAATGCGGGTAACCGCAGCTTGCCCGCCTGCTGCAGCGGCGCCAGTTGCGCGGTGTAAGCGGTGCAGATATGGCAACGCTTCGCGGTGATCTCATTGGCATGCTCCAGTTGCGCGGAAAGAAAAGCGCTGATCAGTTCGCTCGGCAGGTAGGAGGAGCCGATGTCCACCCAGGTATATTTATCCACCTCGCCGCGAAAGAACTGGCCACGGTTGGTGCCTTTTTCGCGGATGATCTCCGCACGCTCGACGAAGCGCCCGTCATTCACCAGCAACGCGCCACCCTCGCCGCTGATGATATTTTTGGTCTCGTGGAAGCTCAAGCAGCCGAAGTGCCCGATGCTGCCCAGCGCACGCCCCTTGTAAGTGGAAAGCAGCGCCTGTGCGGCATCCTCCACTACCAGCAGAGTGTGCCGTTGCGCGATAGACATGATGTGATCCATCTCGCACGGCACGCCCGCGTAATGCACCGGCACGATGGCGCGGGTCTTCGGGGTGATCGCCGCTTCGATCAGCCTCTCGTCAATGTTCAGCGTGTCCGGACGAATATCAACAAATACCGGCACGGCCCCACGTAATACAAAGGCATTGGCGGTGGACACGAAGGTAAAGGAAGGCATGATGACCTCATCGCCGGGCTGGATGTCGCACAAGATGGCGGCCATTTCCAGCGCGGCGGTGCAGGAATGCGTGAGCAACGAGCGGCGGACGCCCAACTTTTCCTCAAACCAGCGGTGGCATAATTTGGTGTAACCCCCGTCCCCGGAAAGATGGCCTTGCGCCACGGCATCCGCGATGAAGGACAATTCGCGGCCAATGATAAACGGCTTGTTGAATGGGATCGGTTTCATTTGTTTGCCACAAAAATCTGTTACTCTTGGGGCGCTATTCTAACAGGTGTCCGTGCATGGCAACCTACGCAGTGGGCGACATACAAGGCTGTTACGTCGAACTCCAGAGATTGCTGGAGCAAATGCGCTTCGACCCTATCCAGGACAGGCTCTGGCTGGTGGGCGATCTGGTCAATCGCGGCCCCGGCTCGCTGGAAGTGCTGCGTCTTGTCAAATCGCTGGGAGACTGCGCCATCACCGTGCTCGGCAACCACGACCTGCACCTGCTGGCGGTAGCAGAAGGCGCGGCAGAACCTCATCGCAGCGACACCCTAGATGAAGTGTTGAACGCGCCAGATCGGGCAGAACTGCTGCACTGGTTACGCCACCAGCGCCTGCTCCACGCCGAAAACACGCACGTCCTCGTCCATGCCGGGCTGCTGCCACAATGGAGCGTGGCGCAAGCCGCCGCCCTTGCATGTGAAGCAGAAGCCGCCTTGCGCGGTGACGACTATGCCGTATTCCTCTCGCGCATGTACGGCAACACCCCGCACGGCTGGGATGACGGCCTCACCGGCTATAAACGCCTGCGCGTCATCACCAACGCCTTCACCCGCATGCGCATCTGCACCCCGCAAGGCGAAATGGAATTCAAGTTCAAGGGCGAGGAAAAATACATCCCGCAAGGCTACTTGGCCTGGTTCGAGGTGCCGGGCCGCGCCAGCGCCGATGCGACCATGGTATGCGGGCACTGGTCTGCATTGGGCCTGAAAGTGGAACAGCACATCATCGCGCTGGATACCGGCTGCCTGTGGGGCGGGCCGCTAACCGCGATTCGGCTGGAAGACCGCAAGCTGTTCCAGGTGACCTGCAAGAACCCGGTGGCGAAGGATTGGTGAGGCAGGATATGGTGCTCGTCCTTGGAATGATTAGCGCCGATTTTCAAGGAGATGTCGCCGTGCTTACATTTAAACAGAGTTGCAAAATCAAACGGATGGAATCACCGTTCCAGCTTGTACGGCGGCTCGTTTCAGAATATCAGGCGTTATTGCCGCCCATTGTCGGCGTCATCAAAATGAAGCGCATATTCCTTATGGCCAGTTTCTTCTCATTCATTGCTGGACTCTTTTCACCCAGCGCCAACGAGTAAGGTTAGTTTGTGGCTCGCTTCGCGATCACAATCTAACCTTACTCGTTGGGCTTGAACCAGAACCGAAATTCGTTCTGGAGCTTGAGTCTGGCTTTGATGTAGAAATTATGCAGTCTCATATCAAACATGCGGACTCCTAACTCTGCGCTCAAATGGGGCGCGCCCCTTGCCTTGAACGTTAGATGGCAACCTTTCCTGGTGAAGTGATGAACTACGAAGAGAAATTTGTACAACTGGATCAACATCGGATTTACACACGAGAATATTCGGGTGAAGAACCGGCAATTATCCTGATGCATGGCTTTCCAGATAATGTGCACCTTTATGACCGCCTTGTTCCCCACCTTTCACCACCACGACGAATAATCACTTTTGATTTTCTTGGGTGGGGTGCTTCCGATAAGCCGGTCGGTTATCCGTACACCGCCACGAACCAAGCGCTGGAATTGGATGCCGTGGTCAAACAACTGCAGCTTGAGCGCGTTGTCCTAGTAGCACACGACGCTTCCGGGCCGCCAGCGATCGACTGGGCGCTTGCTCAGGCTGAGCGCGTCGCAGGGCTCGTGTTGCTGAATACTTACTATTGTGAAATGCCGACGCTACGAGCCCCGGAAGCAATTTGGCTTTTCTCGACACCCCTGATCAGAAGTATCGCGCGGCCTGTGTCTCGGATGTTTGGTGATTTGATCTTCCATCGCATGTTTCTGTGGCAAGTCGGGAAATTCTTCCGGGATGCAGATATCAGGGATGAATTTATACCGTTGCTGTATCAACAATTCGATGCCGTACCAAGCGCTCGTCCTGCGTTTTTTCGATTGAACGAAGACTTGCTGCCAACAATACGTTCGCGCTCAAAAATGATTTCCACACTTGGAGAGTTTAAACGGCCTGTGCGGATCATTTTCGGCGATGCCGATCCTTACTTGAATAAAGGTGTGGCCCAGAGCTTTCACCAACTCTTTCCAACATCTGAGCTGTTTCTTTTGCCCGGTGCCCGGCACTATGTTCAAATGGATGAGCCAGACGAGGTGGCACGGTTGATTCTTTCCATGCCGCTTGCGAGCAACGAATGAGCTTGAGGAGTATTACAAATCGGCCACCTAACAAACTGCTGCAGCCCGGCGGCGTTAGACTGAATAGGAGCTGGTTATGTTGAGGTGGCTGGAAAACATGTAATCGTGGACACAAATATCATGGCGATGAACCTTGCCCGGTTTGTTGGCCCAGCGGCGCCAAAAAGAAAAGCGCCAAAGGCAAACCGGCGGGCACCATTGGCGGGTGATTTACCAAGTTGTTGCCAACGTGCTGCTGATCCAGGTTGTTCAAGTTACCGCCCACGATTACAGGAGGCCATGATATGAAAGAGCTTCGTCCCGCAAAAAAACGAGTTGAAGTCTCGGTGGGAGAGTCTGTTCGCATTTTGCGCGAACTTCAGGAATTGAGCCAAAGCCAACTTTCCAAACTTACGGGTACATGTGCCAAGCTCGAATTAGAAATTTCTCTGAGAACCATAAGCCATGCCCCGCAGATACCACATCCATCCGAATAATGTTCAGTTGCACTTCTTGTTGATTTAACTGGGCTCCTGCGTAGGCGGGAGCGACGAATTTTGGAGGCGCCCCAATGTGGCTTCCCTCGCCACCGCACCGAGTTATTTTGACGCGGCTGGTTTTCGTTGCGCCCACACCATCATCCCCACGCCAGCCAGCACCATCGGCAGGCTGAGCCATTGGCCCATGCTGATGCCGAAGGTCATCAGGCCGAAGATGCCGTCGTCCGGGTTGCGCGTGAATTCGGCTAGGAAACGGAAGCTGCCGTAGCCGATCAGGAACAGGCCGGATACGGTACCTGCCGGACGCGGCTTGTTCGAGTACAGCCAGAGCAGGGCAAACAACGCCAAACCTTCCAGCGCAAATTCGTAAAGCTGCGAGGGGTGGCGAGGCAGGTCATCCACCCTGGGGAACACCATACCCCAAGGTATATCGGTGGGACGCCCCCACAGTTCGCCGTTGATGAAGTTGCCGATGCGCCCCGCGCCCAAGCCCAGTGGCACCAGCGGGGCAATGAAGTCCATCAGTTGCAGCCACGCAATTTGCCGCTTGCGCGCGAACAGCGCCATCGCCGCCAGCACGCCGAGAAAACCGCCATGGAATGACATGCCGCCCTGCCACACGGCGAAGATTTCCAGCGGGTGGGAAATATAATAGCCGGGATGATAGAACAGCACCTCGCCCAACCTGCCGCCCAGCACTACCCCCAGCACACCGTAAAACAGCAGGTCATCCAAGAACCTATTGTCCCAGCCGGGGCGGTTCATCGAACGCAGGCGCTTTCTGCCCAGCCACAAAAAAAGCATGAAGCCGAGCAGGTACATCAACCCGTACCAATGTATTGCGAGCGGGCCGAGATGGATGGCGACAGGATCGAATTGCGGGTGGATGAGCATGGCTGGATTCTATCATCCTGGAGCGACAAGCCAATTTGCTTCTACTTGACAACCCCCCCCCCCCAAGCGGATAGCATTCGTGCCTCCTATCTATTGTGGAAGGCATCTGATGAGAAGGTTTTCCTTCCTTGCATTGCTATTTATGCCGCTATCGGTTCATGCCGATCTACCGCTGACAATCGAAGACTTGCTCACTGCACAAAATCACTGGCGGCTGGAGTTGGGCGCGGTCTATGCCAATGTCGAACGCACCAGCGCGCAAAATGGCCAGCCCATCCAAATTCAGACAGGGCTAACCAGCTTTATCAATATCCCCACTTTCGCGGGAGCAACACGCGAAAACACCGATACCCTGATTATCACGCCTGGTTTGCGTTATGGCGTTAGTGGTGATACCGAGATTTATGCGCGTAGCAGTTGGCTTTCCAATAGCTCTCGCATCACATTGGGGACAATCACACAAGGCCAGTCCAGCAGCCAGTTTGGCAATGCCTGGCTGGGTGTTAACCATCGCTTTGTGCGAGAAGTCGGGCATCCTGCTTGGCTGGGTTTTGCTGAACTGGCTCTCGCCGAAAAACAAAACAACCATACCCATGCCGCCAGGTCTGCGCTGATAGGCTTCACCACCTATCGCACCACCGATCCACTGGTGCTGGCACTCACCGCCGCCTACTGTATTAACCGCCCCTACGTGCCGAACGGTTTCACCTATAAGGGCGGCGATTATCTGCTAATCAATCCAACCGTCAGCTTTGCCGCCAACCAGATTGCCACACTCAGTGCCGGTTTCACCTGGCGCAGACAGCAGCCAGATAGCTTGAACGGCATGGCACAAGGCACGGTGTTAACACGCACCGATTTCAACTTCGGCTTGGGCTACAGCTACGACGAACGTACCACGCTTAACGCTACTCTGCGCGGCAACTTATCCGGCGGTAGCGGTGCAGAGATTGGCATCAACGCTCTCTTCAAACTGGGTGATCTGCCAAAACGTCGCGCCAACAAAGAATTGCCCAGCGATGGGCGTTAGGCGGCACGGGTAACCATGCCATTTTGTTGTAACATCACCAATAGGAAACACAAATGAAGATGATAAAAAAAGCAGTTTTGGCATCGGCACTCTTGCTGGCTTTTCAGCAGGGGGCGATGGCGGCAGATGCATCTGTTGTAATGCACCAAACCCCAGTTAATAGCTCGGCTGGATTTGTACAGTTGGCAGCACAACAACAAAGGGCAGAAGCGAAGCCGCTTCAAATTAGCCAGGAAGAATTGGCTGCCGCATTTGAATCCGCGACACCAGAACAGAAAATGCAGATGGCTGCTCTTTCTGGGCAGGAGATGAAAGAAACAGAGGGAGCATTTTGGTGGTTCTTTGTTCCGCTTGTAGTAAGAGCTACTCCTGCGCTAATAAGTTATGCGGCGGGTTCGGGAGGGACTTTTATGATTCCGACGTGGTACAGCAGAATCAGGCTATGGTGGTAGGTTGAGTGAAGGATCGCCCGTGCTCCAAGGGCGATCCGACGGTTTATACATGCAAATTATTCTACTGTTGATAGAACTATTCATCCCGGAAATCGCCCAGAAACTTTCTGGCGATAGTTCGGCTGTATTGCGTAGCCGGTTACTTCACGCCGCGATTGGCCTGCTGGCGTTGGCTTTGCTGATTATTGCATGGGCATTGTTCTCGCATCTGGTGGTGAAACAGTTACCAGTGGGACAGTTTGATCCGGTTGATCCGTCGGTTTTTACGGCTTGGTTACTGGCCATGATCGGTCTAGGTTTGCTGGTGCTTTCGCGATATGAGTATCCCGAAAAAAGGTGCGGGAACGTTGATCAATCTTTGGAGGTAGACAATACTCAAGATTGTTCGTTGATACCCGATGCGCAAGTTACGCGAGGCTTGCATCAAGGAGTGGTTAAAACCAAAACGATCAACCTACAAGAATGTTTGGATGGGACTGTTCCAAGCGAGGAGTGGAGTTTTTTCGTTGCAGGGCAATATTGCAGGCTTGTTAATAACATGGCTTCTGGTTCCATGTTGTATGTGAATAATTCATTGGTTGCTCAAAATACAAACAAAATGCGCTTTGGGACGCATAAACAACCTGATTTGCGAACAAAGATTACCGATAAGTCTGGTAATGAGTATGAGGTGGCAATATTTTTTCGAGCTTGGCTGCATATCAGAGTGCGTGTGGCTATCAACGGAAAATATCTCTCAGAAAAATTGGTGTAGAAATGCGAATGCGTTTTTGCCTGTTTTTTCTGACCAGCTTTGTGATGCATGTGGCTCATGCAGCTTGGCTGCAAACTCCGTCAGTGCAAGGCAGAGTACCAGCGCAAAGCTGGCAAGCGTTACGCAATGCCCAAGTGGTCAAGCAGGACTTCGATTACTCCTGCGGCGCTGCATCGCTGTCCACGATTCTGAATTTTCAATACGGACAGATGGTCAGCGAAGAAACACTACTCAAGGCATTCGATAAAACCGATGCAGCTTCATTTGCCGATATGGCGCGGGTTTTGCCACAGTTTGGCTTCAAGGGTGTAGGTGTGGCGTTGGATTACGCCCAACTGGCGAAATTGAAAATTCCCGTCGTGGTGTATCTGCGTTATCGCGGTGACGATCATTTTTCTGTGTTGCGCGGTATTGATGCCGAGCGTGTCACGCTGGCTGATCCGTCATGGGGTAATCGCACTTTCTACAAAGCCGATTTTATGGCCATGTGGCACACCCGTGAAGATGAGGCATTGCCAGGTAAGGCATTACTGGTGTTGCCGCAAAAACCGATAGCCGAGGGTGGTTTTTTTTCGCCGCCGACATCTATCGCGCCACCGTTACATCTGTTATGGAGAGGTGCGTTGAAATAGGGTGATTGAAAAGACAACAAGGTGTGCATAGTGGTTTAGAATTCTGCTTTCAGCTAATCATTGGAAAGCGCACCATGCCTCAATACCGTTCCCGCACCACCACCCACGGCCGCAACATGGCAGGCGCGCGCGCCTTGTGGCGCGCCACCGGCATGAAGGACGGCGATTTCGACAAGCCCATCATCGCCGTCGCCAATTCGTTCACCCAGTTCGTGCCGGGCCACGTGCACCTGAAAGACATGGGGCAACTGGTGGCGCGCGAAATCGAGAAGGCCGGTGCGGTGGCCAAGGAATTCAACACCATCGCGATTGATGACGGCATCGCCATGGGCCACAGCGGCATGTTGTATTCGCTGCCTTCGCGCGAATTGATCGCCGACAGCGTGGAATACATGGTCAACGCACACTGCGCCGATGCGCTGGTGTGTATTTCCAACTGCGACAAGATCACGCCCGGCATGTTGATGGCGGCGATGCGCCTGAACATTCCGGCGGTGTTCGTTTCCGGCGGGCCGATGGAGGCGGGCAAGATCAACTGGCATGGCAAGACGGTGATGCTGGATCTGGTGGATGCCATGGTATCCGCCGCCGACAGCCAATGCAGCGACGAGGAGGTGGCCGCGCTGGAACGCTCCGCCTGCCCTACCTGCGGCTCCTGTTCCGGCATGTTTACCGCGAATTCGATGAATTGTCTGGCCGAGGCGCTGGGACTCGCATTGCCCGGCAACGGCTCGCTGGTGGCGACTCACGCCGAACGCAAGGAATTATTTTTGCGCGCCGCGCGGGTGGCGGTGGAAATTACGCGCCGCTATTACGAGCAGGGCGATACCCGCGTGCTGCCGCGTTCCATCGCCACTTTCGAGGCCTTCGAGAACGCGATGAGCCTGGACATTGCCATGGGCGGCTCCACCAATACCGTGTTGCACCTGCTGGCTATGGCGCGCGAGGGTGGTGTGAATTTCACCATGAAAGACATTGACCGCCTGTCGCACCGTGTGCCGCACTTGTGCAAGGTGGCGCCCAGTGCGCAACAGTACCATATGGAAGATGTGCACCGCGCCGGTGGCGTACTGGGCATACTCGGCGAACTGGACCGCGCCAAGCTGCTGCACCGCGACCTGCCCACCGTGCATAGCAAGACACTGGGCGACGCGCTGGAAAAATATGACGTGATGCGCACGCGGGATGAGGCGGTGAAAACCTTTTTCCGCGCCGCTCCCGGCGGTGTGGCCACCACGATCGCGTTCTCGCAGTCCATGCATTACCCGACCCTGGATAACGACCGCGCCAACGGTTGCATCCGCGACAAGGCGCACGCCTACAGCCAGGACGGCGGGCTGGCGGTGCTGCACGGCAACATTGCCGAGAACGGCTGCATCGTGAAGACTGCGGGCGTGGACGAGAGCATTCTCAAATTCAGCGGGCGGGCAAGAATATTCGAGAGCCAGGATGCGGCGGTGGAAGCGATTCTGGCTGACAAGATTGTGGCGGGCGATGTGGTGGTGATCCGCTATGAAGGCCCCAAGGGTGGGCCGGGCATGCAGGAGATGCTGTATCCCACCAGCTACCTGAAATCGAAAGGGATGGGCAAGGTATGCGCGCTGCTTACCGATGGTCGTTTCTCCGGTGGCACTTCGGGCTTGAGCATTGGCCATGTCTCGCCGGAAGCGGCGCAAGGAGGTGCGATTGGCCTGGTGCAGGAAGGGGATAGCATAGAAATTGACATTCCGAACCGCAGCATTAACCTGGCGATTTCCGGCAGCGAACTGGCACAGCGCCGTGTCGCGATGGAAGCCAAAGGGGCGCAGGCATGGAAGCCAGCCAAGCGCGAGCGCGTGGTTTCCGCCGCACTCAGGGCCTATGCCGCCATGACCACTTCCGCCGACCAAGGCGCGGTGCGCGACGTGACACAGGTGGAAAAATAGTGAAGCGTAGCGCGGCCCTGCGCACGCTGTCCAACGAACACCATCATGGACTGGTGTTGGCCAAGCGCGCGCAAAAGGCCGCAGGCACTGCAATGGCAGAAAATGAATGGCGGCAAATCCAGGCGCGTTTTGCCGCCGAAATGGAACCGCATTTCCGGGCCGAGGAAACAGGTCTGCTGCCTGCCCTGGAACGGGTGGGCGTAACCGATCTGGTGCGGCGGACTCATGCCGACCACGCAGAGTTGCGGCGCATGATTCGCGAGGGGGGTGTGCAAGCCATGGTTGGGTTCGCCGAATTGTTAATACAGCATATACGCTTTGAGGAGCGTGAGTTGTTCGAGACGGCACAGCATAAAATACCGGTTACCGAACTGGTTGTGCTGGAGTGAAACCGTGCAAACCATTTTGATAGCCAACCCCAAAGGGGGTAGCGGAAAAACCACACTCGCGACCAACATCTCCGGCTATCTTGCCTCTCGCGGGTATAGTATCGCCATGCTGGACCTGGACCGGCAAAAATCTGCCGCACGCTGGCTGGACAACCGCCCGCCTCAGTTGCCAACCATCGGTTTGCTTCGCGCAATGGCGGAAAAATCTGCTGCGGCAGACTGGCTGGTGATTGATTCTCCTGCCGGCCTGCACGGCAAGAATCTCGAATACGCAATGAAGCTGGCGCACAAGGTTATTGTGCCGATCGCACCATCGCTTTTTGATATTCAGGCCAGCCGTGAATTTCTCGAAATCCTGAGCCAGGAAAAGGCCGTGCGCAAGGGTAAAACATTTGTCGGTGTAGTCGGAATGCGCATGGCGCCGCACACGCGCGCTGCCACGACTCTGGAACAATTCATTGCTGGATTGGGATTGCCTGTGCTGGCCTATTTGCGTGAAACTCAAACTTACGTCAATGCCGCCTTTGAGGGCAAGACCCTGTTCGACCTGCCGCATCATCTGGCGGAGCGTGAACTGGAGCAATGGGCCTATTTGCTGAACTGGCTGGAACAAGGGCAGTAAGGACAGTGATGTTTTTTGTCATGGCGGTTAATAATGCACAAGGAGGTGTGTGATGCAAGCAATGAAATGGATATCCGTTCTGTTTATCGCCAGCGCACTGTGTGCTTGCGATACAAAGAAGGCCGTATCCACGCCTGAGGGGAAAAAGCCAGATGGCAAGGTTGAAGCTTCAGAGCATTCAGCCAAGGCAGCCGAACCCGCATCCTATAATGCGGAAATGCTTGATCTGGCAGCGCGGAGCAATTGCCTTGCCTGCCACTCGATCGAGAAAAAGGTAGTGGGCCCGGCATTGAAAGATGTGGCGGCCAAGTACCGTGGCGATGCCGGTGCGGAGGAAAAACTGATAGCCAAAGTATCCAGGGGCAGCGCCGGCGTGTGGGGCAGCGTGCCGATGCCAGCCAATTCCCCTGCGGTGAAAGACGCCGACATCAGGGCGCTGGTTAAATTTACATTGTCACTGAAGTGATCTGGTCAACAACCAGGTGCGAGCATCGTTTGTTATGCTGCCGGAATGCAAATTTGCAAACGAGGCAGCGTTGATTAGAATGTGGGGCAGGTTTTAAAATGGAGAGCAAATTCATGAAGACTATAATCGGCAATATGGTTGCGGCAGCAGCCCTGACGTTTGCATATGGCGCTTGGGCAACCGAGATGCCCGAGCTAACCAAGAAACACGATTGCGATATCTGCCATGATATTGACAAGAAGTTGGTCGGCCCTGCATGGAAGGAAGTCGCCAAAAAATATAAAGGCGTAACAAAATATACTTTTGGCGGCAAGGAGTATGATTTGGAGGAAGGCTTGGTGTTGGCTGTATCCAAGGGCTCTTCCGGCAACTGGGGTTCCATGCCCATGCCCGCCAATGACCCGAACGGCACCAAGCAAACTGATATGAGGGGGCTGGTCCGGTTCATACTGTACCAGGCAAACTGACCCTCAACGGGGCATGAAATATCATGCCCCCACGAACTGGCTTCAGTTGTTGCGCTGTCCCAAATTGACAAGCGGAGAAGTGCTACGGATAATTCGTCGCATCTTTATTCTCGTCACGAATCCATCCCATGCGACATGACCAGTCATTCCTGACCTTTGCCGTTTTATGCGCCGCCACGCTCGTTGCCTGCAGCAAATCTGAAGCTCCTCCTGCCGCACCCGCCGCCAGTGAATTAGTGGTGAAGATCGGCGCAGCTGCCCCGCTTACCGGGCCACAGGCGCATATCGGCAAGGACAATGAAAATGGGACGCGCATGGCAATCGAGGATGCCAATGCCAAAGGCGTGACCATAGGCGGCAAGAAAGTGCGTTTCGAACTGATCAGCGAGGACGACCAGGCCGATCCCAAAACCGCGACCATCGTGGCGCAGAAACTAGTGGACGCCAAGGTGAACGGCATCATCGGCCACCTCAATTCCGGCACCTCCATCCCCGCATCCCGAATCTACAGCGACAACGGCATCCCGCAGATTTCCCCCTCCGCCACCGCCGTCGCCTACACTGCTCAAGGCTTCAAGACCGCCTTCCGCGTGATGGCGAACGATGGTCAGCAAGGCAAGGTGCTGGGCG
Organism: Gallionellaceae bacterium; assembly: GCA_032654645.1. GTDB lineage: Bacteria > Pseudomonadota > Gammaproteobacteria > Burkholderiales > Gallionellaceae > CAITJF01. Next base: position 669,969 of record JAULAW010000015.1, on the reverse strand, counting down.
AGTTCGCAACGAAAAATCTGGGCGCTAAGAAAATCGCGGTGATAGACGACCGCACCGCCTACGGGCAGGGGCTGGCGGACGAATTCGCCAAGGCAGCACAAGCTGTCGGCGCGCAGATTGTGGCGCGCGAATACACTAACGACAAGGCGGTGGATTTCACCGCCGTGCTGACCTCGATCAAGGGCAAGCAGCCCGACCTGCTGTTCTTCGGCGGCATGGATCCGCAGGGCGTGCCGCTGCTCAAGCAAATGAAATCGCTGGGGCTGCCCGCCAAATTCATGATGGGCGATGGCGGTTATACGCCCAAGCTGATCGAGCTGGCGGGCGCGGCTGCCGAAGGCGCCTACGCCTCGCTGCCCGGCGTGCCTCTGGAGCAAATGCCCGGAGGCAAGGATTTCTCGCAACGTTATGAAACGAAATTTAAGCAACCCATCCAGTTGTACGCTCCGTATTGCTATGACGCCGTGAACGTGATGATCGCCGCGATGCAGCAGGCAGGCTCCGCCGAACCGGCAAAATACCTGCCCGCATTGGCGAATGCCGCGCACGACGGCGCAACCGCAAAAATCCTTTTTGACGAAAAGGGCGACCTCAAGGGCGGCGCGGTGACGCTGTACCAGGTGCAGCAAGGCAAGTGGCAAGCCCTGCAAACCATGGGTGCCCAGACCATGGACGGAAGCGCGCCCGCGGCAGCGCACTGATGCATGGGGTAGGGATAGCAAAGCGACACCTTGTGTGTCGCTTTTTATTTATTGCTCGAAAAATTATTTGCCACGGATGAACACGGATGTTCACGGATAAACCCCATGTTTTTATCCGTGTTAACCTGTGTTCATCCGTGGCTGATTGCCGTTATTAATTTATCCTAAAAACAGCAGTTAAATTTGCTGTCAAATGGTGCAAACCCTCTCCCCCAGCCCCTCCCCCGAAGGGGAGGGGAGAAACCTCGTGGAGAGGGTTAGGGAGAGACCGCAGTCGCCAATTTTTTTCGCCCGAATTGAGTCCCATGAACCTGAGCGGAGTACAGTAGCAGTGTTCGCGATAGCCGCAGAATTGCCGCATTCCCTTTGGTGCTGCGAAGCCCGTGGGAGAGACTGGCGCTGGTTGGCGGTACGAGGATTGTTTGGTGAGCGAGGTTGCTTCCCGTTGGGTAGGTTTGCATCCATTTCGTCCAACCAGGCGGATTTTGCGGGCGACTCTCTCTCAAACAAGGAGCTGACATGAAAGGATTGCAGGTATTCAACGATAGGGCGGCCGGTATCGATGTGGGCAGCGAGAGCTTGCACACCTCGATTGCCGGTGATGCGCCCAAGGTCTTTGGCACCATGACCGCAGACTTGTACGCTTTGCGCGATCATCTTGTCGCCAGCGGCGTTAAAACGGTCGCGATGGAAGCGACAGGCATTTACTGGCTGTGCGTGTACGAGGTGCTCGAAGCAGCAGGGCTCGAAGTGGTCATGGTCAATGGCCGCCACGTGCAGAATGTGCCTGGCCGCAAGACCGACATGGCCGACTGCCAGTGGCTGGCCACCTTGCACGCGCATGGCCTGCTGCGTGCGGGGTTCGTCCCGGAAGCCGACATCCGGCGCTTGCAGGATTACATGCGGCTGCGCACCGACCACATCAGCATGGCGGCCCAGCATGTGCAGCACATGCAAAAGGCGCTGGACCGGATGAATATCAAGATTCACGAGGTCATCAGCTCGCTGGCCGGCGTGAGCGGCCTGGCCATAGTGCGCGCCATTGTGGGCGGTGAGCGCGATACCGAAACGTTGTTGGCCTTGTGTGATGTGCAGATTCGCAAGGCTAAAGCCGGACGTATGCGCGCCGCGTTGCAAGGCTCGTGGCGCGAAGAACATCTGTTTGCGCTGTCGCAGGCACTGTCGGGCTGGGATTTTTATCAGGCGCAGATCGCCGGGTGCGATGCGCGAGTCGAGCAGGCGTTGCGCGCACGTAGCGCGCAGGATAACGGCGCCAGCGACGACGGCAGTGGCAGCAAACATAGCCCGGCAGGGTTCGACACCTGCTCCGACAACAGGGTTGCCCCGATACAGAAGGTTGGCATCAAGAAAAAACCCGTGAAAGCAACCAGCCAGAATGCGCCGCGTATTGCGGATATGCATCCGCTGGTTGTAGCGCTCAATGGTGGCCGTGATGCGAGCGTATTGCCGGGTTTGACGGACTACTCGATTCTGCAATTGGCCAGCGAAGTCGGCACTGATTTGGCACGCTGGCCAACGGCCAAACACTTCACCGCGTGGCTGGGGCTGGCTCCAGGAGCACATCAAAGCGGCAAGCGGCGCGGACGCCAGGCGCGCCAACGCAACCGTGCTGGCCGGGTATTTTGCACGGTGGCACGCTCTTTGGCCAACAGCACCGACAAGGCGCTCGGCGGCTTCTACCGGCGCATCCGCGCACGCCGGGGCGGGCTGCTTGCCAACCAGGCGCTGGCGCGAAAAATCGCTACGTTGTACTGGAATGTAATGGTCAAAGGTATTCAATTTGTTGAAAAAGGTCTCACGTATTATGAGCAAAAATTCGCCCAAACCGAACAACGTTTACTGCGAAAGCTGGCATCGAAGCATAATCTGGTGCTTACACCAAACCCATTGCCTGCTTGAGGTTCATGGGTAGGGAAAACGCCCGTTGAGATAGGGATGCGGCACAGTTCTTTTCATTCAACTGTCGGATATAGGTTTATGGAAATTCTGCTACAACAAATCCTCAACGGCCTGGTGCAGGGTAGCGTTTATGCGCTGGTCGCGCTGGGCTACACCATGGTCTACGGCATCCTCGGCCTGATTAATTTCGCGCATGGCGAAGTGGTAATGGTGGGGGCGATGGTGGCGCTGACCGTGGCAAAGGCTCTTGCTTCTTCGGGTTTGCCGCCGTTGCTGATCCTGCTGATCGCTTTGATAGTCGCGGCTGCGGCCTGCATGATGCTGGGCTACAGCATCGAGCGCATTGCCTACCGCCCATTGCGCAATGCGCCACGCCTCGCCCCGCTGATCACCGCCATCGGCGTGTCCATCGTGCTGCAAAACCTGGCGATGATTTTCTGGGGGCGCGAATATCATGCCTTCCCGCAGTTGCTACCGGACAATACCCACACTTTCGGCGGCGCGGTCATCAATGACGTGCAGCTCATCATTGTACTGACCGCGCTGCTGATGATGGCCGGACTGATGCTGCTGGTGCATCGCACACGCCTGGGCCGCGCCATGCGCGCGGTGGCGGAGAATCCTTCCGCAGCCGCGCTGATGGGCGTGGACATCAACCGCGTGATCGCTATCACCTTCATGCTCGGCTCCGCGCTGGCGGCGGTGGCGGGCGTCATGGTGAGCGCGAACTACGGTATTGTGCATTACTACATGGGTTTCCTGCTTGGCCTGAAAGCATTCACTGCCGCCGTGCTGGGCGGCATCGGCAACCTGCGCGGCGCGATGCTGGGCGGCGTGCTGCTGGGGCTGATCGAAAGCCTGGGCGCGGGCTACATCGGCGATTTGACCGGCGGATTCTTCGGCAGCAACTACCAGGACGTGTTCGCCTTCTTTGTGCTGATCGCCGTCCTCGTATTCAGGCCGTCCGGCTTGCTCGGCGAACGGTTGGCGGAGCGCGCATGAAGCAGGAAAAAATATTTGATGGTTATGTAGGTGCGAATTTACACGCACGCACAATCCGTAATGTGCGAATAAATTCGCACCTGCAAATGCAGCACAACTTCATGACGCGATGCGGAACACTCCGCCAACCGTCTTTCCCAGAATGAAATTCAACCAAAAATCCAAACTGCTGCTCACCGCGCTCGCCTTCGCGCTGCTGCTCCTGCCTTTCGCCACCGATGCGCTGTTCGGGCGCGGCTGGGTGCGCATCGCAGATTTTGCGCTGCTCTATATCATGCTGGCGCTCGGCCTGAACATCGTGGTGGGCTACGCCGGGCTGCTCGATCTCGGTTACATCGCCTTCTTCGCGGTGGGCGCCTACAACTATGCGCTGCTGTCCTCGCCGCAGTTCGGGCTGCACTGGCCGGCGTGGGCGGTGTTGCCACTGGGCGCGCTGCTGGCCTGCTGCTTCGGCGTGTTGCTCGGTGCGCCCACGCTGCGATTGCGCGGCGATTACCTCGCCATCGTCACCCTCGGCTTCGGCGAGATCATCCGCATTTTTCTCAACAACCTGAATGCGCCGGTGAACATCACCAACGGCCCGCAGGGCATCAGCATGATAGACCCGGTGCGCGTGGGCGGGTTTTCCCTCGGCGCAACGCAGGAAATTTTCGGCATCAGCCTGCCCTCGGTGCATCTGTATTACTACCTGTTCCTGCTGTTCACCCTGCTGGTGGTGTGCGTGTCGCGCCGGCTGGAAGATTCGCGTATCGGTCGCGCCTGGATGGCGATCCGCGAGGACGAAGTGGCGGCGGAAGCGATGGGCATCAACACGCGCGACATCAAGCTGCTGGCTTTCGCCATGGGCGCGACTTTCGGCGGGCTGTCCGGCGGGTTGTTCGCCGGCTTGCAGGGTTTCATCAGCCCGGAAAGTTTCGGCCTGATGGAATCCATCATGATCCTGTGCATGGTGGTGCTGGGCGGTATGGGCAACATTGCCGGTGTAGTGCTGGGCGGCGTGCTGCTGGCACTGTTGCCGGAAGCGTTCCGCCACGGCGCGGGCCCCGTGCAGCAGGCGCTGTTCGGCAAAGCGCTGGTTGACCCGGAAAGCCTGCGCATGCTGCTGTTCGGCCTGGCGCTGATTGCCGTGATGCTGCTGCGCCCTGCCGGGCTGTGGCCGTCTTCGGTGCGCCGCCGCGAGCTGGAGGCGGATGACGGAGTCGCGCAACAGGAACAGGAAACGGTGTATGACCGCAGCCGATAACGGGCATGGAAAGCAGGCCATGCCCGTTTCCCTCTCTCCTAGCTCTCTCCCGCAAGCGGGCGAGAGGGACGCGGTCTCGCTACGCGAGTTTCAAGATCAAGCCCTGCTACAACTGTCCGGCGTGGGCAAGCATTTCGGCGGTCTGGCGGCGCTGTCAGAAGTGTCGCTGCACATCCGGCGCGGTGAAATTTACGGCCTGATCGGCCCCAATGGCGCGGGAAAGACTACGCTGTTCAACGTCATCACCGGGCTGTACCAGCTCGACGAAGGCGCGCTCACTTTCGATGGCGTCGCCTATGTTCACTGCAAACCGCATGTGCTGGCCGAGGCGGGCATCGCGCGCACTTTCCAGAACATCCGCCTGTTCGCCAACATGAGCGCACTGGAAAATATTATGGTCGGCCGCCATGTGCGCACCCGCACGGGCATATGGGGGGCGCTCTCGCGCAACGCCGCCGCGTGCGCCGAGGAGCGCGCCATCGCGCAGCGCGCGCGCGAACTGCTGCGCTATGTCGGCATAGACCGTCCGCACCAGACCTTGGCCAAGCATCTCTCCTATGGCGAACAGCGCCGCCTGGAAATCGCGCGCGCGCTGGCCACCGAGCCTGCGCTGCTGGCGCTGGACGAACCGGCGGCGGGCATGAACGCCACCGAGACCGAAAGCCTGAAATCCTTGCTGCAAGCCATACGCGCCAGCGGCATCACCGTGCTGCTGATCGAGCACGACGTGAAGCTCATCATGGGCCTGTGCGACCGCGTTGCCGTGCTGGACTATGGCAAGAAAATCGCCGAAGGCATTCCGGAAGAAGTACGCCGCAACCCGGCGGTGATCGCCGCCTATCTGGGCGGAGAAGCGGCATGAATTTGCTGGAAGTAGAAAACCTCAAGGTCAGCTACGGCGGCATCCAGGCAGTGAAAGGCATCAGCCTGGCAATAGCCCCCGGCGAACTGGTCGCGCTGATCGGCAGCAACGGCGCGGGCAAGACCACCACGCTCAAGGCGCTGGCCGGGCTGCTGCATCCCACGACAGGAATCATTCACTACGCCGGAAAACCCCTGCACAACATTCCCGCGCACCGGCGCGTGCGCGATGGCCTGGCGCTAGTGCCGGAAGGGCGTGGCGTATTCGCGCGCCTCACTGTGGAAGAGAATTTGCAGATGGGCGCATACTGCCGCGACGACAAATCAGAAATCGCTCAGGACACGCAGCGCATCCATCAACTCTTCCCGCTCTTATCCGCGCGCCGCGCGCAACTGGCCGGAACTCTTTCCGGCGGCGAACAGCAAATGGTGGCGATGAGCCGCGCCTTGATGAGCCGCCCGAAACTGCTGATGCTGGACGAACCCAGCATGGGGCTTGCGCCAATGATGGTGAAAAAGATTTTTGAGACCATCCGCGAAATCTCCGCGCAAGGCGTTTCGATTCTGCTGGTCGAGCAGAATGCAAAGCTGGCGCTGCAAGTTGCGCGGCGCGGCTATGTCATGGAAAGCGGGTTGATTACTTTGTCTGGCGCATCAAGTGAATTGCTGGGCAGTGATGCTGTGCAACGTGCGTATCTGGGAGGTTAAGCGGGGGGTAATTTTTTCTTGGCGGTTTCCGCCGGAAAAGCTTTGGTGAAGGCCTGAATGACCTCGCGCACTATCTTGCGTTGCGGGGCGGGTAGTGCAAGAAATGCCTCGAACATCTCCCGTTCCTGGTAGCCCATGCCTTCATCCCAGCGTGTGCGTTGCTGCTGTATACGCTTTTCAACTTCCACGCCATAACGTAACTGCTGTGGCGGAACACGTAACCATTCCGCTAGCACCAGCACCTTGTCCTGCTTGGGTAAGGACTCACCCAGCAGCCAGCGACGCACCCCATGCAATGTCATTGGACTACCCCAATAGCGCTGATTAAATTCACGCTCCAAGACAGAAGGCTTCGGTTCATATCCGGCGGACTGCATGGCGGAGCGTAATCGTTTGGCAAACTTTTCATTTGATTTTTCCATGCCGTAAAGTTACCGGGCTAAGCAATAGCATGGGTGAAGTGGCGGTTAACAGATAATTACGTTAATGACGTAACTAATGGTAAAGTAACACATTCTCGTTTGGTTACTGGTTGCGTGACTACAATGGTTCAAAGCTTGCTGGTGCAAATTCCAGAGATTGATGTTCAAGACACCATAAGCAGCGATACGCTCTTTAGGCAAGTCTTGTCTGATATCCGCAACGAATATCTGTCCGATGCTCAGGAGTTTCCTTGGATTGTTGGATTTTCCGGCGGGAAGGACAGCACGCTAGTTGCTCATGCAGTGTTTTCTGCATTGCTCGATATTTCCCCTAGCCGCTTAACACGCCCCGTACACATCATAGCTAACGACACGTTGGTTGAAAGCCCGTTGGTGGCGGCGCACTTGCATCAATCATTACAAGAGATTCGTCACGCAGCAGAAATGCTGGCACTCCCCATTACAGTAACTGCTACCAAACCGAATTCTGATAACACTTTCTGGGTGCTGCTCATCGGGAAGGGTTATCCAAGCCCTAACTCCACCATGCGTTGGTGTACTGACCGTTTGAAAATCCAGCCAACCAGCCGCTACATACTCGACCAAGTGGCAGCATGTGGATCAGCAATTATTTTGCTAGGTGTGCGAAAGGATGAGTCTGCTACGCGGCGGCGTAGCGTAGAAGCCTATCCTAACGACGCAGATTCGCGCTTGCATCCACACAAGGATTTAAAAGGGGCTTTTATTTATCGTCCTATTGTTGATTTGGCGACTGATAATGTATGGGAGAGGCTATCAAGCATAAAGCGCTTGATAGCGCAGGACTCAAGACAAAAAGTTATGGACACTTCCTTGAAACCGCCTTTCATCGGCTTGCACCAGCCGAAGGGCATGAGCGCATGGAGGTCAGTGTGGAATTTTCGCGCGAGGACGATGGTGCGCTACGGGTGACTCGCAGGTGGTTTTTCAACAGCAAAGGAAAATACAATGACCAAAAGGTGGTGGTGGAAGTGCGCGCCCAAACTGGTGGCTGGATGCCGCGTGCAGAAGGGATAGCCTCTTGAACTTCAGGGGTGAGTTTGGATAATCCACGGTCTGCGCGGATCTGCGGAACCAATGCTTCGATACCCCCCTTCTGCCAATTGTAATACCAGGCCTGAATGGTCTTCTCGCCCAGTTGAGTGCGGCACGAGCCGGGAATGACGTAGCTCTGTTGCGCCAGTTCGCGGATGATTTGCTGCAGTTGTCCTCGCTGCAAGCTCTCCCGGCTGACCAGTTGCCCGATGACTGACAGGCGAAACAATGCGGTCTTATCAATCTGTTTCATGCTTGCTCCTCGTGGTTAAAGAAGCATGCATGGAACCAGAAATCAAAAGATTAAAAAACAGGCTAAAGTGTGTGGGGTAGACAGCGTATGGCGAAAACACCTGTCACGCGCCGAATAAATGTCAGTGCATCATGGGATTTCTACTCCATCATGATCGAGGGATGCCATTACTTCGCTCAACGGCATGTCGTCCAAGCAACATCGCCAGAACGAATTCCAATCGGTTGCCCGCCCCCACTCGGGGAAACGGCTTCGCAAGTAGAATTCAAAATCGACCGTGCGAGATTGCAGCCAATTCCACCACCGGCGAACGGTGCTCCGACAAATACCAAACTTGGCAGCGCATCCGTGCAACGAATTGACTACCAGCAAACATAGCAGAACCTGCTGCTGCAACAGCCAGCTATACCAGCGACGGGGCGGAATGCACGAAGGCAGGCGCGAACAGGTTCCGTGGCAATCAGGGCATAGATAACGAGGAATCTCGATCAGGTAAAGGGATTCATCGCCTGGCAACGGGCGACGATTTGACTTGCGATAATAACAACCGTGTCGCCAAAGACCTGCCAATCCACAGAGAGGGCACTGCGCGGGCCGGTAGACTTCAGGTGTGCTGTGCAGGGTTTCAATATGTTGCTGAAGCGTGATAATGCCAGATACAATCCGATGCATAGGCCGGTCTCATTTGTGTGTGGGGGAGCGTTAGAACTTCCCACCTTAACAGAGGAGCATCGGCCTTCCTTATGCTAGGGTTGTCGCGCAATATCCCTGATAGAGATTCTTCATGCGTTGAAAAAGATCGTGGGTTGCACATGATGTGCTGATTCCTGAACAGCGACTGACGTTACAACTATCCCAGACCGCCAGAATGCGCGGATGCTATTTGGCATAGCTACCTGCAAGCCAACGAGCGCAATAAACTCGCGGACATGCGCGCAACAACTCGAGTTTCAGCAACAAGTCTGCGCCAAGCACTAGAGGCACATAAACAGGCTGAAGAAGAACAATGGCGCTTACAGCAAGAATTGATTCGCTTGTAGTAGGTGTTCCCGTGGTGTTTGACTTGGCTGACGCACCGCACCTGTTAGTTGGCGGCACGACTGGTAGCGGCAAAAGCGTATGTGTTAACGCATTGCTGTTAAGCCTCTTCCTTGCATCACATAATAGACCAGTCAAGTTGGCATTGATCGATCCCAAACAAGTTGAGTTCTTACTATGGCGAGATTGTGGGGTGCTGTACGCAGATATTGCTACTTCAATATCGGCTGCAATCGGCTTGCTCAATAAGTTGGTGGACGAAATGGAAAGGCGCTATGCTCAATTTGCTGAGCTAGGCGTGAAAAATTTGACGGAAGCCCGTGAGCGTGGTTTTGAGGGCGGATGGATCGTTGTTGCAGTGGATGAATTAGCTGACCTGGTTATGCAAGGTAAATCTGGTAAAAGTGCCGAGGAGAAGCTGGTGCAATTGGCACAAAAAGCACGGTCTGCGGGCATACATCTCATTCTCGCTACTCAACGTCCAGATGCAAAAACATTCAGCGGTTTATTACGCAGTAACTGCCCAGCGCGTATTGCCCTCAAAGTTCAGAAGGCAACCGAATCAACCATCATCCTTGATGAGACAGGGGCCGAGTCGTTGCTGGGCAAAGGCGACATGCTAATCAACCTAAATTCCTCTGTTACCCCGTTGCGAACTGCGCCATATCCGGTGGCAACGGGTGTCGCGGCGGCTGATCTTTCGACTTGGCCGCGATGATTTTTGCGACGATATAGCGAACCAGCGCCTTCCAGCGCTCCAGTTTTGTCAACTGTGGCGCAGCATGAAGAATATGGTCGAGCCCCTTGCGGATATTGGCGATCATGCTTTTGACCTGTTCGCCCGCGACGTGGGTGATCGTGACCAGAAGACGCGACTGTCCGGCGTGGCGGGTCAAGCGCGCGATCCCGCCAAGCAGCAACGGTCGGCTGGTGATGGCTTCCAGGCGAGCCTTCGGGTGCGCGAGGCGGACGTACCAGCTCCACCAGTTGTAGATCAGCGCGACCGCTCTGGCCGAGAGATTGCATCGTTCCATGTCCTGCGTGGTGTAGCCGCCCCAGCCCCACTGGTTTTTCATTTCATCAAACCCGTTTTCGCAGTCGGCACGGTCACGATACAGCTGGCCGATGGCCTCCAGAGCGTAACCCGTGTTGGTGATCAGAACGGCGTACTCCCAGATGTTGGCGGGTTGGCTGACATCGGCAAATTGCAGGCTCTGTTGCTTCTTGCTCTTGCCCGAGGTTTTTTCATCCGCCACGAGACTGCCTTTGACCGCCCGCCGCATCACGATCACGCGACGGGCGCGGCTCCAGCCCGCCAGCTTCAGTTCCGCTTCGACGGCGTAGAAACCTTGCCCCGCATCGCTCCAGTCGTCGCGCGACCATTGGCGCTCGATCAGGCGTTTGACGCCCGCGCTTTGGCGCAGCTTGAACAGGTAGGCTTGGTCCAGGTTTTCCATTTCCCCCATCACCGTCTCGTTGCCGAACGCGCAGTCTCCCCGCACCAGCCGTGGGCGCTTCTCGGGTGGCAACCCCTCCAGCAATGTGCGCAAACGGGGCAGGCTGTGTTTCGCCGCATGTGCCTTGCCGCTTTGCACTTCGGCATCGAGCACCATGCGCACGTTGCCTATCCAGTAGGTGTGGATGGCGTGGCTCGGTCGCCCCGGCTTTCTCGGGTTGTAACTGATTTCGGCTCCGTCCTGATGCCCGTAGAGCGGCTTGATCGTCGTGTCGGTGTCGAGTATCCACGGCGTATTTAGCGCCTCGCTCGTGCTCTCCTCAAGCGCGGCATCCATCCACGCCGAACTCCTTGCCAGCTGGGCTTCACGCTTTGCCCGTTCTTCTTCGGCGCAGCGCTTGCCCGAACTCGGCGCCAGATGCGCCAATGCCCGGCGCAAGCTCTCGTCGCTGATGATCTTGCTCATGCCCAGTATTTCCACAGCCACCGCGTCGCCGCGCAGGCATGCCACATGCGCATAGCGCTTTTGCCCATCCAGGATCGAGAGCAGCCACGTGCCCAGAACATCTCGCACTTCCGGTGCGTTGGGGCTGCTGTAATTCATCGGGCAACCGTCGACCCAGTGCTCGAACAATCCGGACACTTCCAAAAACTCGGCAAAAAATGCCAGCTGTCCCAGCGCCGTGGCGCTGCCCCCTTCGTCCCAGCGAACCTGAAATTGGCCTCCCGGCGTCGTTACTCGATGAACCTCGCGCGCTTGTTCAGACAGCGCGTTGCCGACAGCTTTTGCCAGCGGTTTTTGCTCAAATCGCACCTCACCCATCGGGTGACCCTCCCAATTTGATTGAACACCACGTCAGCACTCAGTTTGAAGCAAGTCGGCTAATTTCAACAGAGGAAAATAGGATCAAAGGTGTTGGCGTGCCAATGCAGCGGGCACATGGGTACTATATTCAGGCTAAAGAAATCACAGATAGATTGAAGCATCAGTTGTAATCTTTGCTAATCTCAGATGGAAGCTAAGGTCGGTGGCGATATAGCCAAGCGATCTGCCGACTGCGACGGTAAAGCCGATGGCGCCATTGCCAATAGTGGCAATGGCGCGGCCACGATGTCGCGTCCCAAACTGCTGAACAAGGCGTTTCGATTCTGCTGGTCGAGCAGAATGCAAAGCTGGCGCTGCAAGTTGCGCGGCGCGGCTATGTCATGGAAAGCGGGTTGATTACCTTGTGTGGCGCAGCAAGTGAACTGCTGGGCAGCGATGCCGTGCAACGTGCGTATCTGGGTGGGTAAGCGGGATATATCCCCGTTATTTTCCGCGCTTGAATTGCTGCTTGGCCGACCCTGCAAAATACCTGTGTCGCGCATTCAGTCCGGGTTCATGATCTCTTCAATCGCCGCCAGCGTTTTTGGTGCGGCTTCGGTCAGCACCTCGCAGCCCTCTGCGCCGATGGCCACATCATCTTCGATGCGGATGCCGATGTTCCAGAATGCCTGCGGCACATCGTCGGCGGGGCGGATGTAGCAGCCGGGTTCAACGGTCAGCGTCATGCCGGGTTGCAGCGTGCGCCAGTTGCCGTCCTGCTTGTAGGCGCCCACGTCATGCACGTCCATGCCGAGCCAGTGGCCGGTGCGGTGCATGTAGAAGCGCTTGTAGCCTTCGCTTTCCAGCACGCCATCGAGGCTGCCCCGGCAAAGCCCGAGGTCTATCATGCCCTGCGCCAGCACACGCAGCGCGGCGTCATGCGGCTCGTTCCAGCGCTTGCCGGGCTGGGCAGACATTATGGCTGCGGCCTGCGCCGCCAGCACCAGTTCATATACATCCTTTTGTGCGGCGCTGAATTTTCCATTTACCGGAAAGGTGCGCGTGATGTCGGCGGCATAGCCATCCACTTCACAACCCGCGTCTATCAGCAGCAGGTCGCCATCCTTGAGCGCCGCGTTGTTGCCGATGTAGTGCAATACGCAGGCATTGGCGCCGCCCGCGACAATGGGGGTGTAGGCTGGCGCTTGTGCGCCGCTGCGGCGGAACTCGTGCAGCAACTCCGCTTCGATTTCATATTCCATTTTGCCGGGATGGGTGGCGCACATGGCGCGGATGTGCGCAGCGGTGGAGATGGCGGCGGCGCGGCGCATGGTGGCGAGTTCTTCGCTATCCTTGATCAGGCGCATTTCGTCCAGCAACATGCGCACATCATGAATTTCATTCGGCGCCGTGATGCCGATGCGCGCCTGCGCCTGCACCCTGGCGCGCAACGCGAGAATGCGGTCATCCCAAGCGGCATGCGCGCCCAGCGGATGGAACAGCGCGGGCTGGTTACCCATCAATTCGGTGAGTTTGTCGTCGAGTTGCGCGATGGGGAAGGCTGCATCGAAACCGAACTCGGTGTGTGCGGCTTCCGGCCCGTGCCGAAATCCATCCCAGATTTCACGTTCCATGTTTTTTTCGCGGCAAAACAGGATGGCTTGCGGCGAAACATTGGCGCCAGGGTTCACGACCAGCACCAACACGGCTTCCGGTTCGTCAAAACCGGTGAGGTAATAAAAGTGGCTGTTGTAGCGGTAAGGATAGTGCGCATCACCGTTGCGCAACACTTCAGGAGCGGTGGGAATGACGGCGATGCCGCGCTGCATTTTTTGCATCAGGCGGTCGCGGCGTTGTTTGTATAGGGTTGGATTAATCATGGCTGACATTCTGCGATGCGCACAATTGCTTGTCGAGTTCTTCCAGGCGTTGCGGAGTGCCTACATCCACCCAGTAGCCGCTGTAGTGTTCGCCGCTTACCTTGCCCAACGCTATCTGCGCGCGCAACAGCGGAGCAAGCGGAGCGGCAGTTCCGCGCGGTATGTGGTGGAACAAAATAGTTTTATAGATGCCGATGCCGCTGAAGGTAAGCTTCGCGGGCAACCCCTCACCCCCAACCCCTCTCCCGCCAGCGGGAGAGGGGAGAAGACGCCCATCAAGCAAATGGAAATCGCCGTTCGGATGATGGGGTGGGTTGTTGATCAGCACCAGATGCGCGGTGTCATTGCTGGCCTGGAGCGCCGCCACATGCGCGGGCAGATGCCCGAAATCGTAGTTGCAGTAGATGTCGCCGTTGATCACCGCGAACGGCTCCTCTCCCAGCAGGTGCAAGGCATGAGCGATGCCGCCCGCTGTTTCCAGCGCGGACGGGTGTTCCGGCGAGTAGCGGATATGGACGCCAAAGCGGCCTCCGTCGCCCAAGGCGTTTTCAAGTTGCTGGCCGAGGTGGGCGTGGTTGATGACCAGATCAGTGATGCCCGCGCGCGATAATCTTTCGATGTGCCACAAGATCAGCGGTTTGCCACCGGCCAACAGCAAAGGTTTAGGTGTGAGGTCGGTGAGCGGGCGCATGCGTTCGCCCCGCCCGGCGGCCAGCAGCATGGCCATCATGGGTTTATGCCTTTCACGTTCGCCCCCTCGCCCGCGCACCCGCAAGGGGTAGGCCGTGGTTGTAAAGCCGATAAATCGGCAACAACCACGCACTGCGGGGGAAAGTTGGATAGGGGGAGATGCGTAGCATCAAAAGGTGTACCCCACCACAGGTTTTTTCTGCTCCAGCATATCCAGCAGGTTAAGCAGCGGCTTGAGGTCAATATAACGTTCGCAGGCGCGGTGCAAATAATCCATTACCAGCGGCAGATCTTTCAGGTAACCCTCTTTGCCGTCGCGGTGGTACAGGCGCGCGAAGATGCCCAATATTTTCAGGTGGCGCTGCACCCCCATCCATTCGTAGTCGCGGTAGAACGCGGAAAAATCTTCATGCACCGCCAAACCGGCCTTGCGCGCTTTTTCCCAATAGCGAATCAGCCAGTCCAGCACTTCTGCCTCCTCCCAGCGGATGTAGGCATCCTTGAACAACGAGGCGAGATCGTAAGTGATGGGGCCATACACGGCATCCTGAAAATCCAGTATGCCGGGCGAGGATAGAAAATTGCTTTTGCGAGCATCCGCTTCGCGGATTGCCTGCTTACCCCACTTCTCGTTAGTTCTTTCTCCCGCTTGCGGGGTAACCAGCGACTTGGCTGCGGTCTTTGGCAGCCTATAACCAGCCACTTGGTCACCGTAGTTTGGTGACTTAGTGGAATGGCTAGTTGTTTCATCCAGAGAGTTAGCGAGAGGGGATTCGATATGCATCAGGTTGCGCGAATGGTAATCGCGGTGCACATACACGCGCGGCTGCGTCAGATTGCTCTGGATGATGCGCCGGAAAATGGATTCCAGCGTGGCAATTTGTTTTTCATCCAGCGCCACCTGCAGATGTTTGCCGATGTACCACTCCGGAAACAAGCGCATCTCGCGCATCAGCAAGGTTTCGTCGTAAGGCGGCAGTTCGTTCTCACGGCTGGCAAGCTGGATGCGGATCAGCGCATCGGTCGCGGCGGCATACAGTTCTTGCGCGTTGTCCGCCCTCAACGCTTGCAGGTAAGTGGTGTTGCCCAAATCTGACAGCAGCAGGAAGCCTTGCTCCAGGTCTTGTGCGTACACATATGGAACATGTGCACCGGCATCCTCGAACAGTTTGGCAACATGCAGAAACGGGCGGCAGTTCTCATGTTGCGGTGGGGCGTCCATAACAATTAGAGAGCGGCCGGGGAAGGTAGCGCGGAAGTAGCGGCGGAAGCTGGCATCGGCAGAGGCCGGTGCGAGATCGAAAGCGCTGCCGGGAAATTGGCCTTTGAGCCAATCGGTAAGCTGCTTTTGACGTTGCATAAGTTTGCCTTAATCGGGAATTTGTGCGATTTTAGCACCTTAACCTATTTCCCCCGCACCATGCGCTTTTGCCTTAACCCCGTTACTTTTTTCCTGCTCTACTCTTCCATTACGGTAGCTTACGCCGAGGGTGATGCGCTGATGCTGAAGCTTGATAGCGCCTTTATGAACTCGCAGAAAAGCCATGATGAGACGCCTGTTTTTATCTCGGCGCAACAGATGGAAGGTAAAAAAGGAAATCAAATTGTGGCCACCGGCGGTGTCATGTTGCGCAAGCGCGGACAGACGATAACCGCCGATCACATGCTGTACTTTCAAAACAGCAAGGATGTATTGGCCGATGGTGCGGTGCGGGTGGAGCAGGATGGCAACGAAATCCAGGGGCCGCATCTCCAGCTTAATTTGGATACCAATATTGGCGTCATGAAGCAGCCGGCATTTTATTTTGGCGACAATCATGCGCGCGGTAACGCCGACACCCTGTATATGAAAGACAGACAGAATTACGACTTGCGCAATGTCACCTATACCACCTGCCCGGTTCAACAGGATGACTGGCTGCTGAAAATGAGCAACCTGGAGATTGACCGCAACCGCCAGATAGGGACGGCACACAATGCACGGGTAGAGTTCATGGGGATGCCGATTCTCTATGCGCCGTGGATGGATTTTGCGCTCAATAACCAGCGCAAGACGGGTTTTCTCGGCCCGGTGTTCGGCAGCACCGTGCAAGGCGGCAGCGAGGTGACGCTGCCCTATTATTGGAATATCGCCCCGAATCGCGATGCTACGCTTGCGCCGCGCGTAATGATTAAGCGCGGCCTTTTGCTCAACAATGAGTTCCGCTATCTGGAGCCAGCTTACTCCGGCGAGGCGCATCTGGATGTGCTGCCCGGCGACCGGCTCGCTAACCGTACCCGTTCGCGGCTGGCTTTCAGTCATGTGCAGAACTTTGGTCATGGGCTGGTTGGCTCGGCCAACCTCAATGATGTTTCAGATGATGCCTATTTCCGCGACTTGTCCGATACGGTGAGCGGCACCTCGCAAACCAACCTGCCACGAGAAGGCGTATTGTCTTACAGTAACGGCTGGTGGAATACCGCAGCACGGGTGCAGAGTTTCCAGACCTTGCAGGATCCGGCCGCACCGGTGGCGGCGCCATACCGGCGCCAGCCTCAAATCAGCGTGGGCGCGCAGCGCGTGCTGGCTAGGACGAACGTATCGTTTGCCGGGGAATTCGTGGATTTTCGCCATCCCACTTCCATTAACGGGCGGCGTTTGGTGCTGTATCCCAGCGTGAGCTACCCGTTGATCGCCGAACCCGCGTTCTACCTGACCCCCAAGTTCGGGCTGCACAATACCTATTACGCGATGGGAGCAAATAATTCGGGAGCGCTGCCAGATACGTTACGCACCGTGCCTATTTCCAGCCTGGATGGCGGCGTGACGCTGGAGCGCGATTGGGATTTGGCTAGGCAAAATTTCGTGCAGACGCTGGAGCCGCGCGCGTATTACGTGTATATCCCATACCGCGACCAAAACCTGTTACCCAATTTCGATTCGGCACAGGCCGATTTCAGCTTTGCCCAGATGTTTACCGAAAACCGCTTTTTTGGCAGCGACCGTGTTGGCGATGCGGATCAGGTGACACTGTCAGTTACTTCGCGCCTGCTTGAGCGGGACAGTGGTGCAGAACGGTTGCGTATGACTGTCGGCCAGCGCATTAGCGCGAAGACGCCTCAAGTGAATTTGGTTACCCCTACAGCCACCACCAACAAATCGGACATTCTGCTTGCTGCTTCCGGCCATGTAACACCCGCATGGTCGCTGGATGGCGCCTTACAGTACAACCCCAACCAGGTGCACAGCGAGAAATACAACATATCGGCGCGCTACCAGCCGGAAGGAGGCAAGGTGCTTAACCTGGGTTACCGCTTTACGCGTAACAGCCTCAGGCATGTAGATTTGTCCACGCAGTGGCCGCTGCCCGGGCGCTGGCATGCAGTGGCGCGCTGGAACTATTCCCTGCAGGACAGCCGTATTCTGGAGGCGTTGACCGGGCTTGAGTATAATGAGAAATGCTGGGCGGTGCGACTGGTGGCGCAGCGGTTTGCTACGGCGACTCAGCAGGTTTCCACAGGGTTCTTTGTACAACTTGAGCTGAATGGCCTGGTAATGGTGGGCCCGGATCCGCTGGCCACGCTGCGGCAAAGTGTTCCCGGTTATACCAAACTGAATGAATCTTCCAGCAACGCGCCGATGCAGGGGCTGCGCTGATTAAATCTTGATAGAAAGAACAAGCAAACATGTTGCGTAACAAGATATTTCAGGCACTCCTGCTGTGGTTGGCTTGCTCGGTAAATACCTATGCCGCCGACCTGCAAAAAAAACCGGGGTCGCAAAAGCAGGTCACGCCGATTGACCGGATCGCCGCAGTAGTAAACGATGATGTGATCACCCGCCACGAACTCGATGACCGCCTAGCCATCGTGGTGCGCCAATTGCAAAAAGGGGGCACGCCGCTCCCCCCGATGGAGGCTCTGGAAAAACAGATTCTTGAACGCATGATCATCGATATGCTGCAAACGCAGTTTGCCAAGGAAACCGGCGTGCGTGTGGACGACAGCCAACTGGACAAAACCATGCAACGCATCGCGCAGGAGAATAAGTTTTCTTCGCTGGCCGAGTTCCGCGCCAAACTGGAACAAGATGGTGTGGATTTCAAGAAATTCCGCGAAGAAATTCGCAGTGAGATCATCGCCAACCGCCTGCGTGAGCGCGAAGTGGACAGCAAGCTGGTTGTCAGCAATAGCGAGATTGAAAACTACCTCAATACCCAGGCCAAACAACCGGGTAAAGGCGAAGAGTACCAGTTGGCGCACATCCTGGTGCTGGTGCCGGAACAGGCCAGCGCCGACAAGATTCAGGCCAGCCGGCAGCGTGCCGAGCAGGCGCTGGCACAGCTACGCAACGGCGCAGAATTTGCGCAAATTGCGGCGGGATTTTCTGATGCCAAGGACGCACTGCAAGGCGGCAATCTCGGTTTGCGCCCGGCTGACCGTGTTCCTGCTTTGTTTATGGATGCATTGCAAAAGATGCGCCCCGGCGAGGTTAGCCCGATACTGCGCAGCCCGAACGGTTTCCACATCCTCAAACTGATTGAACGGCACAGCCGGGATATTCCGCAGGTGGTCACGCAAACACATGCACGTCACATACTGATTAAGACCAGCGAACTGGTGCCGGATAACGAAGCCAAAAGCCGCTTGCAGGAACTCAAGCATCGCATAGATACAGGTGCTGATTTTGCCGAGCAGGCCAAGCGCTATTCCGAGGATGGCAGCGCGGCGCAGGGCGGCGATCTGGGCTGGATTTCGCCGGGCGACACGGTGCCTGAATTCGAGGATGCCATGAATGCCTTAAAGGCCGGGAAGACGAGCGGTGCGGTGCAATCGGGTTTTGGTTGGCATCTGATTCAGGTGCTGGAACGCCGCGATGCTGACGTGAGCCTTGAGCAAAAAAGGCAACATGCGCGCATGGCGGTGCAAGCCTTCAAATCCGATGAGGCTTATCAGGATTGGCTGCGGCAACTGCGCGACCGCGCCTACGTCGAGTACCGCCTCGAACAAATAAAATAATGCCGCAACCTGCCCTGCAACTGGCGGTTACCGCTGGTGAGCCTGCGGGCATCGGCCCAGACCTGTGCCTGGAATTGGCGCAGCACGCACATGGACAGGCGCTAGTGGTGCTGGCTGACAAGACCTTGTTGCAACAGCGCGCCGCGCTGCTCGGGCTGGACGTGCTACTGCACGATTATGACCCACGGCGAATCCGGGGGTTTTCAGCCGGCCATCTGTGTGTGCTGCATGTGCCGCTGGCGCAAGCTGTGCAGGTCGGGAAATTGAATCCCGCCAACAGCCCTTATGTTCTCGATCTGCTGACCCGCGCGGTACAAGGTTGCCAAGCGGGCGAGTTCGGCGGCATGGTTACTGCACCGGTGCATAAGGGCATCATCAATGACACAGGCATTTCTTTCACCGGGCATACCGAATTCCTTGCCGGGCAAACACACACTGCGCAGGTGGTGATGATGCTTGCGGGCGGCGGCATGCGCGTGGCGCTGGCGACAACCCACCTGGCCTTGCGCGAAGTGCCGGACGCGATTACTCCCGTATTGCTGGAGAGTGTGTTGCACATTATTCAGCGCGACCTCGTGCGACGCTTCGACATTGCCAAGCCGCGCATCCTGGTGGCGGGTTTGAACCCTCATGCGGGCGAGGGCGGCCATCTCGGGCGCGAGGAAATTGACATCATGATCCCGGTGCTGGACAAGCTGCGCGCAGAAGGAATGAATGTCAGTGCGCCGCTGCCTGCCGATACCCTGTTCACGCCGCAACGCCTGGCGCAATGCGACTGCGTGCTGGCGATGTACCACGACCAGGGGCTGCCGGTGTTGAAGCACGCCAGCTTCGGACATGGAGTGAACGTGACGCTGGGCTTGCCCATCATCCGCACTTCGGTGGATCACGGCACGGCGCTGGAACTGGCCGGAACCGGGCGGGCCGATGCGGGCAGCCTGCTCGAAGCGATTCGGATGGCGGCAGATATGGTGCAGCACGAAAAGCTTTTGTTCGGGCACCCGCACGAGCGTGCGGCATGACGCACAAGGCACGCAAAAGATTCGGCCAGAACTTTCTCGTTGATGAACAAATCATCGCCGACATCATCCGCGCCATCCGCCCCGAACCCGCCGACCACATGGTGGAGATCGGCCCCGGCTTGGGTGCGCTGACCCGCCCGTTACTGAAGAAATTAAACCTCCTGCACGCGGTGGAGATAGACCGCGACATTATCGCGCGACTGGAAAGCGATTATCCAAAAGACAAACTCATCATCCACGCCGGTGACGCGCTGAAGTTCGATCTGGCGCAATTGCCTGCGCCGTTGCGCGTGGTGGGCAATCTGCCCTATAACATCTCTTCGCCGCTGCTGTTCCACTTCGCCGGGTACGCAGACCGTATCAGCGACATGCACTTCATGCTGCAAAACGAAGTGGTGGAGCGCATGGTGGCGGAGCCATCCACGCCGGAGTACGGCAGGCTGTCGGTGATGCTGCAATACCGCTTCCACATGGAAAAGCTGCTCGATGTGCCGCCGGAGTCGTTCCGCCCCGCGCCCAAGGTGAACTCCGCCATAGTACGTATCATTCCGCTGTCCGCCAGCGAGGTGCGGGTGCGCAATGAAAAATTATTTGCGGAAATTGTTGCCGCCGCTTTCGGACAACGCCGCAAAACTTTGCGCAACACCCTGCGCAGTTATTTGGATGAAGCAGATTTTCAAAAGCTGGGGATTGATGCACAACTGCGTGCGGAGAATTTGGCCGTGGCGGAATTTGCGCAAGTAACAAATTTTCTGGATGAACTGAAACCCAATGGTTAAGCGGTTTTTTCGGATATTCTGAATCCTGTGTGTGAATCTTAACGCACCCTCTCAACCTGTTGCTCCCCCAGGGTAAATTTGTTCTCGAAATAATCGTAGGGTGGGCAGACAGCTTTATCGTCTGCCCACGCGGATTGGTAACCGCGTGGGCACAAAAACGTGCCCACCCTACATTTGTTGATTTTAAACATAATTATTTGAAGAACAAATTGGCCCTGGTTGCTCCCCTTTGTTGAAACACAGTCCGGGCCACTCGTTTTGTGAGATGCGCTCAGTGGGTGCGCGCTTTCGAAATCAACCAGGCTGCAGTTGGTTGCCCGCCAAAGCAGCAACAACCACGCTCTAACCAACGTGCCTTGTCCCGTATGGTATTCATCCGGCACTCGTTCTGCCAGAAATTTTGCATTTTCAGATTATCTAGTATGATAGTCAGGACACGGGAAATCTCCGCGCCCTTAAACTCAGATAAGGGAACGTCTAATAATTGTCACCGTGAGGAGCGTAGCGACGTGATGATCTTTGCGGTTTATTGGTTTCAAAGGATATAAAGATTCCTGAATGGAACTACTAGTGGGATGGCTAGTGGTTCCATCAATTGTTTTTAGGACAATGATGCTTTATTTCTAATGGATTATTTGGGTAAAATATTTTTTCAGGGGATTTAATTCAATCTCTTCTACTTCAAGAGGACACTTCAATGCGTTTCGGTACTGTCTATCGCCATCTAGTAAGTGCGCTCATCCTGTCCCTGACCCTCGCTGCCTGTGGCGGAAGCGCCGAAAAAGGCAAGACCCAGGTGGCAGCCCGTGTTAATGGTGAAGAAGTCACGGTGCATCAGCTCAATCAAGTTCTGGGTATGATGAAGCCGGCAGCAGGGACTAACTCTGCCGAGGCCAGCAAAAACGCGCTGGAAAGCATAATAAGCCAGACCATTGGTGTGCAAGCCGCCCTCAAGATGAAACTGGATCGTGATCCGGCAATCATGCAGGCCATCGAAACTGCCAGGCGGCGCGTGTTGCTGGAGGCCTACCTCGAACGAAGCTTAAAAAAATCGGACGCCCCGACTGCCCCTGAAGTACACGAATACTTCTCTCAGCACCCGGAGTTGTTTGCCAACCGCCGTATTTATTTGTTTAACCAGTTAACCGCCAAGGCTGGCAAGGAAAGCGTTTCGTCTCTTGGCAGCAAGGTGGCCGGCGTTAACCGGATGAACGAATTTGTCGCCTGGCTGAAGGAAAAAGGTGTTGACTACAACCTGGTTTCCGAGGTCAAGCCATCTGAACAATTGCCTATGGGTATGCTGGCGCACATGCAAAAACTCAAGACCGGAGACCTCGGTTATTTGAGTGCAGCCGATGGTGTGGTGGTGATGGAAGTGGTGCAAATTATCGAACAACCTTTGACAGAGCTACAGGCGCAACCCCTGATTGAGCGTTACCTTGCCAATCAGAAGCAAATGGCTGCCGCACAGAAAATGTTCCAGGAAATGCGCGCGAGTGCCAGTGTGGAATACCTGGGTGAGTTCAAGTCTGACGCCAAACCTGAGCAGGCTGTACCGCCGCAAGCGGCAACGCAGCCTCCCCCGATCACGCCGCCCCAGCCTCCTAAAACTGATACCGGATACATCGAGAAGGGCTTGAAAGGGTTGTAAATCTCGCTGCAAGGACACGCTGGAGCGCATTCTTGACAAGCCCGTTAACCCTGATTGCCCATTAGACAAACAATGCGTCATTCCCGCAAGGGCGGGAATGACAGGGCGAATGGATAATTTTGGATTAACTGATAGCCGGCTTCGAAAAAACATAAGGTGCCCATAAGCTGAGAGGCGTTTTCCGCCTTAATCTGGTTATCATACCGGTTGGGTTTATTTGATAATCCACAATCCGAAATGATTATATTGAACCAATTGCTACGTGATTTTTTTTTGCTCTCGACCCTATTGGCAATCTTGCTACAAGGCGCCAGTCTTTCCGCAATGGCTGCTTCAGGAGATACGTTTAGCCCTTTTGTGTCCGCTTCCATGACCCACGACAGCAACCTATTGCGCCTCGACAAATCAGCAAGCAACACTGCTGATAGCATACGCCAGATGAGCGTTGGCATGAACGTGGACTGGAAAATCGCCCGCCAGCATATTTTGCTGACGACCGCCATCAATGACAACCGTTTCGACCGCAATAGCATACTGAACTACCGTGGACGGGATATGCAGGCGCGCTGGAACTGGCAGTTGGGTAACCATCTAAACGGCGAACTTGGCTACACCAACAACCTGACAATAGGCAGTTTTGCCGATAATCAACTGGGCGTGATCAGCAACCAGCGCACCCAGGAACGGCGTTT
Organism: Gallionellaceae bacterium; assembly: GCA_032654645.1. Taxonomy (GTDB): domain Bacteria; phylum Pseudomonadota; class Gammaproteobacteria; order Burkholderiales; family Gallionellaceae; genus CAITJF01. The sequence goes on along the minus strand of JAULAW010000015.1, from coordinate 646,774 downwards.
CTTTGATGGACGATGGTTGTTTCATCCGAGCTGGCAAGTCGGCATGGTCGCTTCGGAGAGCAAGCTCTCCTATGCCGATATTATCCAGCGCACCTTGAACCGGGAGGATAAAGCATGGGAAACCACAGTGCATTATTTGAGCAGCACTTCCAGCAAGATCGGGGTCAAGCTGCGCGAGGCTGATGGTAAATACCCGAACCAAGCCATAAATTTCTTCAGCATGATAAGCATGACAGACAACGGATACCACCAGCGCGAAATACTTGCCACCGCAGACTGGAGCTACAGTGGGCATAGCCTGTTGCAAGGGCAGGCAGGCACAGTGCAGCGCAAGCATGATCATTTTTCAAGCCGCGACTACAAGGACATTAACGCGCGCGGCGCCTATATCTGGTTGCCTGCTGCCGCAGTCCGGTTGGACACTTCAGCATGGCGCGAGATCACGGCTTACGATGACTTGGCCTCCAGCTACAGCCTGAATCGCGGCATGAGCCTGGAACCAAGTTGGACGCCCACTTCAAAAATCACCGTCAGCGGCAAGATTCAGCACGAAAAGCGCGATTTCCTTGGGGATCCTGGCATACTGGCACTCACGGCAAACAGGAAAGACACTTCCGATACGCGCAAACTTACCGTCAGTTATCAACCGGCCCGTAGCTACAGTTTCAACGTGAGCGTGGGCGATGACAAGCGGGATTCGAATGGGTCACTGCGCAGCTTTGACTCGAAAACGATCAGCATCAACGCACTATTTCAAATGTAGCCACAATTAATACGGCATTTTCAAAATTGGCCGGATTAAAATTTAAGAACACTGGAGAAACTGCACCATGAAAAAAATGATTTTTGTTTGCCTCATGTTGTTCGCCGGGACACTGCAAGCTGCGGTCAACACCCTCGGCGCTGGCGACATGCTGCGCATCACCGTTTACGGCAGCCCCGATCTGACCACTGAAACGCGTGTGACTGCAACCGGCACGATCTCATTCCCTCTTATCGGCGAAATAATGGTAAATGGCATCAGCGTGCCCGAAGCTGAGCGCGGCATCGCCAAATTGTTGAAGGATGGCGGATACATCAAACAACCCCAAGTCAACATCATCATTCTGCAGATTGCCAGCCAGCAAATCTCTGTATTGGGAGACGTGTTCAAGCCCGGCCGCTACCCGATCGACCGCCCCAGCACGCTGACCGATTTGCTGGCCATTGCCGGTGGTGTCACTGCAAATGGTTCCGACCAGATTGCCGTAATTTCGTACAAAAATGGTAAATCGGTTCGGCAGGAATACGACCTGCGCGACATGCTTCGCAAGAAAGACAGCCCCGAGGTATGGGTCACGCCGGGAGACATCATCTACGTGCCGCGCGCGCCAGTATTTTATATTTATGGCGAGGTGCAACGCCCCGGTGTCTTCCGGCTGGAACGCGAAATGATCGTTGCACAAGCAATCGCCACCGGGGGCGGACTCACCGCGCGCGGCACGGAACGCAGCCTGCGCATTAAACGCCGCAATGAAACCGGGGGGCTTGAAACCATCAGCGCCGTAGCATCCACTCCGCTGTTGGCGGACGATGTGCTCCAGGTTCAAGAAAGTTTGTTCTAAAGGAATTACAGCATGAACTTCCAGCAATTCCTGTCCATTCTCCTGGCGCGAAAAAAAATCGCCCTGATTACGCTGGCTGTGACCGTGCTGACGACCTTGGCTGTCAGTCTCGTTATGCCCAAAAGCTACAAGGCGACCGCCACGCTGATTCTCAACTACAAGGCCACCGACCCGGTGAGCGGCATGACCTTGCCTGCCCAGTTGATGCCCGGCTACATAGCCACGCAGGTTGACATCATCACCAGCCGGAATGTGGCGCTCAAGGTGGTGGATATGCTTGGCCTGGCGCGCAACCCAGCCGCGATCGAAGAATTCAAAGATGAGGCCTTGGGCGGGGGCGAACTTCGCGTGTGGCTGGCCGATGCACTGTCAAAAAAGCTTGATGTCAAGCCCTCGCGCGAGAGCAGTGTCATCGACCTGAACTATGAGAGCCAGGATCCCAGGTTCGCGTCGGTTCTTGCCAACGCGTTTTCTGACGCCTACATACAAACCAACCTGCAACTCAAGATAGAGCCATCCAAGCGTGCTGCGGAATGGTTTAATGACCAAGTCAAAGCCTTGCGCGACAACCTCATCAAGTCGCAAGATAAACTTTCTGCATACCAGCGTGAAAAGGGCATTGTTTCAATAGATGAGCGTATGGATGTAGAAAACGCGCGGCTGGCCGAGCTCTCCAGGCTGTTGGTTACTGCTCAGGCGCAGTCCTTTGATAGCTCCTCACGCCAGAAGCAAAGCTACAGTGGCAAGCGCCTGGATGAGAACCCGGACATCATGAGCAACCCGCTTATCCAGAACATGAAGGCTGAACTCACCCGCGCAGAGGGCAAGCTGGCTGAACTCGGTCAACGGCTCAGCGCCAATCACCCCCAATATCAGTCGGCTGAAGCCGAAGTGAATGACCTCCGGCGCAAGCTGGATTCCGAGCTAAAAACTGCCAGCAGCAGCCTGGGCAGTGCTGCCAATATCTCGCAACAGCGCGAATCTTCTATGCGTGCGTCGCTCGCCGCACAAAAAGCGCGTGTGCTGGAAATCAGCCAGCAGCGTGATGAACTCATTATCCTGCAGCGCGATGTGTTAAATGCGCAGAAGGTGCTGGATATGGTCATGCAGCGCTTCAGCCAAACCAATATGGAAGGCCAGTCTAACCAGGGTGAAGTCGCCGTGCTCAATCCGGCTACCCCGCCGATTGAACATAGCAAGCCAAAGATATTTCTCAATGTGCTGATCTCGATATTCATGGGCACCATGCTTGCGGTGGGTTTCGCACTGTTAGCCGAAATGTTGGACCGTCGCATCCGTATACCGGAAGATCTCTCGCTTGGACTTAATCTACCGGTGCTGGGCATAATCGCCGCCGCCAAACCACAGCGCAAAACCTGGCTAAAGCGTTTTATCCGAAATAGACCAATGGCAACAGCCTGAGTAAAAATATTTGTGGGTACCTTTAAAATAATTCATATTTGTCACTTCCGCGAAGGCGGGAGCCCAGTCAAATCAACAAGCTGGATTCCCGCCTTCGCGGGAATGACGAATTTTTAGAGGTGCCCTTATGAAGATTAAAGCCACCCAACAACCTGTGGAAATGATCGCCAAACAGCCCAACATAGGCCGAATCCTATTGGTAACGGGCAAGATCCGGGCGGAAGACGCTGAACGTATCCTGCACGTGCAGAAGGAGCAGGGGCTGCGCTTCGGGGATGCGGCGGTCAAACTCGGTTTGGTGACAGAAGACGACATCCAGCAAGCTCTTTCCCTGCAGTTCGACTATCCCTGCCTGCCTGCCGACAGCGTTGCGGTTGACCATGAAGTGGTCGCCGCCTTCCACCCGCACGACCCGGAGGTGGAAGCGCTACGCGCCCTGCGCAGCCAGATCGCATTGCGCTGGTATGCCGAGCATAAGCTAATGGTTATCACCGCCCCCTCAGCCGGACAAGGCGCCAGCCGCATTGCCGCCAACCTGGCGGTGGTGTTTTCCCAGCTAGGCGAACGCACCCTGCTGATTGATGCCGACCTGCGCAACCCGCGACAGCACCATCTATTCCGGTTGCAGAGCAGCCCAGGGCTATCCGATATTCTTGCCGGTCGCGACAGCGTTAAAATCATCCAGAGCATCCAGAAATTGACTAACCTTTCCGTCCTGCCCGCCGGCACTGTGCCGCCGAATCCACTGGAACTGCTCGCCCGCCCCGCCTTGAGCGAACTGATTAATTACGCCAGCAAGCTGTTTGACGTCATCATCATAGACACCCCGCCCGCGCTTGAATGTGCCGACGCGCAAGCCCTCGGCGCCCGCGCAGGCGGCGCACTGATTGTCGCCCGCCGCCATCACGCCAGAATCACCGATGTTGAAGAGGTCAAGCAACAATTCGCCATCGCTGGCGCTGAAGTGATTGGAGCCGTGTTGACCGATTTCTAAATCCTGAGCTGGATTAACGCGGACGCCGCGAGGCGTTTTCCCTCTCCCTAACCCTCTCCCCGAGGGAGAGGGAATTTTCTTCCCTCCACCTCGGGGGGAGTGGTTGGGGGAGAGTATTAGAGAGTGCCTGCGCCATTTGACTGCAAGATTAACTGCCGTTAGGATCAATTTAGAATTCTACATTACGGGCATGGCGATCAAACACATATCCAGCGCAGCAAATGCACGGGCGATTCCGTTTATTGTTTTTATTGTTTTTATGGCGCTGGAAAACGCACTCTCAGGCGCCACGCCCCCTGCCATTGCGCAGCAGCTCGACCTGCGCTGGCTCTATGCCCTGCGGGTCAGCCTCGTCGTCGCGACGCTCGCCTATTTCTGGCGCCACTATATCGAACTCAAACTACCCGCGCAGGCTCCCCTGTCGCAATGGATGGCCGCCATCGCAGTCGGCGTGGGCGTATTCATTCTATGGATCAACCTCGACCAGCCTTGGGCGCGCATGGGCGAATCGCAAGGCATCAACCCATTACAGCCGGATGGCAGCCTCAATATCGGTATTGCCGTATTCAGGTTAGCGGGCTTAGCGCTGGTAGTGCCGGTAATGGAAGAACTCTTCTGGCGCTCTTTCATCCTGCGCTGGGTCGACCACAAAAATTTTATGCAATTACCGCCGGAAAAAGTCAGCGCCAAAGCTTTCTGGCTCACTGCAATCCTGTTCGCCTCCGAACACAACCTGCTGCTTGCCGGCCTGCTCGCCGGATGTGCCTACAATCTGCTGTATATGCGCACCCGCAGCTTGTGGCTGCCGGTTTGCGCACACGCAACCACTAACGGCTTGCTTGGCGCCTGGATGCTTTACACCCAGAATTGGCAATTCTGGTAACCTTATGGGCACCTCAAAAAATTCATATTTGCGAGCAGCCGCTGCGCGGCTTGCCTGCTTACCCCACTTCGTCGCTCCCGCGAAGGCGGGAGCCCAGTCAAATCAACAAGCTGGATTCCCGCCTGCGCGGGAATGACGAGCTGATGGATAATCCGGGCTAAACCTATTCAAATGACCATTCTCACCCAAAAGCTGCCCTCCCGGATAAGCCCTGAGCTCGCCCTCTGGTGGCCAGTTGTGTTCGGCTTGCTGGCCATGTATGTGCCGACCTATTACAACCTTGCCACCACGCTATGGAAAACCGAAGAACAGGCGCATGGCCCACTGATTCTGGTTGTTGTGCTCTACCTTATCTGGCAACAGCGCGACCCTCTCAAGGCCTGCGCCGCGAGTGCAGCAAGGCCGATACTGGGTAGCCTGAGTTTGCTCTTTGGCCTGCTGCTCTATGTGGTGGGACGCTCGCAAGACATCCTGTTGTTCGACATCGGCTCGCAGATTCCGGTGCTGATTGGCATCCTGCTCATCACCCGTGGCGTGCCCGCGCTCAAGGCGCTGTGGTTTCCGTTATTTTTTATCGTGTTCATGATCCCGTTGCCCGGCTTCATCGTCGATGCCATCACCGGCCCGCTCAAGCAACATATCTCAGAGCTGGCAGAGGCCATCCTTTACGAGGCGGGCTACCCCATCGCCCGCAGCGGCGTCACACTCACCATCGGCCAATACCAGTTGCTGGTGGCGGATGCCTGCTCCGGCCTGAATTCCATGTTCTCGCTCTCGGCCATGGGACTGCTGTTTCTCTATCTCATGCAACACACCAGCCCGCTCCGCAATGGCGTAATTATTGCCAGCCTGTTGCCCATCGCGTTTGTCGCCAACGTGGTGCGCGTCATCATCCTCGTGCTGGTCACCTACCACTTCGGGGATGAGGCCGGACAAGGCTTCATTCACGGGTTTGCCGGCATTCTGCTATTCATCATCTCACTGCTGTTCCTGTTCGCGCTGGATGGTATGCTGGGCTGGTTTCTTGCGGATCGTGCAAAAACAAACGCCAGATGAATGCGCTGAATCTTAAATACCTGTTGATCGGCCTCACGCTCTTCGTTGCGGCTGCGGGGGGATTTGCGCTCAAGCCCACCAGGCATATCGCCGACCAAGGGCCGAAAATTGATCTGAGCACTTTGGTCCCACAGCAGTTTGCGGATTGGAAGATTGACGAAACCATCGTCCCTCTCCTTGCCGATCCAAAACAAACAGCCATGATCAACAAGATTTACAACCAAACTTTGTCACGCACCTATGTTAATTCACGCGGTGTACGCATCATGCTATCCATCGCCTACGGCGGCGATCAGAGCGATTCCATGCAAGTGCATAAACCTGAGGTGTGCTATCCGGCACAAGGGTTTCAGGTATTAAAACTGGTTACAGGTATGTTCGATACGGGGTTCGGACATATTCCGGTCAAGCGATTATTGGCAACACAGGGCACAAGAGTCGAGCCGATTATCTACTGGCTGACCGTAGGCGACACCGTGGCCGTCAACAGCCTTAAATGGAAACTGGCGCAAATGAAATATGGCCTGACCGGAAAAGTGCCGGATGGCATGCTCTTCCGTGTTTCCAGCCTGGGAGATGAGGCGGCTGCTTATCCTGTGCAGGAAGAATTCATCAGGGTTTTATTAAAGACACTATCCCCTGAAAACAGAAAACGCCTGATTGGCAGCGCTACTTTATAATCCAAAAATAATCCATTAACCCGCCATTCCCGCCTGCGCGCATAAGCGCTAAGGAAGCGCAGATTTATTCGGTTTTGTCGTTCCCGCGAAGGCGGGAACCCAGTCAAATAAAGGCACTGGATCCCCGCCTACGCGGGGATGACGAATTAATCCGTGTTTCCCTAACATTAAGTGCGCCAGAGCATTTCTCCCTCCCCTTGAAGGGGGAGGAATAGGATAAGTTAGCGCATATGCGCGCAGGCGGGAATGACGCAGTTACGTCCTCAGGGCTCCGTCATTCACGACCTCAACTCATTGAAGTATCGTAGAGGATAAATTCCACTGGCTTTTTTGATTTGACTTTGCTATAACGTCTGGCATGAATGAAGCCAGACCGGAGCAGCAGGTTGAATTATCTCGGGTGCGAGTGCGCCTGATTTGTGCCCACGAGCGCGACAAGTGGGACGGCTTGATGCGCGCGCACCACTATCTCGGACTGACCGCCATGGTGGGGCGCAGTCTTCGCTACGTTGCCGAGATTGATGGGCATTGGCTCGCCCTGCTGGGTTGGGCCTCCCCTGCGCTCAAGTGCGCCAGCCGGGATACCTGGATAGGCTGGTCGCCTGCGCTGCAATGGCAGCGTCTGGGGTTGATTGCCAACAACAGCCGTTTTTTGATTCTGCCCTGTGTCCGGGTGAAGAACCTTGCCTCGCGCGTTCTGGGACTTAATCTCGCGCGTCTGGGCGCGGACTGGCGGTCCGCGCACGGGCATCACCTGCTGTTGGCGGAAACCTTCATTGATCCTGGCCGTTTCGCGGGCACCTGCTACCGCGCGGCCAACTGGATCGAATTGGGCGGCACGCGCGGCTTTGCCAAGTCCAACGAGACCTACGTCGAGCACGGTGCGACGAAGCGAATCTGGGTGTTCCCCTTGCACCGGCAAGCCCGGTTGATTCTGTCCCAAGCCCTGCCCCATCCCGAATTGCCCCGTCTGGAGATCAAGATGATGACACTGGCCGATGCCGATGCCGCAGCACTGTTCCAGCGCCTGGACAACATTGAAGACCCGCGCGCGAAACGTGGGCGACGGCACAATCAACGCTCGGTGCTGGCGATTGTTCTTTGCGCCGTGATCAGCGGCGCGCAGGGTAGCACCGCGATCGGCGAATGGGCGCAGCGGCTCACGCCGCCGATGCTGCGCCGGTTGCGCTGCCGCCGCACGGCAGAGGGCAACTACGAGCCGCCATCGGAGCCCACTATCCGGCGCATCCTCGCCGCGGTCAATATCGAGCAACTCGAGCGCCAGTTGGGGGGTTGGCTGCAAACACATACCGCCGCCGATGAGCCGGTGGCGCTGGACGGGAAGTGTTTGCGCGGCTCGCGTGATCAAGGCCGCGCCCGGCAATTGGTGGCCGCCTTCGGGCACCACAGCAGCGTGGTCTTGAACCAGGTCGAGGTGGACGACAAGGCGAGTGAACTCAAGGCGGTGAAACCGCTGCTGGATCCTTTGCCGCTGGCCGGGCGCGTGGTCACCGCCGACGCATTGCATACGCAAGCCGAGACCGCGCGCTATCTGGTCGAGGACAAAAGCGCGCATTATCTGTTCACCGTCAAAGACAACCAACCCACGCTCAAATCAGACATCGCCCGCCTCCAGATGGAGGCACTTCCCCCCTGAGCACGAGACGCTGGACAAGGCGCATGGCCGGGTGGAAACACGACGTATCTGGACCAGTGACAAGCTCGATGGTTATCTGACATTCCCTCACGCGGCCCAGGTTGCCTGCGTGGAGCGTGAAATCTTCCACATCAGCCAAAACAAGACCACCGTCGAACGGGTCTATCTGATCAGCAGCCAAAGCCGCGCGCAGGCCGGCCCGGAACAACTACTGGCAGCCAACCGCGGCCATTGGGGTATCGAGAATCGCCTGCACCATGTGCGCGACATGGCCTACGACGAAGACCGTTGCCGCGCGCGCAAAGGCAACACCCCGCACGCATTGGCGTGCTTGCGCAACTTCGCAATCAGCCTGCTGCGGCTGTACCATGTTCCCAATATCAAGGCGGAATTGCGCGCCATGGCGGCGCAGGCGAACAAGGTGCTGGAGATGCTGCACCTGTAGGTTTCACCACCCCATGGAAAATGTGGATGCAGCGCCACACCAAGGGCGGCGCTCGTCCGCACTGCACCTTTGAGTGCGTGATCTACAGAAAAAACTGCCGTCGCTCAACCGCCCGACCTCCAGTAATTCAGGCCGCCCCCAACGGGGCGACTTTGACGGAACCGTGGTTACGTCCTAATGGACTATTTGGGATTGATTTATCTTGGGATATATTCCCGTATGGCAAAAATTGTTCTTATCACTGGAGCCACTGACCAGGATTGCGCCTAAGATGCGCATGCATAACGCACCTGTACCGGAAACTGTGATCCAACGCATCCATTGTTAGCGAACCCGAAAATAAATGAACAAGACATCGAAAACCTACATCGCCGGCCACCGGGGACTCGTTGGTTCCGCCATCGTGCGCAACCTTCAGCAGAAAGGGCATACCCATATCCTGACCCGCACCCACGCCGAACTCGACCTCACCAACCAAGCGGCGACTGACGCCTTCTTCGCGCAGGAAAAACCAGACTACGTCTTCCTCGCCGCCGCCAAAGTAGGGGGCATCCACGCCAATAACACCTACCCCGCTGAATTCATCCGCGACAACCTCGCCATACAGACCAACATCATCCACGCCGCGTACAAAAACAACGCAAAGCGCCTGATGTTCCTGGGTTCCAGTTGCATCTATCCCAGAAATGCACCACAGCCGATGAAGGAGGAATACCTGCTCACCGGCCCGCTGGAGCCGACCAACCGGCCCTACGCCTTGGCCAAGATCGCCGGCATTGAAATGTGCTGGAGCTACAACCGGCAATACGGCGCCAAGTATCTCGCCGTGATGCCGACCAATCTCTACGGGCCGGGTGATAACTACCACCTGGAAAACTCCCACGTCATCCCGGCGCTGATCCGCAAGTTTCATGAAGCCAAATTGGCCAATGCAAAGGAAGTGGTAGTCTGGGGCACCGGCACCCCACGGCGAGAATTCCTCTACAACGAAGATATGGCCGATGCCTGTGTCTTCCTGATGAACTTGCCGGACGAGAAGTACAACAGCCTGCTTGGGAGTGACGAATCAAAGACCGGCAAGTTTGAGCCGCCGTTGGTTAATATCGGCGTAGGTGAAGATGTCACCATCAAAGAACTGGCGGAAACGGTAAAGCAAGTGGTGGACTACATGGGTGAGATCGTCTTTGATTCGACCAAACCGGATGGGACGCCGAGGAAATTGATGGATGTATCGCGCATTAATGCGCTGGGGTGGAAGCGCACCATGCTGCTGAAGGATGGCATCGGGCTGTCTTATCAGGATATGTTGAGCAAGATATGAACACTACCCAATAGGCCGCACTTTAGGGAAACACGGATTAATTCGTCATCCCCGCGTAGGCGGGGATCCAGTGCCTTTATTTGACTGGGTTCCCGCCTTCGCGGGAACGACAAAACCGAATAAATCTGCGCTTCCTTAGCGTTCTTCAACACACAGAAGCTCGCGCAGTTGTGCTGATACCGCTTCCCGGTCTTTGACCGCCATGGTGCCAGTGCGTCGCACGAATGATGCTTCCTCGAAGGTGGCAATCTTGCTCGGGCGTACAATGGATTCACCGGGCAATCCAGCAAGTTTGAGATCACTAATCAGGACGTCCCCATAGGTTCGCGTGTGTTGTGCGCTCGTAATCATCGCCAGGAAATATTTTCCCGTTTTTGTGCTTAAGGCATCGGTTGAAACAATCAGAGCGGGACGCGCCTTGGTGTAGTTGCGCTCCGTGTATGGGAAGGGGACAAGCACCACGTCCCACGGCTGAAATCGTGGCTTAGCGGAGCGTGTCATAGATGCTGTCTGCTTCTGAATTCCATTCAGTAAACGTATGGAATGGATTATCTGCACGCTCCTCATCACCCGTCGGCATAAGGAACTGTGGCTCGCGTGATTTTGTTGCAAAGTAAACGCGCACCGCTTCCCGGAAAAACTCTGAGCGGTTGCGCCCTTCCGCTTCACAGGCGCGCTCAATTTGCGATGCCAAGCGTTCCGGCACAGTGATCGCAAATCGCTGGTAAGGGGTGCTTGCCATAACTGGTTTCCTTGTAAGAGTGTGTTTCATGGTGTGCATACAGTATTACTGAATGCACACAATATGTCAATTTCTGGTATGCTTGCCACAGGGTAAATTTGTTCTCTGAAATTAACGATAATAATCAATGACCGTAGGGTGGGCACGTTTTTGTGCCCACGCGGATTCCAAACCGCGTGGGCAGACGAAAAACCTGTCTACCCACCCTACGTGATTTTCGAGAACAAATTTACCCTGTGCTTGCCATACCAGGGAAACACCGATTAATTCGTCATCCCCGCGTAGGCGGGGATCCAGTGCCTTTATTTGTCTGGGTTCCCGCCTACGCGGGAACGACAAAGCCGAATAAATCTGCGCTTCCCTAGAGGCAGAGGAGGGTGTGATGTGTACACAAAAAACGTCCCGGAAGGCTCCAAACACACCTGCCTTGCGCAGGAACAAATCGGGCGGGCGTGAATCGGTGAATCGTCCAAATTTGCTCGCATTACCGAAGGGTTATTGTTGCCTCAAATTCACTTTCACCTGTTTGGTTCCGGCTTGCCCGGTTTAGGATCAATGATGCAGTTACGTCCTAATGGACTATTTGGGATTAATTTATATTGGGATATATTTCCATAATGGGCGGTATTATGTGGCAGTTGCCATAGCGTGCTTCTTGATTTCGACATCAAGTTCACTTGCCTGTATAAGGAATCGCCATGCCGGAAATTAGCCGCTTCTTCGGAATCATCATCGCAATGTTCTACGACGAACACAATCCGCCGCATTTTCATGTGCGTTATAACGAGCACAAAGCAGAAATCGGCATCCAGGCGCTGTCGCTGCTGGCGGGGAGGTTGCCGCCGCGCGTTATGGGCCTGGTGATGGAGTGGGCCAGTATTCATCAAAACGAACTGATGGCGGATTGGGAATTGGCCCGGCAACAAGCTGAACTGAAACGCATCGCACCTCTGGAGTAAACCATGTTCATGATTGATGTAACTGGCGTTCGTCCGCTGGAAAACCGCAGGCTTGACTTGACCTTTGCCGACGGTCTGCATGCCGTCGTGGATATGGATCGCGTGATCGAACGCTATTCTGGCGTCTTTTCCCCGCTGATGGATGACAACTATTTCAGGCAGGTTCGGGTAGAACCCGAATTAGGCACCATCGTTTGGCCAAACGGCGCGGACGTATGCCCGGATGTTTTATATTCGTTCGCATCGGGCAAACCCATTATCGTCAATGGCGAACGGGTGTTGAATTGAACCTAAATTCCTCAGTTGAGAACATGCAATTTACAGGGGAATCAATATGGGCGCAGCTTCTCCCTGATGGAACTACTAGCCATTCCACTAGGTTGCCAAAAGGCGGCAACCAAGTGGCTGGTTATCTCCCCAACCCCTCTCCCCGAGGGAGAGGGGCTTTGCTCCCTTCCCCCTCGGGGGGAAGGGCTGGGGATGAGGGTTTACCCTCTGCCGGTTTATTTTCAACCGAGGTTTTCAGGTTGAAATCACATTATGTGACCTCAAAAGGACGGATTGGTCGTCGTTACGCACCTATGTGCGTGTTCACGGAACACGGTGCGCTCATGCTTTCCAGTGCGTCGGTTGGCTCGTCTCGCCCAAGAAGCACCAAGAAAAAACTTTATAAAGTCATCTGGTTATGTTTTGAAACGCGCTTACGCAAAATGGTAAATCAATGGGTTACGGAATAGAACAAATTTACCATGGATTCCATGCAGGTGCACAAACCGGAGGTGCGCTATCCGGCACAAGGATTTCAGATATTAAGGAAACACGGATCAATTCGTCATCCCCGCGTAGGCGGGGATCCAGTGCCTTTATTTGACTGGGTTCCCGCCTACGCGGGAACGACAAAACCGAATAAATCTGCGCTTCCCTTAAAGATGGCTACCGGAATGTTCGATACGGGATTCGGACATATTCCGGTCAAGCGATTATTGGCAACACAAGGCGCCAGAGTTGAGCCGATAATCTACTGGCTAACCGTAGGTGACACGGTAGCCGTCAACAGCCTTAAATGGAAACTGGCGCAAATGAAATATGGCCTGACCGGAAAAGTGCCGGATGGCATGATCTTCCGGGTTTCCAGCCTGGGTGATGAGGAGAACGCATATCCAGTGCAGGAAAATTTCATTAGGGAAACACGGATCAATTCGTCATCCCCGCGTAGGCGGGGATCCAGTGCCTTTATTTGACTGGGTTCCCGCCTTCGCGGGAACGACAAAACCGAATAAATCTGCGCTTCCTTAGAGTTTTATTAAAGGCGCTATCACCTGAAAACAGAAAACGATTGATTGGCAGCACTACCTTATAATTTTTATTGGGATAGTTATCATATGACGAGAATTGCTCTTATCACCGGTATCACCGGCCAGGACGGCGCCTACCTTGCCGGCTACCCAACAGGCCGTGTGTTTGTGGCCAACCGCATCACCAATGATATCCGCGATGTGGCTGATAAAGTCTATAGCCGCGATCTGTTCGAGAAGGATTGAGTCGTGACAAATAATGGCAAGCTCATAAAATGACCAACGGCAAACACGCCACTGCATCAGCAACCCCGTTGCTGGCGGACGTTCGCCAGATGATTGATGCCGCGCGACTAAGAGTTGCCAGCGCCGTTAATGCCGAGCTGACCCAGCTCTATTGGCAAATTGGCAACCGGGTGAACGTCGAACTCCTGCAAGGGCAACGCGCCGAATACGGCAAGCAAGTCATTGCCGAACTCGCCAAGCAACTTACCATCGAATTTGGCAAAGGGTGGGGCGAGCGTCAATTGCGCTATTGCCTGCGTGTTGCCGAAGTTTTTCCTGATGCGCAGATTCTGCACACACTGTGTTCCGAATTGAGCTGGTCACATTTGCGGTTGATCATTCAAATAGATGAACCCCTCAAGCGCGACTTCTACATCGAAATTTGCCGCGTAGAGCATTGGAGCGTTCGCCAGTTGCAAGAGCGCATCAACTCCATGCTGTTTGAACGTACCGCCATCTCAAAAAAACCCGAAGAAACCATCCGGCAAGACCTTGCGCAACTGCGCAACCAAGGCCGACAATCCGCTGACCTTACCTTCCGCGATCCCTATGTGTTGGACTTCTTGGGCTTGAGCGACAGCTATTCTGAAAAAGACCTTGAAACAGCCATCCTGGCCGAGTTGCAACGATTCATCTGCGAATTGGGTAGCGACTTCGCCTTCATCGCCCGGCAAAAGCGTATCACCATTGATACCCGCGACTACTACATCGACCTGCTTTTTTATCACCGCCGCCTGCGCCGATTGATCGCCATTAACCTCAAAGTTGGCGAATTTGAAGCCGCCCACAAAGGCCAAATGGAGCTTTATTTGCGCTACCTGGAAAAGCACGAACAAATAGAAGGCGAAGCAACACCCATTGGGCTGATCCTTTGCACCGGCAAAAACCATGAACATATCGAACTATTGCAACTAGAACGAAGCAACATTCGCGTGGCAGACTACCTCACCCAACTGCCCGCGCGCGAAGTGCTGCAAGCCAAGCTTCACCAATCAATCGAATTGGCGAAAGCTAAACTTAATATCGGTGACGCGGCATGAACAAACTCACCATAGGCGAAGATGTCACCATCGGAGAACTGGCGGAAACGGTAAAGCAAGTGGTGGGCTACATGGGTGAGATCGTCTTTGATTCGACCAAGCCGGATGGGACGCCGAGGAAGTTGATGGATGTATCGCGCATTAATGTGCTGGGGTGGAAGCGCACCATGCTGCTGAAGGATGGTATCGGGCTGTCTTATCGGGATATGTTGAGCAAGATATGAACACTACCCAACAGGCCGTACTTGTAGGTCGGACTTTAGTCCGGCAAAACAGCGTCGGGTTGAAACCCGACTTACAACAAATGACTAACGGCAAACACCCAGTTCAAAGCGCCGCCACTGCATCAGCAACCCCGTTGCTGGCGGATGACGGAGCGAAGATAATTTATGGGCACCTCTAAAAATTCGTCATTCCCGCGAAGGCGGGAATCCAGCTTGTTGATTTAACTGGGCTCCCGCCTACGCGGGAGCGACGAAATATGAATTTATAGAGGTGCCCTTATGCCTCCGTGTGTCGGTTGTGGGCGGCGCGATTGGGGCGGGAGCGGATCGCTTTCAAGCAGACACCCTATGTGCTGACGATATAAACTGGCAATGTAATTTTTCAGGAGGCAATGAAAATGAATGAACGCATCACGATTGACCCGGCAATTTGTCATGGCAAGCCATGCATTCGCGGGTTGCGCTATCCGGTGGAAAACGTGCTGGAGTGGTTGGCTAGCGGCATGAGCACCGAGGAGATACTGGCTGACTACGAAGACCTGGAACGCGAGGACATTCTGGCAGCGCTGTCCTATGCCGCACGCTTGACGCATGTGAAGCGGCTGGAGCGTTTGGCTGCATGAGATTCCTCATTGATGCACAGTTGCCCCGGCGTTTCGTGATTTGGATAGCCGGGGCGGGGCATGATGCGTTGCATACGCTCGATTTGCCGTTGAAAAACCGGACACCGGACAATGAGGTTGTTGCGCGCGCCATGCAGGATGGACGCGTTGTGGTGAGCAAGGACGATGATTTTGTGCAGGCTTACCCGCGAGCCACCGCTGTGCTGATTTCTACCGGCAATATATCCAATTCCGAATTGGGAAAACTGGTGCGAGCCAATTTAACCGGGATCGAAGCCGCCTTTGCCGCTAATCGCTTTGTTGAAATTACCCGCGATGCACTGGTGATACATGAATGATTTTGCTGCAAAGCGAAAGGTTTTGTTGATGTCAGGGGGAAGCAATTGCCGGGCTGGGTGGTGGATTCAAGTTCTGCACGCTGTCCAGCGAGCTGCTGTTTACCGCCTTACCGCCGCCGGGCAGATTCGCAGCGACATGACCCATGCCACCAAAGTGCACATTCTGCGGCTATCGCCTAATGCGCCCAACGAGCTCTCCTTCATACCTCCCTTTGCAAAAGGTGTGCTAGGCGAAGATGTCACCATCAGAGAACTGGCGGAAACGGTAAAGCAAGTAGTGGGCTACATGGGTGAGATCGTGTTTGACGCGACCAAGCCGGATGGGACGCCGAGGAAGTTGATGGATGTCGCGCGGCTGCACAACCTTGGATGGCGAGAGTCTGTCAAATTGCGTGCAGGCATTAGCAGCGCTTACAAAACTTTTTTTCAAGATAATTATCAATGAAGGCATGGTTTCGCGTCGGGGCGCTGGCGGCTATTGATCAGGCATGGCTAAGCTTTATCAGTTTTGCCATCGCAATTGCTTTTATTCGCGGTGCCGATAAAAGTGAGTATGGCATTTATCTTCTCCTTTTGACGCCATTATTCTTAGTTCAAGGCGTACAAAATGCATTGTTCCTTTCACCGTTCACCACTCTTTTCCCATCCAGGAAATTGGGGGAGCAAGAGAGGATAATGCAGACGATGGTTTGGGGGCAGGCAGCATTTTCCGCCATCCTGTTCGGAGTCACTTTTTTCGGATTGCTTATATATCAGTGGATGGTTCGGCAAACCATCAATCCTGTTTTGGGTGCGGCATTCGCTTTCGCCGTAGTTGGCACAATTGCCCGCGAAGCAGCAAGGTCAGCCCAATATGTTCAAGGCATGGCTGGGATAGCCCTTTTCGGTGATTTGATTTACGGCGGCATCCTACTTTCAGGAGTGACGTGGCTCTATTCGCAGTCTGCTGTCCATGCTGTATGGGTACTGTTTTTTACCGGGGTGGCCGGTATCGCTCCTTTGGCTGTCAGATTAGTTAATCACGGCAAACCGTTGCCAAAGCCCGGACTCGACCCTGTTGCATGGCTAGAGTTTTGGCAATGCGGTCGTTGGGCACTCAAAGGTGCCACATTGACTTGGGTTAATCTAAATGCTTACCCGTATGTTGTTGCTGTCGCACTAGGAGTGTCCGCAGTTGCTGACATTAATGCAGCCCGGCTATTTCTGATGCCAGCAGTGTTGTGCATTACTGCATGGTCCAATCTGGTGCGACCACGTTTTTCGCGATGGTTTTCCGCAAAAGAAAAACATCGGATGAGAAAAACCAGTAAATTCTCAATAGGCGCGGGCATTCTGGGTTTAACCGTTTTCTCAATTGCTATAGTTCTGACATATCCGTATTTGGAGCAATTTCTAGGCCCCAGCTACCGTAATTTATTACCGCTGGTGTCGGCATGGTCGGTTTATTTTTTATTCTCTTTCACCCGCACGGTTTTCATGGCAACACTTATGGTGAATGAGGCGGGCTACCAAAAATTGACCTCGATCTCATGGCTATCACTGGCACTGGTTATCCCTGGAATGCTGATTGCAGTTCAGTACAACACGCTTATGGTAGTGGGCGTATTGATACTGATTGAATTAGTGCAAATGCTGCTCACATTCCGCCATGCTTATGCTTTTTGGAAAGCTTCCTGACTTGAGCCAGACAACTCCACTTATCAGTGTATGTGTTTGCACTTATCATCGGCCGCAGCTATTGACATTGCTGCTCACGAGCCTTACTACACAGGAGCTCGACAACTTTCGATTTGAAGTGGTCGTGGTAGACAATGATTCGGCGGGGTCGGCAAGATTTGCTGTTGATCAGGCAAGAGAGTCATTTCCAATGCTCGATATTCACTACGACATTGAACCGTTGCAAGGCATCTCCTTTGCCCGTAACCGAACTGTTCGCTTGGCCAAGGGCGAGTATCTGGCGTTTATTGATGACGACGAAACAGCCAGCCCCCGCTGGCTCGCCTATATGCTGGAGAGCCTAATCGCGCAAAACGCCGATGCCGTATTTGGGCCAATCTTGCCGGAATATCCGGAAGGAACACCCAATTGGGTTATCAAAAGCAACTACTTCACGCGGCCACGCTACCCTACAGGCACTTCGATTGGCAGCAGGGATGCTCGAACAGGTAATGCATTAATAAAAAATTTATGGGTACGTCAGCCGGAATGTTTTGATCTAAAGCTTGCTTGGTCCGGTAGTGAAGATCAAGAGTATTTCAAATGGGTAGAGTCAAGCGGTGGCCGATTTATCTGGTGTGACCATGCAACGGTTAGCGAGATTGTCCCTCAATCGAGACAGTCGTTACGATTCATGCTGGAACGCCGGTTTCGGGCATCGGTGACGTATTGGCGCAGCATCAACCTAAATCGCCCGCGTTGGCAGGCAATACTTGAAGCGCTTGTCGGAGCAATGGGTGGATTGATTTATTGTTTGCTTGGCTTGGTAATACTGCCTCTCGGGCTGGGAAAATCAGTTCGTTTCTGGGTAAAGGGGATGAATGGCTTTGGACGAATAGCTGCGCTTTCGCGTGTGCAACTCGTGGGTTATGGGGGTAAGTCATGACGGACTTCTTTGCCATAGTGCTTGCTATCGGCCCTTATCTAATCGGTGCATTGATCTTGGGGTTTCTTCTCGGCGGCTCAGCCGGTTGGCTCCTCAACAACCCACACCGATGGTTGTTTTTTGTCATTCTTGGGCTAAGTCTGTTGCCAGTTGGCGGGGGTGGGGACGCTGTGGAGGGGAGTTTATTCAGACAGCTTGTTTGGGGGGGCATGTTTCTTTTTTGCGCTTACTCTGCGCTAAGAAATGAGAAGGGTATATTCAGAATACCCACCAGGTTGATACCTTGGGGGGTGATGCTTCTGTTTTTCTTTGTGCTGGCATCAGTTTTCTGGTCACCTTATAAAGTTGTCTCTTTTAAGCGGGTGGTGCAAGTTGCTGGTGTGTTAGTGATTGGTCTAATGGTTGCCAGATTATCATTCGAAGGCAAGGGGTTGTTGAGCCAATTAAAAATTCCGGTATCTATCTTTATCCTGTTAGGGTTGATGGTGGCAGCTTTTTCACCGGGTTTCGCTTTTGATAACGACCATGCGCTTAAGGCATTTACTTCACACAAAAATACGTGGGGTCAGTTTTCCATGCTCGCCTGCATGGTCTTCCTCTTTGATTTGCTTCGCGCTCAAAAGCATCGTCAATTTATCGGGTTGCTACTCGTTATTTCCATAGTCTCATTGCTCGCTTCGCGGAGCACTACCAGCATACTGTCATTTGTGCTGATTACCGGCACGGTTGGTGTGTGGTTATTGATTATGCGTGCTGGGGTATTGGGACGTTCCGTAGTGTTCGGGTTGGTTTTGCTATTTGCATTGGCTTTGCAAATTTATACGGTGCGTGAGGGAGTGCTACCTTTTGAAAAGCTTGTTGATGACATATATGTCTTGACAGGCAAAAACCAGACGCTGACTGGGCGTACCTATCTTTGGCAGCTAATGACCAGCGAGATAGAGCGTCACCCATGGTTTGGAATTGGCTATGGGGGTTTCTGGATCGGGAAAGAGGGAGCTGCTGGCGCCGTTATTGCTCATTTGAATTGGGGGCCACCGTCGCAAGCCCATAACGGATATATTGATGTCATCAATGAAATTGGACTGATTGGGCTTGTTTTATTGCTAATCGTATTGGTTCAACATGCCGCTAAAATATTCAGGCTTTATCGAATGGGTGGGCAAAATGATGCACTATTTCATGGCGCATTGCTGACCTCCATTCTTATTATCAATTATGCAGAAACTTCTTTATTGCGAACCACGCATCTCTGGTGGATTGTTTTTTGCATTTCACTTCTTGAAGTGCATGCCCGCGTTTCAACGTTAACTGCTCAACCAAAGCCTAAAATTTTTGTGGCTAGAAATTCGTACACAATACAACGCGGCGCCAGGCTATGAGCGCAAAGTCGCTTACCGTTCAGCTTGGCAGTTTGATATTGCTAGTTTGTGCATATACGTTTGCATGGGCAGGGGAAATCAATACTGAGACTATGCTGCCTGAAACCGTGGTTGACCCCGAAGGAGATAAGAATGTGTTTGCCACCGGGTTCGACTATCGAGATGGAATGCTATTTACCGTACATGTTGAACCGGCAAGCGCATCGGGTAACCCTGGGGTTAATTTAATAACGGTGGTTCGAAAAGGGGTGCGTCAGCCCGATGGTGTTTGGCACTGGGAAAAGAAGATCATTGAAGATCATACTATCCTTGATCCTTGGCATACACAGGCATCAATTGCCTTGGATAAGCAAGGTTACATTCATGTTGCTTACAACATGCACAACATGCCCTGGCAATACAGCGTTTCAGAAAAGCCTTATGACATTTCTAATTTCAAATTCCGTGGACAATCCGTTACTTTGGGGGAAATAGAAACCGTCAAGTTTCAAAATAAAACGTCTTTCCCTCAAATTGGTTCGGCGGCAATTCCGGGCAACCAGGTTACCTATCCCATGTTTTTTTCGGATAGGCACGGAGATATTTATCTCACTTATCGTTTTGCCCTCAAGCCCGCGCGCCATTGGGGGAAAAGAGCATTTGCGGGTGCTATCGCAAAATATGATGTGGTAACACAGCGCTGGTGGCCGCTTGGCGGTGCATTCCCGATTTCGACCGCAGATGCTGTTTTGTTTGGCGGCTCGCAACAAGCGACACAAACGCCTTTTGCGTTCGAGGATACCTATTCAGTCTATCTACCCACTTTGGCTTTTGATGCAAACAACGGAATGCATATTTTCTTGAATTGGCGTCCGGGCGGCGCAGGGATGGACACTATCAACCCTAGTTATGCATTCTCGCCAGATGGTGAACGGTTTTTTAAAAGTGATGGGCAGGCCTATAAAATGCCTATCTCACTCGCCCAATCCGATGTGATAGTTAGGCCATATGAAAAATTCTATGCTCCCAAGTCAGTCACCGTGCTTGCGAATGGAAGTCCGGCTGTTGTTATCCAGCCACTGTCAGGAGGGCGGCAATTGGTTACCTTGGATAGCATCAACAAACATTGGAATGCACCTGAAGCGATGCCTGCTGCCGCTTCAGAAATTGTTGTTGATAGCCAAGGAAGTGTGTGGGCTTTTGCCACCGGCTTACGTGTATTTATGCGGTCTGCAAACAAGGTGGAATGGCAAGAGATCGGCCAGATTAGCACTGGGCTATGCTTCCCAAAAGTAAAATACTATCCCACCGAATCACGATTTGTAATTCATGCCAAGACATGTGATGGACAGCGAGCAACAATTATCTCCTTCCGCCAATGAATATGAAAAGCCACTTGTCTACCATTAAACTCGTAATTATATTCTTCCGCCATTTTCAGACTTGGCTCGCTACAGTTGGCAAATCTTCCTATCTTTCTTGTGGGCGTGATTTGCATATTGGCAAAGGCACCCGCCTTTGGGCACCCAAGCTGCTGCGCATAGGCAACGGTGTTTACATCGGCAAACAAGTACACATCGAAGCAAACTGCGAAATTGGTGATTACTGTTTGCTCGCGAATCGCGTTGCAATTGTAGGGCGTCACGATCATGATTATTCCGCGATTGGTTTTCCGGTTCGCTATGCGCCGTGGGTGGGCAGCCATCGCTTTCCAAGCCCGTATGCAGACGAGAAGGCGGTTATCGAGAGCGATGTCTGGTTGGGCTACGGCGTAATCGTGCTCACCGGGGTGACTGTAGGGCGGGGTGCTGTCGTGGCGGCTGGCAGTGTCGTGACCAAGGATATTCCGCCTTATTCCATTGCTGCAGGTGTTCCCGCTTGCGTTGTTGGACAGCGGTTCGCTGATGCCGCTACCATCGCACGTCATGAAGCCGCGATACGTGATGGGCGCTTCAGCTTGTCCGAGCGCAGTTATGATGACTGTGTAATCGAACCTGCATTCAAAGATTAGGAATTATTCAAGTGAAGAAAGTTGTGATTCTTCAGCATAGGTTGCTGCATTACCGCACGACTCTTTTCCAACAACTGCGCGAAGCTTGTGCCGAGCGCGGCATTGAGTTGCACTTGGTGCACGGCCAGGCATCCCAGCGCGAATCGGTGAAGAAGGATGAAGGCTCGTTGCCTTGGGCGCACAAGGTGCATAACCGTTTTTGGGAAGCAGGTGGCCGGGATATTGTTTGGCAGCTATTTCCGCCAGCACTCAAGGATGCTGACCTGGTCGTGATGATGCAGGAGAGCAGGATTCTTTCCAACTATCCGTTGTTGTTGAGCCGGTTGTGGTCTAGCCGTAAAGTAGCCTATTGGGGGCACGGCAAGAATTTTCAGAGTGATGCCCCGGCTGGCTTGCGCGAGAAGTGGAAAGATTTTCTGTTGGCGCGGGTGGATTGGTGGTTCGCTTATACCGAAATGACGGTTGATATTCTGCGCAAGGCGGGCTTTCCCGCAGAGCGTATTACCTGTCTAGACAACGCAATTGATACAAGCAGCTTCAAAGCCGACTTGGCTTCGTGGAACGAGGCAGACCTTGCTGCGGAAAGGGCACGCTTGGGCATTGCGATAAATGCACCCATCGGGGTATTTTGTGGTTCGCTTTACCCCGACAAGCGTCTTGAGTTGTTGATCGAATCTGCGGACATGATTCGCCAGAAAGTCCCGGATTTTGCGTTGGTTGTAATTGGTGATGGGCCCTCCATGCCGCAACTGCGTGAGGCGGCGGCAAGCCGTCCGTGGCTGCATCTGTTGGGGGTGCGCAAGGGGCGCGAGAAAGCATTGTATTTTCGCATGGGAGATGTGATGCTAAATCCTGGTTTAGTGGGGCTGCATATCGTTGATGCGTTTTGTAGCGGCTTAGTGATGGTAACCACGCGAACAGCGCGGCATTCGCCCGAGGTTGCATACCTGCGCGATGGCGAGAACGGTGTTTATGCGGGTGAAACACCCGAGGCATACAGCTGTGCTGTGTTGGAAGTCATTCAAGACACTGGCCGCCTCCAGAAAATGAAGCAGGCTGCGCTCGCTGATAGTGATCGTTACACCTTGCAAAATATGGTGAACCATTTTGCCGACGGAATAGAACGTTGTTTGACCTCACAAAAAAAATGAGTCATGCCGTTGTGCACGGTATTTGCTTGGAATATTCGATATGATTGTGATAAAGGCAATCGTGACGGTGTAGCTTGACTGCTGTGTTGGCTGAGCGGGGGAGTGAAAATGAATAGTGAAAAACGAACAACCGGCCGTGTTCTGGTTGCACAGATTGATGCCATTACTTGGGCAGATGCAGTTGACCGCTTGCTGGGATGGGCGCGGGCGCGGGAATCGCGATATACGGTGATCAGCAATGTGCACGTGGTGGTGACGGCCTCGCAGGACCCGAAGTTCCATAAGGTGGTGAACGGGGCGGATATGGCTGTGCCGGATGGCGCGCCGGTGGCTTGGATGTTGCGCTGGCAGGGCTTCACAGGCCAGCCGCGCATCAGCGGGCCGGATTTGATGTGGGTGTTGTGCGAGCGGTGCGCCGCAGAAGGTTTGCCGGTCTATTTCTATGGCAGCACGGAAGCGACGCTTGGGCTGCTTGAAACGCGGCTGCGTGCGGCGTTTCCTGATTTGCAGATGGCGATGGAAGCACCGCCATTCCGCACGCTGACCGAAGAAGAGGACGCTGCGGCGGTAGCGCGCATCAATGCCAGCCGCGCGGGTTTCGTTTTCGTCGGTTTGGGTTGCCCCAAGCAGGGTCACTGGATGGCCGCGCACCGTGGGCGCGTGAATGCGGTAATGTTGGGCGTGGGCGCGGCATTCGATTTTCATGCCGGCGTGATAAATCGCGCGCCAAAATGGATGCGGGACAACGGCCTGGAATGGCTGCACCGTCTTTGCTCCGAACCACGGCGGCTATGGAAGCGCTATCTTGTGACCAACACGCTTTTCATACTCGGGGCAGCGCGGCAGATTTTGTTCGGGCCGCGTTCGTGATTTGTCGTGAGCACATCAAGCAATAATGCACAGACAAACGTTTTCCCTCTGATGAAACTACTAGG
Organism: Gallionellaceae bacterium; assembly: GCA_032654645.1. Taxonomy (GTDB): domain Bacteria; phylum Pseudomonadota; class Gammaproteobacteria; order Burkholderiales; family Gallionellaceae; genus CAITJF01. Next base: position 623,146 of record JAULAW010000015.1, on the reverse strand, counting down.
GAAGCGCAGATTTATTCGGTTTTGTCGTTCCCGCGAAGGCGGGAACCCAGACAAATAAAGGCACTGGATCCCCGCTTACGCGGGGATGACGAATTAATCCGTGTTTCCATAGCCACTCGACTTGACTGCACAACCGCAGCCAAGTCGCTGGTCTCTCCCTGATCCTCTCCCGCCAGCGTGAGAGGGGATGGCGCCCGTTGTTTCCATTATGGGTTCCGGTAGGTCGCCAGTTTTGTGCGATATTGCGATCGTGAATGTGGGTTTACAATTAACTTGATGGTGATGATTGAACCTGAAAACCTCAGTTGAAAATAACCGACAGGGGGCAAACCCTCATCCCCAGCCCTTCCCCCCGAGGGGGAAGGGAGCAAAGCCCCTCTCCCTCGGGGAGAGGGGTTGGGGTGAGGGAGAAGCGTGCCCATGATGCTTCCCCTGTAAATTGTTTGTTCTCAACTGAGGAATTTAGGTTGAAGAAATCCGTGAAAAGGTTTTACGGGAACAGTTTGAGTTTTCGCAGCATGCGGTTGACCAAAGTATTGTTCGCCGTACCCGCGTGCAGGAACTGCGCGAGGCAGTTTCCGTGGGTGAGGTGATCGAAGTCTACCCTGAGGACAAGTATGGGCCAAGCTGCCTGATATTTGGCTCGACCGCAGCGGGTAGAGTGTTGCATATCCAGTGCAGCTATCCGTCACGATCTCTGATTAAGATTGTTACTTTGTATGAGCCGGATCCCGAGCTCTGGATAGATTTCAAGATTAGGAGGGTACGAAATGATCGCTGAAATCCGGAAAGAATCGTTCGTTGACCAGAAGGTCACGTACGCATTGGAGTTTGAAGGTAAATTTATTATCGTTGAGCATGTGCCAGCCAGGGTGTGCTTGGAAACCGGTGAAAAGTTTTTTTCGCCAGAAACCGTTGAGCATTTGCAGCAAATGATTTGGCAACAGGAAAAACCATCTCGCGTTGTTGAAGCGCCCGTATTTGAATATGCAGCATAGATTGTCTGGTGAAGCGTGTGCCTGCTGCAGCCTCTTGCCGTTCCTCCGCTAACGTAACCTCGACATCGTCATGACCACCATTGTACAGGGGGCATGATGATGTTGAGCCCGCGCCGATGAAGTAGAGTTGACCTTTGTAACGATCCGAAAAACCATAACGAGCAAGAACGATGACAACAAACCTGACCTGGCATAACACCTGTATAACATCTGAGGACCGCGCGAAACTTTACTGTCAAAGGCCGGCCACGGTGTGGCTGACCGGCCTTTCCGGCGCCGGCAAATCTACTCTGGCATTTGCGCTGGAGAAGGAGCTTATCTTGGGGGGGTATGCCTGTTATGTGCTGGATGGCGACAATGTCCGGCACGGCCTTAGCCGCGACCTTGGCTTTTCTCCGGAGGCGCGCAAGGAGAATATCCGGAGGGTTGCCGAGGTGTCGCGGCTTTTTAACGATGCCGGGCTGATCGCCATCAGCGCGTTCATTTCGCCTTATCGGGAGGATCGCGAAATGGCGCGCCGGATTATCGGTGAAGACCGGTTTGTCGAGACCCATCTTTCGACACCGATTTCCGAATGCGAGCACCGTGATCCCAAAGGGCTTTACGCCAAGGCGAGGGCGGGGAAAATTCCCGATTTCACGGGTGTTTCCGCCCCCTACGAAGCGCCGGAACATGCGGGCGTTACCTTGGATACTTCTGTTTTGAGCGTTGCGGAAAGCGTCGAGCGCATGGTCGAACATTTGCGCGAGCGCTTCCAATTGTGCTGATGAGCGCCGGATCGTGTATGAAGTCTTTACCAAAGAAAGAACCGTCCGTGCCCTGCGTATGTGGACTCATTATGAATGAGAGGGCTATCGAATCACGCATCTATCCTTCGCCATAAACTTGTTTCTCAGTTTTGCTGTCGCGTTCATTGCACAACCCCGCCTCACTTCGGCCGGTTGCTCCCTGACACGATTTTGTATTCCAGCAAACGGCACTCGATGGTGCCGTTGAACAACGGGGTGCGCCGGGACGGGGACAGGCGCATCAGTTTCAGAATGGCCTTGTCTGAGGTAAGCAGATAAGCTGTCCAGCCGCCGAATTTCTTCTTCAGCGCATCGCCCAGTTTCGGATACAGTTCGGCCAATTCATCCAGTTCGCCCATGCGTTCGCCGTAGGGCAGGTTCGCTACCAATATGCCGTGTTCCGCCGGAGCCGATATTTCCAACACGTTGGCCTGCTTGAGCGATACCGCTTCAAGCAGCCCGGCATTCTCCAGGTTGAGGTGCGCCGCCTTGAGTTCATCGCCGTATAAATCGCTGCCAGATATCGGCAGCGGTATCACCGGAAGTTGCGCCGCTTGCGCTTCTGTGCGGATATTCTGCCACGCGGCGGCCTCGAAATTTTTCAGTTTCTCGAAGGCGAAGTGGCGGCCTATGCCGGGCGCAATGTTGAGCGACATCTGCGCCGCTTCGATCAAGAAAGTGCCGCTGCCGCACATCGGGTCGAGCAGCGGCGTGCCGGGCTGCCAGCCTGCAAGGGACAAAATGCCCGCCGCGAGGTTTTCGCGCAACGGTGCAATGTTGGTGTGCTGGCGCACGCCGCGTTTGAACAGCGCATCGCCTGAGGTGTCCACATACAGCGTCATGCGGCTGTGTTCGAGGAAAGCGTGGATGCGGATGTCCGGCGCATGGGTATCCACGCTGGGACGTTCGCCGGTAAGGGCACGGAACTTGTCGCACACCGCGTCCTTTATCTTCAGCGTGATGAAATCCAGGCTTTTCAGCGGGCATTTGATCGCCGCCACGTTGACGCGGATAGTGCGCGATACGTCGAACCATCCGCCCCACGGCAGCGCATATACCGTGTCGAAAATATCCTGTTCGTTGCGGTAATCGCTCATTGCCACACGCCAAAGCACGCGGCTGGCAATGCGGCTGCGCAGGTTGACGCGGTAGGCCAGCAACCAGTCGCCGGAGAAATGCACCCCGCCGTCTGTGGTGCGCACCTCCTGTGCGCCAAGTGCACCCAGTTCGTTACCCAGCACCGCTTCAAGGCCGCGCGGGCAGGACGCAAAGTAATTTATCATGAGAATGTTTTTCAAATGCGGCTTACCGCCGCTGTTACGTTAAAGAAGAATGGGTCACAAATAGCCCACAGGAATGGCATTAATCTTTGCCGAGAGCGGGATGTCTTTTTGGCGCAAGCACAGCACGGCGCCTTTACCGATGGGCTGACCAAGTTTTTCCAGCAGGCCAAAGTTGTTCGCGGCACTCAGGCTGGGCGTGGCGGATTTCTTGATTTCAACTGGGTAGAGGATATTGTCTTGTTCGATAACGAGATCAATTTCTTTCTTGTCTTTGTCGCGATAAAAATAAAAATAAGGCGTCTTGCCGTTGTACCAGTAACTCTTCAGCAGTTCGGATACGACCCATGTTTCAAGGATCGCGCCGGAGAAGGCGCCGGCTTCGAGCGCTTGCGGAGTTGACCATTTGGTGAGAAAGGCGCACAGGCCAGTATCCAGAAAATAGAGCTTGGGTGTTTTGACAAGCCGGTTGGTCAGGTTGTTATGGTAGGGCTGCAAAAGATAAACAAGACCGGACGCTTCCAATGCGGAAAGCCATGCCTTGGCGGTTTTCTGGTCGATACCGACATCGCGCGCGATGTCGGCATAATTGAGCAATTGGCTGGTGCGCGCGGCGATGACGCGGATGAAATTATAAAATGCTTTTTCGCTGCTGATCTTGATAATCTCTTTGATGTCCCGCTGGATGTAGGTTTGGATATACGAACTGTAAAACAGGTCGGTCTGGATGTCGGGCTCGGCAATCAATCTGGGATAGCTGCCCCGCCAGATTCTCTTGTAGAGCGCGTCTAATCCGATCCTGAAAGCGCGTTGGCGCGCCTGCTTGAGCCAGTCTTCTGTGGGCAGGAACGGAGAAGCCAGATCGGCCTGGCCGTTAATTTCTGCCTGTGAAAAACCGTTGAGTTCGAGAATGGCGACGCGCCCTGCGAGGCTTTCTGTGACTGAGCGCATGAGGTGAAATTTTTGTGAGCCGGTCAACCAGAATAGCCCGTTTTTCTTGCTCCGATCGACGACGAGTTTGATTTGGCTAAACAGGTTCGGCGCGTACTGCACTTCGTCGATAATGATGGGCGGACGATAGCGTTGCAGAAACAATGCGGGGTCGGATTCGGCCAGCGCTCTGGCATCCATATCGTCCAGCGTGACATAGCCCCGCCCCGGCTCTGCAACGCTGTTCAGTAAAGTTGTTTTACCCACCTGGCGTGGCCCTGTCAGCAGAGTGACCGGGAATGTGCGGCTTGCCAGCATGAGAGATGGTTGGAGTGTTCTTGGCAGCACAGCTATGATTGTTTCGTCGAATATGGAATCAGATTCCATTATTGACTAAATGGGTGGGTTGGATCAAGCGGTTATTTTCGGCAGTGCGCTTAATTTGTTTTGCACAGCCCACGGCCATGGCCTTCATGGTTCTTTTTCCAGCCAAGTTGAGAGGGTGCATTTTTCTTGTCAAATTATCAAGAAAAGAACTTGCTCCATGAATGTTGAACATGGTGCCTTCGGTGATAGAAGTTCTGAGGTGAAAAATTTAACTTCCAGAAAGCGGTGCTTGGCGAGTCATCCTAACGACACGTTCAGAAAGGCTTCACGGTAACAAGGATCACCACGGCCATCAACAGCAAGACGGGAATCTCGTTGAACCAGCGGTACCACACATGGCTGTGGGTGTTGAGCCCTTGCTTGAACATGGTGAGCAAGCGCCCGCAATAAAAATGGTAGCCGACAAGTAAAACGACCAGCAGCAACTTGATGTGCATCCACCCGCCGGTAATGCCATAACCCAGCCACAGCCAGAAGCCGAACAGCAACGCCAATGCCGCGATGGGCGTCACGAAACGATACAGCTTTTGCGACATCAGCAGCAAGCGTTCGCGCTCAACCTCTTCTTTGGCCATCGCCAGATTCACAAAAATGCGCGGCAGGTAGAACAGTCCGGCAAACCAACTGGTGACGAAAATGATATGGAAGGCTTTAACCCACAACATGAACCTATTCCTCCTTGACTTACTTCGACAACCTGCGCCGGAATAATACCAGCGACACATAAAATCCGGCTGCGGCATATGCCGACAACACACTTGTATGCAGCAACACACCATGCGGCAACGCGCCATTCATCAGGGGTCTGGCGATATCTACCGCATGCGATAACGGCAAAATCAGCGACACGGTTTGCAGCAAGGCCGGCAGTTGCGAAACCGGAAAAAACACCCCGCATAATAACATCATGGGCGTAATCACCAGCGTGAAGTAGTACATGAAAAAATCATAACTTGGCGCCAGCGCGGTCATGATCAGGCCGATGGCTGCAAAGCACAGCCCGACCAGCAGCGCCAGCGGAATCAGCCACAGCGACAGCCACGAATGCGACAGCCCAAGCAGCCAGATCACCAGGATCACCGCCATTCCCGCCATCAGGCTTTTGCTCGCCGCCCACAGGATTTCCGCCAGCACGACATCATCCAGCGTGACCGGCGTATTGAGAATGGCCTCCCACGTGCGCTGCTCGTGCATGCGCGCGAAGCCGGAATACAGCGCCTCGAAGCTGGCGCTGTTCATGGTGCTGTAGCACACCGTCCCGGCGGCGAGGAACACCATATAGGAAGTGCCGCCCATCTCCGGCAGCAGGCTGCCAAGGCCGTAGCCCAGCCCCAGCAAATAGATGACCGGATCGGCCAGATGGCCGATGATGGAGGTGGCGGCAACCTTCCTCCACACCAGAAAGTGGCGCCGCCAGATGGGGATGAAGCGCAGGCTCAGGCGCGGCGGAGAAAAATGATGGGTGGACATCTCTAGGTTCCCGTCATTCCCGCGCAGGCTTGAATCCAGTCCGTCAATAATTCCGCGCGGCGAACAGAGCCAATTGGCTGTCCCGCTTCGCGGGCGTTGTTTAATCTGCTGGGTTCCCGCCTGCGCGGGAATGACGAAGTAGAAATCATTCGCGCATCTCCCTGCCAGTCAATTTCAGGAACACATCTTCAAGGTTCGCCGGGCGGTGCAGATAGCGCAACCCATTCTGTCCATGCAGGTGCACCAGCAGCGGCTGCGCATCACCCACATAGCAGAACGCGGTCTCGCCGCTCACCTCGAAACGCTGCGCATAACGCGCTGCATGCTGTTGCGCCCATTGCGCCACCTGCTCGCCGAACACTTCCACCACCTGCGGCTCGATGTGCCGGGCGATCAGGCTGCGCGGCGAGTCTTCGCTGACGATGCTTCCCTGATCCAGGATGGCGAGGCGATGGCACAGCCGTTCGGCCTCGTCCATGAAATGCGTGGTGAGCAATAGCGTCTTGCCCTGCGCTGTAAGTTCGCGCAAACGCTGCCAGATAAGGTGGCGCGCTTGCGGATCGAGGCCGGTGGTCGGCTCGTCGAGGAAAATGATTTCCGGGTCATTCACCAGTGCACGCGCCAGCGTGAGTCGCCGCTTCATGCCGCCGGACAGTGTGGGAATTTTTGCATCGCGCCGGTGCGTGAGGCTGGCGAATTCCAGCAGCGCGGGGATGCGCGCCTCGATCTCTCCGTCCATCATGCCGAAATAGCGTCCATACACCAACAGGTTTTCCGCCACGGTGAAATCCGGATCGAGGTTGTCCATCTGCGGCACCACTCCTACGCGCAGCCGCGCTTCGCGTGCGTGCTGTGGCACGGCATGGCCCAGCAGCTTGATCTCGCCGCTGTCCGGTGCAATCAACCCCAGCAACAGGCGCAACGTAGTCGTCTTGCCCGCACCGTTCGGGCCGAGCAAGCCGAAACACTCGCCCCTATTGATGTTGAGGTTGACGCCATTCACCACGGTTTGCCCGGAGTATGACTTGCACAGGTTTTGCGCCGATATAACGCTGCTCATACCGCATGGCCGGAAAAGTGATGGCGCACAATGTCCTTAATCTGGCTCAAGCGCCCGTGGAAAAAATGTTCTGTTTCAGGCAACACCACAACCGGCAAATGCAGAGGGCGCGCCCATTGCAGCACATCGGCCAGCGGCACCACTTCATCCAGCTCGCCATGAATCAGCAAAGTGTCGTGCGGCACTGGCGGCATGGGAAATCGCCCCACTGCCGGGGCGATCAGCACCAGTTTGTGCGGATGGGAATGCAGTTGTTGCGCGCTGCGCGCCTGCACATAACCGCCGAAGGAGAAACCGGCGAGGATCAGCGGCAGGTTGCCATATTCCTGTTGTGCGTAACGCACCACCGATAGCACATCCTCAACTTCGCCATTACCTTCATCGAATGTACCCTCGCTGCCGTCCACACCGCGAAAGTTGAATCGCAACGCGACGAAGCCGAGTTCGGCAAATGTTTTTGCCAGCGTGGTGACAACCTTGTTTTCCATCGTGCCGCCCATGGTGGGCAGTGGGTGCGCCACCACCGCGATGGCGCGCGGCGCTCTGTCAGGCAGGTGGGTGATGCCTTCAAGGTTTCCGGCTGCGCCCATTATGGAAAATTTACTCAGGATGGGCATGTAAATTGTAGTATTTGGAATCCTGGAGCAGGGGGTGCAGGGATTTATGTTTGTTGTTGCTGCTTGCATGGTACTTCTTCAGCATGACTTGAATCTGCTTGTGAATATTCTCTTTCCGGTGTTGTCCTGTCATTTGAGATGCACGAGCAGTACGCAACCCAGCCAATTGATCCTGTAGGTCGGGTTTCAACCCGACATATCAGGCAAGTCGGGATTTACCCCGACCTACGAACCCGACAAAGCATCATCCAACCAAACCGCATCCCATAATGAATAATCGCCAATCTGTTCAACCCGGATAAACCATTAGCGCTGTCATTCCCGCGCAGGCGGGAATCCAGCGGACAAACACTCCGCGAGTGCGTGGTTGTTGCCAATTTATTGGCTTTACAACCGCGGCCTACCCCTTGCGGGTGCGCGGGCAAGACCCCGGTTTTGTCCCGCTACGCGGGGATTGTTCAACCACTTGGATTCCCGCCTGCGCGGGAATGACGCTGTTTTCGGTCTAATGGAAATTCTGGGTTCAACCAAGTTTGCCCGCAATGGATTGGCCACAATGTACCGTGCCATCTCCCGTAAATCTTCATCTTGCCGCACTGCATGGTCGTGATAATTTGCCTGCCAAACCGCATGTCCAATAGCGTGCGCAGAACGCCCTTTCAACAACTGTACCACCTCAGATAACTTGCCTTCATGCAACACCATCAACCAATGCAAATGATCTGGCATCACCATATAGCAAAGCGTCTCAGCCCTGCCTCCATGTCGTAGTGTGGTACACCATGCACGATTGCGAAACGCGGCATGTGCGCAGATTGTTATAGGCCATCACATCTCCGTAGGTCGGGTTTTAACCCGACAAATCGCCACCCCGTCGGGATGCATCCAGACCTACGCTTGCGACTGACATGTAGATTTTTGCTGCGCAGGCATTAAATTTTCAGCCGCTCCACCACGCGCCCATTTTTCAGGTGATCTTCGATGATTTCGTCGAGATCGTTTTCGTTCGCATAGGTGTACCAAACGCCCTCCGGGTAAACCACCAGCACCGGGCCGTCATCGCAGCGGTCCATGCAGCCTGCCGAATTGATGCGGATGCGGTTTTTGAGGGTGTTGATCCCCAATGCCTTGACCTTGTCCTTGGCGTAATCGCGCAATTTTTTCGCACCGTGATTGTTGCAGCAATCCTGGCCGTCTTCGCGCTGGTTGGTGCAGAAGAAAACATGCTTGTGGAAAAAACTCATGAACAACCTCCCGATAAATGAAAAGTGATTATCAAAAATCCGGCAATGATTATACCGCCCCGGCTACCTGATTTTTATGCGCCAGAGATAAACCAACAACAGGAACGGGAACAACCATGCAATGGTTTGCGACAGGCCGTTGTAGTTGAGCAGGTGCCCGTAGTGCCAATGGTACAAGCGCATGGCGGCGGAAGGCGCGCCGCTGTCCAGCACCCACTGTGCCAGCACCAGATAGCCCAATGCTGCCAGCGCCGCGAGCCAATGCAACCATGCTTGCTGCAGCCAACTGGCGGCGACCAGCAGCAGCACACCGGAAAAAATGCCCAGCATCGCCTCGCTGTTCAGCCACAACAGCAACGCCCACGATTTGAGCAGCACGGCGGCGGCGATGAATTTGGCCAGCGCCACCGCGCACAGCACCACCAGCAACGCGCCCACCGCGTGGCGGCGCGCGCGCAACAAGGTCAGCAACAGCAGCCCCAGCATCAGAAGATTGAGTGACACCGCCATGCTTTCCATCCAGTTAAAAGGTTCAGGCTGCGCCACGGCAAAAGGCGGACGCGCCACTTCGCTGATGAACACGTTACCCAGCATCGGCAGCGAGGGGTTGATCTGCGCGAATACCCATAACGCCACCAGCGCCAGCCCGAATTCCACCCCGTCGCGGCCATGAAACAAGCGCATGCGCCAGAGCGTCAGGTGCAAGCCAAACCACTCGCGCGGCGCAATACTCACCGCCAGTAACGCACCCGCCAGTGTGCCGATACTGTTGTTGAGCAAATCGAGGTTGGAACTGATGCGGTTGGGCAAATACAACTGCATGTATTCCATTGCGGCGGAAAGCAGCAAGCCGCACAAGGTGGCAGGCAATACACTCCAGCCCGCACCGAAACGCGCGCGCAATGTGAGGCCGAGCAGGAAACCCAACGGCAAATAGGCCAGCAGATTAACCGTCGCATCAAACAGGGAATACGTCTGTAAAAACGGCGCAATCAGCACATCGGAGAATTCCAGCCCCTGCTCCTGCCAGCCCGAGAACGGCGACAAGCTGGCATACACGATGAGCAGCGCATAACCTGCAGCGAGGTAGCGGCGCAACAGTGAGCGAGTGGGAGTAAAGGAAATTTCTTTCATGGCCGGAATGAGTTTAGCCGATTCTCGCAGGGCAAACACGCATAAGGGAGTTGGAAACAGGGTAAATTTGTTCTCTGAAATTAACGATAATAATCAATGACCGTAGGGTGGGCACGTTTTTGTGCCCACGCGGATTCCAAACCGCGTGGGCAGACGAAAAACCTGTCTACCCACCCTACGTGATTTTCGAGAACAAATTTACCCTGCCCCATCCCCCTCCTGACCTCCCCCTTGAATGGGGAGGAACTATACTCCCTCCCCTTCAAGGGGAGGGTTGGGGTGGGGATGGGTTTTGTTTTGGCTTATGTGACGTAATTTATAAGTGGTATTTTGGTAATTTCCTGCTCCCTAAGTATTGGCGAGGCAAGGCAGACGGAAGGACGCAATGGGCCAAGTGGGGTTCAGTGCCTTGCATGTTGGCCGGTACACACTTCCGAGCCCTGCATTGACAAATTCTTCGTTGCCGCTCGCCTGTTTTCGCTATAATCCGCCGCCGAAATTGAAACAAACAGGTTTATCGCTTAATTCTGGAGACTTGAAAACATGAAGAAATACAGCAATCGCAGCATCATTGTTCATTGGCTGACTCTGGTTTTGTTGGTCGCCGCATGGTTCCTGGGTGAATCGGCAAGTGACGCGCGTCACGAAGGCGGCGCGACAATCGCGAACTATATGGTGCACATCCTGGTGGGCGGTACGGTGTTGCTGCTGACCTTGATGCGCATTACTTTCCGCCGCGCAGACGGCACTCCGCCGCCGATGGGCGACACTCCAATGGACAAAGTTGCCAAGGGCATCCACTATTTGCTTTATGTCTTATTGTTCGTGTTGCCGCTGAGCGGCATCATGCAGGTCTTGACCAGCAATGTCGGCAAGGCGCTGTTGGCGGGTGATGCGTCCTTGTTGCCGAAGAAATTCGAAGGTGTGGCCGCTCACGATGTGCATGAAATATTGGTGAACGTGCTGATCGTGCTGGTGGTGGTGCATGTGCTGGGCGCATTGAAGCACCAGTTCGTGATGAAGGACAACATCATGGATCGCATGTCGCTGCGCGACAAGAAATAAGCGGGACGGCAAGCATCAGCGAGCAAGGGCAAGCCCGCTTGAAATCTTGTGCGTAGGCCAACCCCAGATCCGCTGGTTGATCGCTTTTTTCTTGAGAGAAAACACAATGGTTGTTGAAACTGGTGCCCTTTTGGAAGATAGCTGCAAAGAGGGCCGCCCTGCTTATCCGGCGGCATGCCCGCTGGAATTCCCGCTTCACACCGCACCTGTTCAACCGCCCATCTCGGAATATCCGTCATGCTGATCCAGCTTGCCGCCACGGGCCTGATCGCGGCGTTGCTGCCGCTGGCCATGGTCTGGGTGTCGAGCGATGCCGACAAGTACCGCAAACTGGTATGGGTCACGCTGTTCCTCACATTTGACCTGATCATGTTCGGCGCATTCACGCGGCTGACCGATTCCGGCCTCGGCTGCCCGGACTGGCCCGGCTGTTACGGGCAGGCCAACCCGCTGCAGGCGCACGCGGATATCAGCGCCGCAGAAGCCGCGATGCCGACCGGCCCGGTGACCGTCATGAAAGCATGGATTGAAATGATCCACCGCTACCTGGCCATGGCCATCGGTGTGCTGATCATCGCGCTGATGGTGATCGCGTGGCGCAGGCGGCTGCAATCAGGCGGCAAGGACATGAAATTTTCGCCTGCGTTTCCCACGGTGCTGTTCGCTTTCGTTTGCCTGCAAGGGGCATTCGGCGCATGGACCGTCACGATGAAATTGCAGCCGGTCATCGTGACCATCCACCTTATGCTGGGCATGATGCTGCTGGCGTTATTGGCGTGGCTCGGCACGCGCCTGAGCAACCACCTTCCGGCGCCGCAAGCGGCAGCCGCGTTGCGCGTTCCGGCGGCGCTGGCCATGGCGCTGCTCGCGGTTCAGATCGCGCTCGGCGGCTGGGTCAGCAGCAACTATGCGACCCTGGCCTGCCAGGACTTTCCGCTGTGCCAGGGCGCGCTGTGGCCGGCTATGGATTTCGCCAACGGCTTCACGCTGTGGCGCGATCTGGGCATGACCGCCAAAGGCGAATTTCTGCCTTTTCCCGCTCTGACCGCCATCCACTGGACGCATCGCATTTTTGCCTTTGCCGTGGTTGCGCTGCTTGCCTGGATAGCGTTCAGGGCGCTCAAGGTCGAAGCCCTGCGCAAGACCGCGCGCTGGCTGCTGGCCATGATCGCGCTGCAATTCGCTAGCGGCGTTCTCACCATTTTCCTGAATTTTCCGCTGGCGCTGGCCGTGGCGCATAATGGCGGCGCGGCGCTGCTCCTGCTATTGCTGACCATGCTGAACTACCGGGTTCGATACACCGCTGGAGCCGCGACTATCCCGGCCTTGCGATGACCAAACTCCACATAATTGAAAACAACGTTCGACAGTAGGCGAAACCAACCACTCCGTCATTCCCGCGCAGGCGGGAATCCAGTTGATTGATAATCCCCGCGTAGCGGGTCAATATCGAGGTTTTGTCTGCTTCGCAGAATAATAATCCGCTGGATTCCCGCCTGCGCGGGAATGACGGCTGTAGTACAGGCATCTGTCACGAACTACGTAAAGCTCAATAATCGCCGTAGCTGATCCGGTAAATCACTCCCGCCTTATCATCCGACACCAGCAGCGCCCCGTCCGGCATCACCTGCACATCCACCGGGCGTCCCCAAGCGGTGATGCCCCCCAGCCAGCCTTCCGCGAACACCTCGTAGCCCGCCGCCTGCCCGTCCTTCAGGCGCACCAGCGAAATGCGGTAGCCGATGGGCGGGATGCGGTTCCACGAGCCGTGTTCGGCGATGAATATCTGCTTGCGGTAGGGTTCGGGGAACATCGCGCCGGTGTAGAAGCGCATGCCCAGCGAGGCCACATGCGGGCCGAGCTCCATGGCGGGCGCGGTGAATTCGCCGCACGCATGTTTCCCGCCGAATTCGTCATCGGCCAGCGTGCGCCCGTGGCAATAAGGGTAACCGAAGTTCATGCCGGGGCGCGGCGCGTGGTTTAGCTCGTCCGGCGGAATATTGTTGCCGAACCAGTCGCGGCCATTGTCGGTGAACCACAGTTCGTTGGTGCCGGGGCTCCAGTCGAAGCCCACGCTGTTGCGCACGCCACGCGCATACTGTTCCAGCGCCGTGCCGTCCGGTTTCATGCGGAAGATCGCGGCATAACGCGCGGGGTCGGGTTCGCAGATATTGCACGGTGCGCCCACCGGCACGTAGAGCAGGCCATCCGGGCCGAAGCGGATGAATTTCCAGCCGTGGTGCGTATCGGTGGGAAAGCTGCTGTTCACCACCACCGGCTTGGGCGGGTTGCGCAATCTGGATTCGATGCCGTCGAAACGCAGGATGCGGTTGATCTCCGCCACATACAGCGCGCCATCGCGAAAGGCCACGCCGTTCGGCGTGTCGAGGCCGGAGGCGAGGGTGATGATTTCATCGGCTTGCTTGCCGTGCTTGCGGTTGGGCAGCGCATAAACCTTGTCGCCGCGCGTGCCGACGAACAGCGTGCCGTCCGGGCTCAACGCCATCGAGCGAGCGCCCGGCACATTGTCGGCATACAGGCTGATCCTGAAACCGGGCGGCAGCTTGATTTCGTTCAGCGGCAGATCGCGGCCAAAGGCGGTGCTGGCAGCCAGGAGCAGAAGGAAGACGAAGGTGTGAATGGCGTGGAGGCGCATTGCATTCTCCTTGTTTGGAAGCGAATAATGCCACGGCTTTCAGGATGTCCGAAAAAATATTGACTCGCAACACACAAGCCCGCATACTTAAACCGTACATTATTCAGGACGGATTTATGAACGCTATTCATGCCGGAATCACCATAGGTGTCACCGAGTTGCGCGAATCACCCACGCGCATCCTCAAGCGCGCGGAAGATGAGGATCAGGCCGTCGCCATCCTCAACCACAACAAGCCCGCCGGATACATTATCTCCCCCAAGATGATGGAAGCCATGCTGGATTCCATCGCCGACCGCATTGCCGAAAACCGCGCGAAAACTCGGCTCTCTACGCTGAGCAAGGCGCGCAAAGTCAAGCTGGATGAGCTGTAAAGAGTCTTGATTTGACTTTGCTGTTAGTAAGCGCTAACATCCTCTACATTATGTGCCAATGTTGAGGCAAATCATGGCCAACACAAATTATGAGTTAGCTATCCATCCGGGCGCCGAGAAGGAATGGGCAAAACTGGATGGCTGCATCAAGCGCCGCTTCAAGGAAAAACTCGCCAACGAACGCCTCAAGCACCCGCGCGTGGCAAAAGACGCTTTGCGCGAACTGCCGGACTGTTACAAGATAAAAATTACCACTCCGCAATACCGCCTGATCTACCACGTCAACGATGCCAAACGCCTGCTGACTATTTTGTCTGTGGCGACGAGGGATGATGTGTATGCAGAGTTAAGGATGAGGCTGGGGGCGTAGGGTGCAATAAGCGTAGCGCATTGCACCGAATGGGAGCGATGCATGCGGCGCAATGCCTGTTGGTTATTGCGCCCTACGCGGGTTGCATTCGCAGAAGAAATCATGTTGAGCATGTCGTACAACGGATATAGGAATCACATAAACCATGCCAATTGAAAAGGACAAGCTTGAGCGTATTCAGTCTATTGCATCAATATGCTCGTCTATAGCAATTCCACTTGTGCTTGCTGTGATTGGGTATTTTGTTCAGAGACAATTTGCTGACGAAGGACTCAAAAAAGATTATGTCTCTATCGCTGCCGGAATACTGAAGGACGATCCTTCGAAGCAAGAACCTGATTTGCGCAAATGGGCAGTAAATGTACTCGATTCTAATTCGCCTATTCCATTCTCTAAACAAGCTAAAGATGGGCTATAAAAGGGGTGCCAGTCATCGTTGCTGGCCCAGGAATACCACCCCCCATTTCAGGCTGCATGAAACCGCCAAAGAAGCGGACTGTCTTGGAGGAATACAATAAATTAGCTGATTATAGTCAAACGGCTGACGCCGATAGCTTGCTAAAGGCGTTCAATAAGTTCTCCGATGTTGTTAAGAAAGAAGAGATTGATGCTCTATATTCGGCAGCAAATTTGAAGTGTATGCAGGCATGGGCAAAGATGGTTGTTGACAGTGATAATAATTACAGGAGTTCAATCGGCGCAGAAGATAGCAAATCCATTTATAAAAAGTTGGATAAAGAAAGAAGGGAAAAGCCAGCTGCAAGCGTAGTTAAGCCTAATGAACGTAGTCATACCTTTCCGTTAACGCCCTGAAGAACTACATAATGTTCCGCTTTATGTCGGGAGCGGCACTTCACACCACATCGAAATCAACACTTCTTTACATTAACCTAATGCGCCTCATCCCAATTCCCGCCTTCTCCCAACCCCACTTCCAGCGGCACTTTCAATTCCGCCACATGACACATCAGCTCACGCAGTTTTTCCTTCACATGATGCAGCTCCACCTGCGGCACTTCGAGCACCAGTTCGTCGTGCACCTGCATGATGAGCTTGGTGTTTAAATTCTCTTTTTCCAGCCAGCCCTGCACGGCGATCATTGCGAGTTTAATTAAATCCGCCGCCGTGCCTTGCATCGGCGCATTGATGGCAGCGCGTTCGGCGCCTTGCCTCCTCATGCCGTTCGCACCGTTGATCTCGGGCAGCCATAAGCGGCGACCAAACACGGTTTCCACAAAGCCTTGCCGCCTCGCTTGTTCGCGCGTGCTGTCCATGTAGTTTTTTACGCCGGGGTAGCGCGCGAAGTAGAGGTCTATGTATTGCTGCGCGGCGCTGCGTTCGATGTTGAGTTGTGAAGCCAGACCGAAAGCGGACATGCCGTAGATCAGTCCGAAGTTGATGACCTTGGCGTAGCGGCGCTGTTCGCTGCTCACATCATCGGGTGCGATGCCGAACACTTCGGCGGCGGTGGCGCGGTGGATGTCTTCGTTGTTGGCAAAGGCGCGCAGCAGGCCTGCGTCGCCGGAGAGATGCGCCATGATGCGCAATTCAATTTGGGAATAATCCGCCGACACGATGCGCGAGCCATGCGGCGCGATGAAGGCTTCGCGGATACGGCGGCCTTCCGGGGTGCGTATTGGGATGTTTTGCAGGTTGGGGTCGCTGGACGCCAATCTTCCCGTCACCGCCACCGCCTGCGAGTAGCTGGTATGCACGCGCCCGGTTTGCCTGTTCACCATCTGCGGCAGCTTGTCGGTGTAAGTGGATTTGAGTTTCGCCATGCCGCGATGTTCAAGCAGGATTTTCGGCAGCGGGTAATCCAGCGCCAGTTCCTGCAACACTTCCTCGTCGGTGGAAGGCGTGCCGCTGGGTGTTTTTTTCTTCACCGGCAGACCGAGTTTGTCGAACAAAATTTCTTGTATCTGCTTGGGTGAATTCAGGTTGAACGGTTGTCCCGCCGCTTCGAATGCCTGTTTTTCGATGACGAGTATTTTTTCGCCCAACTCGCGGCTTTGCCCCGCCAGCATGGCGCTGCTTATCAGCACGCCGTTGCGCTCCATCTTGAACAATACTTCGCGCACCGGCATCTCGATGTTGCGATAGACCTCGGCGAGTCTGTCGCGTAATTGCGGCGCAAAATACTGGTGCAGTTGCAGCGTTATGTCGGCGTCCTCGGCTGCATATTTGGTCGCGGTGTCGAGGTCAACCTGGTCGAAACCGATCTGCTTTGCGCCCTTGCCCACCACTTCTGCATAACTGATAGTCTTCAGCCCCAGATGGCGCAGCACCAAATTTTCCAGGTCATGCGGCCTGTGGCTTTCCAGCACGTAGGATTGCAGCAGCGTGTCTTCTGCGATGCCCGCAAGCGTGATGCCGTGATTGGCGAAGATGTGCTGGTCGTATTTGAGGTTCTGGCCGAGCTTCTTGTGTTTTTGGCTTTCCAGCCATGACTTCAGCTTGTGCAGCGCGTGTTCGCGATTCAGATGATCCGGCGCGCCGGGGTAGTGGTGCGCCAACGGCAGATAGGCGGCGTGGTGCTGGGTAACAGCAAACGAGATGCCGACCAGTTGCGCATTCATCACATCCAACCCGGTGGTCTCGGTGTCTACGCACACCAGATCGGCATGCAGGATTTTTCCCAGCCATGCATCGAGCTGGAAGTCGGTGAGGATGGTTTCGTAGTGGCCTATGGAGGCAAATAGATCGCCACCCCCTCTCCCCAACCCTTCTCCCTCGGAGGGAAGAGGGGAATTAAAGGTGCGCGCTATTTCGCCCCCTCTCCCTTGAGGGGAGAGTGCTGGGGAGAGGGTGGAGCCTTGCGCGAGCTCGCGCAGCCATGACTTGAACCCAAACCGCACCAGTAACTCGCGCAGTTGCTCCGTGTTCTGCGGCGGGGCAGATAATTCATCGTAATGTTTGGGCAATGGGACATCGCATTTCACCGTGACCAGCCTGCGGCCTTGCGGAAGCCAATCCAGCGCGGCGCGCAGGTTCTCGCCGACCACGCCGGAAACCTCGTCGGCGTGTGCGATCAGGTTGTCCAACGTGCCGTATTGCGCCAGCCATTTGACGGCGGTCTTGGGGCCGACCTTGGGCACACCCGGCACGTTATCCACCGTATCGCCCACCAGCGTCAGGTAATCCACGATGCGCTCCGGCGGCACACCGAACTTGGCCAGCACGCCCGCCTCGCCCAGCTTTTCCTCGCTCATGGTGTTCACCCACAGCACATGCTCGTTCACCAGTTGCGTCAGATCCTTGTCGCCGGTGGAGATGATGCAGCGCACACCTTGCTGCGAGGCCTGTTGCGCCAGCGTGCCGATCACGTCGTCGGCTTCCACGCCGCCCATCATCAGGATGTTCCAGCCGCAGGCGGCGATGGCCTGGTGCAGCGGCGCGATCTGCGCGGCAAGGTCTTCCGGCATGGCCGGGCGGTGCGCCTTGTATTCGGGATACCAGTCGTCGCGAAAAGTTTTGCCTTTTGCGTCGAATACGCAGGCGCTATAATCCGCCGGGTAATCGGCGCGCAATTTGCGCAGCATGGCGAGCACGCCGTAAATCGCGCCGGTCGGCTCGCCCTGCGGGCTGCGTAAATCGGGCAGCGCATGGAAGGCGCGATACAGGTAAGATGAGCCGTCAACCAGCAATAGTGTTTTTGCAAAACCCGCTTCGTTCGTTTTGGCGAAACTCATCATTCGTTCTCATTTTTCGTGCAAGGGTTCATCAAGTATGAGCAACCAGTCCAAGCTACCCTCCTCGCAATTGCCGGAAGTGTGGAACTCGAAAGAGGCATGGCGCGTGTTCGGCATTATGTCAGAATTCGTATCCGCCACCGAACGGCTGAACGCCATCCAGCCTGCCGTCAGCTTTTTCGGCAGCGCGCGCACCCCGCCCGATCACCCCTATTACCAGCTTGCCGAGCATATCGCGCGGCTGCTGTCCGATGCCGGTTTCTCGGTCATCTCCGGCGGCGGGCCGGGCATCATGGAAGCGGCCAACAAGGGCGCGTTTTTCGGCAAGTCGCCGAGCGTGGGACTGAACATCCAGTTGCCGCACGAACAGCACACCAACCTTTACCAGAACATCAGCCAGACCTTCCAGCATTTTTTCGCGCGCAAGGTGATGTTCGTGAAATTCGCCATGGCATATGTGGTGATGCCCGGCGGCTTCGGCACGCTGGACGAACTGATGGAAGCGCTTACCCTGGTGCAGACCGGCAAAACACGGCGCATCCCCATCATCCTGGTGTGCAGCGATTATTGGCGCGGCATGCTGGACTGGTTCCGGCAAGCCCTGCTCGACGAAGGCATGATCAACCCCGAAGATATGGATTTGATTCAACTGATCGATGACCCGGAAGCGGTGGTACATGCTATCTTCAAACATTATGAGACGCGCGGATTCGAGCTTTCGGAAGCGGATCGCGAACGGCAATTTTATTTGTAATCCCGGAAACAGCAGTTATGGGATGGCAGGTGCGAATTTATTCGCACGAACAACAAGCCACATGCGAATAAATTCGCATCTACAAGAGCAGCCTTACAACATTAAGACAAGAAAATTTTTCGCCAGCTGCTGTACATCGGCTAAAATGCACCCATGCAAAATAAACCGGGAAGTGCGATGCGCCTGATCACCATTTTATTTCTGAGCGGCCTGTGCAGCGCAGCTTTCGCGGAGACGCCGCAACCGCCCGACCTGCAAGCGTTGCAGCCCCCGCCGCCGTTTGATGCCAGCGCGCAGGATGCCGACCAGGGGCCGCAGGTAACCATCGTTAAACAGACCGAACAGATCGTGGAGGAATACCGCGCCGGTGGCAGGCTCTACATGATCAAAATTACCCCAAAAATCGGTAAACCCTATTTTTTGGTGGATGATCTTGGCGATGGCAAATTCTCGCGCCAGGAAAGCCTGGACTCCGGCGTGCGTCCCCCGCGCTGGATCATCCATCAGTTCTGAATGCGAATCCCCAGGTAATGTCCGTTTTTACCCGCGTCACCGAAACAGAACTCACAGCGTGGCTGGCTGACTATTCGCTCGGTAGTTTGCTCAAATTGCAAGGCATTGCCTCGGGAATTGAAAACACCAACTATTTTGTCACTACCAGCAACGGCCATTTTGTGTTGACGCTGTTCGAGAAGCTCACTTCCAGCGAACTGCCGTTTTACCTTAATCTGATGTCCCACCTCGCGCGGCACGGTATTCCTTGCCCCAGCCCGGTGGCAGATCGGCATAACCGTTTCCTCGGTGAGCTGAATGGCAGGCCTGCCTGCATCGTCAGCCGCCTGCCTGGAAAATCCCTGATCCAAGTAGATGCGGCGCACTGCGCCTCCGTGGGTGCGGTGCTGGGTCAATTGCATTGCGCGGCGCAGAGTTTCACTGAAACCATGCCTAACGCGCGCGCAGCCGCGTGGCGCGCGCGCACCGCGCAACAGGTTAGAGCTTTTCTATCGCCACAAGACACGGCGCTGCTGGACAGCGAAGTCGCTTTCCATGCAAAACACACGCTGGCCGCGCTGCCGCAGGGCGTGATCCACGCCGACCTGTTCCGCGACAATGTACTGCTCGACGGCATACACATCGGCGGGCTGATCGATTTCTATTTCGCCTGTAACGACAGCCTGCTGTATGACGTGGCCATCACGGTGAATGACTGGTGCATGGGCGCGGATGGTGTGCTGGATGAAGCGCTCGCCCAGGCTATGCTACGTGCCTACCATGCGGTGCGTCCGTTTCAGCCGGAAGAACATTCGGCCTGGACAATCGCCTTGCGCTTGGCCGCACTGCGTTTCTGGCTATCGCGCCTGCATGACCTGCACCTGCCGCGCGACGGCGAGCTGATACACGCACACGATCCGGATCAATTTCGCCGTATCCTGCAACAGCACATTGCAGCGGATGGCAATGCATTCTGGTTATAAATAGGGCGGGTTAGGCGAAGCCGTAACCCACCCTCCGGAAAGACTAAATTTTTTTAGGCGCCATCATGGAAGCTCGCAAAGTAAATGCATCCCACGGCTGGATGTGGATCAAAAACGGCTACTGGCTGTTCAGGAAAAACCCGTTGTTATGGATGGTGCTGACAGCCATCGGCATACTCGGGATGCTTGGCATCGCAATTATTCCTGTGGTCGGTGACCCGCTGGCCACGCTATTGTTTCCCGTGCTGCTCGCCGGTTTCATGTTCGGCTGCCACGCCCTGGCGCGGGGTGAAGAGCTGGAACTGGCGCACTTGTTCGCCGGGTTTCAGCAACACGCGCAGCAACTTGTTACGCTAGGCGGCGTCAATCTGGTTGGCCAATTGCTGATACTCGGCGTGATGATGCTCACTGGCGGCGCGACACTGGTGAGCATTCTGATGAGCGGCAAGCAGCCGGACGACCCTGTAATATTGATGCAAGCCGTCTCGGGTGCCGGGCTTGCGCTGCTGCTGGGCATGACGCTGTTCAGTTTGTTGATGATGGCGATGCAGTTCGCACCCATGCTGGTGATATTCAACAAAATGCCACCCATTCCCGCGCTGAAAACCAGCCTGCGGGCTTTTTTACGCAACGTGATTCCGTTGACGGTATATGCGGTGTTGCTGTTGCCGTTTGCAGTCCTGGCCACCCTGCCGATGATGCTGGGCTGGCTGGTTTTGCTGCCGATAGTCATTACTTCGATGTATGCAATCTATCGCGACTTGTTCCCGACACAGGAACAACCAGCCCCCGCAGTCGAAGGCGAAGTGGTAACGCGCGACGACCAGGCGCATTTCTGAATTTTCACCCGTCATTCCCGCGCAGGCGGGAATCCAGTTGCTCAAAAATGCTTTTGGTTTAAACCCCGCTGGATTTCCGCCTGCGCGGGAATGACGGCCAGGTTATCAAAGCACCGTCAGCTTCGCGTACTCCAGCGCCAGCCACTTCGTTCCCGCCTTCCTGAAATTCACCTGCACGCGCGCATCCGCGCCACCGCCTTCGAGGTTCACGATCACCCCTTCGCCAAATTTGGTATGAAGTACCGCTTGGCCGATGCGCCAGCCGGAACTGCCGGCGGGACGCGGCACGGGCGCGGCTACCGGCGCATCGCGCTGCGGCGTAAACGATGCAGTAAACGGATTGCGCACCGCAATACGCGGCGTGATCCAGTGCAGCAACTCGTCCGGCAGTTCGCGCAGAAAGCTGGACATCCGGCTGGAGTTAACCTGCCCGTGCAACATGCGGCTCTGCGCGAAGGTAAGGTACAGCCTGCGCCGCGCGCGCGTGATGGCGACATACATCAGGCGGCGCTCTTCATCCAGCCCGGCGTCGGTCATCTTGCTGTTCTGGTGCGGGAACAGCCCTTCCTCCAGCCCGGTGATGAACACGGTGTGAAATTCCAGCCCCTTGGCCGCGTGCACCGTCATCAGGTGCAGCGCATCGTCGCTGTCCCCGGCCTGATGCTCGCCCGCCTCCAGCGCAGCATGGGTGAGAAACGCGGTGAGGCTGTCATCCTCGTTCTCATGCACGAACAGCGTCGCGGCGTTAATCAATTCGTTGAGGTTCTCCAGCCGCTCTTCTGCTTCGCGTTTTTTTACACCCGTTTCATTCTGGAAATGCGCGACCAGGCCGCTGTGTTGCAGCACATGATCCATGATTTCTGGGAGCGGCAATTCACGCGTCGCGCTACGTAGTGATTCGATCAGTCCGGTGAACGCCGACACCTTGCCGCCCGCGCGTGCCGCAGCATCCCACAGTGTGGTGTTGTTCATCTTCGCGGCTTCCTGCAACTGCTCGACACTACGCGCACCGATGCCGCGCGTCGGAAAATTGATGATGCGCAACAGCGCGTTGTCGTCATCGGTGTTTTGTATCAGGCGCAGATAGGCCAGCGCATGCTTGATTTCCTGCCGCTCGAAAAAGCGCAGGCCGCCATATACGCGGTATGACACTCCGGCAGACACCAGCGCGTGCTCCAGCACCCGCGACTGCGCGTTGGAGCGGTACAGCACGGCCATCTCGGACAGGCGCACGCCTTCGCGGTTGAGTTGGCGTACTTCCTCGACGATGAACCTGGCTTCTTCCGCATCGGTCGGCGCTTCGTACACACGCAACGCTTCGCCCTTGTGTTCCGCCGTCCACAAGTTTTTGCCGAGGCGGCTGCGGTTATGCTGGATCAACGCATTGGCGGCATCGAGGATATTGCCGTGCGAGCGATAGTTCTGTTCCAGCTTGATGACGTTCTGCACATGAAAGTCGCGCGTCAGTTGCTGCATGTTGCCCACATCTGCGCCACGAAAAGCATAGATGGACTGGTCGTCGTCACCCACCGCAAAAATTGAAGACTGACTTTCACGTTCGCCTCCTCTCCCTCCGGGAGAGGATTGAGGTGAGGGCCTGCGCCCCCCTTCTTTTCCTGCCAGCAGCTTCAGCCACTGGTATTGCAGCTTGTTGGTGTCCTGGAACTCATCCACCAGGATGTGGCGGAAGCGTTCCTGGTAATGCTCGCGCAATTGCTGGTTGCGTGATAATAATTCATAGCAGCGCAACAGCAACTCGGAAAAATCCACCACGCCCTCGCGCTGGCACTGCGCATCATATTCGGCAAAGATTTCCACTTTGCGCCGCGTGTACGGATCGAAGGCCTCCACCCCGGATGCGCGCAAGCCCTCTTCCTTATTGCCGCTGATAAAAAACTGCATCTCGCGCGGCGGATATTTTTCATCATCCACATTCATCGCCTTCATCAACCGCTTGATTGCGGAAAGCTGGTCGCCACTATCCAGAATCTGAAAGGTCTGCGGCAGATTCGCCTCGCGGTGATGCGCGCGCAACATGCGGTTACACAGCCCGTGAAAAGTGCCGATCCATAAACCGCGCGTATTGATCGGCAGCATCGCGGACAGACGCGCCAGCATTTCCTTCGCCGCCTTGTTGGTGAACGTCACCGCCAGAATGTTTTGCGGGCTGACTTGTCCGGTGCTGATCAGCCATGCGATACGCGTGGTGAGCACGCGCGTCTTGCCGCTGCCCGCCCCGGCGAGAATCAGCGCAGATTGTTCGGGCAGGGTGATGGCTTGAATTTGTTCTGGATTAAGGCCGGAAAGTAGCGTGGAAATCATGCGGCAATTATCCCACCGGCTGTTACCTTACGCGAATCAATGATAAAAAGCACAATTAGTTGGCCTATAATTACATTAATTGTTGATAATATTATGCCTATTTAATGATAACAAATACAATATTTCTGTAAATTAATGATAGTAGATTAAATATGCTATCATGTAATCGATGCCTGTCAGAAAAATCCCCAAGAATTACCTCTGCGTCACTGGTGCTTTTTCCAGCACCAAGAACGGTAAATCGCTCGGATACGAGTCATTACTCGAACGAGACCTGATGATTTTGCTTGAATTCGACGATACAGTCGAATGTTTTGAAGAGCAGCCTGTCAAAGTTCCCCTCGTAGTCAATGGCAAGAAACGCAAGCCATACGTCCCAGATATTTTGATTCACTATCTTCCGACTTCTTCCGGAGAGACACCGCAGCCGGTGCTCGGTGAAGTAAAGCATACCGATGACCTGAAGAAAAACAAGAAAAAATATGCGCCTAAATTCGAGGCGGGTTCCCGTTATGCCGATGATCTGGGTTGGAAGTGGCGTATCTTTACTGAGAAAGACATCCGTACGCCTTACCTGGCAAATCTCAAATTTCTGCGCGAATACCATAGTGCAGAACCTGACGCAGCATTGCTGCAGGAAGTCATCAGCCATATGCAGAATGCGCGCTGGCCGGTGACAGTCGAATCATTATTGCAGAAACTATGCCCCACCGAGGATGGCACATTACATATAGTTCCCGCCATCTGGCAACTGGTCGCCACCAAACGCATAACGGCCAACCTTCAAAAACCACTGACCATGAAAACAAAATTGTCCTTATCCATGAATGGATAGTCATGACTAAATCTTCATCCGCGCTGTTAAATATAAGGAAAGGCGAACTGGTCAATTACAACGGGCAAGAGTACATCATATTGAAAGTTGTCGGCCTGACCCAGGTGTTGGCTCAGAGCATAGCCAGCAAAAATACCGAAGTATTGGAAATACAGCACCTGACTCCATGGGCGGTAAAGCTGAGTGATAAAACCGAAAATAAAGACATTGATTTGATCGGCATTCCAGAAGAGGAATGGCAAGTATCCCGTGAGCGATTGAAGATCATCGAACCGCTTTTGTCTAGAAAAAAATGGGGATCGGCAGCAGCGAAGGAAATTGCCAAGAAATCCGGCTATGGCATTGCAACTATCTACCGATGGGTTCGAACGTACAAAAACACCGGTTTGCTTTCCTCAATGTTGTCGGACAAACCTGGCTGGAAAGCCGGCAAGTGGCGTTTGGATAAGCATGTTGAGGCAATCATCAAGGACAGGATTGAAAACTACCACCTGACCGATCAAAAGCCAAGTGTCGCCAGCACAACCGAAAAAATACAGACATTGTGTAAGAATGCCGGATTGCCCAAACCCCATTGGGATACGGTAAAAAGACGCATCAATGCCATAGCAGAGCGTGAAAGATATGAAAAACGTCACGGCAAACGCGCCGCGAGTCAAATTTTTGATCCAATTGAAGGCACGGTGCCGAATGCTGACTGGCCGCTGGCAATGGTGCAGATAGATCACACACCCCTGCCCGTGATGATCGTGCATGACGTGACAAGGCGATCAATAGGCCGACCTTACGTGACGTTCAGTATTGATGTCGATAGCCGCATGGTCACCGGCATGGAACTATCTCTTGAGGCGCCATCAGCGATGTCGGCCGGCTTGTGCGCCGCACATTCCATTCTCCCAAAAGAAAAATGGCTTTCCGAGGAAATGGGGCTACCTAATGTGGAGTGGCCATGCTGGGGGTGTGATGGGCATATTACACATGGATAATGCCCGTGAGTTCCGTGGCAACATGCTTAAGGAAGCATGCCTGGAATACAACATCGATCCACAGTTCCGACCTGTCAAGACCCCTCACTATGGCGGTCATATCGAACGGCTGATGGGTACAGCCTCCGAGAAGCTAAAGACACTGGAAGGCTCGACTTTCGCCAACCCAAAAGATCGCGGCGAATACGATTCGGAGGAACGGGCCACGATGACGTTTAGCGATTTGGAGAAGTGGCTGGTGCTTTTTATCGCCAAATACCACCGTTCGCCACATGCAGGCATCAACGGGGAGGCTCCGATAGACCGGTACCGCAGGGGGTTGTTGGGCGGGGATGGCAAGCTTCCGCGCGGGCTGCCTGCACGCCGTCTAGACGAAGAAAAAGTCAGGATCGACTTCATGCCGTTCATCGAGCGCACGGTGCAAAATTATGGCGTGGTCATAGACGATGCTTATTATTTTGCAGATGTGTTGCGCCCCTGGATTAACGCACCTGATCCGGACAATCCAAAATCGAAAAGGTTGTTCAGGTTCAAGCGGGATCCGCACGATATCAGTCGGCTGTATTTCTTTGACCCCACCGCCAAGCGCTATTTCGTTATCCCTTTTCGCGATTCTAGCTTGCCCCCGATCAGCCTGTGGGAATACCGCGAAGGGCGCAAGGCGGCCAAAAAGGCCGGGGTGAAGGATTTGAACGAACGCAAAGTCTTCGAATTCGCAAACATGCAACAGGAACTACAGGATGATTCCGGCCTGAAAACCAAGGCTGCACGCCGCGAAGATCAGCGCAAGCGCCAGCACGCCAAGGCGCGCCAGAAACGCGAGAAAGATTTGCCCAAGACCATGAAAACCGAGTCCCCTGCCATGCCGCCGGTTATCCCGGGATACGACCCGAACAGAAAATCGCATTTCGATGACGAGGATTGATTTGGATACCCCTCTCTATCCGCATCTGAGCAAGACCGCAATCGCGCAACTTGAATTGTCCGATGATGAGCGAATCATTGCGATCCAGAAGGAAACTTGGATTACATACACACAAGCAAAACATATATTGGATCGAATGGAGGAGTTATTTGAGCATCCACGCGTCACCCGCATGCCGAACATGCTGATCGTGGGGGCGAGCAACAATGGCAAGACGCAAATCCTGCATCGCTTTGAGAAGTTGCATAAGCCCGACCCGAACCCGGAAGGCGAGTACTCTATCATCCCGGTATTGTTCGTTGAAGCTCCGAGCAAGCCGGATATTGGCGCTTTTTACGACAACATACTGGAAGCGGTCTGGCAGCCTTACTCGATACGTGCCAAAGATCCGGAAAAGGAGCGTGAGGTCAGGAAGGTGCTGCGCAATATCCAGTTAAAGGTGCTCTTGATCGACGAGATCCAGCACATCATTGCGGGCGGACAGGCCAAGCAGCGGGAATTCCGCAACAGCCTGAAAAGTCTTGGGAACCAGTTGCAGATTTCCATCATAGCCGCCGGCGTAGAAGAAGCATTCAACGCATTCAATACCGACCCGCAATTATCCAATCGTTTTGAACCAGAATTCCTGCCGAAATGGAAACTGGATGACAATTACGGCGATTTGCTTGCTACATTTGAGCGGCGTTTGCCATTAAAGAAGCCGTCGAATCTGCGCAATCCGGCGATCAGCCAAAAGGTGCTCTGGATGAGCGAAGGCATATTGGGAGAAATCCACGAAGTGCTCAAACGGGCGGCCATTCTGGCGGTCAAGAACAAGTCCGAGCAGATCACCTTGGAAATTATTGAGAAAATTCGCTGGACGATGCCGTCCAAACGCAAGGTGGCGCCACCGCCAACCTGAAATGACCAACGCTGCAAAGCTTTGGTTGTATCACCCCCATCTACTCCCAGACGAGTTGCTGTCCAGCTGGCTGGTGCGCATCGCCCATGGTCATGGCATGAAACTGCAAACGTTCTGCCGGGTGGCTTTGGGGATGGGGCAGGAGGTCTGGTTCAGGGATATCGACCGACAGGCGCCTGACTGGTTAGTGCGAGCGATGTCGGAACATACCGGTGTAGGAGTGCGCGCAATAAGGCGCTCCAGCCTGATGGATTACAAAGGCGTGCTGTATCGCCGCTACCGGTGGAGCGGGCACCAATATTGGTTGTTACCCCTCAACATGAAAGATACCAGCTACCACCATCATGGAATGCAATATTGTCCGCTGTGTTTGGCGGAAGATGATGTGCCGTATTTCAGGAAGCGCTGGCGAGTGGCGTTTTATACGATGTGCACCAAGCATCAGTGCATGGTGCATGACCGTTGCCCTTCGTGTGGTGCGCCTGTGGCTTTTCATCGGCGCGAGATGGGTAAATTCAGCCAGGTCGATGCGGGGTCAATCACCCAGTGCCATGCATGCGATTACGATCTGCGCAAAGCGAAAGTTGTAAAGCCAGTGATCTATGATGAATCGGCTTACCTTGCCTGGTCGCCGACGCTAAGGATGATGGAAGTTGATGGTGATGTAGATGCGAAGTATAACTTGGGCTTCTTTTCAGTGTTGCACCAGTTATGCAAGATTATGCTGACCCACTATTCTCATGAACATCTGAGGCAGTATGTGTCTGAAAAAATCAAGGCGCCGGAAATTATGTTGCACCCCATGCACAAATCGTTCGAGCACTATTCTTTGGAGGAACGTCATATAGTTATTCAGTTAGCCATGTGGCTGATGGCTGATCCAGAGGTGAGAATTGTGGATGCATGGCGAAATAAAGCGGTAAGGTATAACGTGCTGAACAAGGATTTCCAACCAAGGCCGCAGTGGTATCGGGGAATTGTGATGAATTGTGAGAATTGGCGAAAAATTTGAAATAATCAATCAGAAATGAGCTTCTTGCAAAACTATTTTTGAAACGGAAACCTCGCGATATACAACGCATGACTCGGGGTCAAGACGGTACGCTACCCCTTTCTTGTATCGGACTCTCACCGACTATCACTTGCCAGTTTGTGCTGGCGCACAGGAATTTTATGATTATTTGAATCAGAACTGTCGCATCTGTTTTAACTGAAGTTTAGACACACGCCGCTGCCTGCCGCCCTGAATTTTCCATGGTGGCGAGGCACAACAAACACAAAGTACAACGATCCGATACTGACAAACGCGATGCCGCATACCTCAACACTGCAAACGCTGATCCTGACCGGGAAAGGGCATCATGAAATTTCCCGACTTCGGGTTGCAGGCATCGCGCACGCGAAGTCCGATAAATTGAATTCGCATCCACTGCCCGAAAAGCCCCGCTGTAATCATCGCGCCCTTGCGCCAAGGCGCGATCTCCATCAACGGGAAGGACTCCCACAAACGCAGGGCGAGCAATTGTGTCAAGGCATATGCCGTGGATCGTATCTGCATCCACAGATCCAGCGCCGCCTTCGATTGCTGCCACATGTTCGTCACACCCCACCATCGCTTCAGGTTGTGAAACAAAGGCTCGATCCCCCAGCGCTCGGCGTAGATTTCCACCACGGCTTGAGCCGACAGTTCCGTCTCGGTCGCCAGTATCAGTCGCGGGCGCGACCAGGTGTTGTCGTCCTGGCGCATCTCGCACCACACCGCCCGCACCGGCACCCCCTTGAGGAATCGCGCCACCGCGATGACGGAACGCAGCCTGACCTGCTGCATCTTGCCGTACAGCATCAACTCCATCTCCTGCGCGGGCAGTGTATCCAGCATGGCCGCATCGATCCGCAGCCCGTATTTGCGTTTCGGCCCCCGGCGTTTCGGTTCCGGTTCCGGCGGCAAATACAAAGCGGTATCCCGCCGCACCTGGCCGATGATGCGCACCTTCTGTTCGAGCAGGGGCAGAATCAGGCTCTTGCGCATGAACCAGGCGTCGATCAGCAAACGCGCCTCCTTGATGTCCCCCCTGACCTGATCGATCAACTGCCTTGCCACCCAGAGCTTGCCGCGTTGGCCGGATTCTTCGACCAACCAGGAACGAATCGGCACCGTCAGCGCCGAACCCAGCCTGACGCGCACGACCAGTGCCAGCGTGACCCAACACTGGCTGTTCAGGAAGGTGGGGCGATTGGCCTTGCGGCTGTGGTCGTGTTTGATACTGATACCCGGCCCCGTCTTCGCGCAACGCGGAACCAGCGTATCGTCGATGATCAGATTCACCAGTTCGTTTGGGAAGACCCTCTGCACCAGTTGCAGCAAACGGACGGACAAGTCGGCGACCGACACATGCGCCCGTTCGATCAGCTTGTAATAGGTAGTCCAGTGCGCCTCGCGGCGAATGGCCCCGATGGCGCGGGTGACCCAACCTTCCGGGTTGAGCATGCAACCGATCAGGAGTTCGACGAAGGTACGGCGGGAGCGTGGCGGAACGGCCAGCAGCAGAAAGGAAATCCATTCCGAGAGCAGCAGGCAAACCGAGGCGGTGAGCGACATGAGCGGGTATCCGGGATCGAAAACCCCTCATTGGTCGCCGCGTTGCTCGCTCCAAAAACAACACCGAGCGAGCAACGCGGCGACCTCGCAAATCGAATTTCATGTCAAGTGTTTTTTGCATTTTTTAAAAATATTTCTCGCGAGGTTTGGATGCCAACAGTGCCAGGCAAAAAGCTTCGAGTGTCTAAACTTCAGCTGTTTTAAGCAAGTCGCATTAATTTCGAAAAGCCACAGAAAAGGAGCCGAATCCCGCCAGTGCGATGGGCTCCCTCTTCTGATTTAAAATACAGTTATACACGTATATATACCATTTCACTAGTGTCCGGTGGATTTTAGAATAGTTTCAATTGGTTATTTGGGTTGTGGTCATCGAAATTCAGTAGCGCATCTGTTGTTACGTCCCTCTCTGTGTAAGACTCCCCAGCTATAAACATCCCGAGAATCTTCAGGGAATTATGAAGGGCAACCCCTCAATCTCTGCGCAACAATTCGTACAATAGAAAGGCCGATACGCCTCTGTTACTGTGGGAAGTTCTGACACTTTTCACAACGCAAAGGAGACCGGCCTATGTATCGGATTGTATCGAGTATCACCACGCTCCATCGTATCCGCCCCAGCAACCCCAGGCTATTCAGTGAGGTGTGATTTTGGTTAAAGTTGCCGCATGGAAATTCCACGGCAACAACTTATCCATTTCATCTGCAGTTTGGGCTGCTGGCAGGTGCTCAAGCACATGGCGCAGCCATGTGTATGGTTCGATGCCATTGGCCTTGGCGGTTTCAACCAGCGAATAGATGATCGCACTCGCGCTGGCGCCGGCAGGCGTATCGCTGAACAACCAAGCCTTGCGTCCAACCACGAAGGGGCGGATCGCGTTCTCGCAGCGGTAATGCCGACTCCCGGATTATGCCGCTTCATCGACAATGGCTTCACTCTCCCGAGCCTCCTGTGAAAGCCAAGTCGGCATAATCCGTATGATTTCTTCTTGCTGGCAATTACGCCGGTCAAGGAGAAATCACATGAATACGATAAACACGAACAAATATGGCGTATCCGAAGCGCTGCAGTTCCATCACATTGAAGCATTCCTCGAACAACTGAGGACTGCGCGGTATTCTGAAGAAACGCTTCGTAAAAAACGATGGGTGTTGACGACCTTCGCGCGATGGATGAAGGACCAAAACATCACCTTGGCTCACCTTGATGAATCCGTTATTGCTACGTTCGTTAATTGTACTGTGTTATAAAACATGCCATTATCGCGATATCTTCAAGCAACCGTGGAGGTAGGTCATGGGTAACAGCCTAGAATCACGCTTTGAATGCTACAGCGATGTAATGGTTGAGGCTCTGGGGCACGCGGATCGAGCCACGCCAGCGCGCTGGTATCTGCGAGGTCTGATGCTGCCGGGACAGCGCAAGAGCGTGGAGCCGATGGCGGCGCGGGTGTATCCGCAGGATGTGCGCTCGGCGCACCAATCGATGCACCATCTGGTAGCCGACTCTGAATGGAGCGATACGGAATTGCTCGCTGCTGTAGCGCGTGAAGTGATACCGAAGCTGAGTGATGCGGGACGCGCTCCTTGTTTCTGGATAATCGATGACACGGGCTGTCGCAAGTACGGCAAACATTCGGTCGGTGTGGCGCGCCAATACTGTGGCCAACTGGGCAAGACAGACAACTGCCAGGTGGCGGTAAGCCTGTCGCTGGCTACCGCCGAGGGTAGCCTGCCGTTGGACTATCGGCTGTACCTGCCGCGCGAGTGGACCGAAGACAAGCAGCGATGCGAGCGTGCGGGTGTGCCTGAAGGGATTGTTTTTGCGACCAAGGGCGAAATTGCCTGGGCGCAGATCGAGGCCGCGCTTTCTGCCGGAATTCCGCGCGGCACGGTGCTCATGGATGCGGGCTATGGCGATGAAGCGGCGTTGCGTGATCGGCTATCGGCAAACAGTTTGCCTTATGCGGTTGGCATACGGCCGGCTACTGCGGTCTGGTGGGGTGAGCATCAACCTGCGCCCGCACCGGTTAAAGAGGGGAATGGGCGACCCCGCACACGGGTGCTGCGCGATGAAGCCCACCAGCCGATCAACGTGCGCGAACTCGCGCAGGCGCTGCCGGCCACATGCTATCGCACCCTGACTTGGCGTGAAGGCACCAACGCACCGCTCTCCTCGCGCTTTGCGCGGGTACGCGTGCGCGCGGCACAGGCGGATCGCCCCCGCGAGGAAGAATGGCTGCTCATCGAATGGCCCAAGGGTGAAGCCGATCCGACCCGTTACTTCCTGTCCACCTTGCCCGCAAACATCCCGCTCAAGGAGTTGGTGGGCGTCGTCAAGATGCGCTGGCGCATCGAGCGGGACTACCGGGAACTCAAGCAGGAGGTCGGCCTCGGCCATTACGAAGGGCGCAATTGGCGCGGCTTCCATCATCACGCAAGCCTGTGTATCGCGGCTTATGGTTTCCTGATGCTGGAGCGGCTGTCCGGTGCTAAAAAAAACTCCGCTCGACTCAAAGCGCCTCCCGTACCCGAAGGCTTCAGCCCGCGCGGGACTCGCGCCGATGCAGCGGCATATCCCGTGGTCGATCACCACCGTGCGTTTTCGATTGGCACGAGCCATCGCCCGAAGCCTTCCGCAATGCCCCTGTTGCGGAAAACTGTTCGTGCGGGGAATGAGAAATTAATAACACAGTACAATTAAGCGATTAATTTGCCCACCAGCGGCCCGTGTTCAGTTCGAACTTGCAGTATTGCGGCTGCTACTTGCATATCTGCGCTGTCAGGCCGAAGTTCCGTTGGAGGCGCGGAGCGGCGAGTCTGCAATTCACCTCATCAATTGCCGTTACGTGGATTACCTGCGGCAAGATCGTGGCCTTGCGGAGAATTCGGTGCTCGTTTACGCACCTTTCATTCGTGATTTCCTTAATAGCCGGAATGCTGGCGACGGTCATGTATTGCCTGGCACCTTCGACGCCGTGACGATCCGAAACCATCTCCTTACGCGCAGCAATGGTCGATCAGGCGAGTACATGCGGCTCATGGCTGTAGCGCTCCGCTCGCTTTGCCACTTCCTCTTTCTGCGTGGGCATACGCCGCGTGATCTTTCGAATTCAGTACCCACGGTCAGCAAGTGGCGGCAGTCATCCGTGCCTAAATTCCTCACGCCAGAGCAAGAAGAATGTGTTCTCGCATCTACGGATCGATCAACGCCTCGCGGGCGTCGTGACTACGCAATCTTGCTGCTGTTGGCGCGACTCGGCTTGCGCGCGAGCGAAATCGTTGCACTCGAACTTGGTGACATCCTCTGGCGTTCAGGGGAGCTCGTTATACACGGCAAGGGCCAAATGGTTGAACATGTGCCACTGCTATCCGATGTTGGTGAGGCGCTGGCAATCTACCTTCACGAGGATCGTGGCGCAAGCGCATCCCGGCGGGTATTTTTGCGAATTTGGGCGCCGCGAGTTGGCTTGGCGGGACCGGCAGCGATAGGCCATATAGTCCGACTGGCCTTTGCTCATGCAGGATTCCGTCCCTCATGCCGGGGTGCCGCACATCTGTTCCGTCACGGCTTGGCGACAACGATGATTCGTCACGGCGCGTCTATGGCAGAGATTGCTGAAGTCTTGCGGCATCGATCACAAGACAGTACTGCGATTTATGCAAAAGTATCTTTTGAGGCCCTGCGTGGTGTTGCCCGGGCCTGGCCAACGACGGGAGGTGCATGATGGGTACGATCCGCGACTCACTGATCCAGTACGTGGCCGTTCGCCGTGCCCTTGGAGCGAAATTCTATGAACCGGCATTGGCACTTGATCACTTTGTAGACTTGCTCGAACGCGAGGGAGCGGAGTTCATTACAATCGATCTGGCCCTGCGCTGGGCAATGGAACCCAAACTTGCCCAACGTGCCACATGGGGACGGCGCCTCTCACAAGTGAGGGGATTTGCTGCGTGGCTCAGTGCCACCGATATCCGGAACGAGGTTCCGCCAAAGCGGCTCCTGAATGCGCGCCGACGGCGCAATTCGCCGCATATCTATACTGACCATGAAATTGACCTGCTCATGACCCAAGCCGCCCGACTGCATTCGCGTACAGGAATGCGGGCACTGAGCTATTCGACGCTTATCGGGCTTCTGGTCGCGACCGGCCTCAGGCCAAGTGAGGCCATTGGACTCGACCGGTCTGATGTAGACCTCGTGAACGGAATACTATCAATCCGGGAATCGAAGTTCGGGAAATCGCGCTTTGTTCCGATTGAAGAGTCGACTCGTGCTGCACTTGAGCACTATACACAATGCTGTGACCGGATCTGCCAGCTTCGGTTAAGTGATGCGTTCCTCATTGGCGAGCGCGGTATGAGGTTGAATGGTTGCTCTGCCCGTTGCATGTTTGCAAGAATTTCCCGCGCGGTCGGCCTGCGTGTACCGACAGAACACGGGCGCACTGGTCACGGGCCGCGCCTCCAGGATTTCAGGCATAGTTTTGCGACTGGCAGACTTGTCGAATGGTATCGCGCCGGGCTGGACGTTACACTGGAACTGCCGAAGCTTGCCACCTACCTCGGTCACGTCGACGTCGGCCTCACTTATTGGTACATCGAAGCGGTTCCTGAGCTTCTCCAGCTTGCTGCCAAATATCTCGGGAAGGATCAACTTGGAGAACAACCATGAACGCCGCAGGTCTTCCATCACTCGTCCAGCGTTTCTTTACGCAGCGTTTGCTGGAACAGCAAGGTCTAAGTTCACACACGGTGGCGAGCTATCGCGACACATTCCGTTTGCTGTTGGGTTTCGCTACGCAGCAAGTTGGACGTGCTCCCTCCAAATTGCTGATGGAAGAACTCGATGCGTCCTTCATGGAGAAATTCCTTCGGCACCTTGAGCTGGACAGAGGCAACTCTGTGCGGACACGTAACACACGCCTCGCCGCAGTGCATGCCTTCTTTGGTTTCGTCGCAATCAATGAACCGGCACTTGGTCTTCAGTGTCAACGCATTCTTGCAATTCCATCGAAACGCTATGAGCATGGCCCAGTCGAGTTTCTCACCGAAGAAGAGGCTGCAGCCCTTGTGGCAGCCCCTGATTCCGGAACATGGATCGGTAGACGGGATCAAGCGCTTCTACTTGTCGCGGTTCAAACGGGCCTGCGCAATAGCGAACTCACTTCGCTCAGGCGGCAGGACGTTGCGCTCGGCACCGGCGCTCACGTCCGTTGCCTTGGCAAAGGCAGGAAAATGCGATGCACACCGCTAAGACCGGATGTCATCGCGGTACTGAAGGAATGGTTAGTGCGCCAGCCCGGCGAACCTGGCGACCCACTCTTCCCGAGTTCGCGAGGCGGACATCTCAGCGCTGACGCACTTCAGCGGCTCGTGTCGCGTCATGCGACAACCGCGAGCCAGACATGTCCTTCGCTCAAGGAAAAATCCGTGACACCGCACACGCTGAGGCACGCGGCGGCAATGAGTCTATTACGACATGGCATCGACCTGAGTGTAATTGCTCTTTGGCTTGGTCACGAATCGTCAGAGACGACACAAATATACTTGCATGCCGACATGCAACTCAAGGAACGCGCACTCGCTCACGCCAATGCGAGCGGTGTCGTGCCAACTCGGTATAAGCCTCCCGACCCGTTGCTCGCCTTCCTCGATGCACTTTGATAATGCCGACAAATAAGATAACTAAGAACAAGGATCCCCCCGACAGTTGTAGCCCCGCACTTTGCGACGCGGCATAATCCTGGAGTCGGCATTACCCGGTTCATGCCGCTAACGGCATGAACCGGGTTGTTGTCGACCGGCAGATCGCCGCGCTCAGGGTAGCGAACCAGCTTGCCCCAGTAATTCCGCATATAGGACAGCGCGGTACCCAATACGCTCTTGGGCGGAACCCTGGGCAGCAACTTTTCCATCCAGTCATACAGCTCGTTCAGCGCCGGGATGCTTTTGTCCTGGCGTGCCGCATGGCGCACCTCAATGCTGTAATCCTGGTGCTCCCGCTCAATGCCGTAAAGCTTGCCTATCATGGCGACCGCCTGATCGGCATGGCCGTGCGTGCCTTTCGGCTGCACCTTTGCGGCCTCAACAAACTTGCGGCGAACATGCGCCCAGCAAACCAGATGCTCGATGCCCTCTGTTTTGGCCAGTTTGTTGTAGCCCTCATAGCCATCCGTCATCAAGTAGCCCTGATAGCCAGCAAGCAGGCGCACTGGCACCTCACCACTACGGCTCGGGTCATAGTCGTAAATCACCACCGGCTTTCCAGGTGGCCCTCCCGTTTGCACCCACATGTAACTTTGCGAGGTGGGGCTTTTGCCCTTCTCCTTGAGCACCTGTACCACCGTTTCGTCCATGTGGATGAACGGCGCATCAAACAGGGCATCCCGCATCAGGTTGTGCAGCGGTTGCAGCGCGGTGCTCGCGCCGATCACCCAGCGCGCCAGCGTCTGGCGCGGCACCAATACATCGTGACGGGCCAGCACTTTCTCGAATCGTGCCAGCGGCAACCCATCGACATACTTGGTGGTCAACAGCATGGCCAGCAAACCCGGACTGGCATTGCTCTTGGGCAAGGGTTGCGACGGCAGTGCCGCCGTCACCGGTGCGTGTTCGCTGGCTTTGCACCCATAGACCAGCCGGATATGCCGCAACACCCGCACTTGCATCGGAATGATGTCCAACTGCTCGCTGACTTCTTGCCCGATCAACACCATCGGTGTGCCGCACGGGCAGGTGCGTTTTGTTTCCGGCACGTCGTGAATGAGCTCTACTCGTTCAAGTTCTGGCGGCAGCGGGCTGCGCTTGCCGCGCACGGGCTTTTGAACCTTGGCCGGCACCGGCAATGGCACAACATCTTGCGCCTCGGCAGAGGCCGCGGCCAGTACTTCCGCCTCGTCGAACAGGCGACCCTGGGCGATACTTTCGGAGCTCGGGCCGAACATGCGGCGGCGCATCAGGGCGATTTGTTCGTAGAGTTCCCGCAGGCGGGTTTCGTAGTCCACTTCGGCGCGTTTGATGTGACTGAGCGCCGCAAGTTTTACATCGTCATGTGACTTGATCAACGAATGCAGCAGCGCCGTGAGCGCATCAACATCAGTCGGTAAAGTTGGCGGTAAAACGAGTTCCGGGAGCGTGAATCCGGAGGTTGAATTCAAGGGGAAAACAGAAGGTTTTTCAACTGCTTCGAGCATGCGGAAGCATGCCATTTCCCCCTAAGAAATGCAAGCATAATTCAGCGTTTTATGAGGTTTATTTCTCCATAAATCAATGCCTTCCAGCAACCACTCGAACTCTCTGATCGTGACCACTTGGGTGTTCGACTCGCTGTGTTTTGGCCAATGGAATCTCTCCTCTTCCAAACGCTTTTGCCACAAGCAAAATCCATTGCGGTGCCAGTACAACACCTTGATCTTGTTCCGGGCACGATTGACGAATACATACAGCGCACTTCCAAACGGATTCAAACCCAGCTCCTGTTCGACCATCGCGCTCAACCCATTAATCGCTTTCCTGAAGTCGATCGGATCCCGGCACAGATAGACTTGTTCGATATGGCAGCCGGGATGCATTAACGCGCTCCCGGCAAAGCGCGCCCAAGCGCTGCCAGCCATTCCGGTGTGGGGAGCGCCGACATTTCCAAATGCAGACCGGACGGCAACACCAGGGTGCACAGGCATGGGCGCTGGTCAGCAACGCGTAGCGCTACGAATTTGCTTTCCTGTCCGGCTTCGCTCACCCCGGCATTTGATCTCAGCTTGCGCTGCCAATAATACAAAGCGGCAACCGAGAGGCCGTGCCGCCTCGCATACGCACTCGCCGAAATCGCTTCAAGCTTGGCGGCCGCTGCATGCGCTACCCAAAATTCCGTTCCCATCTTCATGCTTGCTCCACCTTGTTATAGAAGGAGCAAGAATGCGGAAATCTGAATCAGGCGGCAAGTCTGGGGATTGTGGTGCGCTTACGCTCCATCAACATATTGAAACGCTGCTTCATTCCCCGGAAGTTTATCGACCCCGCGCCTGCCCGCATTGCGGCCTGAACCGTCTCTGGCGGCACGGCTGTTATCACCGCAAGGCGGATCGGGGTTCGCCAATTTGCAACCAGTTGAACCCTGTTCCCATTCTGCGATTCACTTGCCGGCAGTGTCGGCGCACATGTTCACGCCTGCCGGCCTGCATTGCTCCCCGGCGATGGTATGGCTGGGCGGCACAGCAGCAGTGTTTGCTGGTGTTGCTGGCCGGTTATTCCCTGCACGGCGCGAGTCTTGTCGCCCAACCTTGCCGTCGTACCCTCAGGCGCTGGTGGCAGTGGCTGGCAGCGCGTAGCGGAGATTTTGGATTCCACTTGCGCAGCCGCTTTCCAGAGTTGGGGCGAGCCCCGGACTGGAAGGCGTTCTGGCGGGCTGGGTTGGATTGCATGGCGCTATCCGATGCGATGGCCTGGCTCGACCGGCAGGGAGTGAACGTCCCATGATGACTCGTTCCCGGCGCAATGTGAAACGGGGGTCTTAGCGCCATCATTCGACCCCACACACTTTGCCCCGTGTTTCCGGATTTTGATTTCTGGTTTCATGCCGACTTCTTTTTAACAACGAGGAGTCCACATGAAAGAGATTGATCCGAAAGCATTGTTTCGCCTGTCGGTGCTGGGGCCGCTGGTGAGTCGTGAACGGCTGGAACGGGGGGAGCTCCAACAGATCATTCGCGACCTGGCACGGCGGGAGTATGCCATTCCAGGTTCCCAACGCCGCCATCTCGGCGAGAAGACCATCGAGGCGTGGTATTACACCTGGCGGCAAAACGGCATTGAGGGGTTGGTGCCCAAGTCGCGCATCGATCGCGGGCAGTCCAAGCTACCTCACTCGATACAGGAAGCGATCCTCAATGCCAAGCGGGAAAATCCGCGCCGGTCGATCCGGCAACTCCGTCAACTGCTGGAGTCTGCAGGCCTTGCTGCTCATGACAGCCTGTCCCGCTCGGCGATTCACCGCCTGTTACAACAACACGGCCTGTCCCGAACAACCGGATCAGCCAGCATGCCCGAAGAGAAACGCAGCTTTGTCGCCGAATCGGCCGGTACCATCTGGTATGGTGACGTGATGCATGACCCGCGTATCCCCGTCAACGGGCAATTGCGCAAGGTCTACCTGGTCTCGCTGATCGACGATGCTTCACGCCTGATCAATCACAGCGCCTTCTGTCTGGGTGAAACGGCTCTGGATATCGAGGGCGTGCTCAAGCAGGCACTGCTCAAGCGAGGCGTACCCATCAAGCTTGTCGTCGATAACGGCGCCGCCTACCGCGCCCATACCTTGCAGGGAATCTGCGCACGGCTGGGTATCCATCTGATCTATTGCCGCCCCTATGCGCCCGAGGGCAAGGGCAAGCTGGAGCGTTGGCATCGCACCTTCCGCGATCAATTCTTGAGCGAGCTCGACGAACGACACATCACCTGCCTGGACGACCTCAACGCCAGGCTATGGGCTTGGCTGGAACATATCTATCACCGCACCGCTCATGCAGGTCTCGGCGGCCTGACACCCCTGGCCCGATATCAGCAGGATTTGGCGAAGATCCGCAGCTTGGGGCAGCGCGCCGCCCAGCTTGATGCGCTGTTCCACCATCGCCTGAGCCGTTATGTGCACAAGGACGGCACGGTATCCTATCTGGGCAAACGCTTTGAAGTCCCTTTCGAGCTGGCCGGCAAGACCGTCAAGTTGGTCGTTGACCCTCATTCCGGCAACGTGGCTGGCATCGAGAATGATCTCGGCGAACAGGTTGGCGCAGCCACTCCGCTTGATGCCATCGCCAACATCAGGCGCATTCGCCGCAAGCCAGACGATCCCGAGACGGGTCGCGAGATCGTCCGCGATGGCCCGAATCTGGTGGAATTGGCCTTCCAGCAGTATCACGACGCGAAGGGGGCTTGATATGTATCTCCAGCATTTTGGTTTGCGCCACCCGCCCCTAGGCAAGGAATCCGCCGAACTCTGGGATGATGGTGCACTGGCGCAATTGACCGAGCGTTTCAATTGGCTGCTGCATGTTGGCGCTGATGAGAGTTTGACCCACCTGCCTGGATTTCATTGACCCAGTACTGGACATTTGGAACTGTTACTGCATGTGGTTTGTTAACTATTTGGATGGGTCAGCCCAACGTCAGCACATGGGTCAAATATACGTCGGCGCCAACATGATACGCGCAATAATACCCAACTGCTGGCCGGCTGAGTGCGTTATTTGGATGTTTTAGCAGTTTGTTGAAAGTTATATTGTGCGCTCACTGCTTCGATCTCTAAACATGCTTGGTGGGCGACCACCGCAGGATCAGCAGCCTCGAAAATATCACGTCCGATAATCGCATAGTTGGCTCCCGCTTTGATTGCAGAACCTAATGCTCCTCCTTGACGACCAATCCCACAAGTCATTATTGAAATGTCGCTTCCCACCTCCAAGCGGACATCCTCTATTCGGTGCTGACGTGTTCCTGGGACTTGTACTCCTGTGACACCCGAGTCAATGGCATCAGCTATAAGTTTGTCTGCCATATCAGGTGTAATAAATCCATCGTTATGAGTAAATTCTGAAAAAATCCATATCTCACATGTCTCTGGTATATGCATGACAATGTCCTCAAAAACAGCCTTGCCACATATCCCATTAACTACCACTGCATCTGTACCAACATCAGCAAAGGCTCGAACGGTTTGCACTGCAATGTGCGAAACATCTGTAAGCTTGAGATCGGCCACGACTGGTAACAATGGGTAGCGAAATTTCAGGTCTTTCACCAACCCGAGTCCATGCCTGAAGAGCGCCAAGCTACCCAACTTGATCGCTTTAATTTCCGGTGCAATTGCATCTAAGCACCGATAAATTGCTGCTTCGTCGGTAAGATCAGCCGCAAACATAATTCCCCTTGTATGGGCTAACCGTGATTTACGTTGGGTCATTTTAGTGCGCTCCGCAACTCGTTACGGTAACCGAGTGCCCGCTTATTCAAATCCTCCTTAAGCCTTTCTCTCCACCCATCTGAATGCATGAGTTTTTGATCGAATGCATAAAGAACTCCGCGCGATACCGCAGCATAAGCCCCGAGTCCATCGGCTCCGGCTCCGGCCTTTATGGCATCCATAGATCCGGCCTGCGCTCCGATACCTGGCATCAGGAATAGCGCGTGGGGAGCAATCTTCCGTAGATCGGCAGCCACCTTCGGATAAGTTGCGCCGACCACCAAGCCGATGCGGGAATATCCAGAAGAACCCCGTTCTTTCATGCCTAGCTCATGGACTTGGCACGCCACTTCTTCGTAAACCGTCCCCCCCTTGGATAGCTCCAAGTCTTGCAAATCAGCGGATGATGGATTCGATGTTTTGGCCAAGACAAACAGTCCGGCTTGTGGATTCGCGTCAAGAAATGGCTTAACGCCATCGGCCCCAAGGTATGTATTGATTGTTATCGCATCGACTCGCCACCGGTTTCCGCGCTGACTGCCAACCTCAAGATTTGATAACCATGCATTTGCATAAGCGGTAGCCGTATGCTCAATGTCATTTCTTTTTGCATCGAGTATGCAGGGCAATCCGCGTGAACGGAGCAAGCAAATCGTCTCTTCCAAAGCCTGCAGTCCTGCAATTCCATACTGCTCATAAAAAGCTATCTGTGGTTTAAATGCGGCGGCAGCCTCTTGGGTTGCGTCAATTACCAACCGATTAAATTCAATAATGGCTTCAGCAATTGATTTTTGATCCCATCCATTTTCAACTGCGTTTCTCAATTCTGCTGGAAATTTTGAAATGTCTGGATCAAGTCCAACAATCAACCTAGAATCAAGCTCTGAAGCTCTTGCTGTTAGCACATCAGGAAATGGAATATTTGTTGGGGCATTCGCGCCAAGCGAATTCTTTGGTCGTTTTGTCGCGCCAGCCAAGTCATCTAGCTCTATGCCTGAATGAATCGCTGTTTCCCATGCGCCAAATTTCTGCGGCTTGCCGGTGGTAAAGCCAGAGTAACCCGTGAGTCCGCTGAACCATGCTGCAAATTCGGCAGTAGCAACCAGCCCTCCCTTGTTATCTTTATCATCACCTGCTTTGCAGCCTTGATTGATAGCATCACCGTTGTACTCATTCCCACGAGCAAGGCCAATTGGGGAGTCCAATGAAACACCTTTTTCTGCTTTTCCAAAATGCAATCCACCACGAAAGGTTATCCCTTTACGCCGAACATCACGCATCAAGCTGGCGAGTTCTTGCAGGTTCGACTTAACGAATTGTTCTGGGGTGCAAACAACAAGAGCAAGGTCTCCAATTACTTTGAGCATCTCAAAGTTGGCTGACTGATCGAACCATACTTGGCGAAAGCGCAAGAAAACTTCGGAAGATATGCCATTGGATGTCATGCCTGAGCTACCAGTCATATCGCATACAAAAACTACAACATCTGAGCTAGCTCTGTTTTTAAGTTGTGCTTGCGCGTTATCAATACCTTGCTGAGTAGCCTCTGCTGTACGCGAAATGGGTAGTTTAAAGGCTAGTGTCAACTTTTCCGTTGCTTCAGTAAAACAACGATCAACTGTGTGCCTAAATGATAGCTGGCCCTTATGATCAATAACTAAGTCTTTGTCATCAAGATTAGTAAGTTTTGATTCCTTCAATTGTTTTAATACATCCGCGCTTGCTGTATCACTATCTGGCCCCCAGTAACAACCAGTTGGTAAATTTATTGTGAATTTCAGTTCGTTAAGTGCGTCCGGCTGGCCTTGAGAAAGGCTCTCGAAGTTTTTACCAATCACAAATCCCAATGATAGTGGCAGGTTATCGATCTTGGTAGTGTCATTTAGATTCTGTAGTTCTGTGTATTTGATTACGAGATCCAGCCTGCCGCCCGATGGGATTTTCTTTGTTTTGGGGTAAAACAAAAGCTCATTGGAGTCTTGGAAAAATTCAGTAACTATTTCAGGCGATTTATTGTC
Organism: Gallionellaceae bacterium; assembly: GCA_032654645.1. Classification (GTDB taxonomy): domain Bacteria; phylum Pseudomonadota; class Gammaproteobacteria; order Burkholderiales; family Gallionellaceae; genus CAITJF01. The sequence goes on along the minus strand of JAULAW010000015.1, from coordinate 580,473 downwards.
GTAAATACCAACCAGACGTTTTTTTCCATGCTCATCTGAATACCACTCTTCAGCCAAAAACTCGTCCGCACTTTGTGGATACCAGAAAATGTGGGCGTTCCCAATCCTATTCTCTGCATTCTGTGTGTGAACGAGGTACGATGACTGATGAGCAACCTCTCTTTTGTCTTCATTTGGAAAACTGATCTCAACCAGTTGTCGCCAAGTTACACCTCCATTATGAGTACGCATAGTTAACCTTCTGAAATTGGTCAATTATTTAAAGTGCATAAAATCGTAAAAAAAGGGGCCATAAAACGGCCCCTTTTTGTTGCAACGTGAATTGGACAGTTACGCAGCCTTTGCGGCAATTGCGGCCATGTCAAAAACCGACAGTTGCCCTTCCTGTAATTTCTTACCAACTGTCTCATTCTGCTGCTTGGCATCGCGGCCATTAAATACGGCGTAGAGGGGCAGGCGGATCGTTGCCAACGATTCTCTGGCACCCTCTTCACGGTCATAAATGGCAAGTGCAGCAACCGCTCTAGCCCCAAAGGATGTGAGAACACCCGCTGCCTTGGCAATTGTGCTGCCAGTTGTGGCGGCATCGGCTACGATAATGCAACGGGTTTGAGAAAGCCACCGAACGGAGTCCGGAAAACTTGCTTCCACGCTGTCCGTTCCGACTATCCTTGAACGAAGCAACTGCTTATCTGGCGAAACAATCACAGATCGCCAGTCCAAATGTTCGGCCAACGCAACCCTCAATTGGGCGCTTCCAACTGGAGAGTCGCCAGGACAGACATACGCAATAACCGGCTCCGCTTCCCCGTCAAAAAGTCCTTGAGAAGATGCCAAATTCCGTAGATGGGTAACAATCAGCTTTACGAATCTCTGGGTTTCCTCGGGTTTTGAGACGGTCAACATGCGATCCAAGTTGAAAAAATAGTTCTTCGATCCCCCCGCCCGGCCAATCCATTCGCTAAAGCCAAAACCATTGACACAAAATTTGGCCGCAAAAGCGCGATCCTTCGCAGATAGCGGCACGACATCAGGCGCGACGAAATCGTCGAACAAATTTCTACTCATTTGTATCTTCCTTTCTTCCGGCATTGGAAGCCAGCATTGCCCGATCAGATGAGTTGATCTGTTCGAGCAATATTATGTATCGCTTCTGAATTTCGGCCAGCTTGATGATGGTGGGTTTTTCTCTCTCTATATCATCTGGGTCAAAGTTTGCGAGAATATCAATAGACTCACGAGCTAACTCAATAGCGGAGTTGCGCGCCTCTCTGAGTATTTCCTTCTCATCCCACGGCACCGCCCTCGTGAGATCTTCAAGCATCGACTTGAATAGTGTCGTTATCGAAATCACGGCGACCATCATCGTCCCGTTAACTGATGGATCGCCTGCCGACTCGTGCAATTGCTCGGCTGCTTTTCCGACAGATGCCCATGCCAGTCCGTTCTCGCCCGAAAAGCTGTCTCTGTACGATCTTGCAAGCCTAGTTGGTAACGCAACTACCATTGTTATACCCGAGCATGAGCCTATTAAAAAGGTTGAGTATTATCCTCTTGTAACATTGTTTCTGCAATGCGACTACGGAATCAGCCGCATAAAGTTTCCAAATCCTTTGGTTTAATCCCCCAAACCTCACGTAGGCCAGTAGTTCGCACCTTCTCCGCTTGGAGTCGACCTTCTCGGATGTACCGCCTCACTGTTTCTTGGGTAACATTAAGTTTTTTAGCTGCCCCTTTAATGGTGTGCAGACCATTGACCTTATCTTCTGTATTGGACGCTTGCGCATTCATTCAAATACTCATTTCGTAGGTAATTATAACTACATTTATAGAAGCTACGTTACATTAACGTCTTAATCGTGTGTAGCTTGTGCTACTAATACACAGTGGCATGTAATTTAGTGCTTGATGTGACTATATACTACACTATACGCCTGCTGTCAACCCTATTAGCCCGTTGCGTGCTGAGATCGGCAACGACCTGCACTTAACTACCGATGATGCATTATGTTGATGCGCGTACCCAATTACCTGACCACGGCGGTCTTCATGTTGTCGTAATTATGTGCCCAACGCCGTTATGTGCCTGAGCCGCTAAGGTTTCAGCAATTCTCGGCATCTCTCAGCTTTCCTGGCAACATAACGGCTTGCCGTGGCATGGTGATCTCCCGTTCTTAAATAGGAGATTGTCATGCTTGAGCAATATTATATGGCTATGTCACCATTACATGGTGGTGTAAACTGCACCCATTATAAACAACGGGATAGGTGCTGCGATGAAAGCTGAAGAATTTCAGGCGTTGAAGGGTGTGCTGGAGAAACTGACGCCCCATCAGCGGACGGCGGTGGCGGACCTCCTGGGCAAGCTCGGTCGGGACAAAGAGTCGCGCGCCTTGATCGAGAACCGCGTCGGGGCCTGCCCCGCGTGCCCGCACTGCGGGCATGGACAGATTGCGCGTTGGGGCGCGGCGTCCGGGCTGCAGCGCTATCGCTGCGCGGCGTGCAAAGCCACTTTCAACGCGCTGACCGGCACGCCCCTGGCGCGCCTGCGCCATAAGGACAAATGGCTGGAGTACGCCGGACAAATGGCGGATGGTCAAAGCGTCCGCCAAAGCGCGCGGGCGTGTTCCGTGCACCGCAATACCAGCTTCCGGTGGCGGCATCGTTTCCTCGCCCTGCCGGATGGGCAGAAAGCCACCCGTTTGGCGGGCATCGCGGAAGTCGACGAGACCTATTTCCTGGAGTCGTTCAAGGGCAGGAAGCGGGGCATGGCGCGCGCTCCGCGCAAACGCGGCGGCAAAGCGGCCAAGCGCGGCCTGTCCGATGAGCAGGTGCCCGTGTTGATTGGCCGCGACCGCACCGGGAATACCACCGACTTCGTGTTGGACAAGGCTGACAGGCAGCATATTGAAGCGGCGCTCAAACCGGTATTGGACAAGGATGCGGTGCTTTGCTCGGACGGCGGCAAGGCGCTGGCCGCCGCCGCCAAAGGAATGGGTGTAACCCGTCGCCCGGTCAATTTGTCTGCGGGTATCCGCGTGGTCGCCAATGTTTACCATGTCCAGAACGTCAACGCCTACGATAGCCGGCTCAAGGAGTGGATGCGTCATTTTCACGGTGTCGCCACCCGCTTTCTGCCAAGCTATCTCGGCTGGCGCAGGATGATTGATCGCGCTCACGGTACTCTGTCCGCCCGATCCGTCCTGAGCGCCGCCTTGGGCATCGCCTGACTTCAACAAGTAATGGTGACATAGCCTATTATATTCGTCCCGTCACGGCCGATCGCATCCGCACGTCCTGGATTGCTCCCGCAATCGAGAAGTACGTCGATTGGCTTACTGAACAGCAATACACGCGAAGTAGTGTCTCGCGACGCATACCGCTTTTGGTCGCCTTTGGAGAGTTCGCGAAGAGCCACGGGGCGACCGAGGTGGTGCAGTTACCCGATTACGTCGAGCCGTTTGTGCTGGCGAGGGTCGCCATGCATGGCCGACGCAAGAGCGCGGCTCGGGCGCGCCAGAAGATAGTAGAGTGCGCGCGCAACCCCGTCCGCCAGATGCTGCGCTTGGCGCTACCGGACTACGTCGGCCTCGGCCGATCCCAGAAGCCCGGCAATCCATTTGAGCTGCAAGCCCCCGGGTTCTTTGCGTATCTCACCGAGGAGAAGGGGCTTCGCCCTCGCTCAATAGAGAAGTACCGGCACTACCTGCACCAATTTGCCGGCTACCTCGCACGGATCGGACTGAATGATCTTGCGTATCTCTCCGCGAACATGCTGAGCGGGTTTATCGCCGACTACGGCCCCGGGGTCGCTTGGCCTACCCTGCGCAATGCCTGTGGCAACATGCGCGTTTTTCTACGCTATCTTCATCGTGAGGGGGTGCTGGCCAAGGATTTGAGTGCGGTCGTTGAGTTCCCGCAATCGTATCGTCTCTCCGGCATCCCGCGCTCGATTCCCTGGGATCAAGTCGAGCGGGTGCTCATGCTCGTCGATCGGCGCTCTGTCGGCGGCAAGCGTGACTAGCTTTGCTTGGATTTCTTGGTGGCCAGCAAAATGGTCTGGTCGGCGCACAGGCCAGTCGAGCGGTCGATCTCGCGCGATGCGATCCATGTATAGCGCAGATTGTCTTTGGCGCGCACGACGAAGCTGCCTTGCCGCTGCGTCAGCGCGAAGAGTCTGGCGAAGTCCAGATAGCCCCGGTCGACGACCACGATGCTCCCGGCTGGCAACATCACCGCATCGAGCAGATTGATGTCGTGCACCTTGCCGGTGGTGATGGATATGAAAACCGGGATCGCGCCGCGCAGGTCGATAATCGTGTGCGCTTTGACAGCCGCTTTTGTGGAACGGAAATCGGCCCACGGGAACAAGGACAGGCACAGGTCGATGGTGGTCGAATCCATCGCGTAAAGCGGAGCCTTGAGCCCCAAGCCGATGTCTTCGTCCCGATAGAGATCGAGTGCGATGGCGATCAAGCGTTGCCCGAGCGCCTCGAACAAACGCCAGTCGCGCCGCTCGTTGGCGTCGGCCAGCGTCGATTTGGAAACGCGGGCGCGAATACCGATGTGGTAGAGCTTGGAACGCTGGGAGTTGAGGCAGGCAACCAGATCGCGCAGCCCCTCGCGCCGGGTCAGTTGCGCGTAGGTCATGCACAGGAGATGGCTCCATGCCGTGAACTCGCTCACACCGCGATTCGCCGCGAAGCGATCCACCAGATGTTCGAAATGGCCGAAGGGGATGAATTGCAACAACTGAGCGAACACGGTTCTGCCACGATTCATTGGTCTGCCTCGCCTGCCGAGAAAAACGGCAACGATACAGCCCAAAAGTGGATGGCGATTTCAAATCGCCGGAATTCGGAATCACGTCGTATCCCTTGTCAACATTGACTTACAGCAAGACGACTTACGAAACTATCGGCCACAAGTGAAGACACATAACAATGTTGGGCACATAAGCCGGACAACCTCAAGACGGTGGTCGATGCCGTATACACCGGCAAAGAACGCCAATACAACCGGCGCTTCCTGACGCTGGCCAACACTATCTTTCACTTTCAGTTTGCTCCAGAATTCGTGGTGTGTGGTAACGTAAACAAATTGAAACAGTGCTACGACGTAGCATTAACGCAAAAGAATAAGGGGATGTGGTGTTTGAGCAGTTGAAAGCCAGTCATGCAAGCGGCGACCTGAACGATAGAAAAACTCTGTGCGAGGCTCTCGCCTACCAGAACTATCTGGACTCGCCTCCACACATCCAAAGCGAAGCCGAGAAAATTATATCGACCGAGGGTTGTGATTGCGTATTGGGTAACTCCATCAAGCCAGAGGCTGCGCAGTGCTGTCTGGGGGCGGCAGTCCAATTTGAGGGAGAGGTTGCATACTGCATGCTCCCGAAGAAAGTCATTTTCCCCAAGCCCGGCGCATACGCAAAGCAGCATCCCGATTTTTTGCTGATCGCAGTGCTCGACATGGTGCTCAACAGCCGACGTAATGTCCTGTTTATCAGTGACTGGAAGGATGATGAAGGCAACACAGCTCTACCCACACCGGAGCAGGTAAATTGTGGGGATTTAGCGAGAGAGCTGGGTCTGTGCTGGACGACTTGGAACACTGGCAAGGCTATCACTATAATCGCTTTCGATGTTGAGCTGGCATACAAGCCAACATGGCTGGATAGCGGTTTGGCTTTCTACTGGTATGCTGCGCCACGACGAGCAGAATGGGGACTGGCTCGTAGTCTGGAAACCGGGCGTCCAACTTTGCGGGAATGGGTGTTGCCCAAACGGGTTGGCGCATTCAAAATCGCCGCTTACTGGGATCGGGAAGTTGAGCAGGATTATAATTTCTCCCCGGACAAACTATGCGCCGACTATTGGAAAGCCTGCGCCAAGGAGTTGCGGTCATGAACACACAAGAAATTCTTTCCATACTGCGCGGCGAGCAAGGCATAAACCCAAACCGGGGCATAGAGGAAGATGACTTGCTTGAAATGACGTTCTTCGAACTGCCTAAAACAGAGCATGACGCCTTTTGGGCCGCGCTGGCGGAAGCGATGACAACACTACTTGCCAACAACGACGACCTGCCCTTGTATCTGGCCTGCCGTTTCATCTTCAGCATGAGCGAAATCAAGCCGCCGCATTTGCCGCACAAAATAAATTTATTCGCCTTCCTGCTCGACGAACCGACAAACAGTGCCTCCCCTTTCATACTGGCTGGCAGACTGCTGGCTTTGCTCGTGCTCAATAAAGGCGATGAAAAATTCTGGAAGCGGCAGGTCGATGCCAGCCTGGATAGCCTTGAAGCCGCACCGGACAACAGCCATGCGATGGCCGCTGTGGTCTATGCTTTTCTGGGTTGCAACGGTAAAGCGAGTATCTCGGCGGAGCAATGGGGGAAGCTGTTCATTGCACTTACCAGACTACCTGAATTGCCACGTATGGAACTGCTGGAATTGCTGGTAGGGGTAGAAAAAGAAAGTAGCGATCAGCCACTAATGAAAGAAGAACTCGATCTGGGCATGGATGCATTGCGCACCTCTAGCAAAAATACCAATCCTGATCTGGCATCGGTATTCCGGGCATGGCTGGACAAGAACGAGCCGCGTCAGGCCATTGCCGATTGGCTGAGTCGAGAATTGAGCCCGCATGAACCGGAAGCTCGAAAGATGTCCCCGCGCCACCGGATAACGCAAATCATGAACAGCAGGCGGGCAGCAGCATGAGCGATACCCGATTTGTCGCGTTTTATTCTTACAAGGGTGGTGTCGGGCGCAGCTTGGCTTTGGCCAACTTGGCCTACGTCTTAGCGCGCGAAGGGCGCAAAGTGCTCATTATCGACTTTGATCTTGAAGCGCCCGGTCAACATCAAAGCGACCTGTTCCAACTGAGTTCGCCGGGGCCGGGCATCGTGGATATGCTGGACGATTATCTGAGCTATCGCAAGCAATTGAATGCTGGTGAAACCAGCGGCAGCTATCACTTGAAACTGGAACGCTACCTGCGCGTAGGCGAAGGCTGGCAACCGCATCGCGATCAGGCGGAAGAGGCCGAACAAGGCAGTCTGTGGCTGATGCCCGCAGGCGAAGTAGACAGCCCGGATTATCCGCAGCGTTTGGGAAATTTGAACTGGGATGAGTTTTACGCGCAGCAGGGGCGTGCTTTCTTTCATTTGTTCAAGGCAGAACTGCGGCGGTTGGGCTTTGACGATGTGTTGATCGATTCCCGCACCGGGCTGTCGGATGTGTTCTATATCACTACGCTGGAACTAGCAGAAACAGTGGTATGCGTAAGCGGATACAACCGGCAAAACATTGAGGGTACACAACGCATACTGGGTGTACTGCGGGATCAAAAAGTGGTTGAAGAATATGGTTCTAAACGGCTTGTACTCATTGCCACACCCGACCCGAAACTTACCATGCGTGACAAACAGGAGCGGCTCTCGGAAATTGCTTCGGAGTGCTCAGGCTTCGAGCGTTTCAATTTGGAACTTCCCTATGTGGCGGAACTGGCCCTGCGCGAAAAAATACTCTGCCAAGTGGCTGCCGGATATGATTCCGGTGATGACTACACGCGCGGTATCGAAAAGCTCAGGGAGCTAATCGAATTGGACAATCCCATCGCCGAAGCAGTGCCATCCCAAGATGACAAGCCAGACAATCCTTTCGCGCTAATACGCAGCGAATATATTACCGCTGATGAAACCTGGCGCAATTTTGTCGATCCTGCGGGCACCATCATGCAGGACATGGATAACTTTATGCCCCTGTTGGTGACCGGTGCGCGCGGCTCTGGAAAGACCATGCTGGCGCGACGTTTTTCGCTGGAAGTGCAACTGGCCGAGCATCGCGCTTCGGGTCGCCCCATCAACCCCAGAGATTTTCCACGCATCGGCCTGTATCTGCGCCCCGAGGCGGACTTCCTGCATAGTTTTAATCAGTGCGATGACGCGTTGCGCAAAGATTTCGATCAACTTTACGCCCAGTATTTCGACATACTGGTCATACGCCAGGCACTCATCGCCCTCGATAGCTTGGGCGGTTTAGCGCAGTGGTGCAATGAATCCGAATTGTTGCGTGCGCTCTGCGCAGAGTTCGGACAGTTCGACATTGCCATGCCGGGTTTGCCTGCATTCCTGAATTTTCTGGAAAGCCAGACCCAGCGCATCCGCTTCTATCTCAACAACCCTTTCCCCGAACACCGCCCGGTCTTCACCCAGCACAATACGCTGATGAAATTATTGACCGAGCGGTTGCGCCGCGCCGGGCATTTCGGAGAGCATTATTTCGTGGTGCTGGTGGATGAATACGAGAACTACGCGGACTACCAGCAACGCTTTGTCAACACCCGCTTGAAACAATGTCGGCGCGAAGATGGCATCACCTACCGCTTGTTCATGCGTAGCGGTGGCCTGCGCAAACGAGAAACGCTGGCCCCCGGCCAACTGATCGAAGAGACTCATGATTACCGCGAGCACGCTTTGGATCAGGAAATGGATTTCGATGCGTTCAAGCGCTACGCGCTGGCCATTGCCAACCGCCATCTTGAACAACACCCCTATTTCCAGAAAAGAGCTCTTACCCGACTGGAGGATATGCTGCAAGACCTGCCGCCAGAGGAAGAAGCGCGCCTGCTTGCTGGCGGCAGGCGTACCCCGCCCTTGGCGGAATGGGTGAAAACACACTACCTGCATCATGCTGCCGACATCCTCGCCTGGATGGAAACCGAGCAGGAGCCTTTGCGTCAGGCAACGGCCATTGTCCAACTCAACCAAGGAAAGCCAGTAGAGAAAGTGTTAATGGCCTTCCGCTCCCAGAGCAAGGAAGCCAAGGAGTGGTACCACAATTACAGCCGAGGTGCGCTACACTGGCTATGTCGGCTCTATCATCAGGAAAAACGCTATGCCGGCATCAATCAGGTGATAGGGCTGTCCGGCAATACCATCCGTGTATTCCTGGATTTCTGCCATGCCATCTTCGCCGAGTGGCAAGAAGGTAATGTGACTCTGCCTATCTCATACACCGTGCAGAATCTTGCCATCCGACGGCAAGTCGGTATTTTTCGGGAGAATCTGCGTTCCGCCGATCATTCGCCGCGCGAGGTAAATAATCTGGTCGAACGCCTAGGGCGTGTGTTCGAGGCCAAGCACAAGAGCCCGAAACAAAGCGAACCCGAAGCCAACCATTTCGCCATCCCCGGACTGGACGAAGACGAGCAATGCAAACAACTGGAAAAATGGCTTAACGATGCCTGGTATGAAGGCGTGTTGCGCCGGATAGACGGCACCAAGCAGAAAAGTCTGGAGGACTTGCGCCTGACCGACTGGCAACTGGTGCCCTGGTTTGCGCCAATGTTCAACATCTCCACCCGACGCAAGAAAAAACTCACCGTCAGGCCGGACGAGTGTTACCAGCTATTTGCGGGCGATAAGCAGGCTTGGTCTGTACTGTTCAAACAATTTGAGCGCAAATTCGAGGCGACGGCAGGCGAGGAAAACGGGGCGAGCGGGCAGCAAGGGACACTGCTTTGAACCTGAACGCTGCCTACCTCCCTGAAGAAGCAGAAGCCGCCATACGTGCGCAAGCACACTGGAATTGGCTGGTGACCAGCGGGCGAGAGGATGCGGGGGGCGAGGAGCGCCGGAGTTGGTGCGTCAAGCATTTCGGCGATGTGGCACGATTGACGCTGAAACGCACTCAGTTGGACATACCGCATCGTTTCACGCTGGCCCACAATGAAGTCGAGCAAGAGGTTAACTGGAACGAACTCGGGAAACGTATCGAAAAAATCATTCCCGTTGGCGCATCCATTCTGCTGGACACCACCCACCTGAGTTTCGACACGCTTCTCTATCTGTTGCCCGCATTGAGCGCCCGTCAGCCGACAGCGCTGGCCTGTTTGTATGTCGCGCCCCTGAATTTCGACGAAGTCCGGACGGATCCGCTGGAGGTGCAAGACACTTTACCCATAGGCCAGCCCAAGGGCTATGTCGCATTGACTACCGAGCAAACCCGCTCCCATAGCCAACATCTGGTTCTACTGGGCTTCGATAAAGGCCGGGCATGGAAATTCATCGAGCGTTATGACTGGGATGAAACTCATCTGCATTTGCTGCTCGGCGATCCGCCATTCGTGGCGGGCGGCGCAGAAAACGCTCTGGCATCCTGCCAGCCTTGGCTGGATACTTTCCGCAAACGTTTTCCCGATCATATCCACCGCCTCGATGCGCGCATCCCTGGACAGGTACAAGCCTTCCTGAGACAACGTCTGGAAACGGTTAAGTGGCTGGATATCGTGCCGCTCGGCCCCAAGCCCATGCTGCTGGGGGTGCTCTGGTTTTATTTTGGCCTGGACGAACGCGACCGGGCGCGGGTGCGCCTGCTTTACGATTTTTCGGAACAGCGCGCGCGCCGTTGCAGCGGTGTGCAAAAAATACACTTCTGGGATTGTTCCAGGTTTCCAACAACATGAATGCGTGGGCTCAGTTTTATACCCCGCAACCAGCAGGCCACCTGCTGGTAAACGCCATGCTGAGCGACCCGGTGCAAACCGTGGTGGACATCGGTGTCGGTTGTGGACAGTTGTTGCGAGCAGCGCAGGCACGTTGGCAGGATGCACGTTTGTTTGCAGCGGACATCGACCTGCAGCATGTCGTGGCGGCGCGTACACATTTCCCCCAAGCTGTCTGCCGCCATCTGGATGCCTTGCATGTGCATTTGCCGACTAGCCTGGGCCTGGAAGAAGATCAAGCGGACGTAGCGGTGTGCAACCCGCCCTATCTCCCGGCTGGCGACCTGCCGGGTGTCCGCGACATTTTGCGCACCGTCGATCTTCATGATTGCATATCCGTCAAGCGCATTACAACCGACATCGTTTTTATCGCGCAGAACCTTCGCCTGCTCCGGCCCGGCGGCGAGTTGGCGGTAGTCGTCCCGGATGGTTTGGCGACCAATAGCGGCTACGCGGATTTACGGCAAGCGCTGTGCGAGCGCCATGGCCTGTATCGGGTGATCCAGTTGCCGGATCGATTTTTCGCCAGAACAGAAGCCCGCACTCATATTTTTTATTTGCGCAAAAATATGGGGCCAACTGGCGGCATTCGTCTGATGGGCGCTGTACCCAATGGCGAGTTGACCGAGGAAATGGTTGTTTCTGCCAAGCTCGCGCGGATGCGGCTGGATTACAGCTTTCATTCAGCGCTGGAAGAGCGCGGGACTTCCATTATTACGCTCCGGGAGCTAGGAGCAGAAATTACGAGAGGAGTCCACACCCACAAAGATTGTGTGGCGAACAGCTTATCCTATTTCCATACAACGGACTTCAAACGCTTCCCCAATGGGCTAGCAATATACCCTGCTGCTCCAGCATTACCTGAACGCTGGATAGCAAAAAAAGGGGATATTTTGCTGCCCCGTGTCGGGGCGCGCTGCTTGCAACATGCAGCCAAAGTACATATGGGAAATCCCGTCTTGACTGATTGCGTTTACCGTATTCGGGTCGAGCCGAGTTGGCGCAAGGCTGCATGGATGGCCTTATCTTCAGTTGAAGGAATTCATTGGCGGCAACATGCTGCGCATGGGGTTTGTGCACGTGTGCTAGGTAAGGAGATGCTTCTGGATTTCCCTGTGCCGAATTTAATTTAAACCACTCATAACTTCACACGCATCAACTCAATCAATCCGCGCGGGCAGGTTACTGACGTAAGCTGAATTTCAAAGAGTCCAACGTTTCGTAAAATGTAGGAAGAAACGGAGGATGGAAATGGAGAAATTACCGAAAGCTGAATACAGCCCGGAATTCAGGTAGCAGGCGGTACGGACATATCAGGAAAGCGGCCTTTCAGTAGCCGAGGTTGCCAAGCGGCTGTCTTTGCCGAAGGCGACGCTGAACAACTGGGTGATGGTGGCCAAGAAAGGGCATCTGGCATCGGTTGGTAAGAATCTGAAACCGGTTACTGGGATGGAAATGGAGTTATCCAGGCTGAAACGGGAATTGGCGGAAACCAGGATGGAGCGCGATTTCTTAAAAAAATGCACGGCCTATTTCGCGAAGGGGTCGCGGTGAAATACGGCCAGATCGAGTCCATGCGACAAAGCTATCCGGTAGCGTTGATGTGCCGGTCTCTCGGGGTGTCGGAAGGTGGTTACCACGCATGGCGAGGGCGCGAGCCATCCCATCGCAGCCGTGAGGATGCCCGACTGGAGGTGGAAACTCTGGCGGCACACCGGCGCACACGGGAGAGCTACAGTACCGAACGTCTGCATAGCGACTTGGCGGATCACGGGGTATCGGCCTCGCCCTACCGTGTACGGAAGTTGCGCAAGAAGCTTGGCTTGCGCTGCAAGCAGAAGCGCAAGTTCAAGGTGACCACCGATTCCAGGCACAAGCTACCGGTCGCGCCGAATTTGCTGAATCGGGAATTTGCGGTGACAGCGCCGAACAAGGCGTGGGTATCAGACATCACTTACATCCAGACAGATGAGGGTTGGCTGTATCTGGCCGGGGTGAAGGTCTTGTTTAACGGCGAGCTGGTTGGCCACGCGATGAGTGAGCGCATGAGCCTGCAGTTCGTGATGCAGGCGCTATTCCGGGCGGCATCTCGGTGTACATGTCTCAGCAAATAAATCCATTATTTATGCGGATTGCAGGGGTTTTGCAGGGCCGACTAAATACGGCGACGAAATGATTTAGCCGTCATTAATATGCCTATGTTGCCGCCAGATAACGACGGTCGCCCACACCAACGCAGCAACAACGCACACACTACCGATTCCATGCACGAACGCTCCCCAGTGCTGAGCATTGCGAATCTGCCCTAACGTGCCCAGTAGAAATGTCCAGTCATGAGACCCATCCTCACCGGTATGTCCGCCGAGCATGATCATTTGCGGGTGCAAGGCATCGTAGATGTAGGGGGAAAGATCGAGAAGACTCACACTCGACCACCACGCCCCGATTGCTGCTCCAAAATTATCTCGATTGATCGCAACAAAAGCGATGCCAACCGCTAATGGCAAAGCAACTTGAAACAAACTACCACCCAGAATAAACACAAACTCACCTAACGGCGCACACAACACATGCCCGGCCTCATGTATGGCGAGCAGTATGCCATGCATAAAAGAACCGTTGATTTCGCCATCGCGATAGTCGTAACCAACCAGATAGAAACTCCACCAGACAAGTAGCAACAGCAAGAAGCAACGACCGTAAAAAGCGGAAGTACCCATTTCCTCTAACGGTAGAAATAATGAGGCAATACGACCACCCTCCTCCCCTGAAAAGGCCTCAACGTCCGTATTCGATGGAGCGGAAGCATGCTGAGCTTGCCTCCATTTGAACGGGTATATCCCGCAGGCAGGGCACGGTGCGCCAACCGGTAGTGGCTCTGGCATTTGGTGTTTACACTTCGGGCATTGAGAGCACGTATCCGGCATCGGTTAATGTTCTGCCAATCTCTGAAAGTTATTACTTTTCAACTGGCACACCAGAGGCAGCAGGCGCATATTCAAAGACCCAATCCGCGTACGAAGTTGCATTCTGGAACTTCTCGTAGCCTGGTCGAAAATTTCCTGTTTTTAGCGGAATCTCTGTGCTTTGGCTAAACAGTCCTGAAATTCCACCGTCATTCCCGCGCAAGAATTTCCAGCCACTATTTTCATTTCCAAATGGGTCTGAATACAGCTCCCTCAAATGAGATTTGTGGGCAGCACGCGGATCTTTCACCAAGTCTTCTAATGATTTCGGGTAAGTTTTAATTGGCTTTCCAAATTCGTAGTAACTCTTGATAGCATTGCGATATGCTGTGCCACGAAATAGCAATTCCGCCTCACGGTCCATCTGTCGCGACCGTGAGGCGTAAAACGACGCAACCTCGGCAAATATACCCGTGATTATTACTGCCACAAGTATCATCACATAGGTGAAACCAGCTTGATTATTTCTTGGCTTCCCAACTATTGATGTCGGCATTGTCACCTTCTCCGCCTTCTTTGCCATCCGCACCGTAGGAAACAACTTCGTAACCGCCGCTTCGCCCTGGAGAACGATAAACAAACGGGTTGCTCCATGGGTCGCTTGGGATTTCTTTTTTTAGGTATGGGCCGTTCCATTTCGACTCGCCTTCCTGGCGGGTGCGCAATGCGGCGAGCCCCTGTTGTTGCGTTGGAAATTTTCCAATATCGAGGAAATAGGAATCGAGAGCTGACATGAAATTTTCGATCTGCGCACGAGCTATTGACTGTTTTGCCGGATTGATTCGCTGGTAGAGCACCGGCCCCACAAGCGCCGCAAGCAAGCCGATGATGACAAGCACGACAAGCAGCTCGGTAAGCGTAAAACCCCTTGATGACAAGAAGCGGTATTGCATTGGCATTTCCCCTATTGATGATGATACTGAGTACATTGGCAAGCCAAATTTTTCGATATGGCGTTATGCTACCAGTCGCGGTAGGGTCTGCCGTCCGAGCCATTTCCTTCTGCTCCGCTACGCACGTCAACGATTCCGCCTCCCGGCACATCTCCAGATACCTCGACCCAACTGTTAATGTTATCTGTCAAAGGGTCAACCGGTAGCCAACGGATGTAGTGCTTATCGGCCAGTTGTACGAGATTCTCCGGGTAATGCCCGGTATTGGCATAATAATCATCGATTGCCTTGCGCAACACATGCAAATCTTCCTTGAGTGTAGATTCTTTGGCTTGGGTGACCGACCTCGTCGCTACCGGCATCACCAAGCTCGCAAGCAGCGCCACCAGCAGCAACACCAGCAAAAGTTCGACCAAGGTAAAACCGTTGCGCACGCATCTTTTCATGCTATCACCAGTCGCGGTAGCGCGTGCCATCGAACGCGATTCTCTCGCTCTCCGAATGGATATCATATACATCCCTTCCGCCCCAGATCGTGGTATCCACGTCGTCTTGATAACCGCGGATCGTCCAGCTCTCTTCCGGCGGCTTATCTGGCACGACGAAAGGGTCGCGTGGAATACGGCGCAGATAACGGCGTTTTCCGCCTTTCGCATCGCTGCTCTCAACGCCTTCGACCAGCGTCTGAAGTGTGCGCGGGTAGCCGTCCTCGCTGGTACCAGGGTTAGTCTTTGAAATCCTGCCGTTCACCCAGTCCTCGTGAAAACCGTCGATAGCAATACGCACTTCGCGCAGCACTTGATGCAGTTCGAGCTCCTTGTTGCGTGTCACGATTGTCTCAGCAAACGGCAAAGCCGCAGCGGCCAGAATGGAGAGAATCGTAAGCGTGACAAGAAGCTCAACCAGGGTAAATCCAGCCATGGCCGCTGGCCGCAAGAGCATCATGCTGCCCGGTGTTTGAGCGCTACTTGACGACCACACGTGAGGCGCGCACCTGAACATTTACAGATTCTCCACCGGCGCCGGAAAGCATAGGTGTACGGTAAACAATATACGATGTACCTGGCCGGTCTCCACGCATCATGACACGTGCCAGCACGCCGCTGCCATGTGGCGGTGCATTCTCTGGGTAGCTTTGCCTGACACGAAGGACTCCATGCGCCTCATCCACCTCGACTTTAAAGTCCTTGGTAGCAAAGCTTCCCGGTTCGTTGCGCAAATATTTCACCAGTTGCGGGTTGAACAGCACCTCGGCTGATAAGCCAGTCGCGCCATCCAGATTGTCACCCGTAAGTTTGATTTCAAACTCCTTGCCGGTTGCGCTCTCGTAGACCGCATCAGAGAACGCAAATAACGGCTGTACTCCTGATGCAACTTGCTGCTGCGGCACCGGTATGGCATCTTTAGCCACAGATGCCTTTCCGTCGGATGAGGTGGGGGCCAGCGGTTTTGCGGGCTCGGATGGCGTTTTAATATCTTTAGCCGCATCGGGCTTCCCGGGTAGGGGGAGTGCGGACGATGCTTTCATCAAATCAGCCGAAACAGCATAGCTGCCAAACAGTGGTTGGCTGGTGAACCGCTCCTCGGAGCCTGTCGTAAACATCTGCGCATTCTTATCGGGCATATCCCAACCGCGCACGACCCTCGGCGTAATGGTAAGCAACACATCCGTGCGTCCATGAGTGTCATCAATAGATGTGAACAGCGCACCGGCAGCAGGAATATCTCCCAATAATGGGACACGGAGGCGGGTTTTGCGATCTTCATCGCGGATCAACCCGCCGAGAATTGCGGTCTCGCCGTCACGCAACAACATAATTGTTTCGGCATTACGCGTGCCGATACTATATGCCGGTTCAGTCTGGCTACCGATATTCTGACCGAGTGAACTCACCTCAAGGCCGACCTTGACAGTTACAGAATTATCCAGATGAATATTCGGCTCAGTATTGAGCCGGATACCGATTTCCTTGTAGTCGTAGGTAGTGCGCACTTGGCCGGTGGCATCCTGGATGGTGGCGGAGCGCAGTGGAACTCGATCACCGATATGTATCTTGGCGCTCTTGCCGCTTAAAACGCGCACTCTTGGATTGGCCAGGGTTTTGGCATCCACATCCTGCTTGTAAAAATTAAAGGTCATTGCCGGCAGGGTAAGTATGGCGGCATTCTTGATCGAATCCCGAATGCTGCCTGACAACGGGATTTTTGCAGTAGTTGGAATCGAGACACCTACACTGTAGGGGCTCAGGTCAAGCCCCAGGCGCTCTGCCTTGGAACGGTTCACCTCAAGAATCTCAACTTCCAGAACAAGCTCGGCTGGGCGTCGGTCATTAGCTCCAATAATTTTTCCCGCCACCTTGATCGCCTCCTCTGTATCGCGGACAACGATCGTGTTGAGGTCGTCGTTAACAATGATTTTCTTGAGGGGGACGAGTCCCTTGAGAATATCGGCCATCTCCTTGGCGTGAATGTTGGTGAGCTGAAAAACACGCACCATTTGGTCTTCGTACTGGCCGCGTTTTTCCTTGCTGTCCGGCGCAATCAGTATCGTATTTGAACCCACTTTTTTATAGAAAGTCTTGGTCGTGGCGAGAATGAGGTTAAGCGCTTCCTCGAACGCCACGTCCTTTGCAAACAATGTAACAGGCACGGTCTTGACCCCCTCGTCGAAGACCACATCAATGCCAAATGACTTAGCAATAAACTCGAATGCCGTACGCAGATCGGTCTGGCGAAAGTTGAGCGTGATCGGTGAACGCGAAGTCACCTTTAAACGCCCCCCCACCTCATCTTCTATTGCCTGCTTGTCGAAGCGGGCGAGCATATCCGCAGCAATTTTGAATTCCGGGTAAGTCTCTACGGCACGCTTCAGGAGACGGCGCCCCTCATCTGGCTGCCCCGCATCCAAGGCCCGCAACGCTTCGGCATACAAACTATTGGCTTCCTTGCGCAGCAAGGTCTCTCTCATGGCCTGCAAAAGCTTGCCATGATCCGGCATGGCAGCAAGCCCTTGTTGAAATTTGATGACAGCACCATCGAGATTATCCTGCTCCAGCAGAACAATGCCCCGCTGGTAATAGTAATCCGCCGCCTTAAGCTCAGTCTGCTTGAGGCGAGACTTAAATTCGACATCCTGGGGATTGTCTGCCGCCGCCTTGCGATACGCCAGTACTGCCTTCATCCATTCTTCCTGCCCAATGAAATTGTCCGCAACTTTTGCCGGGCTGGCACAAGCCACAAGAACCAATCCCCCTAACAGCAGAGCCACAATAAACCGCGATTCAAGCAACCTTGCACTTACGTATTGATAATACACCCGCCCTCCGGTTCGGAACCAAATCGCCACCCTGCAAAAATGCAGGGCTGATTCCTGCGGCTCCTTAAAAATATTGGATTTATGCATAGCTTGTTTTTTAGAAGCGCCCTTTAGTAACTCATTCATATCCAACACCGATGTTCTGTGGTTCCCAATAAATGCTATTATTTTCCTGACAATGCAATTTGCCCGCCGACCCCAGTATCTGGGTCTCGCAAAACCACCCCATCGGGCAGTATTTTTTCCACTACAAAGCGGCTTCCTACCCTGTCGCCAGTGGAAACCAAGGCGGGATCGCCCCCATTAAGTAGATAGGCTTGGATGCGCTTATCCCGGACGGATACACCCACACAGCGTATCTGCGCAAACTCTGCCTGCGCGGCATCATGCGCCAACTCCTCAGGTGATTTGGGATGGGGTTCCAGAGTGGGGTTCGGTACAACCTTGTCTTCAGGCTTGCTCACCATGATTTTCTTCGGGTTGAAAAGATCTCTAAGCAATGCGATCCGGGAATCAGCGGGAAGCGCCCTCACCTCAAAATCCTCAAGGTGAAACGTTGCCGATGGTACATCGGTTCTGCCTGCAGAAACTTGTGTCGAAGGCCACCAGCGCCAGACGTTGAGCACAATGAGCGCCGCGATTAAAAGAATAATGACGGGTTTCTGGCGCTTTATTTCTGTCATGTCTGTGAACCTGCAGTCCGGCGATAGGTGATCATGTCAAGCTGCAACCTGATGGCAATAGAGGTTGATGAGCGTCCAAAAACCGCCCCCTGCACGACGGTAAAAGTCGGCAACCCCTGCAAGCCTGCAATAAAACTGCGTAGTTCAGGATACCCGGCCTGCAAAGTCAATTCGTGCACGAGCGAAGAGTAACCGTCTATTGGTTTACCATCTTCGTATGCCTCGGAGATGATTTTTACATTGTGCCGGCGCGCCAGCGCTTCCAGGTTTTGTACCAGCACCGCCTGGGTAACGGAAGCATCGAGCTTTTTCTCTATCTGGGCCACCTGCAGAACCGCGTGCGCGGAAGCCTGTGCGAGCCGGGCGTTGAAATCCGCATTGGCAATCTCGCGCCGCCTGTCATCGATTCTGGCTCCAAGGTTTTCTGCAGCATTCCTTGCCGGCCACCAATAAACCAGGCCAACTATAACAAGTAGCAATACCGACACCATGAGCCCGGCGATACTGGCGCGCACGCGCGGATGCCTGAGCGAAAGGAGAAAAATATCTTTTGTTGCAGCAGATATCAAGGTTTTCCCCGCAACTGGATTTCAAATTGTATGGCTTGTTGCGCACCTTCCTGCCGTTGCGCCTGACGGGTCAAGAGCACTTGTGAAAAGTACCCGGACTGCTCCAGCCGCTTCATGAACTCCGTCAAACGCTCGGCGCGATCCGCTTCCGCCACCAACTTGGTTTCACCCTCGCGCGAACGGTATTGCAGGCTCACGAGCCAGGCTCCATCCGGAATAAGTTTTTCAAGATGGATCAGGAGCATCGGCAAAGCCTGCCCCGCCGTGCCGCTAAGCCCGTTCAAAGCCTGCACCTGCGCGCGTAGTGCCACGAGCTTATCGTGCGACAGCAAATCGGACGACACCGGAATTTCACGATTTCGATAGCGCGCAAGCTGCTCTTCGAGCACCGGCATTTCCGCTCGAAACTGGCGGGCAGATATGAATAAAACCATTGAGGCGATCACCGCCATGACAGCCAGCAGAAAGCACGCGCCAGCCAGATATAAAGCCATCCAACCAGCGGGCGTAGCAAAGTTGGTTGTAATTTTCATAATCTGGGGATTGCCGCTGCCAACACGCCAGGACTGATGCCCAGCACTGAAATTTCCGGCGTCGCAAAGAATCCCTCTGCCATGTCGAGATGAATACATGGCACGCTCATGCGTGCATTCAACCGTTCGGCAAAAGGCTCACGGTCAGGCGCAGCGGCGCACAGGTGAATTCCATTGATCCTGCGCCCGGGCTGCGCGAGGGCGTAGGCGCGCACCAGCCGCTCAACGTCCTGGGCAATCATTTCGTAGCCCGCATCCTCGCCGCTGCCGGTATCACGCCAGCGGCTCCTGGCAAAACGCGGGCGGTGAGCATGGTCCCAGAACAATATCGACCAAGTGTCCGGCTCGATCGAAATCAGCGCACCATCATCTGCGCTTGCACCAATCACATCATGAAAACGGTTGAATACATGATTCGCGGTAATATCTGTAACATTTGGAACATATCCGGTCGCCCGGCAACCATCGCGCAGGCAATCCAGCCATGAGCGCTCAATCGCTAATGCAAGTAACGTGGCGTGCCCCTTTTCTTCGTTGAGCACCTGGAATGCGCATTCCATCCGCAACACGTCCGGACATTCCCTTTCCAGGCGAAATCGGGCAATGGCGGCGCGCTCGCGCGCAATTCCAGGCAGCGAGTCGAAGTCCATCACCTGGAAAATTGCCGCCGGATCCGGCAGCGCAATCTGCAATGGCCAATGCCCCTGTGGAACCGCCTTGGCGAGTCGCTGAATGGCCTGTGCCAGGATCGCGGATTCCTTTGCGCGAGGCATGGCGTCGCGAAAAGGCACAAATGGAAGGCATTCTTCCGCCACATGGGTTACGCGGTATCCATCCCCTGTGCGCCTGGCGCGCACAGCCACGACACGATTCCCGCTAATGCCGAGGCCGATAGCGCCAGGGGGCGCAGGCCACAGCCATGTTGCCAACTTATTCCACGAACGTGACACGGTTGATCTCTTTAAGTGTAGTTTCGCCCGCCAAAACCTTGCTGATGGCTGATTGGCGTAGCGTGACCATGCCTTCGGCGATAGCGGTGCTCAGCAATTCATCGGCAGGGCGGCGGTCAACGATCATCTGTCTTATGCGCGGCGTCAGCACCAGCAGTTCCGTGATCGCCTTGCGCCTGCGGAAACCGGTGCCGTTGCAATACCCGCAACCCCTGCCCTCATACCATTTGTGCCCGTCATAGCGTTGCGGGTCGATGCCCGAGCGCTCGAGCAATTCATTGTCAACAACGGCTTCTCGCCTGCACTCCGGGCAAATCATGCGTACCAGGCGCTGGGCCATGACACAGTTGAGCGCCGAAACAAAATTATAGAGGTCGAGCCCCATATGGGTAAAACGCCCGATTACATCGATTGAATTGTTGGCGTGCACGGTAGTAAACACCAGATGCCCGGTAAGCGCGGACTGGACGGCAATTTGAGCCGTCTCGGCATCGCGGATTTCACCCACCATAATCTTGTCTGGATCATGGCGCAAAATTGAACGCAAGCCCCGCGCGAACGTAAGCCCTTTTTTCTCATTCACCGCAATTTGTACAACACCTTCCAGCTGATACTCCACCGGATCCTCGATGGTGATGATTTTCTCCTCGCCAAGATTGAGTTCAGTGAGCGCGGCGTAGAGAGTCGTGGTTTTGCCGCTGCCTGTGGGGCCGGTGATCAGCACCATCCCGTACGGTTCAAGCACACATTTGCGCAAGCGCTTGAGCACGTCGCCGCCAATACCGAGATTCTCGAGCCTCAGGCTGCGCATATCATCGGCAACCGAGGATTTGTCGAGGATACGGATCACGACATCTTCACCGAAAGCGCTGGGCAAAATCGAAATTCTGAAATCGATGTCCCGCCCACCGAAACGCAACCGGAAGCGCCCATCTTGAGGAACGCGCTTTTCGGCAATATCGAGCTCGGCCATCACTTTGAGGCGCGACACCAGCGAACTGTGATGGCGCCGGTCGAGCAACTCTGTGGCCGGGTAGAGCACACCGTCGATCCGGTACTTGAGAACAAGCCCCTTCTCGTAGGTTTCAATATGCACATCGCTTGCATTCTTCTGGATGGCGGCCAGCAAAACCGTATTGATGAGCTTCACCACCGGGCTGTCGGCGCCGTCACCCAACTCATCCAGGGCGACAATTTGCTCCTTGCCCTCCTCGCCTTCCTTGACCATCACCAGACGAAAATCCTGGGACACCCCTTTTAGCACCTGATCCGTGCCCTCGCTGCGCTTGAGCGCGGCAGCGATAGCACGCGCGCTGCTTACCATGAACTCGACTCGCAGCCCGGACAAGCGTTCGAGACGTGCTGCCAGCGCGAGGTCGGTTGGATCGGCCACCACCACATGCAACACATTACCCTCGCGGTGGTAGGGCAGCACGCCGTACTCGTAGGCCCGTTCCGCCGGAATAGGCCCGAACATGTCCGGCGATGCTGTAAAGCCCTCCAAATCCACATAAGAAAGATGCAATTGTTCGGCGAGCGCTTCCGCGACTTGTTCGGGTGTCACCAGATTGTCGAAGAGCAACGCCTCGGCGAAACCCGTTCCTGCCACATCGCGCCCCGCCAAATCGCCGTGCTGCAAATACCCGCGCGCCACCAGAATTTCCGCAAACGTGCGGTGATGAAATGGATGAGTCATTTTATGACATCGACGATATAGAAAATTGGAAGATACATGACGATAATGATTCCGCCAACAAACACCCCCATCAATAACATGAGAATGGGTTCGATCAGCGCCATCATCCTCGTGAGCCTGTTCGACAAAGCCTCTTCATGAAAGACAGCCACCTCGATAAGCATATCTTCAAGCCCGCCACCCGCCTCGCCCACTTCGATCATTTTCACGGCGGTAGAAGTCAGGATATTTGTCGAAGCCATAGCAGAAGCCAGGCTCACGCCCTCCATGACTTGCCGTCTGACCTCGTTGAGCAGTTCGGCCCGATAACGGTTCGGGAGCGACTCGGCAGTAATCTGCATCGCCTCAACCAGGGTCGTGCCTCCGGATAGCAAGGTGCCCAAGGTGCGTGCCAGTTGCGCGCTTGCCGTGTGCTGGTAGATTCCTCCCAGCAGTGGGATCCGCTCCTTGAACGCGTCAATGCGGATACGCATCGCCTCATCGCGCTGCAACCGTTGCCAGAACATCCAACCCGCCACCCCAAGAAACACCAACAGAGGAGCAGCATACGGCATCGCCTCGACAAGCCAGATGAGCGTCCGTGTTGGAGCAGGCAGTTGCGCCCCAAAGTCGGCATAAAGCGTGACAAAACGCGGCAGCACAAAAACGAACAGCACCGCAAGAATCACCAGCAGCGTGATCAGCAAGAAAGCCGGGTAAGCCAGTGCATGGCCCACCTTGCGCATCAACTCGACGCGATGGCGAAGATTGACCTGATATTTGGCCAATACCTGTGGCAGAGCACCCGTCTTCTCACCCGTTCGGAGGGCGGCCAGGTACAGGCCATCGAAAACATCGCCATGCTGCGCGCAGGCTTCGGACAGCGACAAACCATCGCGCACCGCCTCCTCGACATGCCGCAACACTTGCGACAATTGCGGGCTATCCGGTCGTTCCGCAGCAAGCCGCAACGCTTCAGGAATAGTCAAGCCCGCCCGCAGCAATGCAGTGAATTCCTGATTGAGCAACAGAAAAGCTTCCGGCTTGATACGCTGCCGGCTTGGCAACCCGAGGCCTGTGCGCTTGGTGCGAATCTCCCGTGCCAACAAGCCGCGCCGCGCGAGATCATCGCGCAATGACTGCTCGGAAAGCGCTGACTCATCTCCCTGTACGCGTGCGCCGTTTTCGGCTAATGCTGTGTATGTATAGACTGGCATGACTGCAATGATGACGCACCAATAACGCAGAAACAAGAATCAAATTGCCCGCGATCCGTTAGAATCACGGGCAATCGAATCATACGAATTGAATCAACAGGGCTATATTTATTAACCCGGCATCGCCGCCAACACGCCTGCAGGAACCACATACTCTTTGCCGGAAACCGTGATCAAAGTCACCGTGGATTCCTTCGAACCTAGCGTAGAAGCCAAAGTGATCTTTTCCACACGCTCACCCTGGGCATAAACCGACAACGCCTCTCCCATCGCCAACACAATGTTGTAGGTGACCGTCGCTTGCAGTGTGCTGGGACCATCTGGCAAGGTGACACTCACACTGGCTGTCGCACTAGTCGAATCGCCAACCAATGCAGGGCTGATCGCCGTTACCTCGGCACCTGACGAAGGCTTGAGCGTCAACTTAACGGTATTACCTGCCGGCACACCGGTCGTTGTGAACACCACAGCAACTGGATTAACAGTGGTTGATGGCAACGTCACATCTGCGTTACCAGTGGGTTCGGCTGGCACAGTCGCGCCGCCGACACTTTCGATTCGCAATGTAGGCAAACCCGCCACGAACACTGGGCCAGGCAAACCTTGGGTATGTGCAGGTGCTGAACTCGCTGTGCGGGTATAGACCTCTGCTTCAAGGCGGATACGTCCCGATCCACCACTCCCACCTTGGCAATACCATGTACCGTGCCCCCCGCCACTGTTTCCACTAGCAGTTAGTGATCCATTTCCACTAATAGTGGTTGCCACTATACGCACCCCCCCTCCAGTGCCTCCTCCTCCAGAACCGCCAGCACCAACTCCAGATGCGGAACCACCAACACCACCATTTGCGTTAATGCTGCCAGTGATACTCACGATTCCGCTTGAAGCAATTAGAACTGCACCACCACCACCACCACCACCACCACCGTTGTACAAGCTACCGCCACCGCCGCCACCGCCAGCCCCCCCGATGAGCGGCAAAAGCTGACTACTTCCGTACACGACACCACTTACCCCACCATATCCAGGATATGCTCCTTCTCCTGCTGTACCAAATCCACCACCACCTCCTATTCCGTAACAGGTTCCCCATGGAAGACCCCCAACTGTAAGATATTTACCTCCACCAGGCCCTTGTCCTGCACCTCCAGTCCCTGATGCAGGGGCTGTCAACGTACCAGCACCACCTCTTCCTCCATCATAGCCCCCCGGCCCCCCCACACCGGGAATGCCGTCATCCCCCAGCACACCATCACCCGCAGCCCCAGTTGCCGTGCCATTACTGCCAATCAAACTGATACTGCCCGCGATAGTCACATTGCCTGTAGCTAACATCACTACTGGCGTATTGGTCGCATTTTTCTTAAAAGTGACGGTTACACCAGTCGGAATATTGACCGTTGTGTAATTCAAAATGCCGCTGGGTGGTAACACGACCTCTGTATTCACCGTTGGCGCAAACGCGCCATCCGCTCCCGTACTGCCGCTCACAAAAGCTTGCGCAAATGTGGGCATCAACGCCAAGCCGACACTCATTCCAACAAGATTCATTTTCTTCACGATCACTCCTTTCACGTTTAACTCCATCCCCACATAAGCCATCAATCCTAACTTCTCTCGCATTTCATTCATTTCACTCCCTCACGGATACACCGTAAATGTATTGGCTGGTACCGCGATTGCGGATGACATCACGCCGTGTGCCGATACGCGTATCACCCGCGCTGTGGTTGGTGCCGCCGCATCGATCACCATGCCCACGGTCAACACCGTACCCGTTGCATCCACGACAGGCACACCGAAGGTGATGCCATCTGCGGGTTCGGCCACCACCGCCGTAGAATTTTGCAGATTCGTGCCGCGCAGGGTGAACGTGGCCTCTGTCGTCCCCTGATGCCCCAGAATAGGTGACACCGAATCCAGCGCAGGTAAAGCCGTGGCGATCCAGAAGCTGTTTGCTCCCGGTTTCGCAAAGCTCACCGTTCCTCCAGATCGGTTGAGCGTTATCCAGCGGGAGCTCACTGCGGCATCGGCAGCCAGAGTCACCGGAATGGCCAATTGCGTACCATCCGGGCTGGTCTGCAAAGCGCCCAGTGTAACCCCAGTAGCCGGGCTGGCCGATGCACTGGTGACTGCATCCAGGCCGATGCCGGTCACGGTCAATGTTCCGC
Organism: Gallionellaceae bacterium; assembly: GCA_032654645.1. Taxonomy (GTDB): domain Bacteria; phylum Pseudomonadota; class Gammaproteobacteria; order Burkholderiales; family Gallionellaceae; genus CAITJF01. The sequence goes on along the minus strand of JAULAW010000015.1, from coordinate 554,983 downwards.
TGCTACCCGCCAACAATCCTTCAGGAGCCAGAGTGAATGCGGCTGAACCATACAACACACCGACCTGCGGTGATGTCTGGAGCACGTTCAAAATGACTGGCGTTGGGGCAACTGCTGCTGGCTCAAGCACTACACCGACAATGGGTGTCGTTGGCGAAATCTGGGTTGTGGCAGGAGGAGCGGCGACAGTTTCTTTAACCAGCCCCACGATTGGCGATGTCAGCGGTCCATAAGTGCTGCCCGGATTGCCCGTCAGGGTAGCGGTATTGGCCACTGTAACAACGAGCGACGATTCACCCGCAGGTGTCACGATACTCACAACGCGATTGCCTGCCGTCGCAGCCGCAGCCACGGTGATCGGCACGGTAGCGAGCGTCCCGTTTGCATTGATTGTAGGCGGATTGGCGATAGTCACACCGGTATTGGGGGTGATGCGGATCTCGGAAGCATTCTGGAAATTGCTGCCGTTCAATACCAGCGTCAACGCCGTGGAAGGTATCGGCACGACGATAGGTTCCACCGAAGTGATGTTCGCCAGTGGCAGGATGACTTTGAATGCACCGGAATCTGCCTTGCTGAATGGCAGCGCGGTTGTTCCCGCCAACACTTTGAGTGAACGAACACCGAGCGGCGCTGCCACATCCACAACGACACTGACAGTCAACGACTTGCCATCTGCAGCCACCACTGGAGTGCCCACTGTCAATCCGGTATTCGGATCGAATTGCACCGCAGTCACGTTTTGCAATTCGTTGCCGGTGATCGTCATGGGGACGGTATCGCCAATTGCGCCAACAGATGGAGTAACGCCGCTGATTGTTGCACCCTTCGCAATGCCGAGCACAACAGAGCTCAAGTCCAATGTCTGGCTGGCTGGCGGCGGCACAATCACCTCTTTGACCAACCCGACCAAAGGTGAGGCTATCGGTGTGATGGCGTCCTGCACCTGGCTGACCAAAGTGAAGATGTTATATGAACTGGCTACGCTATCCGAGGGTCCGGCGGGTGTCGTTACCAGCACGACTCGCGCACCGCGCATTGCCGATGCGGCAATACTCAACGTGGCAGTCAGTTGCGTACCATCTGCACTGACCGTGGGCGCCCCTCCCACCACGATGCCCTCAGCAGGCGTAAACGATACAGACTGCGCGTTCTGGAAGTTGCGCCCGCGCACCACCAGCGTCATCGCATTCGTTCCGGGCACGGCGAACAGCGGCTCCACCGATGTCACCTCAGGCGCAGGTAAAGAAATAAGCAAGCGATCCGCACCCGGCGTAGTCGCCTTGTATTGCCCTGACGAGCTGGAAACGATCACTTGCCTCAACGTAGTCGCAGCATTCGCTGCAACAGTAACCGGCACGGTCAACGATTTTCCATCCGGATTGGCCGAGTAGGTGCCGATGGTCAAACCATCCGCTGGGGCGATGCTTGCCGATGTCGCGTTTTGCAGTCCCTCACCATTGATCGTGACAGTTGTCGGGCCTGTCCCTATCGTCAACAAATTAGGGGACATCCCGGTGATATATTTGCCGAAAGCGACCCCTACGTTCGGGGAGGACAACAACGAAATATTTTGCTCTGGAGTTGGGGTGGTTGAAGATTCCTTGACCACGCCAACCAATGGCGCGTAGCTCATATTGATCCCGGCGTATTCAACCGTGACATACACGGGGACCACAACGGTGCCCAGCGTTGACGACACAAAACTGATCGATGTCGATCCCTCCTTCTTGCCCGTCACCTGCAACTGAACACTCGTTTGTCCGGCAGAAATCGTGAGGCTGGCCGCCCCTACAGTGGCGACAGTTGTATCCGCAGCCGACACCGTGAACACATGATCAATCGCATCTACCGCAGCAAGTTTCAACGTAATCTGACGCGGGATATTATCTGGCGGAATCGCCACAGGCAATGGAGACACGCTCATATTTTGCGTGACCGGGCGCACTGTTAGCGCAGCGCTGCCCGATACAAATCCAACTGCCTGTGCCGTGACCGTCGCATTGCCTGTCGCCAATGCGGGCACCGGAACGTTCACTGTTTTGGCGCCCGCAGGAATGATTGCAGTAGCCGGAACCGTTGTCACGGATGCATTGGAGCTGGATAAAGAAACCGTCAATCCGCCCGCCCCCGCGAAGTTCGACGAACTGATCGTCAAACTGAAATTACTCCCCACCACATCAACCAGCTTGGTCGAAGTGACTGTCAATACTGGGGGTGCGAGCGACTGTACCTGCGCGGAAGCCGAAACAAAATTTGCCCTGCTCGCCGTAATTGTCACAACACCCTCACCGAGGGTCGTCACAGGAAACGTGGCCGTGGTTGCACCTTCGGCGATCATCACGCTGGCCGGAACAGATGCAATGCTGGGCGCACTGCTCGCCAAGTTGACACTGATGCCGCCAGCTGGCGCCGCAAAAGGAATCGCCACTGCCAGATTAAACGGAGTTCCCTGAATCTGGCTTGCCGAAGTCGGACTTATAGACAGCGGCGGAACCGTCACACTCAAAACGGCAGGTTTCGAAACGAGCAAATTTCCCGCGTTCAACGGGTCGGGTTGGGCCACCGTCACACTCTTGTTACCCGCCGCCAGCGCGGGCAAGGCCGCGCTCAAGCTGGTGGCACTTCCGTAAACCGTGGTCAGGTCGGCGCCGTCGAGCCGGACGACCGAAGCGGGCACGAAGTTCTTGCCCGCCACATTCAGCACGTTGCCCGCTTGGGCGGCATAGGCCGGATTGGGGGCGAGGCCGGTCACGGTGGGCTGCGGCTGGATGATTTGCAGCGCGCCCGCGAGCGCCGGGCGCCCCGCCGCCACTTGCAGTTCGATGATGGCCGCCCCGAGCGCGGCGCCCGGGCCGGCCGCCAGCCGGATGGGGACGCTGGTGTCCGTCGCGCCGCCCCGCACGGTGGCGGTCACGCCCGCGCTGCTGATGCCCGCGCTCTGCGCGCCCGCCAGCCGGGTGCCGCCGAGGACGGCGTCGAGCGTTTCGCCTTGCTGGATTTCGCTGATGCTGAGCGCGCCGAGGGTCGGCGTGCCGCCCACCGACACCACCCCCGCCGCAACCACGTAGGGGATGCCTTTGACGCCCCACGTCACCGCGCCCAGCACGTCCCCCGCAGGCACGCCGATGCCGTTCAGGGTGTTTCCGGTAGCCCGGTTGCCCACTCCCTTGGGCGAGGAGCCGAGGTCGATGCTGATGGCTGATCCCAGGTTGTTGCTGATCTGCAGGTAGTTGAAGGCCGGCGATGCGGCTTGCACGCTGATGCCTCGCCCGTAGCGGATTTGCGCGTGTTCGAGAACGGTGGCTATGTCATTTGTTCCGTCAAGGAAGCGGATCTGCCCCCAGTCGCCGGGGGCGGGTGCGCCGCCCGCGGTGTCGAGGCTGGAGGTGAAGGTGATGGGTTGGCCCGCAGTGCCGCGCGCGCTCAGCGCGCCATCGGTCACGGTCAGGCTCCTGGCGGCATCAAAGGCGACGACGACCCCGGCCTCGATGGTCAGGGTCGCCCCGTTCCCGACCGAGATGTCTCCCGCCACCTGGTACGGGCTTTGCGCCAGCGTCCACGCGGTGTTGGCGGTGATCGCCCCGGATACCACGACCGCCGCCCGCGCGCTCTGGGCTGCGCCCAAGCAGGCAACGATGCACAGTATCAGCGCTCTCGCCGCGCTTGTTGCTTTCTTTTTGGCTCTCAACTTCGTCCCTTGACCCGTTATTGTTTTTTCCCTGATCACCCTTTCGGGTGGGCTCCCCTTGCTTCGCTACGTAAAATTGTTCGGCTCGTTGTGCTTCCATTTGGTAAAACTATTGCGATGCTGACCCCAATGGCAAGCCCCAATGGCACCGGGCAATGGCACTGTGCACTCTGTCCCTGATTGTTCTGCTCTTTCAGACATTATTCTGAGTCTGTCACAGAATGCTGCTCCTTACTTTTTCGAGACAGAAGGTAGCCTCCCACACTACCCACCATACTGAAGACACTATGGTAAGCAAGAAGAATTACAAGAGTTGCCAGTAGCCCGCCAATTTGATCCACATGCCCGCCAAAGTGCTCATAAACACGAGCCATCAGCTCACCGAGCGCCGTTCCATATATAGCCATGGACATCCCTACAACTATCTTCCAGCGGGGGGCTAAATATGCAGCTACGAACGCGGCAAAACCAGGAGTGCCAAGCAGAAGCAGACGTAATAGCTCCTGATGGCTGAACCCGACATATAGCACCTGCCCGAATACGAACACACAGATTCCGGCAAGCATGGCCTTTGGTACAGTCCAGCGCATCATCGTTTATATTCGTGCTCACCAGGTTGAGGCCCAGGATTGATTGGCCAGTTCGGCCAGTTTCTAACCGGGATAGACTGGCCACATGCCTTCATGGCCTGCTCGACGCAATGGCAACAATTGTTCTTCAGGAAGTCATAGTTTTGGCACTTCTTCATTTCCCTCTTCACGCAATCATCATCTTGCGGCCCCTTGGTCTCCTCACAACTCGCCCCTTTGTGTACCTGATCTGGATGAACACCATTCAGATCGAAACTCAACGTGTCGTTGTTGTCGCCGTTGAAGCGCATGAAGCAATGCTGTCCAGGAATTAAGCGAAATTGAATCGGGCGAGAACACATCTCAGCATCAAGCCCTAAAGGGTCTGTGTGCTTCACGGAATTAGATAGTGCGTAGGCGTAGGTATTGATGCCGCCCGCCAACCCAATCGGATCACTCGTTGTATAGCGCCCCGTCCCCGGATCGTAGTACCTGTTCCAGTTGTAATGCATCCCCGTCTCCCGGTCTTCGTACTGCCCGGGGAATCTCAGGTTGTTGGTGACCGTCGATGCCGGATCGACCGCCGCCTTCCCGAACGCATCGTAAGCCGCACTCCAAACAGTAACCCCGCTCTGGTTCAGCAGCTTCATCGGTGTGCCCAGGTGGTCGTTCTGGTAGGTGTAATAGCTCTGGGTAGTGCTGCCAATCGCTGCGGCCTTCACCCACAGCGGGTTGGTGGTGAACGCGCCGCCCGGCGCATAGCCGTAGCTCTTCGTGAGCTGCCCCGCCGCATCTGCTTCCGCGATCAGCCCTTCCGCGCTGTAGAAGTAATAGGTCTTGCTGCTGCCGGTGTCTTTGGACAGGCGTCTGCCGAACGGGTCGTAGCTGTAGGCCGCGATGAGGGTATTGTTCGCGTCCCTCACTTCGATCAGCCGGTTGTCGGTGTCGTAAACGTAATTTCTTGTGTTGTTCGAGTTCGAGGAATCGGTCTGGTTGGTGGTGTTGCCGTTGGCGTCGTAGGTGTAGCTGAGGGTGCCTGCCTGGGTGAGCCGGTTGTTTGCGTCATAGGCCCAGGCCGCCGCAGCGGTCTTGGTGTCGGTGATCCGGTTGGCGACTTGGTCGTAGCTGTAGCTTTCATCGGCTTGCGCTGTGGTTTGGCCTGTGTGGGCCGCGCTGGTCAGCCGGTCCAGCGCGTCGTAGCCGTAGTTCGTCGTGCCCGCTTCCGTCGCTTTGGCGATGATGTTGCCGGCCAGGTCGTAGCCGTATTGGTAGCCCATCACCCGGCTCTGGCCGGGGTCTTTGACGGCGAGGTCCTTGAGCCTCAGCAGGCCGTCGTATTGCAGGTTGCGGGCGGCGCCGCCGGGCATCGTGATCTGGGCGGGGGCGGTCCAGGTGTAGCTGTTGAAGGTGATGTTGCCGGAACCGGCCGGCAGGTCGACCGCCGAGAGCTGGTTGTTGCTGTCGTAGGTGTAGGTGTACTGCGCGCCGTCCGGATAGGTGAGGCCGCTCTTCTGGCCGAGGGCGTTGTAGGCGGCGCCGGTGGCGAGGATGAATGCGCCGTAGTTGACGCTCTCCCCTACCTGCCTGAGTTGCTTGGCGTCGTAGGTGTAGGTGGCGGTGGTGGTTCCGTCGCTATAGCCGGTGAGGCGGTCGAGGGTGTTCCAGGTGTAGGCGATGGTCTTGGCGGCGTTGTTGGCCGCGAGGGCGGCGGCATCGGGGTAGTGGTCTTCGCGGGTGCGGCGGCCGGCGATGCGGGAACGCAACGCGGCACGAACGACGGCGGGATGGGCGCGCCGTGGGGTGTTCGGGTTGTGTGTCATTGCGTTTGTCATCGTTTGTTTTAGTTCGTCATTCGTTTGCTGTGCTGGAATTCAATTCGACTCCGGTACATTTTGTTGTTAATCAGTTGGAGCTATTCGTGCTCTGATTGTTTATCGTTCGTGCGCCATCTTTGAACAATGCGCGGAACAAATACAAACCATTGCAAGTAACCGGCTATAGTCAGTGGCCCCCAAGTTCTGAACAGCCAATTCAAAAAGGCAGTACCCAATTCGAGCCGATCAATCGGCGTCACAAGTGCTAGCAAAGTATAGGCAACCTGAACCAACAGGCTTGCTGGAAGAGTTAGCGCGTATAGCAAAATAGTCGGAATGATGAGAGCTTCCGTCTTATACTGCGGCAACGCAGCAGACCACGATATCCATCCGTACCAAGCCACTCCAACACAAATAGCTATAAAAATAAATTGCGCCAATCTCTTAAACATCACTTCTTGCCCTTGCGCATATTGCAGAGAATCTTACAACCGTAATAGAGATCATCAGCGTATTCCTGACAGTCTTTCAGTGGTCCGATCCCATACCGGGGTTTCTTCGGTTTATCAAAGTTCCGAATGACACACTGCTCAAAACATTGGTCTTTGTCGTCATCAACTTCCTTGCAAGAACCAGTGTCGTAATAGTCCTCGTCTGGTCGTGTCAAACGCGGTTCACCAGACAAAGGATTGCCATCGGTGGTCAGCCCTTTACAAACTACTGAGCCATCAGCACGCGTAACGCATATATATTCATGGTGAAACAAAGGTGGCCCACGAGTGCCTGGTGGCTCACCAAGAGGGCGCTGACAATACCACCCCTTCAATCCCGTCGGATCAACTCGCTTTATTGGATTGCCTTTAACATAGCTGTATCCGTTTATGCCTCCCGCCAAGCCGATCGGGTCAAATGTGATATACCGCCCCGTCCCCGGATCGTAGTACCTGTGCCAGTTGTAATGCAGATTGGTCTCTGCGTCGTAGTACTGCCCCGGATACCTCAAGTTATTGGTGACGGTTGAATTGGGATCGACCGCCGCCTTCCCGAACGCGTCGTAAGTCGCGCCCCACACCGCCGCGCCGCTCTGGTTCAGCAGCTTCATCGGCGTGCCCAGGTGGTCGTTCTGGTAGGTGTAGTAAACGGGCTGGCCTGCCTGGCTGGCGGTTCGCATCCACAGGGGGTTGGTAGTGAAGGTTGAACCGGGGGCATAGCCGTAGCTCCGGGTGACCTGGCCCGTTGCGTCCGCTTCCGCGATCAGTCCTTCGGCGCTGTAGAAGTAGTACGTCTTGCTGTTGCCGGTGTCTTTGGACAGGCGTCTGCCGAACGGGTCGTAGCTGTAGGCCGCGATGAGGCTGTTGCTGGCGTCCCTGACTTCGACGAGGCGGTTGTCGGTGTCGTAGACGTAGTTGCGGGTGTTCGCCGGGTTGGCGCTGTCGGTCTGGCTGGTGGTGTTGCCGTTGGCGTCGTAGGTGTAGCTCAGGTTGTCAGCGGTGATGAGCCGGTTGTTTGCGTCGTAGGCCCAGGCCGCCGCAGCGGTCTTGCTGTCGGTGATCCGGTTGGCGACTTGGTCGTAGCTGTAGCTTTCGTTCGCTTGTGCTGTGGTTTGGCCTGTGTAGGCCGCCCCGGTCAGCCGGTCCAGCGCGTCGTAGCTGTAGCCGGTGCTGCCCGCTTCGGTGACTTTGCTTGTTATGTTGCCGGCCAGGTCATAGCCGTATTGGTAGCCCATCACCCGGCTCTGGCCGGGGTCTTTGACGGCGAGGTCCTTGAGCCTCAGCAGGCCGTCGTATTGCAGGTTGCGGGCGGTCCCGCCCGGCATCGTGATCTGGGCGGGGACGGTCCAGGTGTAGCTGTTGAAGGTGATGTTGCCGGAGCCCGCCGGCAGGTCGACGGTGCTGAGCTGGTTGTTGCTGTCGTAGGTGTAGGTGTACTGCGCGCCGTCCGGATAGGTGAGAGAGGCCGTCTGGCCCAGGGCGTTGTAGGTTTGGCTTACGGCGAGGCTGAAGCTGCCGTAGTTGACGCTCTCCCCTACCTGCCTGAGTTGCTTGGCGTCGTAGGTGTAGGTGGCGGTGGTGGTTCCATCCGCGTAGCCGGTGAGGCGGTCGAGGGTGTTCCAGGTGTAGGCGATGGTCTTGGCGGCGTTGTTGGCCGCGAGGGCGGCGGCATCGGGGTAGTGGTCTTCGCGGGTGCGGCGGCCGGCGGCGTCAACGGTGTAGCGCTTGATCTGCCCCTTGGCGTCGGTGGTTTGTATCAGGTTGCCGTTGGGGTCGTAGGCGTAGCTGGTGGTCTGGCCCAGCGGGCGGATCTCTTTGACCATGCGGTCGAGCCGGTCGTATTCGTAGCGGTGGGTGTTGCCCTTCGCGTCGGTTACCGAGATGAGGTTGCCCCTCGCGTCGTAGCCGTAGCCGGTGCTGTTGCCTTCCGGGTCGGTGGTCCGGGTGACCTGCCCCAATCCGTCGTAGCTCGTGGCGGTGGTGCGGTTGGCGGGGCCGGTGACGGCGGTGAGGTTGCCCGCCCGGTCGTAGGTGTTGCGGGTGGTCTGGGCGGGGCTGGCGTCGAGGGCCAGGGCTGCGCCTGCGGAGCTATCCGTAGTCCCGACGATGCGGTCGCGCCGGTCGTATTGCAGGTCCCGGCTCAGGGTCGGGTAGATGATTTTGGCCAGCAGGCCGTTGGGGCCGGAGGTTTGGTCGCCGTAGATGTATCGGGTGGCGTTGTTGTTGCCGTCGGTCTGTTTGACCAGTCTGCCGTCGGGGTCGTATTCCTGCTGCCGGGTGTGGTTCGCCGCGTCGGTCAGCCTGGCCGGGTTGCCCGCCGCGTCGTAGGCGTAGCGGGTCTGGCCGCCGTGGGGGCCGGTCACCGAAAGCAGCCTGCCCGCCGCGTCGTAGCCCAGGGTGCCGGTGTTGCCCGCCGCGTCGGTGAGCGTGACGGGCAGGCCGGTTTTGTCGTAGGCGATGCGGGTGGTGCGGTTCAGCGGGTCGGTGAGGCTCAGGAGGCGGCCGCCGTTGTCGTAGGTGCGCGCCCAGAGTTGGCCGCCGGGGTCGGTCCGGGTCAGCGCGTTGCCCATGATGTCCCAGGTGTGGCGGGTGATGCCGCCTTCCGGGTCGGTGGCGGCGGTGACGTTGCCGCTGGTGTCGTACTCGTACCGGGTGACGGCGTCGGGGGTGCCGGCGTCGCCTTTGCGCGTCATGCTCCGGCGCTGGCCGTCCGCGTCGACGGTGTATCCGGTGGTGCGCTGTTCGGGCAGGCCCAGGGCTTCGACGGTTTGGGCGAGGTTGCCGCGGGCGTCGTAGGTGTGCTGGGTGACGGTGCCGTTTTCGTCCGCGTAGCGGGTGAGGTCGCGGGTGGCGGGCGCGTACTGGCTGCTGGCGACGCTGCCGTCGGGGTGCACCACTTGGGTGATGTTGCCCCACTGGTCGCGGGTGACGGCGGTGTCGAGCCCGCGCGCGCCGAGGCGTTTGTGCGAACGCAACGCAGCACGAACAACAGCGGGATGGGTGCGCCGTGGGGTGTTCGTGCGGGTTGTCGTTGTTTGCTTCATCATCTTTTCAATTTATCGTTGGTTGTGTTATCGCTCGTTAAAAACGATTGGGCTCCGTCCCAATTTCATTCTATTTGTCTTTGGATAAAAGGGATTTCAATACTTTCACCGTGTCTTGCATCTCGTTGTAATTTCGCCTTTGAGCGTCAGAAACATCGTCCATATGAATCCAACTTTCCATCGGACTAATCAAGTTTTCGTAATATTGAATTAACGCCTTCGCCGCGATTCGCGGTAGAGGTGGGTCTAATATTAGCCAATTCCCTTTGTCGTAAATTAGGTGAAGCTTCACAATTTCTTGCTTAACATGCTCTGGAATAATTTTTCTTCCTGGAAGCCCCTCACCGTAACTTTTTGCCAGTCGATCATAAGCAACCACAACTATTGCGCCGCCTTTACGAATACTAATTTCCTGAATTTGATACGAATCAACAATCAGGATCGGATCAGCTTCAAAAGCAATAACCCGACCCTTCAATTCTGGATCTCTTATTCGTTCTTTGTTTTCACGTTTCGCAGTAAATTTTGTAAGGCTGGAACGTATATCTGGAACTCCATTGAAATCGGCACTGCAATACTTTTCAGCAACACTTTTGATCTTGTCTACAGTAACCGCATCAGCAGGTTCGGCTAGTACATCATTAATGAATACGCACCCTAATATGGTAATTACTTGGAGAAGTTTTTTCATTTCATATACCACTATTTTTTACCACATGAACAATCATCTGGTTTGTCGTAGCGATACCATGTGACGCTACCTATTGTGTTTGTCCACCATTTTGTTTCAGCTGGACCATATGGGACTCCAGGTTTACGCGCGGACCATGAGTCGTTCTTTCCTCCAGCATTCGGATCATAAATTAGAACGTGCCCATTCCATTGACCAACGTCACCCGGTTGTGGTTTGTTTCCCGGAGCAGGCTTGAAGCGCGGATTATCTGGTAACGACCTAGAGCCTGAATATTCATATGGGAAACCTGCTTCCTCATAAATCTTCCATGTTGACCCAGAACAATCCGCTTTTTCTTTAGTTGACTTGGCGCCGCCATCCTTATAGTAGGGTACGCCCTGCCATTTTTTTGCCTTATCAACTATTTTCTGACCTTCTGTTGGCGATACAGGTTCTAAGCCCAATGAATCAACCCAAATTAATGGATTCCCCTCAACATAGGCGTACTCATTGATCCCGCCCCGCAACCCGATAGGATCACTGGTGATATACCGACCCGTCCCCGGATCGTAGTACCTGTTCCAGTTGTAATGCAGCCCCGTCTCCCGGTCCTCGTACTGCCCCGGATACCTCAGGTTGTTGGTGACCGTTGATGCCGGATCGACTGCCGCCCTGCCAAACGCATCGTAAGCCGCGCCCCACACGGTGACGCCGCTCTGGTTCAGCAGCTTCATCGGTGTGCCCAGGTGGTCGTTCTGGTAGGTGTAGTAAACGGGCGAGCCTGACTGGCTGGCGGTTCGCATCCACAGCGGGTTGGTGCTGAACGCGCTGCCCGGCGCATAGCCGTAGCTCCGGGTGATCTGACCCGCCGCATCCGCCTCGGCGATCAGCCCTTCCGCGCTGTAGAGGTAGTAGGTCTTTTGTGTGCCGACATCTTTGCTGAGTCTTCTGCCGAACGGGTCGTAGCTGTACGCCGCGATGGGGGTGTTGTTCGCGTCCCTCACTTCGGTCAGGCGGTTGTCGGTGTCGTAGACGTAGTTGCGGGTGTTCGCCGGGTTGGCGCTGTCGGTCTGGTTGGTGGTGTTGCCGTTGGCGTCGTAGGTGTAGCTGATTGTTCCTGCGGTGATGAGCCGGCTGTTTGCGTCATAGGCCCAGGCCGCCGCAGCGGTTCTGGTGTCGGTGATCCGGTTCGCTATCGGGTCGTAGGTGTAGCTTTCATCGGCCTGCGGCGTTCCCGTTTGGCCTGTGTAGGCCGCGCCGGTGAGCCGGTCCAGCGCGTCGTAGCTGTAGTTCGTCGTGCCCGCTTCCGTCGCTTTGGCGATGATGTTGCCGGCCAGGTCGTAGCCGTATTGGTAGCCCATCACCCGGCTCTGGCCGGGGTCTTTGACGGCGAGGTCTTTGAGCCTCAGCAGGCCGTCGTATTGCAGGTTGCGGGCGGCGCCGCCCGGCATCGTGATCTGGGCGGGGACGGTCCAGGTGTAGCTGTTGAAGGTGATGTTGCCAAAGCCCGCCGGCAGGTCGACCGCCGAGAGCTGGTTGTTGCTGTCGTAGGTGTAGGTGTACTGCGCGCCGTCCGGATAGGTGAGAGAGGCCGTCTGGCCCAGGGCGTTGTAGGTTTGGCTTACGGCGAGGCTGAAGCTGCCGTAGTTGACGCTCTCCCCTACCTGCCTGAGTTGCTTGGCGTCGTAGGTGTAGGTGGCGGTGGTGGTTCCATCCGCGTAGCCGGTGAGGCGGTCGAGGGTGTTCCAGGTGTAGGCGATGGTCTTGGCGGCGTTGTTGGCCGCGAGGGCGGCGGCATCGGGGTAGTGGTCTTCGCGGGTGCGGCGGCCGGCGGCGTCAACGGTGTAGCGCTTGATCTGGCCTAATGCGTCGGTGGCTTGTATCAGGTTGCCCACTGCGTCGTAGGCGTAGGCGGTGGTCTGGCCCAGCGGCCTGATCTCTTTGACCATGCGGTCGAGCCGGTCGTATTCGTAGCGGTGGGTGTTGCCCTTCGCGTCGGTGGCGGTGACGAGGTTGCCGCGCGGGTCGTAGCCGTATCGGGTGATGTTGCCTTCCGGGTCGGTGGTCCGGGTGACCTGCCCCAATCCGTCGTAGCTCGTGGCGGTGGTGCGGTTGGCGGGGCCGGTGACGGCGGTGAGGTTGCCCGCCCGGTCGTAGGTGTTTTGGGTGGTCTGGGCGGGGCTGGCGTCGAGGGCCAGGGCTGCGCCCGCGGAGCTATCGGTGCTCCCGACGATGCGGTCGCGCCGGTCGTATTGCAGGTCCCGGCTCAGGGTCGGGTAGATGATTTTGGCCAGCAGGCCGTTGGGGCCGGAGGCCGGGTCGCCGTAGATGTATCGGGTGGCGTTGCCGTTGCCGTCGGTCTGTTTGACCAGTCTGCCGTCGGGGTCGTATTCCTGCTGCCGGGTGTGGTTCGCCGCGTCGGTCAGCCTGGCCGGGTTGCCCGCCGCGTCGTAGGCGTAGCGGGTCTGGCCGCCGTGGGGGCCGGTGATGCTGAGCAGCCTGCCCGCCGCGTCGTAGCCCAGGGTGCCGGTGTTGCCCGCCGCGTCGGTGAGCGTGACGGGCAGGCCGGTTTTGTCGTAGGCGATGCGGGTGGTGCGGTTCAGCGGGTCGGTGAGGCTCAGGAGGCGGCCGCCGTTGTCGTAGGTGCGCGCCCAGAGTTGGCCGCCGGGGTCGGTCCGGGTCAGCGCGTTGCCCATGATGTCCCAGGTGTGGCGGGTGATGCCGCCTTCCGGGTCGGTGGCGGCGGTGACGTTGCCGCTGGTGTCGTATTCGTACCGGGTGACGGCGTCGGGGGTGCCGGCGTCGCCTTTGCGGGCCATGCTCCGGCGCTGGCCGTCCGCGTCGACGGTGTATCCGGTGGTGCGCTGTTCGGGCAGGCCCAGGGCTTCGACGGTTTGGGCGAGGTTGCCGCGGGCGTCGTAGGTGTGTTGGGTGACGGTGCCGTTTTCGTCCGCGTGCCGGGTGAGGTCGCGGGTGGCGGGCGCGTACTGGCTGCTGGCGCCGCTGCCGTCGGGGTGCACCACTTGGGTGATGTTACCCCACTGGTCGCGGGTGACGGCGGTGTCGAGCCCGCGCGCGCCGAGGCGTTTGTGCGAACGCAACGCAGCACGAACGACGGCGGGATGGGTGCGCCGTGGGGTGATCGTGTTGTGTGTCGTTGCGTTTGTCATTGGTTGTTCAGTTCTTCGTATTCATTTGGTAAAACTAATTCGAGCCCTTTAATTCTCTGCGAATCAATCGAGTCCGACCCTATTGATCTCTTTAACCGAGTGCCATGAGGCTCCGTCCCCATTTCATCGCCATTTCATTTGGGTAAATCAACTCTCCACGCGACGAAACGATATCTGCGAGGCTCCATGCGCTGAGTGAGGCAGCGGCATGGGTGATACTGCGTCGTATTGTGGTTTCGTTCACGTTCATTTCATTCTTCGTTTGTTGTCTTTTGCGGTGCTGGATTTAATTCGTCTCCGGTATTTTTGGTTTTAATTTGCCTCATCTTCCACTTGCGCCACAGCCACGGCAACAGCACGAACCATTGCATATAGCCCGCACCTAGGAAAACCAGCCATTCCAGCACCAGCGTCAGGTAGTTCATTGGAATCGAGAAGCTTCCTCCCCACGTCTCTGCCAAATATCCTATTGCACCCAAGATGAGCAAAACGACCTGACTTGCAGGAAATGAGAGTGTCAGCATTCCATACGCAAGAATCAATTCGGCGTCCTGCGTCGCAGATGTGCCGTCGTAGATCCAAAGCGAAAAAAGAAATACACCTGTGGCAAGCAATAACCAGCCTACTTTCGCCGCCAATGTCAGTCGGCAATTCATTTCTTACCCTTGCATTCCTGCTGACACTGCTTGACCACATCGTCAGCCCATTCTTGGCAATCTCCGGGGTCGCGCTGTGGCCCAATGCCATAGCCAGGGCGCTTCTTATCGCGGATGCGACGGAGTACGCAGTGATCGACACATTTACGATCATCGACCTTCTCACACCGCCCTTCCTCAGGCTTCGTTGGCCAAGAGTCCTCACTCGGCTTGCCATCGCTCCAGAATATCCCCCCATTTCTGTCCATGCCCCCGCACTCCGGGCGATATTTGCCATCGTTAAAACATAAAAATTGGTGATACGCCGTGAGAGGGTTCCACTTGCTTTCAGGATAAAGACGTGGCCCCCAATCTGGCCCCAAGCCATGCAATGGCTTCGTGCACTTGAATGTGTCGAGTCCAGACGGATCGGATTTTTTCGTAGGTGAACCACCCACATAGGTGTACGTATTAATGCCGCCCGCCAACCCAATCGGATCGCTCTCGATATATCTTCCGGTCGCCGGATCGTAATCCCTGAAGTAGTTGTAATGCATCCCCGTCTCCGCATCTTCATACTGCCCCGGATATCGGAGGTTGTTCTTCACCGTTGATGACGGATCAACCGTCGCCTTCCCAAACCCGTCGTAGGTCGCACTCCACACCACCACCCCGCTCTGATTGAGAAGCTTCATCGGCGTGCCCAGGTGGTCGTTCTGGTAGGTGTAGTAAACGGGCGAGCCTGCCTGGCTGGCGGTTCGCATCCACAGCGGGTTGGTGCTGAAGGTGCTGCCCGGCGCATAGCCGTAGCTCCGGGTGATCTGCCCCGCCGCATCCGCTTCCGCGATCAGCCCTTCCGCGCTGTAGAAGTAATAGGTCTTGCTGCTGCCGGTGTCTTTGGACAGGCGTCTGCCGAACGGGTCGTAGCTGTAGGCGGCGATGGGGGTGTTGTTCGCGTCCCTCACTTCGACGAGGCGGTTGTCGGTGTCGTAAACGTAATTTCTTGTGTTGTTCGAGTTCGAGGAATCGGTCTGGCTGGTGGTGTTGCCGTTGGCATCAAAGGTGTAGCTGATCGTGCCTGCAGTGACGAGCTGGTTGTTTGCGTCATAGGCCCAGGCCGCCGCAGCGGTCTTGGTGTCGGTGATCCGGTTGGCGACCGGGTCGTAGGTGTAGCTTTCATCGGCTTGCGCTGTGGTTTGGCCTGTGTAGGCCGCCCCGGTCAGCCGGTCCAGCGCGTCGTAGCCGTAGTTCGTCGTGCCCGCTTCCGTCGCTTTGGCGACGATGTTGCCGGCCAGGTCGTAGCCGTATTGGTAGCCCATCACCCGGCTCTGGCCGGGGTCTTTGACGGCGAGGTCTTTTAGCCTCAGCAGGCCGTCGTATTGCAGGTTGCGGGCGGTGCCGCCGGGCATCGTGATCTGGGCGGGGGCGGTCCAGGTGTAGCTGTTGAAGGTGATGTTGCCGGAACCGGCCGGCAGGTCGACCGCCGAGAGCTGGTTGTTGCTGTCGTAGGTGTAGGTGTACGTTGCGCCGTCCGGATAGGTGAGGGAGGCCGTCTGGCCGAGTGCGTTGTAGGTGGCGCCGGTGGCGAGGGTGAACGCGCCGTAGTTGACGCTCTCGCCTGTCTGCCTGAGTTGCTTGGCGTCGTAGGTGTAGGTGGCGGTGGTGGTTCCGTCGCTATAGCCGGTGAGGCGGTCGAGGGTGTTCCAGGTGTAGGCGATGGTCTTGGCGGCGTTGTTGGCCGCGAGGGCGGCGGCATCGGGGTAGTGGTCTTCGCGGGTGCGGCGGCCGGCGGCATCAACGGTGTATCGCTTGATCTGCCCCCTGGCGTCGGTGGCTTGTATCAGGTTGCCGTTGGGGTCGTAGGCGTAGGCGGTGGTCTGGCCCAGCGGGCGGATCTCTTTGACCATGCGGTCGAGCCGGTCGTATTCGTAGCGGTGGGTGTTGCCCTTCGCGTCGGTGGCGGTGACGAGGTTGCCGCGCGGGTCGTAGCCGTATCGGGTGATGTTGCCTTCCGGGTCGGTGGTCCGGGTGACCTGCCCCAATCCGTCGTAGCTCGTGGCGGTGGTGCGGTTGGCGGGGCCGGTGACGGCGGTGAGGTTGCCCGCCCGGTCGTAGGTGTTTTGGGTGGTCTGGGCGGGGCTGGCGTCGAGGGCCAGGGCTGCGCCCGCGGAGCTATCCGCAGTCCCGACGATGCGGTCGCGCCGGTCGTATTGCAGGTCCCGGCTCAGGGTCGGGTAGATGATTTTGGCCAGCAGGCCGTTGGGGCCGGAGGCCGGGTCGCCGTAGATGTATCGGGTGGCGTTGTTGTTGCCGTCGGTCTGTTTGATCAGTCTGCCGTCGGGGTCGTATTCCTGCTGCCGGGTGTGGTTCGCCGCGTCGGTCAGCCTGGCCGGGTCGCCCGCCGCGTCGTAGGCGTAGCGGGTCTGGCCGCCGTGGGGGCCGGTGATGCTGAGCAGCCTGCCCGCCGCGTCGTAGCCCAGGGCGCCGGTGTTGCCCGCCGCGTCGGTGAGCGTGACGGGCAGGCCGGTTTTGTCGTAGGCGATGCGGGTGGTGCGGTTCAGCGGGTCGGTGAGGCTCAGGAGGCGGCCGCCGTTGTCGTAGGTGCGCGCCCAGAGTTGGCCGCCGGGGTCGGTCCGGGCCAGCGCGTTGCCCATGATGTCCCGGGTGTGGCGGGTGATGCCGCCTTCCGGGTCGGTGACGGCGGTGACGTTGCCGCTAGTGTCGTATTCGTACCGGGTGACGGCGTCGGGGGTGCCGGCGTCGCCTTTGCGGGTCATGCTGGCGCGCTGGCCGCCGGCGTCGACGGTGTATCCGGTGGTGCGCTGTTCGGGCAGGCCGAACGCTTCGACGGTTTGGGCGAGGTTGCCGCGGGCGTCGTAGGTGTGCTGGGTGACGGTGCCGTTTTCGTCCGCGTAGCGGGTGAGGTCGCGGGTGGCGGGCGCGTACTGGCTGCTGGCGACGCTGCCGTCGGGGTGCACCACTTGGGTGATGTTGCCCCACTGGTCGCGCCTGACGGCGGTGCCGAGCCCGCGCGCGCCGAGGCGTTTGTGCGAACGCAACGCAGCACGAACGACGGCGGGATGGGCGCGCCGTGATGTGTTCGTGTTGTGTGTCGTTGCTTGTGTCATTTTTTCAGTTCTTCGATTTCATTTGGTAAAACTAATTCGAGCCCTTTAATTCTCTGCGAATCAATCGAGTCCGACCCTATCGATCCTATTGATCCGCCATTTATCTCGACCTTAATCTTTAATCTCGCTTTCCAAATTTCTCAGCCATGACAACGAGCATTAATAAATACCCCAAAATAATTGGTAAAAACACCAAGTCCCCAACTGCATGCCTCAACCAATCCTGAGCAAGTCCTAGTGCAAAAATACCTACTAGATAAATAGTACCTTTGGCCATTTCTATATTTTCCACTTAGTTATTTTTGACATGAGCAACCGTCATTCCCATTCAATGCCTTAGCAATGATTTTTCCTTCTTGATATATGCCTTGAGTAAGAACATCACGAGTAATATCGTCATAATTTTTTGCTATACGCTGATCAAGGGTCTTGCGAAGGCTTGATGCTGTTGCCCGCTCATATTGTTTTTCCAACTCTCTAATTGCACCACCTGCACCGCGTGATTTCCCAACAAATGGTACCCATGTCGGATATAGCCCTTTAGCTCCAGTAAGGAAACCCGGGCCCACAGCACCAACTAGCGCAGCAGCACCGATGTTCAATAAATCGTAATTCCTCCAATTGAGCATGTCGCAACCATGTCGATAATTATGTAAAACTTGCATACCTATTTCTATTGACGCACCGATTCCTGCTCCAACAAGACCGATCTCCCCTGACGGATCGATCAAGTTGGTCGGATTCCCATTGACATAGGTATACCCGTTGATGCCTCCCGCCAAGCCGATTGGGTCAAACGTGATATAGCGATCTGTCCCCGGATCGTAGTACCTGTTCCAGTTGTAATGCAGCCCCGTCTCCCGGTCTTCGTACTGTCCGGGGAATCTCAGGTTGTTGGTGACGGTCGATGCCGGATCAACGGTGGCTTTTCCAAACGCATCGTAAGCCGCACTCCACACCGCCACGCCGCTCTGGTTCAAGAGCTTCATCGGCGTGCCCAGGTGGTCGTTCTGGTAGGTGTAGTAAACGGGCGAGCCTGCCTGGCTGGCGGTTCGCATCCACAGCGGGTTGGTGGTGAACGCGCTGCCGGGGGCGTAGCCGTAGCTCTTCGTGATCTGCCCCGCCGCATCGGCTTCCGCGATCAGCCCTTCGGCGCTGTAGAGGTAATAGGTCTTGCTGGTGCCGGTGTCCTTGCTGAGCCTGCGCCCGAACGGGTCGTAGCTGTAGGCGGCGATGAGGGTGTTGTTCGCGTCCCTCGCCTCGGTCAGCCGGTTGTCGGTGTCGTAGACGTAGTTTCTTGTGTTGTTCGAGTTCGAGGAATCTGTCTGGTTGGTGGTGTTGCCGTTGGCGTCGTAGCTGTAGCTGATTGTTCCTGCGGTGACGAGCTGGTTGTTTGCGTCATAGGTCCAGGCCGCCGCAGCGGTTCTGGTGTCGGTGATCCGGTTCGCTATCGGGTCGTAGGTGTAGCTTTCATCGGCCTGCGGCGTTCCCGTTTGGCCTGTGTGGGCCGCCCCGGTCAACCGGTCCAGCGCGTCGTAGCCGTAGCCGGTGCTGCCCGCTTCCGTCGCTTTGGCGATGATGTTGCCGGCCAGGTCGTAGCCGTATTGGTAGCCCATCACCCGGCTCTGGCCGGGGTCTTTGACGGCGAGGTCCTTGAGCCTCAAGAGCCCGTCGTATTGCAGGTTGCGGGCGGTCCCGCCCGGCATCGTGATCTGGGCGGGGGCGGTCCAGGTGTAGCTGTTGAAGGTGATGTTGCCGGAACCGGCCGGCAGGTCGACCGCCGAGAGCTGGTTGTTGCTGTCGTAGGTGTAGCTGTAGGTGGCGCCGTCCGGATAGGTGAGGGAGGCCTTCTGGCCCAGGGCGTTGTAGGTGGCGCCGGTGGCGAGGGTGAATGCGCCGTAGTTGACGATCTCCCCTACCTGCCTGAGTTGCTTGGCGTCGTAGGTGTAGGTGGCGCTGGTGGTTCCGTCGCTATAGCCGGTGAGGCGGTCGAGGGTGTTCCAGGTGTAGGTGATGGTCTTGGCGGCGTTGTTGGCCGCGAGGGCGGCGGCATCGGGGTAGTGGTCTTCCCGGGTGCGGCGGCCGGCGGCATCAACGGTGTAGCGCTTGATCTGCCCCCTGGCGTCGGTGGCTTGTATCAGGTTGCCGTTGGGGTCGTAGGCGTAGGCGGTGGTCTGGCCCAGCGGGCGGATCTCTTTGACCATGCGGTCGAGCCGGTCGTATTCGTAGCGGTGGGTGTTGCCCTTCGCGTCGGTGGCGGTGACGAGGTTGCCGCGCGGGTCGTAGCCGTATCGGGTGATGTTGCCTTCCGGGTCGGTGGTCCGGGTGATCTGCCCCAATCCGTCGTGGCTCGTGGCGGTGGTGCGGTTGGCGGGGCCGGTGACGGCGGTGAGGTTGCCCGCCCGGTCGTAGGTGTTGCGGGTGGTCTGGGCGGGGCTGGCGTCGAGGGCCAGGGCTGCGCCCGCAGAGCTGTCGGTGCTCCCGACGATGCGGTCGCGCCGGTCGTATTGCAGGTCCCGGCTCAGCGTGGGGTAGATGATCTTGGCCAGCAGGCCGTTGAGGCCGGAGGCGACATCGCCATAAACAAACTGGGTGAGATTGTTGTTGCCGTCGGTCTGTTTGATCAGTCTGCCGTCGGGGTCGTATTCCTGCTGCCGGGTGTGGTTCGCCGCGTCGGTCAGCCTGGCCGGGTTGCCCGCCGCGTCGTAGGCGTAGCGGGTCTGGCCGCCGTGGGGGCCGGTCACCGAAAGCAGCCTGCCCGCCGCGTCGTAGCCCAGGGCGCCGGTGTTGCCCGCCGCGTCGGTGAGCGTGACGGGCAGGCCGGTTTTGTCGTAGGCGATGCGGGTGGTGCGGTTCAGCGGGTCGGTGAGGCTCAGGAGGCGGCCGCCGTTGTCGTAGGTGCGCGCCCAGAGTTGGCCGCCGGGGTCGGTCCGGGCCAGCGCGTTGCCCATGATGTCCCAGGTGTGGCGGGTGATGCCGCCTTCCGGGTCGGTGGCGGCGGTGACGTTGCCGCTAGTGTCGTATTCGTACCGGGTGACGGCGTCGGGGGTGCCGGCGTCGCCTTTGCGGGTCATGCTGGCGCGCTGGCCGCCGGCGTCGACGGTGTATCCGGTGGTGCGCTGCTCGGGCAGGCCCAGGGCTTCGACGGTTTGGGTGAGGTTGCCGCGGGCGTCGTAGGCGTGTTGGGTGACGGTGCCGTTTTCGTCCGCGTAGCGGGTGAGGTCGCGGGTGGCGGGCGCGTACTGGCTGCTGGCGACGCTGCCGTCGGGGTGCACCACTTGGGTGATGTTGCCCCACTGGTCGCGCCTGACGGCGGTGTCGAGCCCGCGGGCATCGGTGTGGGTGGTGGTGCGCGTGGCGGCGTCCAGGCTTTGCCTGGCTGCGGTGACGCCGTTGACATCCTTGCGCAGGTACTCGCCGCGCCCCCGGTCCTGTTTGAGCCCGGACCAGGTCTCGGTGACTTTGCCGCCCGCGCCGGTCTCGCGGGTGTAGTAGATGTTCTTGGCGGCGTCGTAGTCCTGGACGATGGCGGTCTTGCCGCCGTCGGGATAGGTGATGCCGGACGGCGCGCCGTTGCTGTGCCAGGTGCGGGCGGTGGCGCGCGCTTCGGGGTCGGTGACGGTGATGGCCGCGCCCTGCCCCGCGACCGCGTAGCTCCAGGTGTTGCCGTCGGCGTCCAGCACGCCGAGGGTGCCGCCGCCGGGGGCGGGGGTCGCCCGGTATTCGACCTTGCGGCCCGACGCGTCGCGGATGCGGGCCAGCTGGCCGCCCGCATCGTAGTCGAACCACAGCGCCTGCGCGCCGGAGCGGTCGAGGATGCCCGCGATGCGGCCTTCGCCGGCCGGGGCGCCGGGGGCGCCGGCAACGCCGCCTCCCGCGTACAGGAAGGTGGCGACCGCGCCGTTGCGGTTGCCGTAGCTTTTGATCTCGCCCGCCGGGTTGTATTCGATCCAGTTGCCGCCGGGGTCGTTCCAGCGGAAGCCGCCCGCGGTCTGGCGCACGAGGTTGGCGTGCGCGTCCCGGTAAACACCGGGGGCGGCTTTGCCGTACTCGGCCCGGCCACGGGTGACGGTCTTCACGCTGTTGTCGAGGCTGTCGTAGGTGAAGCCCAGCGGCATCCAGTCGAGGTTGGGGTACCACGCGCCGTCGTGGTAGCCGCGATGGATGACGATGTCCCCGCCCCTTACCTTGACGCTCAGGTCGGGAGCCGGAGACCGGTAGGTGACCGGGAGCGGGCCGGCCTGGGCCGGTGCCGCCACCGTTTGCGCGGACAGGGGCGCGGATGCGAGCAGCAGCGAAAACAGGGCGGCGGCCAGCCGGGGGGCGCGCATTTTGCTGCCGCTTCTATTTATGCCCATCATGGAGCAACTACCGTGTTCGTCGGCCCTACGTACGCAGAGTTGCCAGCCACGCTGTTCGCCCTGACCTGATAACGGTATGAAATACCCGTAGTCCGTCCGGTATCCGTGATCGTCGTGATATTAGCTGCCGCCGTCCCGGCGGTGCCCCATGCGCCCCAAGTCGTGCCTGTCAACTGGCTACGTCTGACGGTAAAACCACTTTCATTGCTAGATGTGTCGGTCCAGCTCACTTTGATAGATCCGGCATCGGCACCGGCTACAGCGCCCACATTTGCCGGGGCTGGCGGGGCCGCTGCGCTTATGCTGACCGGGCCTGCGTAGCCGGATGGGGCGATTGACCCAAACCGGATGGCCTGCGCCTTCACCCGGTAGCTGTACGTTTTGCCGGGCTCCACTTCAGCGGTATAAGTCACGGCGCCACCGATGCTGGTTTGCTGAGCGGTGGTGCGAGCGATCGTGGTCAGCGTGGCAAATGCACCACCATTTATGGACACTTCAACCACATAGTTTGTCTCCGTGCTGGCATTATCGATCCAAGCCAGATTTACCGTCATGGAAGAAACCAAGATAGCGGTCAAGCCAGAGGGTGCTGCCGGGGGAGACAAATCAGCCACCGCCGTCGCGGGTAACGACGATGAGGTCACTCCACCGGTCACGTTAACAGCCGTGACCCGGTAAGTGTAAACAAGCCCGGGTGTTGATGTGGCGGTATAGGTCACCGAACCACCGATGTTGGTCTGCTGGGTTGTTGTGCGAGCAAGCGTGGCCAGCGTGCTGAACGCGCCGCCAGTGGATACTTCAACCAAGTAGGCAGTCTCGTTGCCGGCGTTGTCTATCCACGCCAAGGCTAACTGGGTACCCGTGGCGTTAGGCGTGGCTGCCAGGCTGGTCGGCGCGGCGACGGCCACGCCCGCATGGGCCACCGTGACATTGGTGGTGGCCGAACCGGTAGCGCCAAGGTTGTCGGTCACTGTCAGCCTGAAGGTGAACAAGGTATTGGATGCGACCACAGGGGCAACAAAACTCGCCGTCGCGGCAATGGCGTTGCCGAGTGTTACGGCCGGCCCGGCGGTTTGCGCCCATGAATAGGACGCGATCATGCCGTCGCTGTCCGACCCGCTACCTGCCAATGTGACCGTAGTCGCATCATTTACCGTCTGGTTGGCGCCTGCATTTGCGACCGGCGCCGCGTTCACTTGTTGCACGGTGACATTGGTCGTGGCCGTGGCGGTGGCTCCAAGATTGTCGGCCACCGTCAGCTTGAAGGTGAAGACAGTGCTGGCAGCAACCGCAGGAGCAACGAAGCTGGCGGTTGCAGTGTTCGCGCCAGTCAGGGTGACCACTGGGCCAGCCGTTTGCGCCCAGAGATGGGACGCAATCGTGCCGTCGCTATCCGTGCCGCTGCCGGCCAAGGTGACCGTGCTCGCTTCAGCCACCGCCTGGTCGGCACCTGCGTTCGCTGCCGGTGCGACGTTTGTATGAGTCACGGTGACGTTGGTCGTGGCCGCTGCGGCCGTTCCAAGATTGTCGGTCACGGTCAGCTTGAAGGTGAAGACGGTGTTGGCAGCAACCGCAGGCGCCGTGAAGTTGGCGGTCGCGCTGTTCGCGCCCGCCAGGGTGACGGCAGGGCCAGCAGCCTGAGACCATGCATAAGCCGCAATCGTGCCGTCGCCGTCGGCACCGCTTCCGATCAGGGTCACCGTGCTGCTTTCGTTGACGGTCTGGTCCGCTCCGGCATTCACCGTCGGGGCTGCGTTGACATGAGTCACGGTGACGCTGGTAGTCGCACTGCCGCTCGCACCAGCATTGTCCGTCACGACCAGCTTGAAACTCAGTATGGTGTCAATCATTGCCGCCGGAGCGATAAAGCTCGAGGTCGCCGCACTTGCGTTGCTGAGTGTTACGGGCGGCCCGGCAGTTTGTGTCCACGCGTAGGATGTAACCGTGCCGTCGCTGTCCGTGCCGCCGCCGTTCAAAGCGACCACCGTACTTTCATTCGCGGTTTGTGCAACTCCGGCGTTCGCTGTCGGCGCCACGTTGACATGCTTCACGGTGACGGTAGACGAGGCCGCGCCCGTTGCGCCCGCATTGTCCGTCACAGTCAGATTGAAGGTGAGCAAGGTGTCCGCTGCTGCCGGAGGTGCGGTGAAACTCGCGGTTGCGCTGTTCGCTCCGGCCAGCGTCACGGCGATCCCGGCAGTTTGCGTCCACGCGTAGGAGGCAATCGTGCCGTCAATGTCGGCGCCGCTTCCGCTCAAGGTCACCGCGCCACCTTCGTCCACGGTCTGATTTGTTCCGGCATTCGCGGCCGGCGCTAAGTTCACATGGTTCAGTGCAACGTCAGTCAAGGCTGCGCCGGTAGCCCCCGCATTGTCGGTCACAGTCAGCTTGAAGGTGAGCATGGTACCCACTCCGGTTGCAGGGGCGGTGAAGCTTGCTGTCGGTGTGCTGGCGCCATTCAGAACGACAACCGGCCCGGCAGTTTGTGTCCAGGCATAGGATACTATGGTGCCGTCGCTGTCGGCGCCGCTTCCGTTCAAGGTCACCGCGCCACCTTCGTTCACGCTCTGGTTTGCACCGGCATTCGCGGCCGGCGCCGTGTTCACATGCGTCACCGTCACGTTGGTCGCGGCTGCGCCGGTCGCACCCAGATTGTCGGTCACGGTCAACACGAAGGTCAGTACGGTATCCGTTGCCGCTGCAGGTGCAGTGAAGCTCGCGGTTGCCAGATTGGCATTGGTGAGCGCTACACCCGGCGCGCCAGTTTGCGCCCACGAGTAGGACACAATCGAGCCATCGCCATCCGTACCGTTACCCGTCAGGGTCACCGGGCTACCTTCGCCTACAATCTGGTTCGCCCCGGCATCGGCGAATGGCGCCTGGTTTGGTGATACTGTAATAGCCACCGTCGAAGTGCCTGTGGCGCCCATATTGTCGGTCACGGTGAGAGAGAAGCCGAGCACCGTATTTGCGGTCACTGCCGGAGCAACGAAACTGGCATTGGCGGCGCTCGCAGCCGCCAAGGTTACTTGCTGGCCCGCAATCTGAGCCCAGGAATATGAAGCGATCGTGCCATCGCTGTCGGCGCCCGCACCGCTCAGGTTCACGGTGCTGCCCGAGTTTACCGTTTGCGCCGCCCCCGCAGTCGCAACAGGTGGCTGGTTAGGCGCCTTCTTCACGGTGACATTGACGCTCGCCGTGCCGGTCGCACCCAGATTGTCGGTCACTGTAAGCCGGAAAGCCAGTTGGGTGTCGGCTGTGGGCAACGGCGCGGTGAAGCTGGTCAGAGCCCCGGTGGTATCGGCCAGCACGACTGCGGCGCCTGCCGTTTGCACCCAGGCATAGGAAACGATCGAACCATCCGTATCCGTGGCGCCGCCGATCAAGGCGACAACGCTGCCGGCTTCCACAATCTGCGCCGGGCCCGCATGGGCTGCGGGCGGGTTGTTGCTCGGGCAGCCCGTCGTGCTGCCCCGGTTCAACAGCGCCAAATCTGCGCCCTTGATGCCGTTGTAATCCACGTCGCTGCTGATCGCCTTGGACGTGACCACCTGATAGCCGGCATCGCCATCATTGATGCAATCCGGCTGCCCGGCCACTGTCACAACCTGCGGCGTTTTCCAGTTGGCGGTGTTGAATACCAGTTGTTGTTTATCCACCAGCGCCTCGGTCGGTTTGGTCGTGCTGATGCCGATGCTCACATCCGCCTTGGGCGAATTGCCCAGCGCCACGCTAAACCTGGCCAGGCCGCCCGCTTCCGTAGTCTCCAGCGCGGTAGCGGGCGTAACGGCAATCACGCCGCGCGGCGCCGGGACAGGCGCCACGAATACACCCGGAGCATAGCGTGTCGCGGTGCCGGCGCTGTTGCTGGCCACGGCATAGATATAATAAGCGCCAGGGGAAAGCGCGGATACATCCCAGCTGTAACTCCCCAGCCTGCTGCCCGGGTCTTGCGGCAAACCTTCGATGATCCGGGCGCCATCGGCATTCAGGCGATCGTTGTCGTAGTACAAAGCGATCCTGCTGTTGCTCAGCGGATCATCTATCTCCCACGAGATATTGGCTGCCACACCCGGTGTCGCGGCAGATACTTGCGGAACATCCACCACGCTCAGAGGGCTGGTCAACGCCAGCAACGGCAACATCGAACCCGAACTGCCGGTGCGCACCAGGAAGGTCGAAACCGGGCCCCATGCGCTCGCCGCGCCGCGCATATCTTCGGCGCGCACACGCCAGTAATAGCGCGTGTCATCCGCCAACTGCGCATCCGTCAACCAGCTCAAATTATTGGTCAAACGGTCTATCACCTTGGCCGTCAAAGCCGCATCGGAGTAAATCTCGATGTGGTATCCGATCGCATCGCCTTCCGGATCGACCGATGGCGCCAGCGCAAACAGCGGTGCCGTTGTCGTCACCCAGGCCGCGTTACCGGGGTTGATTGCGCCCGGCACACCCGGTGCGTCGTTGATCGTATCGACAAAAAAGTTGCCATATGCCCACGGGCTTTCAGTCAGGCCATCCGACGATTTCACGCGCCAGAAATAATGCGCGTTCTCAACCAATCCAGTGGTGGTGAACAAGGTATTGACCCCGCCTTCCGCCACCGCGCCGGAACGGATGATGCCGGGGCTCGCAAAGCTTTGCGAGCGGTCCAGCTCGAAGAAGTAATTCAGCGTCATGCCATTGGGGCGCAGGCTGTTTGCGACGGTCAGATCGGTGCGATTGATCGTGGCGGTGCTGCCTGCGGGCGGGCTGACCAGCGCGGGTGCGCCGGGGGCTGGCTTGCTGGTATCCACCAGGAAATTACCCGTTGCCGATACCGTCTTCGCACCGTGCACATCGGTGGCGGACGCGCGCCAATAATAGGGAGTGGTATCGCTCAGCGCGGGGGTCACGGTCCAGCTCGTGCTGCCATCGTTGCTGGCGCCGGGAGAGCCCGCGGCAAGATTCGCCACCTCGGCCACTTTTTGAGCAAGCAGGCTGTCGCCGAACACCTCGATGCCATAAACCACCGCATCTCCTTCCGGGTCGGTGCCGTTCGTCACGCTCAATACCGGGGTCGTCACCGCCACCGTGGTGCCCTCTGCCGGCGAGGCGATCATCGGCGCTGCCGGTGCGTCGTTCGCGGTATTGACGAAGAATCGCCCCACCGCCCACGGGCTGGATGTTGTGCCGTCAGAAGCGCGCACACGCCAGTAGTACGAGGTATTGTCGGCCAAGGTCACCGGCAAATTCCAAACCGACTTGCCGGCCGCCACGCGCGGCAGGCTGAGTTTTTCTGCCACCAGATTCTGCATTCCCGCATCCGAGAACACCTGGATCTGATAACTCGCGGCCGTATCCAGCGCATTCGTGCCGGCGGCGATTTCAAAGCCGGGGGACAACACGTTCACTTCCGTGCCCACCTGCGGCGCCGCGATCAGCGGCACATCCGGGCCTGCCGGCACGATGGGCGTGGTCACCGCGACATTGGTCGAGGTTGCGGCCTTGAGCACGCCATCCGTCGCGCTGAAGGTGACCGGATATATACCCGCCTGCCCCTTGGACGGCTTCCAGCTGAAGCTGCCCGCAACCACATTGTTCGCGCCCACCGCCGTGGTGAAAGCCGCCCCGGCGGGCAGCAAGGAACTCGCGCTCAGCAAAGGGGCCGTACCATCCGGGTCGGTCGCCGTCACCTGGAATGAAAGCTGCGAACCCTCGACCACCGTGCTATCCGGAACCAGTTGTATCACCGGCGGATGCGCGGCGACCACCGTGCTGGTGAACGCGGTGTTATAGATGCCCGTGGTATCGGTATCGAACAGGTTGAAGTAATACTGCAACACGTTGTTGGCGTCGCGCTTCTTGGAAAGCCATACGTTCTCTGCCGGAATGGTCTTGCCATCCGAGCGCGTGATCTTGCCCAGCGCCTTGGTGCCCTTGTAAGGGTCAGCCAACTGCACATACATCGGGCCCGCAGTGGCCGGAGCCGACAGAGCAAACAGCGCCTCGCCGCTGGCGTTGACACCGTTTGCGGCGAGCACGGAAACGGCTGACTGGTCGGTTACCAGCGTGTCCATGCCGGAAGATTCATAAACGCGGTACAAATGGGAGCCGTTGGCGCCGTCATCCGCCAGGAAATCGCGGACAGTATCGCGCCCCGGCATATCGACCTTCACGTCGCGTACCAGATAATGCGGGTTGGTTGCCTGCAGCAACGAGGTCAGCGCGCCGCCCAGCGCATCGGCGTGCGTAAAACTCACGGAAAAATCTGCAAAATATCCCGCCAGGCTGGACGTCATGATCCAGCGGCCTGTTGCCGCAGCCAATGGCGCAATATTTCCAAACGGGATCAACAAACTGCTGATGGCGGGCTGGTCGTTCAGGTAACTGCCGATGATTTCAAAATTAATCAACAGCCCCTGATTGTTATCGACGATCCTGGGTTGCGCGGAGTCGATCTTGACGTTGGTCGCCGGCCCCGCACCGTTGTTCTTGACGCGTACCCCCAAGGTATAAGGCTCTGGAGGCTCTGTCGCCAACGTGAGCGGATCATCGCCCCACACGTCTCTGGTCATGAAGTAATCCAGCGCCAGCAGCGGCATCGGCTTCACATACACAAAATCCGGCACCACCTCCACCCTCTCCGCCTTGCCTGCTACGGAATAATCCAGCGTGGCGCCGATGTAATACAGCTTGCCGCTGGGAACCGTGCCGCCCGCGCCGGGCGCGGGGATAATCAGCCAGTGGATCTCGGCCGTGCTCGACGGCGCAACCACCCCCGTCCCCGTCACGTTGCCGATACCCGCCATGGTATCGATGCGGATGAAAAACGCCGCCGTCGTATCCGTGGGATCGGACGTTGCGCGGATGCTATTGCCCGCATCATCCAGGAAATTCACGTTGACGCTCACGTTATCCAGGGACGTGGCGGTCAAGCCGTTGTTGATCTTCATCATCGCGTCAAACGCCTGGCGCTCCAAGGTCAATTCCTGCGTGATCTCGATCTTCACCTTGGCGCACAGCGTGTCGACCGCATGAGCGGCAACTGGCGACAACATCAGCGCCGCGAACAGCGCAGCAAACACGCGGCGCGGCCAACTCCACAGGCGGCGCAGGGTGAAATAAAAGTTGGTCATGTTGTTTACTCCCGGCATTTTCTTCATATTCTTACCTATCGGTTGCTGTGTTGTGTTGCCCGGTTAGCCAAAATTATTCGTGGCCCGATTGCTTGCAAAGTTACGGCAGTGTTCCCGCATCGCTGGTTAATACACCTGGAATTCAAAAAGGGCTATCCAGCTCCCGCCCGTGTGAGAGTTGATGTAAAGCCTTACAAATCTTCCCGTAGCCGTGACTGGCGTATTGGTCCAATAAGCTCCGCCGGAAGCTTGCGCCACAGATGTCCAGGTAACCGCATCATCGGATACCTGGATGGTGTAATTCGTTATCCCCGCAGGCAAGCCGGTTCCCGCATAGACCCTGACTTCGCTGATCGGACGAATAACACCGAGATCCATGGCGATCCAGGCAGGCGCGAAACTGCCCCCGTTCCATCCTGTCGCCAAACTGCCATCGGTTCCAAAATACGGTGTCTGGGTGGAATACGATCCGCTTGCGGTTGTCGCCAGCGGCACATCGCTGTACAACTGAAATTTATTGTACCCATACCAGTTGGCCACCGTGGCCCCATACACCTGGCTCACATACAGACGCCAGAAACGATGCGGCGTTGCGCCCGTCGTAGCCGGACGAACAAAATTGCCCTGACCTTCCTGATAAACCGCGCTCGCGCCAAACCAATTGATGTCGTCATCGGAGTATTGAAGCTGCGTGTACAACAGGTTGTCAGTGGTGTATTCGAACTCGGTCACTGTATGTGGCGACACAAAGGACCACTTGAGCGAGTGACCCAGCGCGGTCGTATTAGTCACCCAACGGCCTGTTGGGTTATTGTCGAATGCACTAAACACACCAAATGGTGCCACTTCCCATGTACTCGACGCAGAAGCAACACCGATGGAGCTAGATGAAGTTGCGGACGTTAGAGTGGGTATCAGTGCGTAACGCCTCGCAGTCGAGCTGTTTAATGTCAACACAGAAACAGCATCGCTATAACCGGTTGCGCTCGCAGTAACTGAAGCGGCTCCAACACCAATCGCATCGACTGCAAATGTCGCGCTGGCCGCCCCTTCTGCAATAACAATGCTGGCCGGTACGCTGGCGATTGCAGGAGCGCTGCTGGATAGGTTGACTACCATTCCGCCAACTCCTGCGGGCAATGGGACCGACACGGCAAGATTCAACGGTAAGCCTTGAGTTTGGTTTACCGCACTCGGCGTCAGCACCAGCAGCGGAGCAACGGCGGCTAACGTAGCCGATTTAGAAACAAGGAAATTTCCCGCGTTCAACGGGTCGGGTTGGGCCACCGTCACACTCTTGTTACCCGCCGCCAGCGCGGGCAAGGCCGCGCTCAAGCTGGTGGCACTTCCGTAAACCGTGGTCAGGTCGGCGCCGTCGAGCCGGACGACCGAAGCGGGCACGAAGTTCTTGCCCGCCACATTCAGCACGTTGCCCGCTTGGGCGGCATAGGCCGGATTGGGGGCGAGGCCGGTCACGGTGGGCTGCGGCTGGATGATTTGCAGCGCGCCCGCGAGCGCCGGGCGCCCCGCCGCCACTTGCAGTTCGATGATGGCCGCCCCGAGCGCGGCGCCCGGGCCGGCCGCCAGCCGGATGGGGACGCTGGTGTCCGTCGCGCCGCCCCGCACGGTGGCGGTCACGCCCGCGCTGCTGATGCCCGCGCTCTGCGCGCCCGCCAGCCGGGTGCCGCCGAGGACGGCGTCGAGCGTTTCGCCTTGCTGGATTTCGCTGATGCTGAGCGCGCCGAGGGTCGGCGTGCCGCCCACCGACACCACCCCCGCCGCAACCACGTAGGGGATGCCTTTGACGCCCCACGTCACCGCGCCCAGCACGTCCCCCGCAGGCACGCCGATGCCGTTCAGGGTGTTTCCGGTAGCCCGGTTGCCCACTCCCTTGGGCGAGGAGCCGAGGTCGATGCTGATGGCTGATCCCAGGTTGTTGCTGATCTGCAGGTAGTTGAAGGCCGGCGATGCGGCTTGCACGCTGATGCCTCGCCCGTAGCGGATTTGCGCGTGTTCGAGGATGGTGGCGGTGTCGTCGGCGCCATCCAGGATGCGTATCTGCCCCCAGTCGCCGGGGGCGGGTGCGCCGCCCGCGGTGTCGAGGCTGGAGGTGAAGGTGATCGGCTGCCCGGCGGTGCCGCGCGCGCTGAGCGCGCCATCGGTCACGGTGAGGTTCCTGGCGGCGTCGAGATAGACGGTGACCCCAGCCTCGATGGCCAGGGTCGCCCCGTTCCCGACCGAGATGTCTCCCGCCACCTGGTACGGGCTTTGCGCCAGCGTCCACGCGGTGTTGGCGGTGATCGCCCCGGATACCACGGTCGCCGCTTGCGCGCTTTGGGCTGCGCCCAAATAGGCGACAATGCCCAGTATCAGTGTTCTTGCCGCGCTTGTTATTATCTTTTTGGCTTTCAACTTCGTCCCTTGACCCGTTATTGTTTTTTCCCTGGCCACCCCTTCGGGTGGGCTCCCCTTGCTTCGCTACGTAAAATTGTTCGGCTCAACTCGCCTTTATTGGATTGCCTTTAACATAGGCGTAGGTATTCATGCCCCCAAGCATCAATAGTCAATTGAGTCAATTCGCCACACACCGCCCTGAAATGAGAGCCGCAAAGTCAAAGTGGCTTGCTCTCGTTCCCCATTCTCTTCGACAATAACCAAAAAAGTAGCGACGGTCTTGGAGTTTGATTGTCGTCGACTTGTTTCAACAAAATTGAACCAACGAGCCTCAGAGCTATGCCGTAACCTGACGTAGCTAGCCACATCTCCAACCGCGTTCTCTCGCTTCAGCTGCTTCTTTTTGGTGGCACTAAGAAGCTTATAAACACGCGAATAATCTCTTCCTTCTTCGGCGGAGATATAGCTCCTAATTACATCGTCAGCACTGTCCCTTGGAACAGCAGAGTTAGCGGATGAAACTAACCCGCAAAGCAAGAATGCAAATACAGAGATTATTAGCGTCCTCATTTCGAACACCCACAATCGCTCGATTTTGTGCGCCACGACGGCCGATTTTTCAGCGTGCTTGAATTGTGCCCGTTCCATTCTTGCTGCCTGTCATCAATGTGTGTGTGACCTCCATGGCGCCTGTCGTAAGTGCCAACGCCCATTGCTCCAACACCAACAGCCTGAGTAGCAGTTTCTACTGAAGACTGCCCCGGGACATAAATATCGGCAGCCCCTCCGGTCAGATGTCGACTTCTTGGCCTACCGCCTGCCGCCTTGTTGGTTCTCTCGTCCCGTATCGTGCTGGTGACATAGACATCCCTGTCACCATTGCACTCGTCAATTTTCTCGATCAGATCAACAACTGCTTGGCTAGGCATCTGATGGCTGTTCCAAAACACCTTCAGACCGAGCGGGTCAGTAAACGAAAGTGGATTTCCCCCCACATATGTGTAGAGGTTCACCCCACCCTCAAGCCCAATCGGATCCCCCGTCGTATATCGCCCAACGCTTGGATCGTAGTAACGATTCCAGTTGTAATGCAGCCCCGTCTCCGCATCGTAGTACTGCCCCGGATACCTCAGGTTGTTGCTGACAGTCGATGCCGGATCGACCGCCGCCCTCCCGAGCGCGTCGTAAGTCGCGCCCCAAACAGTGACGCCGCTCTGGTTCAGCAGCTTCATCGGCGTCCCCAGATGGTCGTTCTGGTAGGTGTAGTAAACGGGCAAGCCTGACTGGCTGGCGGTTCGCATCCACAGCGGGTTGGTGCTAAAGGTTGAACCGGGGGCGTAGCCGTAGCTCTTCGTGATCTGCCCCGCCGCATCCGCTTCCGCGATCAATCCTTCCGCGCTGTAGAAGTAGTAGGTTTTGCTGGTGCCGGTGTCTTTGGACAGGCGTCTGCCGAACGGGTCGTAGCTGTAGGCGGCGATGAGGGTGTTGTTCGCGTCCCTCGCCTCGATCAGCCGGTTGTCGGTGTCGTAGACGTAGTTCCGGGTGTTCGCCGGGTTGGCGCTGTCGGTCTGGTTGGTGGTGTTGCCGTTGGCGTCGTAGCTGTAGCTGATTGTTCCTGCGGTGACGAGCCGGTTGTTTGCGTCATAGGCCCAGGTGGCGGCAGCGGTTCTGGTGTCGGTGATCCGGTTGGCGACTTGATCGTAGCTGTAGCTTTCGTTCGCTTGTGCTGTGGTTTGGCCTGTGTAGGCCGCCCCTGTCAGCCGGTCCAGCGCGTCGTAGCCGTAGTTCGTCGTGCCCGCTTCCGTCGCTTTGGCCACGATGTTGCCGGCCAGGTCGTAGCCGTATTGGTAGCCCATCACCTGGCTCTGGCCGGGGTCTTTGACGCCGAGGTCTTTGAGCCTCAGCAGGCCGTCGTATTGCAGGGTGCGCTGGGTGCCGCCGGGCACCGTGATCCGGCTCGGCACGATCCACAGGTAGCTGTTGATGGTGATGTTGCCGTGGCCGGTGGGGAAGTTGACTGTTGATAGTTGATTGTTTGTGTCGTAGGTGTAGCCGTAGGTGGCCCCGTCCGGGTAGGTGAGGGAGGCCTTCTGGCCCAGCGCGTTGTGGGTGGCGCCGGTGGCGAGGGTGAATGCGCCGTAGTTGACGCTTTCCCCTATCTGGCGCAGTTGCTTGGCGTCAAAGGTGTAGGTGGCGCTGGTGGTTCCGTCGCTATAGCCGGTGAGGCGGTCGAGGGTGTTCCAGGTGTAGGTGATGCTCTTGGCGGCGTTGTTGGCCGCGTGGGCGGCGGCATCGGGGTAGTGGTCTTCGCGGGTGCGGCGGCCGGCGGCGTCGTAGGACGAACGCAACGCGGCACGAAAGACGGCGGGATGGGTGCGCCGTGGGGTGTTCGTGCGGGTTGTCGTTGTTTGCTTCATCATCTTTTCAATTTATCGTTGGTTGTGTTATCGCTCGTTAAAAACAATTGGGCTCCGTCCCCATTTCATTCATCGATAAGTTGAGCTGACTTGTCGTATTCATAAGCCGGTCACACGGGTTGAGTCATGGGGCAAAGCCACTGATACTCCAAAAGACCATCATAGTTAATAACTCGATTAGCCACCATTGCCCGATAACAAGGCCTAGCATAACCAGCACCACCAATCGCCACGCAAAGCGATTGGTTAGCAAAATCCAAAACCCGAGGCCCGCGCTGATAACCGCGAGCACTGACAACACCAATTCGTATGACTCCAACATCCACAAATGTGCGGAGGCCAATTGTGTAAGAATGGCGAACAAACAAAAGATTGCCCAGCCGACCTTCCGTATGTTAGGGCTCATTATTTGAACCACTTCATCGCTCCATACCTGTAACGTCGGCTATCCTCTTCTGTTCCAGGCCGAGGTGGATTTGGCCACATGCGCGGATTATTGGGTAATTTCTGAAGGCATTGCACCACTTCTTTGTTACAACTTTTTATATCATTGCAACTACTGTCATAACATTTATCATGTGCCATGTAGCAGGCGTCTGCGCTATCTGTCGGTGGAAGATTTCCATAAGGCATGGGCCCACAAGAATATGATCCACCGCTCCAACATCCCCCACCCCAGTTGCCATTTGTGGGGCCATATCCAGATGCTCTAGCCCCTTGAGTATTTAACCAGTTTGTTGCATCTAGCCCCAACGGATCAATCCAGTTAACGGGGTTATTCTGAACATAGGCGTATCCGTTAAGGCCGCCCGCCAAGCCGATCGGGTCAAACGTGATATACCTCCCCGCCCCCGGATCGTAGTACCTGTTCCAGTTGTAATGCAGCCCGGTCTCCCGGTCTTCGTACTGTCCGGGGAATCTCAAGTTATTGCTGACGGTTGAATTGGGATCGACCGCCGCCCTCCCGAACGCGTCGTAGGTCGCGCCCCACACCGCCGCGCCGCTCTGGTTCAACAGCTTCATCGGCGTGCCCAGGTGGTCGTTCTGGTAGGTGTAGTAAACGGGCGGGCCTGCCTGGCTGGCGGTTCGCATCCACAGCGGGTTGGTGGTGAACGCGCTGCCGGGGGCGTAGCCGTAGCTCTTCGTGATCTGCCCCGCCGCATCGGCTTCCGCGATCAGCCCTTCGGCGCTGTAGAGGTAATAGGTCTTGCTGGTGCCGGTGTCCTTGCTGAGCCTGCGCCCGAACGGGTCGTAGCTGTACGTGGCAATCAACGTGCTGCTGGCATCGCGCACTTCGATCAGCCGGTTGTCGGTGTCGTAAACGTAGTTGCGGGTGTTCGCCGGGTTGTTGGCATCCGTTTGTTGGGTGGTGTTGCCGTTGGCGTCGTAGCTGTAGCTCAGGTTGTCAGCGGTGACGAGCTGGTTGTTTGCGTCATAGGCCCAGGCCGCCGCAGCGGTTCTGGTGTCGGTGATCCGGTTGGCGACTTGATCGTAGCTGTAGCTTTCATCGGCCTGCGGCGTTCCCGTTTGGGCGGTGTAGGCCGCCCCGGTCAGCCGGTCCAGCGCGTCGTAGCCGTAGTTCGTCGTGCCCGCTTCGGTGGCTTTGCTTGTTATGTTGCCGGCCAGGTCGTAGCCGTATTGGTAGCCCATCACCCGGCTCTGGCCGGGGTCTTTGACGGCGAGGTCCTTGAGCCTCAAGAGCCCGTCGTATTGCAGGTTGCGGGCGGCGCCGCCCGGCATCGTGATCTGGGCGGGGGCGGTCCAGGTGTAGCTGTTGAAGGTGATGTTGCCGGAACCGGCCGGCAGGTCGACCGCCGAGAGCTGGTTGTTGCTGTCGTAGGTGTAGGTGTACGTTGCGCCGTCCGGATAGGTGAGGGAGGCCGTCTGGCCGAGTGCGTTGTAGGTGGCGCCGGTGGCGAGGGTGAATGCGCCGTAGTTGACGCTCTCGCCTGTCTGCCTGAGTTGCTTGGCGTCGTAGGTGTAGGTGGCGCTGGTGTTTCCATCCGCGTAGCCGGTCAGGCGGTCGAGGGTGTTCCAGGTGTAGGTGATGGTCTTGGCGGCGTTGTTGGCCGCGAGGGCGGCGGCATCGGGGTAGTGGTCTTCCCGGGTGCGGCGGCCGGCGGCATCAACGGTGTAGCGCTTGATCTGCCCCCTGGCGTCGGTGGCTTGTATCAGGTTGCCGTTGGGGTCGTAGGCGTAGGCGGTGGTCTGGCCCAGCGGGCGGATCTCTTTGACCATGCGGTCGAGCCGGTCGTACTCGTAGCGGTGGGTGTTGCCCTTCGCGTCGGTGGCGGTGACGAGGTTGCCGCGCGGGTCGTAGCCGTATCGGGTGATGTTGCCTTCCGGGTCGGTGGTCCGGGTGATCTGCCCCAATCCGTCGTAGCTCGTGGCGGTGGTGCGGTTGGCGGGGCCGGTGACGGCGGTGAGGTTGCCCGCCCGGTCGTAGGTGTTGCGGGTGGTCTGGGCGGGGCTGGCGTCGAGGGCCAGGGCTGCGCCCGCGGAGCTGTCGGTGCTCCCGACGATGCGGTCGCGCCGGTCGTATTGCAGGTCCCGGCTCAGGGTCGGGTAGATGATTTTGGCCAGCAGGCCGTTGGGGCCGGAGGCCGGGTCGCCGTACTCGAACCGGGTGGCGTTGTTGTTGCCGTCGGTCTGTTTGACCAGTCTGCCGTCGGGGTCGTATTCCTGCTGCCGGGTGTGGTTCGCCGCATCGGTCAGCCTGACCGGGTTGCCCGCCGCGTCGTAGGCGTAGCGGGTCTGGCCGCCGTGGGGGCCGGTGATGCTGAGCAGCCTGCCCGCCGCGTCGTAGCCCAGGGTGCCGGTGTTGCCCGCCGCGTCGGTGAGCGTGACGGGCAGGCCGGTTTTGTCGTAGGCGATGCGGGTGGTGCGGTTCAGCGGGTCGGTGAGGCTCAGGAGGCGGCCGCCGTTGTCGTAGGTGCGCGCCCAGAGTTGGCCGCCGGGGTCGGTCCGGGCCAGCGCGTTGCCCATGATGTCCCAGGTGTGGCGGGTGATGCCGCCTTCGGGGTCGGTGGCGGCGGTGACGTTGCCGCTAGTGTCGTATTCGTACCGGGTGACGGCGTCGGGGGTGCCGGCGTCGCCTTTGCGGGTCATGCTGGCGCGCTGGCCGCCGGCGTCGACGGTGTATCCGGTGGTGCGCTGCTCGGGCAGGCCCAGGGCTTCGACGGTTTGGGTGAGGTTGCCGCGGGCGTCGTAGGCGTGTTGGGTGACGGTGCCGTTTTCGTCCGCGTAGCGGGTGAGGTCGCGGGTGGCGGGCGCGTACTGGCTGCTGGCGACGCTGCCGTCGGGGTGCACCACTTGGGTGATGTTGCCCCACTGGTCGCGCCTGACGGCGGTGTCGAGCCCGCGGGCATCGGTGTGGGTGGTGGTGCGCGTGGCGGCGTCCAGGCTTTGCCTGGCTGCGGTGACGCCGTTGACATCCTTGCGCAGGTACTCGCCGCGCCCCCGGTCCTGTTTGAGCCCGGACCAGGTCTCGGTGACTTTGCCGCCCGCGCCGGTCTCGCGGGTGTAGTAGATGTTCTTGGCGGCGTCGTAGTCCTGGACGATGGCGGTCTTGCCGCCGTCGGGATAGGTGATGCCGGACGGCGCGCCGTTGCTGTGCCAGGTGCGGGCGGTGGTGCGGGCTTCGGGGTCGGTGACGGCGATGGCCGCGCCCTGCCCCGCGACCGCGTAGCTCCAGGTGTTGCCGTCGGCGTCCAGCACGCCGAGGGTGCCGCCGCCGGGGGCGGGGGTCGCCCGGTATTCGACCTTGCGGCCCGACGCGTCGCGGATGCGGGCCAGCTGGCCGCCCGCATCGTAGTCGAACCACAGCGCCTGCGCGCCGGAGCGGTCGAGGATGCCCGCGATGCGGCCTTCGCCGGTCGGGGCGCCGGGGGCGCCGGCAACGCCGCCTCCCGCGTACAGGAAGGTGGCGACCGCGCCGTTGCGGTTGCCGTAGCTTTTGATCTCGCCCGCCGGGTTGTATTCGATCCAGTTGCCGCCGGGGTCGTTCCAGCGGAAGCCGCCCGCGGTCTGGCGCACGAGGTTGGCGTGCGCGTCCCGATAAACACCGGGGGCGGCTTTGCCGTACTCGGCCCGGCCACGGGTGATGGTCTTGATGCTGTTGTCGAGGCTGTCGTAGGTGAAGCCCAGCGGCATCCAGTTGAGGTTGGGGTACCACGCGCCGTCGTGGTAGCCGCGATGGATGACGATGTCCCCGCCCCATACCTTGACGGCGAGATCCGCCACCGGGGACCGGTAGGTGACCGGGAGCGGGCCGGCCTGGGCCGGCGCCGCCACCGTTTGCGCGGACAGGGGCGCGGATGCGAGCAGCAGAAGCAGGGCGGCGGCGCGCAGGCAAAGTGAAACGATTCTCTCCGGCTTGCTTGTGCCATCTCCGCTGTTGATGCTTCCGTTCTTGATCTTGTTAATTGACATCACGCCATTCCCTTTTGGTAACTTAATTCTATCCGGCTGATAGCAGCACATCGGCCCTGCGCACAGGGTTGTTAAATTTCTTTTCATTGCCGCGCTGGCCACAACCTTTACTGGCCGTCCATACTACTGCCACCGCTGCCACTGCCACTGCCACCGCCGCTTCCGCTTCCTCCGTCTTCG
Organism: Gallionellaceae bacterium; assembly: GCA_032654645.1. GTDB lineage: Bacteria > Pseudomonadota > Gammaproteobacteria > Burkholderiales > Gallionellaceae > CAITJF01. The sequence continues at coordinate 516,867 of JAULAW010000015.1, read as the reverse complement.
TTACCCGAGCAGGTATCGCACGGCGGCGGAACGCAGACCGCGCCAGGCATCGGTTGCGGGGCGGAGCCGCCGCCGCCAAAGAAGCCACCCCCACCGCTGCCGCCTCCAATTCCGCCGCCGCCGGCACCTCCGCCTAAGGCACCGCCCACACCTGCGCCACCCCCGCCAGCGCAGCCGCTGGGCGGCGAATAGAACATCGCTCCAGCGCTGCCGGAACTGGTGTTGCCGTTGGCGCAACTGTAGTTGTACGCCACGCCCAAATTGGTCTGGTATGAAAAACAACCGCCCCCGGTAGCGGTCGCTGCGGGCTGGTCCAGCGAGGTCAAACTCACCACGCGGTACGGGATGGTGATGCGCTGTTTGGCTTCCAGCGACGCAGGCACCGTAGCCATGAATTCATAGCGGAAGAACGCATCCGAGGCGGGTTGTTTGAATACGACGTTGTCGGCGCGAACCAAACCGTAGTTGCTCAAGGCAAATTCTCCCAGGAACACATCGCCCGGTTTCATCGGTGGCAGCGTCACGCTCGCCGGCTCAAGCACTACCACTGGCGCCGGCACATTGGCCACGAAAGTCACCAGCGCCGTAATCGTGTACGAATCGGTAATCGTGATAGGCGTTACCGACCATTCGACCGTGACCAGGTTGTAGTCGAGGAATATGTCTTGCGAAACGGTGATGCCGGGTTTCACTGTCAGCCGTCCAATGGTTTCCTGATGGTTGGGCGCCGTGACGCGGAACTTGTAGCGGCCGGCTGGCAAATCGGTGAAGTAAGCTTCGCCCAGGGTGTCGGTAGTCAACGTGCCGGTGACGGTGGCAACCGCCTCGTTCTGCAGTGTGATCCGGCCTCCCGACATGCCCGCTATGCGCTGGCCGCCCGCATTCGGGGTGCCGGTGTAAATGTCGGATACCTTGATCAACACATTTCCGATACCGGATTGGGTCAACGATACGTATATCGGTATGTCGCCTCCCGTTGCATTGGCCGATGCGACGCGCATCTTGAAGGTGTAAATGCCATCCGCCAGGCCCATTGGCGGTGTCATGGCGATGTCGATGGCGCGTTTCTCGCCGACGATCAGGTTGCCGATGTTGTTGCCCGCGGCAAGGTATATCCAGGAAGGCGCGGCTGTGCCGTCGGTATTGACGAGGGTCGCGGTGATGCCTTGCGCTTCCGCAAAACCCCGGTTTTCCAGAACGACTTGTTCGAGCGCGCTGGCGCCTTGCGCGACACCTGTTTCCACAAAGCTGGGCATCGGATAGATCGAGGGTTTACCGTCGGTAAACACGTAGTTGACCTGGACGGTCGCGACCGGCTGCACGCCTTTTTCATCCACATAGACTTTGAGGGTGAGGCTACCGCTGGTGGCTGCGCTGTTGTCTCCGGTGATGGTGACGGACAAATCACCCGATTGCGCCGAGCCCAGCGTGAGCGGTGCGCCGATGCCAACGGTGACGCCCGCTGGCAAGCTGCCGTTGGCTTGATTGGCCGCGTCGTAAACCGCATGCACATTGGTGGCGGTTGTGCCCACCCCCGCCGTGGTATGCAGTTTGAATGTGTACGGATAGTTGCGCAGGTTGTTCAGCCTGAACAATGCCGGGCTCACCACCACGCTGTTGATCACGAATTGCCCTTGCACCGGGCGCTCGATGATGTCCGGATGCACGGCCGTCACTTTGTACACACCGCCATCGGAGGCTGCGGGTTTGAAGGTGTAGCTGAAATTACCCAAAGCATCGGAGAAAACGTCGAAGCGGCGCTCGAATCCGTTGACATTCAAATACAGCTTCAACGCAATATTACCCATTGGCTGTAGCGTGGCGCGGTCAACTGCGCGACCGGTGATGACAATATCCTGGTCACCGAATGAACTGGCGGGGGTAACGCTGCCGACTTCGGCATAGTAAGCGGTCTCGATCAACGAAACCTGTTGGCGGCCGGACAGGCCGGGGACGCTCACCGCTTCGGGCGTGCCCAGGCGGTAGCGAATGTTGTCTATCTCCAGTTGCACCGTAACGCTATCGGGCGCGGCAGAAGGCACGGGCAGCGTCATCAAGTCGGAAGTAAAACTCCCCCGCGCCGGTATGCGCGCGACCGTTTGCCCGGTGGGAATGGTGACAACGTTACCCAGCGCCTGCTTGAATGACTGTGCGGCCAGCACGTTGCCATCTTTGTCCAGCAGCTTGCAACGGATGTCGGACGAGGCGGCGCTGCCGCTGTTGGAGGCGGTGAGCAGTTCGATCTCGACATCGCTGGTGTTCTCCAGCGTGAAGCGCACTTTTCCCGTCGCGCCGCGAGTGAGGCTCTCCGGCGAAACGGTCAGCACCAGCGCACCATCCTGAACCGGCACGCTGGCGGTACGCACGAGGGCGGCGCGCTCGCCCTGGTTGGGCGAGATCTCTACGGTGCTGGTCAGCAACGCCGGATTGGGGATGTCGGCATATCCGCCCACTACTACCGGGATGATCCTGGTTTCGCCGGCTGCCAGGCCGAATACTTCCGAGCTGATTTCGCGCGTGCCGATTTTGGCTTTGACGTGCGCATTGCTGACCGCCTGACTACCTGAATTGGTCACCCGGTATTGCAGGCGGTTCATCACGTTGCGCAGGATCGGCGTGCCCGCGACCAGTTCGACACTCAGCTTGGGCAAGGTCAGCGATCGGCTGGCCTGCACATAGTTGCTATCGAATGCGACAATGGTGTAAGTGCGTTCGTCGCCCGCATATCCTGTGTCGATGTAGCTGTAGCTGGTACCCGGTAGCGGCGTGAGGTTGAGCTTGGTGCCCGTGGCCACAGAACCGAGATACACGTCGTAGCCCGCGATGGCCGTGGGGTGTGTCCATGAAACCTGCGGCAACGCGGTGTCGGTTTGCACGATGGTCAGTGTCGCGACAGGCAGCAGGGCAAAGTTGAGGTAGCCAGAATTTGACAACAGCGATTCGTTGCCTGCCGCATCTACAGCGGTGGCCGCATAGGCGTGTTCGGCCTGCGATGGGCTGCCATCAATAGCACCCAGCTGCTTGATGCCGGTCAGGATCGGGGCGAGCCCGGCAGTAGAGGTGATGCTCGCAGCGCCGGAACGGTACAGCTTGTAGCTCACCGCACCATCAACAGGAGCCAGCCAGGTTGCCTGGATACCCGCACCGACCAGCATCAGGCTCAGATTTTGCGGCGCGCCGGGCGGCACGGAATCGGCAGTCGCTTCAGCCGCCAAGCTCTGCCCGCTCAACGATTCTTGCCCGTTCGCGCCGCGGATGCTGGCGACGCTGTAACGATACAGGCCGTCGAGCGTGGTGGCATCGGTGTATTCCGTATTCGGCAAGCCCGCTACATCCACACGCTGGTATGGGGTGAGGCTGCTCTCTCCCGGCGCCTGGCGGTATATCTGGTATGCGACAGACATATCCACCGCTGTCCAAACCAAGCGCACCTTGCCGCCCGGTTGAGCGGCTGCTGTAAAGTTTTGCGGCGAATTCAGCGGCGGCAAGTTGCCTTGATACACCTGGAAACTATCATTGGCCATGATGGTTGTGGAGACGTTGTCCAGATCGTCGCTGCCGCTATAGCTGAAAGCCAAGCGCTCGACTGAATTTTGCCCGGCAGTTGCCGGCAAAGTGAAGTTGGCGGTCCATATTGTCGGGGCGGTTTGCGCCAACCCGGTGACTGTCTGCGATAGGTTCGGGCTACCGGACAAGGTATAGCCGATCTGCGGAGCGACACCCGCCTTCATCGCTTCATTGAGCGTAAAGGTGGCAGCGACGGTTGCGGGCGCTGCCGCATCGTTTTTGATTGGTGTGGCCGGTGCTAGCGCGATACCGACGAGATTTGGCCCTTGCGCATCAATATTGATGGATAGGCCGGTGACGATGTCGGTGCCACGGTTGCCCACCATGTCGCGCGCGGAAAACACCGCGTAAGCCATTCCGGACGGAGTTCCCGGCGCAATGTTAAAAAATCCGGTGTAAACCGTATCGCTCTGCTTGATCAGGTCAACCGCGATCAGTGTCCCCCCTTGCGGCGCGATGCTCAAGAAAGGCAACGCGGAGAGCGCTTCCGTCACGCGCATGGTGACGTCCACGCGCCCCGCAGCGATCCGCCCCGTGGCGGGGTCAGTTTTGCCTGCCGGGACGTAAACGATTTCTGTTGCCTTGGGCAAGATGTTATCGGAAACGGCGCTGATGATATTGGACGGGGCGCTGGATGTTCCCAAACTGTTGACCGCCACCACCCGATAAAAATACGTGCCATCCGCTGCGGGCAGATCATCGTATGCCGTGGCCGCAACAGGAATGAGCGTGCTGTTGATCTTGACGGCTTCGGCGGCAGCATTAAACGTGACCGCAGAACGGTACAGGTTGTAGCCGGAGACCTTGGCATCCAGCGCACGGCTCCAGATCAGCTTGATCTTGCCTGCCGGTTGGGCGGTCGCGCTCAACCCCAGCGGTGCGGCTGGAATGCTGTCATCCAGCGTTACTTGCCGCGAAGGGCTGAGCGGGCTCAAACCGCCGCGGTTGCTGGCAGCGACTTGAATCAGGTTGACGCCGGTATTCAGGGTGACCGGCACCGTGAATTTGCCCGTGGCATCTACCGCCACCGGCGTACCGCTCTGCACGGCATTGAGGTACGCGAGAACCTGCACATTGGGCGAGGCTGTGCCGCTGACGTTGATCGTGCTCGCCGCTGTCAGGGTGTTGTTGCCCGGCGCGGTGATCGCAGGCGTGTTCGGCGCTGCCATCGCCACGGTGATGGCCAAGCTGGTTTCGGCATTGTTGCCGAGCGAATCGCTTGCGCGGATGGTCAGCGTGTGCCCTCCGTCTGCGATGCTGAGGATGTCGATGTAGGAGGAGAATCCATCCGCACCGCTGGTATCGGAGCCGAACAAAACCCCGTCAACCAGGAATTCGACGCGGCTGACACCGCTCGGGTCGCTGGCCGCAGCGACCAGCGTGCCTGAGCCCGTCAATGTAGAGCCCGCGATGATGGCGGCACCCGACAAGGTAACACTGCCGAGCGCCGGGCCAGCAACGTCAGGAGGGGGGGCGGCCTTGGTTATATTGTTCGTGGCCGTACTGGTATGGCCGACGGTGTCGGTGGCGACAACCTTGATGGCGTAGTTCCCATCGGCCCACGTCGCGGTATTCCAGTAATAGCCGTAAGGTGAGGCGGTATCGGTCGCGACCAGTTGGCTGTTGAGGTAAAAATCCACTTTAGCCACACCGCCCGCATCGGTGGCGGTTGCGGAAATTGTGATCGGATTGAGTATGTAGCTGCCTTCCGCCGGGTTGGTCAGCGCGAGCGTCGGGCCTTGAGAGTCGTAGAGCAAATCTTGCGGTAGCGCCGCCGTGACGGTGGCGCCGGAAATGGACCGGTACTGCACCGAAATCTTTTTAAGCCCATCGCTTGCGGACAATGTGAACGGCAATGTGGCCACCATCGGCTGATACGCCAGTCCGGTAAATGCGCCGTTTTCAGCGATGCGGTACTCGACCGCGTTGACACAGTTCAGCTCCAATGTGATGTTTTGCAGTTCGGAGAATGCGGGACTGCCCGCCACACGCAAGTTAGGATTGATGAGCGGTATCTGCGTCAGATAGCTGCCGTAGTTGATTCCGGTGGAAACCGCATCGCCCTGCCCTGCCGGATTGCCGGCCAAATCTTTAGGCCCCGTGCTGGAGCCCCACCAGTTGCCCAACGCCTGGATGATGGTCGCGGGAGTGCGGTTCAGAATTGCCTGGTTGGAATTCTGGGCGAACTGGCTGTTGGTGATGAGCGGGCTTGAATTGCCGTCGGCATCTATGCCCACCCCGTTGCGCAAGAAACTGGCCCCGTTGATGGTCGGGCTGGCGCCTTGCAACAACTGCAAGCCGATGATGCTGTCGGTGATCTGCATGTATTGCAGCGCGGGATTGAAGCCGAGCACGGCGAGCCCCGCGCCGCCTTGCGCGCCCGCATAGCGGATAGTCATTTCGGTAAGCGACAAGACAGTGGGCGCGCTTGATTTTTCCAGGCGCAATCCTCCCCACCCGCCCGCAGCGGGCGTTTGCGCTGCCGGTGCAACTTGCCCGCCAGCCGTATCGTCGCTCTGGCTGGTGAGAACAACCCCCTTGCCCGCCGTGAGTTTGTCGCGCACCACCAGTTGCGCATCCTGGCCGAATTTCACCACCACACCGTCTGTCACGGCCAACTCGCCCGCCAGCGCGGCGCCGCCGATGAGGGTCAAGCTGCTCGCCAAAACGCCTCGCGCGAATAGCTGGCAACCTCGCGACAAACAAGACGACATAAAATTAAACAAGAGGCGGCACAGTAAATTTTTCATCATTTTTTACCCAAATTCGGCAATACACGAATCATTCAAACAAACCCCGGAGATGTCTCGCCGTCAGCTTTGGAACTTAGCCAGGGCGGACACGGGAACCACGTATTCTTTGCCAGACACTGTCGTCAGCGTAACGCTGGATTCTTTGCCCAAGGTAGAGGCCAATGTAACTCTTTCGACACGTTCACCTTGCGCATAAACAGACATCGCATCGCCAACCGAAGCTACGACGGTATAGGTCACTGAAGCTTGCAGTGTATTGGGGCCGGACGGTAGTGAGACCGATACGCTCGCGGTCGCGCTGCCGGTTGTGCCCGTCGTCGGCGCGCTGGTAGCGCTATAAGCCGTACCTTGGGCAGGCGTTATTGTGAGTTTGATCGAGCTACCCACTGTCACACCGCTGGTTACGAAAGTGACTGTCACTGGATTGGTAAATCCTGATGGCAATGCAACATCCCCCACACCTGATGGCTGTGAAGGAACAGCGACACCACCGATACTGTCGATTTTGAGTGTGGGCAAGCCGGGAACGAAGACCAGGCTTGGCGACCCACCGACGTAAATGGGGTTGGTTGCTGTAGTTCTGAGCAAAGTTTCGGATTCAATGCGGATTCTGCCTGCGCCACCATTGGCTGATCCGTTTGCTGCATTGGTACAAACACCATAAGCACCATAAGTGGCGTTTTGCCACACCTCACCCCATGATGCTCCACCGACAGCACTGATGGTGCCGTTGCCGCTGATCGTGGTTGCGATCAGGCGTATCCCACCGCCACTGCCGCCGCCGCCATAAACCCCTCTGGCGGCGATATCTCCGGTCGCACCCGGCGCGCCGCCATTGGCCAAGATAGATCCGGTCACATCAAACGTCCCTGAGGCCGCGATCAGGATCGCGCCGCCACCCCCGCCGCCGCCCGAACCTGGCGCAGCAGGTCCGCCCGCACCGCCGCCGCCGCCCGAACCGCCGAGCAGCGGAATCAACGTGGTGTTGCCATAGGTAACGCCGGGCGTTGTTGGGCAATAACTACCGGGTGCAGGAGGTGCACTACCATAAGCTCCACCACCTCCAGCGGCGATATCTGGATATGACCCCCCCCAATACCCGTTCGGATAGTGAACAGAGCCAGGCGCGCCGCCCCCAGGGCCAATACCGGCTCTGCCGATATTCGGCCCCGTGTAACCATTTACCCAATTAGATACTGCCCCGCCCGGTTGCCCCCCGCGCCCCCCGTTATATCCGCCCGGCCCTCCCAAACCCGGCCCGCTTATATCTGCCGAGTTTATTGACGGTGTTGCGCTGACATCCAGGGTTCCGGCAATGGTCACGTCGCCACTCGCAAGGATAGTCACTGGCGTGTTGGCGGCATTCTTGATGTAAGTGATGGTCACCCCGCTTGGAATATTCACACTGGTGTAATTGAATATGCCGTCCGGCGGAAGCTGGATGCTCTGGCTTACAGTCGGGTTAAATGCACCATCAGCTCCCGTGCTGCCACTGTTATAAGCAGCAAAGGCTGAAGCTGATGCCGCAAAAAAACCGCATGCCATTGCCAACCTGCGTATCGCAGTCCATTTTTTCATTTTCCGCTCCTTCAAAATATCTGCACTAAATTCAATTACTGTCCGCCCAATTATTCACAAGATCATCCTGAAATTTCATGAAATCCTCTGCCTCTTTTAGCCATCAAAAATCATGGCGCATCCACCCCAACTGGCGGCGATAATATCGGTCCAACCACGGTTCCTATAGGCAAGTTGGAAAGACTGTAAGGCACGTCTACCCCTACCGTTGCTGACGTGACCGGCACTGCTGTCCCAATCGGCAGCAAGCTGGACAGGTTGTAGGGCACATCCACACCTACCGTTGCTGACGTGACCGGCACTGCTGTCCCAATCGGCAGCAAGCTGGACAGGTTGTAGGGCACATCCACACCTACCGTTGCTGACGTGACCGGCACTGCTGTCCCTATAGGCAAATTAGAAAAACTATAAGGCACGTTTACGCTAACCGGTGCGGACAGCACCGGCCCAACCACTGCACCATTCAATAAACTGGACGCATAAATTTGTTTGCTGGCCGCTGCCAATGTGGGCGATGTGATGTTCAATATCGTGTAGCCCGGTTTGAGCCCGGCGATGTTGATGGTCGCCGATGTCGAGCCCGCCTGGATAGTGATCGAAGCTGGCGAGACACTGATGATGGTTGGATCCAGCGCACTCAAATTAAACGAGTGGGGCACAGAATCCGTATTCGTCAAGCTCAACATGAAGGGGCGCGCAACCCCATCCGGAATCACTGCGGCGGGTATTGTGTTGGTATTGATCTTCGGAAGCGCATCGGCGATGGTCACCAACATTGCGGCAATTCCATTTGCGGCGGCCGGATTAGTTACAGTAAGCGGCTGCACCCCCAATGTGGCCGTCGCAGATGCGGTCAGATCGAAGCTGGCCTGTGCATCCAATGATTGCAAGTTGCTCAACGTGAGCCCGGCGCCGGCCGGCACGCTGACTTGGGCGCCCAGAAGATGGTTGCCGCCGATCTGGAAGCTCCTGGTTTCTGCACGCCGCATACTCGTCGGCGTAATACCGCTCACGACTATCGTCGGCTTGAGCGCTATGACGCTGATGCCGTTCGCATAGCGCGCCCATCCTGCCGCCGTTTTCACATTAAAAGGGACACTCCCCAAAGGCTGGGTAGCGCTTGCAGTAATCCGCACCGGGAGCGATGTATCGCTGCCGCCTCCGGCCAATGTCGCGCTGATTCCAGTGGCCTCGAATTTAATGCTGTCAGCCCCTGTTAGCCGGGAGCCCGAAATAACTGCATCAACAGATTGGCTTTGTTGCACTTCCTGCGGGGCCACTGCTGCGATGGCCGGAGACGCCCCAACCGAAACGACGCCCGACGCGACCACATAAGGGATTCCTTTGATTCCCCACGTCACCGTGCCCAGCACGTCTCCCGCAGGCACGCTGACGCCGTTCAGGGCGTTGCCGCTGGCCTGGTTGCCGATCCCCTTGGGGGAGGAGTCGAGATCGATGCTGATTGCAGGGCCAAGGTTGTTGATGATCTGAAGATAGTTGAAGATGGGGGATGCGGACTGGACGGCGATGCCTTGCCCGTAGCGGATCAGGGCATGTTCAAGGATGGTGGTGCTGTCGTTGGTTGCATTTAGGAAACTTATCTGCCCCCAGTCGCCGGCTGCCGGTGCGCCGCCCGCATTGTCGAGACCGGAGGTGAAGGTGATGGGCTGGCCCGCTGTGCCGCGCGCGCTCAATGCGCCATCGGTGATGGTGAGGTTCATTGCTGTATCCAGATAGACTGTCACACCGGCTTCGATGGCCAAGGTCGCTCCGTTCTCGACTGAGATGTCGGCGGCCACTTGGTATGGGCTTTGCGCCAACGTCCAGGTGGTGTTGGCGGTGATCGCACCGGATACCCTGGTCGCAGCATGTGTGCCTTGAGCTACGCCAAAATATGCGATGACGATCAGTAACAGTGTTCTTGCCGTGCTTGTTATTAGCTTCTTGGCTTGCAATTTCTTCCCTTGAACCCGTTACTGCTTTTTCTCGGTTCGCTCTTTTGAGCAGCCGCCCCTTGTTTCACTTCAATGTGTTAGTTCATCTCTACGCGCAATCCCTCACCTGCATGGCTGAATCGTTGCGAAGCAAGCGCCGCTGGCTCCCCGGTAGCAATAACGCGCATCGCAACATAATCCGTTTGTTTATCCGCGAGCACGCCTTTCTGCGCATCTGCAATTTGCCACGCACCATCCAGATAAAATTCTGTCCAGTTGTGATAATCCATCGCTTTCATAATTCCATTGCCGCTAAAGACATACCCGCCAATAGCTCGTGCAGGAATTTGCTGGGCGCGATAGAGGGCCGTGAGCAAATAGGATATTTCCGTGCAATCGCCTTTCCGCGTTCCCATCGCATACGCAGCACCGCGATCTTCCGCAACGTAGCTTTCAGAGGTAATGTTTTTTGCCACCCATCCGTAATCCTTTTGCACCATAACTGCAGCCGATTCGTCATGCAATTTGGCTGCAAGCGCGACGATACGGTCATCATCTGTTTCGATATAGGGCTCTCGTGCAAGAAAGCTCTCCCGTTCACCAACTGGCATGGCGACCGGGTGATCCGACATCAGCAAATCCACCGTAACGCTGACGATCCTCGACCCATAGGGTGGAATATCTTTCATGTCAAAATGTATTGAATTGTTGCCATAATTATCTCGTTTTACCTGGTACGGATAATTCGCTTCGATCTTCATTACCTTCTGGTGCGTGGTTTTAGATACCGGCAAATACGTCCAGAATTGAGGTTTTTCCAGTAGTTTTCCAGTGGTGTTGCTTAAGGTAAAGCTATAACGAATCTGCTTAGGAACCCGATAGTAGCCATCTCCATCCATTTCTGCATTCACAGCGCTCATCTTGGAAGCGTTGCTTCCCGCACAACTTGCAAGGAAGCTCAGCACAAGATAGGCAGCAACCCGAATCAGCCACGGCATGTTTCATATCTCCGTGGCCGGTTTTGCTGGCTCCACAACGCAAGCTGCTTTGTTACATATTCGCGATACCCTTTAATGCCTCCATCAAGACGCAAAATGCCGGAAGTAACTCCCGATTTTTTGAGCTGCGCATCAATTCGCTCGTAGATGTCATCGTTATCTGCGATCAACAACAATTTTCCTTGAGGATTTTTCTTGCGCTGCTGCGAAATATCTGAAGAAATGCGGGCAATCGAGGTGCCCTTTGATTTGAACGGAACCGCAATAACTTTCGTCGGTAGCCAAGAGCGTATTTCCTTATTTTCATCCGGTACCGATAAATCGATCACGGACCAATTCTCCAGAGCGCGCACTTCGAACAGCTCTTCTGCAGACATGCGGTTAAGCTTTGATTGCTCGATGGGATCGCCTTCCAACGCCCTCTTGCTGGTATGCCATGCAAACAACCCGCCATCTAAAATTGCCACGCTCTCAAAGCCAGATTGTTTTAACTCCCCGCATGTCTTTTCGAGCTCAACTGTGTTGCGGCCATCATTGACCAACACAATGGAAGTTTGTTTGAGGAATTCCTTTGTCTTGACGAGGTGCAAAGGAATGTTGATTGAGCCGGCTATGCGGTAATGGTCATATTCTGCCGGTGATCGGACATCAACAAAGTTAAATTCTTTTTGGGTGCGCAGCTTATCAACCGATGAAAGCGACACAAGGCAACCGTGTGAGTTTTTCGGTACACTCGGTTCATCGCATGATGCGCCCAGTTTTTTGGCTGAAGTTTTCTTGTGCGGATCCGCACCCACTACTTTGCGCGGCCCCGCCGTGTCTGCCGTCGCAACGGATGCCAGCATGCTGAAAGTTATGCAAACAACAGAGCCCGCAACGCAAACGAATCTAGCGCGCTTCCCAGCCCTCCTCAGTTCGATAGCGTCACCACTCTTATCTCCCGACATGCCTTCCCCTGTATGCGACATGGCTATTTGAAATTTAAAGTGTCAAAAATAATTTTCATGTGATTCAACAAGCCTCGGCAACAAGTTCTGCAATTTCGTTCCACTGCACGGAAAAATTCTGGCTAACGCTCCGCAGGAACGGCTGAAAAAGTTTTTGCCAGGGATGTGATTCCGGTTTGCCGGTACAACCGGAGGAGGTGCATAACACGCTTCTTGAATTGAACCCACCTGAAATTGCCTGGAAGGCCGATCCCGGCAAGACCGTGTCGTCCGGCTTTTGCGATGCCCCAACATCAGTATTTCCCCTTGGCTTGTGCCCGTTTTCTTATGCGGGAAATATTATTTTAAATTCCCGTTCCCTTATTTCCGCCAAGAATAAATCAACAGATCGGGTCTGTATATATGCCGAAAGGTCTAGATATATATAGGCTACTTTTTTGCAGCCTCCCCACAGCACAGAAAAGTTCGCCAATAAATCATGTTGTTACGGCAAATAGTTTCTGCCTGCCTCCCATAGTGATTGGCTCCTTTGAATCGTTCGTTCGCTTTCAGCTTGGGGTGGCTCGCCTGAATGCCAGCTCTGCCACTTATTAATCGCCATTGCTGGATCGCATAAAAACATATAACAATCCCTTACCCCCTGCATATGCACAAGCCGATCCAGAATGGCGCCAGCCAGGAGGGGCTCGCCGATGACCTCGTGCCAAGCCTTGACCGGAATCTGGCTGGTGATGAGTGTTGATTTTCTGGTTCGGTCGACAATGAGTTCGGGCATATCCTGCCGCTCCGGCTGCGACATGGCGGAAAGGCCCCAATAATCCAGAATCAGCATATCCGTCTTGGCTATTTGCGACAGCCGTTTGCGGAGGCTGCCATCAGCATGCGCCAGTTTCATCTCCTCCATTATCCCCCTGCATATCGCCCAGGATTGCGCGAGCATAGCTTTACTCCTCCCACATAAGTTTCTCTATTGCACTTCTAAGATCAAAATTATTTACTCTGACTGCAACCACTGACCAGTTCTGAAAATCTTCCATTTCCACAATAAGAACTCTGCTGAAGAGAATGTCGTTTATTTTGATTTCAGCAAAGCATCCCCTTCGCAGTCTCTGGCTCCTGTGCTTATCCGTGCAAAATGAAACTGAATTTATTTCACCGTTTTCATCGACCAAGTGAGGAAGAGAAATCACAGGGTGAGTGTATCCCGGCAGTGTAATCAGCTCTGCGGTAACGGTTTCGGATTGTAACGTCGGTTGAGTGGAAACAATCTCAATTCCGTCGTAAACAAACTTATATTTTTTTGGATCAATTTCAGAAAGCCGGGTATGAACACACCCTTGTCCAACATCAATACATCGAGTATTTTCGTTGCCACTACTACCTTCACCAACACTTACTTGTTCATCCTGAACAACAGAATTTAAAAATATTATTGCCGGTGGATCGTTCGTGTCGTAGCGTTCACGCCAAACCGACTTCTGAATCAAGTCAGGGAAGCGCGGATTACCATTGGACCAATGCTCCTTGTTTGAAAGTGTCGTTCCGGGATCGGTGTTAGTCAGCTTTTGCGAATTGGTAGTCGATCCATTTCTGAGGGATGTCTTTTGCTGATTTGGTTGCACTTGATTTGTTGGCGAGTATTTTTTTGCGCCAACTTTTTGGTTATCCGATACTTCGTAAGACAGAGAAGCAAAGGGGAATGGATGCGAACATGACTTAAGGCTATAAACAACGAAGGTTGCATCAGGCGTGGCGCCATTGGAAAGCCATTTTCCTGATACAACAAGGTCGGTTTCGCCAATAAAAGGAAACCCCGCATGTGGATAGACAGGCTCACGTTGCGCAGATGCTGACATGCATGAATGGAAAATTAGGCGCGCAGCGCGCCATGCATTTGGGTCGAGTGCCATGCGCCCGATATCCGTGGCAGACATGCCTGACAAACCATCAGCAAGTTTCAGATGGAGCCGCCCTGAAAAAGAATCATAATGTTTATGCTTCCAAAATAGATCCTCTGTGATTAATTCAGTGAAGAGCAGATGGAGCAATCTGGATGATGAGCCGAAGTAGAAACGTATCAATTCAATGCAAGGGATGATGATGCGTTTCCCGTTCGGAAGCATGACGCTAAGGCAGTAACTATGTGTTTCCAGCCGGTGCCATGGATGCTCATTTAGTGGAAGAAGAAATTTTCCAGCAATAGATAATCCCGCTTTGATGAAATTTGTAGCATCCCTTCTGATATCAAGTTTCTTGAAAATTTCAGTCTGATAGACTGGTGTATATACGCATTGCCCATCCTGCCAGATGTCACCGATGTTTACCAAATACAGTATCCCGACCGGCAACCATATTTGTCTTTGATGTCTAGAGTCGGTTGCGGTTATTGACAGTATGGCTTTGGATTCATTCGGATCACACAGTACCGGGGATGTCACCACGCGAATGCAAGGCTGGCTGTGACGACCAGGCTGGTAATCAGCCTCTCCAAACCAGTCTATTCGCCATAGGCGATTGTCTGGCGTTAATTGGGGGATGGAAAGTGCGGACATAATTCAGTGCTTAAGAAGACAGTTTCGCTGTTTAGCTGGAAAATATCGGCTCGACATGTAAATTGACGAATTTGTCACTAAGAGGGCAATTTTACGCAGAAAAAAGGACGGGGTCTGCCATGCAGCTGGGCTGGAATGTCAAATAAATATTTCCGGCATTTAAGCTCAATTACTTGTTAATAATGAAATATATGGCAATTATATTTATCATGATTAGTGTAATATTATCATTCATTAATAGAAATTATCATTAATTAGCGTTAGTTAACACCGGCCTGCTGCGCCTGCTCATCTGCGAAGAAACTGCTGCGCACCATCGGGCCGCAAGCCGCGTTGCTGAAACCCATCTCTTTCGCGCTTTGCCCGAACATCGCAAAGGTTTCCGGCGGCACATAGCGCAGCACCGGCAGATGCCCCTCCGAAGGTTGCAGATACTGGCCGATGGTGAGCATGTTCACATCGTGCGCGCGCAGGTCGCGCATCACTTGCAGCACTTCAGCGTCGGTTTCGCCCAACCCCAGCATCAGGCCGGACTTGGTCATCACCTGCGGAAAACGCTCCTTGAATCGCTTGAGCAATTGCAGCGAGTGGGCGTAGTCCGCACCGGGGCGCACCAGCGGATACAGGCGCGGCACGGTTTCCAGATTGTGGTTGAACACATCGGGCAAACTTGGGGAAAGCGCCGCCAGGGCCGGTTCCATGCGACCACGAAAATCCGGCACCAGTATTTCCAGCCTGGTGTGCGGCGAGTTGCGCCGGATCGCATTCAGGCAATCCACAAAATGTTGTGCGCCGCCGTCGCGCAGGTCATCGCGATCCACACTGGTGATAACCGCGTATTTCAGCTTGAGCAGCGCGATGGATTGCGCCAGTTGCGCCGGTTCATCCGGGTCGGGCGGCAGCGGCTTGCCGTGCGCCACATCGCAGAACGGGCAGCGGCGCGTGCACACATCGCCCAGGATCATAAAGGTCGCCGTGCCCTTGCCGAAGCATTCGCCGATATTCGGGCAGGATGCCTCCTCGCACACCGTATGCAACCGGTGCTCGCGCAGAATGCGTTTCACGTCGTGATAGCCCTGGCCGCTGCCGGACTTCACGCGTATCCATTCCGGCTTGCGCAGGCGCTGCTGCAACGGCCCGATCTTGACCGGGTTGCGCGCGGTCTTGGATAATCCTGTCTGCTTTTCAACGGTGTCCATGTGCAAGTCCGGGATAATTTGTTTCAGGTAAAAGTGTGCGGCAGGTTGTAGAATAGTCCCGCAGGATACCCTGATTTGTGAAAACTTTCATGACCGAAACTTCAGCGGAACTCACCGGAAGGCTATCCGCAGCAGTGGAGAAGATGCCGGCTTTTCCCAAGAGCGTACAGCTCATCCTGGAGCTTACGCGCGACATCAATTGCCATCCCAAGGAGTTGGTCGCAGTCATCGAGAAAGACCCAGTGATGACGATGAAATTGCTGCGTATCCTCAATTCCGCCTACTATAACTTTCCCAAGCAGATCACATCGGTGGGCCAGTCAGTGGTTTATCTGGGGGTCAACACCGTCAAAAATATGGCGCTGTCATTCGCCGCCATTGGAGTGCTGCCCCAACAGAACGCCGCCGGATTTGATATTCAGCGCTACCTCATGCACTCCCTCACCACCGCCAGCCTGGCCCGCGCGCTGTGCCAGAAATTCGGCAACGGCGACGCCGACCACAACGACTGCTATGTCGCGGGACTGCTGCATGATTTCGGTAAGGTGGTGTTCGCCCAGTTCATGCCGGTAGAATTCAGGGAGGCGCTCGCCCTGTGCGAGAGCCATGGCATTGCGCTGAATATCGCCGAGCGGCAAATTATCGGTGTGGACCATTCCATCGTGGGAGCCATGCTGGCAGAGAAGTGGCAGTTTCCGGCAACGATCACAGCCACTATCCGCCATCACCATGGCAACATCTCCCCGGACAACATGGTGCAGAGCAGCCTCTTTGTGGCCGACCTGATCAGCAGAAAACTATCACCTGGCGACAGTGGCAACCTCATGGTGGAAGAGCTTCCTCCGGCGTTTGCCGACCGCTTTGGTGGCAACATTGACGACATCATCGCGCGCCTGGGAGACCTCTCGATGATCGTGGAAGAAACCAAAGCGTTCGCAAGGAGCAGCAAGGGGGCCGCAGCATGAAAGTGAAATTTTGGGGGGTACGCGGATCCATCCCGTCCCCAGGCCCGAAAACCCTACGCTACGGCGGCAATACCACCTGCATAGAAATACGCGCCGACGACAATACGCTGATTATTCTGGACGGCGGAACCGGCATCTTTCCGCTGGCGCAGGCGCTGCTCAGGGAACTGCCGGTCAATGCGCATATTTTCAACACACACAGCCATTGGGATCACATTCAGGGACTGCCATTCTTCATACCTGTTTTCATTCCTGGAAACCAGATTCACCTGTATGGTGCATTTGACCCGATTTCCGGCTCAGGCCCGGAACGGATCATGTCCATCCAGATGCAGTACAGCTACTTCCCGGTGCGTGAAGCGGAGATGCAATCTCGCATTAAATATCTGACCGTGATGCCCGGTGAAATAGTGGACATAGGCGTCGCCACTGTCATCCCCACTCTGCTCAACCACCCGGTTGTCAATTTCGGTTACCGCATCAACTGCAAAGGAAAATCGGTATTTTTTACCGGCGACCACGAACCCCATTACAACATCTATGACCCGGGTGACAGCGGCTACGCCGAATATCAGGCAATGATTGACGAGCAGCGGCAATCCATCGTGGAAGCAATCAGAGGGGTGGATGTGCTCATCGCCGACTCCGCCTACACCTTGGCCGAATACCCGGCAAAAAAAGGCTGGGGCCACGGCACGTTCGACAGCAGCATCGAACTTGCGCAGGCGGCAGGCGCAAAAATTCTTTACTGCACCCACCATGAACCCACGCGCAACGATGAAGAACTGGAAAAGGTTTTTGCCGAAGCGCTGGCGCGCCACGCAGGCACGACAGGTCAGATGGAAATCCGGCTTGCGCGGGAAGGAGAAGAAGTCGTCATCTGATGCTTGAACCGGGGACATCCCACGCGACCAAGGATCGGAGATTTCTACGTTGAAGAGAATGCCAAAATAGCTTTTTTCAGAATGGCGTGAGGGGACATCAAACTTTCCCGCTCCCCTCGACCCCCTCCCCCTTGCAGAGGCCGCTTGTTAAAGATAACACGGCGGCTTTTCTTTTCGTGGTGTAAATAATACTCAAGCATGGTGCAAGGGCATTGAACAAACGTGGTTACAAACTGGTTACATGAAGTGAAATACACTAGAGGGCACCTCTAAAAATTCACTTTTGTCGCTCCCGCGAAAGCGGGAGCCCAGTCAAATCAACAAGCTGGATTCCCGCTTTCGCGGGAATGACGAATTTTTAGAGCTTCCCTAGACGTGAAAACGGCCTGCATCGCTGCAAGCCGTTTATTTACTGGTGGCCCGGGGCGGAATCGAACCACCGACACAAGGATTTTCAGTCCTCTGCTCTACCGACTGAGCTACCGGGCCATTTATGAACATCATCCTTTGCAAGCTCGCGCAAGGATCTGAGTTATGGTAACCAACCACACAAGCGAGCTGTTCCATAAACCCCCGTACATTGCCAAGCAAGCAGCTTGGCCAATGCAACGGCGCGCATTATATCGGCAATATTCGATTTAAGAAACCTTTGATTGAGTTCTCAATTTACCTCAATACAAAAGTTATAAGGCAACACGCAATAAACTGTTAGCTCAAAGTAAAAATATACTCACTTGATGAGTGAACAGATATATTGAAATGGCAATGCGGATGAGAGAACAAGAGGCCTGTTGAAATCAGGCAAGGAGATTGGGCGCATTCTCCAGTTTATTGGCAGTCCTACCTTAGCCCCAGCACGTCCTGCATGTCGAACAAACCCGCCGGGTTGGCTTGCAGGAAGCGGGCCGCGCGCAGCGCACCAAGTGCAAACGTGGCGCGGCTGCTGGCTTTGTGGGTGATTTCGATGCGTTCGCCGGTGCCCGCGAATAACACAGTGTGGTCGCCGACGATGTCGCCTCCGCGCACGGTGGCAAAACCGATGGTGGAAGGATCGCGCTCCCCGGTGACACCTTCGCGTCCGTACACCGCGCATTGCGCGAGGTCGCGGCCCAGTGTCCTGGCGATAACTTCGCCCATGCCCAACGCGGTGCCGGAAGGCGCATCCACTTTGTGGCGGTGGTGCGCTTCGATGATTTCGATGTCATAGCCGTGGCTCAACACCCTGGATGCCATCTCCAGCAGCTTGAAGGTGAGGTTTACGCCCACGCTCATGTTGGGGGCGAATACGATGCCGATCTGCCGCGCCGCAGCACCCAGGAGCGCCTTTTGCTGCGCGGTGAAACCGGTGGTGCCGATGACCATTTTCACGCCTAATCTTTGACACACTTCGAGATGGTGCAACGTGCCTTCGGGACGCGTGAAGTCTATCAGCACATCCGCCCCTTGCAGTGCGGCAGCCACATCTGCCGTGATTTTCATCCCGCGCGCACTGCAGAGATGATCAATATCCATGCCCAAATAATCGCTCGCTGTATGTTCCAAAGCCGCGTGCAACTCCATATCGCCGGATTGCAACACACACTCCAGCAGCGTTCGCCCCATGCGTCCGGTGCAGCCAGCGATTGCGACTTTTATTTTGTTCATCGCAGCTCCTTAAACTATTTTTTGGCGCCCGGTTCAACCGGCACGGGTATTCTGGGTTGCGCTGCCGGTGCTTCCTGTAGCGGTGGCGCACTTTGCGGAGGCATGTTGCTTTCGTCTATACGCGACAGGCGATCATCCTCGAAATACAGTGTCAGGCGCTGCTGCTCGACCAGTTTGCCACTTTGCTCAAGGCGATAAACATAGTCCCAACGGTTGGCATGAAAGGGGTCGCTGATCAGCGGCGTGCCCAGAACGGAGCGTGCTTGCAGGCGCGACATGCCCGTTTTGAGTTTCTCGCGCATCTCCGGCGTGACCAGATTGCCTTGACGAATTTCGATCTTGTGCGGAGTGAATGTCGTCAATCTGGGAGCGGAAACGTCACTGCAAGAGGCAAGCAACAGGGTAACAACAATCAACTTTATACGCATGGTAAGAATTTTAAATACAGAACTCCGGCATGATACATCAAAGCCGGATCAGGGCGGCAGGCCCAGCATTTCCTCCGCATGTTTGCGCGTTGTTTCGGTAATCTTCACCCCGCCCAGCATGCGTGCAATTTCTTCGATGCGCTCCGCCTGTTTGAGCACGCGGATAGTGCTCAGCGTGGCGCCGTCGCGCGCGGATTTACTCACCTGCCATTGTGCGTCCGCCATCGCCGCCACCTGCGGCAAATGCGTCACGCACATCACCTGATAGCGTTGCCCCAGGCGTTTCAGCAGTTGCCCGACAATTTCCGCCACGCGCCCGCCGATACCGCTATCCACCTCGTCAAAAATCAGTGTGGGCACGGCTGCCACCTGGCTCGCGGCAACTTGGATTGCCAGGCTGATGCGCGACAATTCACCGCCGGAGGCGACCTTCGCCAAACTGCGTTGGGATGTATCCGGATTGGTTGCGACCTGAAACTCGACCGCCTCCAGGCCGTGCATATTTCCCTCGGCCAGCGGAGTAAATACTACGGCGAAGCTGCCGCCCTGCATGGACAGTTCCTGCATGGCGGAAGTAATTTCGCGTGACAGTTTTTCTGCTGCTTTCTTGCGTACCGCACCCAGTTTTTTAGCGGCGGCCAAATATTTTTCATACGCGGCTGCTTCCTGCTGCGCCAGTGCGGCAAGGTCGGCGTCACTTCCGAGCTCGTTCAGGCGTACAACTATGCGCTGCAAGGCTTCGGGCAATTGATCGGGGGAAACGCGGTATTTGCGCGCTGCATCCACAATAGCCGCCATGCGCTGTTCCTGCTCGCCCAAGCGCTGGGGATCGGCATCCAGTTTTTGCTGGTAATGGCGCAGCGAGTACACCGCCTCCTGCAATTCGTTCTGCGCGCTTTCCAGCATGATGAGCGTGTCCTGCAATGCCGTGTCAAACTCCATACCCGTTCGCACCCGCGCCACCAGCATATTCAATTGAGCGAGGCAGGCGGTGTCTGCCTCGCTCAATATTTCCACGCCAAATTGCGCTGTCGCCAGCAGGCTGGCGGCGTGCGACAGGCGCGCATGATCGGCCTGCAACTCCACCCACTCCGGCCCGCTGAAATTCAGCGTCTCCAGTTCGCGCCGCTGGAACAGCAAAAGCTCGCGCTCGGCAGCCACTGCTTCGGCGTTCTGCTCCAATTGCGCACGGCGGCGATGCAAAGCTTGCCACTCGCGGAACAACAGCGCCAGAGCTTCCGCGTCGCGACCCAGCCCGGCATAACCGTCCAGCAAGTCGCGTTGTGCCTCCGGGCGCAGCAGGGATTGGTGTGCATGCTGACCGTGAATGTCGAGCAGATGTTCACCCGCCTCGCGCATTTGTTGCAGCGTGGCGCTACTCCCATTGATAAAGCCGCGCGAACGCCCGTTGGAATCCAGTATCCGGCGCAGCTGGCACACATCTTTGTCGCCTTCCAGTTCGTGCTCGCGCAACCAGCCCTGCAAATGCGACATGCCTGCCGTGTCGAATCCCGCGCTGATCTCGGCGCGTTCGAAGCCGGTGCGCACCATGCCCGCATCGCCGCGTTCACCCAGCACCAACGAGAGCGCATCGATCAGAATGGATTTGCCCGCGCCGGTTTCTCCGGTGAGTGCGGTAAACCCGGCAGCAAAATCCAGTTCGAGGGAATCAACGATGACGAAGTTGCGGATGTTGAGGAACTTCAACATTACAGGGTCTTATTCCAGAGCAGTTTCTCGCGCAGAGTATGGTAATAGCTGTGCCCCACCGGATGCAGCAGGCAGACCGGCGTAGGGTAACGCGAAACTACCAGCTTGTCGTGGCCCTGCAAGTCGAAATGGGTATGGCTGTCAAAACGCACACTCACGGCACTGGTGCGATGCATCAGAACTTCCAGCACCGATTCGCTCTTTACCACGATGGGGCGGTTGCTCAAGGTGTGCGGGCACACCGGCACCAGCGCGATAAGATCCAGGCTGGGGTGCAAAATTGGCCCGCCGGCGGATAGAGCGTAGGCCGTAGAGCCGGTCGGTGTCGCCACGATCAGCCCGTCCGCTCGCTGGTTGTAGAGGTATTCACCATCAATGCGCACCTCGAACTCGATCATGCTGCTGATATTGCCACGGTGCACCACCACTTCGTTGAGCGACAGCGCATTAAACACCTCCGTCCCATCGCGCAGAATGCGCGTGGTAAGCAACAGGCGTTTTTCAGTGACAAATTTTCCCTCCAGCATGGCGGCGATAGTCTGCTGCACCGTGTCGAGAGAAATGTCGGTAAGAAAACCCAGCCTCCCCTGGTTCACACCCACCAACGGAATATCGAAGGGCGCCAGGGTGCAAGCAATGTTCAACATGGTGCCGTCGCCGCCCAGCACGATGGCCAGGTCAACCGCCCCGCCCATCTCGTTCAGCGGCATTTCGCGGTAATCGTGCTGCGTAATATGCCCGGCAGTAATGCTGTCCACCACCACGGCAACACCTTTCCCGGAAAGGAAAGCCGCCAGGCGCAGCAGCGGCCCAGTGATTTCCGGCGCCTTATATTTGCCAATCAGGGCAACGGTCTTAAAGGGAAATTTCATGAGCGCGATTAAACCATATTGCCCATTGATTGACAAAGTGCGCAACAGAATCCGGCAAGCGGGCGCGAATGCGCAGAATACTACCCGGCATGCCGGCTCCGCTTGCGGTGTATTTTTACTTCTATTGCGCTGCCAATATGAATTACAATTAATTCATTCATTGTAACGAATCCATTTTTTAATCCATGTTGCTCTGGTTTGTCATCGCCTATTGGGTTATTTCGGTCGGCATCGGCCTTTACGCTGCCACGCGCGTCCACAACACCAAAGATTTCGCCATCGCCGGGCGGCGCCTTCCGTTCTACATGGTCACGGCCACCGTGTTCGCCACCTGGTTCGGCTCGGAAACGGTGCTCGGCATTCCAGCCACCTTTCTCAAGGAAGGCTTGCACGGTGTGGTGGCCGACCCGTTTGGCGCTTCCATGTGCCTGATCCTGGTCGGGCTGTTCTTTGCCGCTCCGCTCTATCGGATGAACCTGCTGACCATAGGTGATTTTTACAAGAAAAAATTTGGACGCAGCGTCGAGGTGCTGACCACGATCGCCATCGTCATTTCCTACCTCGGCTGGGTGGGGGCGCAGATTACGGCGCTGGGCCTAGTGTTCAACGTGGTATCCGGCGGCGAGATCAGCAAAATCACCGGGATGTGGATCGGCTCCGGCACCATCCTGATCTACACCTTCTTTGGCGGCATGTGGGCGGTGGCCATTACCGACTTCATCCAGATGATTATCATCGTCATCGGCATGTTGTTCATCGGCCATGAAATCAGCGGGCAGGTCGGCGGCGTGGGCGTGGTGGTGGATCACGCGATGCAGGCGGGCAAATTCGAGTTCTTCCCGGCGCTCGACCTCAAGGAGATCATCGCTTTCGCCGCCGCCTGGGTCACCATGATGTTCGGTTCGATTCCGCAGCAGGACGTGTTCCAGCGGGTGCAATCTTCCAAGACGGAGAAAATCGCCATCTGGGGATCGGTGCTGGGCGGCTGCCTTTACTTCCTGTTCGCCTTCGTGCCGATGTTCCTTGCTTACTCGGCCACGCTGATCGACCCGAAAATGGTGGAAGGATTGATAGATGTAGACCCACAACTGATTCTGCCTACTTTGGTGATGCAACACGCGCCGTTGTTTGCCCAGGTGATGTTCTTCGGCGCGCTGCTTTCCGCCATCAAGAGCTGCGCCTCGGCGACGCTACTGGCGCCTTCGGTGACATTCAGCGAAAACATACTCAAGCCGATGCTGGGGCACAGGCTGTCAGACCGCAAGATGCTGCATACCATGCGTGGCGTGACAGTGGTGTTCACCATCCTGGTCACCCTATACGCCATGAACTCGAAAGCCAGCATTTTCAAGATGGTCGAAAACGCTTACCAGATCACGCTGGTCATGGCCTTTGTTCCACTGGTGTCGGGGGTCTATTGGAAACGTTCTACCACCCAGGGCGCGCTGGCGGCGATCTTCTGCGGGCTTTCGATGTGGCTATCCATCCTGGTCTTCGGGCCGGAAGCCCCTTTTGTTCCGGCGCACTTTGCCGGGCTGTTCGCCAGCATATTCGGCATGATAATCGGCTCACTTCTGCCCAGCGTCGTGCGTAAGCCGCTACCGGAAGAACCCGAACACGCACAACTCCATCACCAAGCCGCAAGCCATACCGATCATGTGGCGGAGCACCCGCTCCACCATCCAACACACCATAGCGAGCATTAGGCTCTTCGGCTAGGCCTCAAATTTGCGGCACACCTTCGGCCCGCCACCCTGTAACGGTCTCGATCTTGTCTGCCGGGATGAATCCCTTATTGTGGTGAACAAACCTGCTGGATTGCTCGCCGTGCCGGGACGCGGTGCGGATAAGCAGGACTGTCTGGCGTCCCGCGTGCAGGCCGAGTTCCCTGATACGCTGATCGTGCATCGTTTGGATATGGCAACTTCCGGCCTGCTGGTCTTTGCGCGGGGTGCTGCGGTGCAGCGCCGCCTTTCGCAGATGTTCAGCGAACGCGAGGTGCAAAAACGCTATGTGGCAGTGGTGTCGGGCAGGTTGGAGCCGGAGGGTTGCGTATCACGGTTGGAAGGCCGTAAAGAGGGATGGGGCGAGATCAATCTGCCGCTGATATGCGATTGGCCAAATCGCCCGATGCAGAAGGTGGACATGGCCATAGGCAAGCCCTCGCTCACGCGCTATCGTTTGCTAATGTATGACATGAATACCGATAGCAGCCACATTGAACTGGAGCCAGTGACCGGGCGCACCCACCAGTTGCGCGTTCATCTTGCAGCCATCGGGCACCCGATTCTGGGAGACAGGTTGTATAGGGGAGTGGCGAGTGGCAGTGCAGAACGAATGCTGTTGCACGCAAGCATGCTGAGCTTTACCCACCCCCTTAGCGGGGAACTGCTGACCTTGACAAGCGAGCCACCTTGGCTGGTTGTGTGAATAACATCCCGTCGGCAGCGCAGGCGATACATCATGAAGGTTCCGTTTCAACCGCCAGTGTTATACTCACACCCGCTTTGTATTAACCTATATTACGAGGATTACATGAAACGATTTTTGATGCTATTGACGATTGCCTTGACCAGTTTGAGTTTGTTTGCCGCAACGGCGGAAGCCAAGCGCTTTGGCGGGGGAGGCAGTATTGGCAAGCAACGAACGATGGATGCTCAACCGGCGCCGAAAGCTCCGGCAGCAGCCCCCGCTCCGGCGCCGGGCGCAGCGCCTGCCGCCGCGCCTGCACCGGCTGGCAATAAATGGCTCGGCCCGTTGGCTGGCTTGGCTATTGGCGCAGGTTTGGGTGCGCTGTTTGCGGGCGGCGGCTTGGGCGGCGCGATGGGCGGCATCCTGATGGCGATTCTTGCCGGCGTTGCGCTGATGTTCCTGATTTCCCTGTTCCGCAAGAAGCAACAGCCTGCAATGCAATATGCCGGAGCAGGCGCACCCTATAACGAGCCGCTGCCTGTACAGCAGCCGGTGTATGGCACTAGCGCACCCGGCGCCGCGCCTGCTGTTCCGGGCAACATCCCGGCAGATTTTCCGGTGGAAACTTTTCTGCGCAGCGCAAAAACATCGTT
This sequence comes from Gallionellaceae bacterium, assembly GCA_032654645.1. Lineage (GTDB taxonomy): Bacteria > Pseudomonadota > Gammaproteobacteria > Burkholderiales > Gallionellaceae > CAITJF01. Next base: position 491,771 of record JAULAW010000015.1, on the reverse strand, counting down.
TATCCGCCTGCAGGCAGCAAATGACCGCAAGGATTTGAACGATATTCGCGAATACACCACGCCGGAAATGTTCGCGGAAATCTCGATGCAGATGCAGGAACGCGATAATACGCCGCAAAGAACCGATGTGATGGCGATCAACGGCGAGTTGCTGGAAGTGGTGAACGAAGGCGATTGGGCAATTGCCACCGTGCGCTTCACCGGGCAATTGCGGGAAAATAATGGCGCGCCGGACAACGTGGATGAAATCTGGCACGTGCATAAAAATCTGCGTGACGACAAGTCGGTTTGGCTGCTGGCGGGAATACAACAAACCACCTTGCACTAGGTTATCGTGTTTGCCCAGCCTGCTGCTGTTGTTGATGCTCAGAATCATCTGCCCGCAGGCACTGGCGGAATACCGGATCGAAGAATACTCACTGCTGCCCGCCCTCCTGAAGGACGGGTGGAGAAATAAATATGCGCCTGTTACGCCTGCTTAAAATATTTTTTGTGGTGTTGCGTTTCGGGCTGGATGAGTTCCTGCTCGCGCACCGGCGCACGCGTTGGCTGCTTGTGCCGCTCAATTTCCTGCTGTTCTTCCGCAACACATCTGCGCCGCGCGCGGAAAGGCTGCGCCGCGCGCTGGAAACGCTGGGGCCGATCTTCGTCAAGTTCGGCCAGGTGCTTTCCACGCGACGCGACCTGATGCCCACCGATATCGCCGACGAACTGGCCAAGCTGCAAGACCAGGTGCCGCCGTTTCCCTCCGTGCAAGCGGTGGCGCTGCTGGAGCGCATCTATAAAAAGAAGCTCGGCGAGGTGTTCCACAGTTTTGATGAGACGCCTATCGCCAGCGCATCGGTGGCGCAGGTGCATTTTGCCGTGCTGCATGACGGGCGCGAGGCTGCGGTGAAAATCCTGCGGCCCGGTGTCGAGCACGTCATCGAACACGATGTCGCGCTGCTCGACATCTGCGCCGGCCTGATGGAGCGCTGGTGGGAAGATGGCAAGCGGCTGAAGCCACGCCAGGTTGTGATCGAGTTCGAGAAGCATTTGCACGACGAACTCGACTTGATACGCGAAGCCGCCTGCGCCAGCCAGTTGAAGCGCAATTTTGATAACTCCAATCTACTGTTGGTGCCGGAAGTATACTGGGACTGGTGCGCGACGGAGGTGATGGTCATGGAGCGCATGGACGGCATCTCCGTCAGCCGGGTGGATGCGTTGCGCGCGGCGGGCATAGACATCCCCAAACTCGCCGAAAACGGAGTAGAAATTTTCTATACCCAGGTGTTCCGCGACGGCTTCTTTCACGCCGACATGCACCCCGGCAACGTACAAGTGGCGCGCGACGGGCGCTATATCGCTCTGGACTTCGGCATCATGGGCACCCTTACCGACACCGACAAGCATTACCTCGCACAGAATTTCATTGCCTTTTTCCAACGCGACTACAAGCGTGTTGCGGAAGTGCATATCGAATCCGGCTGGGCGCCTGCGGAGACGCGAGTGGTTGAACTGGAATCCGCTATCCGTGCGGTATGCGAACCTATCTTCGACAGGCCGTTGCGCGAAGTTTCATTCGGGCGCGTGCTGCTGCGCCTGTTCCAGACCTCGCGCCGTTTCGGCATCGAAGTTCAGCCGCAACTGGTGCTGCTGCAAAAAACCCTGCTCAACATTGAAGGACTGGGACTGCAACTTGACCCCGAACTGGATCTGTGGAAAACCGCCAAGCCTTGGCTGGAACGCTGGATGAGCGAACAGGTGGGATGGCGCGGCCTCCTCAAAGCACTGCGCCAGGAAGCCCCGCATTACGCCACGCTGTTACCGCAATTGCCGCGCTTGCTGCATCAACGCTTGCATCAAAATCCCACAGCAGAAATCGAGAGCGCATTGCAGCAACTGGTTGCACAACAACGGCGGCGCAATCTGCTGTTGTCAGCCATCATTGCAATGCTCCTGTTGCAGTTTGCCTGGATAAACTTTTTCTGACCCTGGCCTCCGTGCGTCTTATTACATCCCGGAGTAATTGCAGTTACATGCGGATCAATGGTTTTACTTCACTGCCCTGAATCAGTTTTCTTTATCCGCCGGTACAACCGGTAGCGCTCGTTTTTGTCGCTGGTGCGCCCGCCCTCCCAGATTTGTTTCCACTCCGTTTCGTCTTCCGCCGGTTTGGCTGCACGATTCCCTTGCACCAGTTGCAAGCTGCAAGCACTCTGCGCATGGCGGCGCGTGAGGATGCCGCCAAAGTATTGCAGCATGGCGCGTTGCGTGGCATCTACACGACGGCTGGCAATACAATCGTATTGCGCGGGCAGGGCGCGCTTGAGGGAAACAACCATGCTGCGGTAGCTCTTGCCGCTATCCAGCCAGGGCAGCCATAGCGTCATGGCGAGTACCCAGATCAGCGTGACGCCTGCTGCCCAGTTGGTCACCGAACGGCGTATGGAGCGCCCCACGCGCCATACCAACACTACCCACAGCACGCTGGCAAGCAGCGCAATCCAGAATGTTGTGGTGTTGACCGCAGGCTCGAAATCGGATTGGTATTCTTTCAGCCATTGCGTGATCTTGGCGTGATTGTCCAGCAGCAAACCGGTCCAGCCCCACCACATCAGGATGGCGATCAGACCGAAGGTCATGATGCCGAACCAGTCCAGCGCATTGGCCGCGCCGCGACGCAGTGTCGAGAGTGATGCGGTGGCGAGCAGGGTAAGCGGCAGCAGCATGGGTAGCGCAAAGATATCCTTGATGTTGGGCACCAAGCTCAGCGTGACCAGCATCACGACAAAACTTATCAGCGGCAATTGAAATTCGGATACGAACAGCACTTTCTTGCGCGCTTGCCACACCGTCCATGCGGCAAGCGGCAAGGCAGGCCAGGCGAACCATGGCAGAATTTTTATGTAATAGAAAGCTTCATTGTAATCGCCGCCGCGCGCATAGTTGAACCAGCGCCCGATGTTCAGCGTCCATGCCCATTCCGTAAACAGATGCGGCGAGCGCTGGTACAGCAAGAAAGGCCAGATAGCCAGCCACGGCAAAACGCATAACGCGGCGATGCCCAAGCTGGTGAAGACGGGGCGGATGCGCCAGTTGCGGAACAGCAGCAGTGCGGCGCTGATGAGCAGAAACATCATGGGCGCAATGAAGCCCTTGGCCATGAAACCCATGCCCACGCCAGTGCCGAGCAGGGCACCGGCGGCAGCAGGGTGGCGCATGCTCAAGGCAAAACCATACAGCATCATGGCAATACCGGTGAGCAGAGCAAGATCGGTGAGGAGTTGATGCGCGCTCACCAGCATGCCGAGACAGCCAATCAGGATAATGGCTGCCGCCCAACCGCGTCCGCTGCCAAACAGCTCGCGCCCGGCCAGCCCGGTGAACAGCAGCGTGAGTGCGGTATAGAAACCGCTCGCCAGGCGCGCGCCGTCATGCAGTGCAAGCCAGGGGGAAAACAGTTTGGCAAATACCGCCGCAGTCATGTAGAACAGCGGCGGTTTGTCCATGTAGGATTCGCCGGCAATGGTGGGAACAAGCCAGTCGCCGCTTTGCAGGATGTGGTAAACCAGCCCGAAACTATGCGCATCTTCGGGCTTCCACGGGTCATGCCCCACCAGCCCGGTGATTACCCATACCGCGCACAACAGCGCGAGAAAAGTGGCCTTGGTTGGCGTGATGGGATGCTCGCGGGCAATGGTGTGGTAAGAGAACATGTGGAGAATATTACTCTACAATCTTGACGTATTGGCCCGGCATGGGCTCGCCCTGTGGGTAGCTCCCATTGATCAGGCGCAGGTAATTTTCCGCGGCTTTACCGAGTGGTGAATGTTGCGCCAGATTAGCGTAAGTATCACCGGAACGCGCTGTGATGAGTTTGATGGCAAGCGGCTTGGCCAGCCTGTGTTCCACCTCGCTCATGGCATGAAAACTCTGGATGGTATCCAGCATGTCGTTGCGATGGGCTGCGAAGGCGGCACGCGATTTTGTGTTGCACTGGATGATATAAGTGTTTCGATTGAGATAGATTACTCCTGACATTGCCGCAGGCATTGTGGCGAGAGCGGCGGGCAGCCCGTTGATGTCCAGCGCTTCTATCTGACTATCAGAACCCGAGCCAGCCATACGGCGCATATAGCCGGTAGGCGTTTCTGACGAGCGTCCATCTGTTTTTAACTGTATCACGGCATCGGCCTGCGGGCTGAAGGCAAGCAATTTGTCCGGCATGTTCTGCACTCGCCAGCTTCGCGGGAAGCTCAGCACCAGGCCAAGATCGGCGTGCATGAATTTGTTGTTGCGCACCACTCCCTGATCACCGCTTTCGTTAAAAGTCAGGCCATCAATCTGTTGCAAAAATTGCGCATATCCCCCATTGGGATTGGCGACAGTAAGATGGCTGGATTCGCCCACTACCTGTTGCAGGCGCGTGTCATTATCCGGATGGGTGGCGAACAAGCCATGGTAACGGCGCGGCTCACGCCCTTCCTGTTTGGCAATTTCGGCGTCCAGCAATTCCTGGTTCTTCAGGATGCTTATCACTTCGATCATCGCATGGGGATCATATTCGGTGCGCGCCAGATATTCTGCGCCAAGGCGGTCAGCTTCCAGTTCGTGATCACGGCCATAACCGGAAAGCAGCGCACCGGCCAAGTTTTGCCCGAGATTGGAAGAATTTATTTGCGGCACAAAAATGGAAGCGAGGGCAATACCGATACCTGTAGCCTGCGAGGCGCTGGCCTGGCGCACACCGTGCCGCGCTGTCACATGGCCGATTTCGTGTGCGAGCACGGCAGCCAATTCCGCTTCAGAATTCAGGTAGGCAAGAATGCCGCGCGTGATATAAACATATCCGCCCGGCAAGGCGAAGGCGTTAATTTCCGGCGAGTCCAGCACGGTGAAATGATATTGCAAATTGGGACGATGGCTATGTAGCGCGATCTTCTGTCCTACGCCGTTTACATAGCCCTGCAACGCTGCGGATTCATACACTTTGTACTGTGTTCGTACATCAGCATTGGCATCTCGCCCAAAGCGGATTTCCTGCGCCTCGGACATCAGCACGAAATCCTGTTGCCCACTCACCGGATTTTGCGCGCAACCGCCAAGAGCCAGCAGGGTTAACGCGAACGCCGCCACTTCCATTAGGTTGGCAAGCAGGATTTTCAGCAGACTATTCACGTAGTTTATTTACCTTTACGAAAAACGGCTGCTGCCATTTTCGCGCTGGCGGGAATCCGGTGGATCTAAACCAAAGGCATTTTTGAATGGTTGGATTCTCATCAGCGCGGGAATGGTGGAATAGAGGGTCACCGCTGCATAACCCATTTGGAATGCTGAATGTTGCCTTCAATCTAAAAAGCAGTTGGTGAAAAATTTTCCATGGCTTCATGCTATAGGGCTGCATTCGCACCTAACTGTTTTTTCCAGTTTCAATTGGTGCATTTTAAGCCAGAAAAAAAGGCAGCGTGCGCTGCCTTTTAGTTGTTGCCTGTTGCAAGTGCTATTACGCGGTAGCTTTTGCACCAGGCTTGCTATATTTTTGGCGAAATTTTTCGACGCGGCCAGCGGTGTCCACAATTTTCTGCGTGCCTGTGTAAAACGGATGGCATTCCGAGCAGACTTCCACGTGTAGCGGTTTGCTTAATGTGGACTTGGTTTTGAATGTGTTGCCGCAGCTACAGTTCACAGCAATTTCTTCATATTTCGGGTGTATATCTGCCTTCATTTTTCTTCCTTACTAAAAATAGGGTGCGGCGCTTACTCGCGCACTGATTAAGGGCGCGGATTATCCATGAAAAGGAGTGCACGTGCAAACTCTTTTTAGCAGGCGTCTGACAATATATCCGTGATAATGATCCGTTCGTAGCAGGAAAGCACACCCAGCAGACCTGCTTAATAATGAACACTCATGCAGTTTCATGAACAGTGTCTCCTCGGAAGATGGACTACGCGGGTCTCAACTTTTTGGCTCCGGCTCGTCTGGCTTAGGTATAATATGGCGATATGAATTAGGCTGAGATAAAATGTAAACCATGTGCAAGCCTATCAAAAACTGCATCGTTAGAGATTATTTATTAAGCACTAGCACCGGCTTATAGTATTGAAATATCCAATCACACAATTGCAACAATCAGAAGGCAAACATGCGGATGAAAACATCAAGTAGGATGCGTGAAAACATTCCCCAATCGGGCAACGCGGGCATGCTGCAAACATTTACCACAATGCTGCTGGCCTTGTGCGTGGTATGGGTCGGCAGTTCTTCAACCGCCATGGCCAATCCGGGTTATCTCGGGCAGAGAAAAATTGGGGACAGCGCCGAAGCGCTCTACAAGAGGCATTGTTCGGTCTGCCACGGTGACCGTGGAAATGGCGGAAGCAGGGCAAAAAAGGACTTGGTTACCCCGCCACGCGATTTCAGCTCGGCTACCAACCTGACACGCAAAAAAATGATTTTTGCTGTCCAGGAGGGTAAAGCCACTACTGCTATGATGGGATGGAGGTCACGACTTACAGAAAAGGAAATTGAAGACGTCGTGGATTATATTCGCGGCAGATTCATGCTGGTGGCCATAGATCCGCGCATTGCCCAAGGCCGTGGCGTTTACGGTCACTTCTGCCAGGTTTGCCACGGTGACCGCGGCCAAGGCGTGCAATCCCCCGAAATGGCTGGCACACCGCACGACCTGACATTACCCAAGTTCCAGGCTGGCCTTACTCGCGAGCGCATGCTGAATTCTGTCTCGAAAGGTAAACACGGTTCGGTCAAGGCGGGTTTCGCAGATACATTGTCAGCTGAACACGTCAGCGCCGTGGTGGACTATATGCGCCAGGTTTTGATTCCCAGCCTTCCCAAGTCTGCCGCTGAAAAGCAAGCGCTTTCCGACACCATCAAGGGAGACGCTGGCGTCCCGCAAGCTGCCGTACCGGCGCAATCCGACATGAGCCAGCCGCTGCCCAAAGGGCTGAAGGGCAACGCTCAGCTTGGGGAAAAGTTTTTTATGGCGAATTGCGCTACCTGCCACGGCAAGAAAGGGGACGCACAAGGCCCACGGGCTTACTTCATCAACCCCAAGGTGCGTAATTTGCAGGACGACTACTCGCGCAAAACTCTCGACCGCCCGACCATCTTCTCATCCGTCACCAATGGCCGACCGGGAACCGAAATGCCGGCTTGGGGCAAAGTGCTTTCCGAGCAGGAAATCGCCAATGTGACCGAGTTTGTTTTCCAGGCATTCATCCAGCCAAACATCGGGACGAAAGCAAGCGCGAAGTGAAATGGAAATTGACAACGGCGGCCTTTCTGGCTGCCGTTACCGCTTATGGCGGCCTGCACGGTTACGCGCTGGCTGCCGGTATGACCCCTCCTACGATTACTCCTGCGCAGCTCGAATCCGGACGGAAAGTTTATAACTTCCGCTGTTATTTCTGTCACGGCTATTCCGGCAATGCGCGGACGGTGGCCACCAGTTTTCTTAACCCCCCCCCGGTTGATTTCACCAGCGCCAAGGCTGCGCAGTTTACCCGGGAACATATCGTCTCGGTGCTTCAAAACGGCAAACCGGGAACGGCGATGCCGTCATTCCGCAATACCATCACTGATGCGGAAATGGCTCAGGTTGCCGCATTTGTGGTGGACGAATTTGTGCAACGAAAAGCTCCCAATACACACTATCACACGCCTGAGAACGGCTGGCCAGATCACTCGCGCTATCGTGCGGCGTTTCCGTTTGCCACGGGAGAAATTCCCGCCAGCCGCCCGTGGGAGGAGTTGAGCGAAGAGCAAGTGCGCGGTAAGCGCCTGTTCCTTTCCAGTTGCGTGACTTGCCATGACCGCGGCGGCGGTTCCATGCGGAAGGAAGGTGCCGGCGGATCCCCTGCTGCAGAAACCGGTATCGTCTGGGATGCGCGTCCCTTATCCTATCCGCGCAATAACTACTCCTATACCCCGCTCCCGAAACTCGATGCGATAGCCAGCGCCAGCCCCTATGCGCTGCACGACATGCCGCTCAAGATCAAGGGCATGACACCGCTCGAACGCCAGGGCCAGAAACTGTGGCAAGGTAACTGCGCTTTCTGTCATGCGGTTGATGGCACAGGCAAGAACTGGATCGGCAGTTTTCTCGAACCGCATGCGCGGAACCTGCGCGACCCCGCTGTCATGGGCGCCATGACGCGCGCAAGATTGGCCGAAACAATCCGCGAAGGATTGCCCGACACCTCGATGCCGGCGTGGAAGACCGTCCTCAACGAGAAGGAAATCTCCGCTATCGTCGCTTATATCGCCAAGGCTTTTCACCCGCTGCCAAACTGATACCACCCTCGCATGTGCAGTTGGTGCTGAACACGGTTTGGCTTCTATTGACCCCGCATGAATGACGGCTAACGCAAAAAAATGAATCTGGTTTTCTCCGTTGCGCGCATGCAGAAATTCGCACCCATTATGCTGGTGTTGCTCAGCGCAACAGTAGGAGTTGCAGCCTACCTGCAGGCACTGGACTACCCTTTTGTCTCGGATGACAAGTCTTACCTCCCCGAGAACACGAAGCTGATCGGGCTGCCCCTGGCCGAGCTGTGGCGCCTCTTTACCGAGCCGTACAACTGCTGCTTTGAATTCCTCCCGCTGCGGGATTTTTCCTACTGGCTCGACATGGCGCTGTTCGGCATGACCCCCCAGGCATCGCGGCTGCACAACATCCTGCTGTACCTGCTTTGCCTGCCGCTGATCTATGGCGTGACGGCAGGCCTGTGGCGCTATTTCCGCCCGGCGGATGCGGCCGCCGCGCCATGGGCCGCCGCTGCCGTCACCGCCTTGTTCGCGCTGCATCCCGCGCTGGTCGAATCGGTGGTGTGGATCAGCGGGCGCAAGTACATCCTGCCCAACCTGTTCTCGCTGCTGGCGCTGTGGTTTGCCGTGAGCGCGCGGCGGGAGCGGGGGCTTGCCGCGCCGCATGCCGCCGCGGCCTTGGCCGCGTTCGCGGCGGTGATGCTGTCGAAATCATCCTATGTGGCCGTGGCCCCGGTCATCGCCCTGTTGTGGCTGCTGTTCTGGCTCGACACCCCCGCGCCGGGCAGGCGCCGCGCGCAACTGTTGTGGCCCCTCGCCCTGTTGCTGCTGGCCGGACTCATGACCCGTGTATTTATCACCAGCAATAAAGGTTATGACGACATCCCCTTCTATTTCGGGATGGAAATAATTACCCGGACACTGGCAATATTGGGGTGGCTGGCCCGCCTCGCCATTACTCCGGAAAGCCGCCATTTCTTTTACCCGGTGTTCGAGGACCCGTACCTGCCCGTCATGGTCACTTTGGGGGTGGCGCTTCTGGCTGCCATTGCAGTCGGTACGGCGATACTGTTGCGCGGGCGCTCGCTGGAGGGGTTTGCCCTTGCCGCTTTTTTGCTGCTCTGCGCGCCCTATCTGCAACTGATTCCCTACGCGCCGCCTTCGCTCGTCGCAGACCGCTTTCTGGCGCTCGCGGTGTGGCCTGCAATACTGCTGCTTGTCGCCCTGTCCTGGCGTTTGAAGCCCGCCCCCCGCGCGGCCCTGTTGCTCGCCATCGCGCTGCCGTGGGGTTTCCAGACCATGGAGCGAACGCGTGACTGGCGCAGCTATGAAGCAATGGTGGATGCAGATTTGCGCGCCTACCCCGGATATTACATGCCTGCCATGTTGAAAATCGTTAATATCCAGTTGCCGCGAAGCTTGTATCGTGAGGCCAATGAAACAGCCAACGGCATAACCTTTCCCGAACTCAGGGATATCATGATCGGGATAATAGAGGCGGACCATTTTGTGCATGTCAATGCCGTAGCTGATGGTAAGCCTCAAGAAGCGATAGCCCTGCTCCAGAATTTGTGGGCGCGGCTCAAGCAACGGCCAGTTCAAGCCAAGTGGAATACACCCGTCAATGTTCTCTTTGACAAGAGACAAGGGGTGCTTGCAATTGAATGGGAATATCTGGCTGAACATTTTCCTGACGATGCATCGGTGCGCTACAACGCCGGGTTATGGATGCTGGATGTTCCGAGGTATGAAGATGCAGTAACTCATTTGCGCGCCGCAACCGAATCGCAACGCCTCCCGGAATCCGTGCGCGGGGCTGCTTTCAGGAACCTTGGCCTTGCTTTGATGAACTCCGGTCATGTTGCCGAAGCGGAAGCTCCACTGCTTGCGGCATTGAAGCAGTGGGTGCCCGACTTGCGTGCGAATTGCCTGCTATCGAAGGTATACAAGCAGACCAAGCGGTTCGAGGAAGCAGCGCGCGCCAAAGCCAGCTGCCCCGTCCTCGCATCCCATGAGGAAACAGCACATTGATTCTAACTTCCTCCCTTGCCCGCATGCGGCAACTTGCGCCCTGGTTGCTGGTATTGCTCAGCGCTGTGGCGGCGGTTGCCGCCTACCTGCAGGCACTTGACTACCCGTTTATTTCTGACGACAAAAGTTACATCACAGAAAATGCCAAACTGGCCGGGCTGCACCTGGCCGAGCTATGGCGTCTCTTTGCCGAGCCGCACAATGATTTTTCCGAATTCCTTCCGCTGCGAGAGCTTTCCTACTGGCTCGACATGACGCTGTTCGGCCTGAACCCTGCCGCGTTTCGGCTGCACAACATCTTGTTGTATCTGCTTTGCCTGCCGCTGGTCTATGGTGTGACATCCAGTTTATGGCGCTATTTCCGCCCGGCTGATGCTGGCGATGCACCATGGGCCGCCGCTGCCGTCACCGCCTTGTTCGCGCTGCATCCCGCGCATGCCGAAGCGGTGGTGTGGATCAGCGGGCGCAAAGACGTGCTTTACGCCCTGTTTTCGCTGCTTGCAATGTGGCTCGCCGTGGGCGCCAGACGGGAACGGGGGCTTTCCGCGCCGCATGCCGCCGCAGCCCTGTTCGCGTTGCTGGCGGCGATGCTTTCGAAGGCGGCAGCGGTTGCCGTGGCGCCAGTCATTGCCCTGCTTTGGGTAATATTCTGGCGCGATATTCCCGCGCCGGACAGGCGCCGCTCACTGTTGCTGTGGCCTGTCGCCAGTCTGTTGCTGGCGGCGTGCGTCGCCCTGGTTTTTGCTGCGGCCACCACACAGAGAATCCCATTCTATTTTGGGGTCGAGGCGGTCACCCGGTCCTTGGCCGTGCTGGGGTGGCTGGCCCGTCTCGCCGTCAGCCCGGAAAGCCGCCATTTCTTTTACCCGGTGTTCGAGGACCCCTACCTGCCCATCATGGTAGCACTCGGGGTGGCGGTTCTGGCCACCGCCGCAGCGGGTGCGGTGATGCTCCTGCGCCGACGGTCGCTTGAGGGGTTTTCCCTGGTTGCTTTTTTGCTGCTCTGCGTGCCTTACCTGCAACTGGTTCCCTACCATCCGCCTTCGCTTGTTTCGGACCGTTTCCTGGCGCTCGCGGCATGGCCGGTCGTGCTGTTGCTTGTCGCCCTGTCCTGGCGTTTAACATCCACCCCGCGCATTGTTCTATTGCTCGCCATCGCGTTGCCGTGGGGTTTCCAAACCGTCGAGCGGCCACGCGACTGGCGCAGTGTTGAAGCGATGATAGATACAGACTTGCGCGTCTACCCCGGATACTATATGCCTGCTGTGTATAAAATCGTCGCCACCCAGTTGCCGCGCGGCTTGTATCGCGATGCAAATGAAACAGCCAACAGCATAATTATTCCCGAGTTCCGGGAGATTATGAACGGGCTGATCAAGGCTGACTATGCCGTACATGTCGAGGCCGTTTCAACTGGCAAGCCCCAAGAAGCTATGACTCTACTCTGGCAATTGGGGCTTGAACATAAACAACCACCTGTTCAAGCCAAATGGAATTCGCCCATAAGTGTTCTCTGGATAAAGAGGCAATTTATACTGACCCTTGAATGGAAACACCTGGCAAAAAATTTCCCGGACGATGTGTCAGTACGCTACAACACCGGATTGTCGCTATTGAGCTTCCAGGAATATAAAGATGCAATAACTCATCTGCGCGCCGCAACCGAATCGCAGCGCCTCCCCGAATCCGTGCGCGGGACAGCCTTCAAGAACCTCGGCCTTGCCTTGATGAAGTCCGGACATATTGCCGATGCGGAAGCCCATCTACGCGCCGCATTGGAGCAACCACAGCCCGACTTGCGGGCCAATTGCGTGCTCTCGGAAGTGTACAAGCAGACCAAGCGGTTCGAGGAAGCGGCGCGCGCCGAAGCCAGTTGCCCCGCCCGCGCACCCCATGAGGAAACAGTGCCATGAACCGTATGGATCACGCTGCTCAACGTGTTATCCAACCCAAATAATCCAATAGCGCTTGCTTGGAATTACAGGCCGCAAGTAACCAACTTTTTGGGGAATTTTTTGGATATCCAAGCTACAATTCCGCTAAGGGAAACTCATTTTTCTATATTCGCCATGGCTGCTGCCACAACCCAATTTTCTCATCCCTGCGTTGCGCTGCAACAGCCTGCTATCCATCATCAAATGGGACAGATGCATGAGCCGGAACAGCTTCATTTTGCCATTCTACAAGCGCATCAAAATCATCAAGGCGGGAATCAAAACAACACTGGCTCAGTTGCATTGATGTGTTGCGGCAAGCGCTGACATTAGGTTCTACAGGCCGATGACATCTCCCATGAAGAATTCCACACGCAAGGTGGCAGGAAGAGAACCCAGCCCTCAAGAAATAAATACGCTGGTGGCTCTGTTCCGGCAGGAGCGTTACGCCGAAGTAGAAACTCTCGCAAAGTCGTTAACGGCGCGTTTCCCCGATCACGGGATAGGCTGGAAAGCGATGGGAACGTCGCTCTTGCAGCAGGGGCGCAATGCAGAAGCTTTGGCGCCCTTGCAGAAAGCTGCCAAACTGTCGCATGGAGACGCCCAGTTGCACAATTACCTGGGCAACACACTGTTGAATCTGGGCCGATTGCCTGCTGCTGAAGCCAGTTATCGGCAGGCCCTGAAGATTAAAACGGATTTTGCCGAGGCGCACAGTAATCTGGGCGTCGCTCTCCTTGACCAGGATAGGCCCATCGAAGCCGAGGCCAGTTATCGGCAGGCCCTGAAGATTAAACCGGATTTTGTCGAGGCGCTCAGCAACCTGGGTGACATGCTCCTGAAACAAAGCCGGTTACCCGAAGCCGAAGTCTGCTACCGCCGGATGCTGGAGATCAGGCCGGATTATGCCGACGTGTATGACAAACTGGGCAGCACGCTCCGTAAACAAGGCAGGTTGCCCGAAGCCGAAGCCTGTTACCGGCGAGCACTGGAGATCAAGCCGGATTTCGTCAAAATGCACGCTAACCTTGGCAATATACTCCAGGATCAAAGTCGGCTCTCCGAAGCCGAAGCTTGCTATCAACACGCGCTGAAGATCGACACCAGGTGTAGCGAAGCGTTGCTTGGTTTGGGGAGCCTGTGCATGGAAAACGGCCAGCCTGAGCAAGCGGAAGGCTTGTTTCTGCAGGCGCTGGAGATCATGCCCGATAACCTGGCAGCACGCTGGCGTCTGGCAAATGCTAAAAAGGTGAAGGCGGGGGACGTGAATTTTGCGGCGCTGGTTGATGCGGGCGAAGCATTGCAGCGAAAAGAAATTTCTCTCTCCAACAACAATGCTGCAATACTTCACTTTGCTCTGGGCAAATGTTATGACGACATCGGCGATTTCGAAAAAGCTTTTCCGCATTTTCTCGAAGGTTGCAAACTGAAGCGTGCCTCATTCAACTATCACCCGGATCAACCTGCGCAGCAATTCGCAGAGATCAAGCGTATTTTTGATCAGACCGCGATAGACCGTTTGCGCGGCGCGGGCAATCCTTCGAACGTACCGGTTTTTGTGCTTGGTATGCCGCGCTCCGGCACCACGCTGACCGAGCAAATTATCGCCAGCCACCCCGAGGTACATGGCGCGGGAGAGTTGCCCGACCTTCTGGCAATCGCGCAGCGTGCCGATGCCGGGTCGGGTGTTGCCTTTCCGGGCAATCTGCGCTCACTCAATCAGGCAACACTTACCGCGTGGGGCGCTGAATATATCGCCGGGCTGAAGCAGCGCGCACCGGATGCTCGGCGCATCACCGACAAGAATCCGGAGAATTTCATGGCCATTGGATGGATTCATCTAATGTTGCCCAATGCAAAAATCATTCATGTCAACCGCAATCCGGTAGATACCTGCTTGTCCTGCTTTACGCAGTTGTTCGCGCACAACAACCAAAAAAATACCTATGATCTGGCTGAGCTGGGGCGATTCTATGTCGATTATTCATGCTTGATGGAACATTGGCGCAAGGTGTTGCCAGCCGGGGCTTTTCTCGACGTAAACTACGAAGATATAGTAGCCGATCAAGAGGCGCAGGCGCGCCGCATGATTGAATATTGCGGGCTGGAGTGGAGCGATGCCTGTCTCGATTTCCACAAGACAAAACGCTCGGTGCGCACCGCCAGTATGGCGCAGGTGCGCCAGCCGATGTATAAATCATCCGTGGAACGCTGGCGGAATTACGAAAAATTCCTGGGGCCATTGCTGGACGCGCTAAGTGGGCTTGAGCAAAATAAAAAACCAGCACAGTGAACTGCATGGCTGCAAGTTCATCTTCGCAGCCAACTTCGTCTGACAGCATGAGACAACAAAAACATAAACTCACCACGCCGTCTAAGCCTGGCAGGCAAGTGCCCCCAAGCAGCGGCGCGGGAAGCGAACCCAGCACACAGGAGATAGCCAAACTGGTGGGGCTGTTCAACCAGAGGCGTTATGCCGAAATGGAAACCTTCGCCCGTGAAATAACGGAACGCTACCCCAAGCATGGGATAGGCTGGAGCGCGATGGGGACGGCGCTGCTGCAACAGGGCCGCCATACAGAAGTGCTGACGCCCTTGCAGAAAGCGGCCGATCTGTCACGCGGAGACGCGCAGCCGCACAACAACCTGGGCAACACATACGTGAAGCTGGGCCGCCTGCCTGAAGCCGAAGCCAGCTATCGCCGGGCGCTGGAGCTAAGCCCGGGATTCATCGAAGCGCATTACAACCTGGGCAACACGCTGCTGAAGCAAGGCCGTTTGACCGAGGCTGAAGCCAGCTATCGCCGTGCGCTGGAGCTCAAGCCGGACTTCGTCGATGCGCTCAGCAAGCTGGGCAATACCCTCCATACGCTTGGGCGGCTCCCCGAAGCTGAAACCAGCTATCGCCGTGTGCTGGAACTCAAGCAGGACTATGCCGACGCGCATAGCAACCTGGGTATCATCCTCCGGGATCAAGGCCGGTTGCCAGAAGCTGAAGCCAGCTATCGCCGTGCGCTTGAACTCAAACCTGATTACGCCGAGGCGCTTTACAATTTGGGCAACGCCCTACATGACCAGGATCGCTTGCCGGAAGCAGAAACCAGCTATCGCCGTGCGCTGGAAATCAAGCCGGATTTCTATGGGGCGCACAACAACCTGGGCAATGCCTTGGGCGACCTCGGGAAACTCGATGATGCGGTGGCGAGTTACCAGCGGGCGCTGGCGATTAAGCCCGATTACGTTGAAGCGCATAGTAACTTATATGGGGTATTCAGCTAAGTGCTGTTATGTTGAAATTATGCAATTGAATCAAATACTCCGCAGGTTCGATCTGCCGCGCCCGCGCCGGGGTCGACTACCCATGCAACTACGCAGAATTTATGGCGTGGTTTCCAGATGATACTGCCTACATCGATCTGATCGAACAGTGCGTTTCCATGCATCCTATGTCCTTCCGCGAGCTTGTAGCCAATCCCAAGCCCAGAGTTGAGGGGCAGGAGTTCGCAGTGTCCGCCAAGCTTCGCCATAAAGCGCCAGCTTCGCTGGATATTTCCGTGCCTTCGCACCCATGGAGAGGCTAGCCACAGCACTTAGCTGAATACCCCATTAACTTATTGCTCATTCATAACTATATGGAGGATCAGAACCACACGATATTGCATGCCGAAGCGCGGCGCTACGGCGAACTGGTGATGCGGCTAGCGCGCCCGTGCAAGGTTTGGGGCAACATGCCCGATCCCGCCCGGCGCTTGCGGGTGGGGCTGGTATCCGGCGACCTGCGCGCGCACCCGGTGGGCTATTTTCTGGAAAACGTATTGGCTGCGCTATCCGCCCATGCCGCAGGCCGCCTGGAAATATTTGCCTACTCCAACCACTTCAGCGCCGACGCGGTAACCGGGCGGATCAAGGCCTGCTGCCGGGGCTGGCATCAGGCGGTGGGGCTTTCCGACGAAGCGCTGGCGCGGCGGATACATGGCGACGGCATCGACATCCTGTTCGACCTCTCCGGCCATACCGCACATAACCGGCTGCCGGTGTTTGCCTGGAAACCCGCCCCGGTCCAGGTTGCCTGGTTGGGCTATTTCGCTACCACCGGTGTGGCGGCCATGGACTATCTCATCGCCGACCCATGGACGTTGCCGGAAACCGAAGAAATCTATTTCACCGAGAAAATCTGGAGATTGCCTGAAACCCGGCTATGTTTCACGCCGCCGGACGTGGATGTGGCGGTCGCTCCGCTCCCCGCGTTAACAATTGGTTACATCACCTTTGGCTGTTTCAATAATCTGACCAAGGTGAACGATGCCGTGGTGGCGCTGTGGGCGCGCGTGCTTGCATCCGTGCCGAATAGCCGCCTGTTCCTTAAAACCAAGCAACTCAATGAGGCTGCGGTGCGGCAGAGCGTCGCCGAACGGTTTGCCGCCCACGGCATCGGTGTCGGGCGGATAATTCTGGAGGGTTCCGAGCCCAGGGCGAAATATCTGGCCGCTTACCATCGGGTGGACATTGCTCTTGACCCGTTTCCTTTTACGGGCGGCACCACCAGCGCCGAAGGCCTGTGGATGGGTGTGCCGGTACTGACTTTGGCGGGGGAGAGTTTCCTGTCCCGCCAGGGCATCGGCCTGCTGATGAACGCAGGGTTGCCCGAATGGATCGCCGCCGATGCCGACGACTATGTGGCACGGGCGGTATCGCACGCTGGCGATCTGCAACGGCTGGCGGCGCTGCGCAACGGGTTGCGGCAACAAGTGCTGGCGTCGCCGATTTTCGACGCCCCGCGTTTTGTCCGCCATTTCGAGGCCGCCTTGCGCGGCATGTGGGCGCAGTGGTGCGACCAGCAACTCAGTTTTGTTGGCAGCCTGAGCGAATAAATCTGTGTTTCCCTAGGCCGAGAGGTTGCATCGTTCCATGTCCTGGGTGCATAAGGGTTGGTTTTTTAAAAGCTTCCAATGTCTACATAAAATCCAACGGTGCTGACTTTCTTGTAATACTGGGCTAGCTCGTTGTTATAGCCTATCTGTTTGTATAGGGTGATTGGGATATCAAGCCATGGCAGGACTCCAGTTAATTCCGCACGCCAAGTTTTGTATCGGCCTGGATTGCGGATGCCTGTTGTGTAACCCAGATAGTACTTGTAGTGTGACTGATCATCATCTCCCTTATAGACTTTACCCTTAAGCGCGGCAGATAGACCATCAACTTGTTGGCGCGGTTTGCCTTCCGGATCAGTTTCCCACCCTGGCAATCCTTGAGGATTGGTTCCCCCTAAAGGGTTAAATTCCTCTGTCTTGCTGGGGATAAAGTATTTCACCCCGAAATAACCTGAAGTTTCTATGTTGTAATACTTATTGCTTACTACATCATCAATAATCTGAATCTTCCTTCGTCTGTAATTGATATCAACAATGTTCCAACTGCGGCTTATCAAATCATTTGCATCGGTACTTCTGTCCCCTTTAGCAATGGCTTGAGAAACAGCCTGGTCATAGCCCGTTTTGGAATTGATCGCCTGGCCATTGGATTCGTGGTTGTATAAGCTGATATCCATGTAATTGGAGTTCCTGTGGTCAGTATCATCCTTACCCTTATCCCCCCAAAACCGAATAAATATTTTCGGGTTGAACCGTTTCCCAATTACCGGGGAAGAATCACGGTTGCCTATGTACTGGCCAAATCGACCGGAGAAAGCAAAATAAATAGCTGAGTTATCGCCAAGCTTACTGCGCATTGGCATCAAATTTTCTAGATGGTTCGAAACCCAGTTCAGGCCGTCCGTACTCCATTCTGGAGCCAATTGGTAGCGAACAGACAGTTTGAAATCCATGAATCGTTCATGATCATCGTTATCCCAGGTTAGCCCAACAGTGTTGGGCTCATAAAGGCAAATTACATGCGGCGTCATCCCTGGTTTGTATTCACGTGCTTTATGAATTTCGCATGCTTGGGACTCATCTAAAGAATCAGCGCAAGCCAGAATTGGTATGGTAAAAAATATCACGAATGCAATTATTTGTTTCATGATTCCCCCTGTACAAAGTTAGTTGTTCGACCAGAAAATGGGGCGTGCGGACTTGATTTAGAATATCCAATTTTCCGGAAATGCAAAAACTGCGGTGTGGTTACTCTTGCAACCAGATGAAGCTGCCCATCCTCCCGGTCACGCCATCGCGCCGGTAGGAAAAAAAGCGTGCGGCGTCGGTGTGGGTGCACAGGCCGCCGCCGTAAATGCGCGTGACGCCCAGCGCATTCAGGCGCAGGCGTGCGAGTTGGTAAATATCGGCCAGCCATTTTTCACCCTCTCCCGCTCGCTGGAGAAATGGAGATCGGGTAAAGGCAGTTATGGCTTCCCGATGCCTGGCCATGAATGACGCGCGCACCTCTTCACCTACTTCGAACGCCTGTGGCCCGATGGCCGGGCCAAGCCATGCGATAAGGGTTTGTGGTGACACCTTCATGGCCTGCACTGTGGCTTCAATCACACCGTCGCATAGGCTGCGCCAGCCTGCATGTACCGCTGCGACCACGCTGCCCTGCTCGTCGCACAGCAACACGGGCAGGCAATCCGCCGTCATCACCACGCACACCGCGCCGGGACGGGAGGACACACTGGCATCACCCACCGGCCAGCAAGCGGTATGTCCTGCATCCACCACCGTCGTGCCATGCACTTGCCTGAGCCACACCGGTTCGCTCGGCAGCAGCGGCGCGAGCAACTGGCGGTTTTGTGCCACTGCGAGCGGCTCATCGCCGACATAGTCGCCGAGGTTGAGGCTGGCGTAAGGTGCGGCGCTCACGCCGCCGTTGCGCGTGGTTTGTAATACACGCACATTTTTTGGTGTGGGCCATTCCGGGATGAGGCACCAGTCGTGAATAAAGGAATGTTTAAGCAGGTTCATGTGACGCACTCCTGATCTGTGCCAGCAACTGCGCCATGTCATCCGGCAGGGCTGCTTGCCATTCCAGCCATTCGCCCGTTACCGGATGCCCCAGGCCGAGTTGTGTTGCATGCAACGCCTGGCGTGGAAACGCGGTAATAATGTCGCGCAGATGCGGCGCGCACTTCTGTGCGCCCTTGAGATAAGTGCTGTCGCCGACCAGGGGATGGCGGATGGAGGCGAGGTGCACGCGGATCTGATGGGTGCGCCCCGTCTCCAACTTGCAGCGCAACAGGGTGCAGGCGGGAAAACGCTCCGCCACGCTGTAATGCGTGACCGCCGGCTTGCCGTCATCCACAATCGCCATCTTGGTGCGCTGCGTGTGATGACGCCCGATAGGCGCGTCCACCCTGCCGGAGCGATCCACTTCGCCATAGGACAACGCGAGGTATTCACGTTTCACGGTGCGCGCCTGCAACTGCCGCACCAAGGCGGTTTGCGCGGTGAGCGTCTTCGCCACCACCAGCAAGCCGCTGGTATCCTTGTCCAGCCGGTGCACGATGCCGGCGCGGGGAATTTGGCCGAGCTGCGGCGCATGGTGCAGCAGGGCGTTGAGCAACGTGCCTTCCCAGTTGCCGCTGCCCGGATGCACTACCAGTCCGGCCGGCTTGTTGATGACGAGGATGCTGTCGTCCTCGAACACGATGTTGAGCGCAATGTCTTCGGCCTGATACGACTGTTCGGCGGGATGCTGCTGCGGCGTGACTTCAATTGCTTCGCCGCCCCATACCTTCTGCCTGGTGGTGCCTAATGCGCCATCAATCTTGACCAGCCCCTGTGCTATCCAGTCTTGCAGACGGCTACGCGAATACTCCGGCAACAGCCTGGCCAATACCTGATCGAGACGCATCCCCGCATATTCGCCAGACACATCAAATCTGAGCGGATCTTCCCCGAATGCAAGCGGGGAAGGAGCGAAAGTGTTTGCGGTATAATCGGGCAACAATTTTTTGGATTCAGCCATGCGCCATAGTTTAGCTTTAATCCTGCTGCTTACGCTAACTGCATGTGGAATTTTCTCGTCACCACAAGATGGGAACTCTGCTGCGAACGCTACGCCAGCCAATGAAACCTATGTTGAAGCCATGGAGCAGATGAAAGACGGCAATTACGAAAAAGCCGTAAAAACATTTGAAACATTGCAAGCGCGCTACCCCTACGGGCGTTACGCACAGCAGGCGCAACTTGAAATCGCCTATGCCTATTACAAACAGAAAGAACCGGAATCGGCTATCGCGGCGGCAGACCGGTTTATCAAACAATACCCCAACAATCCGCATGTGGATTATGCCTATTACCTGAAAGGGCTGATCAATTTCAACGAAGATCTCGGCCTGTTGGGTGGAGTGGTGAAGCAGGATCTTTCCGAGCGCGACCCTAATGCGGCGCGCGAGGCCTTCGCGACATTCAAGGAGCTGGTGACCCGCTTTCCGGGTAGCCTATACGCACCCGACTCCAGGCTGCGCATGCAATATCTGATTAACGCGCTGGCGCGCTATGAAATCCATGTCGCCAATTATTATTTGCGCCGTGGCGCTTATGTGGCTGCCGCCAACCGCGCCAAGGATGTGCTCACCGACTACCCGCAGACTCCGGCCACGCGTGATGCATTGCGTGTCATGGTGCAGGCCTATGATGCTATGGGCATGAAAGATTTGCGCGATGACGCGCAGCGAGTGCTCGACATCAATATCGCGAAGGATGGCGCAGTAGCAACCGCCAAGCTTCAATCCAGGAACGAGAAGCCGTGGTGGCAATTCTGGAAATAGGCCAAGGTAATTAAATGAAGTATTGCAGCGAATGCGGAGCATCGGTCGAATTGCGCCAGCCGCCAGACGACACCCGCCCGCGCCATGTCTGCACTTCCTGCGCCACCATCCACTACCAGAACCCAAAATTGGTGATCGGCGCCATCCCTGAATGGGAAGATGGTCGCGTCCTGCTGTGCCGCCGCGCCATCGAACCGCGACACGGGTTGTGGACGCTGCCTGCGGGCTTTATGGAAAATGGCGAGACCACCACTGAAGCAGCCATCCGCGAAACGCTGGAAGAGGCCAACGCGCGCTTAGCCATCGGCGAACTGTATTCGATGTACAACCTGCCCTACATCAATCAGGTGCATCTGCTGTTCCGCGCCAGGCTGATAGACCTGGATTTTTCACCCGGTACGGAAAGCCTGGAAGTTGAGCTGTTCGAAGAACAAAATATTCCGTGGAATGAAATCGCTTTCCGCCCGGTGCGCTTCACCCTGCAACACTACTTCGCCGACCGCAAGGCGAACGATTTCCGTTTTCATGTTGGCGATATACCCGCGCCAATGCTATAGCGCGGGCCGCGCCGCGCATGCTCAATAAAGAGATGAATCAGGGGATGCCATGAAAAATAGCAAGCCGGACTTACTTATTGTAGATGATGACTCGCTCATCACCGATGCGCTCGCATATGTTCTGGAGGGGGATTTCTCGATCCATATTGCCAAGTCCCGTTCCGAGGCCGAAAGGCTGCTTAGCCAACTGGGCCGACCTCCACAACTGGCCTTGGTGGATTTGGGCTTGCCGCCTGTGTCGCATCGCCCTGACGAAGGTTTCCGGTTGATAGTCGAATTGCTGGCCCACGCTCCAGACATAAAGATCATTGTGCTATCCGGCCAGAATGACGAGGACAATGCCCGTCATGCGCGAACTATTGGAGCCATCGAATTTATCGACAAGCCATGCGAGGCCGAACAACTTCGTGAAATATTGTTGAATGTTCTGGCAGCGCAAGATGCAGAGCGCGAAGCTGCCCGCCAGGGGGGCGGGATAGTTGGCGACAGCCTCCCAGTCCAGAAACTTCGCCAGCAGATTATGCAATATGCGGATGCTCCATTCCCAGTTCTGATCGAGGGAGAGTCGGGCAGTGGCAAGGAACTAGTTGCTGCCTCTTTGCACCGCCAGAGCAGCCGTAGCGGCAAGCCCTATTTTGCCCTGAACTGTGCGGCGATCTCCCCCACGCTGGTTGAACCCACGCTGTTCGGTTATGCCAAGGGATCTTTTACCGGTGCTGCAAATATGCGCGCGGGCTATTTCGAAGACGCGGTTGACAGTACACTGTTTCTGGATGAGATTGGGGAGCTACCCTTGGAGTTGCAGGCCAAGTTGTTGCGCGTGCTGGAGAACGGGGAGTTCCAGCGCGTTGGCGAAACACAAAGCCGACGTTCAAATGCGCGTGTCGTCGCCGCCACTAACCGCGATCTGCGCCAGGAAGTCAAAGCTGGGCGTTTCCGCGCCGACCTCTACCACCGGCTTTCCGTGTTTGCGATAAATGCTCCGCCACTGCGCAGCCTGGGCGATGACAAACACATGTTGCTGGATCATTTCCGACGTTTTTATGCGCAGCAGGGGAAAGCCAAAGCGTTCAAACTCGATGCCCGGGCGCAAGATTTGTGGATGAAATATGCTTTCCCGGGAAATGTGCGGGAGTTGCGCAACATTGTGATCCGCCTTGCCACTAAATATGCCGGACAGATTGTGACGCTGGATAAATTACAGCCTGAGCTAGATGTAGACAATCTAAACAGCGATGACGCAGGGGCTACGTTTACAGAAGACATTAAATCTATAGTCGAGCGCGCAAAAGAACAATTACGTTTGAAGCGGCATTTCGACCTGGATTCTATGTTGCGGCAATGGGAGCAAGGTTATGTCGAGGCGGCGCTCGATATTACAAATGGGAATTTGTCGCAGGCGGCGAAGCTGCTGGGAATTCAGCGCACCACGTTGTATTGCCGAATGCGGCAATATGGAGCGGATAATAGTTAACGGCTCGCCCGCATACTCACGGAGATGCCGATTTCAGCTTGAAGCACACCGCACCATTGTGATTGCTGGCCAAGTTCAGCTTATAGCCATGCTGATCTGCCCAGCGCGCCGCCTGGTACAAACCTATACCCAATCCATAGCCTGAACTCACTGCGACCTGGAACAAGCGATGGGCAACATGCTCTTCTACTGCCGTTCCGTTGTCATTTACGCTCAGTTCGATTGCATCCGGAACCGCAGAGAATTCGACCGTAATGACGATCGCTGGGTTGGCAGCTTGCTTGCGGCTGGCATTTTGCAGCAAGTTCTCTGCCACGCTGTCGAATAATCCGGCAGGGACGTGGACACCTGGTACGATATTCCCGACACAAAAAGTCACGCCGTAACGTTCATAGCGCGTTTTTAAATTACCCCACCACAAATCAGCGCTCGCCATTTCATCGTTCGACTCGGGTTGCGGAGCCTTTAACTTGTCAAGTGTCTGCTTTAATCGCTGTCCGAGCAGTGGCAATTGGCGCTGCATAAGTTGGCGGAAGCTATCCTCACGGCCAGGCTGCTGTGCGGCGGCTGTCAAATTGGAAAGTGCTTGCAGCAAATTCTTCAAGTCATGGGTCAGACGCGCCCCAGTGTCATGTACGGCTTGCATGCGAACCATCTGGCGCATTTCTGCTTCACGCAACTTCGTCCGATAAAAATGCACAATCAACCGGGATAACAGGTTTGCGTGCAAGTTCATGGAAATGGGCGTTGGGTGGACGGCCCACAATTGCAAACCAAGGTCGCCAGTCTTGAAATTCAGCGGATGGGCAGTTTTCTTTCCGGTCTCCCCATCCCCTTCGGGTGTTTGCCACGTCACTCCGGCTAGCCAGGGCAATTCTGCCAACAACCGTATCGCGCATCCTAAAAATCTTGCCGCATCGGGTTCGGTTTCGGCATGGCGCGCCAATTTAGCGAGCCACTCTTCAAAGGGGGTGCCGATGTTAAGAAAATAACGCGAGAAGCTTTGTTGCAGACCTGAAAGGCCTAAGCGTGGCTTCCACAGCCAGACCAGGATTAACAATACTCCGGCAACGATAAATACCAGTTCCAACAGAGCCTGTTGATAACTTATTTTACCCAGCGACATAATGACAATGACGCCAAGTATCAACACCGCCACAAGCAGCATAAGCATCACGCCATAGAAAAAATCCACGGCATGTTCCTGATAGACCGGCTCGGATTCGCTCGGCATGAAAGCCATTGCAAACAACAATACGGGCATGAAATAAACCATCAGATTACGCGAAAGCTCATCTGTGCTACCAAGGGCAAGCATTTTCGGAACGGCCCAGAGCAGTAGCATTGACAATACATAAAGCAGGGCGAGAAGGTAAAAATACCTGGCCCACTTCTGGGCGGATGAAAATATCCGCCCCCCGATCAGCCCGAACATACCGCCCATCCAGAAAGCCAGCAAAGCCCAGTTCAGCCAGAAAATCACCGTAACAATTGTGAGCGTGATGAAAGTGATCCCCCTCACCCCCAATTTATCTTCGATACGCCAGAGCGGTTGCCATAACAGGAAAATGCCCAGATGGGAAATCAACAAAGGCCGCACCCATGCGTGTTCAACGCCGACAACCAAAACTAGGTGCAACAATCCCAGCATGGCGACTGCCATAGTATTTCTGTTTTTATTAATGGCGTTATAACAACGCTGGTGCAATGCGCTCATAGTTTGAACTTGTCATGAAGTTAATGCGGGCGAATCGTCGAAATCTCGCCAACCAGATAAAAATCTTGACGTTTATCCTGGATAAATTTGTTTTTATGAAGCGGTAAAACCAAGGGCATGAAAAATTTCCTGGCAGGGTCATGTTTGCGCAGACCAAGTATTCACGCCGGTTGATGGGCTATTGTTGATTCTTACGCCAAGAAAAAACACGATTTGAATATTACTTGGCACTGGCATTGCTGTATAGGTGTTATCGCGGCAATTTCAGCGAGAGCTGCCCTGAGCAGTGGCGTTTCTAAAAATGCGCGGTTCGCCGGCAGTTGTTAAGCAGAGTGGTGTGGTACAGCAATACCAACTGTTGTGGTTTTAATGTTTTTTGTGCAACTTAACTTTCAGATATGGAGAAGATTATGTTTATGAAATTTAATAAGTCCGTTTTGTCTTTGGCTATCGCAGCAGTATTTTCCGCCAATTCTGCTTGGGCGGAAATTGATGCTGGAACACCGGTATCATCCAGCACCGGCAATCAGGCTGCCATTATGCAAGATGGCGGCGCTGACAACCATGCAGCAATTGACCAGGCTGGGGACCGCAATTCCGGCAGCGTTTCTCAGGACAACACCCTAAATGCCACAGCCAGCATCACCACCAGCGGCAGCGATAACGCTGCGACCATATCGCAACAAGGCAGCAATGGTATAGTTAACGTGACACAAAGTAACGCTACCGGCTCCAGTGCAACTGCTGTGCAAACCGAAGGCTATAGCGACAACAACCGCATTGACGTGACGCAAACCAACACCGCTGGCGCCACTGCCGATGTTTCCCAGGATGATTACAATCATCAAGCTTCAGTCAACCAAAGCAATGGTGAAAATCTGAGCGCTAGCGTATCGCAAAGTGATGAAGCGCAGGTGGCGTCCGTTATTCAGGCAGATGGCAGCAACCTGTCTGCAACGGTGGCTCAAGATGGCACCAACAATGTTGCCACTGTAAACCAAACCGGTAACAGCAACAGCGTGTCGGTGAGCCAGGATGGCGATGGCGCGGACAATGCTGTCAGCGTGAGCCAGGACGGCAACAACAGCACGGTATCCGTGAACCAATCCGCCTCCATTGGCAGCACCGTCATAGTGAGCCAGACGGAGTCCTATAGCGATGGTAACATTGCTACTGTGTTGCAAGACAGCACTGTCGACAGCAGCGCTTCTGTTGCCCAGGATGATGGTTTCAACACTGCCACCATCTCCCAAAGCAATGGCGCGAACCTGACGGCTAGTGTGTCGCAAAGCGATATCGCCAACCTGGCATCTGTTACGCAAACCGGCGGTAGCGATCTCGCCGCCAGCATAGCTCAAGATGGACAAGGGAATACTGCGACCATTACGCAAGCCGGCGGCAGCAACAATATTGCTGACATCGCTCAAGACGGTGACGCAGCTTTTAACATTGCGACAATCAGCCAGGAAGGCGGCGCGTACAACCTGGCTTCCATCATGCAGCAAGGCAATGGCAATACTGCGTCAATCTACCAGGTTGGCGGCAGCAACAACAGCGCCAGCATCACGCAGCGTTAGTAGCAACTAGCCGGATCATACCGGCAGATTTGGCGGGCGCGAAAGCGCCCGCTTTTTAAAAACCCAATAAGTGTTGAGTGTCGGTAAGCGGTGCTCGGCATGTTGCAGGGGCCAACAAGAGATACGGCCAATGCAGAACCATGAAGGCAGAGCAAATGCGAATCCCGGTGGCAAACGTAATTTTGTGCTTGCTGTGTATTGTGCTTGCAAGCCCGTCATTTGCGGGAGATGACGAAGGCGGCGCGAGCCTCAATGGTGTTCACCGGTACGTGGACCGTATTGATGGCCTGGTGATAGATCAAACAATTACCCCGTTAGGGCATGAGTTCTATCGTGCATTCGTCAATGCGTGGCGCGAACAAAGAGATGGCTCGCGCTACAGCGTTATTATTTATGAGCGCCCATCTGTGCGTTCAGCCAGTCTGTTGTGGGTGGAATACCGCTTCCGCAAAATATATTCAGGATTTGTGCGTATGAGCAGGCGCAGTGTGCTGGACGGAATGGGAGCAAACGCGGCAGAGTTAGCGTATCAACACATAGTCGAAATTGAAGCGGAAACCTTAACTAACAGCCAAGACATGGCATCAGATGAACTTTGAGAAAGGGGAAAAGTGTGCGTCCGTTAATCATTATATATTTGGCGATACAGTCTGCCGCACTGGCTATGCCAGTGATGGCTTCCGAACTGATTTACACGCCGGTCAATCCTGCATTCGGGGGCAATCCGCTGAACGGCGCGGTTCTGCTCAACGAAGCGCAGGCAATTAACGACTACAAAGATCCGGCGCTTGCCGCACAACAGAAAACTCCCTCGCAACAATTCAGCGACACGTTGCAACGTTCAATTATCAGCCGCCTGTCATTTTCTGCGGCCAGCGGCCTGGTGGATGCGAACGGCAACCTGGTTGCCACCGCGCAGCCACTGCAAACAACTGATTTCACCATCAACATCACCAACTTGGCCGGAACCGGCAATATGCAGGTTACAGTGGTGGACAGGGTTACGGGGCAAACTACATCCTTCAATGTTTGCCAGCCGGCAAGCGTGTCGGCTGGTGCCACCGCATGTGTACCGTAGCGCTGGATAAGGAGGATAACTACATGTGGTGTTTAGGGGAAAACGAATTGGGGCGTCCTGTGTGGATGCTTGTTTGGGTGTTAGCCTTGATCAGCGCCCTAACTGGCTGCGCAACGCCCAGCCGCGACATGTTAGGTTCACAGCCACCGCATTTGACCACTGCGACCCAAACACACCTTGACCTGATCAGGTTGCCACACACTAAAGGGAAAATCATCGCTGCGGTATATGGCTTCCGCGATCAGACCGGCCAATACAAACCATCGGCAGAAAACCAGCTCTCAACCGCTGTCACCCAAGGTGCCACCTCTATGCTGGTCAAGGCGCTCAATGATTCCAATTGGTTCGTCCCGGTGGAGCGTGAAGGGCTGCAAAACCTGCTTACCGAGAGAAAGATTATCCGTGCTGTAGAGCCGCAGGACGGGCAAAAGATCCCGGCGCCATCCGTTCCGCCATTGCTATCAGCCAGCATATTGGTTGAAGGCGGAGTCATTGCCTATGACTCCAACGTACAAACCGGCGGAGCTGGGGCACGATACCTCGGGGTCGGCCTTAATAGCCAATACCGCGTTGATCAAGTAACGGTCAATTTACGTGCCGTGGATGTACGTACGGGCCGTATCCTGAACAGCATATCTACCACCAAGACGATCTATTCCTATCAGCTCGCATCCAATATATTCCGCTTCATTGCATTCAAGAGTTTGTTGGAATCGGACATAGGCTATACCAGAAACGAACCCTCGCAACTGTGTGTGCAAGAGGCCATCGAGGCTGCGGTGATCCATCTGGTCGCGGAAGGGATTCAGGATAATAACTGGGGGTTGTTCAACGCTGAAGACCTGTCATCCCCAGTGTTGCAGAAGTACATCCAAGAAATGCAGATACAAAAAGAGCCGCGTAGCAACCCCGATACGAACAAACTATCGGGGCGCGAGTTCCTCTATTGAGTGAAGAATAAGAGGGCGATAACATGGGAATAAAATTGCTCATCATGTTGATGGTTGCGCTAGCTACAGCGCCTGTGATGGCTGGTGAACCGCAGCAATCTGGCCAACAAAAAACAGTAGATCATAGCGCCTCGAGAAGCTCCAAGGATTCAAGGAGCGATCTTGGCGCTACAGAGCCGGGAATGGCGACCACAGGATTCCCGGAACTTTCTGATCATGCAGTGCTCGGGCCAAGCCGAGTAGATATTTTCCAGGAGGGCAACTCTAACTATGTCAATGCAGCGCAAAAAGGGATGGGGCATACGCTGCATATTTTGCAACAGGGCAACCTGAATGGAATAACTACGACACAGTCAGGAAATGGCGAGGCAGCGAGTATCCAGCAAGTAGGCGATAACAATTTGGTGAACTTAAATCAGGATGGTTATGCCAATCGCGCTGTCATTAGCCAACTAGGTCAAGGGAACACATCAAATGTCGAACAGGTTGGATTGCATAATTCTGTTGTAATCAGCCAAGGCGGCAGTGGCTTGATTGTGGCGGTTCGGCAAAATGGGAATTATAACCAGGCAGTTGTTGTGCAGGGCAATTAGATGGGTGGCGAGAATAGCCTCACCCTCATCACATTGTATTGATACTTTAAAGACAAATGATTTTCCGTTACTTTAGCGCCATGCTACTGGGATCAACCATGCTATTGGAATACGGGACAGCCGTGGCTTCTGACGATTATCGGGTGTGGGTCGAGCCACGCATGGAAAACGACCTATGGGTAGTAACAGCCAAAGCAGTCACCACAAAAAGTGAAACGTTACATTACGAACTGATTGCCAAAAATAATGGCGATGGCAACAATAAATCCCGTGTCCATCAATCCGGAAAAGTCGCCTTACAACAGGGTGAGGAGAATGTTCTGGGTGTGCTGAAAACGAGGAGGCATCATACCTTACACTATGTTTGCTCAGTAAAACTGTATGCTGGGAAAGAGATGATTGCCCAAGCGATTGCCGAATTTTAAAAGGCTAATTTTCTATAAAGTATTTGATCAGATTCGGATTGATACCCCGCAGCTTGCTGCGGGGTTGTTCAATGCATCGCAATTTCTTTACATAGAAATCAGATACGGAGTGCTTTTTATTTGCAAGCTCCCACCTCTTTACCAGCGGGGATGTCACATTTCTTAGAAGCACATATGATATCCCGCTTGCACGCCGCACCTGCAGCCAGTGGTGGTTTGCACACATGAGGTGTCAAAGCCAGAATGCAGAAAGTACCTTCTTTACAATCCTTATCGGCTGTGCATTCATCTTTTGCAGCATCTGCCGCAAAAGATGCTTGCGATAAGGACATAGCCACGACCATCGCCGTTGATAACAAAAGTCTTTTGAACATATTACCTCCATGTTGTTAAGTATAAAAAACCAACGGGCTTTCCCGCCCCTTAGGATGATGCGCTACGGGTAAAACGCCGTCAAGCGGCGCGAGTTGTCGAGGATGTATATTCAGCACGTGAAGGCAGCCTCCGATTCGCACGAGATTGAAAAATTACTCAGCCTGCAGCATCCCCAACCCCCAGGCCACGCCGAATCCGGTCACGTCGCTCGCGACAATGCCCAGACCTTCTTCACAGCGGCTGGATGAGAGGTCCACGTGTAGCCAAGGCACATCATCGATGAAGCGCTTCAGGAAGCGTGCCGCGAGGATATGGTCGGCTTCGCCAGCCAACGAGCATTGCTTGATGTCAGCGACTTTGGATTCCAGACCGGCCTCGTAGTCCTCATCCATCGGAAAGGCGCACAGGCGCTCGCCGCTTTGCTTGCCGATGTTTACCGCGCGTTGCACCAGTTCGTCGCGATTGCCCAATACACCTGAATAGCGCGAGCCGAGCGCCGTCGCCATGCTGCCGGTGAGTGTGGCGAAATCGATCATCAGGTCAGGCTTGGCGCGCACCGCCAGGGTCAGCGTATCGGCCAGCACCATCCTACCTTCGGCATCGGTGTGCACGATTTCGATTGTGGTGCCGTTCAGCGCCTTGACGATGTCGTTCTGTTTGTATGCCTTGGGGCTGATGTGGTTCTGCGCCAACGCCAGCCAGCAGTCCAGGTTCACGGCCAATTTGTTCTGCGTGGCGGCAAGCAAAATGCCGAGCGCCACGGCGGAACCGTTCATGTCTTCGTGCATGTTGTGCATGTAGCGCGAAGGCTTGAGGTTGTGCCCGCCGGTGTCGAAGCAGATGCCCTTGCCAACCAGCGCGACGGTTTGCTTCGCCTTGGGATGTTGGTACGACAGATGCACGATGGCGGCGTCTTCCGGATCGCTGCCCTGCGCCACGGCGACGAACGCGCCCGCACCCATCTTGCGCAGTTTTTTCATGTCGAATTCTTCGTGCTTCCAGCCATGCAGCCGCGACAGTTTTTTGATGCGCCCGCGATACAGTGCGGGTGTCAGTTCGTTCGGCGGCAGCACGGTCAGTTCGCGGCACAGCAGGTTGCCTTCCGCCTGCGCCTTGAGCGGCGCGAAGATTTTTTTGTCGGCAAAGCCGAATAGCTCGATTTTTTGCAGCGGTTTGCGCTCGTCCTTTTTCTTGTGCACCGGCAGCGGCGCGCCGTTCACCCATGCGCCGTACACCGCCAGCCCGGCGGCGCGCCTGCGCTGCGCCTCGTCGCCCAGCACGACGATGCCAATGCCTCTGGGGTTTTCTCCCAGCAGCAACTGCAAGGCCTTGCGCACCTGCGCTTGCTGCGCAAATGTGTCTTTTTCAAAATCCAGCATCCCCCACGCCACCAGCGCGCCGTTTGCGGCATTGGCGACAACCGGCGATTTCGCCAGCTCATCGGCCTTCATGTCGCGCCGCGCCAGCACGGCCTTGAGCAGCCCACCGTGCGGCAGGTCTTTGGGCAGCGCCTTGGTCTTCGGCAGCAGCACCAGCAGGTGCGTGGCTGACGGGGTGGCGGGCAATATCTGGGATAGGGTGAGTTGTGCTAGCATGTTGTCCTCGAATTTAACTGCTGAATTTCGTCATTCCCGCGCAGGCGGGAATCCATCAATCCAAATAACTGGATTCTCGCCTGCGCGGGAATGACAACACTAATAGCCGCAATTATACGAGCTTCACCATGCGCCAATACTTAGATTTAATGCAACATGTGCTTATCCGCGGAACGAAAAAATCCGACCGCACCGGCACCGGCACGGTCAGCGTATTCGGCTATCAGATGCGCTTCAACCTGCAAGACGGCTTCCCGCTGGTCACAACCAAGAAGTGCCACATAAAATCCATCATCCACGAGCTGCTGTGGTTCTTGCAGGGCGACACCAACATCAAATATCTCAAGGAAAACGGCGTTTCGATCTGGGACGAATGGGCGGATGAGCACGGCGACCTCGGCCCGGTGTACGGCAAACAATGGCGCTCGTGGGCCACGACGGACGGGCGTGTGGTAGACCAAATTTCCGAAGTGGTGGAACAAATCAAAAGGAATCCCGATTCGCGCCGCCTGATTGTCTCGGCCTGGAACGTGGGTGAGCTCGACATGATGGCTTTGGCGCCTTGCCATGCGTTCTTCCAGTTCTATGTGGCTGACGGGAAATTGTCCTGCCAACTGTACCAGCGCAGCGCGGACATTTTCCTCGGCGTGCCGTTCAACATCGCTTCCTACGCCTTGCTCACGCTGATGATGGCGCAGGTGTGCGGACTTGAACCCGGCGATTTGGTGCACACGTTCGGCGATACGCACATTTACCTCAACCATCTGGAGCAGGCCAATTTGCAACTGTCGCGCGAACCGCGTCCGCTGCCGATGATGCGCATCAACCCCGATGTGAAAAATATTTTCGGCTTCGAGTTCGAGGACTTCACGCTCGAAGGTTATGATCCGCATCCGGCGATCAAGGCGACCGTCGCGATATGATCACGCTGGCAATCATCGTCGCCATGTCGAAAAACCGCACCATCGGTTTTCGCAACACCATGCCCTGGCGTATCCCAGCCGACTTGCAGCATTTCAAAAAGCTTACCATGGGACATCACATGATCATGGGGCGCAAGACTTTTGATTCCATAGGCAAGCCTTTGCCGGGGCGCACTACTGTGGTGGTGACGCGCGACCGCAGTCTGAAGATACCCGGCTGCACGGTCGTACATTCACTGCCCGAGGCAATCGCATCATGCGCGCGCGACACGCAAATTTTCATAGTTGGCGGCGCGGATATTTACACGCAGGCTTTGAATACTGCAGATATTCTTTATATCACCGAGATTCAGAAAGATTTCGTGGGGGATGCGATGTTTCCCGACTTTGACAAGTCGGAATGGCTCGAAGTGTCGCGCGAAATTTACCATCAGGAAACGCCGGAAATGCTGGAATATCACTTCATTACTTACCGGCGTAAATAATAAGGGCAGCACATACTCATCGGTGCATCTGCCTTCTTCGGCCCTGCAAGTTCGGCGGGCTACCCCTGCCTTACGCAATCCACGTAATACCGCGTCTCACCGTTTTCTTCTGCCACCAGCCCGTGGATGTCGCTTTCGAAGCCGGGGAATTTCTTGTTGAAATCGCGCGCGAACTTGAGATAGTCCACGATGGTCTTGTTGAAGCGCTCACCGGGGATCAGCAGCGGGATGCCCGGCGGATAGGGCGTCAGCAACACACTGGTGATGCGCCCTTCCAGCTCGTCTATCAATACGCGGTCAATCTCGCCGTGTGCCATCTTGGCGAAGGCGTCGGACGGCTTCATCGCAGGTTCCATGTTGGACAGATACATTTCGGTAGTGAGCCGCGCCACATCGTTGGCCTTGTAGATGCCGTGGATCTGTTCGCACAGGTCGCGCAGGCCGATCTTCTCATAGCGCGGGTGCTTGATGACAAATTCCGGCAGTACGCGCCATAGCGGCTGATTCTTGTCGTAGTCATCCTTAAACTGCTGCAACTCGGTCACCATGGTGTTCCAGCGCCCCTTGGTGATGCCGATGGTAAACATGATGAAGAACGAATACAGCCCGGTTTTCTCCACCA
Organism: Gallionellaceae bacterium; assembly: GCA_032654645.1. Lineage (GTDB taxonomy): Bacteria > Pseudomonadota > Gammaproteobacteria > Burkholderiales > Gallionellaceae > CAITJF01. The sequence goes on along the minus strand of JAULAW010000015.1, from coordinate 458,459 downwards.
CTACGCCATTTTCCGCCAGGTACTTGGTGACGATGGCCGCCGGGATGCCGGAATCGGCGAAGTCGCCGTCCAGGTTCAGCCCCGTCGTGATGATAGTGGCCTTGATCGGGTCGAGCATATTGAAGCCGGGCGCCAGATTGCCAAAACCATGCCAGCGATCGTCCGCACCCAGCATCCAATCCTCGCGCGCCGCCATGCCTTCCTCAGCCAGGTAGTCCGGTCCCCACACCTTGAACCACCAATCGGCGCCCCACTCATCGTCCACCTTGCGCATGGCGCGGCGGAAGTCGAGCGCCTCGGCGATGGATTCTTCCACCAGTGCGGTGCCGCCCGGCGGTTCCATCATGGCGGCCGCCACGTCGCACGAGGCGATGATGGCATACTGCGGGCTGGTGGAGGTGTGCATCATGTAGGCTTCGTTGAAACAGTCCCTATCCAGTTTGCGCGTCTGCGATTCGTGCACCAGAATCTGCGATGCCTGCGATAACCCGGCCAGCAGCTTGTGGGTGGACTGGGTGGAGAAAATCATCGACTCTTTTGCGCGCGGCCTGTCTTTGCCGATGGCGTGCATATTCTTGTAGAAGTCATGGAAAGCGGCGTGCGGCAGCCAGGCTTCGTCGAAATGCAGCGTGTCAATGCGTCCATCCAGCATCTGCTTCAGTGTTTCCACGTTGTACACCACGCCATCGTAGGTGCTCTGCGTGATGGTCAGGATGCGCGGTTTCAGCTTCTTGTTCTTGATGAATGGGTTGGCGTCGATTTTGCGCTGGATGCTCTCCGGCTGGAACTCTTCCAGAGGGATCGGCCCGATGATGCCGTAATGGTTGCGCGTCGGCATCAGGAACACTGGTATCGCACCGGTCATCATGATGGCGTGCAGGATGGATTTGTGGCAGTTGCGATCCACTACCACGATGTCATCCGGCGCGACGGTGGAATGCCACACGATCTTGTTCGAAGTGGAAGTGCCGTTGGTGACGAAGAACAAATGGTCGGAATTGAAAATGCGCGCCGCGTTGCGCTCGCTGGCCGCCACCGGGCCGGTGTGGTCAAGCAATTGGCCGAGTTCGTCCACCGAGTTGCACACGTCTGCGCGCAGCATATTTTCACCGAAAAACTGGTGGAACATCCGCCCCACTGGCGATTTCAGGAAAGCCACGCCGCCCGAATGGCCGGGACAATGCCAGGAGTAGGAGCCGTCCTGCGCGTAATTCACCAGCGCGCGGAAAAATGGCGGCGCGAGCGAATCCAAGTAAGACTTGGCCTCGCGGATGATGTGACGCGCCACAAATTCCGGGGTGTCTTCGTGCATGTGGATGAAGCCGTGCAACTCGCGCAAAATGTCGTTCGGGATGTGGCGCGAAGTGCGTGTCTCGCCATAAAGATAGATCGGGATGTCAGCATTCTTGAAGCGGATTTCCTCCACAAAAGCGCGCAGGGTTTTCAGCGCGGTTTCGGTTTCTTCCTTGCTACCGCCACCGAATTCCTCATCGTCTATCGACAGCAGGAAAGCCGAAGCGCGGCTCTGCTGCTGGGCGAACGAAGTCAGGTCGCCATAACTGGTGATGCCCATGACCTCCATGCCTTCTTTCTCAATGGCGTCGGCCAATGCGCGAACGCCAAGGCCGCTGGAATTCTCCGAGCGAAAATCCTCGTCAATGATAATGATGGGGAAGTTAAATTTCATTCAGTGCTCCTTGCTGGGAAAACGTGATCAAAACAAAGACAGGCACGGATTGTCGCAGATTTGCGAGCAGAGTGAAAACGAAGTTCCAGAAACTGCTAAAGGTTTCGCGATCCTGGCCGATAACCTGAAAGCTGCCCCATATCCATTGGTTGAAGAAATGCCCTAGACGCATGTCATGGCGAGGCCGCCATTGTTGCGTGTAGCGCACTGGCTCACTGTGCCTCCGAATATGCCAAGGACTGGGCGACACAGTTGCACTAAAAGAAGTGCGCGTTGCAGCTCCGTTGCATGGCATTGCCGGATTTCCATTATGGTGTTTCGCAACGGGCAAGATGCGGCAGATTTTCGATATTCAACATAATGCTAATGACAGCCAACATAAGGAAAAACATCATGCATAAACTTACATCAATTGCGAAACTTGGGATAGGTATAACAGCATTAACTTTTCTGCTGGCGGGATGCGGTGGTGGAGGCGGTTCATCGTCCAGTGCTGCCTCTAGCGGCGCGGTGGACGGGATTAGCACCCCTTCCAAAGTTTCCATAGTTAACACCAACTAATTATCCCTATCCGAAAGGAGCATATTATGAAAAAACTTTTTTCTTCCCTTTCAAGGTTGGCTATCATTGCCTTGTCCGCTTTCCCGGCGATTACAGTGGCGGCGCCTCCAAGCACCTCACCTTATTACACCGACACAACCAATAGTTACGTGCATGACCAGACGTCGGAAGTGATGAGCCAACTTAACGGAATTTTGTGTTACATGAGCGCCATGGCTCCAAGCCAGGAGGTCAATGCCGGCAATTATATTGCGCTGATTGACCAAAACACCTGCGAAGAAAGAAGCTCTGGCGGGCAAAGCAATAATACTGGCCCAAGCTATACCGCCGCCGTCGTCAATTCTACACGGGCATCGAGCACCGACCCTATGTTGGCAAAAGTCTGGGTGTCGCCGCAGCAAAATAATAATATTGCCGTGTATGCCACTGCCACCGAAGCCCCCAGCGCAACGCTTCCTTATGGTGTTTTTCGCATGGATTATTGCGGCGACCAGCAAGGAGTCACTACCGGTTGCGCAACGGATAAAGGGTTTATCAATGCCACAACCAGCGGGCTGTCGTTTTATTCTGAAGGCACGCATGGCCCCGGTAATTCTGACATGACCAAGCTGTTCCTCAATGCGACAAGCACCACTGCCGGCAGCGGTGCCATCAGTGAAAGCCATACATGGAATGGCAGCGGCGGCGGCAGCAACTTTTTGTTTGCTTACAATGCAAACTTTTTTGTTCGAAACAAAGGTGGCGCTGATGTATGTTTTGACCGTGACCCCTTAACAGCCGATGAATCTGTCTGGCGCTATGGCCTTTATGACGCCACTACAGGCGCGCAGGTCACCAGGCAATCGGGTTTCCCGGTCGAATATACCGACACCAGTGTAACTCCAAACGTAACCTACAATGGCTACATAGGTTATTACGGCTTATGGATGCAAGGGGTTACAGTGCCTTCAGGTGCAACGTTGAACCAGGTTACCTATGGCAACTCTGGCGCAACCAAGACTCCATATACATTACTCAAGACGGGTGGCAAGCTAAGCAAATTCACCACGGTGCAGAAGACTTTGGCAGACTTGAACAAGGTCACGTTCTGGTATTTCGCCCAAGCTAACATACCAGCTACAGGCACGCCTGCGATGACCGCAGGCTCTCAATATGAACTGTACTGGAATGATACGGCGCAGCAATTTTATGTCTCAGGAATGCAAAACCCTTCTACTAACAACATGGAGCATTATGCAACTCCTGTTGCTGTAGCCAACGCCGATATGCGAACTGCGAACCCATGGGGTTTACAGGGTTGGTCGCAGATGATGGGTGGACAATTTGGCATCAAGGGTAACGATTTTGCCAATTTAACTGGCGTAAGCCCATCAACTATACCCGTTCGTGCCCAGATACAGGATCTTGTTTATCCGTCTCAATATGCATCCATCGGCAACCTGAAATGCATTAACGACTGCCCGACTGCCGCATTGATCGCTTCATCCAACGGCGGTTCCGGCTCGGCATATGCAAACTCGGGCTGGAACCCGGTAGCATCGGGCGCATTTGTCACATATACACTGGATGGAACGACTGGCAACTTGGTTGACCCTCTTGCTGCAGATGTGGTCAGCACAGCCACTAGCGGTACTAATGCGAATGGGGTTAGGAGCGGCAGGCTGGTTACTGCTGCAGACGCTGCTATCATTATCACGGCGAAAAATGGATTTTGTAATAATTGCGGGACTTTCAACCAAGGGGACGTGGATTTCCTGACTGTCGGCTCCAGTTACTATGTTTGGGAAACTGGCGCCAACAACTGGAATCAACTTGCACTCCTGATGAATGGCTCTACTCCCGTAACATTCGACCCGCCATTGCCGGTTAATTTTGTTGTTCCGTCAGGCGCAAAATATGGCGGCTATGCGGGCGCAACCATCAGCCTGCAATATGGCGGCTTTGGCGATCTGTGGGGTATTCCAAATGAGTGTGTTGATATAACGACTAACGCTGCTTGCGACTTTACTCAGGGAACTGGAACGGCCCAGAACAACCAGCGCTGGACATCGAAATTCACCATTCCGTTTAATGCTACTACCGGTGTAGTGACTGCAAGTGGAACCCAATATTTGGTCAAACCGCTGGATAAGGAGATCCGCCTTGCCAAGGTTTCCTGTGTTGGTACAGGCCTGTCAACGGTTGGCTTAAGCAACACAGGATTGCCCACGGTGGCAGATTTCATTGACCCGACAACAACGGTCGGTACCAAACCAACGGTTACCGATGCTCCAAAAGTCATACATGGTGTGGTGCAATACTGAAATAAGCATGGCATTAATGTAGTTCAGGGCTGGCAATTTGAAAATTAAAAAGGGGCGCATAGGGCGCCCCTTTTTCCAGATAAAAAATTGAGCTGAAAATGGCTGCACGCTTGATCAATAACAGCTTGGCTATGAGCATGGCGATCTCCCTGCTGTTGCATCTGCTCGTCATTTTTGCCTTCGATTTGTTGCCGCGTTCCCATGCGCTCCTACCCAAAGTAATAACAGTGAGCAGCCTTGATGTCAGGCTGGCTCAACTCCCCCCAAAAATCAAGCAGCCCAGGCCGAGCAAGAAATTGCTGACCTCCCGCGCACCCGCGCAACATAAAATTCCGCAAGCACCCATTCAGGATAAGCCAGTTAGTGTTACCCAGCCTACCGCTCAGGCTATGGAAAAATCGCCACCACCTGCAGATGGCGCAACTGGTTTGGCTTTTCCAAGTGCGATCTCTATCCCGTGGCCAATACAGAATCACGTAAACAATTCAATATTCCACGCACGCTCGTTGCAGCAAGATGCCGCGCGTATTGCCTATCAGCAAGCGATGGAGGCGCAAGCCAGGCAGCAATCTGAGCAGCAGGGGCAACACTTGGTTGTGCAGTTGCATCAATTGCTGGCCAAACTGCTTGAAGCAGAACCTGATGTAACTGGAAAATGTGCGCTTGCCGGGGCTGATGGGGTTCTAGCCAATCAATTGGTTTGTGATTCACCGGCATTGCATGAAGCACTGTCCAAAGATGAAAAGACCGTAGCAGAGATGTTGGTTGCTTTAAGCGGAACAGGAAAAATGCTCAATGGTTTCTCAGCAGAAATGCGTACGGATAGACCAGAAATAATCCTGACTTACAAAGAGTATATAAACTGATTGGGATCACATCTTGGGAAGCGTGACCCCCACCTGCCCCTGATATTTTCCGCCACGGTCTTTATAGGATGTCTCGCACACTTCATCGCTCTCAAAAAAAAGCACCTGAGCCACGCCCTCGTTGGCGTAAATTTTCGCCGGCAGTGGCGTGGTGTTGGAAAATTCCAGTGTCACATAGCCTTCCCACTCCGGTTCGAACGGCGTGACGTTGACGATGATGCCGCAGCGCGCGTAAGTTGATTTACCCAGGCAGATGGTCAGCACACTGCGCGGAATGCGGAAATATTCGATGGTGCGCGCCAGCGCGAACGAATTGGGCGGGATGATGCAGTAATCGCCTTTCACTTCGACGAAAGAATTTGGGTCGAAGTTTTTTGGATCAACAATGGTACTGTTGATATTGGTGAACAGCTTGAATTCTTCGGAACAGCGGATATCGTAACCATAGCTGGATGTGCCATAAGACACGATGCGCTTGCCATTGACCTCTTTAACTTGATCCGGCTCGAACGGGGCTATCATGCCGTGCTGCTCCGCCATGCGGCGGATCCATTTGTCCGATTTGATGCTCATTGCTTTGGGGGAAAGGCGAAGGGTAAAGGGAGAATGGTAGCAGCAAAACCGCACTTACCCTCCCCCATTTCCTACTTCCCCCTTCCCGCTTCTCCTCTAAGTGTTCTGCACCACAATCTTCGGAAACACTGCGCTGTGATCCTGCGCCATGTCCGCAACCTTCGCCGCCAGCCGCCGCGCAATCTGCCGGTACACCTTGGAAATCGCGCCATCCGGGTTGGCCACCACGGTGGGGTTGCCGGAGTCTGCCTGCTCGCGGATGCTTATATCCAAAGGCAGTGAGCCGAGAAGTTCCACGTTATAATCTTTACACATTTTTTCGCCACCGCCCGCGCCGAAGATGTGCTCCTCATGCCCGCATTGGGAGCAAATGTGCGTGCTCATGTTTTCAACGATGCCGATGATCTTGATGTCCACCTGCTCGAACATTTTGAGTCCCTTGCGCGCATCCATCAACGCGATGTCCTGCGGCGTGGTCACAATGACCGCCCCTGTTACCGGCACTTTTTGCGCCAGGGTCAACTGGATGTCGCCCGTGCCGGGCGGCAAATCCACCACCAGATAATCCAATCCATCCCAGCGGGTCTGGCGCAACAGTTGGTCGAGAGCCTGCGTCACCATCGGACCGCGCCACACCATCGGCACGTCGTTGCTCTCGATCATGAAGCCGATGGACATGGCCTGTAACCCATGTCCTTGCATCGGTTCCAGCAGCTTGCCATCAGTCGACACCGGCTGGCCGCTGATGCCCAGCATGGTGGGCTGCGAAGGGCCGTAGATGTCGGCATCCAGCACGCCCACGCGCGCGCCTTCCGCCGCCAGCGCCAGCGCCAGATTCACCGCTGTGGTGGATTTGCCCACGCCGCCCTTGCCGCTCGCCACCGCGATGATGTTCTTTACCCCGTCTACCAGCTTCACACCGCGCTGCACCGCATGCGGTATCACCTTGCTGGTCACGTTCGCGGCGATCTTGCCTGCGCCCGGCAGGCTGTCGCGCAGATGGTTTTCCACCAACGCGCGTATTTCATCCCACACGCTTTTTGCGGGGTAACCGAGTTGGATATCGAGCGATACATCGTTGCCACTGACCTTGATATTCTTCACCGATTTGCCGCTGACAAAGTCTTTTTTCGTGTTCGGGTCGGTCAGTTTTTTCAGTGCGGCCTGCACATCTGCTTCAGTAAAACTCATGGGTTGCTCCTTATGGTGCGTTAACTATCACGTGGGGGGTGGCATTCTACCCAAGATTACCCCCCACGCCTATAGCCTGACTTTGCTACAATTGCCGCACTTTTAAAGGGGTTTTCCTATCATGCCGCGCAAGATTCTGGTCACTTCCGCGCTACCGTATGCCAACGGCAGCATCCACCTCGGCCATCTGGTCGAATATATCCAGACCGATATCTGGGTGCGCTTTCAGAAGATGCAGGGCAACGAGTGCCACTATGTATGCGCCGACGATACCCACGGCACGCCCATCATGCTGCGCGCCGAAAAGGAAGGCATCACGCCGGAGCAATTGATCGAGCGCGTGTGGCATGAACACAAGGCCGACTTTGACGGCTTTCATGTCAAATTCGACCACTACGGCAGCACCAACAGTGTCGAAACCAAAGAGTATGCAGAGGATATTTATCGCAAACTCAAAGCCGCAGGTTTGATCGAGGTGCGCTCCATCGAACAATTCTACGACCCGGTCAAGAACATGTTCCTGCCGGATCGCTTCATCAAGGGCGAATGCCCGAAGTGCCACGCCAAGGATCAATACGGCGACAACTGCGAAGCCTGCGGCACCACCTACGCGCCGACCGAACTCATCAACCCGTATTCCGCCGTGTCCGGCGCGCAGCCGGAACGGCGCAATTCCGACCATTACTTCTTCAAGCTCTCCGCCGGCACCTGCCAGCAGTTCCTGCGCGAATGGACACGCAGCGGCACGCTGCAACCCGAGGCCGCCAACAAGATGCAGGAATGGCTGGGCGGCGAAGGTGAAAATAAATTATCCGACTGGGACATCTCGCGCGACGCGCCCTACTTCGGCTTCGAAATACCCGATGCACCGGGCAAATATTTCTACGTCTGGCTGGATGCGCCGGTGGGCTACATGGGCAGCTTCAAGGCGCTATGCGACAAGCGCACCCTCTCCCCCTCTCCCCGAGGGAGAGGAGAGAGCAGACTCCCTCTCCCTCGGGGAGAGGGTTGGGGAGAGGGTGCGCCCTTGAATTTTGACGAGTTCTGGAAACCGGATTCCACTGCCGAGCTGTACCACTTCATCGGCAAGGATATCCTGTACTTCCACGCGCTGTTCTGGCCCGCGATGCTGCAACACGCCGGTTTCCGCACCCCGACCAAACTGTTCGCGCACGGCTTCCTCACCGTGAACGGCGAGAAGATGAGCAAGTCGCGCGGCACTTTCATCACCGCAGACAGCTACCTCAAGCAAGGACTCAATCCGGAATATCTGCGCTATTACTACGCCGCAAAGCTTAACGGGACTATGGAAGACCTCGACCTGAATCTTGAGGATTTTGTGGCGAAGGTGAACAGTGATCTGGTCGGCAAGTACATCAACATTGCAAGCAGAACAGCAGGATTCATTACCAAACAATTTAATGGCAAATTGGCAGAAATGCCTGAATCCGCCCGCTCCACTTCCGGTCAATCCGTAATAGCTCTGTCCAACGAAGAAACAGATAGAGCAGATATAAATCCACAGAGCGTAAATAAATTAGATGCCAGTTACGACGATCACCTAATCAATAATCCCCAAAAATTACTTCACGAGTTTCAACTAGCATCACATGATCTTGCGCCCCTTTACGAAAGCAGAGATTTTGCTAAAGCCTTGCGACTCATCATGCGATTGGCTGATGTGGCCAATAAATACGTCAACGAAGAAAAACCTTGGGAATTATCAAAATTAGGCATTCAGCCCGAAAAGCTTCATTTCGTTTGCTCTATGAGCGTCAATCTAGTAAGAATACTTACCCTTTACTTAAAACCAGTGCTACCCAATCTCGCAGCTCAGGTAGAGAGCTTCTTGAATATCTCACCATTGCAATGGTCTGAGGCGTTCCAAACCTTGCCCAGTGGGCATGCTATCAATCTATACAAACACCTGATGACCCGAGTTGACCAAAAACAAATTGACGCCATGATCGAGGCCAATAAAGAAACCCTTGCAGCCGCCGCAGACTCCCATTCGCAGGTGCGCCACGCCGAAGCGCAGCAACATGCTATCGCACCGATTTCGGAAACCATCGGCATTGATGATTTTATGAAGGTCGATCTGCGCGTGGCAAAGATCGTAAATGCCGAGCAAGTGGAAGGTGCGGAGAAGCTGCTGAAGCTGACGCTGGACATTGGCGAGCAAAAACCGCGCACGGTGTTTGCCGGAATTAAATCGACCTACGATCCGGAAAAACTCAAGGGAAGAATGACCGTGATGGTCGCCAACCTCGCGCCGCGCAAGATGAAGTTCGGCATGTCGGAAGGCATGGTGCTGGCGGCTTCCGGAGATGCCTCAGGCCTTTACATTCTCAGCCCGGACGAAGGCGCACAGCCCGGAATGCGCATCAAATAACAGCTCTAAAAATCTGTTATTTTTGCGCGCTGATAGCAGTCAGTATGCCTTGCAGTATCGCCGTGGGCGTGGGCGGGCAACCGCTCACCACTACATCCACAGGAATGACGTTGGCAACACGCCCGCAAGTTGCATAGCTTTTGCCCCCCTCCTCCGAACAAAAGATGCCGCCATTGCAACCGCAATCGCCAACCGCAACCACCAACTTGGGTTCTGGCGTGGCATCGTAAGTGCGTTTCAGCGCAACCTCCATGTGGCGCGACACCGGGCCGGTGACCAGCAGCATGTCCGCATGGCGCGGGCTGGCGGTGAATTTGATGCCCAATCCTTCGATGTTGTAATACGCGTTATTGAGCGCGCGGATTTCCAATTCACAGCCATTGCATGAACCGGCATCCACCTGGCGTATGCTCAGCGCGCTGCCGAACACGCGCAGGATTTCCTCCTGCAACCGTTGTTCACCAGTGCGCATTGCTTCATCCGGCAAGGGCGGTGCTTCGGTTTTGATGCCCGTCCTGATGATCTGCCGGATGATTTGAAATATGGGCATTTCTACAAGTCCTGGCCTGAATAGCTGAGATTGAACGATTTGTTGATCAGCGGGAAATCCGGCACGATGTTGCCCATGATGGCGTGCTCCAGCACCGGCCAGTTCTGCCACGACGGATCATGCGGATGCACGCGCGCGAGATTGCCCCGCGCATCGGTGTGGATCGCCACCAGCACCTCGCCGCGCCACCCTTCCACCATGCCCACACCGAAGCCGTTGCCGGGCAATCTATCGAGCGGTATTGCCAGTTCGTCACCATGCACCAGGTTGATCAGAATCTCGCGCTGCAAACGCAACGACTCGAACAGCTCGTCGAAACGCACGATGGCGCGCGCCGCGACATCACCGTTGCGGTAAGTCGCCATTTTCACATCCAGCTTGTCGTAAGGTGCGCAGGCAAACTGCACGCGCGCATCCCAGGCCTGCGCGCTGGCGCGTCCGGCCAGGCCGCACAAGCCGAGCTGTGCGGCCAGTTTCGGCTCGACGCGCCCGGCGGCTATGAAGCGGTCCTGCAACCCGGCATGTTCTTCATAGATGCCGCGCAGCAAGTGAACTTCGCGTTCCAGCATGGCGCATTCGTCGCGCAACATTTGCTTGTCCGATTCCGCCAGGTCGGCGGCCACGCCACCCGGAATGATTTTATCCATCAGGTAGCGGTGCCCGAACAGCGCAGCATTGTTGCGCAGCACTTGTTCTTTCAATATCCAGAACTGCGCAAAGCCGAATGACAGCGCGACATCGTTGCCGAGATCGCCCAGATCGCCCAGGTGATTGGCGACGCGCTCGCGTTCCAGGAACAGCGCGCGCAGCCACAGCGCCCGATCCTGCGGCGTCACGGCGGCGATGCTCTCGGTGGCCATCGCATACGCCCAGGCGTAGGCGACGGTGCTGTCGCCGCTCACCCGCCCGGCCAGTTTTGCGCCCCGTTGCAACGTCATGTTTTCGAAGCGCTTTTCGATGCCCTTGTGGGTGTAGCCTAAACGCTCTTCCAGGCGCAACACTCTTTCGCCGACAACGGAGAAGCGGAAGTGCCCCGGCTCGATGATGCCGGCATGGACCGGCCCCACCGGAATTTCATGCGCGCCCTGTCCTTCGACCTGCACGAACGGATAATTGTCCAAATCTTCGGTATGGCTTTGTGCTGCATCGAAGTCTTTGCGCAACGGAAAGCCGTGCCATGCAGCGTGGCGTATCCATTTGCGGTGATCGCGGCCTTCATGCGCGTAAATGCCGAGCAAGTCATACGCTGCGCGCTGCATCCGGCTGGCTGCCGGAAAAATTCGGCTGATGTCCGGATAAACGGGCTGCCCGGCGTCTAATGCCATGCTCAAACAAATCAAACCTGCTTCATTAACCAGCGCAACGTGCAATGCAAAGCCATTGCCCGGAACACGCGCATCGCTGCCCCATAAAGCCACCAGCCGCCCGCCGCCGTCAGATACGTTCCGGCAAATCGGCAGCAGATCGCCGGGCTTGATCTCGCCCAGCCACGCGGGAATCGCGCCGCCCAGACGGGTCAAACGCAGATCTGGATGAGTGATGGGCATCAGTGCGCTCCTTTATCCTAGCAAAGCGGCCGCCTGGCGATACCAGTCAGCCAGATAGGGCGGCATATACAACCCGAGGATCAGCACCAGCAGCAAGTGCGCGAACACCGGCAGCAGGGCGGGCGGGTGCGGCAAACGGCGCGCGGTGGTTTCGCCGAACACCATCGGTTGCACCTTGCCGAAAATGGCGGCGAACGCGATGCCCAGCGCGATCAGCAGGATCGGTGTAGCCCACGGGTAGCTGTGCATCGCCGTGGTGATAATCAGGAATTCGCTGGCGAACACGCCGAACGGCGGCATACCGAGGATGGCGAACGTGCCGAGCATCAGCCCCCAACCGACCGTGGGGCTGATTTGCATCATGCCGCGTATGTTTTCCATCTGCTGGGTGCCTGCTTTTTGCACCGCATGTCCGACCGCAAAGAAGATCGCCGACTTGGTCAGCGAATGCATGGTCATGTGCAGCATGGCCGCAAACGTCGCTACCGGCCCGCCCATGCCGAAAGCAAACGTGATCAGCCCCATGTGTTCGATCGAAGAATACGCGAACATGCGTTTGATGTCTTTTTGCCGCGACAGGAACAAAGCTGCGACTACCACCGACAACAACCCGAAACCCATCATCAGGTTGCCCGCGAAATGTGCGCCCCCCATGGAATCAGAAACCAGGGAGCCGTCCACCAGCACCTTGCTGCGCATCACCGCGCATAGCGCCACGTTCAGCAGCAGGCCGGAAAGCACCGCTGAAACCGGCGTGGGGCCTTCCGCATGTGCATCCGGCAACCAGCTGTGCAGCGGCACCAGCCCGATTTTCGTGCCGTAGCCAACCAGCAGGAATATGAACGCCAGCTTGAGCACGGTGGGCTCAAGTTCGCCCTTGACCTGGTTCAAATGCGTCCACAGCAAGGCGGTGCCACCTTGGCCAAGCACACGTTCGGCGGCGAAATACAACAGGATGGTACCAAACAGCGCGAGAGCAATGCCCACGCCGCACAGGATGAAATATTTCCACGCGGCTTCCAGACTGGCCGGTGTGCGATACAGGCTGACCAGCAGCACGGTGGTCAGCGTCGCCGCCTCCATCGCCACCCAGATGATGCCCATGTTGTTGGTGGTGAGCGCCACCAGCATGGTGAAGGTGAACATCTGATACATGCTGTAGTACAGGTGCAGCATCCCGGTGGAGAGCTTGCCATGATGCTGCTCGATGCGCATGTAGGGGCGTGAGAACAGCGAAGTGGTGAAGGCCACGAAGGCGGTCAGCGCGACCAGAAACACATTGAACTGGTCGATAAAAAATTGTTCGTTGAAAGCGACTTGCGGTCCGGCATCTACCACACGCATGGTCAACGCCACGGATGCGGCAAAGGTGCAGAAACTCATCAGCGAATTCAGTTCCGCCGCCCAACTGCGCGAGCCAAACAAAGCCAGCAGCAGACCGCCCAGCAACGGGGCAAGCAACAGCGCCGTGAGCTGCAAGTCAATCATCCTTAAGCCTCTCCATGTGCGTGATGTCCAAACTGTCGAAGGTTTCGCGAATCTGGAAGAAAAAGATGCCGAAGATGAAGGTGGCCACCAGCACGTCCAGCGCGATGCCCAGTTCCACCACTAACGGCATTCCGTGCGTGGCGCTGGTGGCGGCAAAGAACAACCCGTTTTCCATGGACAGGAAACCGACCACCTGCGAAATCGCCTTGCGCCGCGTCAGCATCATCAGCAGCGACAGCAGCACACTGGCCAGCGCGATGCCGATCAGGCCGCGGGTAATGCCTTCTGCCAACTGCGAGATCGGCGCGGCCAGGTTGAAGGCAAAAATCACCAGTGCAATACCGACCAGCATGGTGGTGGGAATGTTGATCAGCGTTTCCACATCCCATCTCACGTTCAGTTTGCGGATCAGGCGATGCAGCAACCAGGGCAACACCAATACTTTCAGCAGCAAAGTCAGCGCAGCGGAATAATATAAATGGCTCTGCGCTGTCGAGTAAGCCACCACGAAAGTACTGACTGACAACACCAGCCCCTGCCAGGCGAACAGATTGATCAGCGACAGAATGCGCCGCTGCGACAGCATCGCAAAAACAATGAGCAGCAGTATCGCCGCGAGCAGGTTGATGAACTGGATGGTGTAGCTCACATGAACCTCATTACGCGCCCAATAAAAAGTGGATCAACAACCCCAATACCGCCAGCAGGAACGCCGTTCCCAGAAATTCCGGTGCGCGGAAAATGCGCATCTTGGCCAGCAGCGTTTCCAGCAAGGCCAGCCCGGCGCCTGCCAGGGCCAGTTTCGCCAGCAGCGCTGCGATGGACAACGGCAGCGCACCCCAATTTCCCACCTCGGCAATACCATGCGGAAAGAACAGTGCAATACCGAGCGAAATATAGGCGAACAACTTGAGACTGCTCGCCCATTCGATCAGCGCCAGATGGCGCGCCGAATACTCCAAAATCATCGCCTCGTGGATCATGGTCAACTCCAGATGCGTGCTCGGGTTGTCCACCGGAATGCGCGCATTTTCGGCCAGCAGCACGATCACGAAGGCCAGAGTGGCAAAAGCAAGGCTGGGATACAACACAAACTGATGATGCGCCAGCGCTTCCACGATGCGCGGCAACTGGGTTGATTGGCTGATCAGCGAAGTAGTGAAGAGCACCATCAACAGCGCCGGTTCGGCCAGGAACGACACCAGCATCTCGCGCCGCGCGCCGAGCGTCCCGAACGCCGTACCGATATCCATTGCGGCGAGCGAAATAAACACCCGCGCCAACGCAAACACGCCGACCAGCGCAATCACATCGGCTGCGGGCGAGAATGGCAAGTCCACCGCGATAATGGGAATGATGGCCGCCGCCAACCACATGCAGCCAAATAAAATATAGGGCGTGATACTGAATAATGGCGAGGCGTTATAGGCGATTACCGCATCCTTGTGGAACAGCTTGCGCAACGTGCGAAAGGGTTGCAACAAGCCGGGGCCGGAGCGGTTTTGCAGCCAGGCGCGGCACTGGTTCACCCAACCCGTCAGCAGCGGCGCGAGCACCATCACCAGCAACGACTGGCAAAGCTGGAACAAGATGCCGAAAGTTTGATCCATGCTATTCATTCATGCTTGTGCAATGCACTACGTTTATTGCCCTGCGCGAGCTAAAGGAGTTTTTGAAACTGCTCACAATTCATGTCGCAGTCACGAAGAATTTTGGCGAACAATACTGGCCCAATGGTTTCGCCAGAGTGAACTGGCACTACTGTCGAGCGGCCATCCTGATGATGGAGAAATTCAAAACCAGCCTTTTTCAACACCGGCAATAGTTCCTTGCCAGTCAGGCTGGAAATGGACATCATGCGGCAACTGAAATGCGTTGAACCCCGACAAAATCGAGCGGTTCGATTGTGCCGACCCGAACTTCAAGACAAAGCTTGATAGCTTCTCGGATACGCTCCATCAGGGTGTTAAGTAACTTGGCCTGTGTGTGGCAGCCGGGCAGTGCTGGAGCCGATACCCCAAAATACCCCGCCGAATCTTTTTCAACAATCACATCAAATTGGTGTGTCATATTCAACCTCTATAGAAACGGTAAAATTGTACACCGAAGCGGTCGTAGTTGGCGTAGATACTGTTATTCCTGTCAACTTCCATGCAACGCTGGATCGATGTTTTCTCACAACTTGAGCACCCCGAAAACAACGTAAATAAGTTTACGCATCATCGCCCCGATAATGAGTTTGGTCGGCTTACCCGCAGCCGCCAGGCGTTCGTGGAAGCATATGCCCCAAGCGGTTTTGAACAGGGCAACCATGGCAAGCATGTAAAGAGATTTGCGCAGGAAGGTATGGCCGATCTTTGACATCCGTGGCTTCTTCTTGACGCTTGTGCCGGACTCGTGGTGGTGGGATCAAGCCCCGCGAAAGCCGCCGCCTGCCTGGCATTGCCAAAACGTTTAAAGTCGGTGAAGAAGCCCGGCGAGTACCTGCAGCAGCATGGTCTGCGCACATTTCGGCGCGGCGCGGCGCGTGGGCTTCCGGCGGTAGTGACCGTCCGCATCCATATCCCAAGCCTGGCAGTTATCCTGCATGTATACCTTCAGCCCCTCTTCGATAACGCGCTTTTTCATCTTCTTGTCGAGCACCGGGAAGCACACCTCGATGCGTCGGAAGAAGTTGCGGTCCATCCAGTCGGCGCTGGAAAGATAAACGTTATGCTTCAAATTATTGCGGAAGTAGAAAATGCGCGTGTGTTCCAGAAAGCGCCCGATCACCGAACGCACGCGGATGTTCTCGGACAAGCCCGGCACGCCGGGGCGCAGTGCGCACACCCCGCGCACGATAAGGTCTACCTTTACGCCTGCTTGCGAGGCTTCATACAGCGCTGTGATGGTTTGCGGTTCCAGCAGGGCATTCATCTTGGCGATGATGTGCGCGGGCTTGCCTGCCTGGGCGAGCCGGGTCTCGTTGCGGATGGAATGCAGGGTCTGGCTGTGCAGCGAGAACGGCGATTGCCAAAGGTGGCGCAGCTTGCCTGCCTTGCCCAAACTGGTGAGTTGGCCGAACACCTCGTTCACGTCGGCGCAGATTTCCTCGTTGCATGTGAACAAACCAAAGTCGGTGTAAAGCCGCGCGGTGCGCGGATGGTAGTTGCCGGTGCCGAGATGCACATAGCGGTGCAGTTTGCCGCCTTCGCGCCGCACCACCATCAGCATCTTGGAGTGCGTCTTGTGTCCGACCACGCCGTAAACGACGTGTGCGCCCACTTCTTCCAGCCTGCTGGCCCAGTTGATGTTGGCTTCTTCATCGAAGCGTGCGAGCAGTTCCACCACCACAGTCACTTCCTTGCCGAGACGGGTGGCGACGATCAGTGCCTCCATCAGCGCCGAGTCCACGCCGGTGCGGTACACGGTCTGCTTGATGGCGACCACTTTGGGGTCGGCGGCAGCCTGCTGGATAAAATCGATGACCGGCTTGAATGACTGGAAGGGATGGTGCAGCAATATGTCACCCTTGCGGATGACCTTGAACATGTCCGCCCCCTTCTTTTGCAGCACGGCGGGCACGCCGGGCGAGAATGATGGAAATTTCAGGTCGTCCCGCTCCACCTGATCCGGGATGCCCATCAGGCGCACCAGGTTGACCGGGCCATTCACACGATACAGGTCAGTTGGCTCCAGCATGAATTGTTGCAGCAGGAACTCGGCCACTCGCAGCGAGCAGTTGTCGGTGATTTCCAGCCGCACCGCGTTGCCGAAATGGCGGTGCGGCAATTCCCCCTGCAAACTGGTGCGCAGGTTTTTTACTTCCTCATCATCAAAGAACAGGTTGCTGTTGCGCGTGACGCGGAACTGGTGGCAGCTCAGCACTTCCATGCCGCCGAACAGTTCGCCGACATGGGCGTGCAGAATGGAAGATAGGAACACGAAGCCATGCGCGCAGCCACTGATTTCCGGCGGCAGCGGGATGGTACGCGGCAACACGCGCGGCGCTTGCACGATGGCCCTGGCAGAATTGCGCCCGAAGGCGTCCTTGCCTTGCAGTTCCACCGCAAAATTCAGGCTTTTGTTTAGCACGCTCGGGAAGGGATGCGAGGGATCAAGGCCGATCGGCGTTAACACCGGCATTACTTCATTGAAGAAAAATTCCCGCACCCAGGCGCGTTGTGCTTCGTTCCATTTGGTGCGGCGCAGGAATCGGATGCCTTGTTGATCGAGAGCTGGCAGAAGATCGTCGTTGAGAATCTGGTATTGCCGCGTGATGAGCAGACGCGCCCGCTCGCACACCAGTTTCAGAGTTTGGTGAGCGTCCATGCCATCCGGCCCGGCATGAATGCCTGTAAGTTTAATCTGCTCTTTCAGTCCGGCAACACGGATTTCAAAAAATTCATCCAGGTTGCTACTGACGATACCGAGATATTTCAGCCGTTCCAGCAACGGTACGCTGTCATCTTCCGCCTGTGCCAGCACGCGCCGGTTAAATTCCAGCTGTTCCAGTTCGCGGTTGAGAAAATTCTGCGCGGGAGGTTTTTTAACCACCGTTAGCGTTGCACTATTTTATTTATGTGGCGGCACATAACCGGTAGGCATTTGCGCGCCGTCGCCGAAGAAGTAATCTTCCATTTGCCTGGCCAGATATTTGCGTGCCTGCGCATCGGCGAGGTTGAGGCGGTTTTCGTTAACCAGTATGGTCTGGTGGCGTATCCAGCCCTGCCATGCTTCCTTGGAAGCATTTTCAAAAATGCGCTTGCCAAGCTCGCCAGGATAAGGAAGGCGATCGAGCCCTTCCGCTTCACGCCCAAGTTTTACGCACTGCACCATTCTTGCCATGGTTGTATTCTCCAATTATTTATTCAGGTTTTCATTGCAAAGTTTTTACGAATACCTTGGAACGCCGCTGGTAGTTGTACAGGTTTTTTTTCTGTGCAGGCAGTTTCGCTATGTCGGTTTCCTTGAAGCCACGCTCGACGAACCAGTGGGCGGTGCGTGTGGTCAGTACAAACAGCTTACGCAGCCCCTGCGCCTGCGCTTCCGATGTGATGTGCTTGAGCAGGGCATCACCATAGCCGTGGCGGCGGCAAGCAGGCTGCACCGCGAGGCAGGCCAGTTCGGCCGCCGCCTCATCGGTAAACGGGTACAGCGCGGCACAACCGATGATACGGTGGTCATGTTCCATTACCACGAAACGGCCAATTTCGCGTTCGAGCAATTCGCGGCTGCGACGCACCAGTATGCCCTCTTCCTCCAGCGGATGCAGCAATTGCAGGATACCGCCTACATCGTTGATGGTAGCATCGCGCAGCGTGTTGAGCGTGGTTTCAACCACCATGCTGCCGATGCCGGTATCGGAAAACAATTCCTGGAGTATCGCGCCATCCACATGGCGGCTGATCAGGTGCGCGCGAGCCACACCAGCCTCGCAGGCATGCACCGCACAAGGCAGGAACAGGCTGACATCATCCGGCAGCTTGCGCTTGCCGGAAAGCACGGTGATCGCCTGATCCACGGTCAGCTCGCGCAGCAGCTCCCCTTTCTTGTCCAGCACGCCATCGGTATCCATCAGGAAAATCAGCTTGTCCGCATCCAGCGCGATGGCGGTCTGCGTCGCCACGTCTTCGAGGGTGAGATTGAACACCTCGCCGGTGGGCGAATAGCCCAGCGGCGACAGCAGCACCACTTCGTTGCTGGCAAGCCTGTCTTTGATTGCGGTCACGTCCACCTTGCGCACGCTGCCGGTGTGCAGCAAGTCCATCCCGGCGATCACACCCATCGGCTGCGCGGTGATGAAGTTGCCGCCCGCCACGCGGATGTCGGCATTCGCCATCGGTGAATTCGCCAATCCCATGGACAGCAACGCCTCGATTTCCACACGCACCCGCCCCACCGCTTCCTTCACGCATTGCATGGTCTCCGCATCGGTCAGGCGGATGTTCTGGTGGTAGCGATCCTCGATGTTATTGCGCGCCAGGTGTTGTTCGATTTGCGGGCGCGCGCCATGCACCAGAACCAGCCGCACACCCAGGCTGGCAAGCAAGTTGAGGTCGTGGGTCAGCCCGATAAATTTACCGTCCGCCACCACTTCGCCGCCGAAGGCGACCACAAAAGTACGGCCGCGAAAGGCATTGATATAAGGCGCAACGGAGCGAATCCAAGTTACAAAATCGCTAGGTGTAGTGATGTAAGGCATATCCTTCGATTAATCATACAAACAAATATTAATATCTGCTATACATCCAAATTCTTCACTCCCAACGCGTTCTTTTCAATAAATGAGCGGCGCGGTTCTACAATGTCGCCCATTAAAGTTGTGAATATTTCATCAGTAGTCAGGATATCCTCAATACCTACTTTTAATAAAACCCGGTTCTTCACGTCCATGGTGGTTTCCCAAAGTTGCGATGGGTTCATCTCTCCCAACCCTTTGTAGCGCTGAATAGTTACGCTACGCTTGGCCTCTTCCAGCAGCCATTCGATAGCCTGTTTGAAACTGGTCACGGAACATTTCTGTTCTCCTCGAACGATATATGCGCCCTGGGTAATCAGGCCGTTCAATACTTCTGCGGTCTGGCGGATTTGCATGTAGTCGCTGCCTTGTAGAAAGTCGCGATCCATATAGCTGACCGAGTAATTCCCGTGATATAACTTTTCCAAACGCATTCGGTGTTCACCGGCTTTGTCAATTTCTACTACGACTTTGATATTGCCTCCGCAGGCCTTTTCTAGCTGCTGCGCGCTAAGTTGAGCTTGTTTTTCGTCATCCAGTGATAGGGTGGGCAGGGTGAGCAGGGCATGGCTGGCTTCCGGTGCGGTGAAACGCGACAAGCGATCAATCACTGCTTCGGCGAGAAAGTATTGTTTGGCTATTTGCTCGAGCGTGCCTGGCTGAATCGGGCTGGCATTGGATGCCGGATATAACACCGCATTATTAAGCGCGGATTTAAGCATATAATTTTTTAGTTCGTGGTCATCTTTCAAATAACGTTCGTCCTTACCTTGCTTGATCTTGTAAAGCGGAGGCTGTGCGATGTAAATGTGGCCGCGCTCTACCAATTCCGGCATTTGCCGATAGAAGAAGGTGAGCAGCAGAGTGCGGATATGCGAGCCGTCCACATCCGCATCTGTCATGATGATAATGCGGTGGTAGCGCAATTTATCGGCGTTGTATTCATCCTTGCCGATCCCTGTCCCCAGCACGGTAATTAAGGTAGCAATTTCCTGTGACGAGACAAGCTTTTCGAAACGCGCTCTTTCTACATTTAATATCTTGCCCTTGAGCGGTAAAATAGCCTGGAATTTACGGTCTCTGCCCTGCTTGGCTGAACCGCCCGCAGAATCACCCTCCACCAGGTACAGTTCGGATAAAGCCGGATCTTTTTCCTGACAGTCAGCCAGTTTGCCGGGCAGCCCCATGCCGTCCAGCACTCCTTTGCGGCGTGTCAGTTCGCGGGCTTTCCTCGCTGCTTCACGGGCACGCGCAGCATCGATGATCTTGTTGACAATAATTTTTGCGTCATTTGGTTTTTCCAGCAAGAACGCGCTCATTTGCTGGGCAATCAGGTCTTCGATCACCGGGCGGACCTCCGAGGAAACCAGCTTATCCTTGGTTTGTGATGAAAACTTTGGGTCAGGTAATTTCACTGACAATACCGCAGTCAAACCTTCACGCATGTCATCGCCAGATGTATCTACCTTGGCCTTTTTCGCCAGTTGCTCGGTTTCGATGTATTGGTTCAGCGTGCGCGTCATCGCCGTACGCAAGGCGGTTAAATGTGTGCCACCATCTCGTTGCGGTATGTTATTGGTAAAACATTGTACGGTTTCCTGGTAAGAATCGTTCCATTGCATGGCAATTTCGGCAGTGATTCCATCCTTTTCTCCTATTGCATAAAACACAGTAGGGTGCAATGCCGATTTGTTGCGGTTCATGTACTCTACAAAACCTTTGATTCCCCCAATGAATGCAAAATTTTCTTCCTTGCCATTACGGTGATCAATAAGAGAAATCTTTACGCCATTGTTTAGAAACGATAATTCTCGCAATCGTTTCGCCAAAATATCAAAATGAAATTCGATCAGGCCAAAAGTTTCTTTTGCGGCCAAAAAGTGAACTAACGTGCCTTTCTTGTTTGAATTCCCCACTATCTTGAGCGGCGCAACTGGATCACCATGATGGAATTCCATGAAGTGTTCTTTGCCGTCGCGATAAATAGTCAGTTTTAACCACTCTGACAATGCGTTCACTACCGATACACCCACTCCGTGTAAACCTCCTGAGACTTTATAGGAGTTGCTGTCGAACTTCCCTCCCGCGTGCAAAATGGTCATGATAACTTCTGCCGCCGAGCGTTTTTCTTCAGCATGTATATCTGTCGGGATGCCGCGTCCATTATCACTGACACTGATTGAATTATCCGCATGAATGGTGACGTTGATTTCATTGCAATGTCCTGCCAGCGCTTCGTCCACGGCATTATCAACCGCCTCGAATACCATGTGGTGTAACCCGCTACCATCGTTAGTATCGCCAATGTACATACCCGGGCGCTTCCTTACTGCATCCAGTCCCTTAAGTACTTTAATGCTGTCTGAATTATATTCACTCATTCTTATCTTTCGTCTGTTTCACGTGAAACACCTGTCCGTGTTGAATCAAATCCGCATTGGCATTACTACATATTTAAATTCGTTATTATTTGGCACGGTTATCAAAATACTGCTATTAGGATCGCCAAATGAAAAAGTTACGGTTTGTGAAGAAATATTGTAGAGCCCGTCCAACAAGTAAGTGACGTTAAATCCTATATCCAGTGCCGGTCCGTGATAATCGATTTCTATGTCCTCCAGAGCCTCTTCCTGTTCGCTGTTGCTGCTTATAATGCGCAGGTTTTTCTCTGTGAGCACAAAACGTACCCCCCTGAATTTTTCATTGGACAGAATGGCGGCACGTTGCAGGGCTTGTAATATAAACACCCTATCCAGTGTCAGATGGTTGTTATAGTTGGGAATGACACGTTCGTAATCCGGAAATTTTCCGTCAATCACTTTAGATGTTAAAACCGTGTTCGAGAAGGTTATTTTTACTTGTTTTTCCGCTAGATCAAAAGTAATTTCTTCTTCTGTGTCTTCCAGTAGTTTAACCAACTCATTAACGGTTTTCCTGGGTAATATAACTTCGCGCTTTGGATGTTCTTTTTTTAGCTTGGTACTGATGAAGGCGAGCCGATGTCCATCTGTTGCTATTAATTTAAGTAAGTATCCATCAACTACCATAAGAACACCGTTTAAATAATATCGAATATCTTGTTGTGCCATGGCGTATTGAACCATGCTAAACAAGTTCCTGAGTTGTTTCTGTTCAACAAGCACTTTTTCTGCTTGTTCAAGTTGCTCTAAAGTTTTTGGAAAATCTTGTGCAGGCAGAGTCTGTAAACTAAATTTGCTTTTATTTGCTTTTACCAAAAGACGGTTATCCTGAATATCCAGCGATACTGTACTTCCTTCAGGCAAGACTCGTAGAATTTCCTGTAGTTTTTTGGCGGCTACGGTAATGGCTTCATTTGCTCCAGCCTGGTTGGTTTCATTAATATGAGTAGTTATCTGAATTTCGAGATCGGTAGCCATAAATTGCAAATTAGTTCCTATCTTCTCGATTAGTATATTAGAGAGAATGGGAAGTGGCTGCTTACGTTCCACGATACCAATGACAGTTTGCAGGGGTTTTAGTAGAACGTCTTTTTCGATTTTTTCAATAAACATTCTTAATATATCCTTAAATCTAATAATAAAGGGTGGTGTAATTTAGTGGATAGCCAATATTTATATTTATATTTAATGCCTTAACACTTGTAAAAAGCTGTGGATATTAAGCGATAAAACTGTGTAGTTTTTGTGCATAATTTTATTAAACAATTATTTTTTCAAGGTTGATTACAAAATACAAACATAAACCTGACAAAGTTATCAACCCCTCAACGTCTGGTTCAATAAATTAAAATCTGCATTGAAAGTGGTATCCGAAGCCCGCAGGTTTTCTACTGTCTTGCAAGCATACATGACTGTGGTATGGTCACGGTCCCCAAAAGCGGCACCGATTTCTGGCAAGCTTAACTGTGTTAGTTCACGTGCCAAACACATTGCTATTTGTCTGGGGCGTGCAATTACACGGGTTCTTTTTTTAGATAATAAATCAGTTACCTTAATACGATAAAAGTCAGCGACGGTTTTTTGTATGTTCTCTATGGATACCTGTTTGTTCTGGGATGCAAGTAGATCCTTAAGCGCTTCTTTGGCAAGCTCTACTGAAATGGCGCGCTTGTGAAATCTAGAGAATGCATCTACGCGCTTGAGTGCACCTTCCAGTTCACGGATATTCGAACGTACGTGCTTGGCTATGAAAAAAGCCACATCCTCACTGATTGGATTATTCGAAAGGGCAGATTTCTGTAATAGGATAGCCACTCTCATTTCCAGTCCGGGAGGTTCGATAGCCACGGTCAACCCCCAGCTAAATCGAGAGGTAAGTCGAGGCGTCATTCCTGATATTTCCTTAGGGAACGTGTCACAGGTAATGACAACCTGCTTGTGGCCGTCGATCAATGAATTGAGCGTGTAAAAAAACTCTTGTTGGGTGCCCGGTTTATCGGCGATGAATTGGATATCGTCTATTAATAACAGATCCAATGAGTTGTAAAACTGCTTGAATTCATCAAATTTTTTGGTTTGGAAGGCACGTACGACATCTGAAATATAATTGGTTGCATGCACATAACATATCTTCGCCTGTGTATTTTCGTGCTTGATGTGATTCCCAATGGCTTGAAGTAAGTGTGTTTTTCCTAAGCCAACCCCACCATAAATAAACAAAGGGTTATAGGCTGTACCGGGCGAGTCGGCGACCTGTATGGCGGCGGAATGCGCTAATTGATTGGCTTTGCCAATAACGAAATTATCAAAAGAAAGCAACGGGTTAAGTTTGCTCTGGTTTTTTTGCGTTTTAGGCGTGGATAAAATAATTTTATCAACTGCTTCAGGAGGTTTTTTAGGAGTAGGGGCGGAAGATTTTTTGCCGATACGCAACTCAAAGCTCGGTGGAACAGAAAGAAATGACTCGGCCAGTTTAGTAATATCTGGTAAAAAACGGTCTTGTATAAGTTTTAATGTAAAGCTGTTGGGCGCGGTCAAAGTTATCTGGTCGCCCTTTAGTTCAAAACCTAGAGGCTTGATCCAAGAATTAAATTGCTGCGGCGGAAGACTGTCTTTAAAAAAATGAAGACAGGAATCCCATAACGTTTTGCCCGGCATAAATTTTGGTCGCGTTGTGCTGAAGAAGCTCCGATGCATTCTACATGCAAGGCAGAAAGTTATCCACAGAAGAAAAATAAGCTTGACATAACTGACGGTAAATATTGTAATTGCAGGTTTTCGAGTACTAACTAACTAGGGGCACCAAAATGAAACGCACATACCAACCCTCCGTCATCAAAAGAAAACGCACTCACGGTTTCTTGGTTCGCATGAAAACCAAGGGTGGCAGAGCAGTAATTCATGCCCGTAGAGCCAAAGGCCGTACGCGCCTTGCCGTCTAAGACCAAACAAACGTTACCTATTTACCGCCGGATAAGGCAGCGAACAGAATTTGAACAGGCGTTTCATGCTGAGCGTCAGATTAACAAGTGGTTTGTAATTTATGTACGGAAAAATGAGAGTGGTTTTGCTCGCCTTGGGATTATTGCCAGCAAAAGAACCATGCCTAAATCTGTAACCAGAAATTTTGTTAAGCGGCTGATTAGAGATGTATTTCGACGCTTGTTTCCGGCAGGAAGCTCATTGGATATTGTAGTGCGTGTAAAGCGACAGATAAACCTGCAAAACTCGGCGGAAGGCCGGCTGGCTTTGACGCAATTATTTCAGGCTGTAAGGGTATGATGCGTCGTTTATTTATCAAATTAATTGGCGTATACCAATACTTGTTTAGCCCGCTTTTCCCACCGTCCTGTCGTTTTACCCCGACTTGTTCCCATTATGCTTGCGAGGCAATTGCTAGACATGGCACTTGGCGCGGCGGCTGGATGGGTGTCAAACGGGTGATACGCTGCAATCCATGGAATCCTGGCGGTTATGATCCAATACCATAAGAATTATTAGGTAAAACCAATATGGATTTTCAGCGACTGTTCTTGTTTTTAATTTTTTCCCTCTCAGTTTTCTTGTTGTGGGATGGATGGCAACGCACTCAACATCCAGAAATTCAAGCCACCCACATTGCCAATCCGGCGGTTATCGTACCGGCTGTTGTAACAGTAGGCATGGACAAGCCCAATGCAACTGCTGTGCAGGCGCAACAGAAAAATTTGGCTGGGCAAAAAATCACAATAACAACGGATCAACTGATTGCTGAAATCAACACGGTAGGCGGTGATTTGCGCCACTTGGCATTTTTACAGCACCGCGATTCTCAGGATAAAAGCAAGCCTTTTGTGTTATTGCAAGAACAGAAAGCTCATACCTACATCGCACAAACGGGTTTGCTAGGTATCGGGCTACCCACACATAATGCTATTTTTACGGCGCAGGCTAATGAATTCAAATTACCTGAGGGCAAAGATACGCTGGAAATACGTTTATTGGCAACGGAAACGAATGATGTGAAAGTAAGTAAAGTGTATGTATTCCATCGTGGTAGTTACTTGATTGATGTAGGCTACGAGATAGAAAACAAAGGAATAAACCCACTTTCTGCTTCTTCATATTTCCAGTTTGTACGCGATACAACGCCGCCTGCCGGAGGATCACAGTTCGTGCCAACTTACACTGGCCCTGCTGTTTATACGGAGCAGGAAAAATTTCAAAAGGTGGATTTTTCAGACATTGCGAAAGGCAAGGTGAAATATCCCCAACGGGCGGACAACGGTTGGATAGGTATGTTGCAGCATTATTTTGTGGCTGCGTGGTTACCTAAAGATAAGTCACAACGCGAGTATTACACCAAACAACTGGAAAATGATCTTTATTCAGCGGGTGTTGTATTGCCGGTGGCCGACATAGCACCCGGGCAAAGCGCCAAGTTTGGCGTGCCATTGTATGCCGGGCCAGCCCAAATATCGCTGGACAAGATCGCGCCTGGGCTGGGATTAACAGTTGATTACGGTTGGTTTACCATAATTGCAAACCCGTTGTTTTGGCTACTTTCCTTTCTGCAAGGATGGGTACACAACTGGGGCGTTGCAATCATTCTGCTGACCGTGCTGATCAAGCTGGTATTTTTTCCGCTTTCCGCAGCCAGCTACCGATCTATGGGGAAAATGCGCGTGGTGGCGCCCAAATTGGAAAAAATCAAGAAACAGTATGGCGATGACCGTGAGCGCCTGAACAAGGCTATGATGGAATTATATAAGACGGAAAAAATTAACCCGCTTGGCGGATGTTTTCCTGTGATTATTCAAATTCCCG
The DNA here is from genome assembly GCA_032654645.1 of Gallionellaceae bacterium. Taxonomy (GTDB): domain Bacteria; phylum Pseudomonadota; class Gammaproteobacteria; order Burkholderiales; family Gallionellaceae; genus CAITJF01. Next base: position 431,855 of record JAULAW010000015.1, on the reverse strand, counting down.
TATTCATCTCGTTATATTGGTCCATCCTGGCTAGTGTCGAGTTGCGCTATGCCCCTTTCTTTGGCTGGATTAGTGACTTGTCGGCTGCAGATCCCTATTACGTGTTGCCGCTGATTATGGGTGCCAGCATGTTGATACAGAGCAAGTTGAATCCTGTTCCCCCAGATCCTTTGCAAGCCAAGCTCATGCAAATCATGCCCATCGTATTCAGTGTGGTATTTTTCTTCTTTCCTGCCGGCTTGGTGTTGTATTCCATCGTAAATAATGTGCTCTCCATCGTGCAGCAGTGGTACATTACGCGCGGCTTGGAGGCCGAAGCCAAAGGTGTTGCCAAGGTCTGATATCATTGCAGCGGTCGCCACTGCCCCCGGGCGGGGCGGTATCGGCGTGGTCAGGGTGTCCGGGCACAATCTTGCCACATTAGCGGAAGCATTGCTGGGCAAGACACTCTTTCCGAGATGTGCAACCTGCGCTTCATTTCTCGATGCAGAAGGGCAGGTTCTGGATCAAGGCATCGCTCTGTTTTTTCCTGCTCCACATTCCTACACTGGCGAAGATGTGCTCGAATTGCAGGGTCATGGCGGCATAGCCGTGCTGCAATTAGTGTTGCAGCGCTGCATTGAACTGGGCGCGCGCCTTGCTCAGCCAGGTGAATTTACCCTGCGGGCTTTCCTCAATAACAAGCTAGATTTGGCACAGGCGGAAAGCGTGGCCGATCTGATTGACGCTACCACCAGCCAAGCCTCGCGCAGCGCATTGCGGTCGCTTCAGGGGGAGTTTTCCCAAGCAATCAGGCGACTGGTGGAAATTTTGACCAGTTTGCGCATATTGGTGGAGTCCATGCTGGACTTTCCCGAGGAAGGGATAGATACGCCAGACAATATTCTTTGCGGCGCGCAACTGGATGTATTGCAAAAAGAGCTGGAGAGAATCCTCAGTCTGGCACAGCAAGGCAGCCTGTTGCGTGAAGGCGCACATATCGTCTTGGCGGGCCAACCCAATGTCGGCAAATCCAGCTTGCTCAATCGCTTAAGCGGCGAAGAAGTGGCTCTGGTCAGCGAGGTTCCAGGTACCACGCGGGATATTATCCGGCAGGCTATCCAGATTGGCGGCGTGCCGCTGCACATCATAGATACAGCCGGTCTGCGCGAGTCACGGGATGAAGTGGAAATGCTGGGCATCTCGCGAACGCATAGCACGCTGCAAAAAGCTGATGCCATACTACTCTTGATGGATGCCAGGCAGGGTATAAGTGCAGCTGACCGGAAAATTCTCGATGAATTACCACCGAATATCCCTAAACTGCATATTTTCAACAAAATCGACTTGCTTACTCAATCCGCCCGTGTGGAAGAACATGATGGCGAATACCATATTTATCTATCCGCCAAGACCGGCTCCGGGTTGGAGATGCTACGCGATAAGCTGCTTGTGCTGATTGGTTGGCATCAGGAAGCAGGGGTGTTTATGGCGCGCGAGCGCCATGTGCGAGCGCTACAGGCTGCACAGATCCACTTACAGCGCGCGGCAGGGGAGATAGGCCGTTCGGAAATCTTTGCCGAAGAACTGCGTCTTGCTCAGGAATCTCTCAATTCTATAACTGGCGAATTTACTGCCGATGACTTGTTGGGCGAGATATTCAGCCGGTTTTGCATCGGTAAATAACATATTTGTTGGCATGTTCCACGTGAAACATCCGGGGCGAACTGTTTCTGTGCAAAGGTTGTTTTGATGTATCATGCGCCCCTTCTTTTCAGCAGGCTGACAGCCAACCAATGGAATTCCCGAAAAGATTCGATGTGATCGTAGTGGGCGGCGGCCATGCTGGCACGGAAGCCGCATTGAGCAGCGCCCGCAAGGGAAGCGCCACGCTGCTGCTGACGCATAACATCGAGACGCTTGGATTAATGTCATGTAACCCGTCTATCGGCGGTATCGGCAAGGGGCATCTGGTCAAGGAGGTGGATGCCTTAGGTGGAGCCATGGCAGCGGCTACTGATGAGTCAGGCATCCAGTTCCGTATTCTCAACGGATCCAAGGGTGCGGCGGTGCGCGCGACGCGCGCTCAAGCCGACAGGGCGCTATACAAGCAGGCGATCCGCAACAGGCTGGAAAACCAGCCTAATCTCTGGCTATTTCAGCAGGCAGTGGATGATTTGTTGGTCGAAGAAGGCCAGGTGTGCGGAGTTGTCACCCAGCTAGGGTTACGTTTTGCCGCAAAAACCGTGGTATTGACTACCGGAACATTCCTGTCGGGCTTGATTCATATCGGGCTATCCAATTACCCCGCCGGACGAGCGGGGGATCCGCCATCCGTCAGGCTGGCGCATCGCTTGCGCGAGCTCAAATTGCCGGTGGGCAGACTGAAAACCGGCACGCCGCCGCGTATTGACGGTCGCAGCGTGGATTATTCGGTGATGGCCGAGCAGCCCGGCGATACACCGGTGCCGGTATTTTCATTTATGGGGCGGGCGCAGCAGCATCCGCAGCAATTGCCGTGCTGGATTACTCATACCAACCAGCGCACGCATGACATCATCCGTGGCGGACTGGATCGTTCACCGCTGTTTACCGGGGTGATCGAGGGGGTGGGGCCGCGCTACTGCCCGTCCATCGAAGACAAGATCACGCGGTTTGCCGACAAGGACTCACACCAGATTTTTTTGGAGCCGGAAGGGCTGAGCACTCATGAAATCTATCCAAATGGGATTTCCACCAGCCTGCCCTTCGATGTGCAGTTGGCACTGGTGCGATCCATTAAGGGAATGGAGAATGCACATATCACCCGCCCAGGTTACGCAATCGAGTACGATTATTTTGACCCGCGCGGCTTGAAACGCTCGCTGGAAACCAAGGCGATTGCCGGACTGTTTTTCGCAGGGCAAATCAATGGCACCACGGGTTATGAAGAGGCCGCCGCACAAGGTTTGCTGGCTGGCCTCAACGCTGCGCTGCAGGCGCAGGGTGAGGAAAGCTGGTGCCCGCGCCGCGATGAAGCCTATCTGGGCGTGCTGGTGGATGATCTGATTACGCGCGGGGTATCGGAACCTTATCGCATGTTCACCAGCCGTGCCGAGTATCGCCTGCAATTACGCGAAGACAATGCCGACCTGCGCCTGACAGAAACAGGCCGCCGGCTGGGAGTGGTAGATGATACCCGGTGGCAGGTATTCGAACAAAAGCGCAACTCGATTGCAAGTGAACAGGAACGTCTGAAGTCCGTCTGGGTAAGCCCAAAGACGCTGTTGCAAAAAGATGCGGAGCGGGTGTTGGGCAAGGGCATTGAGCGTGAGTATGCGTTGTATGAATTACTGCGCCGCCCGGATGTAAGTTATGCCAGTCTGATGTCCTTGCCGGGAGCCGGAGAGCCAGTGGGCGACAAAAAGGTGGCAGAGCAGGTAGAAATCGGGGCCAAATACCATGGCTATATCGAACGCCAGCGCGACGAAATTGCACGCCAGGTGCACTATGAAAATATGGCGTTGCCTGTAACCATAGATTACCGTACGGTGCATGGGCTATCTATCGAGGTGCAGCAGAAGCTCAACCAGCACATGCCGGAAACAGTAGGGCAAGCGGCTCGTATTTCAGGCATGACCCCGGCGGCGATTTCCTTGTTACTGGTTCACCTGAAACGTGGGTTTCAAGACACCAACAAAATCCTTGGGGACGAAAAAGAGCAGCGAAGCGCATGAGCCCGGTGTTAAGTCTTGGGCAGGAACTGGCGCGCGGGGTCGCGCAATTGAGCCTGGAAGTAACGCCTGAAGCGCAGCAAAAATTGCTGAGCTACCTCGCGTTGCTGCAAAAGTGGAACAAGGTTTATAACCTGACCGCAATTCGTCAACCAGAGCAAATGGTAAGCCATCACTTACTTGATAGCCTTGCCGTGTTGCCGTATCTATGGTCTGGACGCTGGCTGGATGTGGGCTGCGGTGCCGGTTTACCCGGCTTGGTGCTGGCGCTGATGCGCCCAGATTGGAACTTTACTTTGTTGGATAGCAACAGCAAAAAAACCAGCTTTGTGCAGCAGGCTGCGATTGAACTGGGTTTGAACAATGTGAGCGTTTGCTGCGCGCGAGTGGAAAGCTGGCAGGCGGAAGGGAAGTTTGATGGGATTATTTCCCGTGCGTTTGCTGAAACGTCGGACTTTACTGCACGGACGCGTCACTTGTTGGCACAAGAGGGCCGTTGGGTTGCCATGAAGGGGGCACCGGAACAGGAGTTTGAGCGGCTGCCGTCAGATGTCAGAATAGAACGGGTTGCCCCTTTGCAAGTGCCGGGGCTGGATGCTATGCGTTGTCTGGTTATAATGAAAGTGACTTGAGGGTGCCTCTAAAAAATGGCCAAGATATTAGCAATTACCAATCAAAAAGGCGGTGTAGGCAAAACCACTACAACTGTAAATCTGGCTGCCTGTCTTGCTGCCGTAAAACAGCGCGTATTGTTGGTTGATCTCGACCCTCAGGGCAACGCTACCATGGGTAGTGGCATTGACAAGCGCGATTTGCAGACCACTGTTTACCATGTGTTGCTGGGGAGCAAGTCCTTGCATGAGGCCCGTCTTCATTCAGTAGCAGGAAAATATGATGTATTGCCTGCTAACCGTGAACTGGCTGGCGCCGAGATCGAACTGGTTGATTTGAATCACCGCGAAACCAGGCTCAAGGACGCGCTGCAAACTGTGACAGCAGAATATGATTACATCCTGATTGATTGCCCGCCCGCACTGAACCTGCTAACGCTAAACGGACTGTGCGCGGCACGGTCGGTGATAATCCCCATGCAGTGTGAATACTACGCGTTGGAAGGGCTAAGTGATCTGGTTAACACTATCCGCAAAGTACGTACCCATTTCAACCCTGACCTTGAAATTGAAGGATTGCTGCGAACTATGTTCGATCCGCGCAATACTTTAGCGCAACAAGTGTCGGAACAACTGCAACAGCATTTTGGCGAGAAGGTTTACCGCACCATCATCCCGAGAAATGTACGGCTGGCTGAGGCTCCCAGCTATGGCCTGCCGGTGTTTTATCACGACAACCTTTCTAAAGGCTCACAGGCATACTTGGCACTGGCGGGCGAGTTGCTCAACAATGCGGCGCAACCTGCGCCGGATCAATAAGAGGGGAATGGCATGGTAAAACCGAACAAGGGATTGGGACGCGGGTTGGACGCACTGTTGTCTGGCAACGTCAAGGAACAAGACGATGTGCTGCGCGAACTAAAAGTCGGCCAGCTAAAGCCAGGCAAATATCAGCCGCGAAGCCGCATGGATGAAACCTCGCTCAATGAGTTGGCCGCCTCAATCAAGGCGCAGGGCGTGATACAGCCGATACTGGCGCGGCAGTTAGCGGATGGTAGCCACGAGATCATTGCCGGGGAACGCCGCTGGCGTGCCGCACAACTGGCCGGTTTAAGTCAAGTGCCGGTATTGGTGCGCAAGGTGGCAGACCATGCTGCGTTAGCTATGGCGCTAATCGAAAACATTCAGCGCGAGGATCTTAACCCGTTGGAAGAAGCGGCAGGCATTCAGCGGCTGATAAACGAATTCAAGATGACGCACCAGACCGCTGCCGATGCAGTGGGACGCTCGCGCAGTGCGGCAAGCAACCTGTTGCGCCTGCTCAAGTTGCCCCATCTGGTACAGGAAATGCTGATGGAAGGCAATCTTGACATGGGTCACGCTCGCGCGCTACTGACGTTAGATGGGGCACAGCAAATCTCTGCTGCCAACAAAATAGCGGCGGGTGGGCTTTCGGTGCGCGAGGCGGAGAAGCTGGCGCATGCTTTATTGAATCCCGCACCCAAACACAAGACTGCAAAACCTAGCCGCGACATAGTCCGGCTACAAGAAAGAGCGGCTGATCAGCTTGGTGCAAAGGTGAGAATACAACACGGCGCAAAAGGGGCGGGCAAATTGATAATTGAATACAAAACACTCGATCAACTCGATGGTATCTTGGCGAGAATGGGCGTGCGCGGGAACGATTGATCCGTGTAAACGTTTGACAGCCTTATTCAAATATTGTTAAAATATAAAGCTAAATTTTATGGGCACCCTGCACCCTGATTATATCCGCATGGCCGGGTTGCAGGGCGTATTGACAATACTTGGTACCGTCCTTACCTTTTTCGTCGTTACTCCCTTGGCGGCAAAATCGGTTGCGTATGGTAATTGTGTAGTCTTAGTAAGCACCTTGTTGCTTGCATGGCGGCATATGCGAGGCGAGCGCCGTGAAAATACGGACGCAGAATGGTATTTACTGCAGGCTTACCGCACAGCGATTGAGCGGTTTGTATGGGTAGCTTCCATGCTGGCGTTAGGGTTTGGATTATTAAAACTTGCGCCACTCTGGGTGTTGGCGGGATTCGTAGCGGGACAGACAGCATGGCTGGCTGTCCCAGTTTTGATGAAATTTGAGAACTTAAAATGACAACAGAAGCGCTGACTTCGACGGACTACATCAGGCATCACCTGCAAAATCTGACCTGCAATTTGCAGAATGGCCACTTACATTGCGCGCATGATGCTGCAGAGGCAAAAGCCATGGGTTTCTGGGCATTGAATGTGGATACGCTGGGTGTCTCGCTGGTTCTCGGAGTGGCATTCCTGTTTTTCTTCCGCCAAGTCGCAAAGAGTGCCGCACAAGGCGTGCCAAGCGGAGCACAAAATTTTATTGAGTGGGTGGTCGAGTTTATTGACAACAGCGTACGCGGTTCGTTTACCGGGCGTAGCGCATTGGTTGCCCCACTGGCGCTGACCATTTTCATCTGGATTTTCATGATGAATCTGATGGATTTAATTCCCGTTGACTATATCCCATTTGTTGCCGAGCACATGGGCCTCGGGCACTTCAAAGTGGTTCCATCCACCGATCCGAACGCAACGATAGGCATGGCCATCGGCGTGTTTTTTCTGGTGCTTTTTTACAGTATCAAGATCAAAGGGGTTGGTGGCTTTGTCGGTGAGCTGACGCTACAGCCGTTCGGCAAGTTTGGTTTGCCGGTCAATCTCTTCCTCGAAGGTGTTAACCTGATTGCCAAGCCGGTTTCCTTGTCGTTGCGGTTGTTCGGCAATATGTATGCGGGCGAAATGATTTTTATCCTGATCGCTTTGCTGCCCTTTTATGTGCAGTGGACTCTTTCATTGCCATGGGCAATCTTCCACATTCTGATTGTTACGTTACAGGCTTTCATTTTCATGACGTTGACCATCGTTTATCTGGACATGGCGCATCAGGAACATCACTGATTTTTGATTTGATTTTTTAATAGGAGAGTAAACAATGGAACACGCATTGCTGTTTATCGCTGGTGCAATAATGATGGGTTTGGGCGCGCTTGGCGCATCCGTGGGCATAGGCATTCTTGGCGGCCGTTTTTTGGAAGGTGCAGCACGCCAGCCTGAACTGATCCCGATGTTGCGCACCCAGTTTTTCATAGTTATGGGTCTGGTTGACGCGGTGCCCATGATTGCGGTTGGTTTGGCCATGTACATCCTGTTCGCGGTTGCCTAAATAATCCGAACGAGAGCTGTTTTCAATAATTAAGTACAAGTAAAGGTTCATGCATGAATATTAATGCGACCCTTCTCGGCCAGACGATCATGTTTGCTATGTTCGTATGGTTTTGCATGAAGTTTGTGTGGCCGCCCATCGTAGCGGCGCTGGAAGCACGCAGGAAGCAAATTGCGGATGGCTTGGCCGCAGCCGAACGCGGCAAACACGATCTGGAATTGGCTGCCAAGCGTTCTGCCGAGCTCATCCGCGAAGCCAAGGAAAAAACTGCCGAGATCATTGTGCAGGGTGATAAGCGTGCTACTGAGATTGTCGAAGAAGCCAAATTACAAGCCAAGGTAGAGCATGACCGCATTATTGCGGCAGCCAAGGCTGAAATTGACCAGGAAGTATTTCGGGCCAGAGAGCACTTGCGCACACAAGTTTCCGCTGTTGCGCTGGCTGGTGCAGGCAAGATTTTGGGTCGCGAAATCGACGCCAAAGCGCACAACGACCTGCTTGAAAAACTGGTTGCGGAAATATAACCGTTATGTCTGAAGCTATCACTGTCGCACGCCCATACGCTCTGGCCGCATTTGACGAGGCGCGTAAACTTGGCGATCTCAAGGCATGGTCGGACATGCTGCAATCTTTGTCGGTTGCAACGGTTAACGCGGAGGTTCGTGCAGCCATTTCCAGCCCACGTGTAGCCAGAAATCAGCTTGAAAATCTGATGCTGGCATTATGCGGTGGCAAGGCAAGTAAGACGGGTCAAAACTTTATCAGACTGTTGGTGGAAAACCAACGCTTGGCCTTGCTGCCCGAGATTACAGCACTGTTCGAAGTGATGCGCGCCGAGGCGGAAAAGAGTGTAGATGTCGTGGTGATTTCCGCTTTTGACTTGAATGAAACGCAGAAGCAGAAAATTTCAACGGCAATGAAAAATCGCATGGGTCGAGAAGTCAGGCTTAGTTGTGAAATTGACCGTAAATTGCTGGGCGGGATAATTATCCGCACCGGAGATAAGGTGATAGACGGTTCCGCACGTACCCAACTTTCCGAGCTGGCCAACGCCCTGGCTTGATGACAGATTTATCGAAATAAGGAAAACAGATGAAGCTCAACCCTTCTGAAATTAGTAATTTGATACGCAGCCGCATCGAGAATTTTGAAACGCTAACACAGGCGCGCACCGAAGGTACAGTAGTCAGCGTGACGGACGGTATCGTGCGCGTTCATGGTCTGTCCGACGTGATGCAAGGCGAAATGCTGGAGTTTCCCGGCAACACTTTTGGTTTGGCGCTCAATCTGGAGCGTGACTCCGTGGGCGCGGTGGTGCTGGGAGAATATGAGCACATTACCGAGGGAGATACGGTCAAGTGTACGGGCCGCATTCTGGAAGTGCCTGTCGGCCCTGAACTGATCGGTCGCGTAGTGAACTCGCTCGGCCAGCCGATTGACGGCAAGGGCCCGATCAATGCAAAGCTGACAGACAAAATCGAAAAGGTTGCGCCTGGTGTAATCGAGCGCCAATCAGTGACGCAGCCAGTGCAGACTGGCCTGAAGTCCATTGATTCCATGGTGCCTATCGGCCGCGGTCAACGCGAGTTGATTATTGGCGACCGCCAGACCGGTAAAACAGCCGTGGCTGTTGATACCATTATCAATCAAGCGGGTCAGAACATGACTTGTATCTATGTGGCGATTGGCCAAAAGGCCTCCACTGTCGCTAACGTAGTACGCAAGCTGGAAGAGCACGGCGCGATGAAATTCACCATTGTGGTCGCTGCAACCGCCTCCGACTCTGCGGCGATGCAGTTTTTGGCGCCTTATGCCGGCTGTACCATGGGTGAATATTACCGTGACCGCGGCCAGGATGCATTGATCATTTATGATGACTTGACCAAGCAAGCCTGGGCATATCGTCAAATCTCCCTGCTGCTGCGCCGCCCGCCGGGTCGAGAAGCTTACCCGGGAGACGTGTTTTACTTACACTCCCGTCTGCTGGAGCGTGCCGCACGCGTGAATTCAGAATACGTCGAAAAATTCACCAAAGGCGAAGTTAAAGGCAAAACAGGTTCATTGACCGCGCTGCCGGTGATTGAAACGGCTGCCGGCGACGTGTCGGCCTTCGTGCCGACTAACGTGATTTCGATTACCGACGGTCAGATTTTTCTGGAAACAGATTTGTTCAACGCCGGTATACGCCCAGCAATCAACGCTGGTATTTCTGTATCCCGCGTGGGTGGTGCAGCACAAACCAAGGTGATCAAAAAGTTGGGCGGCGGTGTACGTCTGGCATTGGCACAATACCGTGAATTGGCTGCGTTCGCACAGTTTGCTTCCGACCTGGATGAGGCCACCCGCAAGCAACTGGAGCGCGGCCGCTTGGTGATGGAATTGATGAAGCAGGCGCAATATGCGCCGCTGTCGGTCGCCGAAATGGCGGTTACCTTGTTTGCGATAAACAAGGGTTCGTTCGATGACGTGGCAGTAAACAAGGTGTTGGCATTTGAATCCGCGTTGCATACGTTTGTGAAATCACAACACAAGAGTTTGCTGGAAGCTATCGAGTCAAGCAAGGATTTGTCTTCTGACAATGAAAAGGCTTTGTCCGCAGCAATCGAGAAATTCAAATCTACCGCAGTTTACTGATGGAGCAACTAGCCATCTGACTAAGCTGCAAAAAACGCAGCAAGTCATTGGTTATGATAAAACAACTAGCCATTCCACTCGGCAACCAAATTTTGGTTGCCAAGCGGTTGGTATAAGCCGGAGCCAAGAAAATGGCGGGTAGCAAGGAAATACGCACCAAAATCAAGAGCGTTGAAAATACGCGCAAGATCACGCGTGCGATGGAAATGGTGGCGGCATCCAAGATGCGCAAGGCGCAGGAACGCATGCGAGCCTCCCGTCCTTATGCGGAAAAAATACGCCAGGTTGCAGCGCATTTGTCACGTGCCAACCCGGAATATAAACACCCTTTTCTGATCAAGCGCGAAGCCATCAGGAACATCGGCGTGATCATCATTACTTCCGACAAGGGGTTGTGCGGTGGTCTCAACACCAACCTCCTGCGCCCGGTGGTAGGCCGGTTTAAAGAATGGGAAAAAGAGGGCAAAGGCATCAGTGTGTGCCCGATCGGTAACAAGGGTTTCGGTTTCATGTCCCGCTTAGGCGTCAAGGTAAGATCGCACTTGATCGGGTTGGGGGACACCCCGCACATTGAAAAGCTTATTGGTGCGGTCAAGATCATGCTGGATGCTTACATCTCCGGCGAGGTTGATGCGATTTACATCAGCTACAACCACTTCATCAACACCATGAAGCAGGAGCCCAGGATAGAACAATTGCTGCCGCTTTCCGGCGAAGGACTTAAACCGGCGAATGGCGCGACTTGGGACTACATCTACGAACCCGATGCCAAGAAAGTGGTGGATGAACTGCTGGTGCGCTACATAGAGTCGCTGGTGTATAGCGCGGTGACCGAGAACCAAGCATCCGAACAAAGCGCCCGCATGGTGGCCATGAAGGCTGCCTCCGACAACGCCAAGAGCGTCATCGGTGAGCTCAAGCTGGTTTACAACAAGGCGCGCCAAGCCGCGATTACCAAGGAAATCTCGGAAATTGTTGGCGGTGCGGCAGCGGTATAAAGAATTAATATAGACAGGAAATTATCAAAATGAGCCAAGGAAAAATAGTTCAGTGTATCGGCGCGGTGGTTGACGTTGAATTTCCGCGCGACCATATTCCCAAGGTTTACGATGCGCTGCTAGTGCAGGACGATGGTACATCCGTTGCTGAAAAAGGCCTTACTTTGGAAGTACAGCAACAGGTCGGCGACGGGGTGGTGCGAACCATTGCGATGGGTTCGTCCGATGGTCTGCGCCGCGGTATGGTGGTGTTAAACAGCGGCAACCAGATTACCGTCCCGGTCGGTCACGGCACCTTGGGTCGCATCATGGACGTGTTGGGTCGCCCGATTGATGATGCGGGCGAAGTCAAGTGTGATGAACGCCGCTCCATCCACCAGAAAGCGCCCAAGTTTGACGAGCTGTCTCCTTCGGTTGACCTGCTGGAAACCGGCATCAAAGTGATTGACCTGGTGTGCCCGTTCGCCAAGGGCGGCAAGGTTGGCTTGTTCGGCGGCGCCGGTGTGGGCAAGACCGTGAACATGATGGAACTCATCAACAACATTGCCAAACAGCATGCCGGCCTTTCCGTGTTTGCCGGCGTGGGCGAGCGTACCCGCGAGGGCAACGATTTCTACCACGAAATGAAAGATTCCAACGTGCTGGATAAGGTAGCGATGGTGTTCGGCCAGATGAACGAACCACCCGGCAACCGCCTGCGCGTAGCGTTGTCCGGCCTGACCATGGCAGAAAAATTCCGCGACGAAGGCCGCGACATCCTGTTCTTCGTAGACAACATTTACCGTTACACATTGGCCGGCACCGAAGTATCTGCGCTACTGGGCCGCATGCCCTCAGCGGTGGGCTACCAACCGACACTGGCGGAAGAAATGGGTCGCTTGCAAGAGCGTATCACCTCGACCAAAACCGGTTCGATCACCTCAATCCAGGCCGTGTATGTGCCAGCGGACGATTTGACCGACCCTTCTCCCGCAACCACCTTTCTGCACCTGGATTCCACCGTGGTGTTGTCGCGCGACATCGCCTCGCTGGGTATTTACCCTGCGGTTGATCCGCTCGACTCCACTTCGCGCCAGCTTGACCCGCTGGTTGTGGGCGAAGAACATTACAATGTTGCGCGTGGTGTGCAACAGACCTTGCAGCGCTACAAGGAATTACGAGACATCATCGCGATTCTGGGCATGGACGAACTGGCGGCAGAAGACAAGCTGGCCGTGGCGCGCGCGCGCAAGATTCAGCGTTTCTTGTCGCAGCCTTTCCACGTGGCCGAAGTGTTCACCGGCAGCCCCGGCAAATATGTGACGCTCAAGGAAACCATCAAAGGCTTCAAGGGCATTGTCAATGGCGACTACGACCATTTGCCTGAACAGGCGTTCTATATGGTCGGTGGAATAGATGAAGCCGTCGAGAAAGCCAAGACCCTGTAAATAATTGCCAAATGCTGCGATAAAGGTAAAGACATGGCACTAACTATTCACGTCGATGTGGTCAGCGCAGAGAAATCCCTGTTTTCAGGGCTGGCTGAAGTTGTCGTTGTTCCGGGTGAGATGGGCGAATTGGGAATTTATCCTCGCCATGCTCCGTTGCTAACCCGTATCAAGCCAGGCTCAGTGCGGCTCAAGATTCCGAATCAGAGCGAGGAAGAACTGATTTACGTTTCAGGCGGTATGCTGGAAGTGCAGCCAAGCGTCGTCACTGTTCTGGCTGACACCGCCATCCGCGGCGCCGATCTGGATGAGGCGCGCGCACTCGAAGCCAAACGTGCTGCTGAAGAGGCGATGAAAAATCGCACCGCTGATATTGACTATGCCCAGGCCCAGGCAGAGCTGGCCGAAGCGGTGGCACAGTTGCACGCTATTCAAAAGTTACGCAAGCAAATACCGCACTAAAATTAATCTCCGTGCTGAGGCGTTCATCGCCTCATGCACCATCAAGGCTGCCTGGGTGGAACAAAAGCAATTTCACCCTGCCACCTGACCCGCTTGCCTTTGATGTTTAACGCCATAAATACCCTGGCATTCTTGAGGCCGACCTTGGGCTGCGGCGTGCAGCCTCTCCTCGCACAATCAAGCTACTCTTCCCCGGTAAAGTCGGCCTGAAATTGAGAATTGGGATAAATGATTGAAGAATCCTGTTGCGCGGGCGGATTCTTGGGAAGGTCGTTTCTATTCTGTACGTGAAGAATCCGGACAGACTCCCCTGTGGTAGTGACATAGGCACTCTCATCCCACACCAAATTGATTGCGTATGGCAGGGTATTGTTCAGTTGTACGCGATAAAACGCGCCACCCTGATAACTGACGATAATCGGCACACTCTCAACGTGCCTGAGTTCAGTGACAATCTGCTCATACCCTGCCTTATGGAACGTTGCACAACCGACCAGCAGCGTGGCGGCAAGCACACCCGATATAGCCAGATACGATTTGAGCATCGGTCGCTTTCCTTAGTTATTCCATTCAAAATTAAAAGGGCGCGTTCCACGCACCATCGTCGTTGGTGCGTGGAACGCGCCCTACATGATTATGGTTGTTTTAAACTAAAAAAGGAATTACAAATCTGCCCTATTCATCAAACGCCACATCGCCCTCAGCCACCACGTCGCCCAGCTTGATGTTTTTGAAGTCAAACAGGCCACCATCAAGCAGATGCGAGGGCGCGACGTTCTGCATCGCGGTAAAGATAGTCTGGCTGCGCCCCGGATACTCAAGTTCCCATGCGGCGAGCATTTTCTTGATGTTCTTGCGCTGCATGTTTTCCTGCGAGCCGCACAGGTTGCAGGGGATGATGGGAAACTCCATGCCGCGCGCAAAACGCGCGATGTCTTTCTCGGCACAGTAGGCCAACGGGCGGATAACGATGTGGCCGCCCTTGTCGGTGACCAGCTTGGGCGGCATGGCCTTGAGCTTGCCGCCAAAGAACATGTTCAGGAACAGCGTCTCGACCATGTCGTCGCGGTGGTGCCCCAGCGCGATCTTGTTTGCGCCCAGCTCTTGCGCCACGCGGTAGATGATGCCGCGCCGCAGCCGCGAACACAGCGAACAGGTGGTTTTCCCCTCGGGTATTTTTTCTTTGACGATGGAGTAGGTATCTTGCGCCTCGATGCGGTATTCCACGCCGATGGATTTAAAATATTCCGGCAGGATATGCTCCGGAAAGCCCGGCTGCTTCTGGTCCAGATTCATGGCGACGATGCGAAAGTCTATCGGTGCACGCTTTTGCAGGGCGCGCAGAATTTCCAGCAGAGTGTAGGAATCCTTGCCGCCACTCAAACATACCATGACGGTGTCGCCCGCTTCGATCATGTTGAAATCGGCGATGGCCTTGCCGACCAGGTGTTCCAGCCGCCCCTTGAGGCGATTGAAGTTGGTGGAATGGCGCTCGAAGTGTATGGGTTGAATAATTTCGCTCATGCTCACGATCAGATATTGATGCTTCTTCCGCCATCCACCGCGATGATCTGGCCGGTGATATATGGAGCATCGTTTAACAAGAATTGCACCGTGCGCGCCACATCGTCCGGTTCGCCTTCGCGCTTGAGCAGGGTATGCGCGATGATTTTGCGCCGCTGCTCCTCGTCCATCCACTCCGCGCTTTCCGGCCACATGATAACGCCGGGAGCGACGGCGTTGACGCGCACCTGCGGCGCCATTTCCTGCGCCAGCGCGCGCGTCAGCGCGGTCAAGCCGGCCTTGGCCACGCTGTACAGCAGGTGGCCGTGCATCGGGCGTTCGGCATGGATGTCCACGATGTTGACGATGGCGCCGTGGTTGCGGCGCAACTCGTCGGCTGCCGCCTGGGCCAGCAACAGCGGGGCTTTCAGGTTGGCGCCGATCAGGTCGTTCCAGTGTTGTTCATCTATCTCGCCCAGCGGTGTGGCAAAAAAACTGGAGGCATTGTTGACCAGCGCATCCAGCCGCCCGAAGTGTTGCAGCGTATCGCGCACCAGCCGGAGAATCGCATCGGGGTCGAGCAGGTCGGCCTGCACGTTCAGCACTGAGCCGGGGCGCCTGGCCTGCAACTCAGCCTTCAAGGCCAGCGCCTCATGCAAGGAGGAGCGGTAATGCAGCGCGATGTCCGCGCCCGCCGCATGTAGTCGGCGGCATATCGCCGCACCCACACGCTTCGCTCCTCCTGTAACCAAAACGACTTTGCCTTGCATCGCATTCCCCACTAAACTCCGTCTTCATTTGAATTTAGATAATTCATCAGGACATTAATATGTGTTTCATGCATCTCACCCCCATCCTACCCTTCCCCCTGACAGGGGGAAGGAACCAGAGCAATGCCAAGGTTTCTGTTCCCTCCCCCTTAAGGGGGAGGGTTAGGATGGCGGTGGAAGCGTTAATGAATTTCCCAGGTTGAATTATACCTGACCATGTCAGCAACCATCCCCACCCCAGAAGCCCAAGAGCACAGCGACCGGCTGCGTTATTTCATTCATCAGGATATTGCGGAACAAGGCGGCTGGATTCCGTTTTCGCGCTTCATGGAGCTGGCGCTGTATGCACCGGGGCTGGGCTATTACAGTGCGGGTTCGCGCAAGTTCGGCGCTGCGGGAGATTTCGTCACTGCGCCGGAAATCTCCCCACTGTTTGGCCGCACGCTGGCGCGGCCAGTGGCCGAGGTGATGGCGCACAGCGTACCGCATATTATCGAAATCGGCGCGGGCAGCGGCAAGCTGGCAGTAGATATATTGGGCGAACTGGAACAATCTGGCTGCTTGCCGGAGAGCTATGCCATACTCGAAGTGAGCGCTGACCTGCGCGAACGCCAGCAAGCGTTGCTGCAAGAGAGTTTGCCGCATTTGGCTGCACGGGTGCATTGGCTGGATGCGCTGCCGGAAAACATTTCTGGAGCACTCATTGCAAACGAGGTGCTGGACGCGCTGCCGGTGCACCTGGTGCATTGGCGTGCTGCCGAACCTCTCCCATCTCCCTCGGGGAGAGGGGCCGGGGGAGAGGGAAAGCACGTGGAAGATACTTTCTTCCAAGAGAGCACCCTTTCCCCCAGGGAGAGGGGACAAGTTTTATTTGAGCGTGGCGTAGCGGTGAGGGATGGCAATTTTATATGGGAGGAACGTACACCAACGAATCCGGCGCTGCTGCAAGCGGTGCAGCAGATCAGCGTACCGGACGACTATCTGAGCGAAATCTCGCTTGCCGCACGTGGCTTGGTCGGCAGCCTGTGCGAGCACTTGCGTCAAGGCGTTCTGCTGTTTATTGATTACGGTTTCGGTGCGGGCGAGTATTACCATCCACACCGATCGCAGGGAACGCTGATGTGCCACTACCGCCACCATTCGCATGACGATCCATTCTTCCTGCCCGGTTTGCAGGACATCACCGCGCATGTGGATTTCACTGCCATCGCCGAAACCGCCATAGACAGCGGCGCGCACCTGCTCGGCTACACCTCGCAGGCGCACTTCCTGATCAACTGTGGCATCACCGATTTGGTCGCGAACGCTTCACCGGAAAACCTGCACGACTATCTGCCGCTTTCCACGCAACTGCAAAAGCTCACCAGCCCGGCGGAAATGGGGGAACTGTTCAAGGTTATGGCGCTGGGCAAAGGCGTCGAACAGCCGTTGCTCGGTTTTACGCGCGGCGACTTGTCGCGTCTGCTGTAATCGCATTTAGCTCACCGACCCTGAAGCGGGTTGGATCAGGCACAGCACCCGCCGCGCCCCTTCTGCTGGATCGGCGGGCAGGGCACATCGCCGTAGGAGCAAAACACGCAACAGTCGCCTGGCTTTGGTTTCAGTATCGCGTGGCACACATCACACTTATAGAACCACTGACAGGCATCGGTGGGCATGGTTTCGGTCTTGACAAAACCGCACAAGGGGCAGGTCAGGGTGGATTGCAGAACGATGTTCATGTCGAGAATTTACCTTCTATTCAACGCAGGAAAAAGAGTATGTCGCACATTCACAGTTTTGCGCCGGTAAGCAACGTTGATGCAAGAGTGTTGATCCTGGGCAGCATGCCCGGAAAGAAATCGTTGGAGCAGAACCAGTATTACGCACATCCGAAAAACGCTTTCTGGAAAATCATGGGCGAACTGGTTGGCGCGTATCCCAATCTCTCCTATGAGGAAAGGTTTTGTGTGCTGAAATCTTCCGGCATCGCATTATGGGATGTGATTGCCACCTGCGAGCGCAAAACCAGCTTGGATTCCCATATCAGGAAAGAATCTGCGAATGACTTCGCATCATTCCTCGCACGGCATCCGCATGTCACGCAGGTATTCTTCAATGGCAGCAAGGCAGAGCAATGCTTCAATAAATTTGTGCTGGGCAAACAAGCGTTACCGCCGCTCAAGTTTCTCCGGCTGCCTTCGACCAGCCCGGCCCATGCCGGATTGCGCTATGCAGAAAAACTGCAAGTTTGGCGCGCCGCTATTAACCCTTGATGGCTGCTGCTACCGCTACAATGCGCGCCGCAAGAATTTTTTTGGCGATCAGGTTTATATCCGCGCACTGTTGCGCAACTTCCCCGGCATTCACCGCCTGTGCCGCATGCAGGGCGCGCAGCAGATAATCCGCCTGCGGATAAGCGTCGCTTTCGTGGCCGGTGCGTCCGCGTGCATCGGAGGCGCACACCTGCAACAGTTGCACAAAACGCTGCGGCTTGCGCCACGCATCGCAGGCTTGGAATAATCGCACGATGGTATCGGGGCGCAGTTCGCGGGCGCGATGCACATCGCCATGATAGCGCGCAGCCAATAAAGCCAGGTCGCGGCAATCGCCCGGTATGCGCAGTCGTTCGCACAGCGCATGCAATAGCTCCACGCCGCGCGCCTCATGGCCAATGTGGTGCGGCAAAATATCTTTCGGCGTATTACCCTTACCCAGGTCGTGCGTGAGCGTGGCGAAACGCGCTTCCAGCGCGTAATCATGGCGTGCCGCATCGTCCAGCACCAGCAGAGTGTGTATGCCGCAATCAATTTCCGGGTGGTAATGCGGCGGTTGCGGCACGCCGAACAGCGCATCCACTTCCGGCAGGATTCTCGCCAGCGCACCGCACTCGCGCAGCGTGTTAAAAAAATGCGATGGTGCCTTTTCCATCAAGCCGCGCGCCAATTCCTGCCACACGCGCTCCGCCACCAGCGCATCCACTTCGCCGTTGCCCACCATGCCGCGCATCAGCGCCAGGGTCTCCGGCGCGATGGAAAAACCGAAGCGCGCGACAAAACGCGCCGCGCGCAGAATGCGCACCGGGTCTTCGCCGAACGCCGGGCTGACATGGCGCAGGATGCCAGCATGCAGATCGGCAATGCCGTCGTAGGGGTCAATCAAGTTGCCGTCTGCATCCTGTGCGATGGCGTTAACGGTAAAATCTCGACGCAGCAGATCCTGCTCCAGCGTCACGTCTGGCGCGGCATGGATGACGAAACCTTTGTAGCCAGGCGCAGTTTTGCGCTCGGTGCGCGCCAGTGCATATTCCTCATGCGTCACGGGATGCAGGAACACCGGGAAATCCTTGCCAACAGGCTGGAAACCGCGCTCCACCATGTCTTCCGCTGTGCCGCCCACCACCACCCAATCGTGATCCTGCACCGGCAGGCCAAGTAGCTGGTCGCGCACGGCGCCGCCCACACAAAAAATTTTCAGGCCATTATTATTCACCGCGCTATTTCTCTCCGGGAATTGGTTTCTGGTTGGCGGGGTTTTTTCCTTCAATCACACTCATTCGCTGCTTGAGGGAGCGTTGTGGCTGGCCGAACAGTTGGGCGTAATACACGGTGTTGCTCATTACTTTTTTGACGTAATCACGCGTCTCGTCAAAAGGGATGGTCTCGGCATAAATTGCGCCTTCCAGCGATGTGTCGCCCCGCCATTGGCGCGCGCGCGAAGGGCCGGCGTTGTAGGCGGCGGCGGCGAGCACCGGGTTATTGTCGAACCACGCCAGCACGGTCTTCATGTAATAAGTACCCAAGGAAAGATTGGTTTCCAGTTGGCGCACCAGCGGCTTACGGTAATTTTTCATGCCCATCTTGTGTGCCACCCAACGCGCGGTCGCAGGCATGATCTGCATTAACCCGGATGCCCCGACATTTGATTTTGCCATTGCCACGAAACGGCTTTCCTGGCGCATTAGCCCATACACCCAGGCTTCTTCCAGGCCATACTGGTTGATATGCCCGCGCAAAGAATCCCGGTAGGGTGCCAGGTAGCGCAGGCTGAAATCGTGCAACTGCACGGTGCGGTTGGCGGCGTTGATTGCGCGGTCGTACATTTCGTTGCGACGGGCTATTTCCGATGCAACCAACAATTGCTTGTCATCGAAGTTACGCACGGCCCACGCCCATTCATTGGATGCGTCGGTGCGCAAATCCATGCGATACAACGCCAGCGTGCGCTGAATGGCGGGGTGCGCATACATGGCGCTCAATTCGTCACTGCTGGGCTGATAACCGTACGCCAATATGCTTGGTGCAGATGCCACAGAGATTTCCTCGGATGCAAGCTGCCCGTAATAGTTGTATTCACTGCCTAACGCAAAAAATATTTTTTCCGCCTCGCCGGTTTGTCCCATCGCCTTCAGCGCCCGCGCCCGCCAGTAACGCCATGCACCTTCGCTCTGCTGGTGCGGCGGCATTCTGCCCACGCTAGCCAACACCTCCTGCCAGTCCTGCGCGCGCAAAGCGGCACGGGTACGCCAAGCCAGTTGTTGTTCCGTGAGCGGCGCATCGCCCGCCGCCCTGAACCACTCAAGCGCGCGTGCATCCAGCGAGCGTGCCGCCTCATAGCCTAGCCAGGCATAAAAATAATGCTGTTCGTCTGCGTTGAAATAGGGGGCAATTTTCCCCCAACGCGCATAGGCCAATTGCGGCAATTGCTTGGCAAGGCGCTGCAGCGCAAACAGCGCCACCATGCGCTGTGCTTGTGAGGCGTTTTCCAGTTTCGTCTTGTTGAGATACTGCTCCGGATTGGTTGCCACTCTGGAAAGTGCGCCTGAAGGAAACGCGCGTTGCGCGGGCAGTTTTGCGGACAACTGGCGGGCCAGCGACACGTTGCCAGCCTCAAGCGCCAGGCGCACGCGCAACCATACATCGGCCTCTTTTATGATCCTGGCGGCGAGCGCTGCATTGAATACAGGGTTACAACTATCCGGGAATTCCTTGCCGCTGGACATCCAAAGGTTGCGGGCTTCGTGCAGCACCATGTCTTCCTGGTAGCGCCGCCGCGCCTGCAGCGCATAACATGCCAGTTCCATATCATCGTTTAACAGATGGGGATACTCCGCATCGAAATCGTCCCATTGCTGTTTTTTTCCGAGCAGCTTCAGCCATTCAGTTCGCATGCGGTCAATCATCGGTGTTTCATCGGGGCGCGCAAGAAATGCCCGAATGGTGGCGGCATCAGCCGTGTCCAGGCGCATGCGCAACTGGTAATAGGCGATGTAGGGTTCCAGTGGGGAATTTTTGAAGCGCGTGGCGATGCGGTCAAGACGAGCGGCATCTCCGACGCGAAATGCATCGCGCGCGGCGAGAAAATCCGCATCGCTTGCAGGGGGTGCGCCTACTGTGCCACCGCCTGCGCCAAGATTGCCCGAGGCTTTGGCTGCTCGCGTTACTTCTTCGGTTTTCGCTTTGGCCTCAGCTTTTAATTTGGCTTGTTCAGCCGCCTTGGCATCCGCATCCGCCTTTGCCTGGGCTCTGGCTTCGGCCTTCGCTTGCCGGGCAGCGTGTGCGTCTTCCTCGGCTTTTGTCTTGGCCTCAGCTTTTAGTCTGGCTTGTTCCGCCACATTGGCATCCGCATCCGCCTTTGCCTGGGCTCTGGCTTCGGCCTTCGCTTGCCGGGCAGCGCGCGCGTCCTCCTCGGTTTTCACCTTGGCCTCGGCCAACAACCTGGTTTTTTCAGCCGCCTTGGCTTGCGCTTCAGCCTGAGCCTGGGCCTGGGCCTGGGATTCGGCCTTCGCTTGCCTTGCCGCCCGCGCAACTTCTTCAGCTTTTGCCTTGGCCTCAGCTTTTAATCTGGCATGTTCCGCCGCTTTGGCAGCCGCTTCCGCCTTGGCCTGAGCTCTGGTTTCGGCCTTCGCTTGCTTTGCCGCACGAGCGTCTTCATCGGCTTTCGCCTTGGCCTCGGCCAACAGCCTGGCTTGTTCCGCCGCTTTGGCAGCCGCTTCCGCTTTGGCCTGAGCTCTGGCTTCGGCCTTGGCTTGCCTTGCCGCCCGCGTATCTTCTTCGGCTTTTGCTTTGGCCTCAGCTTTTAGTCTGGCTTGTTCCGCCGCTTTGGCTTCCGAATCTGCCTTGGCTTGGGCTTTGGCCTCGGCCTTCGCTTGCTTTGCCGCGCGGGCGTCTTCTTCGGCATTTACTTTGGTCAGCGCCTCCGCATAACCTTGGGCGGCTGACTTGCTATACCAGTCATAAGCTATTTTCTTGTTTTGCGGAATGCCTAGCCCAAGGTCGTACTTCTCGCCAAGACGATATTGCGCCACTGCATTCTCCTGTTCGGCCGCCTTGCGATACCACGCCACAGCTTTCCTGTAGTTCTGTGGAACGCCCTGACCAAACTCATTCATTACGCCAAGGCGAAGCTGTGCGGCCGCAACACCCTGGTCTGCAAGTGGAGTAAGTGCCTTTAACGCGGAAAGGTAGTTTCCATTCAGGTAAAAATCGAGTCCGGACTGTAATTCGGTGTTTGCGCCCACATCAACCACCGCCGGGCTTGTATGCGCATCAGCATTCAGCGGAACTGCGGCTTTGTCTTTTGCTTCTTCGGCATTCGGATTGGTTTGTTCATCTGCTTTTGCCTGAGCTTGCTCCTCGGCCTGAGCATTCGCTTCAATCTTTTCTTGGTATGTGTCTGGAGGTGTCCACTCTACAAGGTATAGTGTGGACACTTTTGCAGCATGATCCGCCAACGCAATAGAGGGGATCAAAAGCAAGGCGAGCAAAAAAAACTTCATCGGGAAATATGCGAAATCAACCAAGATGAAGGATAACATACCGGCGTATTGACACGCCCCATGCATAACAGCGCAGAGGGTAGGCGCATTGGCATTCTTGCTCCTTGTAGAGCTTGTATTTCAGGAGTTGTTCGCCTGTTGGGTCGTTTATGCCAAACGTATTTTTGAATATTTCCTTGAGTGCTTTATCCGCATTTTCGTTGTCTTCGCGCCTTCCTTCCTGCTCCTTCTTAACCTTGTCTCTTAGCCGTTTTGAGCGTGATAAATCCCGCGCTAACTCCACGTTGATATAGGCTGGTGATCCATATTCTTCAACCAAGGCATTCAATACTCGTCGTGCCTGATTCAATGCGCGTGCTACTGTTGGATTGTTGAGGTCTTTGTAGCGCGTTTCCTCTTTGGTCATTAGCGCTTTGCCACCGTCGTTTCTGCTGCGCCAACGTTCAAATTGGTAAGTCTCAAATGGATCAAGTGTTGTTTTTCGTTGTTGGGCGGGGCGCTGACTATGGTTGTAGTGTGCCTTTCCACAAGCTTTGTCGAAAGTATCGCCTTCTTCCAGAAATGGCAGGATGTTCCTTAATGCCTTGATGCTTAAATTGCGAAAGTCTTTGAGGTTTACTTTTAGCAGTTGGCTGATAACACTCTCCTTGATGCCCAGCAAAACAAGTTCTCGTCTGCGTTCAAAATCAGTTTGATAAATCGCTAAAATACGGACAACTTCGTCAAGTTTGCTGGCCGTTTCTGTGCCTTCTGTAGTGGCTGGTTGCTGATATGTCACAGCCAATGACTGCCAAAAATCAGGACATGGCTGCGCCAATGCTTTGCGTAACCCTCCCGATGGGAGAGGGAACTCAAGTGAAGGAAATGCGCCAGCCTCCTATGCTGATTATCCGCCGTGACCGCGCCGTACATTGCGGCGCGATTCTGTTCCGGCGGTTGCGCAAGAGCCGTGAACTTTATGTGATGGGTGTTGGGGTGTCAAGGGAGCGAGTTGCCTCGGGTGCGATTCAAACTGAGGTGGAGTAATCTAACCACCTTACCCACTGTTTTGATGAGAGGAGAATTTCATGAGGATGAGTGACGAAGCCTTGCTGAATCGCCTGAACGGGCATCCTGGTTTACGGAGCCGCGTTGAATCTATGTTACTGGTTGTCGATGACGAGATGGGAAATCTGCAAGAGGCAGACGCGGCGGAGATGCAGCTTATTGAAGAGATGAGGCGGATGGGTCAAGAGTCGTTGCAAGCATGGGCGAACGGTCAAGCAGCCAAGGCCGCAGAAATTGTCGGGCAAGAGAGCGGGATATGGCGAGGGGGTAAAAAAAACTCCAGTGGCACAGCACATTTGGCGAAATAAGCGTAGAAGAGATTCAGTATCGCCATGGAAACAAACATATTCGCCCTTTTGTGAGTCGAGCCAAAGTGCGTCATCGCGGGTGTTCGAGGCCATTGCAACGGGTTGTGGCAGACTTCGGAGCCGATGTTGCCTTCGCCCAAGTCGAGGATAAACTCGTTGAGCATTACGGGATCATCCTTGCGGAGAGCACGATACGGCGAGTGACCGAATCGCACGCGCAAAAAATCTACGCAACGACACCGATTGGCGAGAGCTGGCCGAGCGAAGAAGGTCGTGAGACGGTGGTCGTTGAAATGGATGGCGGCATGGTGCCGATTGTCGAAGCGGATGCCGCGCAAAAAGACCGTCGCAAAGGCAAGAAATTGCAGTGGAAAGAAGCCAAGCTTTGCCTGGCGCATGTGGCGGGCAGTAAAACGCTGAGCTATGGAGGAACGTTGCAAGGCGATGTCGCGGAGGCGGGGAGGCAGCTCTTTGGCTGCGCCATATCCGCAGGCTTTGGAAAGGAGAGTCGGGTTCATGCCGTCGGAGATGGCGCCGAATGGATTGCGCTGCAAGTGGATGAGCGCTTTGGCAGTCAAGGCAGTTATTTGGTTGATTTCTACCATGTCTGCGACTACCTGAGCGCTGCCGCAGCGGCGATCCACGCGGGCGCAGAAGCGGCCAAGGCTTGGTTCGATCAACAGAAAGAACGCCTCAAAGCCGGGAATTGTGCCGAAGTCTTTGAGTCACTGCGGGCGCACCTTGAGGCAGATGAGGTATCTGATAGCGAGGCGGCAGTACGGTCTTGCCACCGCTATTTGAGCCGCCGCAAAGATCAGCTCAACTACCCTGGCGCATTGGCCAACGACTTGCCGATTGGCTCGGGTGAAATCGAAAGTGCGCATCGCTACATCGTGCAGAAACGGCTCAAACTTCCGGGATCGTGGTGGTGCGCTGCAAACGCCGATCACATGCTGGCCCTGCGTCTGAATCGGGCAAACGGACAATGGGGCGACTATTGGAATCAGGACAGAAAGGCAGCTTGAATGACAACCTCAGTTTGAATCGCACCCAGTTGCCTCATCAAAAATCTGAGTGAAATCCGCTTCAACTCACAAACGGGCGAACCATGAAATAGCACAATTTGACTCACCATTTCAGGTGAGACAACGAATCAGATTCCACCCTGCTTTTTATTTGAGGCAACAAGCAGTTCGAGCTTGCGGTATTTCAGGTAGGTAGTGCGCGCGTTCATGCGTGCGATGTTCCATCCGGTAGTGCCATCCAATATTCCCAGCCGCAAGATATAAGTCCGCATAAACGCCCACCCTCCGCGCAAGACAGCAACCAGTTTATTGGATCGCCTTCCGGATTGGAACATCTGCTGTGCGGCCGCGGTGGAGTAGTGTTCCACCTTGCGTTCTACATCATCTGCCGTGAGGTAGCTGTAATGCAGTAGCGGGCTTTTCATTTTGGCCGTTTGGCCTTGCAGCACCAGGCTTTCATGCACCAGGCAATCCGAGAATCTGCCAATTTCTCGCTTAAACAGGCGCAGTACATAATCCGGATACCAGTTGGAGTAGCGGACGAATTTGCCGCAGAACTGCGAAAGGCGCGGGCAGTAATAGCCGTCTGCTTTTGGCTCGCAAATCGCCTGTTCAATCTCGGATCGCAGTTGTGGTGTGATACGCTCGTCAGCGTCTATGGAAAATACCCAGTTCTTGGTCGCATAACTCAAAGCGCGATTTTTCTGCGGCCCAAAGCCTGGCCAGTCCGGATGCACATACACCTGTGCGCCCATGCCCTTACAGATGCTCACCGTATCGTCCGTGCTGCCGGAGTCCACCACAATTATTTCGTCCGCCCACATCGCAGACTCAAGGCAGGCGCGGATATTGAGCGCCTCGTTTTTGGTGATGATGATTACGGATAGCCCAGCGGCATTATTTTCAGTTTGAGGTATCACTTGTAACCCATATCTTGCCGGACAATCCGGTGATTACAATTATTTTGTTTTGTCTGGCACATATTCAGGCACCCATTGCACCAAGGCCCGTTTTACCTCCGCATCATCCTGCGTGGCGCGCGCACCAACCCAGGCCAGCAAACTTTCCAGCCATGCTGCATCCACCTCACGCGCCTGCGCAATACGCAGCTTGGGGTGCGGCGTAGGCAACGTGTGCTCGCAGTCGGCAAGCAGTTCCTCATAAAGTTTTTCGCCCGGGCGCAGGCCGGTGAATTCAATCCGGATATCGTCTTCGGTCAGCCCGGAAAGATGAATAAGGTCTTTCGCCAAATCCACAATCATTACCGGCTCGCCCATATCCAGCACAAAAATTTCCCCGCCCTTGCCCATCAGTCCGGCCTGCAATACCAGTTGCGCGGCTTCCGGGATGGACATGAAATAACGTGTGATGTCCGGATGGGTCACGGTGATCGGCCCGCCCTTGGCAATCTGCTCGCGGAATTTCGGGATCACGCTGCCGGTGCTGCCCAACACATTGCCGAAGCGCACCATGACAAAGCGCGTGCCGCTTGTCTGTTGCAAACCCTGGCACACCATTTCGGCGAGGCGCTTGCTGGCGCCCATCACATTGGTCGGGTTCACTGCCTTGTCTGTCGAAATCAGCACGAATTTGGCCACGCCATGCCGCTGAGCCGCTTGTGCCACGCACCAGGTTCCCAGCACATTATTGCGTACTGCCTGCCAGGCATTGTGCCGCTCCATCAGCGGCACATGCTTGTAGGCGGCCGCATGAAAAACGACTGCTGGGCGATATTTGTTCATCACCTCATCCAGCCGCGATGTATCGCGCACGTCGCCGATCAGGAATTTGCAAACCAGATCGGGTTGGGTCGAGCGCAACTCCTGTTCGATGGTGTACAGCGCGAATTCGCTTTGTTCGAACAGCATGAGCGTAGCCGGTTTGAAGCGGGCAATCTGGCGGCACAATTCGGAACCGATGGAACCCCCCGCACCGGTCACCAGTACGGCTTTGCCAGTAAGCAGTTCATGCAGTCCGGCAGCATCCAGCGTTACCGGATCGCGCCCCAGCAGATCATCCAGCTCCACGGCGCGCAATTGCGAGATGGCCACACGCCCGCTCAGCAGGTCATCGAACGAGGGCACCGTCAGCACCTTGATTCCAGCCTGGTTGCAAATTTCGATTGCGCGCCTGCGCACCTGGTGCGAGCCGGACGGCATGGCGATGATGGCTTGCGTCACATTCAGCCGCTCTGCCCATTTCGGCAATTCGCCGAGCGCGCCCAGCACCTTGATGCCGTGCAGCGTGAGCCCATGTTTGCCGGTGTCGTCATCTAGAAAGCCGACCAGCCGCCAGTCGCTGCTCTTGGCCATATCCTTTGCCAAGCTCGCCGCCGCATCACCTCCACCCAAAACCAGAACCGGTTCACCGTGCAACTTGATGTTGCCGTACAGCGCCTGTTCTTTCCACAGCCTATAGATGAAGCGGCTCCCGCCCATCATCAGGATCAGCAGCAACGGATTGATGATCAGCACCGAGCGCGGCACTACCAAACCCAGGCGCAACATCCAGAACATCAGCGGGATAACGGCCGCAGACAGCATGACGGCCAGGAAGATGCGGCGCAGATCAGTGGTGCTGGCGTAGCGCCAGATGCCGCGATACAGGTTAAATTGCCAGAAAATAATAAGCTGCAACGGGACAACCAAAACCAGGGTCAGCCGCAACTCAGCGGCATAGTATGCAGGCAATTCAAAATTGAAACGCAGCAGGTATGCAAGGATCCAGGCCAATGCGGCAGCAAGCGCATCATGCAAAATGGCCAGCGCAGTACGTGGCTGAAATTTAAGCATCCCGAATGATTTCCTTTGCAGCTTCATGCTTCCGCCAGCGGCGATCAACCCACATCGCCAAACCGACATAAATAACCACCCACCAGGCCAGCAAGTTCCATTGGCCAGCCATATTCAGCCTGATTCCACACAACGCGGAAACACCTGCGAAGAGCATCAGCGCATATTCGGCAATCGCCGTATTCCGGTGCCCCCAGCCCGTTTGCACCAGTCTTTGGTAATAATGGCTGCGATGTGCCTGCGAAAGCTTCTCACCGCGTCGCACGCGCTTCAACAAGGTTATCGTGGCATCTACCACGAATGGTGAAAACACCAACAGCGGAAACCAGGCGGGCCAGCACCCTTGCTGCCATCCCCACAACCCCATTGCAGCAGCCAGGAAGCCCAGCGGAATGGAGCCAGCATCCCCCATGAACACCTTGGCCGGATAGAAGTTGTAATACAGAAATCCGAGCGCTGCGGCAGCGATGGAAAAATTCAACATGGCTTGTGTTTCAACACCATGCATCAGTGCCGCTACACCGTACATGGTGAAGCCGAAGAATGCCATTCCTCCGGCCAAACCGTCCGAACCATCCATGAAATTGTAAAGGTTGGTCATCCAAACCACGCACAGCACCACGGCCAAGGCCTGCACTATATGCTGCGCAGCCATGCCGGAGCCAAACACCAGAACGGAGGCGGCAACGACGTGTGCCAGCAGGCGCAAGCGCACCGGCAAGCCACGCATATCATCGAGCAGGGAGACAGCAAACAATGCCAGCAAGGGCAGCACCACCCACCAGGCCAGCGACATCAGCATCAAAGCCCAGGCAAACAGAATGCCCGCCATTAATCCCACCCCGCCGATACGCGGGATTGGTGCGACATGCAACGAGCGTTCGTTGGGGACATCCTGAATCTTATTACCGATCTTGCTAAATAATAAAAAGGTTGTTATCAGCAAGGTAACCAAAGCCGCAATCAGTGGAGAATAATGTGTCATGTGTCTTGGTTAGGAACCACCCAGCTGCCTGCAAACTTGCAGCATTGATTTAAGTGACGCCCGATTGAGGTCGCGATGTATTTTATCCCAGAAAAAGCAGTTGGAGTTTTATCGGTGCTAATTTACCTCGCTGAGGTTATTGTGCCCTCTGATATTCGCGTTAACTATGGGCTTTGTGCGAACAAATTCGCACGAATGTTGCTCATGAGGATGAGGTTATGGAAAGCTTTCACCAATGACCGTTTTAATCTATCACCGGCCAAATGATCTTACAAAATGCCTTGAAAAATATGCTTATCAAGCATTGGCAATGTGTGTAGAGCGCATTCTGAGGTTTCTTAAATCGAATATTGCCGATATAATGCGCGCTTCCCAATTTTGGGTACCTCTAAAAAGCTTCCGCGAAGGCGGGAGCCCAGTCAAATCAACAAGCTGGATTCCCGCTTTCACCCGTAAGGGGTGCGCCGTGGTTGTAAGGGGCTGAAGCCCCAGCAACACACGCAGCATGGGAATGACATTTTTTAGAGATGCCCTTTAGGGATATGGGTCGTTAGCTCAGCCGGTAGAGCAGCGGACTTTTAATCCGTTGGTCGGCAGTTCGAATCTGCCACGACCTACCAACAAACAAGCGGCTTGCAGGAATGCAGGCCGTTTTCTTTTCCGTTTCACGGGACACTGGGGGACATTACAGAATAAAACTCGCCCCACTTTCACAGTCAATAGGCTTGGCAAACGACACTAAATTTTTTCCGTACTCTTGCAATCCGCATACTCAGCCCTTATTATTAGCACTCGTTAACGGCGAGTGCTAACCAGCAGCGCCGCTTTAACTTAACCAATTGTTTATTCGGAGGATAAAATATGAAAGTTCGTCCCTTGCACGACCGCGTTATTGTCAAGCGCTTGGAAGAGGAGCGTAAAACCGCTTCCGGAATTGTGATCCCTGATGCTGCTACCGAAAAGCCCGATCAAGGCGAAATCATTGCTGTGGGCAACGGCAAAGTCGGTGATGACGGCAAGTTGCGCCCAATGAATGTGAAAGTCGGCGATAAGGTATTGTTTGGCAAATATGCGGGTCAGACATTCAAGATGGATGGTCAAGAATATATGACCATGCGCGAAGACGATATCATTGGCGTAGTCGAAGCCTAAATTCCAGATTGTCATTCCCGCGAAAGCGGGAACCCAGTTAATAAAAACGCTGGATTCCGGGTCAAGCCCGGATAACCAGCGACTTAGCGAGCGTTTGTTGCTCGGTTAGTCGAATGGCTAGTAGTTCCACCAATGACGGAACCAAACAATTTTAGGAGATAAAAACATGGCTGCAAAAGAAGTTAAATTTCACGATGCCGCACGCAGCAGAATGGTTGCCGGTGTCAACATTCTGGCCGATGCGGTCAAGGTTACCCTCGGTCCGAAAGGCCGCAATGTAGTGCTGGATCGTTCCTACGGCGCACCCACCATCACCAAGGACGGCGTGTCCGTCGCCAAGGAAATCGAACTGAAGGACAAGTTCGAAAACATGGGCGCACAGATGGTAAAGGAAGTCGCTTCCAAGACCTCTGATGTGGCCGGTGACGGCACCACTACCGCGACCGTGCTGGCGCAATCCATCGTGCAGGAAGGCATGAAGTTCGTTGCCGCCGGCATGAACCCGATGGACTTGAAACGCGGCATCGACAAAGCTGTCATCGCTGCAGTCGAAGAGCTGAAAAATCTTTCCAAGCCTTGCACCACCAGCAAGGAAATCGCCCAGGTGGGATCGATTTCCGCCAACTCTGATGCCAACATCGGCAAAATCATTGCCGACGCGATGGACAAGGTCGGCAAGGAAGGCGTCATCACCGTTGAAGACGGCAAGTCCCTCGACAGCGAACTCGAAGTGGTCGAGGGTATGCAGTTTGACCGCGGTTACTTGTCGCCCTACTTCATCAACAATCCCGACAAGCAAAATGCGGTAATGGAAAACCCCTTCATCCTGCTGCACGACAAGAAAGTTTCCAACATTCGCGACCTGCTGCCCGTGCTGGAACAAATCGCCAAATCCGGCCGTCCGCTGCTGATCATCGCCGAGGACGTGGACGGTGAAGCGCTGGCCACACTGGTGGTGAACAACATTCGCGGCATTTTGAAGACCGTCGCCGTCAAGGCTCCGGGCTTCGGTGACCGCCGCAAGGCCATGCTGGAAGACATCGCCATCCTCACCGGCGGCACCGTGATCGCCGAAGAAGTAGGTCTGTCACTGGAGAAGGCCACGCTGGCCGATCTGGGCCAGGCCAAGCGCATCGAAGTGGGCAAGGAAGACACCATCATCATTGACGGCGCGGGCAAGGAAGACGCGATCAAGGGTCGTATTAACCAGATCAGCAAGCAGAGTGAGGAAGCCACCAGCGACTATGACAAGGAAAAACTGCAAGAGCGTAAAGCCAAACTGGCTGGCGGCGTGGCAGTGATTAAAGTCGGCGCGGCAACCGAAGTGGAAATGAAAGAAAAGAAAGCGCGCATCGAAGACGCACTGCATGCTACCCGTGCTGCCTGGGAAGAAGGCATCGTTCCCGGCGGCGGTGTGGCGCTGCTGCGCGCCAGGGTCGCAATAGCAGGCCTGAAGGGCGACAATCATGACCAGGACGCGGGGATTACCATCGTGTTGCGCGCTCTGGAATCTCCGATGCGCGCCATCGTGGCAAATGCGGGTGACGAGCCATCTGTGGTGGTTAACAAGGTGCTGGAAGACAAGAGCAACAACTTTGGCTATAACGCTGCCAGCAGCGAATATGGCGACATGCTGGCGATGGGCGTGGTTGATCCAACCAAGGTGACGCGCGTCGCATTGCAAAATGCGGCCTCCATCGCAGGCCTGATGCTCACCACAGCATGCATGGTAGCGGAGATGCCGGAAGATAAGCCTGCAGGTGGTATGGGCGGCGGTGGCGACATGGGCGGAATGGGTGGCATGGGCGGCATGATGTAATTGCAGCAAGCTTTCGCAACTACCCGGCAAACCCCCGCCTTGTGCGGGGGTTTGTCTTTCCGGCCTTCAGTTTCAATGGTGGGGTTGCCGCCATGCCCGTTGGAGTGAGGCACGAATTTCACGCTTAACGCCGGTATGCTATTCCTGCGCTCCCGCCGCCAGCGCGCGCAGTCTGCTTTGTTCCAGTTCTGCTGCGTTGGGAGTCATCAACCAGCCGTGCAGATTATCCAGCACCAGATCGGTCAGCGCATGTATCCAGTCGTTACGCTCGTTGATGCAGGGAATATAGTGGTATTCACCGCCACCCGCGTGCTGAAAATCTTCCTTGCCTTCGAGTGCAATTTCTTCCAGCGTTTCCAGACAGTCCGCCACAAAGCCGGGGCAGATTATGTCCACGCGCCCGGTCTTCTGTTGCCCCAATTCCTTGAGTGTGGCGGTAGTGTAAGGCTTGATCCACTCGGCCTTGCCAAAGCGCGATTGGAAGCTGACGGTGTATTGCTCACTGGTCAAGCCCAATGCCTCGGCAATCAGGCGCCCGCTCTTGTGGCATTCGCAATGGTAGGGATCGCCCTTGTCCAGCGTGTAGCGCGGTACGCCGTGGAAACTCATCACCAGCTTGTCCGGGCGACCGTGCAACGTCCAGTAGTCGCGCACGTTCTGAGCCGTGGCGGCGATGTAACCGGGGTGGTCGTGGAAGTGCATGATGGTGCGCAGCGCGGGGACATTGCGCATTTGCCGTAACTCGTCGAACACCTTATCGCATACGGTGGCTACGGAGCTGGCGGCATATTGCGGATACATCGGAACCAGTAAAATGCGCTGGCAGTTTTGTGCTTTTAGTTTTGCCAGCACACTGGGGATGGAAGGATTGCCATAGCGCATGGCGTAGTCCACCACCAGTGCCGCGCCCTTGCAGCGCTCACCCAGATAACCTTGCAGCAGAGCAGCTTGGCGCTCGGTGTGCACCTTGAGCGGCGAACCCTCTTTCATCCACACGGACGCATATTTTGCCGCAGATTTTTTTGGCCGGGTGTGGAGGATGATGCCGTTCAGGATCAGCCACCAGATAGCCTTGGGGATTTCCACCACGCGTGGGTCACTAAGAAATTCACGCAGGTAGGGCTTGACCGCTTGTGCTGTCGGCGCGGCTGGTGTACCGAGGTTGACCAGCAGCACGGCGGTTTTTTCCGGCGTGCCGTGGGAGAAGTCAGGTTCGGTTTGATAGGGCATGATATTCCGTTTTGAAGTGTGGCCATTGGCCTTTACATAAGGGAAACTCTAATAATCCTAAATTCCTCAGTTGAGAACATGCAATTTACAGTGGGAGCAATATGGGCGCAGCTTCTCCCTCTCCCCAACCCCTACCCATGAACCTCAAGCAGGCAATGGGTTTGGTGTAAGCACCAGATTATGCTTCGATGCCAGCTTTCGCAGTAAACGTTGTTCGGTTTGGGCGAATTTTTGCTCATAATACGTGAGACCTTTTTCAACAAATTGAATACCTTTGACCATTACATTCCAGTACAACGTAGCGATTTTTCGCGCCAGCGCCTGGTTGGCAAGCAGCCCGCCCCGGCGTGCGCGGATGCGCCGGTAGAAGCCGCCGAGCGCCTTGTCGGTGCTGTTGGCCAAAGAGCGTGCCACCGTGCAAAATACCCGGCCAGCACGGTTGCGTTGGCGCGCCTGGCGTCCGCGCCGCTTGCCGCTTTGATGTGCTCCTGGAGCCAGCCCCAGCCACGCGGTGAAGTGTTTGGCCGTTGGCCAGCGTGCCAAATCAGTGCCGACTTCGCTGGCCAATTGCAGAATCGAGTAGTCCGTCAAACCCGGCAATACGCTCGCATCACGGCCACCATTGAGCGCTACAACCAGCGGATGCATATCCGCAATACGCGGCGCATTCTGGCTGGTTGCTTTCACGGGTTTTTTCTTGATGCCAACCTTCTGTATCGGGGCAACCCTGTTGTCGGAGCAGGTGTCGAACCCTGCCGGGCTATGTTTGCTGCCACTGCCGTCGTCGCTGGCGCCGTTATCCTGCGCGCTACGTGCGCGCAACGCCTGCTCGACTCGCGCATCGCACCCGGCGATCTGCGCCTGATAAAAATCCCAGCCCGACAGTGCCTGCGACAGCGCAAACAGATGTTCTTCGCGCCACGAGCCTTGCAACGCGGCGCGCATACGTCCGGCTTTAGCCTTGCGAATCTGCACATCACACAAGGCCAACAACGTTTCGGTATCGCGCTCACCGCCCACAATGGCGCGCACTATGGCCAGGCCGCTCACGCCGGCCAGCGAGCTGATGACCTCGTGAATCTTGATATTCATCCGGTCCAGCGCCTTTTGCATGTGCTGCACATGCTGGGCCGCCATGCTGATGTGGTCGGTGCGCAGCCGCATGTAATCCTGCAAGCGCCGGATGTCGGCTTCCGGGACGAACCCCGCACGCAGCAGGCCATGCGCGTGCAAGGTGGCCAGCCACTGGCAGTCGGCCATGTCGGTCTTGCGGCCAGGCACATTCTGCACGTGGCGGCCATTGACCATGACCACTTCGAGCCCTGCTGCTTCGAGCACCTCGTACACGCACAGCCAGTAAATGCCTGTCGCTTCCATCGCGACCGTTTTAACGCCGCTGGCGACAAGATGATCGCGCAAAGCGTACAAGTCTGCGGTCATGGTGCCAAAGACCTTGGGCGCATCACCGGCAATCGAGGTGTGCAAGCTCTCGCTGCCCACATCGATACCGGCCGCCCTATCGTTGAATACCTGCAATCCTTTCATGTCAGCTCCTTGTTTGAGAGAGAGTCGCCCGCAAAATCCGCCTGGTTGGACGAAATGGATGCAAACCTACCCAACGGGAAGCAACCTCGCTCACCAAACAATCCTCGTACCGCCAACCAGCGCCAGTCTCTCCCACGGGCTTCGCAGCACCAAAGGGAATGCGGCAATTCTGCGGCTATCGCGAACACTGCTACTGTACTCCGCTCAGGTTCATGGGACTCAATTCGGGCGAAAAAAATTGGCGACTGCGGTCTCTCCCCGAGGGAGAGGGGCTTTGCTCCCTTCCCCCTCGGGGGGAAGGGCTGGGGATGAGGGTTTACCATCTGCCGGTTTATTTTCAACCGAGGTTTTCAGGATAATTGTCATCGTGACGATCTTTGCGGTTTATAGATTTCAAAGGATATAAAGTTTTCTGATGGAACTACTAGCCATTCGACTTGGCCAGAAAAAAAACGCTAGCCAAGTCGCTGGTTATCGCTTTGCTCGAAATGACTAATTCTGAATTTTTACAGGTACCCATAATTCATGACAGGTTCCATACAATAGCCGTCATTCCCGCCTTCGCGGGAATGACGGAGGGGTGGGTTTTGCCTGCTCTTGCGCGTGAAAATTGTCAGTGCAGCGACAGCGCGTTACTGAGCAGCTTGGCAGTGATGTCCACAATCGGCACGACTCTTTCGTAATTCATGCGCTTGGGGCCGACTACCGCCAGTGTGCCAATAACTTCTCCATCGGCGGTGTAGGGTGCGCTGACCACACTGCATTCAACCAGCCCGGCCAAACCCGATTCGTTGCCCACAAAAATATGCACGCCCGGCGCATGGCGGCTGACATTCAACAGTTGCAGCAGATCAGTCTTTTGTTCGAATAAATTGAACAGCCCACGCAACTGGTTCATGTTGGAAGAGAGGTCATTAATGTGCAACAGATTGCGTTCGCCGCTGATGACATAATCTTCGCTCTTGCGCGCCATCGCCGCATCACCCGCCGCCATCGCCGCAGTCATCAGCGCGGTCATATCGTGGTGCAGTTGGCGCAGATCGGCCTGCACACGCTGGTGGATGTCCTGAAACGCGCAATCGGCATAATGCTGATTGAGAAAATTGCCCGCCTCGGTGAGTTGCGACTGGCTGTAATCTTTGTGGGTGAACAGCACACGGTTTTCCACCTCGCCGTCTGGCATGACGATAATGAGCAACACCTTATTTTCCGACAGTCGCAAAAATTCAATCTGGCGCACCGTAATGGAAGCGCGCTGCGGCGTGGCCACCACACCCGCGAAACGGGTGAGCTCCGATAACAGGTTGGAAGCCTGCATCAGCAGGCGTGAAGGATTGTCCGGTTGAAAATGGGACTTCAGCCGTTGTATGTGTGCATCGTCCAGCGGCTGCATCACCAGCAACGTGTCGATGAACAGGCGATAACCCAGCGCCGTGGGCACCCGCCCGGCTGAAGTGTGCGGGCTGCTAACCAGCCCCAATTCTTCGAGGTCGGCCATCACGTTGCGGATAGTGGCGGGGCTGACCTCCAGGCCGGAGAACTGCTGCAATGAGCGCGAGCCAACCGGCTGGCCGTCGCTGATATAACGTTCCACCAGAGTCTTGAGCAGGATTTGTGCGCGGTCGTTGAGCATGGGCGTTATTTTACCATTGGGCTTCTGTTACCAGCCTGAATATTGCATCTGGCTTGGATGGCAAACAACGCTAACCAAGTCAATGAGTAACGATAGACAAAATGCTGGGATGCATCAAGCAAGCAGGATTGAAACTGCCGGACGCTTATCCCCGTCCCGGCGCACCCCCGTTGTTCAATGGCACCATCGAGTGCCGCTTGTTGGAATACAAAATCGTGTCGGGGAGCAACAGGCCGAAGTGAGGCGGGGTTGTAGTTCCAAACGTATATTTATGAGTATTGCCAACACCACCAGAACAGATCTTCTGATTTCTTCGATCATGACAACCTGACCTCCTTATGAGATTCCCAACGTAGAAGTCACCGGCGCTGCGCGGCCTTATCGCGCAGCGCCCGCGTGGACTGCCGGGTTATGCCACCGTGCAATATTTAGCAGCAGGTTCAAGCAACATATATTGCGCTTGGCTTTCTTTACGGCGTTCGGTGGAAGTAGCAATGAAGTTTGTGACCAATGCTTCCATGACAGGATTTCGGTTCTCTTCCTTGCCGCCAACGTGATAAAAATGTTCCCGCGTAAGCACACTATGCTCTGACCAAAGATTTTTCACGTATTCATTTTCGCGGTAATCGTTGTGATGCCATGTTGACAATATGAATCTCCCTTTAAAATCGGAGAGTTTATTAAACAGCTTCCTTTCGTGAGAGTCATCCCACCCATTGTAGTAATCAACATGCCTGCCAATATATGGAGGATCACAGTAGATAATGTCGGTTGGTGTGGCTTCTTCAATTGTCTTGTTAAAGTCTTGGCATTTGAAGGTGAATTCTTTCATCTTGATGAGCTTGCTGACCCAGCTTACCTGGTTAATTATTTTCGTTGTGTAGGACTGCGCGAACCGTTGTGGCTTTCTGCAAAACGGGATATTAAAACCTCCCTTTCGATTAAATCTAATCATGCCATTAAAGCCCGCGCGATTGAGGAAGAGGA
The DNA here is from genome assembly GCA_032654645.1 of Gallionellaceae bacterium. GTDB lineage: Bacteria > Pseudomonadota > Gammaproteobacteria > Burkholderiales > Gallionellaceae > CAITJF01. The sequence continues at coordinate 395,264 of JAULAW010000015.1, read as the reverse complement.
AATCGAGCGGCGAATGTTCTGAATTAAATCTGTCCCTCACTAAATAATAGTGATCCTCGCCTTTGGACAGCAGGATTTTTCCTTCTCGGTCAAGGAATTCCTTCACCACCTCTGGCGTTATTTCACCAGATGCAACGCCAGAATAGAAATTAACCAGATGGGGGTTGGTATCGCACAGAATGGCACGCCGTGGCGCAACATTAAAAGCGACGGCTCCTGTTCCCATGAATGGTTCAATCCACGCGCCATCGAAGTCACTCGGAACGATGCTCTGTATCCAAGGCACAAGCTTGGTTTTTATGCCTTGCGATTTAATCGGCGGAACGCCAACTTTCATAATCATTTTTCGCCATTCCTTTTGTCTACGACCAAAGAAACGTCGCCATTTTTGTACTCAACAAATTCTCGAAGAGTTGATATCTTCTTCGTTCCACCTTTCCCGTCTTGGATGGTGATTTTCTTGTAATTCATCCAGTATTCATCAAACCAGTGCTCCCCAAGTTTTGAGAACATGCCCCTGCCTTTGATGATGTCGTCGATGTTGTTGATGCTGCCAATGTTGGCGGTGTTACCACTACCTCCTTTGTCGCTGGCAATCTTCCACTTTTCAGTAACAAAAAATTGGAAATTTTTTGCTACCGAGGCAATGGAATGTAGCTCGTCAATGCCGTGGGCTTTTGTTTCATCAATCGTTGCTCCCTCAGACCTATCGTAGATAATTCCAAGGCAGAAATGGCCTGAATATGAGCCGTAGGGGAACTGAATATTTTTCGAGCTGGTTCTGTTTTCAAAATACTCCCCATGCGAACCCAGCGTAAACCCATTGCATAAATGCGGCTTCGCGGGATTTCTGTAGGTAGTCTTGAAGTCAACGGCAAACCTTATGGATTCATCGCTGGCTTTGACAAACGATATGTCGGGGTAGTAATTCTGATGCTCCGCAAGAACAACTTTGTATTTGTTGGCTTGTGCAAACGCAAGGATTTTCGGGAATAGGTGAATTTCGAGAATCTTCGACACAATCTTGGTATCTGATGAGATCGTGTAAACATTTTTGAAAATATCAATAAAACCTTTGACTGTCCATTGACCGTCATCAGTGCTGACATGACCCTTTAGTTCGGTGACGAACTCTTCGAGTTTCCTTGCAAAATTTGCTTTTTCGGTCATCTGATTGCTGCTCTGAATATGGTCAAGTGGATATGTTACAGGCTACCGCACTTGAAAGGAACTGGCGTAGTTGTTTGTAAGGCATAACGTAAAGTAGACACCCTAAAACGCGCCAGTAAAGGCACCTTCAAGGTGTGTAAGCTGCTTGCGCCAATCAAGGGTACCACTAAAAATTCAGAGTTCGCCCAAATGCCCCACAAGAGGACGCCGATCCGCTACGGGCTGAAGCACCGTGCGGAATCGTCAGCAAGGCGCGAGGGAATTTTCGCCGCGCCGCATATGCTTTATATGTAAGCAAGAAATTTTTTACGCAACGCAGCATAACCAGCGACTTGGCTGTCGTCTTTTGACAGCTTAGTCGAATGGTTAGTAGTTCCATCAGTTGGGATGAAATCTGGATTTTGAGAGGCACCCTCAAGTCATTTTCAGGTGATCAATCCCCGACATCACATCGGTGTCCTTGGATTTTTGGCTATTCAGCTTGATGTTCAGGCGCAGGTCGTTGAGCGAGTCGGCATTTTTTAGCGCTTCTTCATAGCTGATCATGCCTTTTTCGTACAGGTCAAACAGCGACTGGTCGAAAGTCTGCATGCCGATCTCGCGCGATCTTGACATGACTTCCTTGATTTCGTGCACATCGCCTTTGAAGATCAGGTCGGCGATTAACGGCGAATTGAGCAGGATTTCAAACGCTGATGTGCGTCCTGCTCCGTCCCTGCTTGGAATCAGGCGCTGTGAAATGAGGGCCTTGGTGTTAAGTGAAAGATCCATCAGTAATTGCGCGCGGCGCTCTTCCGGGAAGAAATTGATAATGCGGTCGAGCGCCTGGTTGGCGCTGTTGGCGTGCAGGGTGGCCAGGCACAGGTGGCCGGTTTCGGCGAAGGCAATGGCATGTTCCATGGTTTCGCGGTCGCGGATTTCGCCGATGAGAATAACATCCGGCGCCTGGCGCAACGTGTTCTTCAGGGCCGCCTCCCAGGAGTCGGTATCTACACCGACCTCACGGTGGGTGATGAGGCAGTTAATGTGTGCATGCACATACTCCACCGGGTCTTCGATGGTAATGATATGGCCGTAGCTGTTTTTGTTGCGATGGCCAAGCATGGCTGCCAGGGTAGTGGATTTGCCAGAGCCGGTGCCGCCGACCAGCATGACCAGCCCGCGATTGGTCATCACCACATTCTTCAGGACGGGCGGCAGCCCCAGCTCGTCCAAATCAGGGATCTTGGTGGTAATGGTGCGCATCACCATGCCGACGCGTTGCTGCTGCATGAATACGTTGACGCGGAAGCGGCCGATGCCGGGCGGGCTGATGGCGAAGTTGCATTCGTGCGTGGCTTCGAATTCGGCGGCCTGCTTGTCGTTCATGATGCTGCGCGCCAATTCCTGGGTGTGCTGCGCGGTCAACGACTGCGGGGAAACTGCCGTCACCTTACCGTCCACCTTGAATGCGGGCGGAAAACCGGTGGTAATAAACATGTCTGACGCATTCTTGCTGATCATTCCGCGCAACAAGTTGTGTATCAGCTCGGTGGCTTGCGCTCTTTCCATAATATTCTCTCTTAAGTCCGGAATTGTTTATTGGGTGCCACATTAAAACTATAGGGCGCCAGGAGAGGTGAAGTCGCCGTAATCATTTATTGAAATCAATAGTTGCCCGGGAATAAATCCTTGTTCATCGCTTTGCCGCGCGCTTCCGCAGAGGTTACAACGTTCGCCTTGACCAGGTTTTGCAGGCACTGATCCAGCGTCTGCATCCCGATGCTTCCGCTGGTCTGGATAGCGGAATACATCTGAGGAACTTTGGCTTCACGGATCAGGTTGCGGATGGCAGAGGTGCAAATCATGATTTCATGGGCTGCCACACGTCCGGAGCCGTCCCTGGTTTTGAGCAGGGTTTGAGAAATGACTGCACGCAACGACTCCGACAGCATGGCGCGCACCATTTCCTTCTCGTCAGCGGGGAATACGTCAATGATCCGGTCTATGGTTTTGGCTGCCGAACTGGTGTGCAGCGTGCCGAATACCAGGTGGCCGGTTTCCGCCGCAGACATCGCCAGGCGTATGGTTTCCAGATCGCGCATTTCGCCCACCAGGATGATGTCCGGGTCTTCACGCAGGGCGCTGCGCAAGGCATTCTGGAATGACAGGGTGTGCGGGCCGACTTCGCGCTGGTTGATCAAACATTTTTTGCTTTCATGCACGAATTCGATCGGATCTTCTATGGTCAGGATGTGTCCCATTTCGTTTTCGTTACGGTGGTTGACCATCGCGGCCAGCGTGGTTGATTTGCCGGAGCCGGTAGGTCCCGTCACCAGCACTATACCGCGCGGGTAATCCGCGATGGACTCGAAGATTTTTGGGCATTTAAGGTCAGCCAACGACATTATCTTGGATGGGATGGTGCGCATTACCGCACCCGCGCCGCGGTTGTGAATGAAGGCATTGACGCGGAAACGCGCGAGTCCGGGAATCTCGAAGGAGAAGTCAATCTCCTTGTTTTCCTCATACATTTTGCGTTGGCCATCGTTCATGATGTCATATACCAAGGAATGAACATCCTTGTGGTCCATTGCCGGCAGGTTGATCCTGCGTATGTCGCCATGCACGCGGATCATCGGCGGCAAGCCGGCGGAAAGATGCAAGTCGGATGCCTTGTTTTTGACGCCAAAGGCAAGCAGTTCAGTGATATCCATTATAATCCCCGTAGATTCGCGAGCCGCGCTATGACGCGGTTGCGTGGAATGGCCAACAACGCGACGATTATGACCGCAATTGCTTCCAACTTGCAAGCCGTCAACCGTGCCATCGCACAGGCCGCGCGCACGGCGCAACGGCGCGCGGAAGATGTTGCGTTGCTGGCGGTGAGCAAAACTTTTCCCGCTGCCGCAATACGCGAGGCGCACCAGGCCGGGCAGCGCGCTTTCGGCGAGAGCTATGTGCAGGAAGCGCTGGGTAAAATTGAGTCGCTGCGCGACCTGCAACTGGAGTGGCATTTTATCGGGCCGATCCAGAGCAACAAGACGCGCGCCATCGCAGAAAATTTTGCCTGGGTGCATAGTGTGGATAGACTGAAAATTGCCGAACGCCTGTCCGCGCAGCGCCCGCAAAACTTGCCGCCGCTCAATGTATGCCTGCAGGTTAATGTAAGCGCCGAAGGCAGCAAGGGCGGTGTAACTCCCGATGAGGCAGCCGGTCTGGCGCAGGCGGTGGCGCGATTACCGCATCTCAAGCTGCGCGGGCTGATGGCGATTCCAGCTCCTGTTGAGGGGATGGCCAGACAGCGCAAACCGTTCGCGCAGTTGGGCGAACTCATGCGGCAACTTAACGCGCAGGGATTGGCGCTGGACACTTTGTCCATGGGCATGTCGCATGACCTTGAAGCGGCAGTGCTGGAAGGGGCGACCATTGTGCGCGTCGGCACGGCCATCTTTGGACAAAGAAACTACGGAGAAAATAAATGAACATCTGTTTTATCGGCGGCGGCAACATGGCGAGCGCGTTCATCGGTGGGCTGCTCAAGCGCGACTTCACGGCGGCGCAACTGCGTGTTGTGGAAATCAATGCCGACAACCGCGTGCGGCTGCAAAATGAATTCGGCGTGCAGGCTACGGAGAAATTGTCACTGGGTGTGGCGGGCAGCGACGCCGTCGTGTTGGCGGTCAAGCCGCAGCAGTTGCGCGAAGTCGCTATGCAGCTTGCGCCGCTGTTGTCCGGGCAATTGCTGATCTCCATCGCAGCGGGCATCCGCGCCGCCGATCTGGCGCGCTGGGCTGGATCACAAAACGTGGTGCGCGCCATGCCGAACACACCCGCGCTGATTCAGAGCGGCATGACCGGCTTATACGCCTTGCCTGAAGTGAGCAAGGCGCAATGCGGCGTAGCGCAAACCATACTCGCTGCCGTGGGCAGCACGCTATGGCTGGAAGACGAGGCAATGATGGATGCGGTCACCGCTATCTCCGGCAGCGGCCCGGCCTATGTGTTCTACTTCATCGAAGCCTTGCAGCAAGCCGCGCATGAGCTGGGTTTTAACGATGACGATGCACGCCGTCTGGCGCTGGATACTTTCCTCGGCGCGGCAAAACTTGCTGATGCCAGCGAAGATGACGCAAGTTTATTGCGCGCGCGCGTGACTTCCAGGAACGGCACCACCGAGCGCGCCTTGCTCAGCATGGAAGCGAATAACGTGAAGCAGCATATCATCGCGGCAGCCGAGGCAGCCGCTGCAAGGGCCAGGGAAATGGGCGACGAACTGGGCATGGACTAACGGTCATGACAAATATTCCATCTCTAATGATGAAATCAGCCATGTCCGTTCCCTCTCCTCTATCCTCCCCCAGAGGGGGAGGAGGCAAACGAATCGCTCCGCGAGCTTTACTCTTACCATGCTGAACGAAGCATTGCTGTTCCTGCTCGATGCCCTGCTACAACCGTTTGCCGCCCTGTTGCTGCTGCGTTTCCACCTGCAATGGCTGCGCGCGCCACTGCGCAACCCGCTGGGCGAATTCATCATGACGCTTACCAACTTCCTGGTGTTGCGTGTGCGCCGCTTTATTCCCGCCATGCGGGGGTTTGATACCGCCACGCTCCTGCTGGCCTTCGTGGTGGAGGCGATATACCTTACTGCCGTGCTGTGGGCGCAAGGCTTCCCGTTTATCACCTTTCCATTGCCCGGCCTGCTCGCCTGGGCATTGGTCAAACTGCTCAAGCTCAGCGTGTACCTGTTGATGGGTGCGCTGTTCGTCCAGGCGATATTGTCGTGGGTTAACCCGCACTCGCCGATAGCAGGACTGCTGAACGTCGTGACACACCCCTTCCTCGCCCCATTGCGGCGGCGCATCCCGCCGCTGGGCAACATAGACCTCACGCTGCTGGTGCTGCTCATCGTGTGCCAGCTCATCCTCATCGTGCCACTGGGCTGGCTGGAAAGCATGGTCGTGAAATTACTCTGACATGAAAGCATGGCACCGCCGCGAAGGAGAAACCATCACGCTGGTGCTGCATGTGCAGCCCGGCGCCAAGCATAGCGAAGTGGCCGGATTGCATGGCGGAGCGCTGAAGATACGTCTTGCCGCCCCGCCCATCGAGGGCCGCGCCAACGAAGCGCTGCTGCGCTTCATCGCGGAGCGCTTTAATGTTCCGCTGCGCAATGTCGAACTCAAACAGGGTGCGCAGTCGCGCCATAAACGGGTGGAAGTGCGCGGCAGCACAGTGGAGCCGGAAAGCCTGCTGAATCATGCATGACGGCATCCATCATGACCGTTGCAAAGCCGCATGGATAGGGGATTCCAGGGGTTTATCGCGATGTCATGCGACAGGATGAAAGGTCATTCAATATTCTGGATTTGTTCGCGCATCTGTTCGATCAGGAGTTTCATTTCCATGGAAGCGCGCGACACTTCCGTATCCACAGATTTCGAGCCCAGTGTATTGGCCTCGCGGTTCAGTTCCTGCATCAGAAAATCCAGCCGCTTGCCCACCGTTCCGCCCTGCCCCAGTATTCGTTTCATTTCCGCCAGATGCGTTTGCAGGCGCGACAGCTCTTCATCCACGTCAACCTTGCTGGCGAACAGGGAAATTTCCTGGTGCAAGCGTTCGTTATCGGCATTTTGCAGTGCTTCACGCTGGCGCGCGGCCAGTTTTTCTTCATAAGCCGCAATGGCGGCCGGAATGCGCGGTGCGACGGCGGTGCACAAGGTTTCGATTTGCGCCACGCGTTGCAACAGGAATGTCTTCAGCTTGTCGCCTTCCCGTCCGCGTGCCGCAGCGAATTCTCGCAACGCTTGTTGCAGTAGCTCCAGCACCGTGGCAAGCAGTACGTCGGCGGCCAGAGTGGCTCTTTCAAGCATGCCGTTCCAATGCAACACATCGGCTACGCTCAAGCTGAGCGCTTCGGGTAAAGCGGTTTGTACTTCGTCATTCCATTGTGCCAGTTGCCGCAGCAAAGCTTGATTGAGCCGTGCCGGGTTTTGTTCGGACTGCCGTGCGGAAAATACGATGCGGCATTCCACCTTGCCGCGCGTCAATTGCGTGACGATAGCTTCGCGTAACGCGGGTTCCAGTGCGCGCAGTTCGTCCGGCATGCGCAACTGGAGGTCGAGGTAGCGATGATTGACTGAACGGAGTTCCAGCGCGAGGGAACCGGCATCCAGTTCCGCGGCAACTGCGGCAAAGCCGGTCATGCTGTAGATCATTGCTCCCCCAAAAATAATTGTGCTGAACGCCGCGCATTATATTACGATTGTGTCCTGTTTCTGACCATGATGGCGCTTCTGGCTTCTTAAGAGATGAAATTCACCGTTTACCAGGCCAGCCGGATCGGCCGCCGCGAATACAACCAGGACCGCGTGGCTTATGCCTTCAGCGACAAGGCGCTGCTACTGCTGCTGGCCGATGGCATGGGCGGGCACCTGCATGGTGAGACTGCGGCGCAGATTACCATCAACATATTCATGCAGGCCTTTGCACAAACTGCGCAACCACTCGTTCCGGAGCCTGGGAAATTTCTGCACAAGACCATGTGGCTCGCGCATGAGGCCATTAACCAATACGCCCGAGCCCAGCAACTTGGAGGCAACCCGGGCACCACTTGCGTGGCGGCGCTGGTGCAGGATGGCCAAATATGCTGGGCGCATGCCGGCGATTCACGTTGCTACCTGCTGCGCGGCGGCGGGATAGCCGCCGTGACGCGCGATCACTCGGCGGTGCAGCAATGGGCTGACTGGGGCATCATCAGGCCGGATGAAATGAAAATGCATCCTGACCGCAATAAAATCACCAATTGCCTCGGCGGAGTGGAAGGCAGGTTCTATGTCGAATCTGCTCCCGCAGTGCCGGTGCAGCCGGGAGATGTATTGCTGCTGTGCAGCGATGGGCTGTGGGGGCCATTGTCCGATACCGGGATAGCGGCTGCATTTCACACGGCGCCCCTGGCGGCGACGCTGGAGCAATTGATGGACAATGCTTTGTTGCTGGATGGCACCAGCGCCGACAACACAACTGCGGTGGTTGCGCGCCTGGGCGAGGCTGAAGATGAGCGGGCTACGCCCGTCCCGGTGTGCGTGGAATTCGAAGTGGAGAAACACGGCCTCTGAGAACTTCTTCTTGCCTGGCAATGGGAGTTTGGGAAGGGGCAGTCACCCCGCGTTATAATGCGCACCGTTTTCATTCCATGAGCTCATGACATGCGTCCCAGCCAGCGCCAGCCCGATCAATTACGCACTATCCGAATCACCCGCCACTACACGAAACACGCCGAAGGATCGGTGCTGATCGAGTGCGGTGATACCAAGGTCATCTGCACCGCCAGTGTGGAAGAGCGCGTGCCGCCGCATAAAAAAGGCAGCGGCGAGGGGTGGGTCACGGCGGAATACGGCATGCTGCCGCGCTCCACCAACGAGCGCATGGGCCGCGAAGCCGCCAAAGGGAAGCAATCCGGGCGCACACAGGAAATTCAGCGCCTGATCGGGCGCAGCCTGCGCGCCGTGGCGGATCTGAAAAAATTGGGTGAACGCACCATCCAGATTGATTGTGATGTGATCCAGGCCGACGGCGGCACCCGCACCGCCAGCATCACAGGCGCGTTTGTCGCGCTGCACGATGCGGTGAGCGGCTTGCTGGGCAAAGGCCTGATTAAAGAAACACCGCTCAAGGATTTCATCGCCGCAGTCTCAGTCGGGGTATATGCAGGCACGCCCGTGCTGGATCTGGATTACGCAGAAGATTCCACTTGCGACACCGATATGAACGTGGTGATGCTGGGTAGCGGACACTTCGTCGAAGTGCAAGGCACAGCCGAAGGCAATGCCTTCAGCCGCGACGAGATGAACGCGCTGCTGGATTTGGCGCACGCTGGGATTGCGCGATTGATCGAGACACAGCGTAATGCGTTGCAAATCTAGCGGTGCGCCATTCCCGCGAAAGCGGGAATCCATGCAATCAAAAACACCCCCGCAAGCGGGGACAAAACAAAAATTACTATTGGGTAAAACCGCTGGATTCCCGCTTTCGCGGGAATGACGGCATGAGTTATGCCGCCATGAAAAAGTTAGTCATCGCCTCCAACAACCCCGGCAAGCTGCGCGAATTTCAATTCCTGCTGCAACCGCTCGGCATCGAGGTGTTGACGCAGGCGCAACTCGGCATCGAAGAAGCCGAAGAACCGCACCACACTTTCATCGAAAACGCGCTTGCCAAGGCGCGCCATGTCAGCCGTTTGAGCGGCTTGCCCGCGCTGGCGGATGATTCCGGCATTTGCGTCAGCGCCTTGGGCGGTGCGCCCGGCGTGCTCTCCGCGCGCTATGCGGGTGAGCCAAAATCGGATCAACGCAACAACGATAAACTGCTGCAAGTGATGCAAGGCGTAGCTGATCGCCGCGCACATTACTACTGCGTGCTGATGCTGCTGCACCACGCCGACGACCCGCAACCGCTGGTTGCAGAAGGCGAATGGTACGGCGAGATTGCGCATGAAGAACGCGGCGATGGCGGCTTCGGCTACGATCCTCTGTTCTGGCTGCCCGAATTGGACAAGATGAGCGCGGAGCTGTCGCGCGACGAGAAACACGCCATCAGCCATCGTGCGCTGGCAATGAATATTCTGCTACAACGTTTGCGCGGCGAATGACCACGCATAAGCTGAACCCCGCTGGCTTAAAAAATCAGGCGGTAAATTTCCGGGCTTTGCCGCCGCTGTCGCTGTACATCCACATCCCGTGGTGCGTGCGCAAGTGCCCGTATTGCGATTTCAATTCGCACGAGGCGCGCGCTCCCTCGCCCTTGCAGGTAACCAATGACTTGGCTGACGTTTTTGGGCAGCCTAGTCAGATGGCTAGTAGTTCCATCAGAGAGGGTAGAAACTCCGCGCCCCTCGAAAAGCAATATGTTGCAGCCCTAATCCGCGATCTGGAACTGGCGTTACCGCTGATCTGGGGGCGCAAGGTGTATACGGTGTTCTTCGGCGGCGGCACGCCCAGCTTGTTGAGCGGGGAAAGCGTAGAAGAAATTTTGCGCAACGTGCGTATGTTGCTGCCGCTGGACATCAATGCCGAAATCACGCTAGAAGCCAATCCGGGCACGGTAGAAGCGGCACGCTTCGCGGCCTATCGCGGGGCAGGCGTGAACAGGTTGTCGCTGGGCATCCAGAGTTTTAGCGACGCGCATCTGCAAGCGCTGGGGCGCATACACACTGCCGAAGAAGCCAGGCGCGCGATGGCCATTGCACAGCGGCATTTCGATAACATCAATCTCGACCTGATGTACGCACTGCCTGAACAAACCCTGGATCAAGCGCTGCACGATGTGCAAACCGCGTTGCAATTTACTCCGCAACATCTGTCTTGTTATCACCTCACGCTGGAGCCGAATACGCCGTTCCATCGCAACCCGCCAGTGTTGCCGGACGATGACACGAGCAGCGACATGCAGCAGCGCATCGAGGAACTGCTGGCAGCGCACGGCTACCAGCACTATGAGACCTCCGCGTTTTCACTGCCGAAGCGCCGCGCCAGGCACAATCTCAACTACTGGCAGTTTGGCGATTATTTGGGCATCGGCGCGGGCGCGCACAGCAAGCTGAGCTTTCCCGGTAAAGTGATACGCCAGGCGCGCTACAAGCAGCCGCAAGACTATCTGCGGCAAGTGGCGCAGGGCGCGCCGATACTTACTGAGCACGAGGTCAGCCGCGACGGGCTGGTGTTTGAATTCATGATGAACGCGTTGCGCCTCAATGAAGGATTCGATAGCGTGTTATTCAACGAGCGCACCAGCTTGCCGTTGCTGGGCATCCGCCGCGAACTGGATGAAGCCGAACGGCGCGGGTTGTTGACGCGCAACCATCAGCGTATTGCGCCGACACAAATAGGGCAACGGTTTTTGAATGATCTGCTGGAGATTTTTCTCGTTGAGAAAATCAGTTAAATCACGGTTGAACAGAGCGTAGTCGTTGCCGTTTCAGCGCCTAAACCACCACGGCCTGCCGCTTGCGAGATACTGCACTAGCGTTTTTTCTTCGGCATAAAGAGATCGGTGATGCTGCCCTCGGCAATCTCCGCCGCGAAGCCGATGGTTTCGGACAGCGTGGGATGCGGGTGGATGGTCAAGCCGATGTCTTCCATGTCCGCGCCCATTTCAAAAGCGAGCACCGCTTCCGCTATCAGCTCACCGGCATGGGCGCCGACGATGCCTGCCCCCAGAATGCGCCGGGACTTCGGGTCGAGCAGCACTTTGGTAGCGCCTTCTTCGCGCCCGATGGATAGCGCGCGCCCCGAGGCCGCCCACGGAAAATTGGCTCTTTCGTACTCGGTGCCCTGCGCCTTGGCCTGCGTTTCGGTGAGCCCCATCCAGGCAATTTCCGGATCGGTGTAAGCCACCGAGGGGATGGTGAGCGCATCGAAGCCGGACTTGTGTCCGGCGATGACTTCCGCCGCCACCTTGCCTTCGTGCACCGCCTTGTGCGCCAGCATCGGTTCACCGGCGATATCGCCGATAGCGTAGATGTGCGGCACGTTGCTGCGCATTTGCCTGTCCACCGGAATGAAACCGCGCTCGTCGACCGCGACGCCTGCCGCCTCCGCGCCGATGTCGCGCCCGTTGGGGCGACGACCCACGGCCATCAGCACGCGGTCGTATAGTTGCGGCTTCGGTGCCTGTTCACCTTCGAAGGTCACCATTAAGCCACCCGGCAGCGCTTCGATCTTGCTGACCTTGGTTTTCAGGTAAACCGCTTCATAGCGTTTCTCGATGCGCTTGTGCAGCGGGCGCACCAGGTCGCGATCCGCGCCGGGGATCAGGCCGTCGGCCAGTTCCACCACAGAAATTTTCGAGCCGAGCGCGTCATACACCGTGGCCATTTCCAGCCCGATGATGCCGCCGCCGATAATCAACATGCGCGGCGGCACATCCTGAAGCTTCAATGCGCCGGTGGAATCAATGATGCGCGGGTCGTCATAAGGCAAGCCGGGAATGCGCGTCACGCTGGAGCCTGCCGCGATAATGGCGTTATCAAACGTGATGGTCTTGCTGCCGTCCCGGGTTTCCACGCTCAGGCTGTTGGGCGAAGTGAATTTCGCGCTGCCTTGCACCACCTGCACCTTGCGCTGTTTGGCCAGCCCCGCCAGGCCGCCGGTGAGCTTGGCGATGACGCTTTCTTTCCAGGTGCGGATCTGGCCGATGTCCAGCTTCGGCTTGCTGAAAGCCACGCCATGCTGCGCGGCTTCCTCCGCTTCGGTTATCACTTTGGCGATATGCAGCAGCGCCTTGGAGGGAATGCAGCCGACATTCAGGCACACGCCGCCCAGCTTGGCGTATTTTTCGATCAGCACCACCTGCTTGCCGAGGTCGGCTGCGCGAAACGCGGCAGTGTAGCCGCCTGGACCCGCGCCCAGCACGACCACTTCGGCGTGCAAGTCACCCTTCACCATATTCACCGGAATATGCACCTCTACCGGAGGAGCGGAGGGTGTCGCGGGCTGGGCTGTTGGCGTAATGGCGCTGGTAGCAGGTGCCATCACGGCGCTGCTTTCCAGCAGCAAAATCACACTGCCTTCGGAAACTGTGTCGCCCACTTTAACCTTGACTGCCTTCACCACACCCGCAGCAGGAGAAGGGACATCCATGGTCGCCTTGTCGGTCTCCATCGTGATCAGCGAATGTTCCGCCTCGATGGTGTCACCCGACTTGACCATCACTTCGATGACTGCGACATCCTTGAAGTTGCCTATGTCCGGTACTTTGACTTCGATGGTTTGGCTCATGTTTACCTTTCCCAATTATTTGGGTAGGGTGCGTTTACGCACCGGAAAATGGTGCGTGAAACGCACCCTACGTTATCCTTCCCTCTCCCTCCAGCTCTCTCAAAAAGCACCCTCATCCTAACCTTCCCCCCGAGGGGGAAGGGACGGTTGCCTTCTCCCCCTTGGGGGGAGGATTGAGGAGAGGGCTGGAGGGAGAGGGAAGATTTTTCAGACGCGCACCTGCCCGCTGCCCAACACAATGAATTTTTGCGACGTCAGCCCTTCCAGCCCGACCGGGCCGCGCGCGTGGATCTTGTCGGTGGAAATGCCGATCTCTGCACCGAGGCCATATTCGAAGCCATCGGCGAAGCGCGTCGAGGCATTCACCATTACCGAGCTGGAATCCACCTCGCGCAGGAAGCGCATCGCCCTGGTGTAGTTCTCCGTGACGATGCTGTCGGTGTGCTGCGAACCGTAAGTGTTGATGTGTTCGATCGCCTCGTCCAACCCGGCGACCACGCGCACGCTGAGAATCGGCGCGAGATATTCGGTGCGCCAGTCTTCCTCGGTGGCAGCTTTCATCTGTGGCACTAATGTGCGCGCCGCATTATCACCGCGCAACTCGACATTTTTATCGAGATAAATTTTGCACAGCTTGGGCAGAACAGCAGGCGCGATGCCTTGCGCGACCAGCAGTGTTTCCATCGCATTGCATACGCCATAGCGGTGCGTCTTGGCATTGTCCGCGATGCGGATGGCCTTGTCCGGATCGGCTTCGCCGTCGATGTAAACATGGCAAATGCCGTCCAGATGCTTGATCACCGGTATGCGCGCCTCCTCGGAAATGCGCGCGATCAGGCTCTTGCCGCCGCGCGGCACGATCACGTCCACATATTCCTTCATGGTAATCAGCTCGCCCACGGCGGCGCGGTCGGTGGTGGCGATCACTTGCACTGCCGCTTCCGGCAACCCGGCTGCGCGCAGCCCGGCATGCACGCATTGCGCGATGGCCTGATTGGAATGGATGGATTCCGAGCCGCCGCGCAGAATGGCGGCATTGCCGGATTTCAGGCACAGCCCGGCGGCGTCCGCCGTGACGTTGGGGCGCGATTCGTAAATGATGCCGATCACGCCGAGCGGCACGCGCATCCTGCCGACCTGGATTCCGGAGGGGCGGTATTTCATATCACTGATTTCGCCGATGGGATCGGGCAGTTGCGCGATCTGGCGCAAGCCTTCCGCCATGCCGCGCACGGTTTTTTCGGTCAGCGTGAGGCGGTCTACCGAAGCGGCATCCAGGCCGCTGGCGCGCGCGGCGGCGACATCATTGGCGTTCGCCGCGATGAGCTGCACGCTATTGTCCATAATGGCGGCGGCAATGGCTTCCAGCGCGCGGTTCTTCGCGGCGGTATCGGCTTGCGCCATGAATCTTGATGCGGCGCGCGCCTGTCGCCCGGCCTGTTGCATGTATGCCTTGATGTCTTCCATCGCGTATCTCATAGGGAGCGGGGCGCACATTTTACCGCAAGCGGAGTGTTAAAATGCGAGCCTTATTTTGTCATTCCCGCGCAGGCGGGAATCCAGCCGGTTAAACTGGCCTGAGAAGCAGACAAAACCAAACTATTGCCCCACTGCGTGGGTTTTATTGAATAACTGGATTCCCGCCTGCGCGGGAATGACTGACCAATGTCCGACATCCTGAAAAAAATCCTTGCCGTCAAGGCGCAGGAAGTAGCTGCCGCACTAGCCTTCAAGCCGCTTGCAGCGATGCGTGCCGAGGCAACGCAGGCGGCGCCCGCCCGCGATTTCACCGCAGCGATCCGCAACAAGATTGCGGCGGGGCAGCCAGCGGTGATCGCCGAAATCAAGAAGGCCAGCCCGAGCAAGGGCGTACTGCGCGCAGATTTTCGTCCGGCGGAGATTGCCGCCAGTTATGCCCGGCATGGCGCGGCTTGCCTGTCTGTGTTGACCGATGAACAGTTCTTTCAGGGTAGCGCAGATTATCTGCAACAGGCGCGGGCGGCTTGTTCCATTCCGGTGCTGCGCAAGGACTTCATGGTGGATGCCTACCAGATCTATCAGGCGCGGGCGATGGGGGCGGACTGCATACTGCTGATTGTTGCCGCATTCCAGCACGCTTCCCTCTCCCCCCGCCCCTCCCCCCGAGGGGGAGGGGAATTCTCTCCCCTCCCCCTCGGGGGGAGGGGCGGGGGAGAGGGACATTCGGGTGGCCGTCACCTGTACGCCCCCGATCACTTGCCGTTCGCGCGCGAACTTCGCCGCAACATGACGGATGCGGAAAGACGGTTATGGGGCGCATTGCGCGCCCAGCGTTTTGCCGGCTGGAAATTTCGCCGCCAGGAACCTCTCGGCGTTTACATCGCCGATTTTATTTGCCACGATGCGCGTCTGGCCATCGAGATTGACGGCAGCCAGCACGCCCAATCCGGGCGCGACGTGCAACGCGATTTATGGTTTGCCGATCAAGGTTACCGGGTGTTGCGATTCTGGAACAATGAGGTGTTGGCCGAATTCGATGCGGTGCTGGAAAAAATATGGCTGACCCTCTCCCATACCCCCTCCCTCTCCCCCAACCCCTCTCCCCGAGGGAGAGGGGAGAGTGTTCCCCTCCCCCTTGGGGGGATAACCAGCGACCTGGCTGCTGCTTTTGGGCAGCCTGGTCGAATGGCTAGTAGTTCCATCAGGGGCCAGGGGAGAGGGTGCGGCGGGCAATACGACCTCGACACCCTGCGCGAATTCGAAGCGCTGGCGCAGGGTCTCGGCATGGCAGTGCTGGTGGAAGTGCATGATGGCGATGAGCTGGAGGCCGCCCTGCAACTGCAAACCCCGCTCATCGGTATCAACAACCGCAACCTGCGCACCTTCGAAGTCAGCATGCAAAACACGCTGGATTTATTGCCGCGCATTCCGCAAGGGCGCATCGTGGTAACGGAGAGCGGCATTTTAACAACGGAGGATGTGCGCTTGATGCGCCAACACCAGGTGCAGGCGTTTCTGGTGGGCGAGACTTTTATGCGCGCGGACGATCCGGGGTTGGAACTGGCGCGGCTGTTTGGCTGAACGTCAAGCGTATCTGGGGCGGTTTCCAGCGACCTTGGTAACCATCAATTGTCGGATCAATCAAGGGCGCGGGCTCATGAGATTTTCATGGTCACGTGTTGGCGAGTTCCAGCCTGCGCTCAATGCGCTCGATTCTTTCGACAAGTTTGTCGATGCTGATTTGCTGGCGCGCATCCGTCTCATCTCCGCTGGCCACTTCGCGTTTGACGGCAACCATCGCATGTTCGAGGCTGGACATGCGATGCTTCAAGTCGCTCATGTCGTCGGCAACCTGGTCTACTCGCCCGCGAATATGCCTTAAATGTTCCAGGATCAGGCTTTCTACATTTTCCATGATGCGCTCCTTTTCGTGCAGTGGCCCAGTTTAAGCGGTTTCCTTTAATTTGTGCAATAAAAAACGGGCGCCCTGGGGCGCCCGTTAAAGCTTCTGGTCTGGTTACGCCCGTCAGGGCGCGGCCAATTTATAACCAATGACTTGGCAGTTACCAATCCGCGTGGGCAGACGATAAAGCTGTCTGCCCACCCTACGATTATTTCGAGAACAAATTTACCCTGGTTGGCATGGAATCAGTTGGTTTATCTTCTCAGAATTGTATTTATGATCAACCCTAACACGGCTATATTCAGCGCGATTGATATACCCATCATCCAACGCATTGCGGTGATTTCGTTTTTTATGCCGTCTAATGTGCCGTCGATTTTGTTAAATCTTGTATCAAAGTCGGCTAACGCTTTTGCTGCGGCCTGTGCTTTCTCTTCAGTCGCACCTGCGCTTTTGAATGCTTCGTACACTTCGATGATCATTGTGCTCATGGTATTCCTTCCAGAGGATAGCCAAGATTAAGGGATTCCAGTGGTTTTAGCAATCATCATCATCTGTTGCCACAGCTAATAAAACAAGGCGAAAAAACGGGCGCCCTAAGGCGCCCGTATTAGCTTCTAGT
This sequence comes from Gallionellaceae bacterium, assembly GCA_032654645.1. Taxonomy (GTDB): domain Bacteria; phylum Pseudomonadota; class Gammaproteobacteria; order Burkholderiales; family Gallionellaceae; genus CAITJF01. The sequence goes on along the minus strand of JAULAW010000015.1, from coordinate 378,334 downwards.
TTGGTTACGCCCGTGAGGACGCACCTGATTAGAAGGAGTGCTTCATGCCCAGCGAAATAACCGAAGGATCGGCTGCGTTTGCAACATCATCCGTTCTCTTGGTGTACAGAGCATACACCGAGGTGTTCTTGCTCATGCCGTGGTCATAGCCAGCCGCAAATTGCGTTGCTTTCAATACAACGGTTCCGGTTGTTTCGCCGCGCTTGGTGTAAGCCACTTTCACCGCATCGGTGCCGCTGACGGCGAACTTGCCCGCGAGGTACAGGTTGGTGCCTTTTACTTCAACAGCAGTAGCTGACGCTTTGCTTGTGAGCTGTTCGGCCACCGCATTCACCGTGATCGCATCCATCGTGTAGCCGCCGCCCAGTTTGAGGGCTTTGTTTTCGCCGTCCACACTTGTAGGAGCACCCGTCGAGCCTGCACCAACATCGCCGGAACCAGTGCTACCACTCTTGATGTTCTGATAAGCCAGTGTTGCGTAGATCGGGCCTTGCTCGTACATGCCGGCCATGGACCAAGCCGTGCCCTTGGTGGCGGCTGCGTTGTTAGAAGCTGATTCCGCGCCAAACCGGCTGGTCACCCCTACGCTGAAGCCGTTCATCGCCGGGCTCGCGTAAGCGATCGCGTTGGTCCAGCGCGCATCGTGGGTGCTCATCAGGCCGCTGCCGCCACCGGCATTGCCTGCGGACAATGCGGTGGTGCCGCCGCGGTTATCGGCCATGGTGTCGGCGAACACGTCCAACCTGCGGGTGGAAATCTTGTAAGCGGTGTCATAGTTGCCCACCAGCACGGTGCCCATGTCGGCGCTCTTCAGGCCGAGGAACGAGTTGCGGCTGAACGTGGGGCCAGCCCCGGTATCCGGTGCGACTGCGGCTTCCAGTTGCATGACTGCAGACAAGCCGCCGCCCAGATCATCGGAACCCTTGAAGCCGATGCGCGACTGGTTGCTGGACAGGCTATTGTTGGTGATTGAGGAAGTGGTTGTTGTGGATACAACGCCGTCATTGATCACGTTAACAGACATGCCGATCTGGCCGTACACGGACGCGTCAGCCATTGCAACCGGGGATACAAATGCGCCTGCAACTGCCAGAGCGAGTAATTTCTTGTTCATGCAGATTCTCCTGATTAAATTAAAGCGGGTTTTCCCGAAAAACCTCTCAACGACTTTGAACCCATGAGAAGTCAGCGCGCATTCTGGCAGAGTGGCAAACTGGGAAGCAAGGCATTTCATGCGCTATGTTGTATTTTTGCAACAGAAAAAATATGTTTCACCATGCTTTGATGTTTATCTAAGTTTTGATATGGTGCGTTTATGAAATTCATTGAACCTGAAAACCTCGGTTGAAAATAACCGACAGGGGGCAAACCCTCATCCCCAGCCCTTCCCCCCGAGGGGGAAGGGAGCAAAGCCCCTCTCCCTCGGGGAGAGGGGTTGGGGTGAGGGAGAAGCGCGCTCATGTTGCTTCCCCTGTAAATTGTTCGTTCTCAACTGAGGAATTTAGGTTCAATTCATTGGTAGTAGTCAGGATGATTTGCGCGACTTCCCAATCGAGGCAAGGCGTGAATGCGGCAGGGAATTAAATCGGGTGCAACATGGTTTGATGCCGTCAGATTTCAAGCCGATGTTGAATGTTGGTTCCGGCGCTTACGAAATACGGGTGCATGTCTTGGGTGAGTGGCGCGTGATGTATGTCGCAAAGTTTGCGGAGGCGGTGTATGTGTTGCACGTTTTTCAAAAGAAAACGCCGAGGACGCGCAAGGAAGATATTGAACTGGCAGCGCGCCGCTACAAATTGATTGGAGGCTGAACATGAAAGTGAAAGAGAAAATTACCAAATCGTCCGGCAATGTGTTTATTGACCTGGGCTTCCCGCCGGATGAGGCGGAAATTCTGGCGATGCGCTCCAACTTGATGTGCGAATTGGAACGGCTGATAGCCGAGCGGCGCTGGACGCAGGCAGAGGCGGCAAAAATTCTCGGTATCGGCCAATCGCGCGTGTCCGACCTGGTGCGTGGCAAGTGGGATAAATTCAGCCTGGACATGCTGATCATATTAATGACCCGCGCGGGACGGAAGGTTGATCTGGCGGTGGTGTGATTTTATCGTCCCCACGCGGAGCGTGGGGACGATACGACGATACGAGCTACTCGACCGTGACGGATTTTGCCAGATTGCGCGGCTTGTCCACATCGGTGCCTTTCTGCAAGGCCACGTAATAGGCCAGCAGTTGCAGCGCGATGGTGTGCAGAATGGGGCTCAAATATCCGGCGTGCTCGGGCATCTGCATCAGGTGCACGCCGTCTTCCGAACGGAAGCGCGTTCCGGCGTCGGCGAACACGTACAGCTCGCCGCCGCGCGCGCGCACTTCCTGCAGGTTGGACTTGAGTTTTTCCAGCAGCGCGTCGTTGGGCGCCACGGCGATCACCGGCATGTCCTTGTCCACCAGCGCCAGCGGGCCGTGCTTCAGCTCACCGGCGGGATAGGCCTCGGCGTGGATGTAGGAAATTTCCTTGAGCTTGAGCGCGCCTTCCAGCGCGATGGGATAGTGCAGGCCACGCCCGAGGAACAGGGCATGCTGCTTGCCGGCGAAGCATTGCGCCAATTTCGCGATCTCCGGTTCCAGTTTCAGCACGGCCTGCGCCGCGCTGGGCAGATGGCGCAAGTCGTGCAGATGCTGCTGTTCCGCTTCCTGGCTTAACCTGCCACGTTGCTTGGCGAGAATAAGGGTGAGCAGGAACAGGGCGGCCAGTTGCGTGGTGAATGCCTTGGTGGAGGCCACGCCGATTTCCGGCCCGGCGCGGGTCAGCAAGCGCAGCCTGGACTGCCTGACCAGCGCGCTTTCCGGCACGTTGCAGATGCACAGCGTGTGCTCATGCCCCAGCGCTTTGGCATGGTTGAGTGCGGCCAGAGTGTCGGCAGTTTCGCCCGATTGCGAGATGGTCACCACCAGCGTTTTCGGGTTGGCCACGCTCACGCGGTAGCGATATTCGCTGGCGATTTCCACATTGCACGGGATGCCGGCGATTTCTTCCAGCCAGTAGCGCGCTACCAGCCCCGCATGGTGGCTGGTGCCGCAGGCGAGGATGAGGATGCTTTCCACTTGCGCGAATGCGGCGGCGGCCTCGGCGCCGAAAATGCCCGGCACCAGCGAATGGCTGTTGCACACGGCTTGCAGCGTGTCTGCCAGCGCTTGCGGCTGTTCGTGGATTTCCTTCTGCATGTAGTGGCGATATTCGCCCAGCTCCACGCTTTCATTGGTCAGCTCGCTGACATGCACCGGGCGTTGCGCCGCCTGGCCCTTTGCATCGAAAATACGGTAGCCGTGCAGGCTCACTTCGGCCACATCGCCCTCTTCCAGATACACCATGTTTTTCGTGACTTGCAGCAGCGCCGATACATCCGATGCGATGAAATGCTCCCCTTCACCTACGCCCAGCAGCAGCGGACTGCCCCTGCGCGCGCCGATCAGTTGATCGGGATTGTCCGCCGCCACCACGCCGATGGCGTAAGCGCCCACCAGCCCGGCCAGCGCCGCCTGGGTCGCAGCCAGCAGGCTATTGCCGCGCGCATAGTGGCTGTGGATGAGGTGCGCGATGACTTCGGTATCGGTGTCGGAGGTGAACTCGTAACCTTGCGCGGTCAGGCGTGTGCGCAGTTCTTCATAATTTTCAATGATGCCGTTGTGCGCCACCGCAATGAGATCGCGGCTGATATGCGGGTGCGCGTTGCGCTCGCTGGGCACGCCGTGCGTGGCCCAGCGGGTATGCGCGATGCCGAGGTGCCCGCTGGTGTGCGCACATTTTTCGGTCAGCTCCGCCACGCGCCCGGTGCTGCGCACGCGCTCCAGACGGTTACGGTTGACCACCACCAGGCCAGCCGAGTCATAGCCGCGATATTCCAGGCGCTGCAGTCCTTGCAGCAGGATGGGGACGACATTGCGTTGCGCGACCGCGCCTACTATTCCGCACATGACACATACCTTGTGAAGGGAGAAGACGGAAAGGCGAATGAATTCGCACCTGCAAATTTATGGCTCACTTTTGACCTTTCGCTTGTTTGGTTGGCCGCTGCCAGCCCGGCACGGTCACCTGTTTGCTGCGCGACAACGTCAGCTCTCCTTCCGGCACATCGCGTGTGATGGTGGAGCCTGCGCCTATCGTCGCGCCGCGCCCGACTTTCACCGGCGCGACCAGTTGCGTGTCCGAGCCGATGAATACATCATCCCCGATAACGGTGCGATGTTTATTCGCGCCATCGTAGTTGCAGGTGATGGTGCCCGCGCCGATGTTGACGCGGCTGCCTATGCTGCTGTCGCCGATGTAGCTCAGGTGATTGGCCTTGCTGCCGCTGGCGATCTCGCTGTTTTTGACCTCGACGAAGTTGCCGATATGCACCCCGTCATGCAACCTGGTTCCCGGGCGCAGGCGAGCGTAAGGCCCGATGTGGCAGTTGGCGCCTACTTCGCTGCTGTCTATGTGGCTATAGGGTGCGATGTCTGTCCCGTTGGCAAGCGTGGCGTTCTTGATGATGCTGTAGGCGCCCACCCGCACGTTGTTGCCCAAACGCACCTCACCCTCGAAAATGCAGCCGACATCAATCTCGACATCGCGCCCGCACACCAGTTTGCCGCGCACATCCAGACGCGCCGGGTCGGCGAGTGTTACGCCGTGCGCCAGCAGCCGGGAAGCCTCAATCTGTTGCCAGCTACGCTCCAACCCGGCGAGTTGCGCCTTGCTGTTCACACCTAGCACTTCCCACACGTGCGCCGCTTGAACGGTGCGCACCGTGACACCCTGTGCAACGGCCATGGCGACGATGTCGGTGAGGTAGTACTCACCTTGCGCATTATTGTCATTGCGCAGTTTGGCCAGCCAGTCGCGCAGCAGGGAAGTGGGAGCAGTCAGGATGCCGGTATTCACTTCGCCGATGGCACGCTGCTCCGGTGTGGCATCTTTTTCCTCGACAATATGGCTGACATTGCCTGCGCCATCGCGCACGATGCGCCCGTAACCGGAAGGATTGTCGAGATGGACGGTGAGCAGGGTCAGCGCATCCGGCGCGCCGAGCATTTGCCGCAACGTGGTGTGCTGAATGAGCGGCACATCGCCATACAATACCAGTGTCAGGCTGTTGTCATGCAGTTGCGGCAGCGCCTGCTGCACCGCATGGCCGGTGCCTAGCTGCGGTTCCTGCAGAATAAAACTGGAGTCATATTGCGCCATCGCCTGCGGCACGGCCTCACCGCCATGCCCATACACTACGCAAGTCTTCACCGGCGCCAGCATGGCCGCAGTGTCCAGCACATGCTGCAACAGCGTGCGGCCAGCCAGCAGGTGCAGCACCTTGGGCCGCTCAGAATACATGCGCGTACCTTTGCCGGCGGCGAGAATGACGATGTTTAATAGGCTCATGGCAGGTTATTCAAGAATTGTGTATTTCAATTTCTCAATTTGCTGAGGGCGTGTTTCATGTTGGTTCGCTGCGCCGGAACTTTTCAATCAACTGGATTCCCGCCTGCACCCGCAAGGGGTACGCCGCCGCGCCCGTTCCATCTCTCCTACCTCTCCCCCCGAGGGGGAGAGTGATGAGGTGCCGCTTCGCGACGTTCACGTTAAATATCATGAAAAAAAACGGTGGCGGGCATCGGCCGGTATGTCCATTCCAGTCGAGTATGCGCGTTGCAGGAGTTCCCAATAGTAGCGGTAGGAAGCGCGGTCATGCAGTTTGCCTTCCAGCTGGATAGGTCCCCACGCCGCATCCTGGGCGGCGATCAGCAGGGTGGCGGCCTCGTTGACCTCGGCAAAATCCGGGCGCATGGCTTCGACGATGGGCTGTATCTGGCCCGGGTGGATGCTCCACATGCGCAGAAAGCCAAGTTCCTGCCGGGCGCGGCGCGCGTCTTCCCGCACCACACTGGGGTCGCGTATTTCGGTGGTGACGTTATGGCTGGGCACGATGCCGTTGCCCAGCGCGGCGGCGGCAATCGCGCACTTGGCGCGCACGACCAGCGCATGGTTGAACTGGCCGGGCGAACGCATGGCGGCTGCGGGGATGGCCCCGTGATGCGCGGAGACGAAATCCATGAGGCCGAAGTCGAGTGTCTCGACATGTGGCAGGCGGGCAATCTCCCATACCTCATGCAGCGCGCCGGGCGTTTCGATCAGTACATGGACGGGAATCTCGCGGGCAATGCCGCAGCGGTTTCTCAGTTCGTCGAGCGCAGTGATCTGCGTCAGGACATCGCCGGCATTTTCCGGTTTGGGCAATACGATATAAGCCACGCGCTGCCCGGCCAGGCTGATGATGGCTTGCAGTTCGTCGCGCCAGAATGGGTGGCTAACATCATGGATGCGTGCTCCGATGCGGCCAAATCGGTTGTCGCCGGACTGGATCAACGCGGCGATCATCGCCGCATGTTCCCGTTCCATACCTGCGGGAGCGCCGTCCTCGCAATCGGCGGTGATGTCGAAAACAGGCCGCTCATCGACCGATGATTCGGTTTGAATCTGGAGCGCCTTCTTTATCAGCTTCTCGCTGCCGGCAAAATGCTCGCAAGCGGCAAGCGGCGGGAATGGTCGGCTGCCCGTGTAAAGCACTTCGGATGGGTGGAGGTGGTTATTCATTTACGACGTCCTATTCCTGCGCCTCTGGTTCGTCCGGATTTATCCAAGATTGTTCATTAAGATTTATGAAGCCAACATCTTCGGCGTAGGAGCACGATTTATCGGGCGATGTTTGATCATCGCGCAGCAAGCTGCGCTCCTACGTGTGCCCGGCCAAAAGTTTTCGGACAACGGCGCTTCGATCCTAAAGAAGCGCAGATTTATTCGGTTTTGTCGTTCCCGCGAAGGCGGGAACCCAGTTAAATAAAGGCACCGGATCCCCGCCTACGCGGGGATGACGAATTAAGCCGTGTTTCCCTAATGGATAATCCGGATTTATTGGATCTCGACCAGTGTCTCGTCCGGCGCCACGCTGTCGCCCTTTTTGACATGGACGCCGATTACAATGCCGCTTATGGGCGCCTGGATTTCATTTTCCATTTTCATGGCTTCGATTACCAGCACACCATCTCCCGCTTCGACCTTGTCTCCGGCCTTGACCTTGACGGCGACTATGGTGCCGGGCATGGCAGTCGCCACGCAGCCTTGGTGGGTGGGTTGCGGGCGGCCTGAACCGGAAGTTAATGCGGCAGATTTTTTCTTGCCGTTGCCCGTTCCGCCGGAAACCTCGATTTCATTCAGGGTTTCGACCATGACTTCTTCCGAAATGCCGTCCACGGAAACATAGAACGGGCGGCGCGTTTCTCCGCGGTGCCCGCTGCCGGTGAGATTGATATGGAAAGTTTCGCCGTGCAGCGTTACCTTGAATTCGTTGGGAGCGTAACGTTCGGATGAAGTGGTAGCGGCTTCCTTGGGCAACAAGGGTTCGGGCTTGAGCGTGTTGGCGTTGCGCTCCTGCAAAAAGGTTTTTGCCAGGTCCGGAAACATGGCGTAGGTGAGAACATCTTCGTCGCTCTTGGCCAGGTTTTCGCACTCGATCTTGAGCTTGTTCATCTCGTCTTCCAGCAGATCCGCCGGGCGGCAGGTTACGACTTCCGCGTCGCCTACCGCAAGTTTCTTGATTTGTTCGTTGACCTTGCCCGGCGCCTTGCCGTAGTGTCCGAGCAGATAATTCTTGACTTCATTGGTGACCGATTTGTAGCGTGCGCCGGTCAGTATGTTCATGACGGCCTGTGAGCCGACGATTTGCGAGGTCGGCGTAACCAGGGGCGGATAACCCAGGTCTTCGCGCACACGCGGTATTTCGGCCAACACCTCATTCATGCGGTTGAGCGCGCCCAATTCCTTGAGCTGGTTGGACAGGTTGGAAATCATGCCGCCCGGCACATGGTTTACCAGCACGCGCGTGTCCACGCCGGTGTAGGCGCTCTCGAACTGCCAGTACTTCTGGCGCACTTCGTAGAAATAGGCGGTAATTTCCTGCAACGCGGCAAGGTTGAGGCCGGTGTCGTATGGGGTGCCTTGCAGCGCGGCAACAATACTCTCGGTCGAGGAATGGCTGGCGCCCTCGCCAAAAGAAGAGTTGCATGTATCCAGCATGGTCGCCCCCGCTTCCACGGCCTTGAGGAAACACATGGCAGACAAGCCCGAAGTGGAATGGCTGTGCAGGTGGATGGGCAGGCTGACGGCGGCGCGTATTGCCGCCACCAACTCGGAGGTTTTGTATGGGGTGAGCAGCCCGGCCATATCCTTGATGCAGATGGTATCGCAGCCCATGGCTTCCAGTTCGCGCGCCAGCTCGACGAACTGGGGAATGCCGTGTACCGGGCTGGTGGTATAGCTGATGCAGCCTTCGGCGTGTTTACCGGATTTTTTTACCGCTTCGACGGAGACGCGCAAATTGCGCAGGTCGTTCATCGCATCAAAAATACGGAACACGTCTATGCCGTTGTCCGCAGACTTGCCGACAAATGCGCGCACCACATCATCGGAGTAATGCCGGTAGCCGAGCAGATTCTGGCCGCGCAGCAGCATCTGAATGCGGCTGTTGGGCAATGCCTTGCGCAATTTCTTGAGGCGTTCCCACGGATCTTCTTTCAGGAAGCGCACGCAGGAGTCGAAGGTTGCTCCTCCCCACGCTTCCACCGACCAGAAACCGATGTTATCCAGCTTGGGACAGATGGGCAGCATGTCATCGGTGCGCATGCGTGTTGCGATCACGGATTGATGGCCGTCGCGCAGAACCAGTTCGGAAATAAGAGTTTTTGCCATGGTATTAACGGTTGCTCAAGTTTTAAATCAGATGCCTTCGTGCGCCGCTATGACGGCTGAAATCACAGCTGCCCTCAGTTCCGGCGGAATTTTGGTGGTGTAGTTGATCAACTCTGGATGGGACTCCACAAACCCGGTGTTGAAATCCGCATTCCTGAAATCGGGGTGCTGCAGGATTTCCTGGTAATACGGTATGGTCGTCTTGACGCCATAAATTGCCATGTCGCCAAGCGCCCGACGGCCGCGTTCGACGACTCCTTCCCAAGTGAGCGCCCAGACGGTGAGCTTGGCGCACATCGAGTCGAAATAGGGCGGGATGACGTAGCCGCTGAACATGGCGGCATCAATGCGCACGCCGGGGCCGCCCGGCGCATAGTAACGGGTGATCTTGCCAAAACTCGGCAAAAAGCCATTCTTGGGGTCTTCCGCATTGATACGAAACTCCATGGCATAGCCGCGAAACCTGACGTCTTCCTGCTTGTATTGCAGTTCGAGGCCATCTGCGATGCGAATCTGTTCCTGCACGATATCGATGCCGGTAATGGTTTCCGTCACGGTGTGTTCAACCTGGATGCGGGTGTTCATTTCCATGAAATAGAAATTGTTATCCTGGTCGAGCAGGAATTCGACGGTTCCCGCGTTTTCATAGCCTACGGCGCGTGCAGCTTTGACGCCCAGACTGCCGATGTAATCGCGCTGCGCCTGGGTAATCTGCGGCGAGGGCGCAATCTCGATCAGTTTCTGGTTGCGGCGCTGGATGGAACAATCGCGCTCAAACAAATGGATAATGTTGCCCTGGCTGTCGCCCAGCACCTGCACTTCGATGTGCTTCGGGTTGACCACGCACCTTTCCAGAAAGACCTCAGGCTGGCCAAAAGCCTTGCTGGCTTCCGAAATTACCCGCTCATAATTGCTGATCAGATCTTTATCGCTGTCGCAGCGGCGGATGCCGCGCCCGCCGCCTCCATTGGTGGCCTTGAGCATGATGGGGTAGCCGATTTTGCTTGCCAGCGCACGCGCCTCTTCAACATCGGCGAGGTTGCCGTCGCTGCCCGGCACACACGGAATGCCGGCGGCTATCATGGCGTTGCGCGCCTGGACTTTGTCGCCCATCTGGCGGATGACATCCGCATTCGGGCCGATGAACTTGATGTCACGGCGTGCGCAAATTTCTGCCAGCTCAGGATTCTCCGAAAGGAAGCCATAGCCCGGGTGCAGCGCATCGCACCCCGAGGTAACAGCTATATTGACGATGTTGTGTGCGTTAAGATAGCCGGCGACCGGTTCGGAGCCGATGTGGTAAGCCTCGTCCGCTTTTTTTACGTGCAGCGCATGGCGGTCGGCATCGGTGTAGATGGCGACCGACTTGATGCCCATTTCCGAGCAGGCGCGCACAATGCGGACAGCAATCTCCCCACGGTTGGCGACGAGTATTTTGTTAATCACGAATTAGCCCTGAATACTTTTGAATACCCGGCTGGATGATAATTTGGTGCATGATTCTGTGAGCCGCTGCCTTGAATTTCGAATGCGGCATTATAGCGGCATCGTCCTGCTGTGCTCAATGGAAATCCTGCTAAATGCCTTTAGGGCACCCCTAAAAATCCACATTTCATCCCAACTGATGGCACTACTGGTAAAACTACTGCGTTGCGGAAAAAATTAGTTTCGGCCAACCTAACGGACATGGCGGCAGTGCCACCACAGAAAATTAACGCCGCCGTGTCCGTTCCCTGATGGAACTACTAACCATTCCACTAGGTTGCCCAAAGACGGCAACTGAGTGGCTGGTTATCTCTCCTACCTCTCCCCCAATGGGGGAGAGTGATGAGGTGTCGCTTCGCGACGTTCACGTTAAAAGGTTACCCACACTGAAACTTCGTTTTCTTGCTTACGTATCACATCTATGCGGCGCTGCGAAATTTTTTAGTTCTGCTTGCGCGGTATTGTGCCCTGTTGAAATCCAAAATAAGTTCCAATAGCCCATTAGTCCGAATGGACTATTGTGGTAACTCCGGTTGAGTAATAAGCTGCGGTCGTCGAAAAAGTAGGGCTAAAAAATCTTTGATGTTGCCCGTCAATACGAACGCAGCCCTTTGATCGCTATTGCGAAAGAGATGAACGGTAGCTTTAATCAAACCAATTGGAGGCTTCAATGAAAAAACTAAAAAAACTAACAGTTGCCCTGGCGCTTTCCGCCATATTTGCGACTGGCGCAGTTCATGCCGCAGTCTTGGATTTTACTTCACCCTCGATAACAAAAACCGGTACTGTATCGGTCACCCCGAGCCTCGCGACTCTATCCGGCGATGGTTTATCAACGCTGACAATGAATGTTTCGAACATCAGTGGCTTTCAATGGCTTTTCGCTTCCCAAACTCCCATGTCCTGGAACTCATGGGAAAGTTGGTACGAAACGAGTTACGTGTCAATAAATGGCGGGGCGCAGATAACTCTCGCAGATATGACCAGTTGGGTAACTTCCGGGATTTACAACCTCGGACCATCGTTCTCAGGCACGCTCACATTCGGGTTTGATAGTACGTATTTGGCCAATATGAATGATTTTTCACAAAGTTCACTGCAAATATCAGCCGTCCCCGAACCGGAAACCTATGCCATGCTGTTGGCGGGTTTGGGCTTGTTGGGGTTCACCGCACGCCGCCGGAAAAACCTTTACGCGTAGTTCAGGTTCAAATCAAAATCCAATTGGGACGGGGGCTGCGGCCCCCGCTTTTTTTGTGCGCCAATTTCCCATTACCTCTATACGCCTGCGTAATTCCATTTCAAAAATAATTCGCAGGACCGATATAGCACGCACTGCGATATTGCACTATTCACCAGAAAATGGAGCAATACGGGAAGACACCATTAACAGTTGCACTTCAAACTTGAATTTGCAATAAAATAAAAAATTGGAACAAAAGATCGCTTGTTATTCAGATGCCGTCCTCATTTCCACAGCTAAGCCAAGGCAATCAGTCTCTTTCATCGCTGATAAAACATTTTATCGAGCCTTTGGTATCGATAGTTACCCTGTTTGTGGTTGCCTATTTCAATGATGAGGTGATTGACTACCGTTACTCCCTCTTCGCTTTGCTGATTTTCGTGATTACATTTCCAGGTGAATGGCCCACAACGACATCTGTGCGCTTTTCCCGCCAGATCGCAAGCTCATGGGTGATTCATGCCTGCTTGCTGGTGCTGCTAGGGCTTGGCACGGGGACGCTGTCCATGTTCCCCATCAATGTCATCTTGCTTTGGTTATTCATCATGCCGGTGGCGGTATTTACGACATGCATCCTGTTGAAGAGGTTTGCCGGGCGCATCAAACTGTTACGGGTAAACAAAACAAAGGCTATCGTGGTCGGTGCAACTTTGCTGTCACAGAAATTGATGCTGGCGATTAAAAATGACAATATGAGCCCGATTGAAATTGTGGGCTTCTTCGATGACCGTGATCCACCGCGCTTTGACATTACAGATTTTGCCCCGATGCTGGGCAAGATGACGGCGGTTGCCGAATATTGCAAGGCCAATCCAATCGAGAGCATTTACATCACGCTGCCGATGTCATCCCACCCGCGTATTATGCGGTTGTTGGACGAATTGCGCGACACCACGACTTCCATATATTTCCTGCCGGACGTATTTATTCACGACTTGATTCAGGCCAGGGTTGACATGCTGCATGGCATCCCCATGCTCGCCATTTGCGAAACACCCTTCCTTGGAACCAGCGGCTTGGTCAAGCGGTTAAGCGACATCATCCTTGCCTCACTGATTTTGATTCTGATCTTGCCATTGATGCTGGCGGTGGCTATCGGGGTCAAGCGAAGTTCTCCCGGGCCTGTACTGTTTCGCCAGCGCCGCTATGGGCTGGACGGCAAGGATATCGTCGTCTACAAGTTTCGTTCCATGACAGTGTGTGAGGACGGGCCTGACGTGCCACAGGCGCAAAAAAATGACACACGCATAACCCCGTTTGGCGCTTTTATACGCAGGACATCACTGGACGAGCTCCCGCAGTTCATCAATGTGTTACAGGGCAGCATGAGCATTGTGGGCCCACGCCCCCACGCGGTTGCGCACAACGAGGCATACCGTAAATTGATCAAAAGCTACATGGTGCGCCATAAGGTCAAGCCCGGCATTACCGGGTGGGCGCAGGTCAATGGTTTGCGAGGCGAGACCGAAACTCTGGAAAAGATGGAAAAACGCATCGAGTACGACCTTGACTATCTCCGGAACTGGTCGCTTTACCTCGACTTGTGGATCATATTTCGTACGGTGATGTTGGTATTCAAGGATCGCCATGCTTACTGATCCGCTATTCAGCAAGGTATAACCAGCAAATGATAGCTGCAAATATGCGACCATCACCCATACCGGTATGGATTCGCCTGCTGCTGTTGTCTGCGGCGGCAGGCATGATCGGCGGGCTATTCATTGTGGGTGCGCAACCGGTTGCAGTCGGGTTCTTTCAGCCCCCGATAGATAAGGTTGCACATGGCGGCGTATTTGCCTTGCTTGCCATCTTGTTATGGTACGGCTCGAACCGGCAAAGCGCACTGGGTGTGTTTGTGGTGGTGGTTCTGGTCGGGGCGCTTGACGAATGGCACCAGCGATACCTGCCTGGACGCTCCGCAGACCTGCTCGATCTGGCAGCAGATGCTATTGAAGCAGGAGTTGTGTTAATGGTTTTTCGTGCAATTCGTGAAAAGAGTAGCCGGCAACGCTAGTGATAGCTGGAGTGAAATTTGGCGACGGCTTGTGTTCGGCTGGTAACGTCAAGTTTTTTAAAGATTCGCTGCAAGTGATTTTTGACCGTGAATTCGCTGATGTCGAGAATCATGCCAATTTCGATATTAGTTTTCCCATTTCGGACCAATTCCATGATTTCGGCCTCCCTTGAGGAAAGGCACGAGAGTTTGCTTGGCTCGGGTTCGCAGTTCTTGAGCATGTCAACACTCGAAAACTGTCCCATGAACTCCTTTATTGCATGTGCCAGTGCGCTTATCGTATCACTAAATTTCTGGTCGTTCATCTCGCAGTCCATATTTCCCTGAGGCACCATGAGTCCCCCCGTACTAAGCAGTGATGGGGCACAGCCGTTTCTTTCCCAATGGGTGAACAAGAGCTTCAAGAAGCGGGTCAGGTTGTCGCTGCTGAACTTCTCGGTTCTTGCCCCGGGCTGCGCAGAAATGACTTCCGCAAGCAAAGATTCAGTTAGCAGCATGTTGAGATTTGGTTCCGGTTTGGTTTGCATAACCCCTCCCTACCTTTTGTTAGTTACTTGAATCCGCTTGTTCTGTTCGCCTGTTTGACGTGGGTCAGTGGATTATTATGACCTGCGTCAATGTATTTCTCAGTAGGATGGATTTTAGGGAGCTGATATAGCTCCTGTCATGGTAACAAATGACATTTTTTACAGGAGGTATGCATCGTTCCTTATAGGAGATTTCTACCATCAAAAGTGGTTTAACTATGGGAGATTTGTACTGCCGCAATAACCAGGCAGGCTTCGATTTGTTGTCTATCAGGCAGGCAATTAGTGCATTTTTTCAACTGGATCGCAGAGGTAGGACATGCTTTCTGGGCGATGCCAAAAGACATGCTTCAGCCAGTGAACAATCTGTGGTTTGTGGGGCCAGATGGGCTTCAGCCAACAATCAATGCGCGCGGCACGGGAGGGCGGCCAACATGAGGATCGGGATGCCAGCTCGGCTGCATCGCCAAGCCGGGCAGATTGCGTTCTACAGAATTGGGCAGGTCAATAGCTCGCGACAGGAGAAGTGATGAGGTGTCGCCTCGTGAGGTTTACCCCGAATTAAGATGGGTGGTGTTTTCAGCATCCTCTTGTTATGCATACCCCAGCGGATTTTGCCTCTGCCATTTCCAGGCATCCTGGCACATCACATTGATATCGCGTCCCGCCTTCCAGCCCAACTCGCATTCAGCTTTGGCCGGATCGGAATATACCTGCGCCACATCCCCGGCACGCCGGGGCGAAATACGATAAGGCACCGGGCAGCCGGAAGCCAGTTCGAAAGCGCTTACCATTTCCAGCACGCTATAGCCGCGCCCGGTGCCGAGATTGAACACATGCGCGCCGGTTTGGTTTTGCAGCCAGGCTAATGCCTGCACATGTCCCTCGGCCAAATCCATCACATGAATATAATCACGCATACCCGTGCCATCCGGCGTGGGGTAATCGTCACCAAATACCGTTAACTGCTCGCGCCGCCCCACTGCCACCTGGCTAATGTAGGGCATCAGATTGTTCGGGATGCCGTTCGGGTCCTCGCCCATGGTGCCGCTGGAGTGCGCTCCTACCGGATTGAAATAGCGCAACAGAGCAATCCGCCACGCAGGGTCAGAATCCGCCAGATCGGCATACATCTGCTCCACCATCAGCTTGGAATGCCCATAAGGATTAGTCGGTCTCAACGGTGAATCCTCACGAATCGGCAAGCAGGTGGGATCTCCATACACCGTTGCGGAAGAGCTGAACACCAGCACCTGCACACCGAACTCAGCCATCACATCGGCCAGCGCCACGCTGCCTGACACGTTGTTGTCATAATAGGCCAGCGGCTTTTCCACCGACTCGCCCACCGCCTTCAAGCCGGCAAAATGAACCACGCCACCGATGGTATAAGTGCGGAAAACTTCCCGTAGCGCAGCACGGTCACGCACATCTGCCTGTACCAGTGGCACCGCCTTGCCGGTGATCGCCTCCACGCGGCGCAGCGACTCAACCTTGCTGTTGCTAAAATTATCCAGCACCAGCACTTCGTAACCAGCCTGCAACAACGCCACACAAGTGTGGCTGCCTATATAGCCGGCACCGCCGGTTACAAGAATCATTTTTTGCCTCCGAATTTATTAAAGTGCGCCTCTAAAAATCTACATTTCATCCCACCTGATGGAGCTATTGGTTCACGTGAGCGGATTAGCAAGGCGTAATCCACCGGATAAAACCAGATTTTCCATTAGGCAGTGCCAGATTGAAAGCAAAATGTGAATGAACACCCCTTATACTTATAGTTTCTGCATCATCACTTCCGCCTGCCTTATATATCCGCCGCCGAACAAGTTAGCGTGATTGAGAATGTGATAAAGATTGTATAAAGTCTTGCGCGTGGCATAGCCTGTATCCAGCGGCCACGCGGCGATGTAGGCCGCATAGAATTCCGGGTCGAAACCGCCGAATAATTCCGTCATGGCAAGATCGGCTTCGCGGTCGCCGTAATAGAGCGCAGTGTCGAAAATGACCGGTGCGCCATCCGCGAGGTAGGCATGGTTGCCGCCCCAAAGGTCGCCGTGCAGCAGCGAGGGCTGCGGGCGGTAGCCGTCGAAAAGTTCCGGCAGCCGTTCCATCAGCCTGTGGCCCATCTCTTGCAACTTCCCACCGTAACCATTGCGGGCCGCGAGGCCAAGCTGGAAGCCGAGCCGCTGTTCGCGCCAGAAGGTGATCCAGTCGGATGACCAGCCGTTCAACTGCGGCGTCGTGCCGATAAAATTAATGGGGTATTCAGCTAAGTGCTGTTATGTTGAAATTATGCAATTGAATCAAATACTCCGCAGGTTCGATCTGCCGCGCCCGCGCCGGGGTCGACTACCCATGCAACTACGCAGAATTTATGGCGTGGTTTCCAGATGATACTGCCTACATCGATCTGATCGAACAGTGCGTTTCCATGCATCCTATGTCCTTCCGCGAGCTTGTAGCCAATCCCAAGCCCAGAGTTGAGGGGCAGGAGTTCGCAGTGTCCGCCAAGCTTCGCCATAAAGCGCCAGCTTCGCTGGATATTTCCGTGCCTTCGCACCCATGGAGAGGCTAGCCACAGCACTTAGCTGAATACCCCATTAAAATTATCTTGCATAAGGCCGAATTGTTTTGCAGAACTACGGTGCAGCGCGGCGAGCTGTGCGCCGAGCCGTTTTTCATCGCCGCGTGAACTCAACTCCAGATGTTCCAACACCAGATAACTTTGCCCCCCTGCAATTCCGTGTGTGATGGGGCACGGCACGCGGATGGTGTTTGTCGTGGTGATTACGTTAAGTCCTTCCGCTTCGGCGACGAACATCGGCAAATGTTGGGCATCGTTGAGCTTGAGGAAATAACACGAGCCATCCGCTCCTTCCAAACGATAGGCCTGGTTGATGCAGCCGCCAGCAATGGGAATCGAGTTATGCACTTCAAACGGGCGATGCGTCGCATCGCGGATAGCAGCGGAGATGTGGTCGAGGAGTTTTGCTTCCATGAGTTGTATTCGGAAAGCATCGTCATTCCCACACAGGCGGGAATGACAGCAATCGTTACAGGTTGATGGAATAACCGAAATGTTGCTGGAACTGTACCCTCAACTCATCGCACGTCGGTTTGTGGTTCTGCCCGCCGCGGCTGGCGATCTTGATCGTGCCGAGCAGCGAGGCCAAGCGCCCGGTGGTTTCCCAATCCCAACCCTGCTGGATGCCATGCAGCAGGCCGGCGCGATAGGCATCACCGCAACCGGTGGGGTCGAGTAGCGCGATGGGTTTGGCGCAGGGGATGATGATTTCCTTGCCGTCGGCGTAAATGGTCGAGCCTTCGCCGCCGCGCGTGATGATGAAAGCGCGCGTGGATTTGGCAAGCTCCTCAATTTTCCTGCCTGTCTTGTCCTGCAACAGTTGCGCCTCGTAGTCGTTCACCGTCACATAGTCGGCCTGCTCGACAAAGTGCAGCAGTTCTTCGCCGCTGAACATCGGCATGCCCTGGCCCGGATCGAACACCCAGGGGATACACGCTTCGTGGAGTTCGCGCGCGTGTTGCAACATGCCTGCGCGGCCATCCGGCGAGACGATGCCGAGGCGGATATTTTTTGCATCGCCGACATGATTTTGTTCGGAGAAACTCATCGCACCGGGATGGAAAGCGGTGATCTGGTTATCGTCCAGGTCGGTGGTGATGAATGCCTGCCCAGTATAGCTGCCGGGAATGTGGCGGATATGTTCCTGCGTCAAACCGAGCTTTTCCAGGCGCGCAGCATAGGTGGCAAAGTCGTCGCCCACCGTCGCCATGATCTGCGGCTCTCCGCCGAGCAGCTTCAGGTTGTAAGCGATGTTGCCCGCGCAACCGCCGAACTCGCGGCGCATCTCGGGCACCAGAAACGCTACGTTCAGAATATGAATCTTTTCGGGCAGGATATGCTTCTTGAATTGATCCTGAAACACCATGATGGTGTCGAAGGCCATTGAACCGCAAATGAGAGTATGCATCACAAAATTTTGACGGAATTGAATGGCGCGGATTGTAACATTGGGTTAGCGGTTGTTTGTGTACTCACCCCATGAGCAGCCGAAGGCACTTGAAGTAAAGTTCGAAAATCCGTGCGGGAGTTCAGCAACGTTACCGTCGAAAATTGCACTTGTTTGTGTCAAAAGAAAATTATGCAAGGAGCTTATAAAAGCGCTCTTTATGCATTGCGATAAATCGCGCCCAATATACATGGATGCTTTGCCCCGGTGGCCAATGGCAGATTGGCGGGTTTGCCATGCATAGTTTGCTGCGCCAACCATGCGAAGGCGATAGCCTCAAGATAGTCGCCATCCATGTCAAGGGTGTTGGTCGATTGCACGGTGCAATCAGGCAGCAATGCAGCAAGGCGGTTGTGCAGGGTTAGGTTATGTGCGCCGCCGCCGCATAAATAAATTTCATTTGCGCCGATACTATATTTCTGGATGGCTTGCGCAATGGTTAGGCAAGTCAGTTCCAACAAAGTGGCCTGCACATTTGCCGCCAATTCGCTGCCTTGTAGTTTGCCGAGCAGCCACGACAAGTTGAAAAGATCGCGCCCGCTGCTCTTGGGCGGAGGCAGAGCGAAGAACGGCTCGCTCAGCATTTGTTCAAGTAGCGCGGGCAGCACTTGGCCGGATGCCGCCCATGAGCCGTTGTAGTCGTAAGGTTTGCCGAGATGACGCACACTCCATGCGTCCATCAACAGGTTGCCCGGGCCGCAGTCGAAACCGGAAGTAGCGTGTTGGGGCGGCAGGTTGGTCAGGTTGCTGATGCCGCCGATGTTGACGATGACGCGGTGGATGTCGGGATGGCGCAACATTTGATCGTGGAACGCAGGAACCAGCGGGGCGCCCTGCCCGCCTGCCGCGATGTCACGGCTGCGGAAGTCGCTGACTACGGTGATTCCGGTGAGCTCGGCCAACAGCGCAGCATTGCCGAGTTGCAGGGTGTAGCCCTGATCGGGGCAGTGACGGATGGTTTGACCGTGGCAGCCAATGGCGCGCACTTGGCCAGGGGTGACGTTGGCCGCTTGCAGTACGGAAATTGTCGCTGCGGAGTATAGCCGTGCCAGTTCGATGCCGATTAATTGCGCCAGATGCAGCTCGTTGTGGCTGGGTTGGTGCAACGCCATCAAGACTTTCTTCAGAGCATCGTCAAATGGCAGGTAGTGTTTGGCGAGAAGTTTTGGCTGGAAAGCGTTTAATTCAACAAGAGCGGCATCAACACCATCAAGGCTGGTACCGGACATAATGCCTACATATAGTTCGGAGCTACTCACGCCTGCTTATTCCAGTTTCATTTCGAAGGCCAAACAGGGCAAATGTACCATCAAAAGGGGCATGCCTCACCAAAAATCCACTGCCCAACAAGCTGAATCCTAAGATTAGTCGAGTTTGGACAGGCTGGCATTGTTCAACAAAGCCAGACGTTCGGCCAGGCCGCTGGTGGCTTCTTGAAAGGCGGTTTTCAGGTGCGGGCTGATCGGTGCGGCATCCGGCAAGGCAACACGCAATGGATCCTTTTGTTGACCGTTGACCCTGAATTCATAGTGCAGGTGCGGGCCAGTAACCAATCCGGTCGTTCCGACATAGCCGATGATGTCTCCCTGTACAACATGCTGGCCGCGATGCAGGCCGCTGGCAAAACGGGACAGATGCCCGTACACGGTGGTATAGCGGTTTTGATGATCTACCATGACTACATTGCCATAGCCACCCTGGTTGCCAATGTAAGTTACCGTGCCATCGGCAGTCACTTTGGCCTTGGTGCCGGTCGGCGCAGCATAGTCCACGCCTTTATGTGCGCGCCATGTACCGAGCACCGGATGGAGGCGCGACAGGCTGAAGTTGGAACTGACGCGCGAAAATTCCAGAGGCGAGCGTAGAAATGCCTTGTGCACGCTCTTGCCATCCGGGGAGTAATAATCGCCATGCTCGCTGTCAGTCTTGAAATACACCACGCGGTAGGTTTTACCACGATTGATGAACTCTG
This sequence comes from Gallionellaceae bacterium, assembly GCA_032654645.1. Lineage (GTDB taxonomy): Bacteria > Pseudomonadota > Gammaproteobacteria > Burkholderiales > Gallionellaceae > CAITJF01. The sequence continues at coordinate 358,281 of JAULAW010000015.1, read as the reverse complement.
CAGTCTGGATGCGCCCGGTGCGCACCGGTTCACCGTTGCTGTAATCCATTTCGTAAACTACGGTGAATTTGTCGCCCTTGCGCAGATCACGGTAGAAGTCGATGTCCCCGCCAAAAATTTCAGCCAATTGGTTGGCTGCCGGTTCCGGCAGGTCGGCAGCATCGGTTGCGGCAAACAGGGAGCTTATGATTTCGCCGGTACGCATGAATACACGCTGCTCAAGCTGTGGTGGCAGTATGCTGGTCTGGAATCCGTCAGCGCTCTTCTCGATTACGATCTGACTGCCGCTGTTGCTCAGGTAGCGCAACGCCATCAGGTCGCCATCCATGCTGGTTTCGGCTTGTATAGTTTTGCCTGCGGCGAGTTGGCGAAATGATTCCGCAGCCTTGTCCTTACGCAGGTATTCGACGGCAGCCGCATCTTCCACATTCAAGCGGCGCAGCAGTTCGGCCACGGTATCGCCGCGTTGCGTGCGCTCACTGCGCCAGAAAGTTGCGACATTGCCAGCAACGGGTGTGTCGAGCGGGAGAGTGATTTCCTCAGCGATAATTTTCATCTGAGAATTAGTCATATCATTCTGCGGCACTATACCGAACGCGGTGACTACGCTAAGTAAAGGCAGGCTGGACATGGCAACGAACCAGCGCAGCTTCAATTTGCGTTCTTGTGTCAGGGTGTTTTGGGTTAACATTTGCATGTCCGGTTATCGTTTTTAGTATAAGTTTTGAGCGTTTGCTGCTGCAGATCGGACGCAACTTTAGCAGAAAGCCGATACTGATCAAAACCCGCTAGACCATCCGCCATTTGCAGAATGAAAGGCACACTGCTAACGATGAACGGCAAATAAACCGGGATGAACGGTGTACGGAATGATTTAAATTTATTGATAACAACACTAAAACATGGCACAACAAAAAATACTGGACTTGATCAAACGCGGATGTGACGAGCTGCTGCTGGAAGCCGAATTGAAGCAAAAGCTGGCATTGGGCCGCCCGCTCAGAATCAAAGCCGGTTTCGATCCCACAGCGCCCGATTTGCACCTCGGGCATACCGTGCTGCTCAACAAGATGCGCCAGTTACAGGATTTGGGGCACCACGCTCTGTTTCTGATCGGTGATTTCACCGGCATGATAGGCGACCCGAGCGGCAAGAATACAACCCGCCCACCGCTGTCGCGCGAGCAGGTCATGGAGAATGCGCTGAGTTACCGCGAGCAAGTGTTCAAGGTGCTGAACCCTGACAAGACCGAGATCGTGTTCAACTCCACCTGGATGGATAAATTCAGCGCGGCTGATCTAATCCGCCTGGCAGCTACTCATACCGTGGCGCGTATGTTGGAGCGCGATGATTTCGGCAAGCGCTACAAGAGCAACCAGTCTATCGCCATCCATGAGTTCATCTATCCGCTGGTACAGGGCTACGATTCGGTGGCGCTCAAGGCGGACATGGAGCTGGGCGGAACCGACCAGAAATTCAACTTGCTGATGGGGCGCGAGCTGCAAAAGCATTATGGGCAACCCGCGCAGTGCGTGCTCACTATGCCGCTGCTGGTAGGGCTGGATGGCGTGAACAAGATGTCCAAGTCGCTTGGCAATTATGTCGGTATCACAGAACCGCCACAGGAGATGTTCGGCAAACTAATGTCGGCTTCGGACGATTTGATGTGGCGCTACCTGGAGCTGTTGTCTTTCGAACAGATGAGCACCATAACCAAATGGCGCGCCGAGGTGGAGCAGGGCCGCAATCCGCGCGACATCAAAGTGCTGCTGGCGCAGGAAATGGTCACCCGCTTCCACAGCCGGTCCGCCGCCGAACAGGCGTTGACAGAATTCGAGGCGCGCTTCAGGCAAGGCGTATTGCCCGACGACATGCCAGAAGTGACGGTTACAGCCACCGATGGAAGCATCGGCATTGCCCAATTGCTTAAGCAGGCCGGGCTGGTGGAAAGCACCTCGGACGCTTTGCGCATGATTGCCCAAGGCGCGGTGAAGCTGGATGGAGAGCGTATCAGTGACAAAACATTGCAATTCAAGATGGGTGCCGTCGTGGTGGCTCAAGTCGGCAAACGCAAGTTTGGGCGGGTGACGGTGCAGTAAATGCTGCCATGATGCCCGTTCTGTTTCTCTCGCATGGCGCACCTGCATTGCTGTTAGCAGCAGGTGAAACCGGCATGGCGTGGCAGCAGCTTGGTAAGCGGCTACCCAAACCGACCGCCATTCTAGTGATCTCGGCACATTGGGGAACGCACATCCCGACTGTCAGCCGTGCTGTTCAGCCAGAAACCATCCATGATTTCAGCGGCTTCCCAGAAACGCTCTACAAGCTGCACTACCCCGCACCCGGCGCGCCGGAAATGGCGCAAGCCGCAGTGCTCGCGCTGCAACATGCAGGAATCCCGGTAGAACTGGATGATAAGCATGGCCTCGACCACGGCGCGTGGGTTCCACTGAGCTTCTTGTTTCCGCAGGCGGATATTCCCGTCGCACAACTCTCGTTGCAACCGGATAAAAATCCGGCATGGCATGTCGCGTTGGGCCGCGCCTTGCGGCCGTTGCGCGATCAGGGCGTATTGATTATCGGCAGCGGAGCCATTACCCACAACCTGCACGCCGTATTCAAACACCCGCAGGGCGACCCTGCGCCGGGCTGGGTGACAGAATTCCGCGACTGGATTGCGGCGAAAATTGCCGCGGGCGATTTGCCGGCACTCATCGAATATCGCAGCCGTGCGCCGCATGCCGTGCAAAACCATCCTACTGATGAGCACCTGCTGCCGCTGTTCGTGGCACTCGGTGCATCAATTGAAATTGATAGCGCACGGCATTTGAACAGCGTAATGACGTATGGCCTGTTAGCGATGGATGCGTGGCTGTTTGATGAAGCCCAGTAACCGCCGCTGAGCGGCCGCCCGCCATACCTTAAAAATGGCCTTAAAATTCAGGTTGTGGAGCGCGGGGGTATTTTGATAGAATCGCGCCCTCAAAATTTTTGTTGAAGGGTAGTTTGTTCATGACAACTGTACGTGTTAAGGAAAACGAACCGTTTGAAGTGGCCATGCGGCGGTTCAAGCGTTCTGTGGAAAAAACTGGTTTGCTGACTGAGTTGCGCGCCCGCGAGTTCTATGAGAAACCCACCGCAGAGCGCAAGCGCAAGCTGGCCGCTGCCGTGAAACGCCATTACAAGCGCCTGCGTAGCCAAGTTCTGCCTCCCAAGCTGTATTAAGCCCAAGCGGTTGGTCTAATGCTTGTGCACCGCCTGCCTTACCTCGTGAGCTTGAAGCACATATGAGCCTGAAGCAGCAAATCACTGAAGACATGAAGACAGCCATGCGCGCCAAGGATACTGCGCGCCTCGGCGCAATCCGGCTGTTGCTGGCCGCCATCAAGCAGCGCGAGGTGGACGAGCGCATCGAGTTGTCCGACTCCGATGTGATCGCTATCATAGACAAGATGATCAAGCAGCGGCGCGATTCCATCAGCCAGTTCGAGGCGGCGAATCGGCAGGAATTGGCCGATGCCGAGAAGTTTGAAATCTCGGTGTTGCAGACATATATGCCACAGCCGATGAATGAGGAAGAGGTGTCTGCAGCGGTGGCTGAGGCCATTGCCGCCAGCGGCGCCAAATCGCCGCAGGAAATGGGCAAGGTGATTGCCTTGCTCAAGCCAAAACTGGCAGGACGCGCCGACATGGGCAAGGTCTCGGCGCTGGTGAAGGTGCGTTTGTCACTATAATTTTTGTAGTTTGCAATAACCAGAAACCTTCTTCGGCGCATGGTCGCCAAAAAGATGCGGGAGCGGAGCTAGGGTGATTCCAAAAAGCTTCATTCAGGATTTGCTCAACCGCCTCGACATCGTGGACGTGATCGAACGTTACGTCCCGCTGAAAAAAGCAGGTGCCAATTTCGTTGCCTGCTGCCCTTTCCACAACGAAAAATCCCCTTCTTTCACGGTCAGCCAGAGCAAGCAGTTTTATCACTGTTTCGGTTGCGGCGCGCATGGCACGTCCATAGGCTTTGTCATGGAGCACGGCGGGTTAAGCTTTGTTGATGCGGTGGAAGAACTGGCGAGCAATATCGGCGTAACGGTTCCGCGCGAAGCGACCGCGCCTGGGCAGGTGCAGCATAAGGTTGCGCCCGATTTATACGAGGTGATGCAGTCCGCGACGCGCTATTACCGTGACCAGCTCAAGCTATCGCCACGCGCCATCGATTATCTTAAAAAGCGCGGTTTAAGCGGCGAGATTGCGGCGCGTTTCGGTATCGGCTATGCGCCGGAAGGCTGGCAGAATCTTGAGTGCATCGTGTCCAGTTATCAGGAAAGCAGTTTATTGGAAACTGGCCTGGTGATTGAGAACGATGACCGTAAGCGCTACGACCGCTTCCGCGACCGCATCATGTTCCCTATTGTAAATACGCGCGGACAGGTAATTGGCTTTGGCGGGCGGGTGCTGGACAAGGGTGAACCCAAGTATTTGAACTCACCGGAAACAGCATTATTCGAGAAGGGGCGCGAGTTATATGGTCTGTTCCAGGCGCAGAAAGCAATACGCGCCAGCCACCAAGTGATGGTGGTGGAAGGTTATATGGATGTGGTGGCGCTTGCACAGCATGGGATCGAATACGCTGTCGCCACTCTGGGGACGGCAACCACACCCTACCATGTGCAAAAACTGCTGCGCCTGACCGACAAAGTGGTGTTTTGTTTCGACGGCGATACCGCCGGTCAGCGTGCGGCATGGCGTGCGCTGGAGAATGCGCTGCCACAACTGGTGGATGGCAAACATGTCAGCTTCCTGTTCCTTCCGGCTGAGCACGACCCCGACAGCTTTGTGCGCGAGCACGGTACCACCGCGTTCGAAAAATTGCTGCAAGATGCCACGCCGCTGTCCGGTTACCTGCTGCGCGAATTATCTGCGCAAGTTGATCTGCGCACCCAGGAGGGGCGCAGCGCCTTGCTGGAACACGCAAAGCCCTTGCTGACAGCCATTTCCGCTCCATCTATAGCGTTGTTGTTACGCAAGGAGGTGGCGGCACTGGCGGGCATTACCCAGTCTGAACTTGAGGGGCTGTACGCCATCAAACCGGTTGATGCACCAGCGCGCCGAGCACCACAAAAGTCGCCGCGCAATAGCTTTTCCGGCATGCGAGCCTTGTTGCGTTGCCTGTTGGCAAAACCGGAACTGGCTCATGAATTACCCTCTGAATGGCATGCGGAAGGGCGTGAGGCGGCAACGGTGGCAGCGCTGGCTGAGTGCCTGCGCGAAAGCGATTTTGCCATCAGCACTGCCGCCATCATTCAACAGTTTCAGGGTACGCCGCACGAGGCAGCGCTGGCGTCAGCCGAGGCCGATATCATGCAATGGGGTGAAGAATTTGACGTGGCGGCGGAATTCCACGGCATGCTCGCCAAGATGCGCAGTGAGCAGCGCAAGCAGCAATTGCAGGCTTTGCATACCAAGATGCAGGGGGCGGGAATGAAGAGCCTGGACGAGCAGGAGCGGGCGCATTATCTGCAACTGTTGCAACGAAGCTAAGTCAAGGAAAGTTTTTGAAAAACCGGGTATAATCCGCGGCTTTTTTAGCGGCATTCAATTCCACAATTAATTTTTAACTGGGAATTCACCGATATGGCAACTCAGCAGGACAAGAAAAAAACCGTCAGCAGCAAGAAGGCTGTGGCCAACGCCAAGCAAGCTGCCAACGCTAAGCAGATCGTTAACCCCGTAGAACAACTACAGGATGTAGAGGCGCGGCGCACGCGCCTGAAGTCACTGATTGTCTTGGGCAAAGAGCGCGGTTATCTGACGTTCGGCGAAATCAATGACCACCTGCCGGAGATGCTGGAAGTCGAGCAGATCGAAGGCGTGGTCAGCATGATCAACGACATGGGCATCACCGTGTGTGATGAGGCGCCCGATACCGAAAACATCATCATGTCGGAAGCACCCGTAGTTGCTGCTGATGAAGATGCGGTCGAAGCTGCCGAAGCGGCGCTTTCCACAGTGGACTCGGAGTTTGGCCGCACCACCGATCCGGTGCGCATGTATATGCGCGAGATGGGCACGGTTGGCTTGCTCACGCGCGAAGATGAAATCGTGATCGCCAAGCGCATCGAGGAAGGCCTCAAGCACATGATTCAGGCGATTTCGGCCTGCCCCGCAACCATTGCCGAACTTCTTACGCTGGCTGGAAAAGTTGCGCGTGACGAATTGCGTGCGGACGAAGTTATCGACGGTTTTATTGATACTGAAAGCGATGTCATAGCGGGTGCAGAACCAGATGGCGAGGATATGCATAGCGAAGAGGATGAGGGCGAAGAGGATGATGGTGAAGCCGTCGCTGCCGCGAATCTCGCGCAACTTAAGGAAGATGCATTGGCGCGTTTTGCCATCATAGCAGACCTGTTTGCCAAGATCGGCAAAGCCTATGAAAAGCACGGTTATTGCAGCAAGCAATACAACAAGCTGCAGGAGCAAATTTCAAACGAGTTGATGCAATTCCGTTTTTCCGCCAAACAGGTGGACGCGCTGTGCGAAACCATGCGTAACCTGGTTGAGGAAGTGCGCAGCTACGAACGCAACATTCAGGAATTGTGCATCACCAAAGCGCGTATGCCGCGCCTGTATTTCATCAAGACATTCCCGGAAAACGAACAGCGCCTCGATTGGGTCGAGCGCGAGGTGGTTGCCAAGAAGCCTTACAGTGAAACACTGGCACGATTCCAGGCAGCTATCGTGGATCAACAGAAAAAATTGCTGGAGCTACAGCAGCGCGTTGGGATTCCGATCAAGGATCTGAAGGAAATCAACAAGCAGATGACCAACGGCGAAGCCAAGGCGCGCCGCGCCAAGCGCGACATGATCGAGGCTAACTTGCGGCTGGTGATTTCTATTGCCAAGAAATACACCAACCGTGGCCTGCAGTTCCTCGACCTGATCCAGGAAGGTAACATCGGCCTGATGAAGGCGGTGGACAAGTTTGAATATCGCCGGGGCTACAAATTCTCGACCTATGCCACATGGTGGATACGCCAGGCCATCACGCGCTCCATCGCGGACCAGGCGCGCACCATCCGCATCCCGGTGCACATGATCGAGACCATCAACAAAATGAACCGCATCTCCCGGCAAGTCCTGCAGGAAACCGGATTGGAGGCGGATGCTGCGATGCTGGCCATTAAAATGGAAATGCCGGAAGACAAGATACGCAAAATTCTGAAGATCGCCAAAGAACCCATTTCCATGGAGACACCGGTGGGCGATGATGACGATTCGCATCTGGGCGACTTCATCGAGGATTTCAATACCCTGGCACCCATAGAGGCGGCGGTATATGACAGTTTGCACAATGTTACCAAGGATATTCTCGACAGCCTCACACCGCGCGAAGCCAAAGTGCTGCGCATGCGTTTTGGCATCGAAATGAATACTGATCACACGCTGGAAGAGGTTGGCAAGCAGTTTGACGTCACACGCGAACGTATTCGGCAGATTGAAGCAAAAGCCTTGCGCAAACTACGCCATCCTTCCCGTTCGGAAAAGCTGAGAAGTTTTTTGGACGGTGAAAGCTGAAGAGGTTGACTTCATGGGTCGTTAGCTCAGTTGGTTAGAGCAGAGGACTCATAATCCTTTGGTCCGCGGTTCAAGTCCGCGACGACCCACCAATTTAAAAAGCCTAACCCCTATCGGTTGGGCTTTTTTCTGCCTGTCGCGCCAGTGCTGACGCGGTTCCGGGCATTGATGCGTTGTCGGCGAATCGGAAATACCCCCGTTTTTCTGCCCGCCGGCACCCAGAATCCTCTCTTTTCTCCATTTGACCTGTGGCTGGCCGACGCTCGACCCCTCGATTTCATGCGGGTTTCGGGCCGAGGGTTGGGCGGCAACTGCGCTGACCAGAAACATTACAAACCCGTTCTACGCGTCAAATCCATCAAACAGCACGTGCTGATCGTCCCAGTCCATCGGCAGCAGATTGTTCTTCAGCCAGATCAGACTCAAGGTCTTCGGCTGGTGCCCATCGAGGTTGCTGCGCACCACTGCCGGGGAGAGCAGAGCCAGTCGCAGCAGTTCATTGACGGTGCTCTGATTGAGTCCTTCCTGGCGCGCAATATCCGATCCGCTCTTGACGATGCCCTCATCGATGAGGCGCTGCCAGTGAAACGCCTTGGACAGCGCCGTGAGAATCGGCGCATCGTGCTCCGGCATTTTGTCGGTCGCGTTCGCCGCCGGCACCACCACTTTCCGCCCACTGCGCCGCTTGATGCGCACAGGAATGAAGGTCGTGAGTTTCGCCCCCGGCTGCTGGACCGCCGCACCCGTTTGGATAATCCGTGTCATGCCATTACCTCCTGCTGCTGTTCAAGTTCCAGTAATTCAGCGCCTATCGTACCCGGCCGCATCTCGCCGGCCAGCGTGTGCCAACCGACGTCGCGCCAGACAATCTCAATGCCTTCTTCGCGCAAGGTCATTCGTATTGTTATGGTCGCCGAGAGGATGTATGCCCAGGTGAAAGGGGTCCTTCCTGGCGATAAACCCATGCGGGAGGCGACAGCGCGGCGCTTCGATAGCGTCAGGGTGCAAACCGAGGTTTGCAGGGTTTGCGGTTTGCACCACAGCAAGGGCGTGAGTTGAATTCACACCCTTTTAATCGAAAACGGCTACCCATTTGAAAGCCACTGCTGGCGGGTCTTTCGGCCGATTCCAGCATCCAAAATCAGCGAAACGGCCACCGTGCCATTTCGCCGAAGAAAAAGGGTGCCAGTTCAATGGACACCCTTTGGTGGTTTGCAGTCAAGCGATCCGATACACCCTTTCGCCGGTGGCATCCTTCGTCGACACGATGTTCAGTCCGAGCTTCTTTTTGAGCGCTCCGGCGAACGTGCCGCGTACCGTGTGCGCCTGCCAGCCGGTGGTTTCCATGACCTGCCGAATCGTTGTGCCATGGGGACGTTGTAGCATTTGGATGACTGCGGCCTGCTTGCTGTTCTCGCGGGTGCGCGGCTTGCTGTCGGTGTGATCTTGCGCCCAGTTGGCCTCGGCGGCCGACACGGCGGCCTCGATCTCTGGCTCCGGGGTAACAGGCGCAGGCACCTTGCGTTTGCGCCCAACGGCGGCGTAGGCCGCATCGGTGAGGTAGTACTCGACGTGGTCTGGGTAGTGAAACTTCGTGATCAGGTCGCGGGCGAGCAGGCCATCGATGACGGCGGTTTTGGCACCACCGCGCAGATTGGTCGGCAGCGGTTCGATGTTGCCATCCGGACGGGCGGCAGCGGTTTTGAGAACAGTGGTTTGGGTTGCGGTCAGTTTGACGTTCATGATCATCTCCGATGGTTGCTGTGCGTCGTCACACACCGTCGCAGCCGAAGATCGCCAGCAACTCGTCCAGTCCGGCCTCCGCCCGCCCGAGATCGCCGACGTGGCCCCAATGGATAGCATCGGGGTCATGACCCAAATGGTCATCTGCGAGTTGCTGCAGCCGTTCCAGCGCGGCGTGGACGGCTGCAGTGCGGGCGAGGTAGGCGTCGAGGGCGGTTTGCTTGGCGTTCATCGTTGGCTCCGTGATGTGATTGACGACACCACCATGAACGCGCTGTTCAATCAGGAAGCCAAGCTACTCATCAATTCATTTCGCATCAAAAGATAGCCCACGTTTGCCAGACCTGATAAATTACCACCTTTGCGATTGAAACCGACTTTATGCGACCCGAACCTTTGCATACGGAGTGCTGCCATGACTGCTGAACCGTGGGCATCCGTCGACCAGATTGCCGAGCATCTGGGTGTGACGCGCGACTCGATCTACCGCTGGATCGACCGCAAAGGCCTGCCCGCCCACCGGGTGGGGCGGCTATGGAAGTTCCAGGTGTCCGAGGTGGACGACTGGGTGCGCGCGGGTGGCGCTGATGAGCAAAGCACCCCAGACGGCCAGAGGTCGCGATGAACGTCGCCTGCCCAGTCGAATTGCTGAATGAACACAAGTCTGTTGCCCGCCTGGGCTGGCAGGCAAAAAGGAGGAATGCTTGTCTGCCATCCATGACCTGATCGCTCAAATCAGCGATCCCCGCCTGCGCGAGCGCCTGGCCGCCGAGTGGGCCAATGCCGCGAAAGGCAAAAAATTCGGCCTGGTATTTGAAGACCACCTGCCCGAGCTGCTGCCGCTGCACGGCGCCAAGCCTCGCAAGGGTGACTTGGTCTGCCGCCGGCAAGGGGCGCTCAAAGACGTATGGCAAGTGAAGTCGTTGCACGCGGGCACGGCCACCTGCATCAAGCCCAGCAATGATGCCCACCCCAGCGAGGCTACCCGGGCAGCTGCCGAGCCGGTACAACTCCCTGTGGATGATCTTCTGGTGGTGCGCGAATTCGGCGAGCCGATCTTCCCGGCCCTGGTGCCAGTGGATGCTGTGGCGAATGGCCAGGCCGATGCACCCTGGCACACGCTGATCGAGGCCGACAACTACCACGCGCTGCAACTGCTGGACTATCTGTATGCCGGTCAGGTGGACTGCATCTACATCGACCCGCCTTACAACACCGGTGCGCGCGACTGGAAATACAACAACGACTACGTGGACGGCAACGATGGCTGGCGGCACAGTAAGTGGCTGGCCTTCATGGAAAAGCGCCTGAAACTGGCCAAGCGGCTGCTGAAGCCAGATACCGGGGTGCTGATCGTCACCATCGACGAGCACGAGGTGCATCACCTCGGAATGCTGCTGGAGCGGGAATTTCCGGAAGCGTACCGCCAGATGGCGACGATAGTCATTACTGCGCGGGGTGTTGCAAAGCAGGGGCTGGCACGCGTCGAGGAATATGCTCATTACGTCTATATGGGCAGCGCATCAGCCGTACCCACAACCGACGACTTGCTGAATAACAACGCCGATTCAAAGAAGAAAACTCCCTGGGCAAGCCTTCTTCGGCGTGGAACTAATGCCGCGCCCTTCAATCGTCCGGGGCTTGTTTATCCAATTATCTTGAACCCTGAGACGGGTGTAATTCTCGGGGTTGGAGAAACTGTCGAGGAAAAAATCTCTCGCGGTGATTTCACCCGGCAGCAGGCCAACGCTTTTAACCCGAGTAGAACGAAAGCAGAAGCTTGGCCAATTAGATCAGATGGTTCTCTCGGCACTTGGCAAGTCAAGCCCAGTACGTTACTTGAGCTTAAGCGCAAGGGATTCGTGAAGATTGGTCGCTTCGATGAAGACCGAGTAAGTTGGTCGGTTAACTATCTCAAGCGGGGGCCCATTACAGAAGTTGATCGCGGCGAACTGCTGGTAACTGGTTACGAATGGGAGGGTGGCCCCGCCATTCTCGAATATGCAGATCAAGTGGATGCACCTAAGCGCGCAAAGACCGTCTGGCATCGTACCTTGCATGATGCAGGCACCTATGGGTCAGGCTTGATTAGGCAAGTGCTCGGTAATAGAGCATTTGAGTTTCCAAAATCTCTTTATGCCGTGAAAGACACGTTATCGACGATCATTGGAAACAATCAGAGTGCACTGGTTATTGATTTCTTCGCCGGCAGCGGCACCACGCTGAATGCCGTCAACCTGCTGAACACCACCGATGGCGGACAGCGCCGCTGCATCCTGGTCACCAACAACGAGGTGTCGGCGGAGGAGTCGGCTAGCCTCAGCGCCCGCGACCTGCAACCCGGCGACGCTGAATGGGAAGCGCAAGGCATCTGCCGCTCGGTGACCTGGCCGCGCAGCAAGTACACCATCCTGGGCAGCCGTGACGATGGCTCGGCGCTGTCCGGCGAATACCTGACCGGCAAGACTATGGAACGTGAGAAGGCGCGCAGTTTCACGCAGATCGGCTTTGTCGACCCGGCCACACTCGATACGCTGCCCAAGAAGAAACAGGTGGTGGCGCTGATCGACGGATTGCCGCAAACGCTGGTGAAAGCCCCGTGCCTGTTCATCGTCTCGGAAGATCACAAGGCTAGCGTGCTGTTCGACCCCGCAGCGGCCGAGGATTGGCTGGAAGCGCTGGACGGACAGGAGCACATCACCGATTTCTACATCGTCACGCCCACCAAGCGCGTATTTGACCAGTTGAAAGCGCAGGTGGTGGATGTGCTCGGGCCGCTCTTGGTGCCGGAAGAAGAAAAACGCCCGATGGGCGACGGTTTTCCGGCCAATCTGGCGTATTTCAAGCTGGACTTTCTGGAGAAGGAACGTGTTTCACTGCGCCGGGCCTTCCGCGAAATTCTGCCGCTGCTGTGGCTCAAGGCAGGTGCTGTGGGGCCACGGCCGGAATTGAAACGCGGGGAACCCGAGCCTGCCCTGTTGGTGCCTGATGGCAGCAACTTCGTGGTGCTGCTGGATGAGGCCCGTATGGGTCGGCTGCTGAAGGCGTTGGATGGTCGCACCGGCTTGTCGCAGGTGTTCATCGTCACCGATGCGGACGAATCCTTCAAAACCATGGCGCAGGACGTGCGCGAGGTGGCGGGCAAGGCCAACCCTGGCCTGCAGGTGGTGCAGTTGTACCGCGATTACCTGCTCAATTTTATGATCAACAAGAACCAGGACCGCGCTGCTGCACCGGCAAAGACGACGGCTGACACACAGGGAGCGCGGGCATGAAGGTCACGCTATTCGATTTTCAGAAAGATGCGCTGAACGATCTGCGCAAGGCGTTGGTCAAGGCGCGCCAAGGTGTATCGTCGGACGACCAGCATGTGGTAGCTTTTTCGGCGGCCACGGGCAGCGGCAAGACCATCACGATGACGGCGCTGTTCGAGGCCATTCTGGATGAACCTGACGATCAGTTGGCCTGGCCGCTGGACTGGGCACCTCAGCCCGATGCGGTGATCCTGTGGGTGTCGGACATGCCTGAACTCAACGAGCAGACCAAGCTCAAGATCGAAAGCAAGTCGGACAAGGTGTACCGGGTCAACCAGCTCATTACCATCGACGCACACTTTGACGCGCCTCGCCTGGATGGTGGGCGCATCTATTTCATCAACACGCAAAAGCTGGCCATCAATCAGCCGTTGACCAACCGGGGCGATGGCCGACAGCATCTTATTTGGGAAACGCTGACCAATACTGCGATAGCGATTCCTGACCGCTTCTATGTGGTCATCGATGAGGCGCATCGGGGAATGACATCGGGCCGGGGCGCGCAAGCGGCGCAGACCCTGATGCAGCGCTTCTTGCTGGGTTACCCCGAGGTCGGCCTCGTCAAGATGCCGATGGTGATTGGCGTGTCGGCCACACCGAAGCGGTTTCTGGATTTGATCGCGAATGCGGAGCACACGGTGACCACGCACAAGGTGGCCGTGCCAGCGGAAGAAGTACGCAAATCCGGTCTGCTGAAAGACCGTATTCTGATCCATCACCCGGAAGCCGCCACCACAGCCGAGATGGCTCTACTGGAAGAAGCTGCCCGGCGCTGGGGGCAGATGACTGCAGCCTGGGGTGCCTTCTGTGCTGATGAGAAAGAGCAAACCGTCTGGCCGGTACTGGTGGTGCAGGTGGAGAACGGCAATGATCGGCAGCTCACCAAGACCGATCTGGGCGCGGCATTGACGGTAATTGAAAGTGCCATTGGCCGACGATTGAACGAAGGTGAATTGGCACACGCCATGCATGATACGGGCGACCTGGACGTGGGTGGCCGCCGTGTGCGCAAGGTGGAAGCATCACGCATCGATGGCGACAAAAACATCGGTGTGGTGTTCTTCAAGACCAGCTTGTCCACAGGCTGGGATTGCCCACGCGCAGAAGTCATGATGTCTTTCCGCCGTGCGGAGGATCACACCTACATCGCCCAGTTGCTGGGCCGGATGGTGCGCACGCCGCTGGCGCGTCGCATCGAGAAAGATGCCGCCTTGAACGACGTGCATCTGTTCCTGCCGTATTTTGATACGGGCGCTGTGGAAAGCGTAGTGGCCTCGCTGCACAACGCAGAAGATGTGCCACCGGCCGAAACGGGTTCCAGCCGCAATCTGGTGGTACTCAAGCGCCGCGAGGGCACCGAGGCTATCTTCACCGCGCTGGATGAAGTGGTGACCTACCGCGTAAATGCAGCACGCGCGCAAAGCCCCTTGCGGCGCTACATGGCCATATCGCGCAACCTGACCATCGATGAGATCGATGAGAACACTTGGGATGCGGCCAAGCACCAGATCATCGAATGGATGGGGCAGCGCATTGACGCGATCAAGGCTGCCGGCCTGTTCGATACGGCAGCCAAGGCGATCACCCAGGTTGGCTTGCGCACGCTGGCGGTCAACAACGGTACGGGTGTGGCCGAGCCTACGGCGGACTATCACATCGATGCCTCCGATGTGGACATCGACCGGCTGTTTGAGGAGGCCGGCCGCGCCTTCAGCCACGGCCTGCAAATGGAGTATTGGCGCGCTCACGCTGACCGTGATGCACTGGACGTGAAGGCCGAGGCGATTGTATTGGCGCGCAACGCCGCAGAAATGGCCGCATTGGAATCACTGGCTGAGGCGGCTTTCGATGCTCTCTACGACCAGCACAAGAAAGCCATCTACAAGCTCAAGGAGCAGCGGCGCGTCAATTATGAGAAGTTGCGTTTGGCGACAGCCAAGCCCAACGAGGTGCCTTGGCATTTGCCTGCGTCCATCGATTTCAAGCGTCTGCCGACCGATCCGCTTTGGGAGCGCCACCTGTACGTGGAAAGCAATGGTCAGTTCCGTGCCGAGTTGGGTAGTTGGGAAGCCTGTGTGTTGAAGGAGGAGTTGGCTAAACCCGAGGTGGTTGGTTGGTTGCGCAATCTGGATCGAAAGCTGTGGTCACTGGAGATTCCCTACGAGACGGGCGGCGACATTCGCCCGATGTTTCCGGACCTGGTCGTGGTGCGAACGGTCGGTGGTGACTTTGTCATAGATGTTCTGGAACCCCATGACCCCAGCCTGAGCGATAACTTTGAGAAGGCTGTCGGGCTGGCGAAGTTTGCTGAAAAGCACGGCGCATTGTTCGGGCGCATCCAACTGATCCGAAAGCAGTCTTCTGCCGGTGGAGAGCACTTCGCTCGGCTGGAGATCAATCAAGCTGCGACGATCAAAAAGCTGCTGTTGATCACCAGCAATCCGCAACTCGATGAGTTGTTTGCCACAGTCGCCAAGTAATCCGAGGGAAATATGAGTTCAAGCAAAAAAGGCCAAATTGAAAGTGCCAAGAACGTCATTGGCGAGGTGTTCTCGCGCTTCTGGTTTCGTATTCCCGATTACCAGCGTGCGTATGTCTGGGGCAAGGACGAGATATCCGAACTAATCGACGATGTGAATTACGCCAGCGAGCACAACCCGGAGGGGCAGTACTTCCTGGGCTCGATGGTGCTGCGCAAGGCGACACGCACCACGGATGGCGTGAGTTTCGAGGAATACGAATTGCTCGACGGGCAGCAACGGTTGACTACGCTGATGCTGATGCTGGCCTGCATCCGAGATCGGGTGACGGATGCCAAGCTCAAAGGCGCATGCCGTGAGATGCTGTATCAGGAAGAGAACAAGTGGAAAAAAATCCCGGGCCGCAACCGCATCGTCTATGACATCCGCGACAACGTGGGCGCTTTCATTGAGAGCTACATCAAAGCCGATGATGGATCGTGCAGCACAGATTTACCTGGCATCGCCGCCAGCAAGAACCTGTCGCTGGGGAATATGGCCGCTGGCATGCAAACCATCCATGCCAGTTTTCATGATGCCGAGCGCTTTCCAGCTTCCGGCGACTTCGACCGTTTTGTTGGCTACTTGCTGAACAACGCGCTGTTCATCTATGTCTCCACGGAGGATCTGGATGACGCCTTCCGTCTGTTCACCATTCTCAACGACCGTGGCATCCCTCTGTCCAACAGCGACATCCTCAAGGCCAAGAACCTGGGGGCGATCACCGGCGAGAAGGATCGTGGCAAGTGGGCCGAGTACTGGGAGGAGGTTGAGGGTGAGATGGGGCGGGACGAGTTTGACCGCTTCCTGTCGCTGGTCCGCACCATCTACGTGAAGGACAAGGCACGCGAGGGTCTGCTCAAAGAGTTCGACGAGCGTATTTATGGCTCCAAGCCACAGCTACTGGCGCTGGGCAACGCAACCTTTGATGCAGTCAAAGCCTATAAGGATGCCTATGACGAGGCTATTCAGTTTGATGACCTACCGGCCACGCTGGGCAATGCCTATCGCAACCGAATCAATGTGATGCGCCGGGGGTTGCCCTCCACCGATTGGATTCCGCCTGTGCTGGCTTGGTATCGTAAGTTCAAGACACAGAAGCTGCTCGATCTGATAGAGCGCATCGACAACAAATTTTCAGCTGACTGGATCGTCCAACTCACGCCCACCCAGCGCATCAGCAATATGAACGATGTGCTGAAGGCCATTGAGGCAGCAAGGATCCCTGACGACGTGCTGGCCAGCAAGGTGTTCGATTTTGATGGCAAGCAACTGGCAACCCTGCTGGACGGGGCGATCTACGGTCGACGCTTTGCCAAATACGTATTGCTGCGGCTGGAATACCTGCTGGCCAGCCACGCAGCGCCGCTGAATTTGCCCGATGAGATCAGCGTCGAGCACATCCTGCCGCAGACGCCGGGCAAAACCAGCCAGTGGATCAAAGATTTCACGGATGAGCAGCGGGAGGCGTGGCTCCATCGTCTGGGCAACCTGATGTTGCTGTCGCGGCGCAAAAACACCTCCCTGGGCAATCTGGACTTTGCCGACAAGCGGGTGCGCTATTTCGAGGACCGCGTCGAAAGCTTGCCGAATTCGCAGCGCTTGCTTGCCACGACGACGTTTGCCCTGACCGACCTGGAGTTTCGTCACAAGGATCTCTTGGAGCGTCTGGCCGGGTCTTACGGCGCGAAGCCATGACAGCCCGCAAGTGCGTTTGAGGGGGATAAATGAGCAAGAACAAACCACAGAAAGTAGCCAAGAAAAATGAGGTTTCTATCGTCCGTTCATCGGCGGCCGAGTACCTGACATTTGTCGCGGCTACCGGCAATGGCAACGCCAGCGTGGAAATGCGCTACGAGGATGAAAACCTCTGGCTCACGCAGAAAATGATGGCCACGCTCTACGATGTGTCGGTGCCGGCGATCAGCCAGCACTTGAAACGCATCTATGCCGACAACGAGCTGGAGCGTGAGGCAACTGTTAAGCAGTACTTAATGGTTCAAACTGAGGGCGAGCGCGAAGTTCAGCGCAAGGTGGATCACTACAGCTTGCAGGCCATCATTGCCGTCGGCTTCAAGATCGAAAACGAGCGCGCGGTACAGTTCCGTAAATGGGCCAACCAGATCGTCAAGGATTACACGATTCAGGGCTGGGTCATGGATGCGGATCGCCTGAAGAGTGGCGGCAGCGTGCTGACCGAAGATTTCTTCGAGCGGCAG
This sequence comes from Gallionellaceae bacterium, assembly GCA_032654645.1. Taxonomy (GTDB): domain Bacteria; phylum Pseudomonadota; class Gammaproteobacteria; order Burkholderiales; family Gallionellaceae; genus CAITJF01. The sequence continues at coordinate 340,914 of JAULAW010000015.1, read as the reverse complement.
CTGGAGAAGATCCGGGAAATCCGGCTCTCTGAACGCAAGTTCTACCAGAAGATCACAGACATCTACGCCACGGCGCTGGATTACGACACCTCAGCCACGGCGACCAAACGTTTTTTTGCGGCGGTGCAGAACAAGCTTCATTACGCCATTCACGGACAGACGGCGGCAGAAGTCATTGTGGATCGGGCGGATCACAAGAAGGAAAACATGGGCCTGACCAGTTGGGAGGGTGCGCCCCAGGGGAAGGTCCACAAATACGACGTCGCCATTGCAAAGAACTACTTATCGGAGTTCGAACTGGCGCAGATGCAACGGATTGTCTCCGCCTATCTCGATATGGCTGAACTTCAAGCCATGCGCCGTATTCCCATGACCATGGCGGACTGGGAGGAACGTCTGGGCGGCTTCTTAAAACTCTGGGACCGGGATGTGCTTCAGGATGCCGGCAAGGTGACGGCGGAAATTGCCAAGGCGCATGCCGAAAGCGAATTCGAGAAATATCGCATCGTGCAAGACCGGTTGTTCGAGAGTGATTTTGACAGGCTCATCAGACAGGTTGAGTCGGGATCTGGGTCAGACAGCAGCAGTGAATAGCTCTCATCCGATTGACCCCGGCATACGTACTGACATTGACTCGCGGCTGTCGGCCATCGAGGCCGAATATGGCGTACGCGTGCTCTATGCCTGCGAGTCAGGCAGCCGAGGATGGGGTTTCGCGTCGCCCGACAGTGATTACGACGTGCGCTTCATCTATGTTCATCCGCTGCCGTGGTATCTGCAGGTCAGCGCCCAGCGTGACGTGATCGAGATTCCGATCTCCGACGAACTCGACATCAACGGATGGGAGTTGCGCAAGGCGCTGGGTCTATTGAAAAAGGGCAACGCCACGTTGATCGAATGGCTGGATTCGCCAGTGGTATATCGCGCTGATGCCGATTTCATCGCTGTCATGCGAAATGCCGCCCAGCAAACGCACCAAGCCGAGCGGTCGTTTCACCACTACGTTCATATGGCGCGCAAGAACTACCGTGAATATCTGCGTGGCGATACGGTTCGCTTGAAGAAATATCTCTACGTGCTACGCCCGCTGCTGGCCACGCTGTGGATTGAACAAGGTCGAGGCGTGGCACCAATGCGGTTTCAGGAAATGGTCGATGTGATCATTACCGATCCAGTTTTGCGTAGTGCGATTAACGAATTGCTGGTGATCAAGCGCGCCGCGATGGAGTCGGAATACGGCCAGCCGTTGCCCATCATCAATACCTTCATTGAACACGAACTGACCCGAATCGAGTCGGTCTTGCCCCCAATGCCGCGCGATACTGATTTTTCGGTTCTCGATCAATTGTTGATGAATACCGTGTTGCATCCAGGGGTACCGGTTACCGCCGGGTGAGGAAGCGATGACAGATTTCCTGTCCAGCTTGCGGGCGCTGCAATCAGAGAATGCCCGCCTGATCGCGCTGCTGGACGATCACGGTATCGAATGGCGTTTGCCACCCGAGCCAACCTCACCTGAGCCTGCACCGCCCCTCTCGGAGCCGGAACTATCACGTCTTTCTACCGCCGAAAAAATAGCGTTATTTCGTCGGCTATTTCGCGGCCGCACGGATGTCTACCCGATCCGATGGGAAAGCAAGACCACTGGCAGGACTGGCTACACACCGGCCTGTGGTAATGAGTGGCTGGCGGGTGTTTGCGAAAAGCCGCGTATCAAATGTGGAGAGTGCAATAACCGTCTGCTGATCCCGCTGACGGATACAGTGATCTACGAGCACCTTATAGGCAAACGCACCATCGGCGTCTATCCGCTCCTGAGTGACGACACCTGCCATTTTCTCGCCGCCGATTTCGATGAAGCGGAATGGCGGGAAGATGCCAAGGCGTTTTTCCAGTCGTGTCACGAGTTGGGCGTACCAGTCGCCCTTGAGATTTCGCGCTCCGGCAACGGCGCGCACGCCTGGATTTTATTCACAGGCACTGTATCGGCTCGGGATGCGCGCCGACTCGGTACCGCCATCATCAGCCACACCTGTGCCCGCACTCGCCAGCTGAAACTCGAATCCTACGACCGGCTGTTCCCCAATCAGGACTCGATGCCCAAAGGCGGTTTCGGCAATCTGATTGCGTTGCCACTGCAGAAGTTTCCGCGTGAGAACGGATTCAGTGTGTTCGTCGATGCTGACTTGCGGCCTTACCGGGATCAGTGGGGATTCTTGGCCGCCATCCTGCCAATGCCTGCGCACGATATCGAGCCCACCATTCTGAGAGCGACGGGCAACGCGCACCCACTTGATGTGACGTTCATCGATGAGGAAGATCAAAAAGAACCGTGGAAACGATCTGCAGCCTTCTCCAAGAAACTAGCCGGACCGATGCCGAAGTCGCTCACGGTGACGCTGGCCAACCTGATCTATTTCGAGAAGGCACAACTGCCGCAGTCGCTGGCGAACCGGCTGATTCGTTTGGCGGCCTTTCAGAATCCGGAGTTTTACAAAAAGCAGGCGATGCGTTTTTCGGTGTGGGATGAACCTCGCGTCATCGGCTGCGCCGAGAATTACCCCAATCACATCGCATTGCCGCGCGGTTGCCTGGATGCCGCGCTGGAACTCCTTCGTGACAACGCGATTGGCTGCGAGCTGATCGACGAGCGATACGCAGGGTCGCCGCTGGACGTCGCGTTTGCCGGCACCTTACGTCTGGATCAAGAATTCGCCGTGGCCGCCATGCTGCATCACGATACGGGTGTTCTGTGCGCGCCGACAGCCTTTGGCAAAACGGTTACGGCCGCTGCGATGATTGCGCGCCGTGGTGTGAACACGCTGGTGCTCGTACACCGGCGGGAACTGCTCAAGCAGTGGCAGGAACGGTTGCAATCATTTCTGAGCGTCGGCAAGGGCGTGCTCGGCACCATCGGTGGTGGCAAAGCCAAACCGACAGGGAAAATCGACATCGCCGTGATGCAGTCGTTATCGCGCCAGGGTGAAATCAACCCGTTGGTCGAAAATTACGGGCACGTCATCGTCGATGAATGTCATCACCTGAGCGCAGAGTCGTTCGAGGCGATCCTGAAACAGACCAAAGCGAAATATGTGCTTGGCCTGACCGCCACGCCGATTCGTCGCGATGGCCGGCAGCCGATAATTTTCATGCAGTGCGGGCCAACGCGCCATACCGCCGCGAAATCATTGGGAGCACCACACGATCTGGCCGTCACGCCATGCACACTTCACACGAGAATTGATTTGCCGCAGGAGGCTGGCATTCAGGATGTTTTCCGGCACCTCGCCAGTGATCTGGTGCGGACAGCCGCGATTGCGACAGAGATCGAGAATGCGTACAAGCAAGGCCGAAAGGTCCTTGTGCTGACGGAGCGGACGGAGCATCTCGATTCCATCGCGGCTGCTCTGAACGGCAAAGTTTCAGCACTGACTGTTTTGCATGGACGGTTGGCAAAAAAACTGCGTGCCTCTTTGATCGCCGAGCTTGAGGCGCTACCCCCTGATGCACCTCGCGTACTGCTCGCGACCGGGAAACTGGTCGGTGAAGGTTTCGACCATCCACCGCTCGATACCTTGGTACTGGCGATGCCTGTGTCGTGGAAAGGGACGCTTCAGCAATACGCTGGCCGTCTGCATCGTGAGCACGCCACCAAGACCGATGTGCGCATCATCGATTTCGTAGATACCGGTCACCCGGCGCTGCTGCGTATGTGGGATAAGCGCCAGCGTGGATACCGGGCGATGGGATACAGAATTGCGGAATGATCTCAGCGAACCCCAGACACCCGCAGCGTTACTCATTGGTTCCAATAGCGAGTCGTTCGGTAGTAAACTGCACGCCACCAATAAAGATGCGGCTCCCAGTGTTTTCTCTGGGCGGATGGCTATTCCTGAACCACTTCAAAATCATGGGTGATGGCTGCTGTCTTACCCAGCATGATGGAGGCCGAGCAGTATTTTTCCGCAGAGAGCTTGATGGCGCGCTCTACTTGCTCCGGCTTTAAATCCTTGCCGGTCACGATGAAGTGAAAGTGTATTTTGGTGAACACCTTGGGGTCTTCCGTGGCGCGTTCTGCCTGGATTTCCACGACGCAATCGGTAATTTGCTGGCGGCTTTTTTTCAGGATGTGCATGACATCGTAAGTGGTGCAGCCGCCGGTGCCGAGCAGCACCATTTCCATCGGGCGCGGCCCGAGGTTGCGCCCGCCGCCATCCGGCGGGCCGTCCATCAGGACGGCATGGCCGCTTTCCGTTTCACCCAGAAAAGAGACCTGTTCCACCCACTTGATGCGTGCTTTCATTTTGGTTGCCCCGCTAATTATTGGTATCAGGATTTTAACCGATACCACAGCAGCCCGATAATTTCGTGGACAAAAATTTTGCTGTCGTGCAACGCTTCGGCGCGCGGCAAAAAGGTAAGCAGGTCGGTGCGGTAGCGCGTGGTGAAGGCGGTTGGGGCGGGCACGACTTCGAATCCGGCAGACCGGAATGCCATGATCGAACGCGGCATGTGCCATGCATGAGTAACTAGGTAGATGCGTTTGATGCCGGCCTGTTGCAACACTTGATAGCTGTAGCGTGCGTTCTCCAGCGTGTTATCAGAGGCGTCTTCAGCCCAGCGTACCGGTACCTTGAATTCCTGTTCCAGCACAATCTGCATCTGCCGTGCTTCGGAAAGGTCGTTGCCGAGCGGCTTGCCGCCAGTGACTAACAGGGGCTTGCCGGTTTCACGCTGAAGTTTGGCGGCGTAGCGCAAGCGCACCAATGTGGCTTCACTCACCGTGTCTGACGCATATTCCGGCGCGTGAAAGTAGGTGCCGCCGCCCAACACCACGATGGCATCGGCGGCTTGTATTTGCGTATCAACCGCTTTGGGCGACCCTTCCAGCAGATGCAGCGCACCCTCGGCGAAATAAGGGGTGGAGCACAACCACAGCAGTGCGAACGATCCGATAAGTAGCGTGCGCCCGAAGCGCGGATACGTGCGGGCAATCAGCAACCCAACCAGTGCGGCAAGCAACAGATTGAGCGGCGGGAGCAGGAATGCGCTGATCAGGTTGGTGATGAACCAGGACATGAGACTACTAAACGCAGAGCGCGGGGATGCCGCAATTCACGCATGATACCTGAGCAGCCTTGCAATGGCATGGCTGGCATCTTCCAATACGAGCCTGAAAGGGTAAATGCATTTTCAATATTTGCTATAATGCGCACCGCATTGAGGTGCCGGATGGTTTGCGCTATCCGGTTAAACGGGAAACAGGTGAAATACCTGTGCTGCCCCCGCAACGGTAAGCAAGTGTGGACGTGTCAACATGCCACTGTGAGCAATCATGGGAAGGCGATGCGTTTTGTCTTGTGAGCCCGTATATCGGCCTTGAGTGCAGGAATCCCACACGGGTTCCACAGGTCGGGAAATGCAGCGGGCGGCGCATGGACGGCAGAATGGCCAGCCATGCCGGCTAGCCAACACTTCCTTCCTGTTTTGTCTGCTTCATTTCCTGTAGTTATAACGTTCCAACGGGGAACCTTGGAACTTACTCAGGAAAATCTCAATGAAACAGCAGAAACTTTTTGCCGCCATTTTATGCGCGGCTACTCCCCTGGCTTATGCGGCAACCGATGCGCTTGACGAAATCGTGGTGACGGCCACGCGCGTCGCACAACCTTTGACTCAGTCACTTTCCAGCACCAGCGTCATAACCCAGCAAGACATCCAGAGTTCACAGGCAGTCGATGTGCCATCCCTGCTGAAGAATCTCGCGGGAGTTGAGTTTTATCAATCCGGCGGTATCGGCAAACAAAGCAGCCTGTTTCTGCGCGGCACTAATTCTAATCAAGCCCTGGTATTGCTGGACGGCGTGCGCATTAACTCCGCCACCACCGGAAGCACGGCCATAGATCAATTGATGCTCGATCAGGTAGAGCGTATTGAAATAGTACGCGGCAACGTCAGCAGCTTGTATGGTTCCGAAGCGATTGGCGGCGTGATCCAGATTTTTACCAAACGCGGCAAAGGCGAACCCGCTTTCAATGTCAGCGGTGGTGTCGGCACTCATAACACCCAACATGCGGTTGCCGGGTTTGGCGGTGAAGTCGAGAGCAACGACTTCAATGTGCATGTATCGAAGTTCAAGACCGATGGGGTGTCTGCCATCAATCCCGGCATTGTGCCTACGGTGAATCCAGATAAGGATAGCTATGACAACAGCAGCCTGTCCGCTAATGTGCGCCACCACTTTAATGCGGATCACAGCCTGTCTGGTTCGTTTTTCCTGAGTCAAGGCAAGGTTCAGTTTGACGACGCTTTTGCCTTGCCCACGGATTTGAACACCAGCGAATCTTCGCTCGGTAAAATCGCGTTGGTTTCTGAAAATAATTTCAGCGAAATGTGGCAAAGCAAATTGCAATATGCGCAAGGAACAGATGAATTAAAAACCTATTTGAATGGGCTGCCTGATCAATTTGGTGGTCATGTTAAAACTCAAAGCCGCCAACTAGGCTGGCAAAATAATTTGGCGTTAAATACCAATAACAATGCGCTGCTCGGTGCCGAAAATATGCGGCAGCAGGTTTCGAGTGATACCTTGTATGCTCAAACAGAACGCCATATAAACTCGTTGTTTGGCGGCTACACAGGAGATTTTGGCGCACATCGGGTGCAAGCGAATCTGCGCCAGGACCGCTATTCCGACTTTGGCACGGCTAACACCGGATTGCTCGGCTATGGCTATGCAATCAATCAGGCATGGCGCATAACGGCCAGCGCGAGTACGGCGTTCAAAGCGCCCACCTTCACTGATTTGTACGGGCCTGCCGCATGGGGAAGCAACCCCAGGCTGAAACCGGAACATTCGCACAACAATGAAGTCGGCATGCATTATGCGGAGGGAGGGCAACATGTCGATGTTGATTATTTCGACAATCGCATGAGTGATCTGATTGCCGCCGATAATACATTCACACTGCAAAACCTCAATTCTGTACGCAGCGACGGATTCGAGGCCAGCTATGTCGGGCAGTTCAGCGATACCAGCGTGAAGGCCGCGCTGACGCTGCAGAATCCGCGAGATATCCAGACTGGCCTGGCATTATTGCGCCGCGCCAGGTCCTTTGGGAATTTTGGTGTTACGCAGAAAGTAGGCGCATGGCAGGTGGGCGGGGAAATTCAGTACAGCGGTACACGCGAGGACATTGACATCAACACCTTTGCGCGTACCACGCTGGACAGCTATAGCGTGGTAAACCTCACCGCGCACTATGCTTTCGACAAGCGCTTCAATTTGTCACTGCGCGCCGATAACCTGCTCAATCGTGATTACATGCTGGCGCATGGCTACAATACCCTGGGGCGCACGTTGTTTGTTGGCGTAAACTACAAACAATAATCCGAGCATTTCCATCAAGAAGGAAATGGGCGACAGCAATGCCGCCTTTTATGCACCACCATTTTCTGATACAGTTCCCGCCTAACTTGGCGGTGAATAAGCGATAACTTAAGGAGATTCAAATGAAATTATTTCAGGGTCGTATGTGGTTGATTGTGGCCGGTTTGATATTGATTATGGCAGCCACCCGGTTTAATCATTTCGGTTCAGCAGTTTCCTTGCCCGATGCTTCTTTTGCCGTATTTTTCCTGTGCGGTTTATATCTGGCCAGGTTTACCCGCGCATCCATGGTTGTTTTCACTGTGCTGCTCTTGGAAGCGTGTCTGGTGGATTACTATGCGACTTCCGTTCAAGGCATCAGCGACTGGTGCATGACGCCCGCCTATTGGTTCCTCATCCCGACTTATGGCAGCTTGTGGTTGGCCGGCCACTGGTTTGCGACTCGGCACACCATGGAAGGCAAGGGGCTGATCGGATTAGCGTTGACGGCAGGGGCAGCCAGCAGTTTTGCTTTTGTGTTTTCCAATGCCAGTTTTTATTTGTTTTCCGAGCGTTTTAACGATATGAGTGCAATTGAATACGCATCGCGTGTTGCCCAATACTATGGTTCGTATGTTTCGGTATCGCTACTATATATCGCTTGTGCAGTCGCCATGCACATGACATTCAATATCATCAGCAAGGAGCGGGCGCATTCAACGACAGATGCCGCTTGAGCTATTAGCACCGTCATTCCCGCGCAGGCGTGAACCCAGACGATTGAACAATCCCCGCGTAGCGGTCCAACATAGGGGTTTTGTCCGCTATGCGGAGTGTTTGTCTCGCTGGATGGCCGTTCCTCGAAACTCGCTGCAAGCAGCTCGTTTTCCCGCCTGCGCGGGAATGACGGGTTTTTCGGTCTAATGGACAAACTGGGATGAACATGACCAGTTCCCAGCTTTACCTGCGTCTGCTCGGTTACGTCAAACCTTACTGGCGCACCTTTGCGCTATCCATACTCGGCATGGCGGTGACTGCGGCCACCGAACCGCTGCTGCCCGCTTTACTGAAACCCATGCTGGACGGCACTTTCGTGCACAAGGATGATACGGTCATCCGGCTGGCTCCGATAATTATCCTGGTGATTTTTTTCGTGCGCGGCCTGGCTTCCTTCATCGGCACCTACGCTATCGGCTGGGTGGGAAATAAACTGGTGATGGACTTGCGCGACGAGATGTTCCGCAAGCTTCTGTCGCTGCCTACGCGCTTTTATGACGACCATGCTACCGGCAACCTCATCTCGAAGCTGACCTTCGACGTGACGCAGGTAACCGTTGCCGCCACCAGCGTGGTGACGGTTTCCATCTGCGATTCTATTATTATTGCCGGGCTGCTCGGCTGGCTGTTCTATCTTAACTGGAAGCTCACGCTGCTCAGTCTGGTGATGCTGCCTGTCATTGCCCTTGTCATCCGCACCTTAAACAGCCGCCTGCGTAATGCCAGCCGCGATTCGCAGCGCGCGATGGGCGATATCACGCAAGTCATTGAAGAAAGCATCACCGCACACAAGGTGGTCAAGCTGTTCGGCGGGCAGCAATACGAAAGCGAACGCTTCAGCAGCCAGGCCAACTGGGTGCGCCGCCACACCATGAAGCAGGCCATCGCATCGGCCGCCAATGTGCCCATCGTGCAGATGGTGGCGGCACTGGCGCTGTCCGTCATCATTTACATCGCCACCGTGCAGTCGCGCAGCGACGAGACCACGGTGGGCGGTTTCCTTTCCTTCATCGCGGCCATGCTGATGCTGACTGCGCCGTTGAAGCGGCTCACCGGCGTCAGCGAATTCATGCAGCGCGGATTGGCGGCAGCGGAAAGCATATTCGAATTGCTCGATACGCCGGGCGAAATTGACACCGGAAAATCAGCGATAGGCCGCGCCCATGGCCGGATAGGGTTCGAGCATGTGAGCCTGTCCTACCAGCAGGACGAAAGGCTGGCATTGCGCGACATCTGCCTGGAAATTCCGGCGGGGCAGGCGGTCGCGCTGGTGGGCGCGTCCGGCAGCGGCAAGAGCACACTGGCCAATCTGGTGCCGCGCTTCTATTTGCCCAGCGGCGGGCGCATCACTCTGGATGGGCACGACCTCGCTGATATCACGCTGGCCTGCTTGCGCGCCAACATCGCTTTGGTGAGCCAAGAGGTGGTGCTGTTCAATGATACAGTTGCCGCCAACATTGCTTACGGCCAGATGCGCGAAGTGCCCGAAGCGGAAATCATCGCTGCCGCGCAGGCCGCACATGCGATGGAATTCATCAGCGACATGCCGCAAGGTTTGCAAACGCTGGTGGGCGAGCGTGGTGTAAAGCTTTCCGGTGGCCAACGTCAGCGCATCGCCATCGCGCGCGCCATTCTCAAGAATGCGCCCATCCTCATCCTCGACGAAGCCACCTCCGCACTGGACAGCGAATCCGAACGCCACGTCCAGGCCGCGCTGGAAACTTTGATGCAAGGGCGCACCACGCTGGTCATTGCGCATCGTTTGTCTACCATCGAAAAAGCCGATCGCATTGTGGTGTTGCAAAAAGGCGAAATTGTCGAGATTGGCACGCACCGCGAATTGCTGGCAAACGATGGTGTGTATGCGCAATTGCACCGCATTCAATTCGCGGTGGTTGCTGAAACTGCGTAGGTTGTAATCCGCAGAGAGGCAGTTAAACCAGTTATCAAGTAGTGCAGGATTACCCTACATGATCGCGGGTGAACAGCACCAATCCCCACACTACCAGCGCATTAACGATGCTCAATAATACCGCCGCGCTGGCAATGTCCTTGGCGCGTTTGGCGAGCGGGTGCTGTTCCAGCGAGGTGTGATCCACCGCCGCTTCCAGCGCGGAGTTGAGCAACTCGACGATCAGCACCAGAAAGATGCTGGCGATCATCAGGATTTTGCCAACTGTACTGGCGGGCAATAGCAGCGCGACGGGTATGGCAATCGCCGCGATCAGCGCTTCCTGGCGAAACGCATCTTCGTGTTGCCACGCGGCACGCAGCCCTGCCAAGGCAGTCAGTGTAGCGTGCCAGACATGCTTCAGCCCGCGCGGGTGCTTGTTGCCGGCTTCCATGCCAGGTTGAGTTCGCGTGCGGCTTTCACATCGTCCAGACGACGTACCGGCATGGTGTGCGGCGCGCCCTTCACCAGTTCCGGCGTGGCATAGGCCTCATCGCGGATTTCCTTCATCGCGGCGACGAAACCATCCAGCGTTTCTTTCGATTCGGTTTCGGTCGGCTCGATCAGCAGGCATTCCGGCACCAGCATCGGAAAATAAGTAGTGGGCGGATGAAAACCCTTGTCCAGCAGGCGTTTCGCCACATCCATCGCGGAGACGCCGGTGGCGTCCTTGAGCGGTTTCACCGACACGATGAATTCATGGCTGGCGCGCCGTTGCGGGAATGCGACGGTGAAGCCCGCCTTGTGCAGTTCCGCCATCAGGTAGTTGGCGTTCAGCGTGGCGAATTCCGCAACGCGGTGCATCCCTTCCGCGCCCAACATGCGCGCATATACATAAGCGCGCAGCAGCACGCCGATGTTGCCGCTGAATGCGGAAAGGCGCCCGATGGATTGCGGTAAATCTTTTTCCGTGAGGTAGCGAAAAACACCCTCTCCCCCAACCCCTCCCCCCGAGGGGGAGGGGAGTTCCTTGCTCACCACTGGCAACGGCAGGAACGGTAATAACCGCTGCGCCACGCCCACCGCTCCTGCGCCCGGCCCGCCGCCGCCGTGCGGCGTGGAGAAGGTCTTGTGCAGATTCATGTGGATCACGTCGAAGCCCATGTCGCCGGGCTTGACCTTGCCCAGAATCGCATTCAGGTTTGCGCCGTCGTAATACAGCAGGCCGCCCGCATCGTGGATAATTTTCTGGATAGCCTGAATCTGCTTCTCGAATACACCCAGCGTGGATGGGTTGGTCAGCATCAGCCCGGCGGTCTGCGGGCCGGTGGCGGCGCGCAGAGCATCCAGGTTCACATCGCCATTCGCGTCAGTCGGAATCTCCTTCACCGTGTAGCCGCACATCACCGCAGTGGCCGGGTTGGTGCCGTGCGCTGCATCCGGTACGATGATCTCGGTGCGTGCGGTGTCGCCGCGCGCGTCGTGGTAGGCGCGGATCATCGCAATGCCGGCAAATTCGCCCTGCGCGCCCGCCATCGGCATCAGGCTCACGCCCGCCATGCCGGTCACGTCTTTTAATATTTCTTGCAGATCATGCAAGCAAGCCAGCACGCCCTGACCTGTTGATTCCGGTGCGAGAGGGTGGCGCGCCAGGAATTGCGGCAGCATCGCCAGCGTGTTGCAGGCGCGCGGGTTGTATTTCATGGTGCAGGAGCCGAGCGGATAGAAATGCGTGTCGATGGAAAAATTCTTCTGTGACAGCCGCGTGTAGTGGCGCACTACATCCATTTCCGAAGCTTCCGGCAACAGCGGCTGGTCCTGGCGCAGCAATGCAGCCGGGATTCCACTGGTCGAGGCTGCCTGGGCTGGCGCTTGCGCTGCGTTGCGGCGGCCGGAGTGGGAGCGCTCAAAAATCAGCATGGGTACAACCTTGGTTAACAGTTTTGTAGGTTGGGTTAGCGGCATAGCCGCGTAACCCAACAAGGAGGTCGAATCAAACGGTTTGCAACGCGGCAAGCGCCGCATCGTAGTTCGGCTCGTTCTTGATTTCGCTTACCAGTTCGGTATAGCGCACCGCGTTGTTGCCGTCCAGCACGATCACGGCGCGGGCGGCGAGTCCAACCAGCACGCCGCTGGCGATTTCCACACCGTAGTTGCGCAGAAACTCGCGCCCGCGCATGGTGGACAGGTTGACCACATTGTTCAAACCTTCACTGGAACAGAAACGCGCCATGGCAAACGGCAAGTCGGCAGAAATGGTGATCACCACGGCATTGGTCAGGGTGCCAGCAGCCTGATTGAAGCGTCGCTCTGAAGCCTGGCAAGTCGGTGTATCCAGGCTGGGTACGATGTTCAGCACTTTGCGCTTGTTACCGAAACTGGCCAGCGTGATGTCCTGCAAATCCTTGTTTACCAGCGAAAAGGCGGGTGCTGTTTGCCCTGCCTTGGGAAAGTTGCCGTTCAGTTGCACGGGAGTGCCGCCGAGTGTTGTGCTTTGTGTCATATCATTCTCCTTGGTTTAAAGTGCGTGGCGTAGCGCCGCCACATAGCGTTGCAAATCTTCGATGGTTTTGGTTTCAGTGGCGCAAACCAGAATTGCGTTGCCCAACTGCGGGTAGTATAGCTGCAAATCAAAACCGCCCGAAATACCTTGTTCGGCCATATCGGACAATACTTCCGCAGAGGATTTTGGCAGGTGCAGCACGATCTCGTGGAAATGCGGCGCGCTGAATAAACGCTTCACGCCATGTACGCCGCATACCTGCACCGCGAGAGCTTGCGTGTTGGCATGCGATGCCGCAGCGACGCGGCGCAGCCCATCCGCTCCGAGCAACGCCATGTGGATAGTCGCTGCTGTCACCATCAATCCTTGATTGCTGCAAATATTGGAAGTGGCCTTGGCGCGGCGGATATGCTGCTCGCGCGCTTGCAGCGTCAGCGTGAAGCCCGGTTTGCCATCCATATCCACGGTGCGGCCGATGATGCGTCCCGGCATCTGGCGCACCAGTGCCTGCTTACAACACATGAAGCCAAAGTACGGGCCGCCGCTGGACAGTGGCGCGCCGAGCGGCTGGCCGTCGCCTACAGCGATGTCCGCGCCCTTGCTGCCCCAATTGCCCGGCGCTTTCAACAATGCGAGTGTCAGCGGATTCACCAGCGCGATGGACAGCGCATTCTGTGCGTGCGCCCAATCGGTCAGGGCGCCGACATCTTCCAGCGCGCCGAAGAAATTTGGTTGCGGAATGACCAGTGCGGCGATGTCGGTTCCCGCATGTTGATCCAGAGCCTTGAGGTCTACCGTGCCGGTTGCGGCATCGAATGGAATCTCCAACAGTTCGATGTTTTGCAGCTTGACGATGGAGTGGGCCACGCGACGGTACAACGGGCTGGCGGTTGCAGGCAAAAGCACACGGCGCGAGGTCTTGTGCGCGCGCACCGCCATCAGAATCGCTTCGGCCAAACCGGATGCGCCGTCGTACAGGCTGGCGTTGGACACATCCATGCCGGTCAGCGACGCAATCATGGTCTGGTATTCATACAACGTTTGCAGCGTGCCCTGGCTGGCCTCGGCCTGATACGGCGTGTAGGCAGTATAGAACTCGCCGCGCGTGGCGATCTCCCACACTGCGGCGGGGATGTGGTGTTCGTATGCGCCCGCGCCGATGAAGTTGAGCGGCTGGCCATCCTGCGCAGCGCGTTCGTGCATCAGGCGCGACACCTGCATCTCGTTCAACCCGTCGCCGATAGTGGTCAGTTTACCGCTTCTCAGCGCTCCAGGGATTTCATCAAACAGTACGTCGATATTTTCCACGCCAATGCTGGCGAGCATGGATTGGATGTCCTGTTCGGTGTGGGGGATGAAGGGCATAAGGCAGTTGGTAGTCGTTAGACGTTAGTTGGTAGTTAAATAGTTGTTAGTCGCTAGACGTTAGTCGTTAGTCGTTAGTTAAGGTTGTCCGCTTCGCGGGGTTAACTAGCGACTAACGACTGTTTCTAGTGGGCTTCGCTATCTACCTGCGCCTGATACGCCGCCGCATCCATCAGCGCAGCCACGTCCGCTGCATTGTCCGGCCTCATTTTGAACATCCAGGCAGCATAGGGATCGGTATTGATATGTTCCGGGGCGCTGTCCAGATCGCTGTTTACTGCCACCACTTCACCCGCAACCGGTGCGTACACATCCGCAGCGGCCTTCACCGATTCCACCACGGCGCATTCTTCCTTGGCCTTGAGTTTGCGCCCCACCGCAGGCGACTCGACAAATACCATGTCACCCAGCAGTTCCTGCGCGTGTTGTGTAATGCCGATGCTGATGGTGCCATCTGCTTCGCTCTTGACCCATTCGTGGGAGGCGGTGTATTTCAGGTTGGTTGGGTTGCTCATGATGTCTCCATATAGTAATTTGATAGGAGCTCGTAGCGAGGGGCTTGTAGCTTTATAAATGTCGCGCGCGAAGCGCGCACTTCATAGGCTACCAGCTACAGGCTACTTGCTACAAGCTCAGTGCCTTGCCATTGCGCACGAACGGGTACTTCACCACTTTTGCCGCCAGCATTTTATCGCGAATCGCCACTTGCACCTGGTCGCCGATTTGTACATCTTTCGGCACGCGCGCCAGCGCAATGGACTGGTTCAAGGTGGGCGAAAAACTGCCGCTGGTAATTTCGCCTTCCCCGTGCGCGGTATGCACCTTCTGGTGGCTGCGCAACACGCCGCGATCCAGCAGCACCAGCCCAACCAGCTTGCGAACCGATGGATTTGCAAGCAGCGCAGCCTTGCCGATGAAGTCGCGTTTGCTGTTCAAGTCTACCGTCCACGCCAAGCCGCATTCCAGCGGGTTCACGCTTTCGTCCATGTCCTGCCCGTACAGGTTCATCCCGGCTTCGAGGCGCAACGTATCGCGCGCGCCCAACCCGCACGGTTCGACGCCCTTTGTCACCATGGATTTCCAGAAATACGGCGCAGCGATGGCGGGGAGCATCACTTCGAAACCGTCTTCGCCGGTATAGCCGGTGCGCGCGATAAACATCGTCCCCACCATGACGGCGCTGAAAGGGGCGAGGTTCTCGGTCAGCTTCTGGCTGCCGGGCATCGCTGCCCAGAGTTTTTCCTTGGCGTTTGGGCCCTGCACCGCGATGATCGACAGTTCGGGATGGTCGGCAATTTCCAGCGGCGGCTTTTCCGCCTGCTCATCGCCCTGTTCTTCCGACATGAGAGCAGCCGCATCTTCTGCGCTTAGGCCGCCAAACAGAACGGCATTCGGTATTCTCCTGATTGCTTTTTCCGGAGCTGCGCTTTCCGCGCAACTTTCACTTGCTGCGCCGTCTTCACTTGCCGCGTAGCATTCGGGATGCGCCTTTGCGTGCCCGGCGGCCTGCTGCTTCATCCACGCGATGTCCTTGTCGGCTGTGCCCGCATTCACCACGATGCGGAACCATGGCTCTTCCATGAAATACACGATCAGGTCGTCGATCACCCCGCCGTTTTCCAGCAACATGCAGGAATACAGCGCCTTGCCGGGCGTGGTCAGCTTGTTCACATTGTTCGCCAGCAGATAGCGCAGGAAATCGCGTGCACCCTTGCCCTTGATGTCCACCACGCGCATATGCGACACATCGAACATGCCGCAATCGTTGCGCACCTGATGATGCTCCTCGACTTGCGAGCCATAGCTCACCGGCATATCCCAGCCGCCGAAATCGACCATTTTAGCGTCCAACGCGCGGTGTGTTTCATTCAGCGAAGTTTGTTTTAACGTCATATTGGCTTTCTAAAAAATAAAGGCGCAGCACTCAATTGCGCTGCGCCCCATCTGTCCCTGATACCTGAGAGATTACGTTTGAACCATTTCGTCATTCCGGGCTCGACCCGGAATCCAGCGTTCTGATTCGACTGGATTCCCGCATTCGCGGGAATGACAAATAAGTATTTCGTGTGCCCCTTCGGTGGCCGCATAATGCGGCACTCTCCAGATTTGCCTGTGTCAATGGTCCTTTAGCCTGAGCGGTTGCGGGTGTTGCGCCTTCGGCGGTGTTGCAGCCCTTGAAATGATAATGGCTGACACGCTCTCCCATTGGTTTGAACGGCAAGCGCCACTATACCGAAGACGGGAATGAGCGGCAAGCTGAAGACAATTGAAGGCAACTGGCCACCGGAGCGCTCGACGGCGAGTATACACATTGATCTGGGCGGAATAATGGCGTAGGGTATGCAAAATTTTAGAAACAACTTTAACTTTCAACCGCGAAGTAAAACAACAGCGACGGAAATCAATTGAACAAACAGAATAATTCATTCGAGCTTGATATGAATTCCATAAATAGGCGGCAGGGCTGGTTCGTAGATTTGTTTATATATTACGTTGCCCCATTGGAGGCACTCAGATGACAGCACCCCGTGAAATACACTCTACTGAACGGCCTAGCACCACTTGGCTTGCGTCGTGTGCTGCGGTATGCATCACGATTCTCACATACGGCTACCTTGGCGAGAAAGAGGCGTCGGGCAATCTTGATTTTCTACTTGGCTACAACCTCCCTACCGCGATCTTCATTGCTGGAGGACTTCACGTAGCGTTCCGAAAGCGTGAGTCAAGTCGTACTAGCTGGTTGGGGTTATTGATCATCTACGTTGCACTAGTCGCATCCTCTCTCATCGCGGCCAACAAGCAGCATGAGGAACTGAGGACTGCGGCATCTGAGATTGATCGTGCAATCTTGGCGACAACGCAAACCCACTCCGACACATCCACTCTGGCGCCGACGGCGGCGACTGCCCCTGTCGCTGGCGGGGAAGCAGGGCAGATCGAAGCCATAGTCAAGACCATGCTCAATCGTTCAGCCGCCGAACGCCGGGAGTATGAGCTTGCGCTCAATGCCATCGGTTGGCCTGATGTACTCAGCGGCCAACGGATTCAGAGAGACTCCACGATGTCCGAAAGCCGAACAATGCTGCGTCAAGCTCGCGAGATCGTTGCCAATTACAGCGGCCATACGGATGAGCTATTCACGCAACTTCGACGCGACATAGAAACTTCCGGACTCAGGCCAGAGTCGAAACGTTCTATGCTTGAAGGCTTCGATAAGTCGGCAGGCATGCACAAAGCAAGGGCGACCGAGCTCTGGCTCCTTGAGCAACAAGTCTTCACACAGTTCGAAAACATCCTCAACCTTCTCTCAGCTCGGCGCAACTCATGGCAAGTGCAAAACAACCAGCTTCTCTTCAACGTTCAAGCCGACCTTGACCTCCTCAACTCGCACCTGTCGGAAGTGGGACAACTTGTGGCCAAGCAGGAACAGATTCAAGCCGCAAGCGTCCAGCGCACTCGAGAGGCGTTCCAATCACTGCCCGGCAAGTGATAATGACAAGCAGCGCAATGCGTACGACGCGAGTATCTGGCTGAGTTGGATGTTCTACATTTAAGTGAAGCCTGACCCTGTGCCCCTAGCTCTACGGAGGAATAGCGGATGAAGATTCTGCTTGACGTTCTTCGGCAAGAATTACGCTCAGCCATAGCTCTAATACTATCACTACTTCTTGGATACTTAGCGTTATTCCAAAATATTGTTGCAAGCTCACTCGCCCAGATGATGCAAGGCGCAGCAGAATGGGCAAAGGCAGCAATGCTGCTACTAGCGCTATCACTGTTTCTAGGTGGAATAATATTTTGGCAAAGACCAAAAAAATATCGTTACACATGGCTGCCTGATCCAGGGTGTTACGTGCATAGAAGTAATAAGTTTGCTGTTTGCCAACCGTGTCTTGATATAAGGCATTTGGAATCTCGCCTTTCAATAGACTTAACTAAGGGGTTTCATTGTCGTAACTGCGGGCAAGATTACGCACCGTTATCTTCATTATTGCTAATGAGGCTCGCATCATATGAAAAATCACCCTAGCCTTTCGGCGAAGATGAACGCTTCGCCGAAATATCTGGCTCCGCGCCCTTACATTTACGGTTGACGCTGTAGGAAATCAAATTCAAAAAACGGAATTGCAATGGACAAAAATAGACCTCTTAAACGCGCTGTATTCGGCGATCATCACGTTGGGGTGGATCGAATGACCCCCGAAAATTGTTATGTCCAAACCCTCATGTAGTTTTTCTACAGCCTCGTTAGATTTCTTTTAGTTCGATGCTCCCAGAAAACCTTGCCTCTCTTTACAACCACGAGGAGCAGATCCGCGCCGATAGCCTCCGTCTTATCGAAAAACAGGAGAACCTCAGCGAACATTTGGCAATGATCCACGGGTCTATGGCGATCATCTACACTCTTTCGCACGGTCACGCCAATACAATTGACGATGAACTTACCATTCAGTTTCTTGGCCTTCGATTGTTTAATACTGCTGCGTCATCTCTAAAGCTCAGCCTCTCGGGCTACTACCAGTCAGCGTTCGCGCAAGTGCGGGATATATTCGAAACCGTAGCGCTCCTTGACTACATGTGCAGTTCTCCGAATCAGATTGCCGTCTGGAAGGTGAGTGACACGAAGCAACGAATTTTAAAGTTTGGGCCAGGCGCAATTCGCAATGCATTAAACGAGCGAGACCGACTTTCCAGTAATAAGCGCAAAGAAGTGTACGACCTCCTTTCGGAATACGCCTCCCACGCGACTTCACCAGGCTTTCGCCTGTTGGCTCCCGAAGGGCTTGGTTTGATTGGTCCGTATCTCAGCAAGGAGTATCTGAAAGCGTGGCTAGAGGAAGCTGTAAAGCACCTCGTGCACGGTGCAACGATCTTCATGGCCCACTTCCCGAAAGTCGAACCGCCACTCCTGTTGGAGAAGGTTAACTTTCTTAATCAGGCTACCGTTTGGAGTGAAAAGTACATGCGTAATCCAAAGCAACCTAACGAGTAAGGTTAGATTGTGATCGCAAAGCGAGCCACAATCTGAACTGTTTGTTGGACTAGCCCGGCCTTGGTGCGAGTTTTTACTATGAAAATATCTTTTTTGACTACATGACAATCTGTACGGCATTCTGTACAGCATTCAGAGAGAAGCTATTTATTGCCAAACAGTTACAGTATTCATTCAACAGCCAAGTGCAGCGAAATGGAATAAAGTGAAATCATTTTTGGCTGCGCGCCAAATGGCCAATTGAGGTAATGCAGATGCGCCCTATAATTTTACTCGAAATATTTTGGCAAATGTGCTTTCAATACTGAACAATTTCGTGAGAGCCTTGAAAATCCCCATGGCGTTTCTTCGCGTAGCGGCTTCGTCCAACCCTCCGCTCCAGAGGGACGCTCCGCCAGCAAGCCGGCTTCGCGCCACTGAGCTTGCACTTTAGGTCCCGCAACCGGAGTGATCATGAACCTTGAGCTACCGCCAGACTGCTTGGCTGTCTTTGTCGATGACACAGGCGATGAGTTGCTGAGCGATCCTTTCCAGAAAGTTTTCGGGTTGGGCGGGTGCGCAGTCCTTGCGTCACAAATTGATACCGTGCTCCGTAAACCATGGAAGGGTGTTCGTCAGTGCGTGGCGGGGAGCAAAGATGCCCGCCTCCACGCTACCGACATTACTAATCCTTCCCCTGAACAACTGGCGGCAATTGCCGCTTTTTTCCGCTCGCAGCCTTTCGCGCGGTTTGGTGCAATCTGCTCAGTGCAAACCGATCTCGACAAGGACATGAGTCCTCTATTTGCGGTTGCTCGAACTCTGAGCAACTGCATCACCGACATCCTCAAATGGCAACCGTTTCGCTCAGTGGAGATTATCTTTGAGCACTCCGAACGCCTCGCTACGAAGATCGAGGATGTGTTTGGTGGCTTGGATATTCTGGAAAACGGCAAGTCTATTCCTCTCGGATTCTCCTGGATGAGCAAGTCCGTCGGCGAACCGGCTCTGGAGGTGGCGGATTTTCTGGCAAACTCGATCGGAACAGAAGCACGGCATCGGCTCGCGAAACGTCCAGGCCACGCAAAGAACTTCGAGGCGTTCTTCCATCATTCTGAGGAGCGGTTGGTTAGTTTCGTGGACATCAGAGGGGTGCGCATGCATGACTCAGCAGGCTAGAGAAGCGGGGCCTACAATCGGTTCTAGGGGATGACCATCCCGCAAACGGCAAGCATCGTGAATACCTTGAAATCGCAGCCTGGTAGGGCATTCCAGCAATACCATTACCGTTCGCGGCAAGTTTTTCGAACTGTCAGCCATGCGCCAATACTGGCCTTCGACAAGCTCAGGCCGAACGGTTTATTTGTAACCATATTAACGGCGATCTACCAGGCCAAGCCAGTATTTTCCAATTCAGGTATGAGCCTGAAGCGGCGACGATCTGGGTGATTTGTTTGTGCGGGTTGGTCGGGTTTAAAAGTTAAGTTTAATGGATTTTTGCCAGTCGGTTTTGAGTTTATTTTCTAATGATTTTAGTCTCAAGAATTGGTGCTTTTCCGGTGTTGTTTTCCGATCGGTTATGCCCGGCGTTTTTGTTTTTGAAAACTTGCAAATAAATCACTCTTGGCGCGCTGCATTTCCTGTGCTGCTGCCAAGTCTGTTTCGGACTTCGCCTGCGCCTGCAATGCGTCCAGAGTGATGCCCTCTTTGAGCGTGACTAAACCCTTCACACTCAACAGCACCAAGCATTCCAGCGGAGTCTTCACATCCTCGTCTTTATAGCGTTTGACGATCTTGCCCTTGGGGCTAATGATCTCGGTTGCAAACATGCACGGGCGGTGAAAGTTGAGCCACGGATTGAACGTTTCCTGATAGAACTCATTGATGGGTTTGGCGTACTTCTGGGGGATATGTTCGAAGCCCATGTGCTTGCGCACCACACTGGCATTCTTGCTCTCGGCCAGCGCGTTATCGTTGCTGTGGCGCGAGCGAGATTTGGTTTGCTCGATGCGCAGCTTCTCAAGGATCGCAGCCACCGGGCCATTGATGTACTCGGAGCCGTTGTCCGAGTGAAACCCCATAATTACAAACGGGAACTGTTCGATCACCAACTCCAGCACGGGCAACAAAAATGCCTCGCTAATACCCGTGCACGCACGCCTCGACCTGCCACTGGCTGACCTCGTCAACGCAGGTGATGTGATACACGCCTTTGATGCCGTCAAGATCGCCTTGGTGGACGGTGTCGATGCGCACAAACCCAACCCGCCCTTTGGGGCGTGGTACTTTGCGTACCCCGATGTGATTGCACACCGGATTAGTCTTGGTGAAAACCACCCGCAAGGCTTGATAGCCCGAGCTTTTGCGCAGGTTGTACAGGTGCGAAACCGACAGGCCGGACACCCGCTCATAGCGCGCGTCACCATAGACGCTGTAAGCGCGCTGCAAGAGGTGCGCAATGGCCGGGCCACACACGTCCTCATTGGCCTTGTCCATCTCTGCGAGAAGCGCGATATCGATAGCCGTGTATTTGCGCGCAAAAGGGGCAGCAGGCGCACGGTAGTGTTTGGACAGGGGTACGGTAGCCAAGCGGTTTGTGAACCACTGCGTGACCAGGCGTGTGACCTGCGCGCGGCTGTAGCCGCTGGTGACTTGCAGGTACTTCAGCAGCACACCTTTCTCTCGCTTGCCCTGCTTGGGATAGTCAAAGCGTTTGAGCACGCGACTGATGTGCTCATAGCGTTCGCTGTCGTCACCAGACTTGGTGAATTCAATCTGGAGGCAGCCACCAAGAAATTGCTCAATCTGTTCTATCGTGCAAAGCCGTGTTTCGTTCATGTTGATCATCATCCTTGCAATGATCAACCCACTCCTTCAATCGACCTCAGATTCTTCGCTTCAGGCTCATTCCTCGTTGGAAATACAGCCCTCCTTCAGGCTCATACCACATTGGATAAGGCTAAGCCTTGACATATCAGGCAAATTTTGCCAGTCTGTGCGCATGTTTTACCCTATCAGAAAATTTATTGCAGTGATTATGGCCATCTGGTTGCCGCTGTTCGGCGGCAATGCGCTGGCCGAGTCCATTGCCATGCATTCGAAAGGTGGAAGTTGCCATACTGTGCCGCAGCAGCAAAACGGGCATCACTCGCACCAGGCATCAGCCCCGCATCAGCATATGCATCAAGCGCATCTTGCGGCGAATTCCGATCTATCCTCCAGCAATCACGACCAGCAAAATTCTTCCTGTAAGGATCATGCCATCTGTCATCTGGCGTGCTGCGGATACGTTGCTGGTTCGGTTTCGCTGATTGTTGCGGCGCAACAGGCTGACAGTAAATTTGCTCCCTATCTCGACGCACCCCGCACGCTTACCCTGCCCCTGTTTGACCCTCCCCCGATTACCCGCGCCTGATACGGGGCGAGCCACTTACTTCGTTTTATTCCCGCCAGTTTCTTTGGCATAAGGATTCTCGTCCCGAATTGTTTGGTAGTCACGTGTGACTGCCAGCTTCCCACTCATTTCATTTGAGGATTCGGATCATGAACACGAGCAAAGCGAATTTCGTTAAAACTTATTTACCAACTCATATTACTTTGCGCAACCTGGCGCTGTGTGCCGCCCTGATTGCGGCGTGGCCCAGTATGGCGCAGCCCCTGCCTTCTGTGGATGTGTATAAAAGCCCGGATTGCGGCTGCTGCAAGGCTTGGGCAGAACATCTGCAAAAGAATGGTTTTACGGTCATTTTGCATGATGTGGACGATGTGCCTGCGGCACGCAAGAAACTGGGCATGCCCAATCGTTATGGCTCATGTCATACCGCCAAGGTTGGGGAATATCTGGTTGAAGGGCATGTGCCTGCAGCGGACATCAAGCAATTGCTCAAAAAACATCCCAAGGCCATCGGTCTGGCTGTGCCTTCCATGCCACCTGGATCACCCGGCATGGAAGGCGAGCGTAGCGTCCCCTATGACACTTTGCTGGTTACACCGGATGGTAACGCGACGGTTTTTGCGCATCATTGAACGGGCACAACTAACCCCAAGGGGTGAATCATGAAGATGCGAATTATTGCCAGGTTAACTGCATGCGGATTAATGGGGGCATGGCTGTTGTCTGCTTATGCAGTTGATGATCCCTTGTTGGGTTCCAATCTCGCCGGGTTGCTCGACTATGCGCGCGAGCACAATCCCGAGTTCGCGGCGATGCGCTACGAGGCGGATGCTGCTGTACAGCGCGTTCACCCTGCCGCAGCATTGCCCGATCCGGTATTACGCACCGAGTTGATGGACATCACCAACAACGGCATGGACAAGAGCCCCAGCCTGTTCCCGTCGCAGGTGGGCAGCACGCGCTATACGTTGATGCAGAGCGTGCCGTGGTTTGGCAAGCGCGATTTGAAGCGGGAAGCAGCCGGGGCTGTGGCAGGCCAAGCGCGGGGGCGAACCGCCGCAACCTGGGCGGAATTGTCAATGCAAATCAAGTCGGCTTACGCACAGCATTTCTACGTTGCGGGCAGCCAGAAAATCACCCGCGACCTGCTCGACCTGGTAGCGCAGATGGGGAAAGTGGCACAGGTGCGTTATGCCAACGGGCTTGCCGCGCAGCAAGATGCGGTGCGCGCGCAAGTGGAACAAACGGTAATGAAAACCGAGCTGGTCATGCTGGACAGCACCAAGCGGCAAGTCGAGGCACGGCTGAATGCTTTGTTGTCGCGTCCGGCGACCATGCCGCTTGCCGCTGCGCAAGGCTTGCGCAACATTCCCGCAGCAGCCAGCCTGGGAAACCATGCGGCGCTGGAAAATCGCATTCGCGAACACAACCCGGATTTGTTTGTGGACGAGGCGGGTATCGGTGCGGCTGAAAAAAATC
The DNA here is from genome assembly GCA_032654645.1 of Gallionellaceae bacterium. Taxonomy (GTDB): domain Bacteria; phylum Pseudomonadota; class Gammaproteobacteria; order Burkholderiales; family Gallionellaceae; genus CAITJF01. The sequence goes on along the minus strand of JAULAW010000015.1, from coordinate 317,164 downwards.
GCGAGCTTGCTTACAAAAATCGGTATCCGGATTTTGCGCTGGGTATTTCTCCGACCCAGTCAGGCACTGCGGTGCGCGAGTGGGGCTTGATGGTCGAACTCAATATTCCGTTGCAGCAGGAGACACGCCGTTCGCAGGAGCGCGAATCCGAGGCCATGCTGGCGGCAGCAAAATCACGCAAGGAAGCAACCGCCAACCGCATTCTGTCTGTGTTGGCCGAAAACCTGTCCGGCCTTGATGCAGCACAGCGCACCGAATCGCTGAGCTCCAGCGGCCTGTTGCCGCAAGCGAATGTCACCTTTGAATCCGCGTTAGCCGGCTATCAGATCGGCAGGGTGGATTTTGCGACGCTGTTGGATGCGGCACGCCAAATCCTGAATGCCAAGCTGGAAATAATAAAAGCCCAGACGGACGCGCAGATGCGTCTGGCTGAGATTGAACGATTGTTGGGAGAAGACCTATGAAACCGATTGCAAGAATAATGATAGGCGCGGCAACCTTGATGGGTGTAGGCGCAGCCGGGTATTGGTTCGGCACACGCACGGCTATCCAAGCGCCGACTGCGCCGGTTTCTACAACGACCGCAAAGGCAGAACGGAAAATTTTGCATTACCGCAACCCGATGGGCTTGGCGGATACGTCACCCGTGCCCAAGAAAGACCCGATGGGCATGGACTACGTTCCGGTGTACGAAGGAGGGGAGGATGCGGGCAGTGGTAAGCAAACTGCTTCGACAGGCACAGGACAGGTAAGCATCAGCGTCGAGAAGGTGCAGAAGCTGGGGGTGAAAACCGAGCATGTCGGTAAACGCGCGCTGGATAAAACGATACGCGTCGTGGGCAGGGTGGAAGTCATCGAGCGGAATATCCACAACATCGCTCCCAAGTTTGAGGGTTGGATAGAAAAGCTGCATGTGAAGACCACCGGGGAGCCGGTAAAGAAAGGGCAGGCGCTGTTCGATGTATATAGCCCGGAATTGGTGTCGGCGCAGCGCGAGTACGCGATTGCCATGCAAGGTGTCGCGGCATTGAAAGATGCGGACGGCGATACCAGAAAGAGCATGCAGCAACTTGCCGAGTCCAGCCTGCAGCGCCTCAAGAACTGGGATATTTCCGAGCAGCAGGTGAAAGAGCTGACCGAATCCGGGACGACCAGGCGCAGCCTGACCTTTAATGCCTTTCATACACCGGTGAATGGCATCGTGCTGGAGAAGAAAGCATTTGAGGGGATGCGCTTTATGCCCGGTGAAATGCTGTATCAGATTGCCGATCTTTCTTCGGTATGGGTGATGGCCGACGTTTTCGAGCAGGACATCGCCATGGTAAGGACGGGCGCCAAGGCCAGGGTGAAGATCAGTGCATACACCGACAAGGAATTTGAAGGCACGATCACTTACATCTATCCGACCTTGAAGCCAGAAACACGCACGGTCACGGTGAGGCTGGAAATCGCCAACCCGCATGGATTGCTCAAGCCCGCCATGTTTGCACAGGTAGAAATTTTGGTAACCGGCAAAGGCAAGGTGCTGACCGTGCCGGCTTCTTCGGTGATTGACAGCGGCACACGCCAGATTGTGCTGGTGCAACTGGCAGAAGGGCGTTTTGAGCCGCGTGAGGTCAGGCTGGGCAACCGTAGCGACAATTATGTCGAAGTGTTGAATGGGGTTGCGGAAGGAGAACGCGTGGTCGTGGCGGCCAACTTCCTGATTGATGCCGAGAGCAATCTCAAGGCAGCGCTCGGCGGGCTCGGGCACGCGCATGGCGGCGGGGCATCAGATGCGAAAGGCGCCGCAGCGCAACCGAAGTCAACCGCAGTTGGGTATCAGACAGAAGGCACGTTGAATACCCTCAATACAGATGGGACGGTCAACGTTACGCACAGCCAGATCAAGATGCTGGGCTGGCCGGGGATGACCATGGATCTCGCGCTGGCTAACCCATCGCTGGTGACAGGCATTCAACCCGGCACCGCCATCACCTTTGAAATCGTCGAGCGCAAGCCCGGCGAATGGGTGATTACCAAACTGCAAGCCAAGGCGGCTGCGCCTTCCGGCAACCCACACGCGGGGCACTGACATGCTAAACACCATCATCGACTGGTCGGCGCGCAATCGTTTTCTGGTGATCCTCGCCACGCTGTTCATCACGCTGGCGGGCATTTATGCGGTGGTTAAAACCCCGTTGGACGCGCTGCCCGATTTGTCCGATGTGCAGGTGATCGTCTTTACCGAATACCCAGGCCAGGCGCCGCAAGTGGTGGAAGATCAAGTCACCTACCCGCTGACCACTTCCATGATTTCAGTGCCGAAATCCAAGGTGGTGCGCGGTTTTTCGGTGTTCGGCGCATCTTTTGTGTATGTCATTTTCGAGGACGGCACCGACCTCTATTGGGCGCGCTCACGGGTGCTGGAGTACCTTAACTTCGCTTCGGGCAAATTGCCCAAGGGCGTTACGCCGCAAATCGGCCCGGATGCGACGGGTGTCGGCTGGGTGTACGAGTACGCGGTGATCGGCGTGAACAAGACGCTGGCCGAACTGCGCACCATCCAAGATTGGTTCCTGCGTTATCAGCTTACCAAGGCGCACGGGGTATCGGAAGTCGCTTCCGTCGGTGGCTTCGTGCAGGTTTATCAGGTGACGGTGGATCCGGTGAAGCTGCGCGCCTATGGTATTCCCCTGATGAAGGTGGTGCAGGTGATCCGCGAGTCCAATCGCGATGTGGGCGGGCGCGTGGTGGAAATGGCCGAGACCGAGTACATGGTGCGCGGCAAGGGTTATCTGCGCGGCGCGGGCGACATCGAGAATCTGGTGGTCAAGGCGGAGAAAGGAACACCGGTGCTGATACGCGACATCGCGCGTGTTGAACTCGGCCCGGACGAGCGGCGCGGACTGACCGAACTGAACGGCGAGGGCGAAGTGGTGTCCGGTATCGTCATGGCGCGCTACGGGCAGAACGCGCTGGAGGTGATCCGCAACGTCAAGGCCAAAATCGCCGAAATCGCTCCCGGTTTGCCGGAAGGCGTGACTATTCAGGCGGTATATGACCGTTCCGATCTGATCAACCGCGCCATCGCAACCTTGAAACGCACATTGCTGGAGGAAAGCATTATCGTCGCGCTGGTGTGCATGGTGTTTCTGATGCATGTGCGCAGTGCGCTGGTCGCCATCGTGATGCTGCCCGTCGGCGTGCTGATTGCACTCATTGCCATGCGCACGCTGGGGATGAATTCCAACATCATGAGTCTGGGCGGAATTGCGATTGCCATCGGCGCGATGGTGGATGCGGCCATCGTGATGATCGAGAACGCGCACAAACATCTTGAGCGGCTCAAGGAGGGCGAGTCGCGCTTTGAAGCCATGCTGGTGGCGTGCAAGGAAGTCGGCCCGGCGCTGTTCTTCTCGCTGCTCATCATCACCGTCTCGTTCCTGCCGGTGTTCACGCTGGAGGCGCAGGAAGGGCGGATGTTTGCCCCGCTCGCATTTACCAAGACCTTCTCCATGGCGGGCGCTGCGTTGCTGTCCATCACACTGGTTCCGGTGCTGATGATGCTGTTCATTCGCGGCAAAATCATGCCGGAGGCGAAGAACCCGCTGAACCGCTTTTTGATCTGGGCTTATCGCCCGATCATCGCAGCGGTAATGCGCTGGAAGAAAGCGACCATCGTCGCTGCGCTGGTAGTGTTGGGTATTTCCATTTATCCGGCGACAAGGCTAGGTTCCGAGTTCATGCCGACCCTCAACGAGGGCACACTGCTGTACATGCCTGCTTCGCTGCCAGCGATGTCCATCACCAAGGCGGCGGAACTGTTGCAAACCCAGGACAAGATCATCAAGAGTTTCCCCGAAGTCGCCTCCGTGTATGGCAAGGCGGGACGCGCGCAGACGGCCACCGATCCGGCTCCGCCGGAAATGTTCGAGACAGTGATCAATCTCAAGCCGGAGGCTGAGTGGCGAACCGGCATGACCCTGGATAAGTTGATCGCGGAAATGGACAAGGCACTGCAATTTCCGGGCATGGCAAACTCGTGGACCATGCCGATCAAGGCGCGCCTCGACATGCTTGCTACCGGTATCCGCACGCCGATCGGCATCAAGGTGTATGGCAAGGATCTGGACGGGATAGAGCGTGTGGCCAAGGACATCGAAGCAGCGGTCAAGAATGTTCCGGGCACCACTAGCGCCTTTGCCGAGCGCATTACCGGCGGCTTTTACCTCGATATTGAGCCGGATCGGGAAGCGCTTGCGCGCTACGGGCTGGCGGTCGGCGAGCTGCAGGACGTCATCTCCACCGCACTCGGCGGCGAGATGGTGACCACCACGGTGGAGGGGCGCGAACGCTTCGGTGTGATCGTCCGCTACCCGCGCGAGTTGCGCAGCAGTCCTGAGCTGATTGCGCGCGAAGTGCTGGTGCCGACCCCGATGCAGGGCAATGGGGTCGGGGCGATGATCCCGCTCGGGCAACTTGCCAAGGTGGAAGTAGTCAAGGGAGCGCCTGCCATCCGCACCGAGAACGCGCTGTTGTCGGCTTATATTTTTGTGGACATTCGCGACCGGGACATTGGTTCGTATGTGGCGGACGCCCGCAAGGCGGTATCAGAAAAAGTGAAATTCCCACCCGGTTACTACGCGACATGGAGCGGGCAGTTTGAATACATGGAGCGCGCCGCCGCCAAGATGAAGATCGTCATACCGATCACCCTGCTGATCATCTTCGTGTTGCTCTACCTCAACTTCATGCGCGTGACGGAAGCAATGATCGTGATGTTGTCGGTGCCGTTCGCGCTGGTCGGCGGGGTGTGGCTGCTATGGCTGCTCGGCTACAACCTGTCGGTTGCGGTCGCGGTGGGCTTCATCGCGCTGGCCGGGGTGGCTGCTGAAACCGGCGTGGTGATGCTGATCTATCTGGAGCACGCATGGGAGAAGATCAAGGCAAAACGCAAAGCTGATGGGCAGGAGCCAACACCTGGCGATCTCTACGCGGCGGTCATGGAAGGTGCCGTCGAACGGGTTCGGCCAAAGATGATGACGGTGGTGGCGATCATGGCCGGCCTGTTGCCGATCATGTGGGGAACCGGCACCGGCTCTGAGGTCATGCGCCGCATTGCGGCGCCAATGGTAGGCGGCATGATTTCCTCGACAATATTGACGCTGGTGGTGATCCCGGCCATTTATGCGCTGGTGAAGGAAATAGGGTTGCGCAAGCCGTAGGAATTCTGACTGTAAACGGTCAGTAGTTGAAGCATCATTGGAAATGTCCGGTAAAACAACGAAAGGAAAATGTAATGAAAAAATGGATTGGAATAATCGCCTTGTTGTTGGTTGGTGCGACGTCACTGCCGCTGGCTGCACAGCCGATGGTGGATATGGAGGCGCAGAAAAAATCCGAACAGTCCAGCCATCAAGGCACGGGCAAGGTAGTGTCCGTGGATCGTGCAAAATTGCGTATTAAGCTGGCGCACGAGCCGATCAAATCGCTCGGCTGGTCGGCCATGTTGATGGACTTCAGCGTAGCGAAAGCTTCGCTGCTGGATGGCCTCAAGCAAGACGACGCAGTACAGTTTGAACTGGGGAAAACCAATCCGGAAGAATTGGTGTGGGTGATCGTCAGCATCAAGCGCAAGTAATCAATTGCTGAGCAAGCTGGTGCTGGCTATGTTCGAAACCGCAATACAGGGCAACTTTATTCCTCATCCAGCAGCTTGCCGGCAATCGCCCAGTTCTCGTCCGGCAGCTCGTCGAAGGCGATGTAGGTGTAAGCTTTCGGTTTGTGTGCGATGCGTTCCAGCGTGTCGGTGATTTCTTCGGCAATCCTGGCGCGCTGTTCGCGGCTAAGTTTTCCGGCGATGCGGATGTTGACGTAAGGCATGTTGTGCTCCTGTTGGAAAGGAGAATATTATCCTGAAAACCTCGGTTGAAAATGGATCGACAGAGGGTAAACCCTCATCCCCAGCCCTTCCCCCCGAGGGGGAAGGGAGCAAAGCCCCTCTCCCTCGGGGAGAGGGTTGGGGAGAGGGAGAAGCTGCGCCCATATTGCTTCCCCTGTAAATTGCATGTTCTAACTGAGGCTTAGGATTATTGGTGTTTTTAATGCAAATTGGAATGGGTTTGTGGGCGCAACAAGATGAACGCAGAAAACAATACCGAAAAATTCCGCATCGACAAATGGCTGTGGGCTGCGCGCTTCTTCAAGACGCGCTCCCTGGCCGCCGCTGCGGTGGAGTGCGGCAAGGTGCAAGTCAATGGCGCGCGCGTCAAGCCTGCCAAATTGATCGCCGCAGGAGATACGCTCGCCATTCGTCTTGAGCCGTACCAGCATGTGGTAGAGGTGCTGGCGTTGTCCGGCAGGCGCGGCCCCGCTGCCGAGGCACAGAAGCTCTACAAGGAAACAGAAGAAAGCCGCCTGCGGCGCGAAGCGCTCGCCATCGAGTTAAAAGCGCAACCAGAGCCAACAGCCCATGCGGGAAGGCCGACCAAACGGGATAGGCGCGAGATAGAGCAGTTTAAGAGTGGGGCTTGGTGATTCATGCGTTGCTACCGCACCCTATAGTTACTGAGCAACCCTGGCTTGCCTTACGCTGGCTGGTTTCGGGAAACGCGAATTTCCGCTCCCGGCAAAAACAGAACTTTGTTCGTAAAATAAAACGGGAGCCTAAGCCCCCGTTCTGGATTACATACAAACCTGAATTACGCAACGGCGCCTTTTCTGCGGCGCGCCGTAAAGCCCAGCAAGCCCAAACCCGCCAGCAGCATGGCGTAGGTTTCGGGTTCGGGAACAGGTGCAAGCGTCACTGAGCTAAGTTTTCCAGAAAGCATATGATTGTAAGTGCCGTCATTTAAAATTGTGGTGAATGTAGCGCTGTCATAAAGTGAAAGGTTCGTAATAAGATTGCTGTTTGGGAAAGACATCGACGAAAACGCAGTGCCTGCCGAACTCGCAAGCTGAAAATTCCAACCCGTGGCGGTCCACCCAGAAAGACCAGATGCAGTCGCCACTCCCCCTAACCCAAAGGCCGAGCCAGCAACAGTATTGAACAGATTGTAACTCGGTGGAGGCTGCACCTGAGCAGAACCCCCAAGGACTCCAACTGTTAGAGCGCCATAGGATATGCTGCCATCAATTAGCGCACCTTGGTAAATCGCATGGTTTGAAAAAGTTGAACTATTCTGGACACTGCTATCGAGCACAAACCAGCCACTGAATGTTGTGTTAATTGGAACAGAACTGGCAAGAACTTGATCAACAGAGCTTACATATCCAGAGAAATTGAATTTGGTTGTCACCGCGTTCGCGGCAGACGGCACGGCAATGCTTAGCGCAATAACTGCGGCGCAGGAGTTTAATAAAGATGGGGTATTCAGCTAAGTGCTGTTATGTTGAAATTATGCAATTGAATCAAATACTCCGCAGGTTCGATCTGCCGCGCCCGCGCCGGGGTCGACTACCCATGCAACTACGCAGAATTTATGGCGTGGTTTCCAGATGATACTGCCTACATCGATCTGATCGAACAGTGCGTTTCCATGCATCCTATGTCCTTCCGCGAGCTTGTAGCCAATCCCAAGCCCAGAGTTGAGGGGCAGGAGTTCGCAGTGTCCGCCAAGCTTCGCCATAAAGCGCCAGCTTCGCTGGATATTTCCGTGCCTTCGCACCCATGGAGAGGCTAGCCACAGCACTTAGCTGAATACCCCATTAATAAAGTGGTAATTTTTGACACGGCCCGTTCCTTTCGATTTTAGAAATATTTGTAGTTTAAATCCGGCCTATGCAACGAGGGTTTTTCTGCGGCGCGCCGTAAAACCCAGCAAGCCCAAACCCGCCAGCAACATGGCGTAGGTCTCTGGCTCTGGAACAGGTGCGTTGATGGAATAGCCCGAAAAAAAGACACTGCCATTGTTCTGAAGATTCGCAAGACAAAAATAACTGGAACTCACCCTATCGGAGGTTAACATGACCATAGACTCAAGATAGCTTCCATCCGTTGTATAGCCTTTCAGATACTGATACATCTGCCAATAATTCGAATTTAAGATGGATTCCCCATAATTTGGTAGGGATAAGTTCCAGGTAAAGGCACGGGCCACGCCATTGATAGTGACCGTGTCAGTCGCGATACCGGTGAGTGTTCCATAGTACTCAGTAGCACCATTACCAATATCAATAATGTTGTTATACGCAGTCGGGTCAAGGGTGATGACCTGGGAAAATGTTTTTCCAGTCAAATCGCCTACAGCGCCAAAAAACCCGGTACTATCGTAGCCGGAAGTAATTGTGCCGCTGCTGGCAAAAGAAAACACTGCCGCGTTCGCAGCAGGCGGCACGGCAACGCTTAGCGCAATAACTGCGGCGCAGGAGTTTAATAAAGCGGTGATTTTTGACACGGCCCGTTCCTTTCGGTTTTTGATGTGTTTGTAGTTTAAATCCGACCTATGCAACGAGGGTTTTTCTGCGGCGCGCCGTAAAACCCAGCAAGCCTAAACCCGCCAGCAGCATGGCGTAGGTTTCGGGTTCGGGAACTGGGGCCGTGCTCGACAACAAAAAGGCATTCGATCGACCTGTGAGACTGCTATAGGCTTGTCCTACAATCCAGCCGTTATCGTTGATGCCGTATGCTTGGGTCAGCACCCAGCCCGCGTTGACGGTGGCGGCATCCAGAAAGCTGTTGAGGTCAATCGCGGTGGTGCCGTTCCACAATGTGGCGTGTTGGGTAGTGCTGCCCGTGGTGATGGTGGAATACCCTACAACCATGCCGGTATTATTTATGGCGCTGGCAAAGCTGGTGCTCCCGCCCAGAGTGCCGAGGTCGGTGATCGCACCGCCGCTCCACAGGGTAGCGTGTTGGGCGCCACTTGCGATTTGGGAATACCCTACGACCTGTCCGGCATTGTTTATGGCCGCAGCGCTACTATTTCTCCCGCCCAGCAGTGTGCCAAGGTCGGTGATGGCGCCGCCATTCCACAGAGTGGCGTGCTGGTTAATGTTGCCAGCGATGGTAGAAGAACCTGCGACCAGCCCGGCGTTGTTGATGGCGAAGGCAATGCTCGTACTCCCGCTCAGGGTGCCGAGGTCGGTGATCGTGCCGCTATTCCACAAAGTGGCGTGCTGGACACTCATGCCAGCGATGGTGGAAGAACCTGCGACCAAGCCGACGTTGTTGATGGCATACGCCCGGCTCCAACTCCCGCCCAGGGTGCCGAGGTCGGTGATGGCGCCGCCGCTCCACAGGGTGGCGTGATTGGCTCCGCCAGTGGTGGTGGAAGTCCCGGCGAACTGTCCGGCATTGTTGAGGGCGAGAGCCTGGCTATAACTCCCGCCCAAAGTGCCGAGACCGGTGATAGTCCCGCCATTCCACAGGGTAGCGCGATAGCCGTTGAAAATGTTGGAAGAATACCCTGCAACCTGCCCGGCGTTGTTGATAGTTGTTGCCGCCGAACCATATCCATAAGTTCCGCCCAGTGTGCCGAGGTCGGTGAAGGTATAGGCTGCATTTGCCGGAGTGGCCGCGCCAATACCCAGCAACATGAGCGCGGCACAGGCAGCGAGTGACGGGGCGGGTTTTGTCTTGGGATAACCCGGCCAGACCTTGCGAAGACAGTTTTTTATGCGCATGGACTTTCCCATTTGTTTCGTTAAGTTATGGCGAATTATTCCAGCCGAGTTCATCAACGCTTGCATTATCCTGAACAACTGAAGGAAACAAACCATCCAGCGAAAATAAAGCATCTGATTCACCCATATGAGTGAGTCCTCGGGGTGCGGGAATTGAAGCTGTCTGGGTGTGTTATTTGCACCGTCGAATTAGCTCGCCAGCTTGAGCATCAAGTCATGGCTGGAGGATGTTGCTGTTGCTTTATAAATGAGCTTGATATGGCTGGTGACGGTTTCAATGGATATGTCCAGCGCAGCGGCAATCTGGTTGCGAGATTGGTTCTGGGCAAGCAGCCAGGCAACGATCTGGCGCATGGGTGGAAAGTTGAATTTGGCCAATGCAAAAACCAATTGAGACACCAAGGGCACTTTGCGGCGCAGTGTCACAATCGTGTCACGTGTATTAGGTTCAAGTTCTGCCGCCAGATGAAAACACCCCCAGCGGTTAGCAATATTGATTGATAATTTTTCTCTTGATTTAATCTGTTCTTGATGCTTTGCCACTAACCGCTCAAGGTGAAGCTCGATAGACAGGTCATTAGGGTCGGAAAAAGAACCTGGCTGGTCATGGGCCAGCGTCCAAACAATCCGGCGTGCTGCTTCGCTCATGGATTTGTATTTTCCATTCATGCAGACGAGTGCGAAGCCGGTTATTTCCTTCTGGGCGTATTTTGTTTCGATCAGCGTTGGTGTGCTGAAGGCTTTATTCAATGAGGGGATCAGCTTCACCAGCAAATTGCGTTCATCGGGCGTAAATTGGCCTTGTTGCGCACTGCGCATCATTAAAAAAGCGCCCATCGGGCGCGCGCCATCGTGCAATACCACGTCCAGAATGTGCCTGACGTTGATCGCGTGATAGGTTGAATGGTAATGCGGGGATGCATAAAATCGCTCGTTCTGAAACGGCAATAGATAGCCTGCCATCGGTCCTATCAATACATTCTCTTGAAAGGTAGGCCAAGTGCGTGTGCCAGAAGCCTGGTATTCAAGACAGTTCAAGAGTGTTTTAAAACTCAAGAAATCAGGGGTGAGGCACCAGGCATCCTGCATGTTGCCATCCTGATCCGCCCAAAAGAAACCGCAGGTGCTCAGTTTGAAAAGCTTTTTCAGCAAATGGCACATTTCGGGCATTTGCTCGGTGTGATTGAGGCCGGAAGACGCTAACAAACCAATTGTTGTTGCAATGCCATGATGAACCTGATCAATAGACGATAGGGCACGTTTAAGTTGAATCAGATTTGAATTTCTTTGTGACACGGAATCAATCCAGCCTGGCATTCTTAAAAGACTGGCGGCAGTCTCGACAATTAGCCACACTATGTCAAGGGTAATTGTTTCTGGTTGCGATTCAAGCTGATGTGGAATTATTTAAGAACGGGGCTTGGGGGCTCGAGCTTGTGAGGCGCCCTTTAGAACCGGGCAGATCAAAGGCTCGCGATGCAAGCGATTACCTGCTTGCACTGAAAAAGTAGGAATGTTATTGTAAATTCCTACTTTACATCTGGGGTCGGAGCCGGACATGTCACAAGTACGCATAAGACACAAGCATCAAATAACGCTTCCCTCGCGTATCGTTGCAGCAGCGCACCTCAAACCTGATGACGTGCTTGAGGTGGCTTACGCCAATGGGGTTGTCACGCTGGTGCCTGTCAGCCGCAAGGAACGTAAAGGATCCGTGATGGCTTACGCGGGTATCGCACGTGGCATTTGGGGCCAAACGGCAGACGAGATCGAGGCTGGCCTCAACAGCGATCGCGCATCATGGGAAAGATAGATGCGGCGCTCGCCCGTATGGCTGGGCACCATGTCTATCTGGATACCAATGTTTTTATTTATTTTCTGGATCGCAACCCGGACTTTTTCCCAGTTGTGCGTCCCATCATTGCAGCCGTCGAATCGGGGTTGATCATCGGGCACACAGGGGATGCCGCGATAGCTGAGACTTTGGTGAGACCCTATCAAACCGGCAATTTGGCACTTGTTGCGAGTTTCAAGGAATTTTTCAGCATAGAAATCTTTTATCCATCCAGCCACATGATGCTGAAACATTTGATCTGGCTGCAAGTTTTTCGTTACCAACGATGATGGTATTCAGTCAAATGACGCACTCGAAGTTGTCATTGTAAAGAATCTGGCCGAATGACCATGAAGAAAGCAAAAAATTAACGGGTTAGTGGGTGCGAATTATCCGCTCCAAACAATTCAACCCGGAAAATCCAATAGGCGTTCTTCATGAAAAAATCGCTCAAAACCAAGATCCCTCACTGATTCTGTTCTGGGCCTGTTGAAGGGTTCGGGATGGCAACGCCACTGTCATTTCGACTGGCGCCCTCATCCTAACCTTTTTCCCAAGAGAGAAGGGACTATCGCCTCCTCTCCCACCCTCACCCCATGCCCTCTCCCTAGGGGAGAGGGAGTCAATTGAGGATCGAGGTGAGGATTGAGAGAGATTTTGCTTCCTTTCTGGACTCACTCGGCTAATGGATTATTTGGGTTTAACCCGTGCAGTTTTTCCCGGCAAACAAAAAGCCCGGCACTTTCGTGCCGGGCTTTTTAACAACTCAAGAACCGATTAAGGGGCCTGGATGTTGGATGCCTGCTTGCCTTTAGGACCTTGAACTATGTCGAAGGAAACCTTCTGGCCTTCCTTGAGCGTTTTGAAACCGCTCATATTGATTGCGGAGAAGTGTGCGAACAAATCTTCGCCGCCATCATCGGGAGTGACAAAACCAAAACCTTTTGCATCGTTAAACCATTTAACTGTACCAATTGCCATGTGATAACTTCCTTACTAAAAAATAGCGGGAAAATTCCCGCAAAACTATTTGAATCGAAGATTGCACATGGAAAACCAGTACTGCAAACACTTTGAATCAAATACCTGTTTGCGTTTTACTCCGATTTGGCTGATAGTCAAGCGAATTCGTAAACAAAGTGTGAGAGCAAATACTGCATGATGGGCAAATGCAGTGTTTCACAAAGCCGCTTATCTCCTGCAGCTCGCAGGTACAATTGCTCTGGCATAACCAGTTATCAGGCTACAAGGAGTTAGACCCGTGGAACAGATGACACCGTCCATGCAACCCGCGAGCGAGCCGATCGGCATGGTCGAGGAGGTGCATGGGCCAGTGATTGATGTCGTCTGCGACCGGTTGCCGCCGCTGCACCAGGCGCTGTTCTGCGCGTTCGACCACGAACACTACACCTTCGAAGTTTACCGCCATCTCGACGAGCGACATGCGCGCGCGATAGCCTTGCACCCCACTGCTGGCCTCAAGCGCGGCCTGCCGGTATTCGACAGCGGCGGGCCGCTGCGCATCCCGGTCACACCGGGTTGCCTGAACCGGTTGCTCGACGTGTTCGGCGCGCCGCTGGATGGTGGGCCGCCGCTCATTGCCAATGAGATGCGCAACATCATTGCGCGCCCGGCGCCGCTGTCCGAAACAATGCACGCCGAGGGCATCCTCGAATCCGGCATCAAGGTGATCGACTTGCTGTGCCCGTTCGTGAAAGGCGGCAAGACCGGGTTGTTCGGCGGCGCCGGGGTGGGCAAAACGGTGTTGATCATGGAATTCATGCACGCCATCGTCAGCTTGCATCAAGGTGTGTCGGTGTTCGCGGGCGTCGGCGAGCGCATCCGCGAAGGCCACGAGGTATGGCACGAAATGCAGGATGCCGGGGTGATGCCGCGTACGCTGATGGTGTTCGGCCAAATGGACGAATCGCCCGGTGTGCGCTTCCGCGTCGGCTTGTCGGCAGTGACTTACGCGGAATATCTGCGCGATACGTTAGGCAAGAAGGTGCTGCTGTTGATGGACAACCTATTCCGCTTCGTGCAGGCGGGCAGCGAGATTTCCGGCCTGCTCGGGCGCATGCCGGCCACGGTCGGCTACCAGCCAACATTGATGAGCGAAGTCGCGGAACTGCAGGAGCGCATCATTTCCACGCGCAGCGGCGACATTACGGCGGTGCAGGCGGTGTACGTGCCGGCGGACGACATGACCGACCCGGCGGTGAGCACCATCCTGTCGCATCTCGACACCATGGTGATCCTGTCCCGCAGCCAGGCGGCGAAGGGGATTTATCCGGCGGTCGATCCGCTGCTGTCATCCAGCAAGATGATGGATCGCAGTTTTCTCGGCGACCGCCATTACAACATCGCCGAAGGCGTGCGCGAACATCTCGCGCGCTACAAAGAGCTGGAGGACATCATCGCCATGCTCGGGCTGGAAGCCTTGTCGGAAAAAGACCAGCGCATCGTGCTGCGCGCGCGCAAGCTGCAGCGCTATTTAACCCAGCCGTTCCATGTGGTGACATCGCATACCGGGATCAAGGGTGTGTCGGTAACGCTGGAGCAAACGCTTGCCGATTGCGAGGCCTTCCTGCGCGGCGACTACGACGCTATTTCCGAAGGGCAATGCTATATGCGCGGCGCGATGACCGATTCTGTGTAGGGTGCATTCCATGCACCATAACTAATGACTAGGCTTGGTGCATGGAATGCACCCTACGATATTTTACTGACTTTGTGCAGGAGACCGTGACATGAGGGTTTTTACCATGCACCTGCAGAGCGCGACGCAGTACGAGCACATCGAGGGCGTGACTAGTTTTGTCGGCGAAGACGAGTCTGGCAGTTTCGGCATCCGCGCCCGCCACGAACGCATGACGACCGCGCTGAGTTACGGCCTGGCGCGTTACCAATTGCAGCAGGGCATTTGGCGTTACCTTGCATTTCCGGGTGGCATCCTTTATTTTGCGGATAATGCGCTTTACATCAGTACGCGGCGCTTCCTGCACGATGCGGACTATGAACGCATCAGCGCCGGGCTGCTGGAGCAGTTGCTCAAGGAAGAGGAGGAACTGCGGGCAATCAAGGAAAGCCTGCACCGCCTGGAACAGGAAATGTTCCGGCGCTTGTGGCAGATGGGGCGACGCGGAGCCACAACATGAACGACGAACAGTTGCGCAGGTCGGTGGAGAAACAGGTGCAGCGCATGCGGCGCGCGGACAAGGAACGCACTACGCTGCTGGCGCAGTCGGTGTACCTGGGCACGCTGACATTGATATTCGTGTTGCCGGTCATCGCCGGCGCCTATCTCGGCAACTGGCTGGATGACATGGCGCAGGGCTATTCGATGCTCTGGACGCTGGGTTTGATCTTCCTTGGATTTGGCATCGGCGCGGTTAACGTTTACATGTTCATCCGGGAGCGCAACTGATGGAAACGGCAGCCATCTGGTTTCACGTCGGACCGTTTGCGATCACCTCGATTGTGGTGACGACCTGGGGAATCATGCTGGCGCTGGGCGTATTCTGCTGGCTTGCCACGCGCAATCTCGCGCTTGATCCGGGGCCGTTGCAGACGGTGCTGGAAGGAGCGGTGTCCGCGATCGAGGATACCATAGACAACGTGCTGCCCGGCCGCGCGCAATTGTTGCTGCCGTTCATCGGCACCCTATGGGTATACATTTTGTTCGCGAATCTGGTGGGAGTTATTCCCCACCTGCATGCCCCCACGGGCAATCTGTCGGTGACATCTGGCCTCGCGCTGCTGGTGTTTTTATCGGTGCACTGGTTCGGCATACGCAACGAAGGGCTGCGCCGTTACCTCAAGCACTATCTCAGCCCCACCCCGATCATGCTGCCGTTCCATTTGCTCAGCGAGGTGACGCGCACCGTCGCCCTGGCCGTGCGCCTGTTCGGCAACATCATGAGCCTGGAAATGGCGGCGCTGCTGGTTCTGTTGGTGGCCGGCCTGCTGGTGCCGGTGCCGCTGCTGATGCTGCACATTGTTGAATCCCTGGTACAGGCTTATATTTTCGGCATGCTGGCTTTGATCTACGTGGCGGGCGCCATGCAGTCGCAACAAAATCTTGAACTGAATGATGAAGGGAGTGAGGCATGAATGACATGGCATGGTTTACGATAATTTCAACCGTGGGCGCGGCTCTCGCCATCGCCATCGGCGTGCTGGGCCCGGCCCTCGCGATGGGGAAGGCCATCAGCCAGGCGCTGGATGCGCTGGCGCGCCAGCCGGAATCGGAAAAAGCCATCATGCGCACCCTGTTCATCGGGCTTGCCATGATCGAATCGCTGGCGATTTATGTGCTGGTGATCGTGCTCATCATCCTGTTCCGCAACCCGCTGTTGCAGTACATCCTCAAGTAGGCTGCGGGCGAATATCGTGGATTTCGACTGGTCGACTTTTGTTCTAGAAATAATCAACTTCCTGATCCTGGTCTGGATCCTGAAGCGTTTTTTATATCACCCCATCCTTGGGGTTGTCGCCAAGCGTCGTGCCGGCATTGAAAAGGCGATGGCTGACGCCAGGCGCATCGAGGCCGAGGCAGTTGAACTCAAGCAGCGGAGCGAGCGCGAGTTGGCGCAGTGGGAGAAAGAAAAAGAAGCGGCACAGGCACGGTTGCGCGAGGAGTTGTCGGCAGAGCGCGAGCGCCTGATGGCCGAGCTGGAAACTTCTGTTGCCGAAGAGCGTGAACGGCGGCGCGTGCTGGATGAGCGGCGCCAGCATGATTTCAAGCGTATGGTCGAGGAAAAGGGGATCGAACAGGGCGCGGCGTTTTCCGCCAAGTTGCTGGGCCGCATGGCCACGCCGGAACTGGAAGCGCGGTTATATGCGTTGTTGCTGGAAGATTTGCGCGGCTTGCGCGCAGAAGACAAGCGCGCCATGGCGGATGCCGCCGCCGCACCCGGATTGCAGCTCAAGGTGCAAAGCGCGTTTGCGCTCGATGCAACCAGGCGCGCCGAACTCGGCCATGCGCTGGTCGAAGTGGCGGGCAAGGCGCTGCCGGTTGAATACGGAGAAAACCCGGAGTTGGTAGCGGGGTTTCAGGTGAGCATCGGGCCGTGGATTTTGCGCGCTAACTTGCGCGACGAATTGAAGTTTTTCAGCGGCGCGGCGCGTCATGCCGGATAAATTCCGGTTCTGTGATGGGGAAGTTTGTAGGTGCGGATTTATCCGCACGAAATGGATGAATGAATTCGCCCCTACACACCGATAAAATGGAATTGGAAAAAAGCAAAATTTCCGCTGATTCACCGCTCGCTGCGCAAGCGGAGTGGCTGGCGCGGTACCGTTACGGTTTGCGCTTGTCGGAGCAGGGCACCGTGGTGTCGGTCGGTGACGGCATTGCCTGGATCAGCGGGCTGCCCTCGGCGCGCATGGACGAAATCGTGCAGATGGAAGAGGGCAGCAGCGCGCTGGTATTTCACCTCGCACGCAACCGGATGGGGGCGATCCTGCTGCGCCAGACCGAACGGCTGACAGCGGGCACATCGGTCTTCCTGACCGGCAGGCGACTGAGCATCGCTGTCGGCGATGGCTTGCTGGGAAGGGTGATTGATCCGCTCGGCGCGCCGCTCGACGGCGGCGGGCCGCTTGATTCCGGCGTGCGCCGTTTGCTGGATGTGCGTTCGCCGCCGATCATCGCGCGCGATTTTGTGGCGCAGCCGATGTACACCGGCAGCAAAATCGTCGACACGCTGATTCCCATCGGCAAGGGCCAACGGCAACTGATTATTGGCGACAACGGCACCGGCAAGAGCGCGCTCGCCATCGATGCGGTGATCAACCAGCGCGGCAAGAACGTATATTGCGTGTACGTGCTGATCGGACAGAAACGCTCCACCGTGGTGAACACCATTGAAACCTTGCGGCGCACGGGCGCGCTGGACTACACCACGCTGGTAGTGGCGGAAGCCACCGCCATGCCCGGCCTGAAATATCTCGCGCCATTCGCCGGTTGCACCGTGGCCGATGCGTGGACCTGGCAAGGACGGGATACGCTGGTCATTTATGATGACCTCACCACCCACGCGCGCAGTTATCGCGAACTTTCGCTGCTGCTGCGCCGCCCGCCGGGGCGCGAGGCTTATCCGGGAGATATTTTTTATTTGCATGCGCGCCTGCTGGAGCGCTCTACCCGACTGTCTGCAAAACATGGCGGCGGCAGCATGACCGCGCTGCCCATCATCGAAACCGAGCAAGGTGAAATTGCGTCGTATATTCCCACCAACCTGATTTCGATTACCGACGGCCAGATTTACCTGGATCACGATTTGTTTGCGCGCGGTTTTCTGCCTGCAATCGATGTCACCCGCTCGGTGTCGCGCATCGGCGGCAATGCCCAGCACCCCAACATCAAGAAAGAAGCGGGGCGGATGAAGCTGGACTATTTGCAGTTTCTCGAACTGGAAGTATTCACCCGCTTCGGTTCAAAGCTGGAAGCCAGCATGGAAGCGCGCATCCGGCGCGGCCAGTTGCTGCGCGAAATGCTCAAGCAGGACTTGCTCACACCGCTGCCCATCGAGTTCCAGATGGCGTGGATGGTGGCTTACAACGAGGGGTTGTTCGACAATATCGGGTTGGGGCAGGTGAAGCAGCGCATGGCGTTGCTGCAACGCCAGGTCGAACATGCCAGGGTCAGCATAGACGAGGGGCGCGACCAGTGGAAAAGCCTGGTGCATGCCTGGCTGAGCGAGGCGGAAACTTAAATGGGCAAGCGGCGTGAAGTGCAGAACCGGCTGTCCATGCTGGATGAAATTGACGGCATCATGGTCGCGATGAAAAACCTGGCCTTGCTCGAAGCGCACAAGCTCGCGGCTTTTCTTGCCACGCAACGGCGCGCGGTAACCGGCATCGAAACGGCAGCGCAGGACTTCCTGAGTTTTTATCCGCAAACGCTGGCGCGCACAGAAGGCGCGCGGCATCTGCTGCTGGTGATCGGCTCCGAGCGGGGTTTCTGCGGCGACTTCAATGAAACGCTGCTGCAGCCGATAGCTCTTGCCGCGCGGCGGGAGGGCACACTGCTGGTCGCGGTGGGGCGCAGATTGGCGGCCAAACTGCAAGACGATACACGCATCGCCGCTTTCGTCGAAGGCCCCAGCGTGGCCGAGGAAGTGCAGGCGACACTGGTGCGGCTGGCCAAGGTGTTGGGCGAATTGCAGCAGCGCCCGGAAGTGGCATGGCGCCTGAGCGCGCTATACCACGACGACGAAAGCGGCGAGCCGCGAACGCGCCAACTGCTGCCGCTCGCAGCGCCGACCGGAAAAAACGTTCATTCCCATGCGCCTTTGCTCAATCTGGAACCGGCGCGGTTCCAGTCCCAGCTTACCGACCAGTATTTTTACGCCGCGCTGCACGAAGTATTTTACGCTTCGCTGATGGCGGAAAACCGCAAGCGGCTGGAGCACATGGACAACGCCATCCGCCGCCTGGAAAAAGATGAAGCCAAACTGCGGCTACGCTACAACGCTCTGCGCCAGGAAGAAATTATCGAGGAAATCGAGATCATCATGCTGAGCGCGGAAGCGCTGTCAGGTTGATGTCATTTGCGCGGGGCGGACTTGCTTACTTACGGATTGCATGGTGCTGCCTTGGCGAATTTCAGAGTGGTGCACTAGCTCACCAGCAAGGTTTGCGGTAACGGTAGTCTTGCCAACAACCCTTGTAAATAATGACAGCGACAATTTCCATGAGCGCTCCTTGAAAGGTCTAACGAAGTAACCGGCGCTGCGCGGTTTTACCGCGCAGCGTCCGTGTTGACTGCCGGGTTATGCCGCTGTAAGTACAGCACGTCGGACGGATGTTGGTAGATCAACGGAGGCAAAATAGTCATTGGGATAAAGGTAGTCGTCCCCGGACTCGTCAAATACGCGGACAAGCCCATGTTTTGCAGCAGAGACGTCAGGAATCGCGACGTAGATTTTGCGTTTCTCAAGAGAGACGTCGTAGCCATCGTTCTTGAGGCAGATCACTAAATATTGGGAAGAGCGAGTCATAATCAGTAACCTTCGATAAGGCGTTTTATTTTCAATTCGCGTTTGCCAATGCCCGTTGCTTCATACCAATGGATTTCGGCCAGAAAGACCGATCCGTCATTAAGGCGAACTCTGGCAATACCCTTGCGCTTTCGCCAACGTCCTTTTCCATATACTTTTCGCAACCGGGCGATCTCCCGA
This sequence comes from Gallionellaceae bacterium, assembly GCA_032654645.1. GTDB lineage: Bacteria > Pseudomonadota > Gammaproteobacteria > Burkholderiales > Gallionellaceae > CAITJF01. The sequence goes on along the minus strand of JAULAW010000015.1, from coordinate 297,538 downwards.
ATTGCTGACCCAACCGCAAATGTCTCGGCGTGGGTAATCTCTCCAAGGATTTGAAAGTGCATGGTGGCATGGTGGCAAATTAGCCTTCATGCGTCAATGGCTATGTAACCGGAGGGCATAACGCCCGCGTTCAGCCGCGGGTCGAGCGCGCAGCGCGAGGACTGTCGGCTGGAACGCGTGGTTGGACGACAACGCGGTTACTCACGAACAACGATGCCGCCGACAACCTTGCGAGTGTCACCGCCACCGCCAACGTCCTTGCCACAATAGCGACATACCACAGCTTCAGTTTTTATCAGCTCTGCGCAGTAAGGACATTTCTTATTGCAGCCAGATGCGATTTGCTCATTCTCAACATTTTTGACGTCGGGGCGTGCAACCAGCGCGGCGATTATGCCGATCAGCGGGCTCAGCAGTAGCGCGAGGAAGAAGAAACCGATACCGGAGCGTCCTTTATTCCCGGCGATAACGCCGGCGACGATGCTCAATCCAATCCAGACGATAAGCCACTCCATATATCCTCCCTATATTGTCGTCCAATGTTCAAATTGAGGGGCGCCGCGCTTTTGCGGCGTCCCTCTCGAATGCAGGGTTGGGTGTCATGTCTGCGGAACGCCAGGCATGGTTTGAGCTGTGGCTTCAAATCCAGTGGCCGTGGCTTGCGCAGTCGAGGCAATGATGAACCTGTCACGACTACCGTCCGGCCCAGCGAGCACATACGTTCCATCCTCTGCTTCGAGAACACGACCCCTATTAGCGCCGCCACGAGTCAAAAGCTGCGAGTCACAGTTGGGACAAATGTAACGCAGGTTGTTTGGACTGTTGTCCCTATTATTGCCATTTATGTGGTCGAGAATCAGGGGTAGCTTTTTTCCAGCCCAAAGAAGCGGGGAGGAAAAGTAAACACATGGCTCAATATCACATCGCGGTTGTATTGCGTTTGCTTCTCGCCATGCAGCATAGTGACGGCGCACAGTAGAGCGGCTGGCTGGCTTCGGGCTATAGCGAAGTACCAAGTCAGAATCCAAAGTTCGTTGTTTATGACTACGCACCGTAGCTTTCATTTGACACCCAACGTAATAGTAAGGGGCTGCGCGCTTTTGCGCAGCCCCTCTCGACTGCTGGGTTAATTGCACTCAATAGGATAGTTGATAGGTGGCTTCCACCCATTGGCAACCATTTTTGTTTTTACATCATTTTGAGCATATATAATTTCGTTACCCTTGAAAATAAAAGAGTACATTTTCCTGCCGACATAACCCCCAAATTTATTTTTTGCATTTACATCTACGCATGCAAGCCAACCAATATATGTCTTTCCTCCTATTTCATTGTCTCCAAGCCAATCTTTTTTAGGGGCTGAATAGTTTGTGAACTGGGCGGATTCAGGGTCAATAAGTCCAGATTTAACAAAATCTTCAATCACTTTCTTATATAGAGTAGGTTTTTCACCATAATCAGCTTTTGATATTTCCTCCTTGGTTGGTTCAATAGGAAACATCATCACGGGGCTGACAGCGCAACCTGAAACCAACACACAAATTAAGCACATAATTTTCTTACTCATAAAGTATCTCCGTGATAAGAATTGATAATCTAACGAATTAAGTAGATGGCAAAACCCCCTGATATTCTGGAGCGAGCCGTTGAAAACAGCACTAATCATTTCCAAGCACGAAACCTTATCACGCTTCACCAATCCTTCACCACCGAATTCTTCAACCCACCTGAATGATCTGGTTCAGCCGTTCGCAAACTTGTGCAAACAAGGCATCGGATAAAATTCCCAGTGGATGTGCCTTGGCCTTGCGCAAACGCCAATCAAAAGATTTTGGCTGGTGGCAGAGCACATAACTGGTTTGTGCCGTTTTACGGGCCGATGTTTTCCCCAGCGCGACCGCAAACGGGTTGTCTGCGTTGTAATCCGCCGCGGTCATGGGCAGGCCGATAACCAGCGAGGTCTTTTCGTTAAAGATGCGCGGCGAGAGCACCAAGAACGGGTGGACATCGCGCATTTCGCGCCCGACCTGCGGGTTGCAGTCTATCCAGATAATGTCCTGCCGGTCTGGCGCCCAAGGCTTGCGTTTGGGCTTTTGTTTATCTGGCGCCGCTTTGTTGGCAGCTACCAACGCTCGGCTCCCAGCGTTTGCGCCGTAGCCATCTGCTCACCGCCGTGGCGCTTGGGATCGTAGGCGGCCAGGCGCTGTTCCAGGGTAAGACGCGTGTCAGTGATTGGGGTGATAACGACTTGATCGCCCTCGACCGACACGCGCACGCGCTGGTCGGCGTGCAGGTGCGCTTCCCGCGCCACTGCGGCCGGCAAGCGGACACCCAGGTTATTGCCCCACTGTTTGATATCCAAAACGGCTTCGGCCATGATAGGGCTCCTTGCGAAAATGTATAAACGCCAGTCTATACATGCTGAAGCAGGCGGTCAATTTCGTTGCCCCCAGTCAACAATTCTTTGCCGCCGGGTTGTTGCGGGCCACTTGAAAAAAGCGGCGATCTTCGGGTTGTTAGGTGCTGCCATGACCGGGTTCCGCAGTGGTGCGCGAGTAGAGCGTTCCAGCAAAGCCGTTACCGTTCGCGGTTAAGTAGTGGCTTGGCACGGGGTCATCGTGCTTAGTCAATACTTAGGGAAACGCGGATTTATTCGTCATCCCCGCGTAGGCGGGGATCCAGTGCCTTTATTTGACTGGGTTCCCGCCTTCGCGGGAACGACAAAACCGAATAAATCTGCGCTTCCTTAGTTGTTTCATCAGAGCTTGTCGAACCGCTAGTCCCGCGCCGATACTGGCCTTCGACAAGCTCAGGCCGAACGGTTCATTTGTAACCATATTAACGGAACGCTCTACTAGTTAACCATTGGCTCTCCCCCTCTGGGGAATAGCACCCACATCCGGCCTTGCTGTTTCATTTTTCCCGCCTGTATGGCGGCTTGTGAGCCGAAACCCCAAAAAAAATCCGCGCGCACTGCGCCCTTGATTGCGCCGCCGGTATCCTGTGCCAGCATCAGGCGGTTGAGCGGGGCGCTGTCGCCGGGGTAGGTGGTGGCGAGAAAGACCGGGGCGCCCAACGGGATGGCGCGCGCATCTACCGCGAGGCTGTATTCGTTGGTGAGCGGCACACCCAGCGCACCCAGCGGTGCCGTCAAGCCGTCCGGCAGCTCGCGGAAGAACACGTAGCTGGGGTTTTGCGCCAGTAAAACGTCCAGCTTATCGGGGTGCAGCCCAGCCCAGGTCTTGATGCCCTGCATGGATGCAGCTTCCAGTTTGAGTTCTCCCATCTCGACCAGTTTTTTGCCGATCGAATTGTAGGGATGGCCATTCTGTTCGGCATATCCGATTTTTACCTGGCTACCGTCCGGCAGTTCGATGCGTCCGGAACCCTGGATTTGCAGGAAAAACAGATCGACCGCGTTGTCCACCCAGAACAGTTCGCGCCCCTTGAGCGGGGCAGTTCCGGAATCAATCTCCGCGCGGCTGTAATAGGGCACCACGCGCCTGCCTTGCAAGCGTCCGCGCAAGCGCAAATCCTTGAGTTGGGGATATGCCTCGCCCAGGTCAATTTGCAGCAGGTCTTCCGGAGCGGCGTAGAGCGGGTAGCGGAAGCGTGTGGTCATGAAGCGGCTGCCTTTGAGCAGGGGCTCGTAATAACCGGTGATCATTCCGTGCTCGCTGCCATCCGGGTTGAATATCTGGTAGGGCGTGAACCAGGTTTCATAAAACACGCGCAATGCGGCGCTGTCGCCTGCGCCTGATTGTTCGGCCCCCAGTTGCTCGGCGCGGATACATACCTCTTGCCAGTTCGGCTTGGTTTTCAGCGCGCGGCAACTTTGCAGGAATGCGGGCCAGGATGGCGCGAGATCGAGGGTCTGCCAATCAGGCAGCATCTCCCACTTGCTTATATAAAACTGCGCGGCTGGCGGTGCTGCAAGGGTCGGTACAACGGGTGGTTTGGGTGGGGCGGCACAGGCAGCGAGCAACAGGCTTAATCCCCAAGCCAGACATTTTTTATTTGCTTTAAACATTACGCATTTCCCTTCTGCAACTCGATCAAGCGGAACCAGCCGCGCGCCAGCACAGGCTGATCAGACAGCACATGCAACCCCGGCACAGCTTCTAGCACGTCCTCGAATACTACATCCAGCTGTGTCGCCAGTTGCCCGACCAGCGGGCTCAGGCAGCGCCGCAACCAGGCGCGCTCACCACGGCGCAGGAATTTATCGAATAGCAAGATACGACCGCCCGGCCTGAGCACACGCGCGGCTTCGGCTAAACAGCGTTGGGGCTGCGGCACCACCGCAACGATGAGGTGCAGCACCACATAATCGAAACTTGCATCGGTGAAAGGCAATGCCATGCAATCGCCTTGCACCATCCGCATACGCAAGTCGAGCGCTCTTGGCCGCGCCCGTGCCAGCATCGCGGCGGTGAGGTCGAGCGCGATGTAATCATGGTGCGGCGGCAAATGGGCAAAATCCAGCCCGGTGCCCGCGCCGCTGAGCAGCACGCGCCCGCGCTCTTGCCGTGCCAGCGTACTCAGGCTGCGCCGTCTGATGTCGGATGCGATGCTGCGATCCAGAAATGCATCGTAGAACGGAGCGATAAAACGGTAGCTGGTTTTTAATGACATGCCATCAATGGGGTGTAGGCAGCACACTCAATACAAGTTGCGGAATGAGTGCGTCAAACCGGGTGTTGGTATTGGTAAGGTTGACAGGGTATTTGCCGTCTGTGTTCATTGAGGCATTTCACAATATTTCGGCTAGGGTTGCAATAACGATATTGAATTTCAATCAACAAGTATTCAGTTAGAATACGAGCATGACATTAGAACTTGAGTGAAGGATACATCATGTACCAAATCGCCCCGAGCATTCTTTCCGCCAACTTCGCCAGGCTGGGCGAGGAAGTTGATAATGTGCTCGCTTCTGGCGCGGATATCGTGCACTTCGACGTGATGGACAACCATTACGTGCCGAATTTGACCATCGGCCCGCTGGTGTGCGAAGCGTTGCGCAAGCACGGCGTTACTGCCCCTATTGATGTACACCTGATGGTCAAGCCGGTGGACCGCATCATCCCGGATTTCGCCAAGGCGGGCGCGACCTACATCACCTTTCATCCCGAGGCGTCCGAACACATAGACCGCACCATCGGCCTGATCAAGGAAAGCGGCTGCAAGGCAGGACTGGTGTTCAATCCGGCCACGCCGCTGGACATGCTGGAATACACGCTGCACAAATTGGACATGGTGCTGCTGATGTCGGTGAACCCCGGCTTCGGCGGGCAGAAATTCATCCCTCACGTGTTGGACAAGGCACGCAAGGTGCGCAAGATGATAGACGCGGGCGGTTACAACTGCCGCCTGGAAATTGACGGCGGCGTCGGCCCGGCCAACATCAAGGAAGTGGCAGAGGCGGGCGTGGATACTTTCGTCGCCGGTTCAGCCATTTTCAGCGCAGGCAGAGACAGCGACCCGCACCGTTACGACACCGTCGTTTCCGCCTTGCGCGCAGAACTGGCCAAAGTTAGCAAGTAGTGTCACAGGCGCGTTTCCCATTAAATATTTCAGCCATCCTGGTTGACCTGGATGGCACGCTGCTGCACACCGCACCAGAACTGGCGGAATCCGCCAACCGCATGTTGCGTGACATGGGGCGGCCAGCCGTATCGCAAGCCCTGTTGACGAGCTACATCGGCAACGGCGTGAGTTGGCTGGTGAAGCGCGCGCTGACCGGTGATATGTATGCCGAACCGGCTACCGCATTGTTTGAACAGGCGCTGCCAGTTTTCGAGAGGCATTACAACGCGTTGCTGTTGCAAAGCAAATTGTTCGACGGCGTGCTTGAGGGGCTGGACGCCATGCGTGCCGCAGGATTCCGCCTGGGTTGCATCACCAACAAAGCGGCGCGCTATACCGGGCCGTTGTTGAAGGGGCTGGGGTTGGCGGATTATTTTAGGATCGTGCTGTCCGGTGACAGTTTGCCGGAAAAGAAGCCGCACCCCATGCCGCTGCTGCATGCCGCACAGTTCTTCGGTGTGCCGCCGGAGCAGGTGCTGCTGATCGGTGATTCTCTTAACGACGTGGCCGCCGCGCGTGCCGCAGGTTGCCCGGTGTTCTGCGTGCCTTACGGCTATAATCACGGTGAGCCGGTGGAAGAACTGGATCTGGACGCGGTGATCGCCACGTTGCCGGAAGCACTGAAACTGATTAAACGAGCCTGATTAACGATGACACATAGCAACCTCAACGCCTGGAGAAAACCCGCAAGCTGGCGATGGTGAGAACCGCCTTGCCCGGCTTTTGCTGGCGTGCATTGCCGCCGGTTTTTCCACAAGTATTGAGGAGTTGTCATGCTGTCACCGATCACCGAACAAGAGTTCAACCAACTGGCCGCGCAAGGTTATAACCGCATTCCGCTGGTTGTTGAAACTTTTGCAGATCTCGACACGCCATTGTCGCTGTACCTCAAACTGGCCAACAAGCCATACTCCTATTTGCTGGAATCAGTACAGGGCGGTGAACGCTTCGGGCGTTATTCCTTCATCGGGCTGCCTGCCGAGACGCATATCACGGTGCGCGGCAAGCAAATCACGATCGCGCATTCGAGTGGCGAAACCACGCACAATGCGGACAATCCGCTGGATTTCATCAAGGAATACCAGTCGCGTTTCAAGGTAGCATCCTTGGCCGGGCTGCCCCGCTTCGTCGGTGGGTTGGCTGGTTATTTCGGTTATGACACGGTGCGCTACATCGAGCCGCGCCTCGCACATACCTGCAAGCCGGATGTGCTGAACACGCCGGACATCCTGCTGATGCTCACCGAACAACTTGCAGTAGTGGACAACCTTTCCGGCAAACTCACCTTTATCGTGTATGCCAACCCGGAGCAGGCTGACGCCTATATGCTGGCGCATCAGCGCCTGCACGAGTTGACGCAACGGCTGCGCCAACCTGTAGAAGTCCCTCATGCCCCGGCTATACATGGTGGCGAAGCAAAATCCGAATTTGGCGAAGAGAGGTTCAAGCAGGCAGTGGAACAGGCCAAGCGCTATATCTTTGACGGCGACATCATGCAGGTGGTGCTGGCGCAGCGCATGTCGCAGCCGTTTCCAGCGGCGCCATTGTCGCTGTACCGCGCGTTGCGCAGCCTGAATCCCTCGCCATACATGTTCTACTATGACATGGGCAGCCACCATGTTGTCGGTGCCTCACCGGAAATTCTGGTGCGGCTGGAAGGTGACAACGTGACTGTGCGCCCCATCGCAGGAACACGCCCGCGCGGCAAGACGCCGCAACAGGATGCCGAACTGGCACAAGATCTGCTGGCTGATCCGAAAGAGTTGGCAGAACACCTTATGCTGATTGATCTCGGCCGTAACGATGTGGGGCGTGTGGCACAGCATGGTTCGGTGAAACTCACCGAGAAGATGGTCATTGAACGCTATTCGCATGTGATGCATATCGTGTCCAATGTTGAGGCTACGCTCAAACCCGGCTTCAAAGCGATGGATGTGCTCAAGGCCACCTTCCCGGCGGGTACGGTAAGCGGCGCGCCAAAAGTGCGTGCAATGGAAATTATCGATGAACTGGAACCTTCCAAGCGCGGCATCTACGCTGGCGCGGTGGGTTATCTGGGTTTCAACGGTGACATGGACTTGGCCATAACGTTGCGCACCGCAGTAATCAAGGACGCTATGTTGTATGTTCAGGCGGGCGCGGGCATCGTGGCCGATTCAGTGCCTGCCAACGAGTGGGTTGAAACGCAGAATAAGGCACGTGCTGTGCTGCGCGCTGCGGAAATGGTGCTGGCGGGGCTGGACAACGTCAGCTAACCGGGCAAGGTAGCTATTTACAATTATTTCCTTCTGCGGACCAGCTTTCGATGATATCTGACGCGGAAACATTGAACCGAATTTTACAGTTTTGAGCTGAAGCCGATTTTTGCAGTCTTAATTCTCTCCTCGATGCCGTTTTCCCGTCAGGTAGCACTACGTACCCATCTGGAACTATTTCTTGGCCCTTTCTTCTCTCATCTACCCGTAATTTCTGCCCGCTTGTTTGCCCATCTGGAAGCCCCATTTGCTCATCCGGCCGTATATTTTTTTTCGAAGCTGTCGTAGGTGAGGGGGATTGAATGCCGATTATTGCCATATTTGGTTTCAAATACTCAAATGTTCTGCCGCCACCATCTAACGTATAAATATTGGCAGGTTCGCCAGTTTCAGCCAGCAATTCGTCAATGCTATGTCCTACCCACTTGCCGTCAGTGCGCCTGTCGGAATTGTTATTTACAGTAGGTAACGTAATGCACGCGCTTAGCGTCGTTATGAAAAATACTACAACGGTCCATTTCATTTTCATGTCCATACACAAACAAATCCCCCGCATGTGCCGATGGCCCAGTATCTTGAACCCAGGTTCAAGATGGTCGTTTCCCAGTTACATCAGGTACATCCGCAGGGGATGCGCACAACAGTAACATCAAGGGTTGCGGCCTAAGCTTAGCTTATTGGTTCAAAGAATTATGAGCCTGACGAACACCGCAGGGGACAACCTTAAAACAACTCATCCTGTTCCGCGAGCGCGGCGTCGATGGTTGCCTGCATGTTGGTTATTCTACGCTTAAACTCTCCCATGTCAAAGCCAGAACCAAGGCGCGTGGTCAAAAAATCGTGGGTAATATTCAAGGCAGCCATTATGGCGATGCGTTCTACCGTGGCGACTTTGCCGGTATCGCGTACCTCGCGCATTCTTTTGTCGAGATAGGAAACCGCTTCGAGTAATTCTGCGCGTTCATCTTCTGGGCAAGCAACGCGGAATTCACGGTCGAGAATGGTGACATCCAGAGTTTTAACTTTAGCGCTATTCATGCAGTATTTTCAGGAAGTTGCGACAACACATTTTCAAGGCGTTTACGCGCACTTTCCATTTTGTCGCTGTACTGGCGCTCATGGCTTAAGGCAATTGCCAATTCTTGGCGCAATTGATGGTTCTCAGCGCGCAGGCGTTGGCTCAGTTGTAACAATTGTGCCAACTTACTTTCCAACTCATCCAATTCAGTTTGCATGGATGTACTATAATTTAAAAAAGCTTGATAAGTCAAACGGTAACATTGCTTTATGAAAGTTGTTTGGAGAACTGGCTTGTTGGGAATCTGGTTTTGGCCGATAATGCGCCGTAGCTTTTGACACTTGGAAGCGAGGGCATGATAAGTGGGATTCAACAACGGTCTTGCTCCTTTGGTAAGAGTGAGTATTCAGCCCCCACCTTTTTAGTTCAAGTTATTAGGCTGCTGAACTGACACAACATGCTACGCAAGTTCAGTGCTTATTTTGGAATTGCCTGTGAACATCAAATTTCAGCGTATTGTTGACCGCTTCGCAGGTGTGCCGATTTGTGCACTGCTCTCTTTGGTTGATAGCCTCCGTAGTGCCCTAGGTGTTAAAACACCAACTTCTCCACCAAAACGGATTCTGGTTATCCTGCTCTCGGAAATGGGTAGCCTGGTTCTCGCTCATCCGATGTTTACGCGATTGCGGCTGCAATATCCCGATGCATCATTGCATGTCATGCTGTTCAGCAAAAACCGCGAGGTGCTCGACTTGCTCGGAGTAATTCCAGAAGAGAATGTGCTGACCATCAATGACCGTTCCTTGATGGGATTCGCCATGGATAGCATCAAGGCAATACGCAACATGCATACCCTCAAATTCGAAGTGGTGATCGATTGCGAGCTATTCTCCCGTGTAAGCAGTATTTACTCGTATCTTTCCGGCGCGCCGATCCGCGTGGGATTTCACCGCCACACCCAGGAAGGGCTTTATCGAGGATCCTTCATCAACCGCCCTGTGATGTATAACCCCTATCGACATTTATCACAACAGTTGTTGGCGATGGTCGAGGCAATTGAATCCAAAACCGTACCGGCAGCAAAAGGCGGCCCCGCAACAAGCATTATAAATCCGCCCAAACTGATATTTTTTGAGAATGAGTTACAGCGTGTCAATGATCAATTTCTTACCGATTTCCCCGCGATTCAAGGTAAAAAACTGATTCTGGTTTATCCAAGCGGCGGGATCCTGCCGATACGTGCCTGGCCACTCGAGAATTACACCCAGCTTTGCGTTAGCTTTTTGGGTGACGGATATGCGGTTGCTGTGATAGGCCTCAAAGAGGATAAGCATCTGGCGCATTCAATTACGGTCTCCTGCCAAAGCCCATATTGCATTGACTTGACTGGATATACCAAATCAGTGCGGCATCTACTGGCTATCTTCCACCAAGCATCTTTGTTGGTGACCAACGATGGCGGCCCCGGCCAGTTCGCGGCACTTACCACAATTCCCGCATTAGTTTTTTTTGGCCCGGAGACGCCATCGTTATACAGCCCGTTATCCAGTAATATTCATTGTCTTTTTTCGGCGTGGTCTTGTTCGCCATGCCTTACGGCATACAACCACCGCACTTCCCCGTGCGACGGTGATAATCAATGCTTAAAACAGATTACTCCCGGGCAAGTGCTGACACAGGCGCGTGCGATGCTTGAGGCCGGGGTGTTGCGCAACACTGTATGAACCTGAATATACGGATATCCGCCGGTTCCCTGTTTCGCCGGATATTTTCAAGGCGATTCCTGAAATTCGGCACCGTTGGCGCTTCCGGGACAGTGGTTAACCTTGGACTGCTATATTTTGCCAAAGAGCACATTTTTACTGCTGTTCAGCAGCCCGAATTACGTCTGAATCTTTCTCTTGCGCTAGCCATCTTCTTTGCCACGCTGAACAACTTTTTTTGGAATCGCCTGTGGACATGGGCTGACCGCAAGCAACATTACGACAGGCCAATACATATTCAGCTAGGCCAATATACAATGGCCTGCTGGCTTAGTATCGCGCTGCAGGCAATCTTTACAAATATTCTGGCTCCGCATTTCTATTACCTGATTGCAAACCTGATTGCCATCGCACTGACCAGTATCCTTAACTTTGTACTGAATGATATCTGGACATTTGGTCGCCTGAAACTAATGGGAGCGCATTCACGCCATCATGCACTCCATGAGAAGCAGTCAAAGCCATTTGGTGAGTAGGCATGGCCACTCAATCCGGCGAATCCCGTTTGAGACTGGCCTTGTATATCTTGGCCACTCTGCTTGCCGTGTTCAGCTATTTTTATGGACTTGACAGCCAGCACATCCCGAAGAACGGTGACGAATATCCTTATGAACACATCACGCGCCTGACGGCGGACAGCGGCCGCCTGCTGCCACTCCAGTCGCAGCTGGACGGCATGCGCAATACCAAGCCGCCGTTGCTGTTCTGGCAAGGCATAGTATCCACTCACTGGGGGCAAGACTGGACGCTGTGGAACCTGCGCTACCCGAGCGTGATATATACGCTGCTCACGGCTAGCCTCACTTTTCTGTTGGGCTGGAAATTGTCACGGCAGATGGAGACCGGGTTCATCGCGCTGCTGGCCTATCTTGCCTTCTTCAGCACTTATCGTTATGGCCGCCCATTCCTGGTCAATCCGGCGGAAGTATTCTGGTTCTTTTTACCGTTTTTTACTTTATTGTACTGGCAGCCATTCTCTTTTGAATCACGCTTCCTGATACCCATGTTGCTGGGCGTCGAGGTAGGCATCGGGTTGTTGTACAAGTCCTTCGCGCTGGTCGCGCCGGTAGGGCTGTGCCTCGCTTGGTGGTATCTGCATTACCGCGAATATCGCTGGTTCTATTGCTTGCGCAAGGATGCGGGGAAGGTGGCAATCACCGTGATTTTGTCCCTTGCACTATTCGGTTTATGGTTCCTGTTCGACCCAGACCCGCAATCGGTATGGCGCGAATTCATCGTCGGCGAGAACGCCAGTAAATTCGATCCGCGCGGCAGCTACTTGGCGAAATTTCTATGGGGTAGCAGCAGTGTGTGGGCGCTGGTGATGGGCTACCCAATGAATGCCGGATTGCTGGCCGCCCCGGTGGCAGCGGTATTTTTCATTGCGTACCGGCGGCGCGTGCTGCTGCCAGACGCGGAGAAGATGCTATGGATCTGGATAGCCGCATTGTTCATCATGTTCAGCCTGCCAAGCCAGCGCTCAAGCCGATATTTGCTCGAAGCCATGCCGGGGTTGGCGGTGCTGTGTGCGCTCAACTGGCACCGGATCAATCACAAGGTATTCATTGCCAGCCTGCTCATGGCCGGAGGTGTGCTGGCTTTCATTACTTTTATGTCGGTGCGCTTGCAACACGAAGTGAGCGTTGCCGAGTTGTATACGCCTATGTACTGGATGCTACTGGCGTTCACTGCCGCACTGATATTAGTTGCGCTGCTCGTTCCGAAATTCACCGGAGCCATCGTCAACATCGCGGCGCTGCTGGCGCTGCTCTGCTTTGCCGCTTTCCTGCGTCCCTTCGACGGTGCACTCGGCAATTACACAGAGGAGACACAGCAGTACGTCAAGGGCAAGGAGGTTTGGGCGCCATGTAATTTCAGGGCGAAAGAGGAAGGCTACCGCTTTATCCTGTCGGGTGCGCGGGTGCATGGTTACCGGGAGGAGCCGGGGCAGACCGCTGCCGGGCTGGCAGAGCACTACCGGCTGTTTGCATTCCAGGTGCCGTTGCAGGATGCAGTTTGCGCTGACTGCAAGATACTCGGACAGCGTTTGGATATCCGCAGCCGCCAAAGCGAGAGCGAGTTCAAGGAAATGCTCAAGGGTGACGTGTTCAGGCACTTGTTTGCCAAGGAGCTACTGATTGAAGCTCCAGGAATGGGTGCCAGCATGGCGCCCGGCTCCATTGAAGAAGGGTGCCGATCTTGAAACAACGGCTGCTGTTGTTGGGTTTTATCCTGGTGGGCTTCAGCGTTGGCTTTTTCAAGGTTTTCCAATACCCCGCCGCTGCAAGTTTTGATGGCCATCCCAAAGTTGTGGCGGGCAACGGTGAGGCAAAATTCCAGAGCCGCTTCGCATCTTCCACGCTGCACACCCAGACTCATGCCGCCTCGCTCATTGAATTGAAGGATGGGAGCATCCGCGCCTTCTGGTTTGCAGGCAGCCGCGAAGGCGCGAAGGATGTCGAAATCCGTAGCGCGGTATTCGACCCCGCGCAGGGGCTATGGAGCGCGGAGCAAACCGTAGCCAGCCGCGAGGGCACCGCGCAATCGCTGCTGCGGTATGTCAGCAAGTTGGGCAATCCGGTTGCAGGCCGCGCTGCGGATGGCACGTTGCGACTGTATTACGTGACGGTCTCAATGGGGGGCTGGGCGGGCAGTTCGATCACGACAATGACCTCGGTGGATGAAGGGGCAACCTGGGGACCCGCGCGACGGCTGGTCAGCTCGCCGTTTTTGAATATCAGCACTTTGGTCAAGGGTGGGCCATTCCTCTACAGCGACGGCACCATGGGGTTACCCGTTTATCACGAGCTCATCAGCAAGTTCGGTGAGCTGTTGCGTTTCGATAAAGCGGGAAATCTAATAGACAAGCAGCGCATGAGCGCAGGCAAAGATCACGGCCTGCAACCGGTATTGCTGACCAATAGTGCGAACGAGGCGCTGGTGCTGATGCGCCACTCTGGCGATGAGCACCGCAAGGTGGTCAGCATCTCGACCAGTGATGCGGGAAAACACTGGACGGCGCCTGCGCAGTCAGCATTGTCGAATCCCGACGCGGCGCTTTCGGCGGTGGCTCTGCCGGATGGGCGGCTGTTGGCTGTATTGAACAATATGGAGCAGGGGCGCGATGCTTTAATGCTGGTGGCTTCGTCGGATGGCGGCAAGACCTGGAGAAATGTTTATCAATTTGAAGACCAGTTGGCCGCGCGGGAGCAACAGCTCGATGAAACAAATTATCTCAAAATTCTAGATGGGCTGGCCAAGGGTTCCGATGCAAAAGTAGCAGAGGCATCCAGGGAATATGCGGACTCTGCCAAGAAACAAGTATGCACAGAGCATAGATGTCGTTTTGAGTTTTCCTATCCCTACCTGATCCAGACACAGAGCGGGGATACTCACCTTGTGTACACTTGGAATAGAAGCTTCATCAAGCACATTCGATTTAACCAGGCCTGGATGGATCAGCGCCTGGAAAAATCAGCTAATGAACAGCTACACTGACATGCCCATACTGACTGATATTACTGGTTTGGCAAGCAGCGTGATTGCAATGACTGCGGCGCTATTACTGATGGCCGAAGCAGCACGCATGCCGAAACCTGGCCTTGCCTTGTTGGCGGGCGCCACCGCCATTGCAGCTATGGTTCCAATCTCTGGGCTATCGCCAGCAGCTTACCTGCGGGGGATAATTGGTGACCTGAGTGTCACCACGCTGGTGTTGTTGGTGCTGGCAATTTCAAAACCTCTTTTCGGCTGGCGCCCGCCCGGCACCAAGGACTACTTCACATTACAGATGTTGATCACAGCCGCCGCTTTGGGTCTGTATCCCATGGCCTTGGGCTTTGGTTACTTTGATTCCTACCGCCTGGGGTATGGAAATTTGTGGTTGGTAATTGTGTTGCTGGTAGTAGCGCTGTTTGCCTGTTCCCGGCAACTTCCAGTGATCGTGCTTAGCGTTGTGCTGGCAGTGTTGGCCTGGGGTATCGGCTGGTACGAGTCGAACAACCTCTGGGACTACCTGATTGATCCACTGGTGTCCATCTATGCGATTACTGCGGTAATGAGGTATAGCGTGCGAGCGCTGCTAAAGTAGAGACGAAGGTGATTTATTTATTGAGAGACATGCTAGGGCAAAACGGTTGTTAGCGACACCACCACTTTCCTTTCGCTCATCGTTAACCTCACTTTACCTCCCGTCCAGGCTCGCTAAAACAGGGCGTTTCAATCAGATTTCTTGCTTGGGGCAACGAATGAGCTTCTCTCGGGTTTTAGATGAGGCAATTCGCGCTTGAAAGTTTTACAAACTTCTTTATAATCGGTCGTTCGTAAGGAAAAGAGTGATTGAGCTGGCCCCACTCACCGAAGAGTGCTTGGCTGAAATCAATTTGACCTAAAACACGAAAACCTTGACTAAGCAGTTTAGCCGGGGATTCGATTGGCGCATTGAAAATTTATTATTAGCGATTCCCTCAAGATGTTGAGATCTGCTTGCGGGTTGCGCAGGATTCCGGTACAAGAATTAAGACACTTAAGGTACTCATTATGAAGAGCATGCCTGCAGGAACAACAAAAAGCCCGTCATCTTCACAGGGTGATGGGAAGCAGAGTTTGGCGGAGCAAAAACTGATCACGATCTATATCATGGGCAAGGCCTACGAGGTGCCGGCCGAGGCAACGATCATGGGCGCCATCGAATATGCTGGGCATCAGATTATCCGTGGCGCCGGTTGCCGTGAGGGCTATTGTGGCGCTTGCGCCACCATCTATCGCCTGCCCGGCGATTACAAGATACTCACCGGCCTCGCCTGTATGACTTTGGTAGAGGAAGGTATGTCACTGGCCCAAGTGCCTTATGTTCCGGCCGAGAAGGCGATCTACGATATTGAGAAACTCAAACCCAATGTCAGTGCCATCGAGCAGATGTATCCGACGGTATTCCGTTGTGTCGCGTGCAATACCTGCACAAAATCATGCCCGCAGGGGCTGCAGGTCATGGACTACGTTCAGGCCGCAAAACGCGGCGACATTGCGATGGTGATGGATCTGTCTTTCGATTGCGTCGTGTGCGGTTTATGTATGCTGCGCTGCCCGGCCGAGATCACGCAACCCTTGGTAGGTATCTTGGCGAAGCGCCTCTATGGCCGCTATCTGCGCAAGGACAGCCCAGAACTGGCGGTGCGGGTCAAGGCCGTGGAGGATGGCGCCTACGATGATGAATACGCCAAACTCATGTCGATGAGCCGCGATGCTTTGTCAAAACTTTACTACGCACGCGACTCGGAATAACCTGCACTCGGAATAGAGAGGATTCAAGATGTATCCAGAATATATGGCGGAGTCGCTCCGCAAAGTGGCTCAGACACGCCCCAAACGTTTGGAACTGGCCCGGAAGCCAGATCCTGTTTATCCGCCCATGAATGCGGAGGAGCGCCGTGCTGTCCTTGAGGGTTTCCATCCAGATTTCGAGTCCAGTGCCCGTCGTGTAGTGCGCGTCGGCCCCAACCGGGGCGAGTCGCTGACCACCGAAGTGTCCGACCTGCTGGAGTCACACTCCTGGCTGCGTAGCGAACAGGTGGATCTTAAAAGCCCGGATTTCGAGACTGACCTGTTGATCATTGGTGGCGGTGGCGCCGGTTGCAATGCTGCCCTGGTCGCCATGAAAGAACACGGGATGCGCTCGATTATCGCGACCAAGCTGCGCATGGGCGATGCCAATTCGATGATGTCCCAAGGTGGCATGCAGGCCGCCGTGTCGCGCACCGACTCCCCAACCCGCCACTACTTGGACGCCATCGGTGGCGGCCATTTCGAGAACAAACCCGAATTGGTCAGGGCGCTCACCGAGGACGGCCCCGGCGTGGTCAAGTGGCTCGAAGATCTGGGCGTTGTGTGGGACAAGGAGCAGGACGGTTCGATGAAGACCATGCACGGCGGTGGCACATCGAGGAAGCGCATGCTTTCTTGCCGCGACTACACCGGTGCGATGATCATGCGCACGCTGATGGACGAGGTGCGTAACCATCCCGATATGATCGACATCAAGGAGTTCATGCCGGCTGTGGAGTTGATCATGGACGACAAAGGCCGATGCGCTGGCGCCATTCTCTACGACATGGAAAGCGAGGAATTTTTCACCGTCAAGGCGAAATCCACTCTAATCGCCACTGGCGGCTACGGTCGCCTGCATATTCGCGGTTTCGACACCACCAATCACTACGGCGCTACCGGCGATGGGCTGGTGATGGCGTATCGTGCCGGAGCCAAGTTGATGTATATGGATTCGGTGCAATACCACCCGACGGGTGTCTCGTTCCCCGAGCAGATTGCAGGCTTCCTGGTCACCGAGGCGATCCGTGGCGCGGGCGGTCAGCCGCTGAATAAGGAAGGCGAATTATTCGTCTATCCGCGCGAACCGCGCGACATTGAGGCTGCGGCCATCATCCGCGAATGCGCGCAAAACGGCGGTGGCATCCCGACACCCTCGGGGCGTGTCGGCGTGTGGCTTGATTCGCCGCTCATCGATATGCTGCACGGCGGTGGTTACACCGACAAGCATTTCCCGGCCATGTATCGCCAGTTCATCCGCTACGGCATCGATATCGCAAAGCTGCCAATGCTGATTTACCCGTCGCTGCACTATCAGAATGGCGGTATCGAAATCAACGAGCGTTGCGAGACCGACATCCCAGGCCTGTATGTGGCGGGCGAAGCCACCGGCGGCCTGCATGGCCGTAACCGGCTGATGGGCAACTCGGTGCTCGACTATAACGTGTTCGGGCGGCGCGCCGGCCGGTATGCCGGTGAATACGCCAAAACGGTCAAGCTTGGAAAGCTCAGTTTGGCTCATCTCGACAGCTACGAAAAAGAGCTGGCGGACGCCGGTGTGCAAACCGATCTGGTAACCCCGATCCTGCTGCCGTCTTACGCTCCCAAGGATGTCAAGAAGCGCCAGTTGGTACGCGGCGGCAACGCGCTGCCAGGCGCATCGGTATTAAATAACCGGCTGTTTGATGAAAGCCATGGCGCTTGAGGCGTCGGAGCCAGACCGATGACACATATTGACGACAAAATAATTGAACTGGCTCGCACTGCGCTCAGCTTCGAGTACGGCGAGGAGCACTTCTATCGCCATGCAGCCGAGATGACGCAAAACCCAAGCGGCAAAGCCATGTTTCTGCGCCTGGCGGATGAGGAGTCGGGGCACATGGATGATATGCATAAGTTGTTCAGCGCCATCATCGGCCCGGATGAGTGGCAGCGCATTGCTGCCGAAGAAGCGGCGAACGCTCATCCGTCGAAAGTGATTGCCGAAATGGAAACTGCCGTTGCCCACCGCGGGATGGGGGTAGTTGCCGACGATACCCAGGCACTGCGCATGGCGATGGAGTTGGAGCGCCGGATCATTCATCTGCTAAAGGATATGTCCAACCACATTAATGATCCCGCCATTATCAAATTGGCTGAAAAGATGATCCTGGAGGAAAGTTCCCAATACGATGCACTCCAGGCACATCTGGATAGCTTGCAGAACGTCGGGTTATGGCTGGACACCCCCGAGTTTCGCATGGATGGAAGGTTCTAAACGGCCAATCTCTATGGATACTACCCTGCGCATTTCCTCGACCCGTGTCGGCAGTTCTTTTGTGGCCAGTATTGAAAAAATCAGCGGCCAGAAGTTGCTGGCTTGCTACCAGTGCGGCAAGTGCTCTGCCGGATGCCCGATGGCGGCTCACATGGATGTGCTGCCCAACCAGATCATTCGTATGGCCCAACTGGGAATGCAGGAACAATTGCTGGCAGCGCGTTCCATCTGGATGTGCGTGTCCTGCTTGACCTGCAACTCACGCTGCCCGAAGGACATAAAAATCGCCGAGGTCATTGAAGCGCTGCGCCGGACAGCATTGCGCACCGGACATCGCGACGACCACCTTAATATTATGGAATTGTCTCCCGAGGTGCGTAGCGTTTTACCGCCAATTGCCACGATCAGCGCCATGCGTAAACTGACCTCATGATGGAAAGCCCCTAATGGGAAATGAGAATAAACCGATGAAGCTTGCTTATTACCCCGGCTGCACACTAAAAAACCAGGCCACTAACTTCGATGTTTCCACGGTTTCGTCAATGGCGAAACTGGACGTGGAAGTCGAGGAACTGGATCGCTGGAATTGTTGCGGCACGGTGCATGCGCTGGACTCCGATAATGTTATGAACCGCGTGGCGCCGATAACCAACATGATTCGAGTCAAGGAAGCCCAAGCCAAGACAGAAGGCATGGCCAGCGAATTCATGACTTCATGCGCGATGTGTTACAACACGCTCAAGCGTGCCAACATCGACGTGAAGAAGCGTGCCGACGCGCTTGAAACCATCAACGACTTCCTGTCCCTCGAAAAAACCAAATACGAGGGTGACGTTGAAGTCCTTCACCTTCTCGAATATCTGCGTGACCGCGTCGGCTTCGACAAGCTGGCCGAGAAGGTGACAAAACCGCTCAAAGGATTGCGCGTGGCCTGCTACTATGGTTGCCTGCTGGTGCGCCCAAAAGAAGTTGCTTTCGATGATGTCGAGAACCCGATGGTCATGGAAAACCTGATTCGCGCCCTCGGTGCCACACCTGTGGATTTTTCGCACAAAACCGAGTGCTGCGGCGCCTATCAGACGGTTGACAAACCGGAGGTCATCGCTGACCGCACCGACAAGATCATGGGTTCGGCGAGCGAGGAACAGGCAGATATGGTGGTGGTGAGTTGCCCGCTGTGCGCCTTCAACCTGGATTTCCGGCAGGATGACGCCAAGCGCCTCAATCAGGATTTTAAAAATATGCCGGTGCTTTACTTCACCCAGTTGATGGCGCTGGCATTCGGCTGCGACGAGGCGGCGCTGCGTTTCGATCTCCAGCATATCGATCCGCTGCCAGTTTTGAAGGCTCGTGGTTTGGACTAAGGAGGAAAGTATGTTTTTCAACGACCTCAAACAGACGCGTGGCAAAGTCCATATTAACCCTAACTGGTGCAAGGGTTGCGGCTTCTGCGTGCAGTTTTGTCCCAAGAAAGTGTTGGACATGTCTCCCGAATTCAACGCCAAGGGCTATCATCCGCCTTATGTAAAAAATCCTGATGCCTGCCACGATTGCATGTTTTGTCAGATGATCTGTCCAGAGTTTTCCATCTACGTGATAATGGAAGAAGAAACCAATACAGGAGAAACAAATAAGTGAAAACGAAGCTAAGCGGAGTTTCAGAGCAGGCTAACGTTCGCGTTAGCGAACGTTACGCCGAAACTAAAACCGTCACCGCAGATCCCAAAGGGGTCGACTCCGGCCCACATTTCATGGATGGCGACCACGCCCTTGCTGAAGGCGCGCTGGCGGCAGGTTGCCGGTTCTTTGCCGGCTACCCCATTACGCCTTCAACCGAAGCTGCCGAGCGCTTCGCCGAACGTGCACCCGAAGTTGGGGCGCTGTTCATCCAGATGGAGGACGAGCTTGCCTCCATCGCCGCCCTGATCGGCGCAGCATGGGCCGGACAAAAATGCATGACCGTGACTTGCGGCCCCGGTTTTTCCCTGATGGTGGAAAACCTTGGCCTGGCTTGTATGACCGAAACCCCGATGGTGATCGCTAACGTGCAGCGCGGCGGCCCATCTACCGGCCTGCCCACGCTGACCGCCCAGCAGGACATGATGCAGGCGAAATATGGTCCGCATGGCGACAACGCCATCATCGCCCTGTGCCCGGACAGTCCGCAGGAGTGTTTCGACCTTACCGTCGAAGCCTTCAACCTGTCGGAATTCTACCGCGTGCCCGTCATCATCCTGACGGACGAAACCGTCGGCCACATGCACGAAAAAGTGGTTATCCCGCCAGCGAACCAGATCAAGGTGGTACCGCGCAACAACTACAGCGGCCCCAAGGAAGACTGCCGCCCCTACAAGTTCGACAGCCAGGGCGGACATCCCATGGTGCGCGCGGGCGATGGGTACAACTTTCATGTCACTGGCCTGACCCACAATGAGCGGGGCTATCCGGTCATGACCGCCGAGCAGAACGTGAAAGTCGTGACCCACTTGATGGAAAAGATCAACGGCAATGCCGACGAGATTATCCGCCTCGACGAAGATCAGGTCGATGGCGCCGACGTGGTGGTGGTGTCCTATGGCATCACTTCACGCATCGCCGTCAAGGCCATCCTGGATGCGCGCAAGGAAGGTATCAAGGTCGGCTCGTTGCGCCTGATCACTATCTGGCCATTCTGCGAAAAACGCATCCGTGAAATATCCGCCAAGGTTAGGGCCATCGTGGTACCCGAGATCAACTATGGTCAGATGGTGCTTGAAGTGGAACGCAACGCTGGCGGGCGCTGCAAAGTAATCAGCGTCAACCACTGCGGAGGCGCGGTGCATGATCCACAGGTAATCCTGGACGCCATCAGAAAGGCAAACCAATGAGTACTGATATCGAAAAATTCAAGGCAGGCAGCCCCATGTCCAGCGCCCTGCGCATGGAGCGGATGCCGCATATCTGGTGCCCAGGTTGTGGTATCGGCTCCGAAGTGAATTCCTTTGCCGATGCCGTCAAGCGAAGTGGCATCGACCCCAAGAAGCTGGTCGTGGTGTCGGGTATCGGCTGCACCGGACGTGTTGCGGGCTATGTCAATTTCGACTCGATGCACACCACACACGGTCGTGCTATTCCTGTAGCCACCGGCATCAAGCTGGCTAACCCCGAACTGACCGTGGTGGTATTCAGCGGCGAGGGCGACTTGGCCGGTATCGGCGGCAACCACCTGATCCATGCCGCACGGCGCAACATGGACCTGGTGGTCATTTGCAACAACAATTTCACCTATGGCATGACCGGTGGCCAAGTGACGCCGACCACGCCAGGCTCGGCCATCGCCTCGACAACGCCCTACGGCAACTACGAATATCCGTTCAGCCTGCCGTTTCTGATGGATGCCGCCGGTGCCACCTACATCGCACGCTGGACATCAATGCATTCGCGCAACGTCACCCAGTCGATAGAGGAAGCGCTGCTGCGCAAGGGCTTTTCCTTCATCGAAATCATTTCACCCTGCCCAACGCTTTACCTGCGCCGAAACCGCCTTGGCGATGGCGTCGACCAGCTTCAGAATTACCAGGATAACTCGATTCTCAAGCATGGCGCTGACACCCGCGAGACCGCCATCGACTACCAGGGCAAGATCGTCATCGGCAAGTTCGTCGAAAAGAACAAGCTTTCTTACTTGGAAGCCGTTGACAAGTGCTGCGTCAAGCTGGTTGGAGACGATTATCAACTCTATGGCAAGACCATTCCCGAGCGTGAGGCCGAAGAAAAAGCCGAGAAGGAGAGGATCGCTGCACGCAGGGCCGCCATGCTGGCAGAGGCAGAAGCGCATGGAGAGGCGGCATCAGCAACACCCCAAAAAACCGCCACTGCCAAGGCTGCGGTGAAGAAAGCTCCAGCTAAGCCTGCAAAAAAGGCTCCCGCAAAGACTGCTGCCGCACCCAAAGCAGCGAAGAAGGCTCCGGCAAAAGCTCAGGCCAAACCCCTGAAGAAAGCCGCGACGAAAGCCGTTAAAAAGGCTCCGGTCAAGGTAGCGAAAAAGGCCGCTCCCAAGGCAACCGTCAAGACCAAGGCTGTAGCTAAGGCTGCGCCTAAAAAAACCCGTAAGTAGGAACCGAGCGCATGAGCACACAAGAAATCAGGTTTTCAGGTTTTGGTGGACAGGGAATCATTCGCTGCGCCCTGATCACCGGTAAGGCGCTGGCCCTGTACGACGACAAGTTCGCCACCATGACACAGGCCTTCGGACCCGAGGCGCGCGGCAGCGCTTGCTCGGCGCAACTTGTTGTTTCCGACGAACGTGTCCTGTATCCATACATCACACACCCCGGAATTCTCATGGCGCTGTCCCAGGAAGCTTACGACAAGTATTATGGCGAGCTGCCCAAGGGGGGGACGCTGATCGTCGAACAGGAGCTGGTGAAGCTGCGCGGCGAGCATCCGGATCTCAGGTTGTTGCGAGTGCCGGCAACCCGCTATGCCGAAGAACTGGGCAATCGCTTGTTCACCAATCTCGTGGCGCTTGGCTTTTTCACTGCGGTCACCAACGTGGTCTCCGCCGATGCCATGAAGAAGGCGCTGCCCGGTCTAGTTCCCGACCGCTTCCTGAAAATCAACATCAAGGCATTCGACAAGGGCTATGAGCACGGTCTCCAGATGATGAGCCAAAATGGAGAAGCCGCGTCATGACGAAGAAGCGCACCGGCGTTTTCGTTTGCCACTGCGGCACCAACATCGCCGCCACCGTTGATGTGGCGAAAGTGGCCAGGGAAATGGCAGGCGAGAGTACTGTCGCTTTCACCCAGGAATACGTTTACATGTGCTCGGAGCCGGGACAGGAGTCCGTGGTTCAGGCGATCAAGGACAACAAGCTGGACAGCGTCGTCGTCACCTGCTGCTCGCCGAATTTGCATGAGAAAACATTCCGTGATAACGCACAGCGGGCCGGCATCAATAACTTTACCTGCGAAATTGCCAATATCCGTGAGCAGTGCAGCTGGGTTCATAAAGACAAAGCCAAAGGAACCGAGAAGGCGATCAAGATTTCGCGTAGTGTGGTGCGACGGGTTAACCGTAACCAGCCCATGGATGCGATCGCCGTCAACGTCACACGGCGCGCTATGGTCATCGGAGGGGGTATTGCCGGCATTCAGGCTGCCCTCGATATCGGCAACTCCGGCATTGAGGTGATCCTGGTTGAGAAGCAAGCCACCATCGGTGGCCGCATGCTTCAGCTCTCCGAGACCTTCCCCACTCTGGACTGTGCGCAGTGCGTTATGTCGCCCAAGATGGTCGAGGTGAAGCGCCATCCCAAGGTCAAGTTGATGACCTACAGCGAGGTGCAGGAAGTCACGGGTTCCGTGGGTAACTTCCGCGTCAAAGTCCTCAAGAAACCAACCTATGTGGATCCGGACAAGTGCAAAATATGCGACCACTGCACCGTAGTCTGTCCGGTAGTGGTGCCGAACGAATACGAGCTTAATCTGAACGCCCGGCGAGCTATCTATATCCCTTATGCCCAAGCTATCCCGGCCAGTTTCACGCTCGACGAGAGCGCATGTCTAGGATTGAACCCCGTCGTCTGCGGCAAGTGCAAGGATGTCTGCGAGGCAGGCGCCATCAACTACGACATGCGACCCGAGACGGTGGTCGAGGACGTGGGCGCCATCGTGGTGGCGACCGGCTTCGATCTCTACGATCAGGGGAATATGCCAGAACTCGGCGGCGGCAAGATCGAAGATGTGCTTGATGGGATGCAGTTCGAGCGCCTGTGTTCTGCCTCGGGCGCGACCGGGGGCCATGTGCTCCGGCCTTCCGACCACAAAGAGCCTAAAGATGTGGTGTTTATCCAGTGCGTGGGGTCGCGCGATCCCGCAAAGCATTGCGCTTACTGCTCCAAGATTTGCTGCATGTACACCGCCAAGCACGCGCGCCTCTACAAGAAGCATGTCCCTGACGGACGCGCCTACGTGTTTTACATCGACATCCGCTCCGGCGGCAAGGGTTATGAGGAGTTTGTGCAGCGCACCATGGAGGACGACGACACCCTCTATCTGCGTGGCCGCGTCTCCAAGCTCTACCGGCATAACGGTAAGATTCGCGTGCTCGGCACCGACACGCTGTCCGGGCAGAACGTGGAGATCGATGCCGACATGGTGGTGCTGGCGCTCGCCATGGTGCCATCGAAGGGCACTGCGGAGGCAGCCAAGGTGCTCAAGATCGGTCGCGACAAGGATGGCTTCATGGCCGAGGCCCATCCCAAGCTAAGACCGGTGGAGAGCGTTACTGGCGGCATCTATCTGGCGGGCGCAGCACAAGCTCCGAAGGATATTCCGGAGACTGTCGCCCAGGCTGGCGCGGCGGCCGCCAAAGTGATTGCGCTGCTATCGCAGGCAACGCTCAGCCGTTCGCCGCTGATAGCTAAGGTGCGCCGTTCACACTGCACGGGCTGCGGAATGTGCGTCGAGGCATGCCCCTTCATAGCGATCCGGCTGGAGAGTGGTAAAGCTGTGGTGAACGAGGCGCTTTGCGAGGGCTGCGGCAGTTGCTCGGCCACCTGCCTGCGTGCCGCCATTGATGTCAAGAATGTCACGCAGCTGCAGATCTACGAAATGATCGAAGCATGTCTCGCTGTATGAAACTTGGCCGTATGAAAGAAGGAAGATAGATGTCTGAACAACAAGCCTATGAACCAAAAATCGTCGCCTTTCTGTGCAAGTGGTGCTCGTCGGCAGGCAGCGATCTGGCTGGCGTTTCGCGCATCCAGTACCCGGCCAACGCGACACCGATCACCGTCCCATGCACGGGCGCCATATCGCCGATGTATATCATGTCGGCCTTCAACAAGGGGGCGGATGGGGTGTTGGTGTCGGGCTGTCATATCGGTGATTGCCACTACATCGAGGGCAACTATCTGGCGCGGCGCAAGATGCATTTGATCATGGAGCTGATCGAATTCATCGGCGTCGAGCCGAACCGGTTCCGCATGTCTTGGGTGTCGGCTGCTGAGGGTGGCAAATTTGCCAAGGTCATCACGGACTTCGTCAATGACCTCCAGCCGCTCGGGCCGCAGGACAAGCTGAAGAAGGCGGAGCATTCATGATTAAGATTCAAGATATTCGCGACACCGCGAGGGAGCTACTCGCGAAAGGCGATGTTCGCGCTGTCATCGGCTATCGGCGGGGCAGCCGGGGCATGCTTGCCGAGCCCGCTTTCATTACCAGCCCGGAGCAGGCAGACGAACTCGTATGGGATCCAACCTGTTTTCACAACCTGTCCCTGTATCTGGTTCATGACCGCAAATTTCTGGCGCATATCCGCAAGAATTCGGAGGCGCCCGTCGCCATCGTTGCCAAAGGGTGCGACGCACGCTCTATCGTCGTGCTGATGCAGGAGCACTATTTCAAGCGCGAGGATGTGTACATCATCGGCGTGTCTTGCGAGGGCACTGGAGTGGTGGATGAGCGCAAGCTGGCTGGGCGCATGCCATGCGCCCCTACAGATGCTGCTTTCGACGGAGACGATTTCGTGTTTACCACTGCGCAGGGAGAGAAGCGTTTGCCGGCTCGCGAAGTGATGGCGGATCGTTGCCTGGAATGCCGCAACCCCTTTCCCAAGGAGCACAACGCGGTGTTCGGTGAGGATAAAACAGGGCGCCAACTGGCAGAGCCGTTTGCCGCGCTCACCCGTTTCGAGGCGCAGGGTACAGGCGCACGCTGGGACTTCTGGAGCCACCATTTTGATCGCTGCATCCGTTGCTTCGCGTGCCGTTCAGTATGCCCGATGTGCTACTGCGATGAATGCGTGGTGGACAGCATTACCTTCCCGGTAACAACGGAAACTACGGCAGAGGATAAAGCCAATCGCATACGCTGGATCGAGCGGTCGGCGGTGCGCTCCGAAAACATCACCTATCTCATGACGCGCGCCATGCACCTTGCTGGCCGCTGTACCGATTGCGGCGAGTGCGAGCGCGCTTGCCCGGTCAATGTCCCGATACGGCTGCTCAACAACAAAATGGAACGGGAAGCGCGCGAACAGTTCGGCTTCGAGCCTGGGGCAAGCATTGGAGCGCCGCCGCTGGTAGCCTCCTTCCTCGACAGCGATCCCGGCGATTTCATCAGGTAAAAGCATGGAAAAAATTCTCGACAAAAAACACATTGACGATTGGATCGCCGCATTAGACAGCTGGGATATCCTGGGGCCGGCGCTGGAAGATGATATCTGGTCGTATCAACCGGTCAGCGGCGCCGTCCGGCTCGATCACCCCAACACCAAACAGTCGCCAAAGGGACTTGCTTTTCCACAGCGAGAAATATTTTTCAAGTTCGAGCAGATCAAGGGAGAGGCCCCACGGCTTACGCAGGTTGTGCCAGATGCGCAGCGTCATGCCGTATTCGGCGTCCGTCCCTGCGATGGGCGGGGAGTGCCGCGCATGGACTTGGTGTTTAATGATCATGTCGAAGACAGCTATTACCAGGCGCGACGCAAGAATGTGGCCTATGTGGGCCTGGCCTGCAACAAGCCGCCCAGCGCTAACTGTTTCTGCCTGTCGGTCGGCGGATCACCGGTTTCCACCGACGGACTCGATGTTCAGATGACTGACTTGGGCGACCGCTACTTTGTGAAAGCGATCACCGAGGCGGGCAAAGAACTGATGAAGGCAGCAGGCAAATTATTCGCAGAGGCATCCGCTGCCGACCAGAAGCAGGTGAAGCAGGCGCATGCCGAGGCGGTGGCATATCCGCAACGCGCGGTTCGCAATGTGGAGGCTGTGCCGGCCAAGCTGAAAGCAAGCTTCAAGTCACCGTTGTGGCAAGAGTTGGCGCAGTCCTGCATCGGCTGCGGCATTTGCACCTATCTTTGCCCGACCTGCCATTGTTTTGACATCAACGACGAAGTTCAAAGCAAGGCACCGCTGAAGGGCATTCGGGTGCGCACGTGGGACAACTGCCAGTTCCCCGACTTCACCATGCACTCATCCGGCCACAACCCACGGGAAAGCACAGGTGCGCGGCTACGTCAGAGGGTGGGGCACAAATTCCAATACTTCCCCGAGAATTTCGGGATGCCCCAATGCACGGGTTGCGGTCGCTGTATCAGCGAGTGCCCGGTGGGGATAGATATCATCAATGTCGTCAACAAGGTGGCCGAAAATGCCGCATAACATCTACCTTCCAGAACTGGTACGCATCGCCTATATCAAGGACGAAGTGTATGGCGAACGCGCCATCAAAACTTTCCGCGTTGAGCCTGTGGACGGTGAGCTCTTCAAACACGAGTGCGGGCAGTGCGCCATGCTGTCGGTGTTCGGTCGCGGCGAATCGATGATCTCTATTGCCTCATCGCCGTTGATCAGGGAGTACAAACAGTTCAGCATCATGCGGGTTGGCCGCGTTTCTTCCGCTTTCCACGATTTGGCGGTGGACGATGTCATCGGATTGCGCGGGCCTTACGGCAACAGTTTTCCGATTGACGATTGGCGCGGAAAGAATCTGTACTTCATCGGCGGCGGTTGCGGTTTGGCGCCTATCTGGCCAGTCATCACTACTGCGGTGGCGCAACGCGCCAACTTCAAGGACATCACCGTATTCTATGGTGGACGCACCTCGCGCGATATCATGTACCGGGCAGAACTCGAGAAATTGCGCGAATCTATCGATGTGCATCTGTCCATAGACAAGGCAGAGGAAGGCTGGGAGGGCTACTGCGGTTTCGTGCCGGCAGCCGTGATGGACAAGGATCCTGTACCAGACAATTCCATCGCGATCACGTGCGGACCGCCGATCATGATCAAGTTCGTGATTCAGAACCTGAACAAACTCGGATTCAAGGATGAGCAGATTTACACGACCATCGAGAACAAGATGAAGTGTGGCTTGGGCAAGTGCGGTCGCTGCAATGTAGGCAAGGACTATGTGTGCGTCAAGGGGCCGGTCTATTCATGGGCTGAGCTGAAGTACCTGCCGGAAGAATATTAAACACCAGTCGTTAGCCGCTAGTCGCTAGCCGTTAGTTAAGAACCACATCTGGTTTAACTAACGGCTAGCGACTAGCGGCTCGACTGGTTTCACAGAATTTGATAAATAAGGGGTAATTGAACCATGAACATCAGTGGAATGCTCTATGGAGCACAGCTGCTAAAAACTGTCGATTTTCCTGCCGCAGAGGTGCTCGGGCCGGAAGCCAGTGAACACGAAATACACAGCATGATCGAGCGTTGCGGTGCAGTTTTCGTCAAACCCATCTTCAAGGGAGGCGTAGGCAAAAAGGGCAAGTCCGGATTAATCGGGCGTGCAACTAACCTGAAGTCGGCTATCGCAGAAAAAGAGCGCCTCTACTTTGCCGAATATCAGGTTGGCAATGTCGTTTACAAATCGCGTGGTGTTACCTTCGAGGGCGCGGTTCCGGCCGAACACGAGATTTACTTTTCGCTTACCGACTCGACACGCTACCGGGCGCCGGTCATGACGCTCACCCATCACGGCGGCATGGACATCGAGGAACTGAACAAGACCCAGATCATCGAGGTGCCGTTTGATCCACTGACCGGACTCAAGTCATTCATTATCTCCAACGCGCTCTCCGATCTTGGTGCGCCACGCGAGATTGTGTCGCCACTGGTGCAGTATCTACCGAAGCTATGGGACCTGTTCCACCATAACGGCATGTCGACGCTGGAGCTCAATCCCATCCGCATGACGGAGAGCAGGCCGGGATCTCTGATGCCTGTGGCCTGCGATTTCAAGTGCGGCTTCGACCGTGACGATCCGCGTGTGAATCGTTTGAACCTGCCGGACGACCTCTTTGTTACCGAGGCTAACGACTTCGAGCAGGAGATTAACGAACTTCGTACCTACCAGGGACAGAGTGACGTTTATGTGATCAACGAGAAGGGCACCATACTGGCGCCCACTTTCGGCGGCGGGGCAAACTCCTTGGTCACCGAGGTATTGGGCAACGATGCCATCATCTCTTCCGATTTCGGGGGGAACCCACCCTACGAAAAGATGAACGAAGTAATGCGCATCTGCCTCAAGTATTATCTCAAGCAATCGAATGTTTTGTTCATCATCGGCGGCAAGGCCAACAACACGGACATCTTCGTCACGTTCCGGGCAATGGCCGATGCACTGCGTGACTTTTTCAGCGAGCACGGGCCGACGCCTCTGTATGTGGTGATAGGCCGCGGCGGCCCCAGTGTGATACGCGGCATGGGAGTATTCAAGGATGTGCTCGACGCGTTGCGGATACCCTACCGGATTTTCGGTTTCGATTCCGCGATGACTGACGTGGTGAACTACGCTCAGGAGGCAGATCGCTGGATGAAGAGCGGAGGCCGTGCTGAAGTGGCGACAATGATGGGTTTACCAGCGGACGCCTAGCGTCCAGCTTGTAGCTTGTAACATGTAGCCGGTAGCCAACCCGGTTTTGCAACCGGCTACCCGCTCAAATTTGAAAAGCTAATGAATTAAGTAAAGGTGATAAGCAATGAGAAAGCCCGGTATCGAGAAATTTAAATATTTCGTTGGAATTCGTTCCTTGGCCGAGATAGCGACCCTTGAGGATCGTATCTGTGTTTTGAATATTTTGGGAAACGAATCACGATCCGTGACGCCGGTCAGCCATGTCTATTCGGGAGGCAATATCGTTTTCGGCACTTCGCCGGGCCGCCGTGGGCAAGTTCTTGAAACATCCTTGGGCAACATTCCTGTCTACAACAACGTGCGTGAAGGCTTGGATGCCGGGCACAAGTTCAATGTTGGTGTTGTCTATTTGCCACCATCCGCTGTGCGTGACGGTGTCGCCGAACTGATCCGGATCAATCCCGATGTAGAGAAAGTCATCATCCTTACGGAAAAGGTGGCGGTACATGATGCCCGCGAAATACGGGCGCTTGGCCAGCAGCGCGGAGTGGATATTTTCGGCGCGAACTGCTTGGGTGTGGCTGATTCGTGGAACCATATCCGTATTGGCGGCGCGCTGGGCGGCGACAAGCCCCAGGAAACCTTACGCAAGGGCTCGGTTGCCATCTATTCCAACTCCGGCAACTTCACCACCACCATCGCCAACTACCTGTCAATTGGCGGATGGGGGACGACGACGCTGATTTCCAGCGGCAAGGATGTCTATATCAATTTCGCCACACCTGAGTTTGCCTACGCCATGGCCAACGACGGGCGCACCAAGGCTGCGGTGATGTACTCCGAGCCGGGCGGGTACTACGAGGAAGCGGTTACTTTCGAAAAGCCGGTGGTGGCTTGCGTGGTCGGTCGCTGGAAGGCGAACCTGACACGGGCTGTCGGCCACGCCGGCGCCATTGCCGGATCGGGCGATGACGCGCGGGCCAAGGAAGGCTGGTTCATGAAGAAATTCGGCGTGTCAGACCTCTTCACGCCTGACAACCCGGTGTGCTCGAAACTGGGCGCGGTGGTTACCAATATCGCCTATATTCCGCAGGCGCTGACTGCGGTGATGAAGCTGAACGGCATCGAGCAGGATTTTCCATCAGAAGGCAATCTGGAGTTGAAGCCGTGGTTTGGCGACGATCAAGGTTTGAAACTTCCGCCTGCGTTAAATATTCCTGTAGTCAAGGCAATGTCGCCCTATGACGAACAAATTGCCGAATTACTCAAACATGTGGGTGCCATTTTCCCGCGCCAGTCCATGAAAGACTGTTCGGGAAGCTCGGTGATGGATGCGAAAACGCAGGTCACCAAGGTAAACAATATCTCCATTCTGGACACCGCCAAACAGCCGCTGGAATCCAACCTGTGCATGGCGCTGGTGCGCGAGCTCAACGATGCCAACGATAACGCCCTGTTCAACATCGCAGTGGCGGCGCGGGTCAATCTCCATGGTGAAGCCATGCTGGCTGCCGCCGATGCGGCGCGCGAGGCCGGCAACGCCCCCAACACGGCGATCAGCGCGGCTGTCGCGCTGATCGGCCCGAAGCGCGTTGACGGCGCACGCCATGCTGCCGATACGTTAACCGAGTTGTTCGCCCACTCCGGCCTGCTTACGGGCGGTGATGAGCAGGCCAGAATTACGCCCGCCACGGCCAGCCCCGAACAACTCGCGACACTGCTGGGCAAAGCGCCGGATGCGCGAGCCGAAGCGATGCTCAAGGCGTTCGACAAACGCGGAGCCAAATCGGTTTTCGTGCGCTATCTGCGCAGCTTGAAAGGCTACCCGACTACGGACGCAGTGATCGCCGCGCTCACTACAACCATCGCCTGGGAGCCGTTGATCCGCAAACGCATCTCGCGCCTGACGGTGCGTAATTTGCCCTGGTATACCAACCTGTTCTCAACCATCATCGGCGCAGCAGCCGAAGGCAAGCACCACCAACCGGGCGAGTTCTGCGGCATCAGCAACGAAGAAATACTGGAGTCCTGGACCACTACCCAGATCGCCTATCTCTCCCTGCTCGGCGAGCGGCCAACAGCGGAAAATTTATTCCCGTTCCAGGTCATACTGGGACTGATCATCTCCAACGGCGTCGGCACCATCTCGGCACAGGGCTGCAAAGGCGCAGTATCGGCTGACGGCCCGGAATCGCCGGAGCGGGTGCAGATCAACAAGGGCATGATCGGTTTCCTCACCCACACCGGCTTTGCCCACGGTGGCAATGGCTACGAGGGTATCCAGTTCCTGATCGAGAGTTTCAAAAGCACCTCTCTGGCCGATGCCAGCGCCGCCGATCACGGCATTGATCTGAAGGCAATGGCAACGGCCTACGCCAAGGCTTTCAATGATGAAAAGAAAGCCAACAAAGCGCTCGGCCTGCCGGTGCGCAGCATCCCCGGCGTCAACCACCCGGTATTCAAGGGGCACTTGGTCAACAAAGACCCGCGCGAAGTTTACATCGCGAGCTTGTTCGAAGAACGTGGCGAGAAGAATATATTTCACGATTATTACAGGACGCTGGTGCAGGCCCTGTTCGACAACGGTGTGACCGCCAATGTATTTTGCGTCAACATTGATGCCATCATCGCCGCGATGCTGCTGAAACTCCTGTGGTCGCGTTACCGCAAGGGTGTATTCAGCGAAAGCTCGATGGAAATGGCGGCATTCACCGCATTCCTGTTCGGACGCATGGCGGGATGCGCAGGCGAAATAGACGACCACATCAACCGTGGACGCAACATGGATACCCGTACTCCGGCTTCGCAGTGCAGCCACGTTTCGTAGGTGGGTGCCAGTTGTTTTGAAGGTGGGGTAACTCGTGGATGGGTGGGGCGTAGCGTTGCCCATCAATTCTGTTACCGATGAACGAAGGGTATCGCGTTGCTTAACCCATCCTACGCGGGTGCTATCGGATCAAGGGCTGGTTCTTAACGCAACCATTGGAAAGCTTTTTTAGGCGGGAAGCCCAGTTATTAACTCGCCGCCATATTGCCGCAACAACTTGAGCATTCCCGCCGCCTTATCCAGAGTTTCCTGATATTCCTCTGCCATATCGGAGTCCGCCACAATACCGCCGCCCGCCCAGCAGCGAATTTCGTTGTCAGAGTACATTAGCGTGCGGATAACGATGTTGCTATCCATGTTGCCGTCGAAGCCGACATATCCTATCGCTCCGCAGTATATGCCACGGCAGTTTGGCTCAAGCTGATCGATGATTTGCATGGCGCGCAGCTTGGGCGCACCAGTGACAGAGCCGCCGGGGAAGCAGTCGCGTAGCACATGCAGCGCATCACGTCCTTCAGCCAATTTGCCCTGCACTGTACTGACCAGGTGATGCACGTTGGTGAAACTTTCCACCCCGAACAGTCTGGGCACGTGCACCGACCCAGGCGCGCAACTTTTGCCGAGGTCGCTGCGCAACAAATCCACGATCATCAGGTTTTCCGCACGGTCTTTGGGGTGGTTGCGCAAATCTTCGGCAAGCTGTTTATCCAGATGCGCATCGCTGCTGCGCGGGCGTGTGCCTTTGATCGGCCTGGTTTCCACGTTGCCGTTTTGCACACAAAGAAATTGTTCCGGTGAGGCGCATAAAATCTGGACTTGCGGGAGATTTAAGAATGCGGAATACGGTGCGGGACTCAGGCTGCGCAGTGTGATATAGGCACACAAGGCATCGCCAGAGGCTACTGCGCTGAAGCGTTGCGCAAGGTTGACCTGATAGCAGTCACCCGCTTGCAAATAATTTTGCACTTGCGCAAAAGCGGCGGCGTAACTGTCCGGTGTGAAATTGGATTGCACCTTACCGCAGACTTGAAAATCAACCTTTTGCAACGGGGGTTGATTTCGCAGACGCGCAAGAATATCGGGGAGCAGCTTTGCCGTTTGGGTAAAACGCTGCTGCGATACCAGCCGCATGCTGCGATGCTGATGGTCGAGCACAATGGCCCAGTCATAGATGCCGATTGCCATATCTGGCAAGAGTTTGGCATCTTGCGCCTGTGCAGTGCCAGGCAACGTAATCATGCGGCGCGCCAGGTCATATCCCCAGTAGCCCAATGCGCCTCCTGCAAAAGGAATATCGTGCTTGGCTGTTACCGGTTCGCCCAGTTGCTGTCGTAATAGTGTAAATGGGTCAGCGGATGTATGCTTCGTCCCGGCGACGCTGGTAATTTCGGTGTGTGCTCCATGCGTGATCAGTGTCACCACAGGTTGCGCGCAGATGATGTCGTAATGCCCCAACCCCGCGCTGTCCAGCCACACAGCCCAAGGCAGGTCGGCGATGGCTGCATAGCAGGCGGCGGCATCTGCAACGTAGGGGAGAGGTGCGCTATAAAACATCAATGTGGAATTTCAACTGAACCATGAAAACCGCAGGGACAGCAATACACCCCAATCCAGCATCATTTCCAAGTAGCGTTTATAAGCAATTATAAACGCCGTTCGAAAGTGGATAGAAGCACATGCCAGCCATAGCGCTGGCAAGGAAATGGCGCACACAGTCCTAACCGGGTGCGCCCAGCAAGCAACCCCAAAACTGCGGACAGCCCCGTTAAACTACAAAAAAACCAGGGGCCGTCTCCACAGTCTCTAGCACCATCAATTCGGCTTGCTAATGCCTGGCGTAGGGAAAGGCCAAGTTGTAGCCGGGCGTACAGGTGCCGGAGCAGAAGGAGCCGGCGCAGGCGCTGGCTTGCTTATCATTGCAGCCGGTTTACTGGCTGGAGCTGCTTTTTTAGCTGCTGGCTTTTTGGCTACAGCTTTTTTAGCTACCGGTTTACTGGCTGGAGCCGCTTTTTTAGCTGCTGGCTTTTTGGCAACGGCTTTTTTAGCTACCGGTTTTTTGGCGGCTACTTTTTTAGCGGCTGGTTTTTTGGCAACGGCTTTTTTAGCTACCGGTTTTTTGGCGGCTACTTTTTTAGCGGCTGGTTTTTTGGCAACGGCTTTTTTAGCTACCGGTTTTTTGGCGGCTACTTTTTTAGCGGCCGGCTTTTTGGCAACGGCTTTTTTAGCTACCGGCTTTTTGGCGGCTACTTTTTTAGCTGCTGGCTTTTTGGCGACAGCTTTTTTAGCTGCGGGTTTAGCCTTCTTTTCTTCTGCTGCCATTTCATTCTCCTTTGAAAATTAAAGTTTAAAGAAAATACAACATTGACAACTACTACACCCTCAGCACACCGCAACGCGGTATGGCCGAAGCACATTAATCCAAGATTGGGGCGCCACCTGCCTGAAACACGGCCGTGTGCTTAATACAAGATTTCTCCATCTTGAGATTGAATCTTTCCTCACCCCATCAGAACTGGCTGGAGGCAATTTTTGAGCGCCCAAGCGCCTATCCATAAATTTTATGAAGCTAGTAGTGCGTTCCGGTAAAATATTTACACATTAAGCCACCCCAAGGTCAAACTTGTTCCAGCGGAACACGACGGGTGAGGCGTTGATCTCGTCAATGCCCTTCATGATTCGTGCCTTCAACTCATCAATGGAGTTTACCCGGATGTGGCGCAGGAAGGTTCTGGACATCTTCGAGAAGGCACACTCTATCAGATTAAGCCAAGAGCCATGTTTGGGCGTATGAACATACTCGAAGCGCCCTGGTCGAGTTGCAAGATAGGCTAACGTTTCTTTCGAGATGTGTGCCGAATGATTATCCAGCACCACGCGGATGATTGCCTCGGGCGGGTAGTGCTCGTCAAGCCGTTTGAGTAACGCGATGAACTCAACGCTACGGTGGCGATCTTCCACGTTGGCGAAAATATGGCCCGAGTGCAGATCAATTCCGGCCAGGATCGATACGGTTCCATGGCGGATATATTCGTAATCTCGCCCAATGGCTGAGTGTTTTCCGGGAACGGGCGGCAGGTCGGGAGCGGTTAGCCCGATAGCCTGAACCCCGGGTTTTTCATCGACGCTGACAGTATAGATGGGCTCGGGTCGCCCATCATGAACAGCACCTTCGCGGTAGATCGAAACATCCCGGTAAACCAGCAAGACTTCCTGCATCTTGCGGTCAAACTCTGGATCACGTTTTTCTAAATAGTAACGGATCTTGTGGGGCTTGATTTCGTTCTCGTCGAGAATGCGCCATACGGTGCTCTTGCCCGCGTGCGCCAGCCGGGGAAAGCCCGCAGACCCGGCGTGTTCGGATACAAAGCTGGCCAAGCCGGATATTGTCCACAGCTCCGCAGCTAAACCGTTATCCTTGGGCTTGGTGCAGGCGATGCTCGCTACCCAAGCGCGGGCTTCATTGCTGATTTCCGGTTCGTGCGGGCGGTGGTAAGCGTCCTTCAACCCCATCTGCACGCCCGCCGCCAGTGCCTTGTCGATGCATTTGTAGATAGTCGGGCGACTGCCCCCGGTCTGCCGTTGCAGGCCAACAATCGAGATACCATCGGCGTAGCCGATCAGCACCTTGGCGCGTTCAATCTCGCGCGCCGACGCTGTTCTCGATCTGGACAGTTCCTTCAACATCGTCCTCTGATCCTCCGTCAATACCAGTGCAGCACGTTTCGTCTTGCCCGCCATGATCACCCCCGCTAAGAGTTGTATAAGAGCCATGGCAATTATATATCAATCTGTAAGTATTTTACCGGAACGAACTACTAGTGTTACACCAGCGCACCAGTGATTGCTCGATCAAATCGCATTCTTGCGTTGAAGCAGCATCTTGAATGCCATTCATGGCGTTCAATACTTTTTCAATTGAAACTGACATTTTCGCGGGATCCGGTTGAGCCACGAAATCATTGTTGATCGTCTTGTCTTGGTAAAACGGAGTATTGCAAGAGGGTGAAGAGTAGTCTGAAACGTCGCGGGCGGACACTGGGGAAGGTAAAACACTTTCGGCAACAAGCAGCATGCAACTCCCTTTGGATTGTCTCGGGCCGACTCAACCCGAAAACCTAAAAACCACTACATATAGTATCTGTGCTCCCTTATTCGCGCTAATTGTAGTACATAATAAAAATTATGCAAGCAAAATTTCAGCTAAATATCAATCAAAAAAATGTTTTCGGTTCGGCATAAGCCAGGAAAATGCGCTGGGCTTTATAACAAGCTTTGCGATTTTGAGTGAGGTGTAGGTCGTGAGTGCTCGTAATTGAAATCTTTGGCGATGCAGCCAACAACAAACATGGTTGTCCTAGTTCCGCGCAGTCTTGCTGGATATAAATAAACCGCTTGGCAACCGCATTTTGACAGCTTAAACAGTATCGCGAAAATTCATCAGTGCGTAGCAAGATAGCGCGGCCAGTCAAAATAAGGACCTGGGTCGGTTTTGCGTTCCGGCGAAATATCGGCATGCCCGGCGATAGTGCGGATCGGGTATGTGCGCTTTAGCAACCGTGTCAACCGGATCAGCGCAGAATACTGCTGATCGGTGAACGGAACATGGTCGCTGCCCTCCAATTCCACACCTATGGAAAAATCATTACAGCCGGAGCGCCCTTGCCATAACGATTCACCCGTATGCCATGCACGCTTGTTGCAAGGAACGAACTGGATCACCTCACCATTACGCCGGATAAGGAAATGTGCAGAAACCTTTAAACCGCGAAGTTGCGCGAAGTATGGGTGTGCTTCCACATCCAGGGTGTTAGTAAATAGCTGGGCTATTGCCTCACCAGCAAACTCACCAGGCGGCAAGCTGATGTTATGAATAACCATCAGCGCTATTGCTGCGCCGCGCGGGCGGGCGTCGCAGTTAGGCGAAGCAATGTGGCGGACGCCACTGAGCCAACCGTTTGCGCATATCTTCACCTCTTATTCCAATTCAATAATCAAGCCTGGCAACAGACTAACCATTGATGCCAAAGTAATGCTGTCAGCTATCCTTGCAGCGCAGGAATGTGGAGTTGGCACATCGGAGGTGGAATTGGAACGCGAACAAGATGGCGAAGCGAAATCGGCGAAGGCAGTGCTTCTGGGAATGAGAAAAAAAGTCAACGCAGTTTTACCTGTGAAATGGAATTGAGCTTACTCATCTTTGCCGGTAATGCCCAGCCGCCCCATGCGGTAGCGCAACGCTCGGAAAGTTATGCCCAACACCCTGGCCGCAGCAGTACGATTGAAGTTGGTCTGTTGCAATGCTTCCAGTATGGCTGCGCGCTCGATACCATCCAGATATTCGGTAAGCGGATACTTGCCAGCCGCTTCCGGGTTGGCTGCTGAAACGCCAGTGTTATCAGCAACCAGTTGCAAATCTGTCGGCTTGATGATGCCGCCCGAACACAGAGCTAACGCGCGCTCGATGATGTTTTCCAGTTCGCGCACATTGCCTGGGAAATCATGATGGCATAGCGCTTGCAGAGCTTCAGGTGCAAATTCAACTGCCGCACCGTTGCGCAGGCGCGCCAGAAATTGGTTAGCAATTTCCGGAATGTCATCACGCATTTCGCGCAGCGGCGGCATGGGCAGAGCAATCACATTCAAGCGATAATATAAATCTTGGCGGAATTTGCCATGCTGCACCCGCTCTACCAACGCATGATGAGTAGCGCTGAGGATGCGCACATCTACAGTTTCCTCTTGGGTGGCTCCCACCTTGCGCACTTTCTTTTCCTGAATTACGCGTAACAGCTTGACCTGCATGGCCATGGGCAAGTCGGCTACCTCATCAAGAAACAAAGTGCCCCCGTTAGCTGCATGGAAAAAACCTTCGCGGTCTTTTTCGGCGCCGGTAAACGCGCCCTTGCGGTAACCGAAAAACTCACTTTCCATAAGTGTTTCCGGAATCGCGCCGCAATTTACCGCGATGAAAGGCTGGTCGCGCCGGGAGCTTTTTTCCACGATCAGGCGTGCCGCAAGCTCTTTGCCGCAGCCCGATTCGCCGCTGATATGCACCGGAGCCTGGCTGCGTGCGACACGCTCGATCAGATCGCGTACCTTCTCCATGGACGGGGAGTGCCCCAACAGTGTGCGCACGCCATCTCGCACAGCGACAGATTGTCGTGGCAACTTGAGAACAGCCTTGACCAAAGCGCGCAACTGCTCCAACGCGACAGGTTTGGACAGATAGTCGAAAGCGCCAGCCTTGAGCACGGAAATTGCATTTTCCATATTGCCATGCGCTGTAATTACTGCGATCGGCACATCCATGCCTTGCTCAGAAATATACCGTACAACCTCCAAACCCTCGCCATCCGGCAGGCGCATATCGGTCAGGCACAGATCATAGTGTTTGCTGTCCAATTGCCGCAAAGCCTCATGTACATTGGTGGCACGTTCGACTTGCAGGCCCATGCGCAACAGTGCAAGTTCCAGTAGCTCCAATATATCCGGTTCATCATCCACCACCAGCACACGTGAATTGGTAAATTGCCGGTCAGCGCTCATCTCGTCCTCCAAAAACTATACGGAAGCACACCCCGCCCGTATCAGGCGCCACATATGCCAGGATAGCGCTGTTGGCCTCACACAATTCACGTGCGATATATAATCCCAGACCGGTGCCGCCAACAGATGTAGTAAAAAATGGCTCAAACAATTTTTGAACAATATCAGGCGCTATTGCAGGGCCATCATTAACAACCTCCAGCACCACCCTGCCCTCATCGGAGCACCTGACACCCAATTTCACACTGCCTGCCCGTTTCTGGCAATAACGCAGGGCATTGCGGCATAGGTTCCATAGCACTTGATCGAGATGTCCACGGTCAAAATTCACCTTGCAAGCAGATTTAACATCGAGCACAAGCACATCCTGCGACACGCCTTCAGTGTTATACAAGCCCTCGATAAACAAAGGTAACCTTTCTGCCAGATTAATAACTTCACTATGCACACGGTCTCGCTGATTCAGCTGCATGACATCCTGAACGATACGGTTCAGCCTGGCAGAATTATCCAGAATAATTTGGAAAAGACGCGACGGTACCGAGCCATGCTTTTCTTCCAGCAATAATTCGGTAGCATATATGATGGATGAAAGAGGGTTGCGCACCTCGTGGGCAATGTTGGCGGTCAATCTTCCCAGCGCCGCAAGTTTGATCTGCTGGGCCTGCGCCTGAACGCGCTGCATGTCCTCAAGAAACAAAACGGCACCCCATAATCCCTCGCGCTGTACTGGAAGAATATGAACGCGTGTCTGGTAATTGGTGACAGGCAAACGGATTGTATTATGTCCGTGCTCACGATCCTTCCACCAGGCAGCGAACTGCTCAGCCAGAATGGGTGCGCACTCACCCAGTGTGACACTGCGCGTGGGTGGAAAAGTGTATCCCAGCAATCGCTCGGCACTCGAGTTGTGCTGCCTGACCATACCACGCACATCTACCACCAATACGCCGTCAGGAATGTCCTGAATCACCAGACGGTTGGCTTCCGCCATGTTAGCTAGATCTATGCCGCGCAGAACTGCCAAGTTTTCGCTGGCAGCGGCATATTTGGCAAGCGTATACGACACCCAGGCTACAGCGAAATAGGCAGTGCCCAACAACCCTTCATGTACATACTGTGCAACATCGGCGCCTTGGGTAAGCACCTCATAGGAATGTTGCAATAACGTCGCGAAGGTTGCCAGTGCAGCGAAGAATAGAGTAATTTTGCCGCAGCTAATCAACCCCGCAGCCGCTAGTGACACCAGCAGCAATATCCCCAGGCCGCTCTGTATGCCTCCGCTGGCGTGTGACAAAACTGTCATGCAAACTATATCCAATCCAACCTGGATGGCTAACTGCCAACTTGGGTTGGGTAGGCGTAATTTAATTGCCAGTTGTGAAGCCAATGCAAGCGCTAGATATACGATACTGGTGCGAATGAACAACGGCAGGTTGCTTGAACCAAAAGACAGGGAATCGCCAAATCGGACCACCAGAAAAACAAATAGGGATCCCAGAGTCAGGCGGTAAAAATTGAACAGGGTAAGCGAGTGCCACAATTCTTCCGGCGCGGGAGCGGGATAAACGCGTGATTGCAGGGCGATGAAAGGCCGACTGTCCAGCATCAAAGTTATTATGGTTTTTCGGTATGAGCGATGCGATGCGCATCGCTACAATAAAATTTACCGCCTGCCTGGATGCTTTCGCACTTTGGCAAATGCACACCGCAATGCGCACAGAGCACCATATCCTCAGCCTGTCCAGGCATATTTTCCCTGGGGCCGCTTTCTTTGGGCGCACCTTTCCCAGGCCATTGCTTGCGATAAGACTTGAGCAACAGGTAAACAATAGCAATGACTGCAACTAGAAAAAGCAAGCGACTCATCGTGCCATACCCCGCATAAAACCTCTTGTGAGCGATTGAAGTGTGTTTGAGACGGCAATATTCTAACCCACGATTCCATCGTAACGATTGAGTTTATTAAATTGACCGGCTGGATTGAAGGAAAAATTCAATGTTGTGCTGGGCAAGAAAGAGTGCGGCTGCTAGCAACTTCACCCCGGAATGGAAAAAATCCTCAAAAGCTATGCTTTAAACTTTGAC
This sequence comes from Gallionellaceae bacterium, assembly GCA_032654645.1. Lineage (GTDB taxonomy): Bacteria > Pseudomonadota > Gammaproteobacteria > Burkholderiales > Gallionellaceae > CAITJF01. The sequence continues at coordinate 256,525 of JAULAW010000015.1, read as the reverse complement.
ACCGTGCTTTCCATTTCCTCCGCCAGATTTTCCAGATTGCGCGCAGAGGAAGCCGCCTCCTGGATGGCGGCATGGTTCTCGTCCGACATCTGCGCCACCCGTTCGACATTGCGCGCGATGTCGCTGCTGGCCACGCTTTGTTCTTTGATGGAGGCGCTGATATCGCTCGCCACATGGCTTACACGCTGCGCGCCTGCGCTGATCTGGTTGATCGCATCATCGGCTTGGCTGGCCAGTTCCACGCCCTTGTTGACCTGGCTGACTCCCATTTCCATACTACTGACGGCGTTTTTGGTGCCCTCCTGAATCTTGCCGACAATCTCGGCGATTATCCGCGTTGACTGTGAAGTGCGCTCGGCCAGCTTGCGCACTTCGTCCGCCACCACAGCGAAGCCGCGGCCCTGCTCGCCGGCGCGCGCCGCCTCAATGGCGGCATTGAGCGCGAGAAGGTTGGTCTGGTCGGCGATATCCTTGATGACCTGCACAATAGTGTAGATTTCGTCGGACTGCTTGCCCAGATCCTGGATGATGACCGACGACTGGTTCACGGTGTCGGCAATACGCCGCATGTCGTTTACCACCTGCAGGATGACTTCGCTGCCCCTGGATGACAGGTTTCCGTTTTGCAACGAACTGTTATGCGCCTCGCTGGCATGCTCGGCGACCTGGTCTATGCTCACCGTCATCTGCTCCATGGTCGCGGCCATCGAGGCGGCCGATTCGCTTTGAGCCTGCGAACTGCTGGCTACCTGCTTCGTGGCGGCGGCCACCTGGCTGGCACCTTGGCGCACTTGTCCGGCGCTCCCGGATACGTTCCGGATGATGTCCTGCAAGCTGCCCATGAGCAGATTGAAGGCCTCGCCAGCCTGTGCGATTTCATCCTTGCCAGACACTTCCACGCGCTGCGTCAAGTCGTTATTGCTTTGGACCAGAGTAATGGTTTGATGCAGCCCGTGTATCGGGCCGATGATGCTCCTGACGATCCACACTCCCAACAGCACCGTCACCAGGATGCCCGCAATACTGAAAACCAGGTTGATGGCCAGCGCGGTGCGTGCCTTGGCGGCCAAGTCGGCGGCAACCTCCTGGATACGCTTGGCGACCAAATTTTCCACATCCTTCATCGCGTTGATGCGCGCGGTAGAGGCCGCGAACCACTTGAGCGGATCAATGCCAAACCCGGTTTCCGCCGCGTTATCGCCCGCAGTCTTGTGCATGGTGCCCGCCGTCTTATTGCCCGTTCCCTTGCGCATGACGTCCGCCATTTTATCGTTCACCGTCTTGCGCAGGGCTTCCACATCGCTCGTAACGGTCTTGCGCATGGCCTCAACGTCACCCGTAACCTTGCCGGACAGTTTGCTGTCATAAAGGGTTCTTTCCTCATCGGTGGCAAGATCCTTGAAAATCTCCAAGTGCTCCTTTTGCGCAGCGATCAGTTCAAGGAAAACCCGGTACTGCTCCGGTTCAATCCTGTTGGCGGTGAACACCGGCATCATCAGTGCGCGCTCCCGCCCTGCATGTTCCTTGGCATCAAGAAACATCATGTATGTTTGCAAGCGCTTGGCGACGAGCAGGCTGGCCTGATCGCTGATTTCATGTGTCGTTTCAAGCAGGGTTTCAATGGCGCCGGTGTAGTAAGCGGCGGCGGCTGGCGCGGGAATCCTGAACTGCGAGGCGGCATCGCGGTTGTCTTGGAGGCCATTCAGTTTGCTTGAGGCCGCTTCAACCGCAGTGCGGAAGGAACCGTGCATATCTGTCATGTCCACCTGGCTGAGGCTTTCCTTGAACAGCGCCAGATTCTTGTCAGTTTCGGCGCGGTATCCCGGCATATCCTGGGCAAATCTTTCGCCCTTCGACGACACGAAACCTGCCGTGGCGCCCCGCTCGACCTGCAAATAGTGCGCAAGGTTGCCGGCGGTAACGGCGAGCTTCATCAGAGATTCAGTTTGCGCCAGGCTTTTCCATTGCTGATAACTCTGCCAGGCGCCGATAGCCGAGTAAATAACCATCCCGACCAGTGGCAGGGACAGCAGGAGAATCAACCTTTTTGCGATGGAAATGTTTTTCATCAGTTCACCCCTAAAAATTCGTCACACCGTCTTCGCGTGAATGACGGTGTTTTCAGTCTAATAGACAAGCTGGATTGCGTGCATTTATAGCATTATCGGCAGCAATACCCATAACTTGAACAGGGGAAGAAAACTGGCCTTGTTCAGCAGTTTGGCGGTGAGATAGGAGGGTTGGGGTTGCCTGATTTAAGTGCAATCAAGCACCGGGTTTTTTGGCAACAGGTTTTTTGGAGGCGGGTTTCTTTGGGGCGGCAGATTTTTTTGGAGTGGCGAGTTTTTTGGGGGCGGCAGAAATCTTTGGGGTGGCAGGTTTCCTGGCAGAGGGTGTCTTGACAGCGGATTTTTTGGCTGTCGATTTTTTGGGTGCCGGACCTTTTGCTATACGTGCAGCCAGCAGTTCCAGGCCCTCTTCCAGTGTGATTTCGTCCGGTGAGGTGCCTTTGGGCAGGGTAGCGTTGGTCTTGCCGTGGCGCACATATGGGCCATATCGGCCGCTGCAAATTTCCACGCTGGACTTGTCGTCCGGGTGGTCGCCCAGCGTGCGCAATATGGTGTTGCCTTCTCTGGCTTGCGCCAGCAATTCCACTGCGCGATCCAGTCTGATATCGAAGATGCTGTCTGAGCGCGGGATGGATTTGAACTTGCCGTCATGTCCGATGTAGGGGCCGAAGCGGCCGATATTGACGATGATTTTCTTGCCTGTTTCAGGGTGCGCGCCGAGCTCGCGCGGCAGCGATAGTAGCTTCAGTGCACCAGCCAAATCGGCTTGTTCGATGGGCATTTCTTTCGGCCAGGAGACGCGCTTGGGCTTGGCTTTTTCACCTTTGATAACTTCGCCAAGTTGCACGTAGTGGCCGTACGGACCGCGTAGCAGCAGCACGGGTTGATTGGCCTCGGGATGAACGCCAAGTTCCAGTCTTGTCGTGGCATCATCTTGCGTTTCGCCGTTCAAGCTGCGTTTGTATTTGCACTCCGGATAGTTGGTGCAACTGATAAAGCTGCCATATTTGCTGAGTTTTTTGGCGAGTGGCTTGCCGCAATCCGGGCAGGCTTCGTCGAGTAATTCTACCGGGCGGTCTATGTTGGTTTTTTCTTTGATGAGAACGGAAAAACCATTCCAGAATTCTTCCATCACACCAATCCAGTCACGCTTGCCTTCGGAAACTTCGTCCAGCTCGTCTTCGAGGTGTGCGGTGAAGCCGTAATCTACGTAGCGGGTGAAATGATCGGTGAGGAAGCGCGTGACGACGCGCCCGACATCGGTCGGGACGAAGCGCTTTTTGTCAAGAATGGCGTATTCTCTTGCTTGCAGAGTGGAGATGATAGTGGCGTAAGTGGACGGGCGACCGATGCCGTACTCTTCAAGCGACTTGACCAAGCTGGCTTCGGAAAATCGTGGTGGCGGTTGGGTGAAGTGCTGTTCGCCATACAGCTTGTCGAGAGGCAATACGTCGCCCTCGGCCAGCGGCGGCAGCTTGCCGGCTTCTTCTTCCTCGGCATCGTCCACATCTTCCCGGTAAACACCGATGAAGCCGGGGAACACCAAGGTCTGGCCGGAAGCGCGGAACAGTGTGGTGTCACCGCCCAGGCGGATGTCCAGGCTGACCGTGTCGAAACGCGCAGGAGCCATCTGGCACGCCAGCGTGCGCTTCCAGATCATCTCGTAGAGGCGCGCCTGATCTGCGGTCAAATGGCTGCGCACGCTGTCCGGTGTACGCAGGATCGAGGTCGGGCGGATCGCTTCGTGAGATTCTTGTGCGTTCTTGGTTTTGCTCTTGTAGGCCGGTTGGGTGGTCGGCAGATACTCCGACGAGAAATTATTTTTTATGTAGTCGCGGATTTCCTGCACCGCTTCTTTCGCCAGAGATACCGAGTCGGTACGCATATAGGAAATTAAGCCAACCATCTGTCCGCCGATGTCCGCTCCTTCATACAGCGATTGCGCGGTGCGCATGGTGCGGTCGGCGGTCATGCCCAGTTTGCGCACGGCTTCCTGTTGCAAGGTGGAAGTGGTGAACGGGGCGGCAGCATAACGCTGCTTGGCTTTTTTCTCGACGCGCACCACCTTGGGCGGCAGCTTGGCATCGTTGAGTTTGGCGTGAATTGCGTCGTATTCGGCTTGGCTGCCGATGCTGAGCTGCCCCAGCTTTTCCCCCTGATACTGGAACAGTTTGGCGGTAAACGGCTGATGATCTTTGTGGCTGTCCAGATGCACGGTCCAATATTCCTGACTGCGAAATGCTTCTATCTCCAATTCACGCTCGACAATCATGCGCAGCGCGGGGCTTTGCACGCGTCCAGCCGACAGCCCCGGGCGGATTTTGCGCCACAACAGCGGCGATAAATTGAAGCCAACCAGATAATCCAGCGCACGCCGCGCCTGCTGCGCATTTACCAGCGGCATGGAGATTTCGCGAGGGTGAGCGACTGCTTCGCGCACCGCTGACTGGGTGATTTCATAGAACACCACGCGCTGCATATTCTTGTTCTTTAAGCCGCGCTTTGCTTTGAGCAGCTCGGAAATGTGCCAGGCAATTGCTTCTCCTTCGCGGTCCGGGTCGGGCGCCAGCAGGATGTTGTCGGCTTCTGCTGCGGCTTTGGCAATGGCATCCACGTGCTTGCTGTTGCGCGCGATGGTTTCATACTGCATGGCAAAACCATTTTCAGTGTCAATCGCGCCTGACTTGGGTATCAGGTCACGTACGTGGCCGTAGGACGCCAGCACCTCGAAATCTTTGCCCAGATATTTTTTCAGGGTGGCAGCTTTGGCCGGGGATTCAACGATCAGAAGGTTGCTCGCCATGGATAAAATTGTCGCCAGGGTTAATGTAAGCGGCCGGAATCAACCGGAGTAAGCAGGTTTTCAACTATCAAGGGATCCAGTTCTTCATGCTGGTTCCACAACACCAGCAGCGCAATCAGCTTGATCTTGCCCAGCGGCAGGTTTTCGCGGCCTAGCGCAACGGCACGGTCCAGAATCATCTCCCTTTCCACTGGCGTAAGCATTTTGTGTTGTTCCCAGAACGTCAGGAAACGGCGGGCTTCCGGGCTGATGCGCTTGATTTCCAGGTCGGCGTAGCAGCGCACCCCGCCATTGTTGATGGCGGCCGGATAGTCCGTTTGGGTCAGTTGCTTCAGGCCGGACAACCAAGACAGCGCTTGGTGGATATCCTCATCCTCAAACCCGGCGGCGCTTAACTTGAGGGATAGCTTGTCGGAATCGGGGTAACTGCCAGCATAAAAATAACTTTCAAATAAAAACATCAAAATATCAAACATGGCGCCCCGATAAAAACAGATTTTAACCTATGCGTTGGTAGAGACCGCCTGGCAAGGTGGCAACGATTCCATCCAACTCCAGTTGCAACAGGATGGCGGATAGTTCCTCAATCGTCAAGCCGCTGCGTTGAATCAAGCTGTCAATATCGACAGGATCGAAACCCAGTTGAGCGAGTAGTGGGTGGTCTTCCGGCCCGGTAACTTGCAGGGCCGGGACGGTGGTGAAATGCCCTAATTCTTCGAGGATATCTTGTGCGCGCTCCACCAATTTAGCTCCCTGTTTGATCAGATGGTGGCACCCCTTGGCCTGGGGGGCATGGATGGAACCGGGAATGGCGAACACTTCACGCCCCTGCTCCAACGCCATGCGTGCGGTGATCAGCGAGCCGCTTTGCAGCGAGGCTTCAACCACCAGACAGCCCAAACTCAGGCCGCTGATGATCCGGTTGCGGCGTGGAAAGTTTGCCGCCAACGGCGGGGTGCCCAACGGGAATTCAGAGATCAGCGCACCTTCCTGGGCCAGTTGATGCGCCAGTTCACGGTTGGCGGCAGGGTAAATCCGATCCAGCCCGGTGCCTACCACCCCGATGCTGGATCCTTGTTCGAGCAGCCCGCCACGATGTGCGGCAGCATCAATGCCATGCGCCATGCCGCTGACGATACACAATCCAGCAGCGCTTGCTGCCTGCGCAAAAGCTTCTGCGTTTCTCAATCCCTGTGTGGTGGCGTTGCGGCTGCCGACGATAGCGAGTGCCGGCCGGTTGAGCAATTTGAGTCGGCCCTTTACATACAACAAAAAAGGGGGGTCGGGGATGTTGAGTAATACTTGCGGATAATCGGGGTCGGCCAGCGTGACGATGTGGTTTTGCGGGTCATCCAGCCAGCGTGCTGTGGGCGCTAGCGCAATATCGTCCCAGCCTTTAGCGATGATTGCTGCCACCGCTGGTTGAACCGCTTGCTCCAGGGTATGCGCCGGTGTGGCGAAAATGTGGTGGGGATCGCCGAAGGTTTGCAACAAACGGCGCAGCCCTTCATTACCCAACCCCGGTATCTGGTTCAGGGCAACCCATGACGCAAGTCCTGCGTCCATAGCCATAAAAAGTCTTAGGGTGTCTGCGCGCTATCCAGCAACTCAACTGGCAAGCGGGTTTGCATGACGAGCGCGTATGCTACCTTGTCGAATGTGCGGAACACGAACAGCAAACCATAACGCACAGCTGGCAAGGTGATGTCTTTGCCGTTGTCTTTCACTACCTCACCCTTGCGGTACAGCGCAAGGACATTGCCATTTTCCAGGCCGTCCCGGCGCCCTTTGTTGAGCGTGATAATGGCGTTCTGTCCGGCTTGTGAAATGCCGCCATATATCGAAATGACGCGCGCAGTAACAAAGTCTGCCGGAGCATGGGGCAAATAATTGTTGGCCATTACGCCAGCGGACTGAACCAGGCGATCTCCCTTGCCTATTTCCTGAAGCGAATTGGTAATTTTGACCGTGCTGATGTCGGCAAATTTTTCGACATTTACATCACCCAGGTAAATGGCTTCATGCCCCAGCACCTCTTTGCTGTCCGGATCGCGAAATGTTTGGCCCGGACGATAAACTTGCCAGGACGAAACTTGCCATGCCGGCCCCTTGTTTTCTGTCAGGCCTTTCACATAAGCAGTATCGCCCTTGCCCAGAATGACGCGCTGATCATCGGCGCCAACCAGCCTTGGCGCGCCGGACAGTTCATTTTCCTCGACGACCAGCGGGCGGCTGAGCAGGGGAATAATGGCACTTGCCGGAATGCTGGGTATTGCGTCATGCTCGGTGCTCTGCGCGCGCACCTTGGGGGATAATTTTTCGACGTTATCGGAAGATTCGGCGCCGGAAACATCCGCCTTATCAACCTCACCAACGCGCAATGTCCCGGTTGTACGATCCAGCACAATCACATCGCCCGGATAAATCCAGTGCGGGTCTTTGATGGTATCTTTGTTCAGGCCCCAGATTTGCGGCCATTTCCAAGGGTCTTTGAAAAACATGGAGGAAATATCCCACAGCGTGTCGCCTTTCACCACAATGTGGCGATCAGGGGCGTTGTCGCGAATTTCAGGCGTAGCGGCAAGGGCAAATGCGGGCAGTAAACAGCAAATCAACGATATAATAATCTTACGCATGGCAACCCCTGCAGAATAAATAGTGAGTGCGGCGCGCCCAAATTCATGGACTTATCGCGCAACGGCTTAAATTCTGCATCCAGTCTTTTAAATTAGCAAGCATTTATGGCAATTCTCAAAATACTGCAATATCCGGACGAGCGGCTGCATACCATCGCGAAGCGCGTGTCCGGAGTGACTGCCGCTACCCGCAAGCTCATACGCGACATGGCGGAAACCATGTATGCCGCTCCCGGCGTGGGGCTGGCCGCTACCCAGGTGGACGTGCATCAGCAGATCATTGTGATAGACATCACCGAGACCCGCGATAATCTGCTGGTATTCATCAATCCGGAAATCATTACCAGCAGTGGTGAAATAGAACACGAGGAGGGTTGTTTGTCAGTTCCAGGTGTGTATGAAAATGTTCGTCGCGCCGAAGCTATCACCATGCACGCTACAGACGCACATGGCAAGTCTTTCACGCTGGAGGCAGGCGGATTCTTGGCTACATGTGTGCAACACGAGATGGATCACCTCAAGGGCAGAGTGTTCGTCGAGTATCTTTCGCAGCTCAAACAGACGCGGATTCGCGCCAAGCTCAAGAAACACCGCCGCGAAACACTATAACGGAATGCTCCCTTGAAAATCATTTTTGCGGGCACCCCGCATTTTGCCGCCGCCGCCCTGGAAACGTTGTTGGCGCATCAATTCGGCGTAGTGGCAGTATTGACTCAGCCCGACCGCCCCGCCGGGCGCGGGATGCAACTTGCTCCCAGCGCGGTCAAGCAAATGGCTTTGCACCACGGCTTGCCGGTGCTGCAACCGCGATCCTTGAAAGAGGAAGGGGTTCAGCGCGAACTTGCTGGGTATGCGGCGGATGTGATGGTAGTCGCAGCATATGGGTTAATCTTGCCGCCAGCGGTGCTGCAACTGCCGCGCCACGGTTGCCTGAATATCCACGCCTCGCTACTGCCACGCTGGCGGGGCGCGGCGCCCATCCAGCGTGCAATTCTGGCGGGTGACGGCGAAACCGGCATCACCATCATGCAGATGGATGCCGGGCTGGACACCGGGGACATGCTGCTTAAAAAATCCTGCCCGATCAGCGCGCATGACACCACGCAAGCGCTGCACGATAAACTGGCGCTGCTGGGTGCAGGAGCTATCGTCGAGGCGCTGCGTTTGCTGGAACAGGGAAGGTTGGCGCGCATGCCGCAAGATGCAGCGCAGGCGACTTATGCCGCCAAGCTGACCAAGAAGGAAGCACAAATTGGCTGGGCGGAAGATGCCGCATATATCGCACGCGCGGTGCGCGCCTACAACCCTTTCCCGGTAGCGCATACCACTCTGAATGCGACTCCCATCAAGATATGGCAGGCCAGCGCGCGCGCCGCCCTGAGCGGCGAACCTGGAAAAGTATTGTCCGTGGAAAAAGACGGCATCGTCGTGGCGTGTGGCCGGGGCGCCCTATGCCTGGAGATATTGCAGCGCCCCAATGCCAGGGCGCTTCCGGCGGCGCAGTTCGTGCAGGGATTTGCGGTTCATCCCGGCGACCGCTGCACTTGATATGGACATCACGCAGCAGGGAGCCAGCCAGGTTGTTTGCCAAGTATTGGGTGGGCGTAACCTGAATCGGGCATTGAGTGCATTCCTGCAAGCTGCGCCCGAGCTGGCTCCACAACAGCGCGCGGCACTGCAGGATTTAAGTTATGGCACGATGCGTTTCTACGGCCAGTTGCTGCGCGTGTTGGAACAGTTGCTGCATAAGCCGGTGCATGATGCGCAACTACGCTGCCTGCTGCTGGTGGCGTTGTATCAACTGCAATACTGCAAGGCCATGCCCTATGCGGTAGTGGATCATGCTGTGCGCGCCGCACGCAAACGCAATGCGGCGGCAAGTGGGTTAGTGAATGCGGTGCTGCGCAATTTTCTGCGCAACCGGGATGCACTGCTCGCCGTTGCCGCCAGCAGCGAAGAAGGCCGCTACTCCTACCCGCAATGGTGGATAGATGCAGTCAAGGCGCAATATGGCGAACAAGCGGAAGCTATTCTGCTGGCCGGTAACCAGCATCCGCCGATGACGCTGCGCGTGAATCGCCGCCGTACTACGCCTGCCGATTATCTGGCGCTGCTTGCGCTGCATGACATCCAGGCCAGCCTGATCGAACCGGACGCCGTGTTATTGCAGCGCCCCATGCCGGTGGACAAGTTGCCGGGTTTCTCCGATGGTTTGGTTTCGGTGCAGGATGCCGGAGCGCAATATGCGGCGCATTTGCTGGATGTGCACGACGGCATGCGCGTGCTGGATGCATGCGCCGCGCCCGGCGGCAAGAGCACTCACCTGCTGGAACTGGCGCAACTCGATTTGCTCGCATTGGATAAGGATACGCAACGTTTGGATCAGGTGCGCGGGAACATGCAGCGCCTGCAATTGAATGCCCGGTTACAGGTTGGCGATGCGGTGCAGCCCGCTGATTGGTGGGACGGCCAGCCGTTCCAGCGCATTCTAGCCGATGTGCCCTGCTCCGCCTCGGGTGTGGTGCGCCGCCATCCCGATATAAAATGGCTGCGCCGTCCGGAGGACATAGACGGATTTGCGCAACAACAAGTGCAAATTCTTTCCGCATTGTGGCGGCTATTGGCAAGTGATGGTAAATTGCTCTATGCAACCTGTTCCATTTTTGCGCGGGAAAACCGCCAGGTCATCAGCGAGTTTTTGCAACAGCATGACGACGCCCGGCCTATACCACTATCTGTGCCCAACCTGGATGAAGGCCAACTCCTGCCCGATGATCAGCATGACGGTTTCTTTTATGCACTGCTGCACAAACAAGCATAACTGGCTGCAGGATGGCCGCTGCGCGGTAGCGTGGCGCACCCCGCTGTATGCCTTACAGGCACTGTTGTTTGCGTTGATGCTGCTGTGCCTGTGCATTTCCACCGCCCGCGCCGAGGGCATAGAGGTGCGCAAGGCGGAAGCGCATTTTTCCGACGGCAGCTACCAGCTTTCCGCCAACTTCGACCTCAGGTTCAATTTCGTGGTCGAACAGGCCTTGGAGCAAGGGGTGCCGCTGTATTTCATCAGCGAATTCTCCCTTACCCACCCGCGCTGGTACTGGTTGGACGAGGTGGTTACGCAAAGCGAACAGACCATCAAGCTGTCCTATAACACCCTTACGCGCCAGTACCGCATTACGCGCGGCGCACTGTTCCAGAATTTCGCCAGCCTGGATGACGCATTGCGCATCATCGGGCGACAGTCAGCCGTGCCCATCCCGGCGGAACTGCTCAAGGGGAGCGGCAGCTATATATCGGAGTTGTTGTTCAAGAAGGACAGCAACTACATCGCTGCGGTACGCCTGCGCCTGGACGTGACGCAATTGCCCAAGCCCCTGCAAGTCAACGCCCTGGCAAGCGACGATTGGAGCCTGGATTCCGGTTGGTATCGCTGGATCGTGCGCCCCGATGCGGCAGCACATTGAGCTTGGGTAAACCGTGAAGTATCTGATATTCATCAGCACCCTGGTCGGCTGTTTGCTGCTGTACCTGTTGACCAGCGCCAGCGCCAACACCGATCTGTTCTCGCGCAATTACTATGTCCTGCTGGCGCTGTCCGGGATGCTGGCCTTGTGTCTTGCCGTGCTGGTTGTGTATCAACTGTTGCAGCTGCGCGGCAAGATCAAGGCGCAGGTATTCGGCGCGAAACTCACCTTGCGCCTGGCGCTGGTTTTTACCATGATTGCGGTCCTGCCAGGCCTGTTGGTGTATGGTGTATCGGTGCAATTTCTTGGCAATAGCATCGAGTCGTGGTTCGATGTCAGGGTGGAAAAGGCGTTGGAGGGCGGCTTGAATCTGGGCCGGAGTTCTCTGGAAAATGGGCTCAAGGAATTAGGCAAGAAGGGGCAATTCATCGCGCTGCTGCTGGCTGAGCAAGCACCCGAACAGCACCCAGGCACATTGAGCCGGTTGGTAGATGAGGGTGCGGAACAAGAAGTGGCGCTGTTCAACGACAGTGGCAAGTTGCTGGCATTCGCCAGCAGTAGCCATAAACCGTCCCCCGATATTCCTGATACTGCGGTGCTGCGCGAGGTTTACAAAAGTGGTTTGTACAGCATCATTGATACCTTGCCCGATAACAGCATGGTATTGCGCGTGCTGGTACCGGTTCATCCGTCGAGCAAGGCACAGGAAATGCGCATCCTGCAATTCGTGCAACCGGTACCGAAACAACTTTCCGGCGATGCGGAAACGGTACAGGCGGTGTACCGCGATTACAAGCAGCTATCGCTGTCTCGCCTCGGGTTGAAGCGTTTGTACGGCATTACGCTGACGCTGTCGCTGCTGATAGTGTTGCTGAGTGCGGTATCGGCCGCTTTTTTCATCAGCGGACGGTTAAGTGCGCCGCTCGCGGCTCTGGCCGAGGGTACGCGTGCTGTGGCACAGGGCGACTTTTCCCTGCAGCACCCGGTCAAGAGCAGCGATGAACTGGGTGTATTGACCGGGCTGTTCAACCAGATGACGCTACAACTGGCCGATGCGAAAACCATGAGTGAACAGCAACAGCTTCAGGTGGAGAATGCCAAGGCTTATCTGGAAAGCGTGCTGGCACACCTGTCTTCGGGGGTGCTGGTGGTGGACGAGCAATTCAGGCTGCGTTCTGTCAACAGTAGTGCGGCGCAGATTCTTGGAGCGTCACTGCTGGATATGCACGGCACGCCGTTGCCGGAAATTGCCATTCAGTACCCATTGTTGCGGCCTTTCACCGCTGCGGTCATGCAGGCGTTCGACGAGGCTCATGGCAGTGAATGGAAGCGCCAGATTGAGCGGCTCAGCAAGAATGGCAACCAGATATTGTTGATGCGCGGCACACGGCTGGCTACAGCGACAGAAAACGGCTATGTGGTGGTGTTCGACGACATCAGCTATTTGCTGCAAGCGGAACGCCATGCCGCATGGGGCGAGGTGGCGCGCCGCCTGGCGCATGAAATCAAGAATCCGCTTACACCTATCCAGCTTTCTGCGGAGCGTCTGCAGCACAAGTTGAATACAAAGCTGGATGAGGAAGATGCGCTGTTGTTGCAGCGTGCCACGCAGACCATCGTGAGCCAGGTGGCAGCAATGAAAAACATGGTGATGGAATTTTCCGATTATGCGCGCGCGCCGTCTCCCAAGCTGACAGCGCTGGACATGCACCAATTGTTGCGCGAAGTGCTGGGTTTATATGAGGCCAACAATAACCCGATTGTCCTGCGCCTGAATGCAACGCAGGCCTGGGTGAAGGGGGATGCGACACGCTTGCGCCAAGTGATCCATAACTTGTTGCAAAACGCGCAGGATGAATTGCATGGCGCGCCCCAGCCGGAAATTATTTTAAGTACAGCGAGTGAGGGCGGAACATTGAAGCTGTGTGTACAAGATAACGGTAGCGGCTTCCCGGAGCACTTGCTGGCGCGCGCCTTTGAGCCGTACATGACAACCAAGTCCAAGGGCACCGGACTGGGTTTGGCAATTGTAAAAAAAATTGTAGAAGAGCACGGTGGCAGTATTGCCATCGAAAATGTGATTTTGGGCGGCACGCGAATGAACGTCACCCTCCCTTCACTGAATGAGGTCGCATAATGTCAGCTAAAGAAATTCTGGTGGTAGATGATGAAATCGGAATACGCGAGTTGCTCTCGGAAATCCTGTTTGATGAGGGCTACCGTGTGCATCTGGCAGAAAATGCCGCCCAGGCACGCGATTTCCGCAAACAACAAACACCGGATCTGGTGCTGTTGGATATCTGGATGCCGGATACCGATGGCGTCACCTTGCTCAAAGAGTGGGTGGCGCAGGATTTGTTGACCATGCCGGTAATCATGATGTCTGGCCACGGTACTATAGAAACCGCCGTAGAGGCTACGCGCATCGGTGCGGTAGATTTTCTGGAAAAACCCGTTGCGCTGCAAAAATTGCTCGATACAGTTGCAAAAGCGATCCGGCAGGGTGTGCCACGCCTCAGACGGTATTCAGATATCGTTGAGGAGGATGCCGCCACGAAAGCAGTGCCGCATTTTCCGCAATTGCTCGACTTGCCCTTGCGCGAAGCGCACGATTATTTTGATACCTTTTACTTTAACTATCATATACGCAAGGAAAGCGGCAACATGGCTCGCGTGGCACAAAAAGCCGGCCTGGAGCGTACCCATGTGTACCGCAAACTTAAGCAGCTTAGCATCAAATACTCTGATAAAGAACTGGATGGCAACCAGCAATAACGGTCTGGCGCTCCACATAAAACTCTCATGCTCTGCGGGTTGATTTCGGAAATGACGAAGTATATTCTTCCGCGCCTTCAAGGTCGCGGATCCAAATTTCAACCCCCAATCTCATAGCAACCAGGCCAATTTCATTATGTCAATTCCACCAGATTATTCACGAGTGTTTGTTACTGGCGTGGGAGGCCCTTCGGGCAAAGCCGCGACAACAGCGCTTAAAGCACGGGGTTTTATAGTTGTCGGCGCCGATATGAACAAGGTGTCAAATGAAGCCGATCAGTTTGTACAGGTTCCGGCGGCACTCGATACTATGTATCCTGACATGGTGCGCAGCCTGATACGCGAGCACCGTATCGGCTGGCTGTTTCCGACTGTGGCTGAGGAACTGGTGATAGTGGCCGAACTCGCTGCGGAGCTGCGCGCGCAAGGGGTAGCAGTATTCATATCAGACCCGGCAGCAGTGCGTATCTGCCAAGACAAGTGGGAGACGGCGCAGGCTTTACATGCGCGCGGAATTACCGTGCCGGCGAGTGCCGTGGGCAATGCAGACGATCCGGCGGTGCGTGCTCTCGGCTTTCCCCTGGTCTCGCGGCCACGTGTCGGGCGTGGTGGACGCGGTGTTGTCGTGCATGACGGCCCAGGTGTGGTGCCAGCGGTGTCGGACCCGATCTGGCAGGAATTCATGGACGGTGTCGAGTACGATGTATTGTTGGTACGTCACCCGGACATGCCACAGCGCCTGATCATGTGTCAGGTGTTCGAGAAGACCCTGCTCAAGGAGGGTCGTGTCGGCAACGCTATCGAGGTAAAAGCCGTCGAGGCTACAGATGTTTTGACGCTCGCCGAAAACACCGCGCGTGCTCTCGCACTGACCGGGCCTATCGACATGGATATCCGCCGAGGGCAAGACGGTGTCCCTAGGCTGCTCGAAATCAACGCCCGCATCGGGGCGCATGCGCTCAAGGCACCTGCGGTGTTTGACGTGCTGGTGGAATTGGTGCGGCAGGGACATCGCGGATGATCGTTGACGGCGCGCTCCTGGCCTTTTTCTTTTTCGGCGCCGTCTGCTTCTATTTCGGGCTGGTCTCGCTCGCATATTACCCGCTGGCTTTGAGTTACCCGTTCTGGGAGCGGCGGTTGATACAACGTGCGCGGGTGCAGCACTACACGCCGTCGGTGAGTGTCCTTGTTCCAGCATACAACGAGGAGAGGACAATCGCTGTGAGCCTGCAATCGATGCTCGACTCGGATTATCCTGATTTCGAAGTGATCGTCATTAATGATGGCTCAACCGACCGCACCGAGGCCGAGCTACAAGCTTTGCTTGCTGATCCGCGATTGCACTATATCAAGAAGGAAAACGGCGGGAAGGCCTCGGCACTCAACCTTGGGCTCGCACAGGCACGTGGGGAGATTGTGCTCTTTACAGACGCAGATTCGCTGTTTGAGCCCAATACGATACGCAATGGCACAGCCTATTTCGTCGACCCCGGCATTGGCGCAGTGAGCGGCAATGACACCGTGCTCGTGCCTCACGGCCCCTTGCAGAAAATGCTGGTTATCACCTCGCATATCGGCACCGGCTTTGTACGCCGTGCATTGTCGCGCATCGGCGTGTTGCAGATCATCTCCGGCAACCTTGGCCTGGTGCGCACCGAAACGCTGCGGCAGATTGGCGGCTTCCGCCAGGTATGGGGCGAAGACCTGGAGGTGACGCTACGTCTCAAGCGGCACGGCGTGCGTGTGGTCTATGGCGCCTCCGCGCGTGTGCTGGCCGAGTGTCCAGGCACGCTCGCGGCGTTATGGAAGCAGCGCGTGCGCTGGCTGCGGAGCTACATCAAAATCTTGCGCATGCACCGCGATCTGGTGGGTAACCCGCGTTACGGCTGGTTTGGGCCATTTCTCGCTTTCAATGCCTTCAACATGATCGCGATTCCGGTGGCGCAGGTGCTGGCATTGCTGTTGCTGCCGTTTGTATGGTGGCAGGGGCAGTTCAGTCTTTACGCCTACGAGTTGATTGCTTATCTCGGCCTAGGTTTCCTGGCCGCGGCCGCAGTGGTGGCCATCCTGCTCGACAAGACTCCGCGCGACCTGCTATATTTGCCGTACGCTTCGCTGTTGATTTTCTTTTCTTATTTTTACAACGCTATCGTGCTGTATTCGATCTGGGCAGAGGCGCGCACTCACGATGAGGCATGGCACAAGCTGGAGCGGCGTGATATGCGTGCGCAGGCCGAAGAGCAACGCAAAGGTTGGGCGGGTTACGCCATCGCGCTAACAGCGGTCATGAAGAGTTGGGCGGGTTATACCATTGTGCTGGCAACAGTCACGGCAGTAGCGCTGGGTGTTGGCTACTGGTGGGGGACACGCGACGCGCGCGGCCCGACGGAGGTGCCTCAGCCCTACATCTCACTCGCGCGCCAGTCCGGTACGACAGCGGTCGCAATCCACTTCGATGCCTGGCGCAACTGGCGTGACGCCTATGAAAATCTGCTTGCCATCCCCGAAGCGCGCTACGTAAACCGGGTGGCGGTATCGGCCGGGCGCGCCGACTGGACATACTTTCGCTGGCCCGGCAACGAGTTGTGGTGGAGCCCGGCGCAGGTAGCTGCTGACACCGACATGCTGGAGCACACGCTCACGGCGCTAAACCAGCGTGGCTATCGTACGACCGCAATTCTAGACGTCTTCGGGACGCGCTATCTGGAACGCTATCCCGCAGCAGCAGCGCTTGACCTAGATGGCAAGCGCAGCAAAGATATCATTTGTTCGACCGAGTTGGCCGAGGGCGCGGCGGGGAATCATCTGGCGAGTGCAACCGAGGCGCTGGCGGCCACGACCAAGGCAGACACTGTGGCGTTAACCGAGCTCTTCTACGACAGGCATTGTTATGACGATCGCTGTCTGCTGGCGTTCAAGAAGGCGACGGGTCGAAGCGACTGGCCGCGTAACGTCAGCGGCAGGATCGATCACCTCGACCCCATCATCGGGAAGTGGCGCTCGCGCCAGGTGGCATCCGTCGCCTCGCGCCTCGGGCAGGCCGTGCACTCCCACGGCAAGAAATTCGCGCTGGACGTAAAGGTGAGCCGCGGCGATGTCATGCGCAACTCGGTGGAAAACGGCCAGGATTACCACCTGCTCGCACCGCACGTCGATGAGTTCGTGGCGTGGGATTACTTCGCGATAGAAGGTGAACCGCCAGAGCGCAGTGCACGTGTGGCGGCCTACCTTGATGACGAATTTGGCGCCGACAAGTTTTATTTGTCTATTGGCTTGTGGGATAGCTTTGGTTATATCTCCAGCAATGAGTTCGCGCGCGCGTTGCGCTCGTCGCAGGAAGGCGGGGCGACGCAGCTTTGGATCACCCCGGCGAAACAGATGTCAACGTCACACTGGAGGGCACTCGCCGAGGCGGTACGTGCAGCTAATCCGGGCGCCGATGCGACGGGGTTGCCTCAAGGCGCAAGATAGAGCGTGCGGTAGCTGGCACGATTCTCGTTGTCGAGGCTGCCCCAAGCGAAGCGCGCGAATTCCGCACCTGGAGTTTGGTACTGCGCGGAGGGTCTGCCATCGTGGTCGTGTACGATAATATTAACCGGGATGGTGTTGCCCGGTTGCCAGCCGAGGGCCGCGAGCGGTATGGCAAACTCGAACACATAGCCACCGCCCGGGCGCGCCGGTTCCGCGAACGGCCCGCGCAGGCGCGCACCCCACTTCCCAGGATCGAGCATCTCGCCGCCAGCTTGCGGCGGATTCGCCGACCAGCGCAGGCGGTAATGCTGTAATTTGCCATCGCGTGTTGCCACGGAAAAGGAATAAAGCCCGTCCGAATTCTCGGGCGCGGCATCGGCTTCTACGTAGCGATCATAAGACACTAGCGCCACATAGAGCGTGCGACTGTCATGAAAAAACCGCAGATGGAAATCGGTTGGATCCTTGTCATAGGTGTTGGCGACCCAGCGCGTAAACGCAGTGTATGGCAAGCGTACCGCAATGCGCCACATCGGCTCTTCCAAGCGCCCATCGAGGATCATGTCGCCGTTCAAACGGGGTACGGTAATATCGGCACCCAATACAGTCGCGGGAACAAGCAGTGCGAGCAGCGAGCAGAAGAGCCTGTGCTTCATGCTCCGGATGCCTTTTCCAGCACACGCACCGCTTCAAATCCTTCAGCAAGCTGCACGCGCATCTGATTGCCACGAAAGCTGGCCGTGGCACGGATTACGGCGGAATCGGCGTATGTCTTGCCCATCTGGGTCTTGTGGTGCGCCAGCGCCGCTATCTTGTCCTCGATATAGCCGCTCACGTCGATAAAGTATCCGGGGTGGAACGCCGGTGGTGTGTTGGGGTTTTCATAGCACAATATAGTATACGCCCCGCGTGCTGCTTCAAGCGTGGCATCGAACACGGTGCGGTGATCGGTGTGCACATCGTGGCTGTTGTGCGTGAAGATGATATCCGGCTGCCAGCGCGCGAGAGCTTCTTCGATAGCCACGCGGATTGCTTCCTTGTGCTCGTGCAGGTTCGTATCCGGAAAGTTGTGAAACGCGATGTCGGATAGCGCGATCACGCGCGCCGCAGCGCGAGCCTCTTCAATGCGTACCTGGCTTGCAGCGGATTCGTTGTGGCCGCGTTCGCCGATGGTGAGCACCAGGCCATAGGTCTTGGCTCCTTCCTCACGCAGCCTTAGCAGCGTGGCGCCGCAGCCGAATTCGATATCGTCGGGGTGTGCACCGATAGCGAGCACCTTTTGCTGGCGCTGTGGCCGTTCGAAACGCAGCAACCAGACCAGGGTCAGGGTGAGCACAAGCAATGCGCCGAGCGCCACAAGCTCAAGCAGTTGCGTCGCAGCCGAAGCCTCACGATAGTATGCGCCGCCGAGCAGCACGAAGATGTAGACAACGACGATCAGCAGCGCCAGCGCCGGCAGCGCAGGCAGCAGCACACGCACCGCGAGATGCCGACGGCGCAGCACGCGACGGTAGCGCCAGATGTGGCGTGCGAGCACGAGCAGGATCGCCACGAAAATCAGTGGTTCGATCAACTCGACCATATCGTCGAGGCTCAGCGACTGCTTTGCAGCCAGCGCTGACAGCTCCTTGGCGAGGCGTGGATCGTTGGGGAAGCGGTGCAACGCCTCGCGCAGCACCTTATAGGCCTCGGCGTATTGGTGATTGTCGAGATAGACGTGTGCGATCCCGATGTACGCATCGATGTTGCCCGGATTTAGGCTAAGCACCTGTTCGTAACTTTCACGCGCCTGACGAGTGCGGCCATGCCAGGCATATACCTGGGCAAGCTTGAGCCAGTGGTCTGCTGTTTCCGGGTTAAGCTGTATCAGGGTTTCGTAGGCTTTCGCTGCCTCCGCCAGATCGCCCTTCCAGGTTAGTACCTCGGCATGGTCGGCGACAAGTTTCGGATTTTGCGGATCAATCGCGAGCCCGCGTTCCAGCTGGCCCAGCGCTTCACCGTAGCGTCCCTGCCACGCTTCGAGCACACCCATGTGGCGTAGCGCCTCGACGTTGCGCGGCTCGCTTTCAAGAACTTCTTTGTACTGCGTGGTAGCCTCGTCATAGCGCCGATCCCATGCAAGTGACTGGCCGTAATCGATGCGGATTGCAGTATCGTGCGGGAAACGTTGCAGGAGTTGGCTATAGCGGCGCGTGGCCTCCTTGTAATTACCGCTCCAGGCGTGGACGAGGGCGAGGTGATGCAGGATAGGCTTATTATTTGGCGGCGCATAACGCAGCGCGTGGTTTAGCGCTTCCTGAGCCTCCTTGAAACGGCGCGCGTGGGCGAGCGACAAGCCGTAACGATCCCATGCCTCGGACGAGTTCGGGCTGGCAATCGCCGCCTGCTCAAGCTCGGCGAGCGTTTTTTCGGCTGCAGCGCCAGGGAATGTTGCACTGAGCGCGAATAAGGCGAGAAGGAGACGCGCCCACATGTCCGTTATCAAAAGCGATAGATAATCGAGGCCAGCCCATAGTTGCCGCTTGCGGTACCGCGTTCGGCGTGTTTCAGACCAAACTCGCTCCACCAGTGGTTGTCGGGTACGAAGCGTGCGCCAACATAGAAGCTCGTCTGGTCAGAGCCGGTCTTATAGTCATCTGAACGGTAGCGACCAAGCGCAGACCAAGTGTCGGTGAGCGAGTAGCTGCCTTCGCCGATGATAGTGGAGCTCAAGGAATTGTCGAGATCGGGATTGGTAATATATTTCGCGCCCAGGCTCAAGCGATTTGTTTTATCCCACTGGAATCCAAACTTGATCAGGCTGCGATCAGTGAGCTGCGAGATGCTGGTGGCGTTGCCGTCCAGGTCGCGCAGCCAGCCGCCGCCGAACATGGTGGAGAAGCGCGGATCCCATTGCGAGTTGAATTCCCCCTCGATCTTGTGGGCAGTAAAACTGCTCTGGGAGAGTTTGAGTTTCGTCGGGCGTAGCGTATAGCGCACGGCAAACACATGTTCAGGTTTGAACTGTATCGTGTAGCGGCCGCGATATTCCTCGTAAGTATCGATGCTGGCGTAATCGAGCGCAGTGTTAGGCACGTTGTACTGATATTGGGAAGCGCGCGCCGAGAAGTCGAGCGTATGGTTGAGCCCGAAGTAGTGTGTGTAGAAAAGTTTTTTGTCGTTGCGGGAGTAGATTTTGGTGTTGACGGGCCCAACTGTGAAACGGTTTTCCTCCTGCAGTTCGGCACCGATTTCCTCCCGTGAATCAAAGGGTGTGATAGCGCCAACCTGCCGCGTCTCGAACGAGAGGTCATTTTCCCAGAAAAGGTAGAGGCGCGGTTTGCGCAGGCTGCGGAAGCCATTGACCGCTTGTTGCACGCCGCTGTCTTTCGGCCATGTCTGTTCGGCCTGTGCATAGAGTTCGTCAGCGCTGACGTAATCGTGGTCGAGGACATAGGTGGCGGCCAGCCCAAGCGAGCCGTCGGGGTTCTGTGGAGCCAGCGCTCGCGCCTTTTCGTAAGCGCGCTTTGCCTTGCCGGTATTTCCCTGCCAGCGGCGCAATGTGCCGATGCCAAGTACGGCTTCGGTGTTTTCTGGTTGGAGGTTGAGTATGGCCTCGTATTCACTGACTGCACGATTCCACTGGCGATTTTTCGCGAGAGCATCGGCAAGTTCGAGGCGTAGCGCCACGGATGTCGGATTCATTGCAACGAGCTGCTCGTAGGATACTGCTGCGGCTGCGAAGTCGCCACGGCGGGCAGCCGCCGCCGCATCCTGTTCGGTGGCAGCGTAAGCAGCAGAATTAAAGCAGAGAATGGCACAACCAAGCGTGAGATTCGCAATTGTTCGGTTCATTTGCACTACCTTAAAGTTGGTGAATTGAAATGCGGAAATTATACCAAAATGTAAAACAATAATATTTTGCTTGATCCAAGTCAAAACATCTAATGCGGTGCAGGGTGACTTGATGAACGATTTCATATTGATAGTACGCAAGTGCCTCATGCTCATTTATTTGGAAAAAGTTGCAGCGAGGTATGCAGAGAGTTGCCCAAAACAGGGCGGTGCGGCATAATTGCCAACCTTTCAAAGATATTACAGTTCAACATACAGCCCGTTCAGGGATGTTCAGGAGGCCAGGAAATATGTCCGCAGCTCGCAATGTAACTCCCCCCAAGTTTAATGACATAACCGGCGCGATTCGCATGCTGGCGGTGGATGCCGTGCAAAAAGCGAATTCCGGCCACCCGGGCGCGCCGATGGGCATGGCAGAGATCGCCGAAGTATTGTGGAATTACCATCTGCGCCACAATCCTGCCAATCCAAAATGGCCCGACCGTGACCGTTTTGTGCTGTCCAACGGACACGGTTCGATGCTGGTTTACGCGTTGCTGCATTTGTCTGGTTACGATTTGCCGATTGAAGAATTAAAGCGCTTCCGCCAGTTGCATTCCAAGACCCCGGGCCATCCTGAATATAACTACACACCTGGAGTGGAAACCACCGGTGGCCCGCTCGGCCAGGGCATAACCAATGCGGTGGGTATGGCGATGGCTGAAAAATTGCTGGCTGCGGAATTCAATCGCCCCGGCCACGAGATCATAAACCACCACACCTACGTGTTCATGGGTGATGGTTGCATGATGGAAGGCATCTCACACGAGGCTTGCGCGCTGGCTGGAACTTGGGGCCTGGGCAAGTTGACTGCATTTTGGGACGACAACGACATCTCGATTGACGGCCATGTGGATGGCTGGTTTACCGACGATACGCCCAAGCGTTTCGAGGCTTACGGCTGGCATGTTATTCCCGGAGTGCAAGGGCATGACCCGGAAGCGATCAACGCCGCAATCAACGCCGCCAAGGCAGTTACCGACAAACCCACACTGATTTGCTGCAAGACGATTATCGGTGCAGGCTCTCCCAACAAGTCCGGCACCCATGACGTGCATGGCGCCGCGCTGGGCGATGTCGAAGTGGCGGCCACGCGCGAGCACATCGGATGGAAATATCCGCCGTTCGAAATTCCCGCGCATGTGTATGAAGCCTGGGATGCGCGTACCAAGGGCGCAGGTCTGGAAAAACTGTGGAACAACAAGTTTGTCGAGTACCGTACCGCATTCCCAAAGGAAGCCGCCGAATTCGTGCGTCGCATGAAGGGCGATTTACCTTTCAACTGGCCGGCTCATATTGACGGGGTAATCGCGGCAATTAATGAAAAGGCCGAAACCATCGCCACGCGTAAGGCTTCGCAAAACGCCATCAACGCACTGGCCCCGGTATTGCCGGAATTCCTCGGCGGTTCGGCAGACCTGACCGGTTCCAACTTGACCAACTGGACGGGCTGCAAACATATCCGCGGCAAGAGTAACGGCAACTACATCAGCTACGGGGTGCGCGAATTCGGCATGGCGCACATCATGAACGGCATGGCGCTGCATGGCGGTTTCCTGCCGTTCGGTGGCACCTTCCTAATGTTTTCGGAATATGCGCGCAATGCATTGCGCATGTCGGCCTTGATGAAGCAGCGCGTGATTTACGTGTTCACCCACGACTCTATTGGATTAGGCGAGGACGGTCCGACACACCAGCCGGTCGAGCAGACCGCCACTTTACGCTACATCCCCAATATGGAAGTGTGGCGCCCGTGCGACACAGTCGAATCCGCCATTGCGTGGGCTGCCGCAGTCGAGCGCAAGGACGGCCCAAGCAGCCTGGTTTTCAGCCGCCAGAATCTGGCCTTCCAAAAACGCGATGTGGTGCAAATCGCCAATATCCGCAAGGGTGCTTATGTGTTGTCGGAAGCTGCGGGGAAGCTCCAAGCCGTGTTGATCGCGACAGGTTCCGAAGTTGCGTTGGCGATGGAAGCGCAAAAAACGCTTGCTTCCGAAGGCATTAATGTGCGCGTAGTGTCCATGCCATCCACGAACGTGTTCGACAAGCAAGAGCAGGCCTACAAGGACAGCGTCTTGCCCAAGGGCGTAAAGCGCGTGTCGGTTGAAGCGGGCGTGACGGGCGGCTGGTACAAATATGTGGGCTTGGATGGTGCGGCAGTAGGCATGGATTGCTTCGGCGAATCCGCACCTGCACCGGAGCTGTTCAGGTATTTCGGCATTACTGTGGACAACGTGGTTGCGACGGTAAAGAAAGTTATCGGTTGAGAAAAGCTGTTTCGCAGCCGCAACGTGGTGAAGGCCGTTAAAAGCGTACTGTAGGGTGGGCACGATTAAGACTGTTCACACCCTGCCAGCCTGTAAATATTTTTACATAAATTTCGGGAGAGAATAATGGCAATTAAAATCGGTATTAATGGATTCGGACGTATTGGGCGCATGGTGTTCCGTGCTGCCATAAAGGATTTTCCCGAAATGGAAGTCGTCGCCATCAATGACCTGCTTGAACCAGAATACTTGGCCTACATGCTCAAGTATGACTCAGTGCATGGCCGCTTCAAAGGCGATGTATCCGTGAGCGGAAACAATCTGATGGTGAACGGCAAAAGGATACGCCTGACCGCAGAAAAAGATCCTGCTAATCTGAAGTGGAACGAAGTGGGCGCGGACATCGTAATTGAATGCACCGGTTTCTTCCTCACCAAGGAAACCTGCCAGAAGCACATTACTGCGGGCGCCAGAAAAGTCGTTCAATCCGCACCTTCCAAGGATGACACTCCGATGTTCGTGTATGGAGTGAACCACGACACCTACAAGGGCGATGCAATCGTCTCGGCGGCTTCTTGCACGACCAATGGCCTGGCACCGGTCGCCAAGGTATTGAATGACAACTTCGGCATCAAGCGCGGTTTGATGACGACAGTACACGCGGCAACCGCAACTCAAAAAACAGTTGATGGCCCGTCCAACAAAGATTGGCGCGGCGGACGAGGGATTCTGGAAAATATCATTCCTTCTTCCACTGGCGCGGCCAAGGCGGTGGGTGTGGTGATACCCGAGTTGAATAAGAAGCTGACTGGCATGGCTTTCCGCGTGCCGACATCTGACGTATCCGTGGTTGATCTGACATGTGAATTGAACAAGCCGGCTACTTACGCCGAAATCGTTGCGGCAATGAAGGCGGCTTCCGAAAGCGGTCCGCTGAAAGGCGTGTTGGGTTTTACGGATGAAAAAGTGGTTGCTACTGATTTCCGTGGCTGCTCCCAGCCTTCCGTGTTTGATGCCGATGCCGGAATTGCCCTCGATCCTACTTTCGTTAAGATTGTTGCGTGGTACGACAATGAGTATGGCTATACATGCAACCTGATGCGCTTGGTCCGTCACATCGCGTAGGGTGGGCTAGCGTAGCGTAACCCGCCAAACAGGTGGGTGGGTCGAGTGGCCTGTCACTATGCAATTCATTAAGTATGTCAAAGGAAAAATCATGTCTGTGATCAAAATGGTCGACCTGGGGCTCAAGGGCAAGCGCGTCCTGATCCGCTCCGATTTAAATGTGCCCGTCAAAGACGGCAAGGTAACCTCCGATGCGCGTATCACCGCTTCGATGGCGACGATTAATTTCGCCCTAAAAGCCGGAGCGCGTGTGATGGTGACTTCCCACTTGGGCCGCCCCGAAGAAGGCGTTTATTCCGAAGAAAACTCGCTTAAACCGGTAGCGGATGTCATCGCCAAAAAACTGGGCAAGCCAGTGCGCCTGATCAAGGATTGGGTAGAGGGTGGCTTCGATGTTGCGGAAGGCGAATTGGTATTGCTGGAAAACTGTCGTTTCAACAAGGGCGAAAAGAAAAGCGCCGATGAATTGGCCAAGAAATATGCCGCATTGTGCGACGTGTTTGTGATGGACGCGTTTGGCACTGCACACCGCGCTGAAGCTTCGACACACGGTGTAGCAAAATTCGCACCCGTCGCTGCGGCTGGGATTCTTCTGGTGGAGGAGTTGGAAGCGTTGACCAAGGCGCTGCTCAGCCCGGTGCGCCCGATGGTTGCTATTGTCGGCGGCTCAAAGGTTTCCACCAAGCTGACCGTATTGGAAAGCCTGTCGGAAAAATGCGAACAATTGGTGGTTGGCGGCGGCATTGCCAATACTTTCCTCAAGGCTGCGGGCAAAAATGTCGGCAAGTCGCTGTGCGAAGATGATCTGGTGCCCACCGCGCAAGCATTGATGAAAAAAATGTCTGCCCGTGGCGCAACCATTCCGATTGCTGTGGACGTGGTGGTAGGGAGAAAATTTGACGCCAACGAACCGGCGGTGCTTAAAGACGCCGCGACAGTGACGGACGATGAAATGATTTTCGACATCGGCCCCAAATCAGCGCAAGAGTTGGCCGACATCATCATGAAGGCCGGCACGGTGGTTTGGAATGGCCCGGTCGGCGTGTTCGAGTTCGACCAGTTCGGCGAAGGCACCAGGAAAATCGCCATGGCGATTGCAGAAACCAAAGCCTTCACCCTGGCGGGTGGCGGCGACACCATCGCCGCAATCCAGAAGTACGGTATCTATGACAAGGTGTCTTACATCTCCACCGCTGGCGGCGCCTTCCTTGAATTCCTCGAAGGCAAGAAATTGCCGGCAGTGGATATTCTGGAACAACGTGCAATGAAAAAGGAATCCGGCTGCGGTTGCAATTGCAGCGGGGGATAACAATTCATGCTGCGTAGAACCAAAATAGTTGCAACGCTGGGGCCTGCCTCCAGTGACCCGAAAGTGCTGGAGGATATGATCCGTGCCGGTGTGGATGTGGTGCGCATGAATTTCTCGCACGGCTCCGTGCAAGACCATATGGCGCGTACCGAAAAGGTGCGTGCGGCAGCAGCAGTAGTAGGCCGCACTGTGGGCATCCTGGCCGACCTGCAAGGCCCGAAAATCCGCGTGCGCAAGTTTGAGAACGACAAAATCGTCCTGCACAAGGACGACATTTTCATTCTCGATGCCGCGCTGGATGGGTTGGGTAATCAGGAACGCGTCGGGCTGGATTACAAAGACTTGGCCAAGGATGTCAGCAAGGGTTCGGTGCTGTTGCTCAACGACGGCATGCTGGAATTCGATGTCGTCGAAGTCAAAGGCCACGAGATAATTTGCAGGGTGGTGCGCGGCGGCGTACTGTCGAACAACAAGGGCATCAACCGCAAGGGCGGCGGCCTGACTGCGCCAGCGTTGACTGACAAGGATAAGGAAGATATCAAGACCGCCGCGATGATCAAAGCGGACTACCTGGCGGTGTCGTTCCCGCGCAACGGCGATGATATGCGCCTGGCGCGCGAGCTGATGCACGCGGCGGGCGGCAAGAGCCTGCTAATGGCCAAGATCGAACGTGCCGAGGCAATTCCGGCATTGAGCGACATCATCGATGCGTCCGATGCCATCATGGTGGCGCGCGGCGATTTGAGCGTGGAAGTCGGCGATGCAGCCGTGCCCGGCTTGCAAAAGCGCATGATCAAAATGGCGCGCGCAAAAAATCGGCTGGTGATTACTGCCACGCAAATGATGGAGTCGATGATTTCCAGCCCGATTCCGACCCGTGCGGAAGTTTCCGATGTGGCCAACGCCGTGTTGGACGGCACGGATGCGGTGATGCTCTCGGCAGAAACGGCGGTAGGCGACTACCCGGTGGAAACCATCGAAGCCATGGCGCGCATCTGCCTCAAGGCCGAGCGAGAGGTGGAAGATAATGTGTTTGACCGACGCATTGTGCAACAAAAATTTACCCGTATTGACCAGTCCATTGCCATGTCTGCGCTGTTTGCCGCGTCGCATTTCAAGGTGAAGGCCATTATTGCCTTGACTCAATCCGGCTCGACTCCGTTGTGGATGTCACGCGTGAATGCCGGTGTACCGATTTTTGCGCTGACCCCGCTGCAGGATACGTTGAGCAAGGTGACCTTATTCAGCGGCGTGCATCCCATCGCATTCCATTCAAAAGCAAGGGGGCAGTCGGAAGAATGGCGCCAAATTGAGGCAACACTCGTGGAGTTGGGTTTGGTGAAAGACGGTGATATGGTGGTGATGACTATTGGTGAAGCGATGGGTAAATCGGGACATACCAACACGATGAAGATTATGCGCGTTGGAGACCACAAAAGATAAATGTAGTTGTTAGCCGTTGGTCGTTAGTCGGTAGTTAAAACAACCCGCGCATAACCAGCGACTTTGCTGGCGTTGTTTGCCAGCTTAGTCGAATGGCTAGTAGTTTCATCAGCGGACAACGCCAACTAACAACTAACGTCTAACGACCACCAACTGACTTTAAATAAGGAGGAACAAATGGCACTCGTATCTTTACGTCAACTTCTCGATCATGCTGCGGAAAATAGCTACGGCCTGCCCGCGTTCAATGTCAACAATCTGGAGCAGGTCAAGGCCATTATGGAGGCGGCTGACGAAACCAACAGCCCGGTGATCATGCAAGGTTCCGCCGGTGCGCGTAAGTATGCGGGCGAGGCATTCTTGCGCCATCTCATCGAAGCCGCCGTGGAAGCCTATCCGCACATTCCGGTGGTAATGCACCAGGATCATGGCGCTTCCCCGGCTGTTTGCATCCAGGCAATCCGCTCCGGTTTTTCCAGTGTAATGATGGACGGTTCACTGATGACTGACGGGAAAACCCCGTCCAGTTTTGAATATAACGTGGATGTCACACGCAAGGTGGTGGAAATGTCCCATGCCGTGGGCGTTTCCGTCGAAGGCGAACTGGGCTGCCTCGGCTCGCTGGAATCCGGACATGGCGAGAAGGAAGACGGCCACGGCGCTGAAGGCGCGCTGACCATGGATCAACTGCTGACCGATCCGACCGAAGCGGCAGAATTCGTCAAAGCCACCGGCGTTGACGCTCTCGCCATAGCCATCGGCACTTCCCACGGCGCATACAAATTTACCCGCCCGCCCACCGGCGACGTGCTGGCGATTTCCCGCATCAAGGAAATCCATGCCAAGATACCCAACACCCATCTGGTGATGCACGGTTCCTCCTCGGTGCCGCAGGAATGGCTCAAGATCATCAACCAATATGGCGGCGCAATGGGCCAAACTTACGGCGTACCGGTCGAGGAAATTGTCGAGGGCATCAAGCACGGCGTGCGCAAGGTGAACATCGATACCGACCTGCGCATGGCATCCACCGGGGCAACACGCCGCTACCTGGCGGAGAATCCCAAGGACTTCGATCCGCGCAAGTTCCTTGCGGCTACCACCAAGGCCATGAAGGAAATCTGCAAGGCACGCTTCGAAGCCTTCGGTTCCGCTGGACAGGCAGGCAAGATCAAGGCGGTCTCGCTGGAAGCCATTGCTGTTAAGTATGCCAAGGGCGAGCTGAAAGCGATTGTCAAATAAGCGCTCTTTTCAGCAAACGAAAAAAGCGACCAGAGCGTCGCTTTTTTTTTGGTCAAATACCATCCGCAAAGCGCGGGACGTACTGGCGTTGGGTTGTTAATTGAGGCCAGCGGATCATCTTGGATTCAATGCAAGATAACAATGTCAATAGTATAAGGCCTGACAAGCGGTTTTGTTTTGTAGGAGGTTTTTACTATGAAAAAGGGAGAAACGTACTTTGACCGGCTTTGCTCCATCTTTTAGTATTCGCCCACACAGTAATTCAACCGAGATTTTCCATTCAGCCTGGTTTCCAAGGAAGATGATGGGAAGCGTTGGTTGCATTGTCGAACAAGGGTAGGCTTAGGGTTTAAGGAAATTCACACACGCCTCAGAACTTGTTCTTTACGAAGCGGGTTGCATCAACGACAGAGAGACGAAGTAATGTGCTCAAACCAGCCGCTAGGCGTCAGCGTGTGTAGTTTAGAGAGCTTCAAGCATCTTGGCCTGCCGGTCAACTTCTCATCCGTTTCCAGCTCCCGAACATTCACTATTAAAAAATTGCGGCTAAAATTTATAGTGATGGGGAGTGCTTAATTGTTAAACAATAATGAGAGAAAAGAGCGGAGAAAAGAGGAGCGAGTCTATGTTTCGCTTCCGGTCAGCATGGCAACTGCTGATGACGTAACGCGAAATATTAGTGTGTCGGGTGTGTATTTTGAGGCAAATACAACTTTTGACCTTGGGCAACGGATTGGCTTTATTATTGAGTTTGGCAACCAAGGGGGCAATTTAAAGCTCAAGTGCCAAGGGGAAGCTATTCGGGTGGAAAATCGAAATAATAAGTTTGGCGTGGCAGTGAAAATTTTAGAGTCGGTTATGGTGGCAGCTTAGTAGGGGCAAAATTGTTTGTTTGACAGAGGACTGCCATCTGGCTTAAAATTCGCGCCCCTCAAGATTTACTAGTTACACTGTTTTAGGAAATATCATGAAAACATTTTCGGCTAAACCCCATGAAGTCCAGCAAGATTGGTTTCTGGTGGATGCTGCAGACAAGGTGCTAGGCCGCTTGGCCAGCCAGATCGCGGCGCGCCTGCGCGGCAAGCACAAGGCGATCTTTACACCACACGTTGATACGGGTGACTTTATTGTTGTGGTCAATGCCAGCAAATTGCGTGTGACCGGAAACAAGGCGGAAGCCAAGGTTTACCACCGTCATACCACTTATCCCGGCGGGCTTTACACCACAAATTTCGCCAAGTTGCAGAAACGCCACCCAGACCGCGTGCTGCAAAAAGCGGTAAAAGGCATGTTGCCGAAAGGACCGCTCGGCTACGCCATGTTGCGCAAGCTGAAGATTTATGGCGGTGCAGAGCATCCGCATGCTGCACAGCAACCCAAACCCATCGAATTGTTGAAAGCATAAATATGAGCGTAAATTATAATTATGGAACCGGCCGACGCAAGAGCGCGGTAGCGCGTGTGTTCATGAAACCAGGCAGCGGTAATATCGTGGTGAACGATAAGCCGCTGGATGTGTTTTTCTCCCGCGAGACCGGTCGCATGGTAGTGCGTCAGCCGCTACAACTGACCGATATGCTCAACACGTTCGACATCATGGTGAACGTGTTCGGGGGCGGCGAATCCGGCCAGGCCGGTGCGGTGCGTCACGGCATCACCCGCGCACTGATAGATTACGACGCAGGCCTGAAGCCCACCTTGAGCAAAGCAGGCCTAGTTACTCGCGATGCGCGTGAAGTTGAACGTAAAAAAGTCGGTTTGCGCAAGGCGCGCCGCCGCAAACAATTCTCCAAGCGCTAAGCTTGTCCCTGAGGAAGGGCTGGCTGGGAGTGTTGGGAAAAGCCGCCTTCGGGCGGCTTTTCCATTTCCAATGTATTATTCGACCGCACTGGTGTCCGGTTAAATTGGGTATCGACAGCGTGAAGCCCAGTATTTATGCGGGTTACAGAGAAAATATTTTGGTGCCGATTTGAAATCAGTTTTCTCACATTCAGGTTCGAGTAACTTCCAGAGATCAATTTCTCTGGAGGTGAGCTATGAACTTGGGCAAGACGTTGTTCGCGCAACTCATGGAGTTTGTGCCGTGGACCAGCTTCGCGCGAATTGTCGAGCGCCGTGGCGGCGATTCCGGCGTGCGCGTCTTGAATTGCACCGAGCAATTCCGCGCCATGGCCTTCGCGCAACTGACTTATCGCGAGAGTCTGCGCGACATCGAAATCTGTTTGCTGTCCAACCAGAAGAAGCTTTACGGCATGGGCTTTCGCACGCCAGTCAAACGTTCGACGCTGGCCGATGCCAACGAAGGGCGCGACTGGCATATATGGGAAGACTTGGCGATGGTGCTTATCCGCCGTGCGCGCAAGCTTTATTGCAAGGACAGCTTTGGCATCGATCTCGACAACACGGTCTACGCCTTGGATGCGACGACCATCGACCTGTGCCTGTCGCTTTTTCCATGGGCGCCGTTTCGTTCTACCAAAGCGGCGGTCAAGATGCATACGCTGCTGGACTTGCGCGGCAACATCCCGGCATTCATCCACATTTCCGACGGCAAGATGGGCGATGTCAACGTTCTGGATACTTTGCCCATCGAAGCGGGGGCGTTTTATGTGATGGATCGTGGCTACCTCGACTTCGCCAGGCTGTTCGCGCTCCACCAGGCGGGCGCGTTCTTCGTGACCCGCGCGAAACGGGGCATGAACGCTCACAGGGTGCGCTCGATGAAGGCGGATCGAAGCACGGGAATAATCTGCGACCAACTCATCGCGCTGGATGGTTTTTACACCCAGAAAGGCTACCCGGAACAGTTGCGGCGCGTCCGTTTCAAAGACCCGGAAACCGGCAAGACGTTGGTGTTCCTGACCAACAATACGACGTTGCCCGCGTTGACCATCGCCGCGCTGTACAAGCAGCGATGGCAAGTCGAATTGTTTTTCAAATGGATCAAGCAGCATCTGCGTATCAAACGTTTTATTGGCAACAGCGAGAATGCGGTGAAGACGCAAATCTGGTGCGCCATCGCCACCTACGTGCTGATTGCCGTTGTTAAAAAGGAGTTACAAATTGATGCCTCGCTTTACACTTTGCTACAGATATTGTCGGTCTCCGTTTTCGAGAAAACCCCGCTATCTCAAGCTTTCGCGGGGGGCAGTTACATTTCCGAACCTGACCCCATGCATAACCAATTAAATTTGTTCGGTTTTTAACCGGACAGCAGTGATTCGACCGAGGAAATTATCGGATGGGTCGGGAGCAAGATGTGATTAAGATCGGCATCGTAGGGGGTACAGGTTATACGGGGGTAGAACTGTTGCGCTTGTTGGCCCAGCACCCGCAGGCGGAGCTGCACGCCATTACCTCGCGCGCCGATGCGGGCACGCCAGTCAGCCAGATGTTTCCCAGTTTGCGCGGCTATGTGGACTTGTGTTTTTCCCATCCGGATGAAGCGCATCTGGATCAATGCGATTTAGTGTTTTTCGCCACTCCCAACGGTATCGCCATGCAGCAGGCGCGCACCTTGCTTGACGCGGGGGTGCGGGTAATCGACTTGGCGGCGGACTTCCGTATTCAGGACGTAGCCGCGTGGGAAAAATGGTATGGCATGATCCACGCCTGCCCAGACCTGGTCGCCGAAGCGGTATATGGCTTGCCGGAGGTTAACCGCGAGCGGATCAGGAAAGCGCGGTTGGTGGCCAATCCCGGTTGTTATCCGACGGCAGTGCAACTCGGCTTTATCCCGCTGCTGGAAGCCGGGTTGGTGGACACGACCGGGCTGATTGCCGACGCGAAATCCGGTGTGTCCGGAGCGGGGCGCAAGGCAGAGATCGGCTCACTGTTTTCCGAGGCGGCGGATAATTTCAAAGCATACGGAGTGCCGGGGCACCGCCATTTGCCGGAAATCAGGCAGGGGTTGGCTCGGGTAGCGCAGCACGAGGTGGGCCTGACCTTCGTGCCGCATTTGACACCGATGATACGCGGTATCCATGCCACTCTGTATGCGCGCATGGAGCGCGATGCGGATTTGCAGGCACTTTTCGAGCAGCGCTATAGTGGCGAAGCTTTTGTGGACGTGATGCCTGCCAACAGCCACCCCGAGACCCGTTCGGTGCGCGGCGCAAACCACTGTCGCATAGCAGTTCACCGCCCGCAGCAGGGGAATACCGTGGTGGTGCTGGCGGTGATCGACAACCTGGTCAAGGGTGCGGCTGGTCAAGCGGTGCAGAATATGAATATCATGTTCGGCTTACCCGAAACCACAGCATTGATCAACATTCCATTGATGCCCTAGCGTGTTGCGCAAATTCAAACGAAAATTCAGCATAGCAGCGCCACGCTTGGCAGTGCGGCCGCATGTGCCGTGGTATGTGCGTTGGGCAATCACATTGCCTTTTTTGTTGCTGGCTGGCTGGGCGGTATGGTGGGCTTACGATACCGGCCTGGCGCTTGCCGGTTTTCATCGTGGGAAGGCAGAGAGTGAATTGTCCAATCTGAGGGAGCAAATCACCACCTTGAAAGACGAAAACTCCAAGTTGGTCAGCCAGACGGCATCCTATGAGCGGCAGGCACAAATAGAACATGCGGCAAATCTTGAAACATCAAAGCAACTGAAAGTGTTGAATGAGGAATATGTCCGTATTCAGGAAGACTTGGCTTTTTTTCAGAATTTATCTTTATCCGGCGCGCGTGGGGGTGAGCTGTCCATACAGCGCTTCAAAATTGAACACGATACATTGCCCGGCGAATACCGCTATCGCCTGCTGCTGGTACGAAGCGGGCAACAGCGCGCGAAAGAATTTCAGGGCTATTTGCAATTGCTGGTTAATACGCAGCAAAACGGAAAAAAATCCGTAGTAGTATTTCCGCAGGAAGAAATGGCGGCTGAAGATGCTGCATATAAGCTTAATTTCAAGTATTATCAACGCATCGAGCACAGTTTCCGGTTACCTCCGGACATGGCGGTCGAGAGTGTCCAGATACGGATTTTTGAAAACGGAGAGAGTGAGCCGAAAGCCAAGCAGAATGTCAGCCTGTCTTGAAAGATGGAGGAAGCATGTTTAGTAAGCGACACAGCAAACCACAAACCAACATTGATTCATTGATTGGTGCTGGGACCAGGATAGATGGCAATCTCAGCTTCAACGGCGGGTTGCGTATAGATGGCGAAGTTAATGGCAACGTTATTGCCGTACCGGGCAAGCCCAGCACACTGGTATTGAGCGAACATGGGCGTGTCAACGGCGAAATCAAAGCGACACACCTTGTAGCGAACGGTGTGGTGGAGGGATCAGCACATGCGGCTGAGTACTTGGAACTGCAAAGCAAGGCCAAGGTCATAGGTGATGTTCATTACAAGACACTGGAAATCCAGTTGGGCGCCATAGTCGAAGGCAGGCTCATTCATTTGTCAGACGCGGAATCGGATAAGGTGGTGGCGTTCAAGCTGAGCAGTGCCGAATAATTATTTTTAGGAGCGAAACATGAATGCAGTGACAGAAATGCAAGACCCGTTGATCTTTACCGACAATGCGGCCAACAAGGTAAAGCAATTAATTGATGAAGAAGGAAACGCCGATCTCAAGCTGCGCGTATTTGTCAGCGGTGGCGGATGTTCCGGCTTCCAGTATGGCTTCACATTTGACGAGGTCACAAATGAAGACGACACCGTTTTGAACAAGAACGGTGTGCAGTTGCTGATTGACCCTATGAGCTTCCAGTATCTGGTTGGCGCAGAAATTGACTATCAGGAAGGCTTGGAAGGTTCGCAGTTCGTTATCAAAAACCCGGGCGCCACCACAACTTGTGGTTGTGGCTCATCGTTCTCGGTTTGACTGATCGGTCGGTTTGAAAGCGACGGGGCGCACCACGCCCCGTTTTTTTGATTCCAGAATAAGTAGTCGCCGCAGATGCCACAGGAAAAAACTATCGGCTGCGCGCAACAACATATGGAATCCGCATCATCTCTGTGCGCTCAATGGCTTGTATCTGAGGTTTTTTGGGTAATTTTATCGTTTGGCAGGAATTGCCCCAGACTGCGGTGTGATTAGTATAAAATACCGCTGTTTTCGAGCACCAATAACCCATGCATCCCACATGTATTACTGCAACGCCCGAGCGCTTGCTCCGTGAGGAGGTGCTTGCCCTGAGTGCCTATCAAGTACCGTCCAGCAATGGCATGGTTAAGCTGGATGCAATGGAAAACCCCTATCCGCTGCCGTTGCAACTACGCGAAGAGATCGCCCGCTTGGTGGCGGACTCCGCCATCAACCGCTATCCGGATGCCGGGGCACAGCGCCTGAAAGAAAAAATCCGCGCCGCAGCCGGTATAGTGCAAGGTGTGGAATTATTGCTGGGCAACGGCTCGGATGAGATCATTCAGTTGTTGGCGCTGGCGCTCGCCAAGCCGGGCGCTACGTTGCTAAGCGTCGAGCCGTCATTCGTGATGTACAAGATGATCGCGGCCTTCGCCGGTATGCAGTATGTCGGTGTGCCGCTGGCGGAAGATTTCGCGCTGGACTTGCCTGCCATGCTGTCTGCCATGGAGTGCCATCAACCCGCGCTGGTGTTCCTCGCCTATCCGAACAACCCCAGCGGCAACCTGTTCGATGCTGACGCTATTACGCAAATTATCGCGGATGCGCCCGGCTTGGTGGTGGTAGACGAAGCCTATTACGCTTTTGCCAGCGCCAGCTTCATCCCCATGCTGGCACGCTACCCCAATTTGCTGGTGATGCGCACTTTTTCCAAGCTCGGCATGGCCGGTTTGCGGCTGGGTTTTCTGGCGGGGAGTCCGGTATGGCTGGCGCAGTTGGAAAAGCTGCGCTTGCCGTATAATATCGGTGTGCTGACGCAACTGGTGGCAGAAAAATTATTACAGAACCACAACGTACTGTTGCAGCAGGCAGAACAAATCAAGCAGGATCGAGCATGGCTGTACGAGCGCTTGGTCGGGACGGTGGATGTTCGGGCGTATCCGAGTGAGGCTAATTTTATTTTGTTTCATGTGGCACACGCCGGTAAGGTGTTTGAGGGGCTGAAGCAACGCGGCGTGTTAATCAAGAACATGAATGGTGCACACACTGCCTTGGCTGACTGCCTGCGTGTCACGGTGGGCACGCCGGATGAGAACGAGCTGTTCATCCGGGCGTTGCAGGAAAGTATTCATCAATCTAAAAATGGAATTTAGCCACGGCTGCTTTTCTCAGGATTAATTTGTTCAGGACGAAACATGCGTAGTGCGCAAGTAACCCGCAACACCCTGGAAACCCAGATTAGCGTCAAACTGGATTTGGACGGCAGCGGCAAGGCCAAGTTCGACACCGGCCTGCCGTTTCTCGATCACATGCTCGACCAGGTTGTGCGTCACGGCATGGTTGATCTGGAAATAATCGCCAAGGGCGATCTGCACATCGACGCGCATCACACTGTCGAAGACATTGGCATCACGCTTGGACAGGCATTCAACCAGGCAGTGGGTGACAAGAAAGGTTTGCGCCGCTACGGACATGCCTATGTGCCATTGGATGAGGCATTGTCACGTGTGGTGCTGGATATTTCAGGACGCCCCGGCCTGGTGTTCAACGTGAATTTTATGCGCTCCAATGTGGGTGAATTTGACGTGGATCTGGTGCGCGAATTTTTCCAGGGCTTCGTCAATCACGCGCTGGTGACGCTGCACATCGACAATCTGGCGGGAGACAATGCGCACCATCAGGCAGAAACTGTGTTCAAGGCATTCGGGCGTGCCCTGCGTGTGGCGCTGGAGGTTGATCCGCGTATGGCAGGGATGATGCCATCTACCAAGGGTGTTTTGTAGCAAAACAGCAAATAATCATGGTGGATATCGCGGTTGTAGACTACGGCATGGGGAACTTGCGTTCGGTGCAGCAGGCATTGCGCACAGTGGCACCGGATGCTTCCATTGTAGTGACTAATGAACCGCACGAAGTTGCGAAGGCGGCGCGTGTGGTGTTTCCAGGCCAAGGCGCGATGCCGGACTGTATGCGCGAACTGGATGCGCGCGGACTGCGCGCGGCGGTGCTGGAGGCGGCGCGTAACAAGCCTTTTCTGGGCATCTGCATCGGCCTGCAAATGTTGTTTGAGCATAGTGATGAGGGAGATATTCCGGGGCTTGGAGTTCTGTCTGGCAAGGTGGTGCGCTTCGCCAACAACCTGCGCGATGCTCAGGGCAACAAGCTGAAGGTGCCGCACATGGGCTGGAACCAGGTGCAGAGAATAAACAATTCACCTCGCCCGCAGGGCGAGGTGACGGTTGCCCCCTCTCCCTCTGGGGGAGGGTTGGGGAGGGGGAGTATCTCCGAACACCCCTTATGGCAAGGCATTCCACAAGACGCGCGGTTTTATTTCGTGCACAGTTACTATGTGCAACCGCAGGATGATGCGCTGGTGCAGGCTATCAGCTGTTACCCACAACCTTTCGTTTGCGCCGTAGCGCGTGATAATTTGTTCGCCGTGCAGTTCCACCCGGAAAAAAGCCAAAGCGCCGGATTGGCCCTGCTGCGGAATTTTGTAAAATGGAATCCTGTTTAATTCTCGTTATATTTAAATGCTGCCATGCTGATTATTCCTGCGATTGATTTGAAAGACGGACATTGCGTACGCCTCAAACAAGGGGTGATGGAAGATGCAACAGTGTTTTCCGAAGACCCTGCTGCCATGGCGCAGCATTGGCTGGCTCAGGGCGCGCGCCGTTTACATCTGGTGGATTTGAACGGCGCCTTTGCCGGCAAGCCGAAAAATGAGGCCGCTGTCCGCAGTATCATTAAGGCAGTAGGGCTGGACGTGCCGGTGCAGCTCGGCGGAGGCATCCGCGATCTGGAAACCATAGAACGCTATCTAGACATCGGGGTGACCTACATCATCATTGGCACCGCAGCGGTGAAAGTACCGGGCTTCCTGCATGAGGCTTGCGATGCTTTTCCCGGCCACATCATGGTGGGGCTGGATGCCAAGGGTGGCAAGGTGGCGGTGGATGGTTGGTCGAAACTCACCGGGCACGATGTGGGCGATTTGGCGCAACGCTTCGAAGGCTATGGCGTGGAAGCCATCATATACACTGATATTGGCCGCGACGGCATGCTGTCAGGTGTGAACATTCCGGCGACGGTCGAACTGGCCGGCCCGCTGCATGTACCAGTAATCGCCAGCGGCGGCATTACCAATCTTGATGATGTGCGCGCTTTGTGCGCGGTGCAGTCCGAGGGTATCACCGGAGCAATTACTGGCCGTGCCATCTACGAAGGCACTCTGGAATTCGCCCCGGCGCAGGCACTGGCCGATCAGCTTACGGAGGGAATGGGCATAAAGATTTAGGCGCAGGTTTTGCCCTTCCCTTTAGCCCTTTTTTCCCTTCACGATATGCTCGCTAAACGTATCATCCCCTGTCTGGATGTCACTGCCGGACGTGTGGTCAAGGGGATCAGCTTCGTCGAGTTGCGCGATGCGGGCGACCCGGTGGAAATCGCGCGCCGCTACGACGAACAGGGCGCGGACGAACTTACCTTCCTCGACATCACCGCCAGTTCGGATGATCGCGGCATCCTGTTTCGAATCATCGAGCAGGTGGCCGAACAGGTGTTTATCCCCCTTACCGTCGGTGGCGGGGTGCGCCAGGTGGAAGACGTGCGCAACCTGCTGAATGCGGGCGCTGACAAGGTGAGCATCAATACTTCGGCGGTGCTTAATCCACAACTGGTGGCCGATGCAGCAGCACGCTACGGGTCGCAATGCATCGTGGTGGCGATAGACGCCAAGCAGACCGAGCAGGGCCGTTGGGAAGTGTTTACTCATGGCGGACGCAAAGCTACCGGGTTGGACGCGGTAGAATGGGCAAGAAACATGCAGAATCTGGGCGCAGGTGAAATTTTGTTGACCAGTATGGATCGAGACGGGCAAAAAAATGGTTTTGATTTGGCTCTGACCCATGCTGTTACCGAAGCGCTTGAAATTCCTGTTATAGCCAGCGGCGGCGTGGGCAATCTGCAACACCTCGTGGATGGCGTGAAACTGGGCGGTGCGGATGCGGTGCTGGCGGCGAGTATTTTTCATTATGGCGAATACAGCGTGCAACAGGCCAAACAGTACATGGCGCAACATGGAATCGAGGTGCGGCTATGAAAACCCTTCGCACAGCGTTACGAGTTCAAGCCGGACGAGTAGAAAAGCTGCAAAAGACTGGAGCATCATGGGTTAATGCATGAGGCTTTCGAGCGGTTTTTAGACATAGTATTACTAAACGCAGCAGTTGCCCGAAGGGTGTTATGACTGATAGCTGGTTGAACAAAGTCAACTGGGCGGAAGATGGGCTGGTGCCCGCCATCGCGCAGGATGCCGCCACCGGGCGTGTGCTGATGGTGGCGTGGATGGATCGCGAGGCACTCAAGCGCACCGTCCAAGCCGGCGAGGCGGTATACTGGTCGCGCTCGCGAAAAAAATTATGGCACAAGGGGGAGGAATCCGGCCACATCCAGCGGGTAAAGGAAATCCGCCTCGATTGCGACGGCGACGTGGTGCTGTTGCAAGTGGAACAGATGGGTGGTATCGCCTGTCACACCGGGCGTGCAAGCTGCTTTTTCAGCCATTTGAAAAACGGGCAATGGGTAGAAACCGATACGGTGCTTAAATCACCTGATGAGATTTATAAAAAATGAACAATGACATCTTGCAACGGCTGACGCAAACCCTGCATGCGCGCAAGCAGGCTAAACCGGATAGCTCTTACGTCGCAAAACTGTATAGTAAAGGCGAGGACGCCATACTGAAAAAAATCGGCGAAGAGGCCACCGAAGTGGTGCTGGCAGCCAAAGGCGGCAACAATGCGCATCTGGTGCATGAAACCGCCGATCTGTGGTTTCATTGCATGGTATTGTTGGCGCAGCATGGTTTGAGCGCGGATGATATCCTGAACGAGCTGGCGCGGCGCGAAGGCGTGTCAGGAATCGCTGAAAAGGGTAGCCGGAAAAAGGACTGACCATGGGTGACTGTATTTTCTGTAGGATCGCGCGCGGCGAAATTCCGAGCAAAAAGGTGTACGAGGATGGTGAGTTATTTGCCTTTCATGACATTAACCCCGTTGCGCCGGTGCACTTCATGCTGGTTCCCAAGCAGCATCTGGATTCGTTGCTGGAAGCGGATGGCAGCCATGCGGCGCTGTTGGGAAAGATGTTGTTGCTGGCACCCAAGCTGGCTATAGAACAAGGGCTGGATAAAGGTTTTCGCATCGTCATTAACACCGGCAAGGGTGGCGGGCAGGAAGTGTTTCACCTGCACATCCACATCATCGGCGGCGGCCACATTCCGCCCATGGTTCGGCGCAATTAACGTGGCTCTATTTTTAGGAGAAACAAAATGGGTGGACTGAGCATCTGGCACTGGTTGATTGTTTTATTGGTCGTCATCCTGATATTCGGCACCAAGAAACTGCGCAATATCGGCAGCGATCTGGGCGGCGCGGTGAAAAATTTCAAGGAAGGCGTGCGCGACGATGAACCCAAGCAGGCCCCACAGGACGGCAAGGTCATAGAGGGCGAAGTAACGTCGAAAACACAGGCGAAAGACAAGTCAAACACGCATGTTTGATATTTCATTCTTCGAGTTGATGGTCATAATGGTGGTGGCTCTTATCGTCATTGGCCCGGAGCGGTTGCCTAAAGTGGCTCGGACAGCGGGCCATATGTGGGGACGGATACAGCGCTATGTGCAAAACGTCAAGAACGACATTGCAAACGACATGGCAATTAAAGAAGTTAGCCAATTTGACAGCACTATTCGTAAGGAAATCTCCGCCATCGAGCAATCCACGCTGGAGGCAAGGCAGGAACTGGAGCAGAAAATATTGGATGCGCAGTTAGGCAAATCGCCCGCAGAACCCGATGAGCAAAAACCTTCCGCCACGCAATCTTCCTCAACGCCAAACAAGCCGGTTTGATGGGTATCAGTGAAAGCTTTATTGCGCATTTGATCGAATTACGCGCGCGTTTGCTAAAAGTTGCAGTGGCTTTGCTGCTGGCGTTTGTTTGTTTGTTCCCGTGGGCGTCCGACCTCTACACCTTGTTGGCGCAACCGCTGCTGGCAAAGCTGCCAAAGGGCGGGCAGATGATCGCAACCGATGTCACCACACCGTTTTTTGTGCCGCTCAAAGTCGCGATGATGGCCGCCTTGCTGATCGCGCTCCCTTACATCCTTTACCAGATATGGCGGTTCGTAGCGCCCGGGCTATATGCGCACGAAAAACGCCTGGTCGTTCCGCTCATCATTGCCAGCACGTTACTGTTTTTTTGCGGCATGGCGTTCGCATACTTCGTGGTGTTTCCGGTGGTGTTCGGATTTATCACATCCTCCGCACCGCATGGTGTGGCAGTGATGACCGACATCGACAAATATCTCAGTTTCGTGCTCGGCATGTTCATGGCGTTCGGGGTTACTTTCCAGGTGCCGGTGGCGGTAGTGCTGCTGGTGCGCATGGGCATTGTCAGTGTCGAAAAACTGAGGGAAATCCGCTCCTACGTGATAGTCGGCGCATTTATCGTTGGCGCGATTTTCACCCCGCCGGACGTGGTTTCGCAATTTATGCTGGCGATGCCGCTGTGGTTGTTGTACGAGGCGGGCATCGTGGTGGCGGGATGGATGAAACCGAAAGTCACAGCAAATACCGAGTAAAATCGCGGTGATGCCCGGCAACAATGAATGGCGCGAACCTATGACCGGCTGCTGGGTCGTCCCCCGCTAACTATTCCTGCGGCATTGTCCTCGGTTTCGGACGTTTGCCAACCTTCACCTGCACCACCACTTCGCGCTGGTTGCGTAGCAGCTTGAGCATGACCACTTTGCCGGGCGGCAGGCTGGAGATGGTTTCCAGCATGACGTTGGAATCAGCCAGCGGCTTGTTGTCCACGGTGGTGAGGATGTCCCCTGCCTTGATGCCGGCCTGATCCGCCGGGCTGTTGCGCACCACTTCGGAAATCAGCACGCCCTGGGTGTCGCCAAGCTTGAACGATTCCGCCAGCTCCGGTGTGAGTTCCTGCACCGCCACGCCTATCCAGCCGCGCGTCACCGAACCGTTCTGGATGATCTGTTCCATGATTTTCTTCGCCGTGCTGATGGAAATGGCGAAGCCGATGCCGAGCGAGCCGCCATTGGGCGAGTAGATAGCGCTGTTGATGCCGATCAGGTTGCCGTTCACATCCACCAGCGCGCCGCCGGAGTTGCCGGGATTGATGGCGGCATCGGTCTGGATAAAATTCTCGAAAGTGTTCAGCCCGAGATGGCTGCGCTTCAGCGCGCTGATGATGCCCATGGTCACTGTTTGTCCCACGTCAAATGGGTTGCCGATAGCGAGCACGATGTCGCCCACCTGGGCCTGTTCGGCCTGGGCAAAAGTGATGGAGGGTATGGCGCCGGGCAAGTCTATTTTAATTACGGCAAGGTCAGTTTCCGGGTCGGAGCCGATGATGCGCCCCTTGGCCTTGCGCCCGTCGGACAGCGCCACTTCGATTTGGTCGGCGGATTCAATCACGTGATGGTTGGTAAGGATGTAGCCATCATGGCTGACGATGACGCCGGAACCCAGGCCAGAGCTTTTCTGCACCGCACCTTCTTCATCGAACTGGTCGCCGAAAAAGAAGCGGAAGCGCGGGTCATCCATGAATGGGTTATTGGGGATTTTCACTGTGCTGCTGGTGAAAATGTTAACCACTGCGGGCATGACTTTTTTTGCCGCTGCACTGAAACCTGTTGCAGGTATTTTGCTGCCGCTATCAGGTGCATTCTCGTACAGCGTCACTACACCGCTACGCGCCGCGTTGGGCAGCAGGCCGGGCTTGAGCGTATGGATGATGAACAACACGGCCAGACCGATGGTGGTGGACTGTGCGAACAAGAGCCAGAATTTACGCATGGTATGATGAAATCACTAAGTTAAATGGTGGGGGCAATATGCTGCTGAACGAATTGCGCGATTATATCGGAAGCATGCTGGAAGTCAGCCGTTTTCGCGATTATTCACCGAACGGCGTGCAGGTAGAGGGGAAAGCGCAAGTGGGCCGCATCGCCAGCGGGGTGACGGCCTCGCAACGTTTATTGGAAGCAGCTACCGCATGGGGTGCGGATGCCATCCTGGTGCATCACGGATATTTCTGGCGCAGTGAAGACGCGACGATTACCGGCATCAAGAAACGCCGCATCGCACATCTGTTGCAGCATGACGTGAGCCTGCTGGCCTACCACCTGCCGCTGGATGCGCATGCCGAACTCGGCAACAACGCGCAGCTCGGCAAACGGCTGGGCTTTGTGGAACAGGGCCGCTTCGGCGAACAGGGCATTGCCTGCCACGGCGAACTGGTACAGCCGCAAATGCTGGCACAACTCTCCGCGTACATCGAAGGTGTGTTGCAGCGTGCGCCGCAAGTGATCGGGGATGGCAGCCGCACCATCAATCGTATCGCATGGTGCAGCGGCGGGGCGCAGGGCTACTTCGAAGCGGCCGTGGCGCTGGGCGTGGACGCATTCCTGACCGGCGAAATTTCCGAACAGAATGTGCATGTGGCGCAGGAAACTGGTGTGGCCTTCATCGCGGCTGGGCATCATGCCACCGAGCGTTATGGCATACGGGCATTGGGCGAACATCTCGCGGCTCGCTTCAGCGTAGAGCACCGTTTTTTCGATATGGATAACCCGGTTTGACTCACGGCGCGGACTTGCGCGGGGTGCAGTTGCATGCGCGGCGTCATCCGAGGGGGCAAATGTTTATCCGGGCGGTATTGACGCACAAGGAATATGACCATGGAGGCTGGAAATGAACGCACGACTTAAGGCAGCAATACAACACTGGAGCTATGTCTTGATGCCGCACTCGATGCGGGAGGGTCTGACGAGTACCACCCGCTCGCCCAACTGGTAGAGTATCCGGGTGAGTTTATTGCCGATACGAAGCCAGAGACAAAATGCCGCCAGAGGCGACAGGTGCAGAGGTATTGAGATACCTGATGCAGCGCGATAACTTGCGCCAGATAGACCTGCCTGAGCTGGGTAGCCAAGGCATCGTGTCAAAATTGCTGTCCGGGAGACGCAATTTCAATGCGCGCCAAGCCAAAGTATTGGCAGCAAGATTTGGAGTTTCGGCGGCGATGTTTTTGTAGCCTTGCGCGTAGCGCAAAGGCTATGCCATAAACAAAGACAGCTTCGCCGCGTTTGTTATTGCACCCGCGGGCTAGACTTTCTTCCGCGATTTTTTCGCTGACA
The DNA here is from genome assembly GCA_032654645.1 of Gallionellaceae bacterium. GTDB lineage: Bacteria > Pseudomonadota > Gammaproteobacteria > Burkholderiales > Gallionellaceae > CAITJF01. The sequence goes on along the minus strand of JAULAW010000015.1, from coordinate 212,793 downwards.
CTGTTGGCAACAAGCTGTTGAGTTGCTGGTAGCGTTCGAACAAGAACTCAACGCGTTGCGCGTCGCTGGCGAAGGTGGCTTTGCGGTAGCAGGCATCCACGGCGCGGTCGAGAGCCTGGTGGGCTTTGACCAGCGCGGGCGGCATGGTGAGCGGGTCGTAGAGGTCGGCGAGGGATGCTGAGTTCGCTGCGCTCACACGCTCCCCCTCACCCTCACCCCTAGCCGGCTTCGCCCCCCTCGCTACGCTCTCCCCGCCTGCGGGCGAGGGGAACATGAATTGTGCGCGTGCGTCCAGCACGGCTTGGGCGGCGGCTTCCACCAAGTCCCTCGCCCGCAGGCGGGAGAGGGATTTAGGGTGAGGGTCGTCGGAGGAAGCTGCTGCCGTTGAAAGACCCTCATCCCCGGCCCTTCCCCCGCCTGCGGGGGAAGGGAGATCGGGCCAGGGGAAGTTGTTGTAGACGATGCCCGCCGAATAGCGGTAATCGCTTTTCAATCGTCCGCAGGTGTAGCGCACCCACGCCATGTGCATCGTCGAGGTCAGGATGCCGAAGTGGTAGAGCGTGGCATTCGGAACAATCAGGCACAGATTGCTGGTGATAACTTCCGGCGGCATGAAGCCGATGGGAATGAAATTGCGCCGCTCGGAAGAAACGCTTGGGAACAACAGGTAATGTGAATCAGGGTGCGAGACAAAAGCAAACTGCGTAGGTGTTGCCGCTAATTCATTGGTGGCTTGACGTTTGCTCTCAAGGCGGAATGCCTTGACTGCCTGCACTCGCTGCATGACGAGTGGCAGACGCCTCAACTCATCCGGTTTGGCATCTCGAAGCCATAAACAGTAGCGCGGAATGTTGTTGATAAATTCATCAGCTCCAAGAAAAGGGCGAATGAATTTTTCGGCCTCGGGCTCATGCTCCAGAAGCTCTGTCCGCTCTTCTTCGCTCAAAATAAAATGCCCACCATCAATGGGCTGGTTTCCAAATCGAATTTCAGGAGCTGCGCAAATCGGGTTGCTGCGTTTTTCCAGCACCACATCCTGCGCATCCACCAGATAGGGGTTGATGTTGCGCGCAGCGACGGCGTGCGCCGCGCCGCGAATGTCTTCGTATTCGTAGATGGTCTTTCTCGGCTCGCCCTCACCCCCTGCCCCTCTCCCGCCTGCGGGCGAGGGGAGATAAAAACCGATGATGACGCAATGCACCGCCGCCATGCCCTTTGCCTCGTTGCTCCACTGGAAAGTGCGATGCGCGAAATGGATGCGGATGCCTTGCGCGAGGAGCCAGCCCCACAGCACACCGGCTTGCTCGCCCTGGGTGATGGAGTTGGTGGAGACGAAGGCGGCTTTGATCTTGCTCCCTCTCCCGCTGGCGGGAGAGGGTTGGGGTGAGGGTTGCAAGGCTTGCCAGATCGCTTCCATGACAGCCTCTGTCTCTTGCAAGACTTGGTTGTTCCAGAAGCGCAGTACACGGATGCCTTGTGTATTGAGGAAGGTTGTGCGCGCTTCATCATAATTTTCTTGTTCGGTGTGCTGCCCCCCATCCAATTCCACTGCAAGTTTGTGTTCGTCACAATAGAAATCGAGAATGTAACGCCCTATCGGATGCTGGCGGCGAAACTTTGCATCGGCGATTTGACGGCCTCGCAACAAATGCCAGACCAGATGTTCCGCATCGGTTTGTCCTTTGCGCATTTCGCGCGCATAGCTTTTCAGGTCGTCAGGCAATTTTTGCGGGGGATGCGGGATATACAAACCCTCACCCCCAGCCCCTCTCCCGCCTGCGGGAGAGGGGAGGCTCCGCATGTACCGCGCCGCTTTCACATACCACGCGGCGACGAAATCCAGCAGGCCGCCGCTCTTGATGTCCGCGAACACTCGCTGCGCATCCTCGCGTTGCGCGTCGTCCATGAACTTCGCACCGACGAACGGCGGATTACCCAGCACATAACTCGCCCTTTCCGCCGGCAGCACGTCGTCCCAGTCCAGCGTCAGCGCGTTGCCGTTGACGATGTGCGGCGAGGTCTTGAGCGGGATGCGCGCGAAGTACATGCCGAATTCCTCCGACACGCGCACGTTCATCTGGTGGTCCATCAGCCACAGCGCGACCTGCGCGATCTGCGCCGGGAATTCCTCGATCTCGATACCGAAGAACTGGTCCACGTCCACGCTGATTTCCTGATGGATGTCGAGGAAGCGCGAGCCGGGGCCTTCATGCACGGCGCGCAGCACGTCCAGTTCCAGCTTGCGCAGTTCGCGGTAGGCGATCACCAGAAAGTTGCCGCAACCGCAGGCTGGGTCGAAGAAGGTCAGCGTGCGCAGCTTCTTGTGGAATTCGAACAGTTTATTTTTGTTGCTTTTGACGCGCTCGAATTCCTCATGCAGACCGTCGAGGAACAGCGGCTGGATAAGCTTGAGGATGTTCTCCTCAGAGGTGTAGTGCGCGCCGAGGTTGCGTCTCGCCTTGCCGTCCATGATGCTCTGGAACAGCGCGCCGAATATCGCGGGCGAGATGGCGCTCCAGTCCAGCGCACAGCAGTCGAGCAGCGCTTCGCGCATCGCGGCGTCGAAATCGGCGATGGGCAATATTTCCTCGAACAGTTTGCCGTTGACGTAGGGAAACGCGGCAATTTGTTCGTCGAGATTTTTCGAGCGCTTGGTTTCCGGCGTGTTGAGCACCTGAAATAACTGCGCGAGCTGCGGCCCGAGATCGGAGCCATCGGGCGCGGTGCGCTCTTCTATCCAGGCGCGGAATGCGCTGGCGGGTTGGAAGATGCCGGTGTCTTCGGCGAACAGGCAGAACAGCAGGCGCACCAGCAGCACTTCGAGCGGATGCCCTTCATAACCCGCCGCCTTGAGCGCGTCGTGCAGCTTGCCCATGCGCTCGGCGGCCTTGATGTTGACCGGGTTTTGCGGCGCGATGGTTTGCGTGCGGTAACCGGCGATGAAGGCGAAATGCTTGATGCGCTTGTGCAGGTCGGCGAGCTTGAATTCGTAAAAGACTCCCTCACCCCCATCCCCTCTCCCGGGGGGCGAGGGGGGATCGAGGTCGTACAAACGGAAGCGCGCGAAATCGGACACCAGCACATATTTCGGCAGGTCGCGTTCCTTGATGCCGGGGAAGTAATCGAGCGCCTGGGTATAAGCCTTGTCCAAATCCTTGCCGCGCGATTTGTGCTCGACCAGCAGCATGCCTTTCCAGAACAGGTCGATGTAGCCTTGTTTGTCGCCGAGCTTTTTGACAGGCTCCTCGAAGCTGGCAACACGCTTGCGGTCTATGCCGAAGACATTGAAAAACTCCGTCCAGAACGGCTTGGCTTCGGCATCTTCCGAAGTTTCGTTTTCCCAGCGCTTGGAAAATTCGTGGGCGCGATTGCGGATTTCGTTCCAGCTTAACGGCATGGCTTATCCTTGTAGCTGATGCTGCTTCGATTCGAGATGCTGCTGCAATAGCGAAATCAGGTTCTGCGCGAGTCGCTGTTCCAGTTGTTCCAGCGGCGCATTGATTCCCATATCGCGCGCTTGGGTCACGCGCAACCCGGCGTAACCGCAGGGGTTGATGTTGGCGAACGGGGCGAGGTCCATGTCCACGTTGAATGCCAGGCCGTGATAGCAGCAGCCGTTCTTGATTTTCAACCCGAGCGAGGCGATTTTCGCATCATCCACATATACGCCCGGCGCATCTTTGCGCCCATGCGCGCTGACGCGATATTGTGCGAGCAAGTCTATCACGGCCTGTTCCATCAGCCGTACCAGCTCGCGCACGTTGAGTTTCCAGCGGCGCATGTCGAGCAGCAGGTAGGCGATGATCTGGCCGGGGCCGTGATAAGTGATCTGGCCGCCGCGATCTATTTTCACTACCGGGATAGCGCTGGCGCGCAACAGGTGCTCCGGTTTGCCCGACAGCCCCTGCGTATATACGGGTGGATGTTGCAGCAGCCAGATTTCATCGCGGGTGTCGGCGTTGCGTTGTGCGGTGAATTGTTTCATCGCCTGCCAGGCGGGGTGATATTCGACTAACTCCAACATTTTGATGTGCGGGGTCACAGCACCATCACCACCATCGGGTGGTCGCACAGTTCCTGATACAGCGCGTCGAGTTGTTCGCGCGAGGTGGCGCGCACGGTGCAGGTGAGGCTGATGTAGCGCGCCTGGCTGCTGCTGCGCATCTCAATCGTGCTGGCCTGGAAACCGGGGTCGTGGCGCACCACCACTTCCAGTACCGCTTGCGCGAAACCCTGCCGCGATTGCCCGAGCACTTTGATCGGGAAGTCGCACGGGTAATCAATGAGGGAATCTGTTGGTGTGTCCGTGACCATTTCCCTCACCCCAGCCCTCTCCCCGAGGGAGAGGGGGTTTTCCGCATCACGTCGCGTTTGAAATCCTGATACAGCATGTGCAGTTTGGCGAATATCGCGCCGGGTTTGCCGTTACCTACCGGCTTGCCGTCCAGCGTGGTAATGGCAAGTATTTCCTTGGTGGAGGAAGTGAGCAGCAACTCGTCCGCATTGAACACTTCGGCGGCGGCAATCTTGCGCACCTGATGCGGGACGCCATTGGCGGCGGCAAGCTCCAGCACCACGTCATAAGTGATGCCGGGCAGCATCAAATTATCTTTTGGCGGGGCGAACAGTGCGCCGTTCTTCACCACGAAGATGTTGCTGGCCGCACCCTCGGTCATAAAACCGCCCCCCGTGCCGGGTTCGGGGCGGATCAGGATGGTCTCGGCGCAGCCCGCATCCACTGCCATCTGGCGCAGCAGCACATTGGGCAGCAGCGCGATGGCCTTGATGTCGCAGCGCAGCCAGCGGTTGTCGGGCGCGGTGATGCAGGCGATGCCGCTTTGCAACAGTGGAGCGGGCGGGGTGAGCAACGGGCTGCTCATCATGAACACGGTGGGCTTGACCGGCGGTTTGGGGAAGGCATGGTCACGCTTGGCTACGCCGCGCGTGATGTGCAGATAAAGATATTGGTCTTCCGCATCATTGCGTGTGATGAGTTCGTTGATCAGCTTCGTCCATTCGCCATCGCCGTGCGGGTTGGCGAGCCTGATGCCGTCCAGGCTGTGTTGCAGGCGCTTCAAGTGCTCCGCGAGGCGGAACGCGCGGCGCGAATACACCGGGATGACTTCATATACTCCGTCGCCAAAGATGAAGCCGCGATCCAGCACTGGAATGTGGGCTTCTTCGATGGGCATGAATTGCCCGTTTAAGTAGACTGTCATGGCATGATCCTTTATTGGAAAAGCAGGAGAATATTATCCCATCCGCGCGAAAATACATTGGCCAGAGGCACGGGCTCCAGCGCTACCAGCGGAAACTCGGCATACGGCTTGCCGTGCAACGTGAGCTTCATCATACCAATTTTCTCTCCGCCGGTAATCGGAGCAGTGAGCGGTTGTTGCGTTTCCATGGTTGCCTTGAGTTGCGCCCTTTGCCCTTTCGGGACGGACAGGAACAGGTCGCTGCGGAACCCGGCGTTAATCATGTTCTCTGTCCCTTTCCACAGGCGTAAGCTGGCCGCCGGCTGATTCTTCTGGTACAGGCGCACCGTTTCAAAATACTGGAATCCATAGTTCAATAATTTTTGGCTTTCCGTGGCGCGCAGGCTGTCGGAAGCTGCGCCCAGCACCACCGATATCAGGCGGCGGTTATCGCGCACGGACGAGGCGACCAGACAGAATCCGGCGCTTTCTGAATACCCTGTTTTTAATCCATCCACGTAGGGGTCTATCCACAACAGCCGGTTGCGGCTGGCCTGCTTGAAATTGTTGTACTGGTATTCGCGCAACGAAAAGAGGGGATAGTGCTCGGGAAAGTCGCGCACGATGGCGGCAGCAAGCAGTGCCAGGTCGGAGGCGCTGGTGTAGTGCTGCGGGTGCGGCAGGCCCGTGGCGTTGACGAAGTGCGTATCCTTCATGCCGAGTTGCTGTGCTTTCTTGTTCATCAGCTCGGCAAAGCTTTCCTCGCTGCCGGCGATGGCATTTGCCAGCACGCGGGCGGCATCGTCACCGGACAGGACGGTAAGGCCAAGCAGCAGTTCCGCAACGGTTACCGGTTTGTTCTGGTGGAGAAACATGCGTGATTCCTCACCCTGGGAGCGCAGAGCTTCCACAGAGGGAATGATGGTCTGCGCCAGCACGAGCTTGTCACGTTTGATGGCGGAGAAGGCCAGGTAAGCAGTCATCAATTTGGTCAGCGAGGCCGGTTCGACGCGCTCGTTTCCATGTTCATTGGCCAATATCTGGTTGCTGGTGTAGTCATACAGAAGATAGGATTTGGCTGCCAGAACCGGCGCAGGCGGCAAACTTTCCTGTTGTGCCTGGGCAAGCAAAGGCAGCAGCAAGAGGGTGAGAAATGACAGCGTAAACTTCATGAATTGCAGCTTACCATATTGAAAATGCGAAAAGCCGCTTACCCAAAATTCTGGCACCCTCAACGCCGCTCTGAAACAGATTGCGCTTCACTCCACGGCGCAACTTTCAGCAGCAACAGCATTCCCGGCAGCGCAAGTACGGCGCACATCAGAAAAAATCCCGTCCAGCCCATCATCTCCACCAACCAGCCAGTGGCGGCGTTGGCGAAGGTGCGCGGCATGGCGGCGAGGCTGGTAAACAGGGCGAACTGGGTGGCCGTGTAGGCCGGGTGTGTGGCGCGTGCGATGAAGGCGACGAAGGCGGCAGTGCCCAGCCCGACGCCCAGCGCTTCCAGGCCGATCACGACAGCGAGCTGCGCGAGTTCCACGGGGGTGATTGCTGCGTGGTGTCCCACCGATGCCAGCCAGGCGAAGCCGAAGATGGAAACCACTTGCACCACGCCGAACAGCCACAGCGCGCGGTTGATTCCGATCTTCACCATCCACAGGCCGCCCAATAATCCACCTATCACGGCGGGCCACAGCCCGGCATTCTTGGCGACCAGCCCGATCTGAGTCTTGGTGAAGCCCATGTCCAGATAGAACGGTGTGGCCAGCGCGGTGCACATGCTGTCGCCGAGTTTGTAGAACAACAGGAAGGTGAGGATCAGCAGCGCGCTGCCCCATCCCTGGCGGGTGATGAATTCGTGGAACGGCTCGACCACCGCTTCGCGCAAGGTCTTGGGCGGGGTGGCGCGGTGAGGCTCTTGCACCAGCAATGTCATCGCCATGCCGGGCAGCATGAACAGTGCGGTGGCGATGAACACCGTGCCCCACGGCAGGAAATCCGCGAGGATCAGCGACAGCGAACCCGGCACCAGGCCGGCGATGCGGTAGGCGTTGACATGCACCGCATTGCCCAGCCCCAGTTCGTTATCCGCCAGCAGCTCGCGGCGGTAGGCATCCAGCACGATGTCCTGCGTGGCGCTGAGCAAGGCGAGCAGTGTGGCGATCCAGGCGATGGTGCGCAGATCGCTTTGTGGCGAGAACGCACCCATCGCGGCGATCACCGCCAGCAGGCCAAGCTGGGTCAGCAGCATCCAGCCGCGCCGCCGCCCGAGCAGGGGCAGGGCGTAGCGGTCAAGCAGCGGCGACCACAGGAACTTCCAGGTGTAGGGAAACTGGATCAGCGCGAACAGGCCGATGGTCTTGAGGTCAACCTGCTCGCTGCGCAGCCAGGCTGGAATCAGGTTGAACAGCAGGTACAGCGGCAAGCCGGAAGAAAATCCGGTGAACACACAGATCAACATGCGGCGGGTGAAGAGTTGTTGCCAGACGGACATATGGAAGCCTTTAATAATTCGTCATTCCCGCGCAGGCGGGAAGCCGTTGCTTGCCGTCCTCAGCGGTCATTTTCAACTGGTAACAGTTTGTTACCAGTTGGCTGCCCTCCTTATCCAAGCGGCCTTTCAGAACCTTCCAATATTTTCTTGCCCCTTGATAATCCGGCTGCTGGGTCAGCACCTGAATAATGTCGATGACCGAAAATAGCCAAGTCTCAGTTGCCTCGTCATACACGCGGCGGATTTCGTGCTCTTCAAAAATGGCTGGTTGGGGTTGCATTGCCAAGACTCCTTGTTCATGGACGCCAGATGGGCTATTTCAACCGGTGACAAATTGTTACCGGTTGGCTGCTTTCATTTTTTCTTTTCATTTTTCGCCACGCGGCACACCAATTCTAAGGCACCAGACTGATATTAGACATTCATTGCAGTGTGGAGCCGTCGGTGTGCAAATCTCGCGCCCGAGCGAAATCATGTTTACGTGTAACGAGTAACGAAGCTCCGGAGGGAGCTTGGATTGCAGGCGATCCATATCTCGCGGCGCGCAGTGCTTGTCTTTTTGCGTCGGCCTGACCCAGCCGAGACGCCTGGCGATGCGCCAGCAATGCGTGTCCGCTTGCCCAACGAATACATCAAAACACAGCGCGCCACTTTTTTACCTACGCCCGGCAGCGACAACAAAAAGGCCTCCGCCTCCTCGCCGCTCATCTTGCGCAACGGCTTCAGCGTCGGCTCGCCGAACTTCTCCACGATGATGTCGAAAAGATCGCGAATCGCCTTGGCCTTCTGGTTCGACAAACCGCCGCTGACGATAGGCCGCGCGATATATTCGGCGGGCGCTTCGGCGATGTGCAAATGGGTGGGGAAGGTTTCTTTCAGCAAGCGATAGGTGCTGCGGTAGCTCGCCTCGCCGGTTTTGGTGCTGCAAATGATGAACAGCAACTCGTCCAGCGGGTCTTTCAGGTTGTAGTGGTTGAAGTCGCGGTAGCTGGTTTTCAGCGTTGCGGCAACATCCCAAACGGTTGGAGGGTATTTTGGCGAGGGCATGACTGGATGCCAAGGTTCACTGTCGCGTGATTATTTTTTCGCTAATGTATGCTTGCTTGTGGGCAGATAGTTTTCTGCAGAAACCACCTTCTTGCCGGCCTTGCCTTCAAGTTCCAGCCGCGCTTTTTTGGTGATGCCGCAGCCTCGTTCTCGGTCATGCCGGTAGCCTCCATGCTCTCGGCAATCTGGCGCGTGGACAATTCTGCCAGTGCGGTAAAAATCAATTCGGCTTCGCTCATGTGGTCGCGCAAGTTCTGTGTCTTCAAACCCTTCATCGTCTTGTGCGCCTTTACGTCTACTTCCGCCCACTCCTGATGAATGATGTTGGTGAGAATCGCGTATTCCTCGCCCTCCTTGATGCCATGCTCTTTCCAATAATCGGTCAGCTTGTTGCGCGTCTCCTGCCCGGTCATGCGTTGCTGAATCCACTTCTCGCTGCGTCCGTGCTTCTGCCAAGTCTCGCGGGCGCGATCCAGCGAACGGGCGGGATCGGCCATTTCCTGCATCCGCTCATAACCCACCTTCGCCAGCCACAGCTTGATCGGTTCGGCCTTCGGGCTGGGCACGGACTGCACCAGACGCAGCAGCGTTTCTGCGGTTGCGACATCGGTTAGGCGCTGCTTGCCATCATCAGCAGTCATTTTCAACTGGTGACAATTTGTCACCAGTTGACTGCCTTCCTTGTCCAGCCGCTCTTTCAGCTTGTTCCAGTACTTTCTGGCAGTCTGGTAATCCGGTTGCTGGGTGAGCACCTGCACGATGTCCACCACCGAAAACCACCAGGTTTCCGTGGCATCGTCAAATACGCGGCGAATTTCGTGCTCTTCGAAAATGGCTGGCTGGGGTTGCATAGTTGGAACTCCTTCGGTGGATTATTTCAGTCGGTGACAATTTGTCACCGACTGGCTAAACGACAACAGCCTCATAGTGAGCGAGCGGTAGGTGCTGCGGTAGCTCGCTTCGCCCGGTCTTTGTGTTGCAAATGATGAACAGCAGCTTGTTCAGCGGGTCTTTAAGGTTGTAGTGGTTGAAGTCGCGGTAGCGCTTTTTCAGCGCTGCTGCGACATCAAAGATAGACAAAGGATATTTTCGCGAAGCCATGTCGGCAGTTTACAGAATTTATGGGGCGGGTCAGCCGATGTCATTTCTTTCTCTCCTGCTCCTTGCCTTCCAGCTTCGACTTGCTCGCTTCCAGCCCCTTCACTACCCGATCAAAATCCGATTCGATTTTCTGGGTTTTGTTGAACTCGGCGTACTCGGCCAGCGCTTTTTGGTCGGCCCGGCTCTTGCTGATGCGGCCTTTGTCCGCCAGCACATTGTACTCATTGAAACTCAGAAACTTGTCCACGCTGGCCGCCATGTCCGCCATGTTCATCTGCACGCGGTTTTCGATTATATTTTCGATGTAATCGAAGAAACCGGAGATGGTGCGCTCCAGCCGCTTGATCTCGGCTTCGTTGAGATAGTTCTTTGCAACAGTGACATCGGAGGCCAGAACCCGGCCTTGCGGGGCGTTCTTCCAAGTGAGCAAGCCAGCATGCGGGGCGCTGTGGTCGGCCTTGTTGTGTATGATTTCGGCGGCTGTCTGCCCGGTAATGGCGTAGTGAAACTTGTTTTGCACCATCGCATAGAAATTCTGCGTGAGATCGGACTTGGGGTCGTAGTCCACGCTACTCGAAATAAATCGAGCCTTGGTGGGGCGTAAGGACTTTGCGAAGAATTTCAATTTGCGCTACCCATGCGCCACGTTGGGTTTGGATTAGAGCAAAATCATTGCTTAGTGCGAGCACGCCAAGGATTTCCTCGGTTGAGGAACGAAGAAATTTGAAGATTGAATCTGAGTAGTATTCTCGCTTCATACGTTATTTCCCTCTGAAGCAGCATCCCTGCCGATTATTTAATACGTTTTGATGCCGCCCGATATGCCGCATTATCTCCACGCTTGCCTACCGCCAACACCAGCACAACCAGTTCGCCGTCTTCGACCATATACACCAAACGGCAACCCTGCTTGAGCAGCTTGATTTTGTAACAGCCGGCCAATTCGCGGTGCAGGAGCGCGCCGGGTACATGCGGGGCTTGCAGGCGTTTTGCCAGCAGCGGTTTGAGTGCTTGCTTGATCGAGCCGTCCAGCGCCTGCCATTCGCGCCAAGCGTCCGGTACAAATTTGAGGCGGTATTTTGTGGCCGCTTTGCGCGCTGCCGGTTTAGAGGTCATCCAGCGACACCTCGATGGCGCGGCCTTTTTGTTTGAGGCGCTCCTTGACCACGCGCACGAGGTGCAGGTCGTCGAGCGCTTCCAGCATGGCTTCGTAACGGTCGGGCGGCACCATGTAGAACGCGGGCTTGTTGTGGCTGAGGACAGCCACCGCCTGTCCGCCCGATTCCCTGAGCGCCTCATTGGGGTTCTTCTTGAATTCCGTCATGCTTACCGACAAGTCGGACAGTATCGTTTCCATTGCCACAATAGCTCCTTAATCAGCTCATAATTAAGCGCCAATTAGGCCATCTGTCTTATCGCCAGTCAAGCCCTGTTTCTTAAAAATCAATGGGGCGGCATCAGCATTATCTTTCAGCAACCCGCTCGATGAAGACAAGAGGCGAACGCACCCCGAACACCACGCCAATTTGAAATCATAATTTGTGACTTCAAACGCAAAGCGACAAATATATCGTCACGCAGCGACGCTACGCACCCCCAGCAGCGCGGCAATCTTGGCGCGCACTTCGTTCAGCTCTTCATCGGATGCCTTGCCTTTTGGTGTGGCTTTGCGCGCGCGCCAGTCCAGGTTTTTGACCTGGTCGGACAGCACCGCGCCGCTGACACCTTCCGCCTGGATGATGACTTCGAACGGATAGCCTTTGATTTGGGTGGTCATCGGGCAGCACAGCATGGTGCCGGTTTTATTATTGTAGGCGGCGGTGCTGAGCACCAGCGCGGGGCGGTGGCCTGCTTGCTCATGTCCGGCCTGCGGCGAAAATTCGAGCCAGACTATATCGCCCGCCTCCGGAACGAAGCGGCGCGCCATTACCAGATTTCCTTGCCGACCGGCGCGCCTGTGTCGATGGGTTTGTGCAGGTTCTTGGCCGTAATGCCGCCAAGCAATTCGTCCAGCTTGTATGTCTTGCGGCGCACCGGCTCTATGACGATGCGCCCCTGCTCTTCGCGCACTTCAACCGATTGATCCAAAGCGACATGTGCTGCCGCCATAACAGAGGCCGGGATGCGCACCGCCGCGCTATTGCCCCATTTTTTTACGATGACTTTCATGATGAGCGCCTTTCACAATTTGATTTCCGCAGTTTATGGGGGCGCACACGATGTGTCAACATTGTTTATACAAGCCAGCCTGCTGAAAAATGAGAAGCCGAGGGAAGTTTATCAAAAAAGGTGCGATAAATCGCGATCCTACCCGGCGCGCTTGAAGCGATACACCGCCATGCTGCCGAGCAAGTTGGGCAACAGGTGAACTTCGCTATCGCCGGTCATTACGCGGCGTTCCAGGATGTGCACGCGATGATCGGCGCAGAAGGCCTCGAAGTCGTGCAGCGTGCACAGGTGCACGTTGGGCGTGTCATACCACTGGTAGGGCAGGTCTTTGGACACAGGCATGTTGCCGCGCAGCACATTGAGTCGGTTGCGCCAGTAGCCAAAGTTGGGGAAACTGACGATGCCTTCGCGTCCCACACGCAGCATTTCCTGCATCAGCGGCTCGGTGTGGCGCGTGGCTTGCAGCGTTTGCGACAGGATAACGAAATCGAAGGCTTCGCTCTCGAAGCCGGAAAGCCCGGATTCCAGATCGCCCTGGATCACGTTCACGCCGTTCTGGATGCATGCCACGATATCGAGGTCGTCAATCTCCACGCCGTAGCCGCGCACCTTGCGCGTGTCATTCAGGTAACGCAGCAGGCTGCCGTCGCCGCAACCGAGATCGAGCACGGAAGCGCCTTGCGGAATACACGCCGCGATGGCGGCAAAATCCGGGCGAGTGGCAGCGAGGGCGTAGCGGTCGTGCGTGCTCATGCGGCAAACTCGCGGCTGACATTATTGAGGTAAGCGCGCATCACCTCGTGGTAATGCGTGTGCTGCATTAGGAATGAATCGTGCCCGTGCGTCGAGGTGATTTCGCCGTAACTCACGTTCAGGCGGTTGTGCAGCAGCGCATGGACGACGGCACGCGAACGCTCCGGCGAGAAACGCCAGTCGGTGGTGAACGACAGCACCAGAAAATTCGCGCGTGCAACGGCGAATGCCTTGTCCAGATCGTCGTTGTACTCGCGCGCCGGATCGAAGTAATCCAGCGCCTTGGTCATCAACAAATAGGTGTTGGCATCGAAATAGGCGGCGAATTTGTCGCCCTGATAGCGCAGGTAAGACTCGATTTCGAATTCGATGTCGTAGCCGTAGCTGAGCTTGCCCGAAAGCAACTCGCGCCCGAATTTGTCCGCCATCGCGTCATCCGAAAGGTAGGTGATATGTCCCAGCATGCGCGCCAGGCGCAGGCCGCGTGTAGGCACTACACCATGTTCGTAGAAATTGCCGCCGTGGAAATCCGGGTCGGTCAGAATGGCGCTGCGCGCCACATCGTTGAACGCGATGTTCTGCGCGGTCAGGCGCGGCGCGGTGGCGATTGCCAGCACGTGGCGCACGCGCCCGGGATACGACAGCGACCACTGCAACGCCTGCATCCCGCCCAGGCTGCCACCCATCACGGCGGCGAACTGCCGGATGCCGAGCAGGTCGGCCAGGCGCGCCTGCGACTCGACCCAGTCTTCCACCGTCACTACCGGAAAGCCCGCGCCATACGGCTGGCCGGTTTCCGGATTGATGCTCGATGGCCCGGTGGAGCCGTGGCAACCGCCCAGATTGTTCAGGCCGATAACGAAAAATTTATTGGTATCGACAGGTTTGCCGGGGCCGATCATGGTGTCCCACCAGCCCGTGTTTTTCGGATCGTCGGCGTAATAACCCGCGACGTGATGGTGGCCGGATAACGCATGGCACACCAGGATGGCGTTGGATTTGTCGCTGTTCAGCCTGCCATAGGTTTCATACACCAGTTCGTAGCACGGCAACACTGCACCGCTCATGAATGCAAGCGGGGTGTCAAATTGCGCGCGCTGTGCGCTGACTGCGCCAACAGAATGGGGACTATGGGGCATTGCAGGGCCAAGTAAGATTTGGCGCGATTATAGCGCAGAGCCCGATCAGCGGTTGCTCACGCATTCAGTCTGTCCAGCAACTCGCGGATTTTCATCGGGTCATCCGCGCGCAGAATTTTCTGCGTGAGCGGTGCAATTTCCGGCAGGCTGGTGGTGAGCACGCGCTGTTTGGCGCCGAGCAGTTGCGCCGGGTTCATGGAGAACTGGCGCAAGCCGAGACCGAGCAGCAGGCGCGTGTAGGCAAGGTCACCGGCCATTTCGCCGCACACCGAAACCGGTATGCCGGCCTTGTTCGCGCCATTGATGACATGCGCCAGCAGGAGCAGCACGGCGGGGTGCAGCGGGTCATACAGGTGCGCCACTTCCTCGTCGGTGCGGTCTATTGCCAGGGTGTACTGGATCAGGTCGTTGGTGCCGATGGAGAGGAAGTCCAGTTTCCGGGTGAACACATTGAGCGCCAGCGCGGCTGCTGGAATTTCGATCATGCCACCTATCGGCACTTCGCGGTTATAGGGAATACCCTCCCTGTCCAAGCCCTGTTTGGCGGCGGCGACGAATTGCAGCGTCATGTTGATTTCCGCTGCGCCGGATAACATGGGCACCAGTATTTTTACATTTCCGTAGTGCGAGGCGCGCAGCAGCGCGCGCAACTGGGTGCGGAACAATTGCGGTTCGGCCAGGCACAGGCGAATGGCGCGCAATCCCAGCGCCGGGTTGCTGGCGACGCGCTTTGCGTCTTTTAACTGTTTGTCCGCGCCAAGATCGAAAGTGCGGATGGTTACCGGCAACCCTTTCATCCCTTCCGCCACGGTGCGGTAGGCTTCGAATTGCTCATCTTCATCCGGCAGTTCGTCGCGGTTGAGGAACAAGAATTCGCTGCGGAACAAACCGATTCCGGTGGCGCCGTTTTCTTTCACCTCCGCCAGGTCATGCGGCAGCTCGATGTTGGCGTGCAGTTCGATGTGCGTGCCGTCCAGCGTGTCGGAGCGCATGGTCCTGAGAAGCTTGAGCTTCTGCCGATCCTGCTCATACTGGTTTTGGCGCAGCTTGTATTCGGCGAGGATATGCCGGTCCGGATTGACGATGATGACACCCTGCGCACCATCCACAATGAGCATGTCATTCTCGCGCAGGAGCTCGCGCGCATGGTGCAGGCCGACCACACAGGGGGTGTTGAGGCCGCGCGCGATGATGGCGGTGTGCGATGTGGCGCCGCCCAGGTCGGTGAGGATGGCGGAAAATTGTTGCGGTTTGAGTTGAATCAGGTCAGCCGGGCTGACATCGTGCGCCACCAGGATCGTGCTCACATCATGATGGGTAACCGGTGGCGCATGGCCTGCCTGGCCGGTGAGCGCCTTGAGCACACGTTCCACTACCTGCATCACGTCTGTTTTGCGTTCGCGCAGATAGGCATCCTCGAACGCTTCGAAGTGTGCGGCCAAATCATCCATCTGCACCTTGAGCGCCCATTCCGCATTGCACTGTTCGCGCTCGATCATTTCGCGCGGCGCGCGGCTGATGTGATCATCGTCGAGTATCATCAAGTGCAGCTCGAGAAAGGCGTCGAACTCGGCAGCCGCCTGCTGCGGGCGATTGGCGCGCAAAGCGGTCAATTCTTTGCGCGTGGCCGCCAGCGCGGTATCGAAGCGCGCCACTTCCTCCTGCACCAGGCGCTTGGGCAGCACGTAATGCGCCACTTCCAGTGAGGTGTGCGAAACGAGGTGGGCGCGGCCGATGGCGATGCCGCTGGAGACCGGGATGCCGTGCAGGGTGAAGTTCATTTCAGATAGTCCGTCAGACCGAAGACAGCGTCATTCCCGCCTGCACCCGCAAGGGGTATGCGGTTGTAAACGGCTGAAGCCGCAACAACACACGCAGCGAGGGAATGACGGGTTAATGGGTTGTTCGGGTTCATTACTCGCCTTCTCCAAAATAATCGTTGATCAGGGCCAGCAGCACATCCATCGCTTCCTGCTCCTGCTCGCCGCTGGTTTCAATATTGATGGTGCTGCCCTTGGCGGCGGCCAGCATCATCACCCCCATGATGCTTTTTGCATTCACGCGCCGCCCGGCGCGCGACACCCATACCTCGCAAGGAAACCGCGAAGCGGCCTGGGTCAGTTTGGCCGAGGCTCGCGCATGCAGTCCCAGCTTGTTAATTATCAGCGCATCCTGTTGCAACATCGCAGCTTCCCGAATCTGAATTCATTGTAAGGATGCAGTTACGCCCGCTTTGCAGCGCCATTTGCGCTGCTTCCGCCAACGGTTTGTTGCCGTGGCACACCGCGCGCAACAGCATCGGCAGGTTCACCCCGCACACGCCCTCCACGCGGCCCGGCTGAAATAGCCGCCGCGCGATGTTGCACGGCGTTGCGCCGAACATGTCTGAAAGCAGCAGCACCCCGTTGCCCGTGTCCAGTTGCGCGATGAGCGCGCGCCCTTCGTCTTCCTTGCGCTGAGGATCATCATCCGCCTGCACCGGCAGCACGTTGAGGTTGGTCGGCACATAGCCCAGAACATGCCGCACACAATCCACCAGGCTATCGCCCAAACCGTTGTGGGTCACCAATAAAATCCCGATCACATTCAGCTACTCCTTCCTGGCTATTCGATTTTTTGAACCGTTCCTTTATCCATGAATTCTAGCCGTTTCTGCATGGCAGCGGTGAGATGCACCGCGCCATCGCCATCAATCAGCAGCGCTTCGGTGATGCCCATTTTTTGCGCGGCGTTGCGCCAGCCCGCGCTGCCTGAAATGAATAGCGGTTTGGAGCTGGCATCGGACAACACGCCCGCGTGTTCGCCATGCGTCAGCACGGTAACGGCCTGCACGGCCTGCACCGGCCTGCCGCTGCGCGGGTCAATCAGGTGGCAATAGCGCTTGCCGCCGAATTCAAAATAACGCTGGTAATCGCCCGACGTACCGATGGCTTCGCCGTCATGCAATTCCAGCGTGGCGATTGGCCCCGGTTTGCGCGGATGCTGGATACCGATGCGCCAATTGCGCTCACCGTGCGCACCCAGCGCCAGCACATTTCCGCCGATGTTGATTAACGCGTTGCGGATGCCTTGCCGCTTCAGTAATTCGACAGCACGATCCAACGCATAGCCTTTGGCATAGCCGCCGAGATCGAGCTGCACCGCCTTGTTGCTGCTCCGCACTAATTCCCCTCGTTCGCCAGAATGAGAGGGGCCAGGGGAGAGGATGATATCGCTCATCTGCGGATTCGCCGCAACCAGCAAGGCAAGCTGTTTCTCATCCGGCAATGCCGCCTTGTACTCATCGGCGTGAAAGCCCCAGAGTTTGACCAGGCCGCCGATTGCCGGGTTGAACAGCCCATCGGATTGCGCGGAAATTTGTGTGGCATCCTTCAGCATGGCGGCAAGCTCGGACACAACCTCCCGGCTCTCGCCTTTGGCAAAGGCGACGTTCAACTCGTTCAGCGCGCTGGGCTTCCAGGCATGCAGCAAATCGTGCATGCGCTGAAATTCCTGCATCACCTGCGTGACGGCTTGCCTGGCGCGCGCTTCATCTTCGCCATACACACTGACTTCCACCAGTGTGCCGAACACATAACCCTGTTCCTGATAAGTCGGGGGTTCCTTGCTGGAGCAGGCGGCAAGAAAAAGGGCTGCGCTCAAAATGACAAAGCGCAAACCGCAATAAGCTGTCATTCCCGCGCAGGCGGGAATCCAGCGGGTTAATAAAAAATACCTTTTTGATTGACTGGATTCCCGTCTGCGCGGGAATGACATGCCGACTGAAGGAACCACCGGCATCACGCTTCCATTTCCTCCAGTTCCACCGCCGCTGCCAACAGCGCCAGCCGCGCCACCACGCCGTAGGCGTAGAAACGGTTGGGCATGTCGTCCGGTGCAAAATCTGGATTGGGCAAGGTGCAACTGCTCTCAAACGCCAGCGGCACGAAATGCATGCCGGGTGCGTTGAGGTTCTCGTCCACACCGCGTTCGGTATGCACGCGGTAAAAGCCACCCACCACGAAATGGTCAACCATGTACACCACCGGTTCGGCCACCGCATCGTTGATGCTTTCAAAGGTGTACACGCCTTCCTGCACCAGCACGTCGTGCACCTCTAGACCTTCTTTCACCACTGCCATTTTTTTGCGTTGATTGCGGTTGAGGTCGCGTACTTCGCTGGCATCCTTCACGGTCATGATACCCATACCATATGTGCCGGCATCCGCCTTGACGATCACGAAGGGAGGTTCTTTCACGCCATATTCGGCATATTTCAAGCGCATTTTTTGCAGGATGTTGTCCACCTGTACCGCCAGGCATTCATCACCGGTGCGTTGCCGGAAATCAATCTTGCCGCAGGTGGCGAAATAGGGATTGATCAGCCATGGATCAATACCGAGCAGCTTGCTGAATTCTGCGGCAACGCGATCATAGACGGCAAAATGGCCCGATTTGCGGCGCGTGGTCCAGCCCGCAACCAGTGGCGGCAGCACGTTCTGTTCCAGATTCTGCAGGATATCCGGCACCCCGGCGGAAAGGTCGTTGTTGAGCAGCACCACGCACGGATCGAAATCCTCCAGGCCGAGCCGGCGACCGCGCCGCACCAGCGGCTCCAGCATCAGCGCGCCGCCAAGCGGAAGTTGAATTGCAGTGGGTTCGGTAATTTCTGGAAGCATGCTGCCGATGCGTACTTTCAACCCTGCCTGTTTGAGAATCAGTGCAAGCTGCCCGACATTCTGCAAATAATACTGGTTGCGCGTATGGTTCTCCGGGATCAGTAACACACCGCGCGCTTCCGGGCAGATTTTTTCGATGGCGCTCTGTGCCGCCTGCACGCACAGCGGCAGGAAATCCGGGTTCAGGTTGTTAAACCCGCCAGGGAACAGGTTGGTATCTACCGGAGCCAGCTTGAAACCGCTATTGCGCAAATCCACCGAGGTATAGAACGGGATGGTGTGCTCCAGCCATTGGGTGCGGAACCAGTGCTCGATGGCGGGCTGGGAGTTGAGTATGCGCTGTTCGAGATTCAGCAGCGGGCCGTTAAGGGCAGTAGCGAGATGAGGAACCATGGTGCTCTATGAATAAATGAACTCGGCGCATTCTAGCCGAAATAACCGCACAAGACTTTATGCCGGCCACTTGATGTTTGAGGGAGCTTTTGTTGCAAAGCAACTTGCAGGCTGTGATAAGGCGCGCGCAACTGGCTCATGTTAGAATTCAGCCATCGCATTCTTAAACAAACCTATTTCAGGAAAACACATGAATCAGACAACTCAGGCGCGCCCCGCTCCAGCTAAACTGGTTATCGCATCGCGCGAAAGCGCGTTGGCAATGTGGCAGGCAGAATTCATCCGTGACCGGCTGCGCGAATTGTATCCGCAAACCGCCGTCAGTATCTTGGGCATGACCACGCAAGGCGACCAGATTCTGGATGTCACGTTGTCCAAGATTGGCGGCAAGGGCTTGTTTGTGAAAGAACTGGAAACCGCGTTGGAAAACGGCAGCGCCGACATTGCCGTGCATTCGCTGAAGGACGTGCCGATGCACTTGCCGGAAGGCTTCATGCTGGCATGCATAGGTGAGCGCGAAGACCCGCGCGATGCGTTTGTCTCGAATCATCATGCCAACCTGGAAGCATTGCCTGCGGGCAGCGTGGTGGGTACTTCCAGCTTGCGCCGCGAAAGCCAGTTGCGCGCGCGTTTCCCCCACCTGAAAATCGAGCCGTTGCGCGGCAATGTGCAAACCCGCTTGCGCAAGCTGGATGAAGGGAAGTATGCCGCTATCATCCTGGCGGCTGCGGGCTTGAAGCGCCTGGGGCTGGGCGACCGTATCCGCAGCACCATTTCCAGCGAAGACAGCCTGCCCGCTGTCGGCCAAGGCGCCTTGGGCATCGAATGCCGCACGGATCGCGCCGAGCTGGTTGGCGTGCTCGCGCCGTTGCACCATGCCGACACCGCTGCCTGCGTGCTGGCCGAACGCGCCATGAGCCGCGCGTTGCAGGGCAGTTGCCAGGTGCCGCTGGGCGGCTTCGCCGAAGCTGCGGGCGGCAAGCTGCGCATGCGCGGCTTCGTCGCTACGCCGGATGGTTCGCGCCTGCTGCGCGCCGAGCGCACCGGCAGCGCGAGCGACCCCGAAGCGCTGGGTGATGCCATAGCGCAAGACCTGCTGGCGCAGGGTGCGGGTGAGATTCTCGCCGCATTGGCTTTGTGAGGGTTCTGTAGCAAATCAATTTCCATTCTCGGAATGACCCACACCCCCTCTCTCGCCGGACTTAACATCGTGGTGACCCGCCCGCGCGCGCAGGCGGTGCAATTGGCGCAGAACATCGAACAGGCAGGCGGCAGGGTGATATTGTTTCCCCTGCTGGAAATTCGCCCTGCTGCCAATCCTCAATATTTGCGCGAGCTTGTCACGCGCCTGCATGAATTCAACCTCGCCATTTTCATCAGCCCCAACGCGGTGCGTTATGGCATGGAGGCTATCCGTGCGGCGGGTGCATTGCCTGCCCGGCTAAGAATCGCCACCGTTGGACAAGGCAGCGCCAAGGCACTACGCGACCTGGGTGTGCAGGAAGTTATCGCTCCGCGAGACAAGTTTGATAGTGAAGCATTGCTGGCACTGCCCGAGTTACAGAATATGGGCGGCTGGCGCGTGGTGATTTTTCGCGGCGACGGCGGGCGCGAATTATTGGGCGACACGCTGAAGGCGCGCGGTGCCACGGTGGAATATGCCGAATGCTACCGGCGCGAAAAACCGCAGCAGGATGCAGGTTCGTTGCTCACTGCCGATCCTCATGCCATCACCGTAACCAGCAGCGAGGCCTTGGGCTATTTGTGGGACATGCTGGATGACGAAGCAAAACAGCGGCTTGCCGCCGTGCCCCTGTTTGTACCGCATGAGCGCATCGCCGAGGCGGCGAAACGGCAAGGCTGGCGCGAGGTGATAGCGACTGCGGGAGGGGATGATGGTTTGCTCTCAGGCTTGATTGCGTGGGCTAACCAGAAGTCAGGTTAATGTTGGGCACGCTACGCTTTGCCCGACGTGGCTCACGAATAAGAGACTGTGCCCCGCAAACTCTCCGGAATAAAAGTGGCTCCCATGTTGCGAATGGGCGCAAGGTAGCAAACTGGAACCCCATCGGCTTACCATGAAAAGTGTATTGATCGTCGGCAGCGGTGACGTTGCGATACGTGTCATTCCTGTGCTGGCGCAGCGCTACCGGGTGTTCGCCCTGGTGCGTAATCCGGCCTACTGCGCGAGGCTGCGCGCATTGGGTGTGGTGCCAATCCTGGGCGATCTGGATGATCGCGCCAGCCTGAAGCGCATCGCCGGATTGGCCGATGCGGTGCTGCACTTCGCGCCCCCGCCCAATTCAGGGATGCCCCAAAAAACCGGGAAAAATGACACGCGCACGCGCAACTTGCTCAGCGCACTGTCGCGAGGAACGCTGCCAAAGCGGCTGGTCTATATCAGCACCAGCGGCGTGTACGGCGATTGTGCCGGTTCGTGGGTAAGCGAGACGCATCCGCTCAAGGCCATTTCCCTGCGTTCGTTGCGCCGCGCCGATGCCGAGATACAAGTGCGCCGCTGGGCTAAACGCAACCGGGTGACTGCCAGCATTCTGCGTGTGCCCGGTATCTACGCGGCGGATCGGTTGCCGCTTGGCAGATTGCAGCAGGGCACGCCGGGCATCATCGCCAGAGAAGACAGCTACACCAACCATATTCACGCCGATGATCTGGCGCGTATCAGCATTGCGGCGCTACGCTATGGAAAAGCATGTCGTGTGTACCACGCCAGCGACGACAGCCAGTTGAAGATGGGTGATTTTTTTGACCTTGTGGCGGATGTGTGTCATTTGCCGCGTGTGCGGCGCATCAGTCGTGCCGAGGCGCAGCAAGTGCTGCCGGAAATGCTGCTGTCATTCATGAACGAATCAAGGCGGCTGACCAATCAACGCATGAAGCGGGAGTTGAGAGTGCGGCTGCGTTATCCGACAGTTATGGATATGCTGGCAACAATCGAACATTCCTGAACCTGCGCAACATCGGCTTGCGACGATAAGCAACCGCCATGATTTGCCATACTGGCAACCTAACGGGCATGGCAAAGGGGCCACCCCTGAAAATGAAACTCGCTATGCCCGTTTCACTACCCATGAACCTTGGTGCTCTGTGAATACAGTCGTATGTAGGAGCGCAATTTATCCTAAATTCCTCAGTTGAGAACAAACAATTTACAGGGGAAGCAACATGGGCGCGCTTCTCCCTCACCCCAACCCCTCTCCCCGAGGGAGAGGAGCTTTGCTCCCTTCCCACTCGGGGGGAAGGGCTGGGGATGAGGGTTTGCCCCCTGTCGGTTATTTTCAACCGAGGTTTTCAGGTTTATTGCGCGATCATCAATATCGTATCGCCCAATAAATTGGACTCCTACAGCAGCGCTCGTTCTCGCTACGCTTTTGGTTCATGGGTTCAATTCGGGCGAAAAATTGGCGGCTGCGGTCTCTCCCGGAGGGAAAGGGAGCAAGCGATTCGCTACGCGAGTTTTACGTTAAGAACGTATCGAACTAATGATGCCTACCGTTGGTGAGCTTGGGCTGGCGCTGTACAGCTTCTTCGGCATGCGCCCGGCGAGATGGGCGGTGCGTCCGGCTTCCACTGCTTGCTTCATCGCGCTGGCCATCAGCACCGGCTGCTGTGCGGCGGCAATGGCGGTGTTCATCAGCACGCCGTCGCATCCGAGCTCCATGGCAATCGCGGCATCCGAGGCGGTGCCGACACCCGCATCTACAATGACAGGAACTTTGACGCGATCCATGATCAATTGAAGATTCCACGGGTTGAGGATGCCCATGCCGGAGCCGATCAGCGATGCCAGTGGCATGATCGCCACGCAACCAATGTCTTCCAGTTGTTTCGCGATAATCGGGTCGTCAGAGGTATAGACCATCACTTGAAAGCCTTCTGCCACCAGCGTCTTCGCGGCGGCGAGCGTTTCCACCACATTGGGGTAGAGCGATTGCGGATCGCCCAGCACTTCGAGCTTGACCAGACTGTGGCCATCCAATAATTCGCGCGCCAGCCGCAAGGTGCGCACGGCATCTTCCGCGCTGTAGCAGCCCGCCGTGTTGGGCAGCAGCGTGTATTTCGACGGGGGTAAAATTTCCAGCATGCTGGGCTCGCTGGGGTTTTGGCCAATGTTGCTGCGCCGGATGGCGATAGTGATGATCTCGGCTCCGCTGGCTTCCACGGCCGCCCGGGTTTCAGCAAAATCCTTGTACTTGCCGGTGCCGATCAACAGGCGTGAATTGTAAGTTTTGCCCGCGATAATTAACTTGTCGTTCATTGCTGTGTTCCGTAGTTAGCTTTGCATAGCCATTCGACTAAGCAGTCAAAAAAGCGCCAGCCAAGTCGCTGGTTAGCCGCCGCCGACCGCGACGACGATTTCCAGTCTATCGCCATCGGCCAGCAGGCGTTGATTAAATTGCCCGCGCGGCAGAATTTCCCCGTTACATTCCACGGCTATGCGTTTGTCGCCAAGCCGCATCTGATCGAGCAGTTTGGCGACGCTGATGGGAGTGTCGAAGTGTCGCGCCACCCCGTTGATCGAGACTGAAATCACTTTCAAATTCTATCCGTGTTAAGGTAACATCCATTTTACACGATGCGGGCGTCGTATAATGGTAATACCCTAGCTTCCCAAGCTAGAGCCGTGGGTTCGATTCCCATCGCCCGCTCCACCTTCCTTTAGCCTTGTGCGAAGCCTAAGGGTCAACGCGAACGGCTTCTTGCTTCCTTCGTGTCAGATCAACAGGCAACAGCATGGTGTGGTGCGGAGGATTGGAAAATGGGAAGGGTGATTCGTTGCCGCAGCTCGGGTAAACCCTGCTGCAGCATTGCTGGGTGTGCGTTTCACACACCCGCATCGCCGGTGCATGGAATGCACCTTACCTTGCAATTCATACATCGGAAATGACAATCCCCTCCGGCTCGCACCGGAGGGGATTACCGTTACTTCGCCCGCTGTCGGGGCGGGCTGGTTTCAGCCCGCCGGTTTACTTGGTATGGCAACTGAGACAAACACCACTACCCTTGTTGTCCACGCGCAGGAACATCGGAAGGATTTGGCTGCCGACACCGGCCGAGGGCACACCATGCGGGTCGTGGCAGGATGCGCACTCGACTCTCGCCTCCAATGCGGTTTGATACAAGCGAATATCGGTTTTATCCAAGCCGGCGCTGCCGGTTGCGGATTCGAAAAAACTGATCGAGCCTGATGGGTTCGTGCCGGAAGGCTGTTTCCAGTCGGTTCCAGTGCCGTTAGCCGACGGAAATTTGACCCCTATCGGGTGATCGTTCCTCAGATCCGTGCCGATCAGGGCGGCGCGCATATCGTGTTCATTAACCATAGGGCCAGGAGTCCCAACGTCCGAGTGGCACGATAAGCAACCAACCCCATCGCTACCCGTACCATTACCTTGGACGTACCCAGGTGTTCCAGGGAATGTTCTGTCCCTGCTGTTCATACCCGTGTGATTTAACGTGTCCGCCGCGCCCGGAACTACAGCAGCTCCGCTAGTCGCGTTATCCCATGAGTTGAGGAAAGCGAGGTTTTGGGTCGTTTGCTGGGAGGCCAGATAACGCCCCGAACCGGGCATATTGATGATTGAATCGATGGCGGTCTGTCCATCATGGCAGGACAGACAGGACAGGGACTGCGCGCCCGGCTGCATAGCCGCCCCCGGATCCACCGAAAAAGACCCGGTCCCAAGCTGGTTGTAGGTCTGGTACGTGGTGGTTCGGGTCGTGCGGTTCCACAACGGAATATCAAGGACGGTGCTGGCGCCGTGGGGCGTATGGCAATACACACAAACTTCCTGATAATCATTGCGGCCGTTATCCATGGTATGCTGATACAAGGAGCCGCTAAAAGTCATGTTGTGGCGAGTGTTGGAAATGCTGCCTCGGTTGGTCATATTAGTTTGCGCTTCCGGCTGAATAGTCTGCCCCCAAGCGAACGTCGTCATTGCCGTGCAGACGGCAATCACAGAAAGTTTCTGGATTCTGAAGTGTGATTTCTTGACGTTCATCATGCCACCCTAAAAAAATAAGAAAAACAGGTTAAAATTAATTTCAGTGGCGCTTTTTATTGTTTTTCCAGTTGAGCGCCACGATTTGCATATTACTCGCCAATCAGTTCATGCACATAGTATGCCAATATTTAACCCATTGTTTTATTGAAAGTACGCTGGTTGGCATGAAGCCCATTTCACAAAGTCGAGAATTATCGCCCACCAGTAAGTGATCCACGAGTTCGATGCTTCCATTGATCTTCCTGGCGTTAACGCAACTTCGGCGTCCCGCACACCACATCCGCATTCTGCCCGCGATGCCTCAGCGCATGGTCGATCAGCACCAGCGCCAGCATCGCCTCGGCGATGGGCGTGGCGCGTATCCCCACACAAGGATCGTGACGGCCTTCGGTGGAAATCATCACGCTCTCACCTGCCTTGTTGATCGAGCGGCGCGGAATGCGGATGCTGGAGGTCGGCTTCACCGCGTAGTGCGCGATGATGTCCTGCCCGGTGGAGATGCCGCCGAGAATGCCGCCCGCGTTGTTCGACAAGAAACCTTGCGGTGTCATTTCGTCGCCGTGCTCGCTGCCCTTCTGCATGACGCTGCCGAAGCCCGCGCCAATTTCCACGCCCTTCACCGCGTTGATGCACATCAGCGCATAGGCGATCTCGGCATCCAGCCGGTCGAACACCGGCTCGCCCCAGCCGGCTGGGACGTTGTGCGCCACTACGGTGAGTTTCGCGCCGATGGAGTCGCCGGACTTGCGCAGTGCGTCCATATAGTCTTCCAGAGCCTGTACCACGCTGGCATCCGGCGCGAAGAACGGATTGCCGTTCACATCGTCCCAGCTCTTGAATGGAATCATGATTTCGCCGAGTTGCGCCAAGTAGCCGCGCACTTGCACGCCATAGCGTTCGTGTAGCCACTTTTTGGCGATCGCTCCCGCCGCCACACGCCCCGCCGTTTCGCGCGCCGAAGCGCGCCCGCCGCCGCGATAATCGCGGATGCCGTATTTCTGCCAGTAGGTGTAGTCGGCGTGGCCGGGGCGGAAAGTTTCGGCGATGCCGCAGTAGTCTTTGCTGCGCTGGTCTTCGTTGCGGATCAGCAGCGCGATGGGCGTGCCGGTGGTCTTGCCCTCGAACACGCCGGAGAGAATTTCCACCGTGTCCGATTCGCGCCGCTGCGTGACATGGCGCGAGGTGCCGGGCTTGCGCCGGTCGAGATCATGCTGGATGTCGGCTTCGCTTAACGCCAATCCTGGCGGGCAGCCATCCACCACGCAGCCGATGGCCGCACCGTGCGATTCACCAAACGAAGTCACCGTGAACAATGTGCCGATTGTATTTCCAGACATGGACAACCCCATCGAAAAGATGCGCAAATAAGGCGTGCAGTTTAACATAGCGCCCCGCACGGACTTGCCATTCCAAACCATACAGGAACCAAATGAATACGCAAAAACCAACACTGGAACAAATAGAACTCGGCCTGACGGATAAAGATGTCCTCGTCAGAAAGGTATTTGCCGAGCGCAGGGATTACACGCCGACGCCCGCACAAATAGAGCGCGGCTTGACGGATGAAAGCAGCGAGGTCAGGGCGAGATTTGCAGACCGCAAAGACTACACGCCGACACTCGCACAGATAGAACGCGGCTTGACCGATACGGAGAGCAATGTCAGATTTACTTTTGCCGAGCGCGAGGATTACACGCCCACACCCGCACAAACGGAACGCGGGTTAAAGGATGCGCATCGCTTTGTCAGGATTTTGTTTGCGCAGCGCAAAGACGGCCTCCATTAAACAGCGATGCCAATAAGCAACCTATCCGTCATTCCCGCGCAGGAAAGAATGACGAACTCGGAGATATATTGATGAAAGCCATATTGATGACCGCCGCTGGCGGTCCGGATGTGCTGCAACTGCGCGAGGTTGCCAAGCCCGGACTGCCTTCGCCGCATCACCTGCGCGTGAAGCTCGCCGCCGCCGGGGTGAATCCGCTGGATACCAAGCTGCGCACCAAGCCGGCTTACTATCTCGGCAAACTGCCCGCTATTCTCGGTTGTGATGGCGCGGGCATCGTGGAAAAAATCGGCAGTGCGGTGACACGCTTCACACCCGGCGATGCGGTGTATTTCTGCAACGGCGGGCTGGGTGGAAATCAGGGCGATGAGCCGGGTTGCTATGCAGAATACACCACGCTGCATGAGGAATACTGCGCGGCAAAGCCCGCCAACCTCAACTTGCAGGAGAGTGCCGCGCTGCCGCTGGTGCTGATTACCGCTTGGGAAGCGCTGATTGAACGCGCAAATTTGCAGCCCGGCCAGACCATCCTGATTCATGCCGCCGCCGGGGGCGTGGGGCATATCGCTGTGCAGCTTGCACACCATCTCGGTGCACGTATTGCGGTAACGGTGAGTGACGACAAAAAGGCTGGGCTGGTGCATGGCCTGGGCGCGGAAAAAATTATCAACTATCGTGCACAAGATTTCGTGCAGGAAGCGCTCAACTGGACGGGCGTCATAGCAAGGTGTGCAGAACCATCCGGTATGGGAATGCCGCCCCCTCGCCTCCTCCCGCAATCGGCTGGCAGAGCACCTCACCTCAATCCTCTCACGGAGGGAGAGGAGGCGATCGCCCTTTCCCCCTCTGGGGGAAAGTTGGATAGAGGGTTGGCCAGTAACGTGTCAGAGGCGAACAGCTCTGGCGTGGACGTGGTGTTCGACACCGTAGGCGGTGACACTTCCCTGCGTTCATTGCAAGCCGCGCGCATTGGCGGCAAGGTGGTCAGCCTGCTCTCCACCCCGTTGTCGCTAGCCGACACGCAACTGGCGCGGCTGCGCAACCTGTCGCTGTGCTACGAACTGATGCTCACGCCGCAGGTAATGAAACTGCACGACGCGCGTGTGCGCCAGCGCAGGATACTGGAACAGGGCGCGCAATTGGTGGAAGCGGGAAAACTCGGCGTGCTGGTCTCGCACAAGCTGCCGCTGGAAAATGCGGTTGAGGCACACTGCCTGGTCGAGCAGGGCGGCGTTATCGGCAAGATAGTGCTGACGATGGATTAACTCACGCTAATATCTATGGCAGGTTGTGCATAGCGCACTGCCGTTATTGTTAACGCGAAGGTAGAATTTGTCGGCTGGGTTGGCTTGGGCCGGATTGTTTCCATGTGTCATATGGCATGAAGAGCATTCAACCGTGGCAACGCCGCTTTCGCTGAACAGCAGGATTTCATTGTTGTCGGGTTGGCCGTTGCTGTTCCGGTCAAAGAACGCGACTCCGGCACTTTGGCCGCTCGGCGGGTTGAAATTTAGCCTGGAATTCAGTCCGGCAATGTATTTGCTGCCGACCGGATGGTGGGAAGATGGGTTGGCGTAAATATGGCTTAAATCCCTGGCACCCGCTGCACTGTTGGAGGTATGGCAGGAACGGCAATCAACATTTTGCACATATCCCCGTTGCGCGCATCCTGGAACTGATACGGTAAGCAGCATGGTCGCGAATGACGCAAGCAAGAGTCTTTTTAATCTTTGCATAGCCACCTCCGGAAGATTATCAATCAGGAATTGCTCTCGGACATCAAGCGGTTTTTATTTGCGCAGCCAGTCCTTGGACACCAAAAACTCTTCATATAGTTCCGCTTCCGGCGTTCCTTTCTCCGGATGCCAATCGTAGCGCCATTTCACCAGCGGCGGCATGGATAGCAGGATGGATTCAGTGCGGCCATTTGATTGAAGGCCAAAGATGGTGCCGCGGTCTATTACCAGATTAAACTCGACATAGCGGCCACGGCGATACAGTTGGAAGTCGCGCTCACGCTCGCCGTAGGGTGTGTCCTTGCGGCGTTCGAGAATGGGCAAGTAAGCCGGTATGAAATGGTTGGCCACGCTTTGCTGGATGGCGAAGCAGGTGTCAAAATCCGGCTCGGAGAGGTCATCGAAGAAAATGCCGCCCACACCGCGAGGCTCATTGCGATGCTTGAGGAAAAAATATTCGTCGCACCATTTCTTGAATTTTGGGTGGAGGTGTGCGCCAAACGGGGTGAGTGCGTCCTTGCAGGTCTGGTGGAAATGCACAGTGTCTTCCGTGAAACCATAATAAGGCGTCAGATCCATGCCGCCGCCGAACCAGAACACGGTGTCGCCATCGGGTTTTTTCGCCATGAACATGCGCACATTCATGTGCGTGGCAGGTGCATAAGGGTTGCGCGGATGCATCACCAGCGACACGCCCATCGCCTCCCATTTGCATCCGGCCAGTTCCGGGCGATGCGCGGTGGCGGAAGGTGGCAGCTTATCACCCGTCACATGGGAAAACGCCACACCGCCGCGTTCCAGCACGTTGCCTTCCTCAAGGATGCAGCAGCGCCCGCCACCACCATCCGGGCGATCCCAACTGTCGCGGCGGAATTTCATCCCGTCAACTTGCTCCAGCCGGATGACGATCAGGTCCTGCAATTTGAGCAGGAATTCCTTGACTGCGGTGCTATCCATTTGCTACTCCGATTTTTTTGCATTGTCATTCCCGCGAAGGCGGGAATGACGGGTTATGAATTACTCGCGAATGATTTTACCATCCATCCATGCACGTATGGTGGACGGCTTATTGCGTTTGCCTACGCGCCCCGGCAGCACCCACACCTGCTTACCAAACAAACGCTGGCATTGCGCGTAAGTACGCGCTGGCTGATAACCACGGCGATTGGCGCTGGTGGAAACCAATGCCATGCCGAGCGCATTGCACAAAGCTGCCGCCCCGGAATGGGCAGTGATGCGCACCGCCAGGGTATCGTGCGCGCCGCGCAGCCAGCGCGGAACGTCAGCGTTGGCGGGCATCAGATAAGTAATAGCCTGCGCACCATCGCGGCGCAGGATGTTTTGTTGGTCTGGTGTGAGTGGTTGCAGGTAAGGCGCAAGCTGCGCGAATTTGCCCGCGATGAGAATCAAGCCCTTGCCCTGCGGGCGCATCTTGAGTTTCAGCAGGCGTTGAACTGCGTTGCGGTTGCGCGGGTCGCAACCAAAACCATAGCAATATTCGGTGGGGTAGGCGATCAGGCCGCCACGTTTCAGATGCGCGGTGATGGCGTGAGGGAGCATGCAGGCTTATCCGAAGCGTGACAATGTAGGTCGGGCTACGCCCGACATGGTGGGCGCAGCCCACCCTACGGTTGCTGTCTTATCCGCGAACATCCATGTTTATCCGTGGTTAAATTATTTCTTCGAAAGCGCACGCCAGCCGATGTCGCGCCTCATCTGGCATCCGTCAAAATGGATGGTGTCGGCGATTTCATAGGCGCGCTTCTGCGCCATCTTCACCATGGTGCCCAGCGCGGTGACGCACAGCACACGCCCGCCGTTGGTGACTACCTTGCCGTCCAGCATCGTCGTGCCAGCGTGGAATACATGTGCGTCTTCCAGTTTCTTCGGCAAGCCGGTGATGGCATCGCCTTTGCGTGGTGTATCGGGATAATTGGCTGCTGCCATCACCACGCCGAGCGCGGTGCGGCGATCCCATTCCGCTTCCACCTGGTCCAACCTGCCGTTGATGGCATGCTCCATCAGCACGGACAGGTCGGTTTTTAGCCGCAGCATGATGGGCTGGGTTTCCGGGTCGCCCATGCGGCAGTTGAATTCCAGTACCTTGGGGTTGCCCAGCGCGTCTATCATCAGGCCTGCATAGAGGAACCCGGTGTAGGTGACGCCTTCCTTTTCCATACCCTGCACCACGGGGTTGATGATTTCGCGCAACACGCGCGCGTGGAGCTGCGGCGTGACCACCGGTGCGGGCGAATACGCGCCCATGCCGCCGGTGTTGGGGCCGTTGTCGCCATCCAGCAGGCGTTTGTGATCCTGGCTGGTGGCCAGCGGCAACACATGTTTGCCGTCCACCATGACGATGAAACTGGCTTCCTCACCTTCGAGGTATTCTTCGATCACCACACGCGAATTTTCTTTTTGGCTAAGATCAGAGTGGGTGCCACCTAATTTGTTATCGGACAGCATCATGTCTATCGCGGCGAAAGCCTCATCCTTGTTCATCGCCACCACCACTCCCTTGCCCGCTGCAAGGCCGTCGGCTTTGATGACGATAGGCGCACCGTGTTTCTCTACATAGGCCTTGGCCGGAGCGATGTCGCTGAAGGTCTCGAAGAACGCGGAGGGGATGTTGTGGCGCACCATGAAACGCTTGGCAAAATCCTTGGAAGATTCCAGTTGCGCGGCGGCTTTGGTCGGCCCGAATATCTTCAGATCGGCGGCGCGAAAGGCATCCACGATACCCGCTGCCAGCGGCGCTTCCGGCCCGACCACGGTGAAGTGAATATCTTCTTTATGCGCAAAGGCGACAAGATCCGGAATTGCGGTGAGAGCGACATTCTCCACGCCGTCTTCCCGTGCCGTGCCCGCATTGCCCGGCGCGACATACACCTTCTGCACCTTGACGCCTTGCGCCAGGCGCCAGGCCAGCGCGTGCTCGCGACCGCCGGAACCGATAACCAGAATCTTCATTTGAAGACCTGCTTTAGCCAATCCTCAAAATTAACTGATTTTGATCTGTTCAATATGCCGTCTTGCAATGCTTTATTTAATGGGATTCCCGGACGTTTTTGCCAGGCTCGCCAAGTAAAAACCTTGGCTTTGGTTAGATGCAAGGTTTTATCAAATAACGTCACCGGAAGATTATGGATAGAATTTTCTGCGTGTTTTAACAAACTGATTTGTGCAGCATCCGAAACCATGTTCTCAACAAAACCTTCAAGCATTCCATTGCTTTGATGATCCGGCATTATCCATAGGCCAACAGATGGCAAACCATCAGGATGCGTGAATATCTCGCCAAATTTATGTCTTGGCATGCCTGAAATGATATAACCAAACGTGGTTAATTTATCCGCAACAAGTTGGAATTTTTTGTCAAACCCGCCATTGTTGTTTGGTGGGTAATCCGCATCTAGAATAATTCCAAGCCTATCGACATCACCAGCTTTTATCTGGCTTAACAAGATTGGTAGGTTCTTAACCAGATTTGGCCATCCGTCACCAGTAGAAGCATCTAAAGTTTTTGGGGGGATAACCTCTACATTTGCTATACCAATCAACTCGCAATACGCCTTGAAAAAATCTTGATCATCATTTCCTTCTACGAGCAGCGAGTACTGTCCCATTAGCGTACCTCAAGATCGGAAGCTGTGACTGTTTTCAGGGCTTCTTCATCGTAAACGGTAGCGATAATCTTTCCGTTGTCGCTAGTTAGCTTGCTTCTGGACATTTTGAACAACACGCCATCATCTGGGCTATCTAAAGCCACTTTTGTAAAGCTCTGAATACAATCCAAGCTATGGGTAGTTGCAAAAACCTGTATATCAAGCTCCTTTGCCAGATGAAAAATCAGCTTCCAGACTTCTTCTTGAACACTGTAGTGTAGGCCATTCTCAAATTCATCAATCAGCAGCAAGCCTCCCCGAGCAGGGAATACCGCCAAAATCAGCTGCAAAATTCGTAGCATCCCATCACCCATACTATTAAGCGGGATGGGTGATGGTTCTGATGCTAGTTTGACGATAGCAACGCGGGCATCTCTGGTGCGTGGAGCGCGAGAAATTGCATCGGTGTCTTTTACAAACACCAAGCCTTCCACACCTGAGTCAATAATTCCTAATGCCTCAATTACCCGATTCGCACTGGGCAATAAAGCAATAGCATCCCACTGCTCTGCAAGTACCTCAGGCGCAACAAATTGTGTCGGGATAAAACTGCAGCGTATAGATGACAACTCATCAGAATTACGCCAAGTCCTATATGACCGTGTAGGGAAACGACGGGGGGAATCTTCATCCAAATCCAACCAATCTGGCCTCGAAGAAGCTGCACCGAAACTTGCGCGGATTGTAGAACGTAATGGTTGATCTAAATTCAGCGATGAATCCCCTTTCTTTAAGAGCACACGAGTACGCCGTACTGACACTTCATCGTTTGCACCTTTCTCTTCCTCTGATTTAATGTAATAGAAGAGATGATCCAGCTTCAGCAAATTTTGATTGTTGGATTCAATCACGATGGGTTTGTCGTCTTCTTTCGGAAACTCACGATGTGGAAAAAGACACTTGATGGCCAACCAACTTGATTCGTCGTCCTCTATTCCGTCAATTTGCCCAACCCTGAGAAACTCATCATGTTCCAGCAAAATAGCTTGTAGCAAACTTGGGTGCGCTCGTCCCGCATACACTCGAAGAGCTTCTAATACCGTGCTTTTACCGCAATTATTCTTTCCCACGATGAGATTGACACGCCCCAGCTTGGGGACTTCAAAATCC
Organism: Gallionellaceae bacterium; assembly: GCA_032654645.1. Classification (GTDB taxonomy): domain Bacteria; phylum Pseudomonadota; class Gammaproteobacteria; order Burkholderiales; family Gallionellaceae; genus CAITJF01. Next base: position 179,521 of record JAULAW010000015.1, on the reverse strand, counting down.
TCAAGCATGCGAAAATTCTTAATGCGTAAGTTAGATAACATTACCCCTCCGAAGGCTTTTAATGCCTGAAATGACGGAAGCCAGTGAACACCATCGCCAGCCCATGCTCGTCGGCAGCGGCAATCACTTCCTCGTCGCGCATCGAGCCACCGGGTTGAATTACCGCTTTTGCGCCGGCATCAGCCAGCACATCCAGGCCGTCGCGGAACGGGAAGAAGGCGTCCGATGCCACCACCGACCCCAACAGGCTCAAACCTGCGTTCTTTGCCTTGATTGCGGCGATGCGCGTGCTGTCCACGCGGCTCATCTGTCCCGCACCCACGCCCAGCGTCTGGCCATTCTTGCAGAACACGATGGCGTTCGACTTCACGTATTTTGCCACGCGCCAGGCGAACAGCAAGTCTTGCAGTTGCTCCTTGGTAGGTTGCACCTTGGTCACCACCTTGAGTTGCGAGGCTTGCACGTTGAGTGCATCCGGGGTCTGCACCAGCAGGCCGCCACTGACGCGCTTTACGTCATATTGGTTGTGTGCGTTGGATAGCGGCACAGTGAGTACGCGCACGTTCTGTTTCGCCGCTGTAATTTTAAGCGCCGCCTCAGAGGCTGAAGGCGCGATGATGAGTTCTACGAACTGGTTGGTGGTGATCTGTGCCGCGCTCTCGGCATCCAGTTCGCGGTTGAAGGCGATGATGCCGCCGAACGCGGAGGTGGTGTCGGTCGCGTAAGCCAGCTTATAGGCGTTGTGCACACTATCGGCGATCGCCACGCCGCAAGGGTTTGCGTGTTTCACGATGACGCATGCGGGTTGATCGAAGGTCTTGACTAATTCCCATGCAGCATCGGCATCACCGATGTTGTTGTAACTCAACTCCTTGCCCTGCAACTGGTTATAGTCGGCGATACCACCCGCTACCGGATTGAAGTCCCGGTAGAAAGCGGCGCTTTGATGTGGGTTCTCGCCGTAACGCATTTCCTGCACTTTGGCGAAGTTGAAATTGATCTGCGCCGGGAATGCACTCTTTGTGCCATCGCTATTTATCGCGGTGAGGTAGTTGCTGATCGCGCTATCGTAGGCAGCGGTGTGTGAAAAGGCTTTTTTTGCCAGATCAAAGCGTGTCGCATCGCTTACCGCCCCAGCGTTGGTTTGCATTTCTGCCAACACGTCGGGGTAATCTGCCGGGTCGGTGACGATGGCGACATGGCCGTGGTTCTTGGCCGCCGCGCGCACCATGGTCGGCCCACCGATGTCAATGTTCTCGATAGCGTCTTCCAGCGTACAGCCCGGTTTAGCGACAGTTGCCGCGAACGGATAAAGATTTACCACTACCAGGTCGATGGTCGGAATGTCGTGCTTCTTCAAGGTGGCTACATGTTCCGGCAGATCGCGCCGCGCCAGGATGCCCGCATGGACTTTTGGTTGCAGCGTTTTTACGCGCCCGTCCAACATTTCCGGAAAGCCGGTGTAATCTGCCACTTCTGTGACCGTAATGCCGTTTTCGGCAAGTGTCTTGGCGGTGCCGCCGGTGGAGAGAATTTTTACGCCGAGCTGCTGCAAACCTTTGGCGAATTCGAGTACGCCAGCTTTGTCCGATACACTGATGAGTGCCTGTTTAATGGCTGCCATGTGAGGTTCCGTTTTTGTAAGTTAGTTCTTGATGCCGTGCGCCTGGATTTTCTTGCGCAGGGTGTTGCGGTTCAGCCCGAGCAGTTCCGCCGCCCGTGTCTGGTTGCCTCCTGCGTGGGATAGCACGGTTTCGATCAGCGGTTTCTCGATGCAATTGATCACCATGTCATACACTGCACAGGACGGATCTTCTCCATCGAGATCCTTGAAATAGTCATCCATTGCCTTGCGCACATAACGCGCAACTTCATTTTCATTCAACATGCCACAATCTCCCTTTTTCATGCAGCCAACTCTTCGGCATAGTGCAGGCGCTCCCCGTGCTGCAATTGCCCATCAAAAAAATCATTTACCGCCATCAATTGTTCCTCACTGCTTTCCAGTTGATTCATGTAGTGGCGGAACTGCGCCGAACCGGCCAGCCCCTTGGTGTACCAGGAAATGTGCTTGCGTGCCACGCGCAAGCCGGTATGTTCGCCGTAAAAATCGTACAGGTCGTATACATGCTGGATTAGAACGCGCTGGATTTCCCCCGCCTGCGGTGCGGGCAGGTGCGCGCCAGTATGGAGGAAATGCGCGATCTCGCGGAACAGCCACGGGCGGCCCTGCGCCGCGCGGCCTATCATCACCGCATCCGCTCCGGTGTGTTGCAATACATATCGGGCTTTTTCCGGGGTGGTGATGTCGCCGTTGGCGATGATGGGAATGTTTACGCTGGCCTTCACCGCCTTGATGGTGTCATACTCCGCCTCGCCGGTATAAGCACAGGCGCGCGTGCGGCCATGAATGGCAAGCGCCTGGATGCCGCTTTCTTCAGCGATCTGCGCGATGCGTATCGCATTGCGGTTTTGCTTATCCCATCCGGTGCGAATTTTCAAAGTAACCGGCACGCCCACCGCAGCCACCACTGCTTCAAGTATCCGCGCCACCAGCGCCTCATTCTGCAATAGCGCGGAACCGGCCATCACGTTGCAGATTTTCTTTGCCGGGCAGCCCATGTTGATGTCTATAATTTGTGCGCCCGCGTCCACATTGTAACGCGCGGCTTGCGCCAGCATTTTTGGGTCGGCGCCGACAATCTGCACCGAGATTGGATCGGTTTCGCCCTCGTGATTGGCGCGTCGCCTGGTTTTCTCCGAGCCATACAGCAGCGAATTGGAGGCCACCATCTCGCTGACCGCCATGCCAGCGCCCATGCTTTTGCACAACATGCGGAAAGGCCGATCCGTCACGCCAGCCATAGGGGCGACGAGCAGGTTGTTTTTGAGCAAGAGGGGGCCGATGCGCATGAATCATTATTCCGTGAGGGGGGTGGATTATAAAGCAATGGGCATGGCAGGGAAACAGTGCTTGTATGCTATGATTCAGGTCATCGATAAACCCCCCGCAGGATTCCATCATGTTCAAGTTGTTTCTGTTGATGCTCGCCGCATTTTCCTCCGTTTGTGTACATGCAAGTGAAGCCAGTATCAAGGACACGCTACAAAAAAATTACCCGCAAATCGGCAAGATCGAAAAAGTCAACAAGGCCAACCTGCTCGGCCTATACGAAGTAGTGACGCGAGATAAGTTGTTCTATACCGACGAGAAAGCACAATACCTCATCATCGGCAGCATTTTGGACCTGAAAGCCAATCGCAACATCACCGAAGAACGCTCGCGCCAACTTTTTGCCATCAACTTCAACAGCCTGCCCTTCGATCTCGCCATAAAAAAAGTTAAGGGCAACGGCCAGCGCAAGATGGCTTATTTCACCGACCCGAATTGTGGCTACTGCAAGAAACTGGAGGGTGAACTGAAAAATATGGACAATGTCACGCTTTACGTGTTCTTGTATCCCATATTCCAGGGCTCGGACGAAAAAGTAAAAGCGGTTTGGTGCAGCAAGGATCAGGTCAAGGCATGGGACGATTTGATGCTGAGCAACGTCCAACCATCCGCCGGGTCATGCGATACGCCTACAGCCAAGATACTCGAATTAGGCAATAAACTAAATCTGAGCGGCACACCTGCCCTGATCTTTGCTGACGGTGTGCTGGTTCCCGGATATATGCCAGTAGCTGAATTGGAGCAGGCGCTTAATGGTGCAGCGGCTCACTGATTGCTTTCCCGGTATCCCTTGCAACTTATTTTCCGTGCTGTGGGTGGTGAACTCATGCTGATGATCTAGAGCATAACCATATTTTTCTGCTGCGCAAACATGAAAAACGCTCCGACACCCGCCGAGCTGCATGGCCTCTTCGCCAACACCAACCCGGATGAGGTTTGGGCCAAAGCGGCCGATATTGTCGGGGACATCAACCCCGCATACGATTTTTTCTTCGCCAAATCCACCTTCGACGACGTGGTGCGCTTGTTCCGGGGCGAGTATTCCGGCTACGGCCCCATCAAAACGCTGTATCACGACCTGTCCCACACGCTGAGCGTTTTCCTCTGCGCGGTGCGGCTGATGCACGGGGTGCATATTTCGGGCACCCGGCTGGCCGACAGCGAGTTGACCCTGATCATGATGGCCGCCCTGATGCACGATGTCGGCTACATGCAACGGCGCGGCGAGGAGTCCGGCACCGGCGCCCAGTACACGCAAAACCATGTCGGGCGCGGCATCGAATTCATGCGGCGCTATCTCGCCGACCGGCGCTTCCCGCCCGATCTGGCGGCGCCGTTGCAATCCATCATTCTTTGCACCGACCCGATGCTGTCCATCGATGAAATTGATTTTCCCGGCCCGCGCGCGCGCCTGCTCGGGCAGATCGTCCGGACCGCCGACTTGACGGGGCAGATGGCCGACCGCACCTATCTGGAAAAACTGCTGCTGCTGTATTTCGAGTTCAAGGAGGCGCGTCTCGGCGGCTACCAGAACACTTACGACCTGCTGTGCAAATCCCAGAAGTTTTACGAAATCACCCGGCAAAAGCTCGACGGCGAGCTGGGCGGCATCTACACCCGGTTCTCTTCCCATTTTAAGGATTGGTACGGCGTCGAAAACAATTTCTATCTGGAGGCGATCGAGAAAAATATCGCCTACTTGTCGAAAGTCACTTCGCTCGCGCGGGAAAACCATCTTTCCATGCTGAAGCGTGGCGGTATTGTGGAGAAAACACAAAAGCTGGCAGCTCCAAACGATCTTGCGTAGCAGTTTCGAGCTTGTGCCCAAACCCTCGCCACGAACGGATTTTTCAGAAGCTCTCTATCCAGCCTGCTGCTTGCAGGCACTCCGGCCTCGGCGTGACCAGCTACCAATTACGGCAATGGTAATCGGGTGAAAAATAAAATTCTTAGAGACGGCTATTTTGTTGGCCGCAAAAAAGCCACGCCACCATAGCTGCCGACCCACTTGCTGCCGTCTGGCGTTGTTGCCATGGCAAATACGTTGTCGGCCAGCAATCCATCGGCGGTGGTCATCACGTTAAATTTGCCGTCCTGCCACAGGGCTAGCCCCTTATTAGTACCAAGCCAGATTTGCCCACTAACAACATCCCTGTGAAGCATAAAAATGTGATTACCGGGCAAGCCGTCGGCAGTCGTGTAGGTCTTCCAATTATTTCCGTCGAAGTGCGATACGCCACCGCCCCAAGTGCCAGCCCAAGGAAACCCGTCACGGTCAATCGCGAGGGCAACAATGTAGTTTGGGTTGTACGCCACATCCACACCTTCTAGACCCATCTCCTTCTTTTGTCGTGCGTGATGCTCCGAAGCTTTGCCCGGGTCGGTCTTGAATGTGATGTCATCCTTGACCTTTTCGTATGGTGCGCCTATGCCTTTGGCATGGTTCCAGTTGTCCCATTTGCCATTGGCGAACCGTGCCATGCCACCCTCGGTAGCCAGCCAGATTATGCCATCCTTGCCTTCCGCAAGACTGTATACCCAGTCGTTTGGAAGCCCGCCCTGGGTATTCTCGACCGTAAAAAGATCCCATTTGCTGGAATCGTCCAGCGCGCCACCACGCACCCGGTTGACACCAGACCAGGTGGCGATCCAAATGTCGCCATTCTTTGCCTCGACGACTTGATAAACAAATGAGTCCCCAACACCATCAGGGATGTTGTAATTCTTCCATGTCTTGCCATCATCATTGAGCATCGCCATGCCGCCACCATAAGTGCCGATGGTGACGCGCCCTTTTATCTTGCCGATATAAAAAGCACCACTGGAAAGCAATCCGTTGGATGCATCAAAAATCTTGAACGTGTCATCGCGGGTGTCGTAGCGTATTATGCCGCCCGAGGTGCCGATCCACATTATTTTGTCATCTGCATAGATTGTCTTGACATTCCTGTCGCCAACGCGAAATTGGGTAAATTTCTGTGTTGCGTCTACCTTCAGCTTACCCTCTTTTATTTCTTTAGCAGAATCTTGGGGCGCAGTTCCAGGTGGCTGCTGCCCTGACGGCATTGCTGGATGCCCTTCCGGTAATTTTGCTGCGGGTGTCGCCGGAGCGCTGGGGGTTTCATTTTTATTGCAGCCTGCCGCAATCAGTCCGGCGATCACAATGGAGGTTACAGCTATCGTTTTTTTGTCAATTTTCATATTGTTCCTATCATCAGCATTTTGAAGCAATATTATAAAGTTCGTTAGTATTTGATAAGTTACTTACTTACACCAATCCTGGTTACGCCACGCTTGGTGCCCACCCATATGTCGTTATTGGGTGCCACGGTAACAGCATAGACGATGTTGTCGAGCAGGCCTTCTGCCCGTCCGATCTTGCGCCAGCTCTTGCCATCGTAGCGTGTCACGCCTTTGTCCGTGCCGAACCAGAGCACGCCTTTTTGGTCACGAACCATCGAGAAAACCATGTTTCCGGATAGCCCGTCCTTGGTGGTGAAGTTACTCCACGTTTTGCCGTCAAAACGCGCCACTCCGCCGCCCCATGTACCTGCCCAGATAATGCCATCCGGATCGGCAAGAATGGAGAATACGTAGTTCGGGTTGTAACTCATCGCGCCGCTTACCAGCGCACTTAAATCATGACGCCTGCGCGTACCGAGTCCGGTATTCGGGCTGGCAGGCGAGCCGTCAGGGTTGGCCGCGCCCATGCCGTCCTTGTGGGTCCATGACTTCCATGTCTGCCCATCAAACATGGATACCCCGCCTTCAGTGCCAAACCACACGCGGCCTTGGCTGTCCACATCCAGGCCATAGACCCATTCGTTCACAAGCTCCTTGACGTATGTCGTAAACTTACCGGTTTTGATATCGAAGTGATTGGCTCCCGCCCAAGTGCCGATCCACAGGTCACCTTTTTTGTCGTTGGCAAACGAGTAAATCCAGTAGTCTGCAAGGCCGTGCATCGGGAAATAAGTTTTCCATTTTCCACCCTTGTAGCGCGAGGCGCCGCCAGCATTGGTCCCAAACCACTTGTAACCCTTGGAGTCAATGCCGACAGAAAAAACGTATTCGTTGGCCAAGCCTTCCTTCCGGGTGAAGGTATTACGAGGCTTAAGTGTCTTAAGGTCAACTTCGTGTACACCCGCAGATGTGCCAACCCATATGGTATTGCTGGATTTCTCGATTGTCAGCGCACGGACATACACGTCAGGGCCAACCTCAAAGGTTTCCAGGACATGTTCAGCCTCCTCGCGCGATGGGGCGCTCGCCGCTGTGGCAGTGAGCGTAAAAGCAGTGGCCGCTATCATCGCGGCAGATATGATGGCGCTTATCATTAGTGCAACCCCCTTGCGTAGTTGATGACACTGAAAATCATATTTTGTATTACGTTAATGCCATTACTGTCGTGGCATCCTGCGCATTGATCTGAGTTGGTCAACCGAGCACTGGCCAAGCCTGTGGCATGGGTTGCTGATTTGAACTTGGGCATGGTAATGATCACAAAAGTTGCTCCATATTTAAAGGCGCCTCTAAAAATAAATAAAGGCCACAGTCACAGTTAAACTCTCAGCGCACCCTGCGCCAATTCCCGCAGCAAAACACATAGATTCAGCTACTAAGCCATATTATACGTCATGAACCTTCACTATATCAGCCAATTCATCCAGCTTGCGGTAGAGACTGGACAGCCCGATACCAAGCTTTTGAGCGGCTAATTTTCGATCACCGTCCGCTTCATCAAGCGCCTTGGTAATAATTCCTGCTTCGACCCAGCGCATCTGGTCGCGCAAGTCTCCCCCTTTTTCTGCGACCATACCGACAGCTTTCGGAGCAGCTTCATGGCGCGAAATTTCCGGCGGCAGATCCGATAATGTAATGCGACCGCCGTCAGCCATTATATAGGCGCGACTAATGACGTTCTCCAACTGCCTGACATTACCCGGCCAATTGTAGGACTGCAAAATTTCCTCGGCTTCCGGATCAATTTCCAGTTTGCGGTCTGATGGGGTCGCGCCGGCATTGTTAAGCATCAAGTGCTTGATCAAGCCTACGATGTCACTGCGGCGTTCGCGTAGCGGGGGCATGTGAATATGGAACATGCTTAACCGGAAATATAAATCCTCTCGAAATTTATTTTCCTTTACCATCGCTTCAAGATTGCGGTTGGTGGCGGCAATGATGCGAGCATCGATACTGCGTGTCTGTTCGCTGCCCAGCGGGCGAATCTGTTTGTCTTCGATCACATGCAGCAACTTGGTCTGCAAATGCAGGGGGAGCTCTCCGATTTCGTCGAGAAAAATGGTGCCGCGGTCTGCCTGGGCGAATAACCCTTTGTGTGCCTTGTCTGCGCCTGTAAACGCTCCCTTGGCATGGCCGAAAAATTCACTCTCGATCAGGTTGTCGGGAATCGCACTGCAATTCACAGGAATGAACGGAAAGTCTGAACGTGGGCTTTGTTCGTGGATTGACCGCGCAGTAACGCCCTTTCCAGTGCCGCTTTCGCCGGTGATAAGCACGGTGCTGTTGGTGACGGCAACCTTGCTCACTAACCGTTCAACAAGCTGCATGGAAGGCGAGCAGAATTTAAATATCCCAGTGCTGCCAGCAACCAGGTTGCGTAGCGCCTTGTTCTCCGCCCGCAAGCCGCTCATCGCGTCGATCTGTGCCAGCCTGTGCAGCAACTCTTCGTTATGTACCGGCTTGACGATATAGTCTGTGGCGCCGGCCCGTAACGCCTCCACCGCCGTTTCCATTGAGGCAAACGCTGTTACCATAATAAACTGTGTATCGATTCCGCTACCTGCCGCCTTGAACCTTCGCACCAATTCAATTCCATCGCCATCGGGCAGGCGAACGTCGCACAGTGCCACGTCCACATCACCTCGTACCAGCTTGGCAGTTGCCTCGGTCGCAGTTGCTGCCACGTCAACCGAATATCCCGCGCGACCAACCAGACTTGAAAGTATCTGCCGTAAGGCGGCTTCATCATCAATCACCAGCACATGCATGCTCTGTCTCCTTGTGTCCATAGGCACCCATACGCACTAGCGGCATGGGTGCCGCCCATGATGGGCGGTTTTTGTTCCCCGGAATGTAATGCCAGATCACGGGTCATGTTAAGTCATGAAGGGTTTGAGCAGTGTCACCCGCTGTGGTTGGGAGCTGTACAGTTACCGTTGATCCGATTCCCAGTTCCGATTCCACGCTGATGGTGCCGCTGCCAGATTCGATCAACGATTTTGAAACCGCCATCCCTATGCCGCTACCCTTGCCTATGGGTTTGGTTGTGAAATATTCCTCGAATATGCGGTTGAGAGTGGCCTTGTCCATCCCGGTGCCATTATCGGTGACCGTTACCACCACATCTTTGTCGTGGCTGCTGGTGGAAATAATGATGCGTGGCCTCGGGTCAATTCTGCCCTCCGAGGCGTCAGCTGCGTTGATGAGCAGATTCATAATCACTTGAGTGATGTGATCTCCCACCGCGTACACTGCTGGAAGCTGTGTATCGAGATTGAGCACCATGTCTATGGAACTGAAACGCCGATCAAAACTGATGAACTTGGCAGTGCTGCGGATCAAGCTATTCAAGTCCAAATACTCCGCTTCAGGCTTGGCCGATTGGGGCATCGAGAATTCGGATATCTGGCGCGTAATATTCATCACCCGCATGGCTTGAGCAAGGATAATATCGGCCTGTTGAATATATTGATCGCCGCCATCTGCATGCGTGTCACGCAACTCTGACATCATCCGTGCCGCCCCCACGATGGCTGCCAGAGGATTGTTAATCTCGTGCGCAACGACAGCGGCGAGTGAACCCACCGCCGCCATCTTTTCCTTGTGAAACCGCTGTTGCCGGATGAGTTCCATTTGCATTTCGTGTTGGCGCAATTCGAATTGCATCTTGTTGATCGCCTCCATGAGGGTGCCCAGTTCGTCATAGCGGGTCACCACCAACGGCTTGCCCCGGTATCCGTCGATGATTGCCATAGCGCGATCTTGTACGAGCTGGATATCACCGCCGAGCCGGGAGACGAAAATCATGATTAGGCCACCAAGAAATGCGACGCCTAAAGCCGCAGTAGACGACCATATAAGAGAAAGCCTGTTGAATGTCTTACGATAACGTTCCAGCAAAGTGTGCCTGTGGTTCCGCATCAGGGAAGTAACTTGATCAAGGCCAATAACAAGTTTGTGGAGGTTGCTGCGGACATCACCTACGGCCAACCGGCTGGGTGGCTTATGGGTAAGCACTTCCAGATTCGTCCGGAGCGCGACTACGTCATCAAGAAGCAGCGGGTAGGATTGCGCTACCTTGTGCAGACTTAATAATACCGACTCAATCTGTACTGTAACACTACGTATAGCTGTATTCAGGCCGGCGGTAGTTTCAATGCTTGAGGAATAGTAATTTTCGTTAACAATGAGAATGGCGCGCGTCACCAACATGTTTAGGCCAAGCTGGCGCTCTTCATCACCTTGCAGCTCTTCAAGTTGCTGAAGGTCAGAAAAGAGGGCGCTGCGCTCTCTGTCCATGACAAAGCCGGCCGAAAGCGTATAAATCACAAATATAAACATCACCCACACCCCTTTTTTCCGCAATGACATGCCGTTGTGCGGTGTCGACTGCGGCTTGGGCAGGGCAATTCCTGGATACGATTCCCCGTTTGCCTGGTTTTGAACTTGATCCATATTTACCTGTTTGCCAATATGATTGGCCCATTACAGATATGGGATTTCACATGGCATATATTGTATGTTGACGGGCCTGGGGATCCGAGGTCAGACTTTGAAAGGCGTCACCACATGGCGTATCAGATCCTTATACCTACAATTCTGTACGCTGTTCTTTGCGCCGCACCGCCAGCAATTCTTCGATTTCACCGATCATCTTTGCATCTGCCCAATCCCGGGCGCCAACGATGATGCGGGCAATGGTGCGATCCCGCCCCAGCAAATAAGTTGTAGGAAAAGCAAGTATCCTTAGAGCCCCGTTTGATAGCGTCTGATCACTATCCGACAGCATGGGAATAGTAAGTTTGTAACGTAAACAGAATTCGCGCGCCAGGTTATGATCGCTATCAACCGAGATTCCAATGACCAGTAAATCCTTGGGGTAAAAAAGAGTGCTCAGCTTTTCCAGGCTTTGCATTTCGCGTCGGCATGGTTCGCACCAGGTAGCCCAAAAATTAACCACTAATGTGACATCGTGATATGTACCGGACGGCGTTACTTGGCCGTCCAGGCTCGGCAGTACAATTTCCGGGAAGCGATCGCCTTGGGCAGAGCCTGCGGGTTTATCATTCCGGCAAGCTGGAAGAGCAAAGGCCCCGATGCCGAGTGCCGCTAACTGCAACAATTTCCTCTTCGATGCGTCCACCCGCTGTACTTTTTTGAAAAGAAATTTCACGTTGGCAACAAAGCGCGCTTGCTTGGACAGGAGTTTATTTACTCGTAAGCAGTGTTTGAAGCGCACTATTATTGTTTCGTGCGGGTTACAGCACCGTTCTGGCCGCCAGTATCCCGATTACTGTTTAATTTCAGTGTTGATGGTAACGACGATTCCGTTTTGCCCGATTATGGCCGGTTGCGAAAATCCTTGCAGATCTCCCGGGCTGGGGGCCGCATTGCCCGACTTCGATATACGCGCTCCAACCACCACTTTGGATGCAGAAGACAATTTAAAGGCAGGTGACATTGCCATACTGTCGTTCAGAGCGAAAGTTAGCGGTAGCTCTTTTGCTGTCATGCGCAAGATTGCCAATGGGGGGCGTTGCGGCGCATCTGCGTCGCGTGCGAAAATAAAAACCGTGTCGTTATCCCCAACCTTCGCCTTGATTTTAGGATCGAGGCTCACCTTGCCGCTCACCGTCCCGCCAACTGCCACTCTCCCGCTTACTGCCTCGGGCCCGGGTGCTTTTCCCTTAACCGCCAATGGCAACCCGATCAGCCCCTGCGTCTGGCTGATGTTAGCGCTGATCTGGCCTGCGATCTGGGAATCGGCTGGCACCAGTGTGAGAAGCTTCTGCCATTTTTCAATGGCGCTGTTATACGATTTACGCTGGAAGGCTGCTGTACCCGCCAGCGCCAGCGCCTTGACGTTGTCAGGATCTATTGTTAATGCCTGCACGATGAGTTTTTCCGGTTCACCCTTCATGCTGCGGCTATTCTTCATGGCCAACACGTCTGCATAGTCGGCCAGTAGCTGGGCATCGTTCGGCACAAGCGTCGTCAAACGGGCGTAAGCGGCGCTGGCATCGGCATAGCGCCGCAGGTTGACGTAGGAGCGTCCAAGCATCGCCCAGCCTTCAGCATCATTCGGATTGTCCTTAAGTTTTTTCGCCAGCCCTTCCACCATTGCATTAATTTGCTCCTGTGTGACTTCTTGGGGCTGATTTGCTTCATGCTGCGCGGTCAATTCCCACGGCTTACCCAAAATGGAATAGAGGGAAATTGTAAAAATCGGTACAGCGATAACCGCTGCAATGGCCCAAATGCGTCCGCTTGATGGTGGTGGCGCCGCTTTTACTGCTGCTTCAGAATCATCCAAAACGCGCCCTTCCAGTTCATTCTTGGCGCTCCGGTATTGTTCCGTGCTCAATGTGCCCGCAGCAAGATCCGCATCAAGCTCGCGTAACTGGTCGCGGTATATCGACAGGTTTAACTCCGAGCGCGTAGCGGAACCCTGACGCCTTGCGCGCGCGAGTAGCGGCGGCACGATAAACAGCAGCGCAACGGCGATCATCAACCCGGCTATGATCCAGAACTTTGTCATGGCCGCGCCTCTTTATCCGTGCCAGACAGTAGCAGTTCCGCACGTGCGTGTTCAGCGGGACTCAGTGTTGATGCCTGCTGAATCGCACTGCGGCGCTGGCGCAATTTTACGATCAGCACGCCAAATGCCAGCGCCAGCAACAGGAAAGGCCCAAACCAGAGCAGCCAAGTGCTGCGCTTCATCAACGGGCGATACAGCACGAAATCGCCGTAACGCGCCACCATGTAATCTTTTATTTCCTGCTCCGACATTCCTTGCCGAAGTTTCTCACGCACCTGATTCCTGAGGTCAACTGCAAGTTCAGCATGCGAGTCCGCAATCGTTTGGTTCTGGCAAACAAGGCAGCGTAATTCGCTGGATACTGACATAACACGCTCTTCCAGCACGACATCATCTGCGGTAGGCACCGCCTCTCCCGCCTGAGCCTGCGGCAAGATCAGAGCAAACAGGAGAATAAAAAGCAATTTATTTTGCACCGTTCAGTTCCTTAACGAGTGGAATTATTTTGTCCTTGAGAGCCTCTGCCGTAACCGGCCCAATCTGTTTGTAGCGGATGATACCCTGCTTGTCTATGACGAAAGTCTCCGGCACGCCATAAACACCATAGTCAATACCGATATTGCCATCCCTGTCATGGGCCGACACGACATACGGATTGCCTCGCTCAGTAAGCCAGGCAATGGCGTCTTCGCGTTTGTCCTTATAGTTAAGCCCGTAAATCGGCACCAGGTTTTGCTGCGCAAATTCCACCAGCAGCGGGTGTTCCTCGCGGCAGGTCACGCACCACGAGGCCCAGACATTAAGCAACCAAACCTTGCCGCGCATATCTTCTGTAGCAATAGTCTTGGCTTCCTCGTGCAACTGTGGAACGCGGAAAGCTGGAGCTGGCTTGTCAATGAGAGGCGAGGGGACCTCTCTGGGTTTGAGGTTGAGTCCGATACCCAGAAAGATAACGAGGACTATAAAAGCTGCCAGCGGAAGAAGAAAACGAGTCACGGGATCCCCCTTCAGTATGCAGCCGAGGTGGATGCAGCTACATCCCCTAGCGTCTGGCGCTGTTCGGACAACCGGTAGCGGCGATCACTTGCTGCCAACACGCCACCGAGAGCCATGAGCAAGCAACCGGCCCAGATCCAGTCAACCATAGGTTTATGCTGGACGCGAACAATCCACTCGTCCATGCTGATCGCTTCGCCGAGCGCAACGTACAGGTCGCGAAACAAACCGGTATCTATGGCCGATTCGGTCATGTTCATGGTCTGCACGTTATAAACGCGCTTTTCAGGATGTAAGGTCGTTACCTTGGCGCCGTTCAGAGTCACTTCCAGCGTGGCACGCACCGCCATATAGTTAGGTCCCTTTACTTCTTGCGCATCGACAAAACGGAAGACATAGCCACCCACTGTCGTCGTGTCACCCTCACGCATGCGCACTTCACTGGTGGTTTCGTAGCCCTTGACCAAGGTTACACCAAGGATAAATATACCGATTCCTACGTGAGCCAGCAGCATTCCATAAGTGGAGCGGGGAGTGGTGCGTAGTTTCTCCCAAACATTTGCCGACCCACGCACTCGCGTGACAAGATACGCAAGGCTTGAGAGCAGTGCCCACAGTCCGAGCGTAACCCCGCCAATAATGGGTGCGGTCCAATGATTAAATGTAGCCACCACGACTACTGCGAGTACCACGCTGGCAGCAAGCCAGCCCCATAATTGCTTCAACATCTCCGCAAGGCTGGCTTGCTTCCATCGAGCAAACGGGCCGACGCCCATCAAGAAAGCAGCTATCGCCATGATGGGCGCAAACACAGTTTCAAAATAAGGCGGGCCGACTGAAAGTTTACCAAACCCCAAGGCATCCATGAATAAGGGGTACAACGTACCGAGAAACACTGAGGCCGCAACAACCGTCAGCAGCACATTATTCACGAGCAGCAGTGACTCGCGCGAGATCAACTCGAACCCGCCCCCCAAACCTACTTTCGGCGCGCGCCAAGCGAACAGGATAAGCGAGCCGCCAATCACCAAAACGAGGAAGGCCAGGATGAAAATGCCGCGTTTCGGATCGGTGGCGAAAGCGTGCACGGAAGTCAACACGCCGGAGCGCACGAGAAAGGTTCCGAGCAAACTTAAGGAAAAAGCAATGATAGCAAGCAGCACCGTCCAGTTTTTGAACGCGCCGCGCTTCTCCGTAACGGCCAAAGAGTGTATCAACGCGGTGCCTACCAGCCATGGCATGAATGAAGCATTTTCAACCGGATCCCAGAACCACCAGCCACCCCATCCCAACTCATAATAAGCCCACCAGCTTCCCAGGGCGATACCCAGAGTGAGAAATATCCAGGCCACCGTTGTCCATGGGCGCGACCAGCGGGCCCAGGCAGCGTCCAGAGTGCCGCCAAGCAACGCGGCAATAGCGAAAGCGAAAGCCACAGAAAAACCCACATAACCCATGTACAGCATGGGCGGATGAAAGACCAGGCCAGGATCCTGCAACAGCGGGTTCAGGTCACGCCCATCGGCCGCAGCGGGCAGTAGCCGTTCAAACGGATTGGATGTGAACAGCATGAACAGCAGGAAACCGACGGAAACCAGCCCCATCACGCCGATTACACGCGCCACCATTTCTTCCGGCAACCGCTTGCTGAACCTGGAGACTGCCACCGTCCAGGCGGTAAGGAGGAAAGCCCACAGCAACAGCGAGCCTTCGTGCCCGCCCCATACTGCGGCAAAACGGTATAGCATCGGCAACTGCGAATTGGAGTGCTGTGCCACATAGAGCACAGAAAAATCATTGGTAAGAAAAGCCTGCGTCAGCGCTCCAAAGGCAATCGCTACAAATACGAACTGCCCCATCGCTGCGGGGCGCGCCAACCCCATCAGGACAGTATTGCCGCGTGCCGCCCCGACGATGGGCACCAACCCCTGCAACAACGCCAGAGCAAGCGCCAAGGTGAGTGCAAAATGACCAATTTCAGGAATCATTTTTCTCTCCTTGAGATAGGACGGCAATGTTCCAGCGGTATGTCAAATTTAGTCCCGATTTTCGTAACTCGACTATGTATTGATTTCAATCTTGTCTCCAAAAATTTAATTCTGTACAACGCTACAGAAATAACATCGATACCCAACGCGCCGCCATCAATCCAAATGGCACGACCAACAAATCCCACAAGAGCCAGTGGAAGTAATGGCATTATTTTTTATGCAGACTTTTTATTGTAGCAGATAAGGTGGCGCCATTGGTTTGGTTCTCTTCACATCATTCCCGATACCGATGAAATCAAAAGGGTTAACGCTAGGGAGCCCCTAAAAATTCTAGGGATTACCCTATAGCTAGATGCGGAATAATCTTAGCTGCCCCGCGTATATGAGCAAGAAATATTTTACGCAACGTAGCATTGGGATGAAATGTCGGTTTTTTAGAGCAACCCACTATAGATTCGTTCCCAGCCAAGACGCCATTCCATATTTACCATATTTTCACTTGACAGGTTCTGGCCGTGACTGTTGTAATACGCCCCGTTCATTTGCTGAACGCACCTCATGTTCGACGATACTACCAGCTACGATTTGCTCAAAACATTAGAAGGCAACCCCAGTCTTTCCCAAAGAGATTTGGCGAAACGCTTGGGTATCAGTCTCGGCAAGGTCAATTTCTGCCTCAATGCCCTAGTCGAAAAGGGCTGTCTGAAAGTCAATAATTTCCGCAACAGCGGCAACAAGCTGTCCTATGCCTATTTGCTTACCCCTCGCGGGGTCGAGGAGAAGGCGCGGATTACCGTGTATTTCCTCAAATATAAAATGCAGGAATATGAGCGGCTGCGCGCGGAGATAGCGGAACTGAGGCACGAAGCGGAACAAAAAGGTTTGCTGGAGAACAGCTATGAGTGATCTCCGGGTTCACGCAGTTATTCTCGCCGGCGGCAGCGGCAGCCGACTGTGGCCGCTCTCGCGCCAACATCTCCCCAAGCAATTCTTGTCGCTGGAAGGAAATACATCGCTATTGCAGACCACCATTAATCGCCTGTCTCCGGTGATTGATGCCAGAAACGTCATGATCGTCACACAAGAAGCGCATGCCAAAGGCGAGGCTTATCATGCGCTTCTGCCTTATCAAACCCTGTTTGAACCCATCGGGCGCAACACGGCACCGGCGATCGCGCTGGCCGCTGCTTGCCTGGCGATGAATGGCGCAGACCCAATCATGGTCGTGCTGCCTGCCGACCACATCATTAAGGACGAAGTGCGTTTTCGTGCGCACTTGAATATCGCGATCGAAGCCGCCGGAAGCGGCAAACTCGTCACCTTCGGCATCCAGCCCACCCGCCCCGATACCGGTTTTGGCTATATCAAAATAAAAGGACTGAGGGCTGAGTACCAAGGATTGAGTGAGAAAGCAGCGAGCAGTTCAACTCAGTCCTCAGTCCTCGAACCTCATCCCCGTATTTATGAAGTTGAACGCTTTACCGAAAAGCCTGACCAAACCACGGCAGTGCGTTTCCTGAAAGAAGGGGATTATTACTGGAACTCTGGCATGTTCGTCTGGCGTGCCTCGGTGATTCTCGCCGAGATTCAACAGCACTTGCCCGCAGTTTATCAAGTGATGCAAAACATCATTGCCGAGAGCAGGATTGCAGGCACATTTCAGCAAGCCGTAGAAAAACACTTCGCCGCCATGCCTTCCATTTCCATCGACTACGGCGTGCTCGAAAAATCCAGCCGCGTATCGCTTATCCCCTGCAATATCGGCTGGAACGATGTCGGCAATTGGCAGGCTGTGCACGACATTGGTACCAAGGACGAAAACGGTAATGTCCTGCAAGGCAATGTTATCGCGCTGGGCTGCAAAAATAGCCTGATTCGTGCTGAGAAACGGCTGGTCGCCGCCATCGGTGTAGAAGATGTGTGCGTTATCGAAACTGCCGATGCCGTGCTCATCTCGAAAAGCGATCAAACCCAGTGCGTGCGCGAAGTGGTTGATGCCCTGCAACAACGCGGCGCAACCGAACACGTCTATCACACAAAGGTCAATCGCCCCTGGGGCAGCTACACCGTGCTGGAAGAAGATCAGGATGTTTTCAAGATCAAGCGCATCGAAGTGGCGCCCGGTGCGAGGCTCAGCCTGCAAAGCCATAACCGGCGTTCAGAACACTGGGTTGTGGTATCCGGCACGGCAACGGTCACCAATGGTGATGAAGTGATTACCGTGCAGAAAAACCAGAGTACCTATATCCCGATAGGCGCGAAACACCGCCTCGAAAATCTGGGGGATGAACCGTTGCATATCGTCGAGATACAGGTCGGCGGCTATCTGGGCGAAGATGACATCCAGCGTTATGAAGACAATTACGGCAGAAAAAACAGGACTGAGGACTGAGTACCAAGGACTGAGTGGGAAAGCAGCGAGTGGCTCAACTCAGTCCTCCAACCTTAGTCCTGTCTTTGGGGTTTTAAAGATGGGGCAGAAGGTTGAACGATTTGAAGATTTGATCGCCTGGCAGAAGGCGCGCCAACTTGCGGCTGAAATTTATCGAGTCAGTGCGCAAGGTGATTTCTCCAAGGATTTTGGATTAAGGGACCAGATACGCAGGGCGGCAGTGTCGGCGATGTCAAATATCGCCGAAGGGTTTGATCGAGGTTCAAGAAGCGAATTCCACCAGTTGCTCGTGATCGCAAAAGCATCATGTGCCGAATCGCTCTCAACTCTATGTCGCCCAAAATGTCGGATACATTAGATCAGAAAACTTTTGAAATCATAAGTGGCAGCACCAACGAACTTTTGCGTATTATTGGCGGCCTCCGCACCGCCGTCCAAAAACAAAGAGACGAAAAATGACACCCAGCCCTCAGTCCTCAGCCCTCAGCCCTGAATATACTCAGTCCTCAGTCCTTAGCCCTCAGCCCTCGGCACAACCGAAGGTTGCGCTGATTACCGGCATCACCGGACAAGATGGATCTTATCTCGCCGAAATGTTGTTGGATAAGGGTTACGAAGTGCATGGCGTCAAACGCCGCTGCTCGCTGTTCAACACTGCGCGCATCGACCACCTGTTCCATGATTTGCATGTAAAAGGCAAGCCGCTCTTCCTGCATCACGGGGATATGACCGATTCCTCCAGCCTGACCCACATCATCCAGAAAGTGCGACCGGACGAAATATACAACCTCGCGGCACAGAGTCACGTCGCGGTTTCGTTCGAGGAGCCGGAATACACCGCCAATTCTGATGCTTTGGGTGCGCTGCGCATCCTTGAGGCGATCCGTATTCTTGGCATGGAAAAGAAAACCCGTTTCTATCAGGCCTCCACCTCCGAGTTGTATGGCCTGGTGCAGGAAACCCCGCAAAAGGAAACCACCCCGTTCTATCCGCGCAGCCCCTATGCGGTAGCCAAGCTGTATGCCTACTGGATCACCGTGAATTACCGCGAGGCATATGGCATCTACGCCTGCAACGGCATCCTGTTCAATCACGAAAGCCCGGTTCGCGGCGAGACCTTTGTCACGCGTAAGATCACCCGCGCGCTGGCGCGCATCAAACTCGGCCTGCAAGAATGTCTCTATTTGGGCAACATGAATTCCCTGCGCGACTGGGGGCATGCCAAGGACTATGTTGAAATGCAATGGCTGATGCTGCAGCAGGACAAACCGGAAGACTTCGTCATCGCCACCGGCGTGCAATACAGCGTGCGCGACTTCGTCAATGCGGCAGCCAGGGAACTCGGCATGCCCATTCGCTGGGAAGGCGAAGGAGTGGACGAGAAGGGCTTTCTCCCCTCTCCCCGGGGGAGAGGGGCCGGGGGAGAGGGCGAGCAATGTATCGTTCAAGTTGATCCGCGCTACTTCCGCCCTACCGAAGTCGAAACCCTGCTGGGCGATGCCAGCAAGGCCAAAAACAAACTCGGTTGGACCCCCAAGATCAGCTTCGGCGAACTGGTCAGCGAGATGGTGCGCGAAGACCTCAAGAGCGCGGAGCGCGATGAGCTGGTGAAGAAGCACGGTTACGCGGCTTTCATCCCACACGAATAAATATTGTAGCGTGTAGGCTGATAGCGTAAACCCCAAATATTTCGTCACACCAGCGATAGCTGGTGCACGGCTGATTGAATTGGATTCGTAAGGATGGGTGGGGTTTCGCCCAACTCGCAAAACAATGAATTCCGGTTTTCGCCTGAATGACAAAATCAGAATTATTTTGAGATGCCCTGGTTGTTAATCTGAGGCGAGAAAATGAGCGATATGGTGAAGATTGAAAACCTGAAAGGCTTGATCATCGAGATCAGAGGGTGCGGTGTTCTGCTTGATAGTGATGTCGCCCAGATTTACGGGGTTGAAACAAAGGACATCAACAAAGCGGTCGCGAATAATCCGGATAAATTTCCTGCCGGATACATAGTTGCGCTTTCAAAGCCGGAAAAAACGGAACTGGTGGAAAATTTCCACCGGTTCGAAAAGCTCAAGCATTCTACGGTCAATCCAAAGGCATTCACGGAACAAGGCTTGTACATGCTTGCCACGATACTCAAGAGTCCAGTGGCAACCCAGGCAACCATCTCAATCATCGAAACCTTCACAAAGATCCGTGAACTATCGAGAAGCGTGAAAGAGCTCTCGGTAATACAAGACAAAACGCAGCAGAAAGCACTGATGCAGCGTAGCGGTGAACTGATTGCCGAAATTCTGGATGACGATATGCAAATCAGCGATGCGGAAACATCCATCGAGCTGAATTTCGCCGTCCTGAAATTCAAGCACACCGTAAAGAAAAGCCGCAAGAAATGATGCGCAAAAACTCTAAAATTTATATCGCAGGCCATCGCGGGCTGGCCGGCAGTGCGATTGTGCGTGAGTTACACCGCCTGGGTTATACCAATCTGATAGTGCGCACGCATGCCGAACTGGATTTGGAAGATGCCGCTGCCACCCGGCAATTTTTCGAGCAGGAGCGCCCCGAAGTCGTATTTCTGGCGGCTGCCAAAGTCGGCGGCATCCATGCCAACAACAGCTATCCGGTGGATTTCCTGATGAGCAACCTGCTCATCGAAGCCAACATCTGCCGCGCCGCTTACGCGACCAAGGTCAAGCGGCTGATCTTTTTGGGTAGCTCTTGCATCTACCCGCGCGACTGCCCGCAGCCCATCAAGGAAGAATGCCTGCTTACCGGCCCGCTGGAAGCGACCAACCGGCCATACGCGCTCGCCAAGATTGCCGGCATCGAAATGTGCTGGGCCTATAACCGCCAATACGGGACCAAATGGCTGGCTGCGATGCCGACCAACCTGTACGGGCCGGGCGACAACTATGATCTGAATAACTCGCACGTCCTGCCTGCTTTGATGCGAAAAATTCACCTCGCCAAGCTCGCGCAGCAAGGTGATTATGCGGGCATTGCCCGCAACGAAGCCATATACGGAAATATCCCAGATGATCTGCGAGCAGCGCTCGGTCTTACCCCTCAGTCCTCAGCCCTCGCACCTCAGTTCTCAGTTACCCTGTGGGGCAGCGGCACGCCCAGGCGCGAGTTTCTGTATGTGGATGATCTGGCGAACGCGCTGGTGTTCCTCGCTGAATTAGATGACGAACGCTACAGCGCGCTGGTTGAGCCATCGCGATGCCCGTTGATCAATGTGGGAACGGGCGAAGATATAACGATTCGCGAACTGGCGGAAACGATTGCCGAAGCAGTGGGCTACAAAGGTCAGTTTGTGCAAGACACTTCCAAGCCGGATGGCACGATGCGCAAGGTAATGGATGTGGCGCGCATCAATGGATTGGGATGGCACCACACCACATCTCTGCTAGATGGCATCGCATTTTCCTACCAAGACATGCTGAGGAGCTTCACTTTGCAGAACGCAAAGGAAATGAATTTATGAAAGCTCTAATGCTGGCACCGGCCACGCAGCCCTTTCGATTCTATCCTGCTTGCGCAACACCAATAGACTACCTCCAGAAGCATCAACCACTGGACGTTACTTGAACAGGCATACGGGTTACAAATTTCAAGCCGGCATTACATAACTAAAGCATCCCAAACTATGGTGGTATTTTAGCTGATTGTTTTTTGGAAAAACGGCTACGAAAGACTAAAATTCCGCCATTGATTGAGTAATGTGTACTACACAGGAGTCAGCGTTTATGGAAACACAGCACCCTTATTCCATGCGGCCTTCATAGCAAGTGTTGTAGTCTATGTTACCGACTGCTGTGTAAGTTATTGCCTGACATTTTGAAGGTTTATTTGGAGAAGCCATGCTAAGTGGAAAAAACATATTGATAACTGGTGGCACAGGCTCATTCGGGCATACTTTTGTACCAATGACACTGGCAAAGTACAGCCCACGTCGTTTGGTGATCTATTCTCGTGATGAAATGAAACAGTGGAATATGGCTAAGCTGTATGGCAACGACTCACGTGTCCGTTTTTTCATTGGTGATGTACGCGATAAAGACCGCCTTGCGCGGGCGCTTGATGGTATAGATTTCGTGGTTCATGCAGCCGCAACCAAGATTGTGCCCACAGCGGAATACAACCCGTTCGAGTGCGTTAAAACCAACGTGATAGGCGCGATGAACTTGATTGATGCCTGCATTGATCACGAAGTTAAACGTGTTATCGCATTATCAACCGACAAAGCCAGCAGCCCAGCCAATCTTTACGGTGCAACAAAACTTACCTCAGATAAGCTTTTTGTCGCTGGTAATTCCTATTCGGGAGCGCACAAAACACGATTCAGTGTAGTTCGATATGGCAACGTGATGGGTTCACGCGGCTCAGTAATTCCATTTTTCTTATCGATTGCAGATAAAGGAACATTGCCCATTACCGACGCTCGCATGACACGCTTCATGATTACGCTGGAGCAGGGCGTAGATCTGGTGTGGCATGCTATTGAGGACATGGTCGGCGGGGAGATTTATGTCAAAAAGATTCCATCAATGAAAGTGACCGATGTCGCACTTGCGTGCGTGCCCAAAGCGAAACATGAGATCGTTGGTATCCGTCCCGGCGAGAAGCTTCACGAGCAAATGATAGGCTCTGAAGATGCACTCTATACCTACCAATATCAAGAACACTTCAAGATACTTCCGGCCATTCATAACTGGAGCGACGATCCATACCGCATCAAGGATGGCAAGAAAGTGTCTGAGGATTTCACCTACAGCTCGGACAACAACGCGGAGTGGATGAGCATCGAAATGCTACAAACATGGATCGAGCAAAACCGGGAAAAAGTCGGCAAGATATGACAACAATGATTCCTTACGGTCGGCAAGATGTTTCTGAAGAAGACATCCAGGCGGTTGTGAATGTGCTGCGTTCAGATTACCTGACACAAGGTCCGGCTGTGCCCGCTTTTGAAAAAAGCATCGCTGACTATTGTGGTACGCAACATGCTGTCGCAGTGAACAGTGCAACCAGTGCGTTGCACATTGCCTGTTTAGCACTTAACGTGGAACCAAACGACGTAGTCTGGACTACACCGATTACTTTTGTGGCAAGTGCAAATTGCGCACTCTTCTGTGGCGCTCGGATAGATTTCGTGGACATTGATCCACGCAGCTACAACATGAGCGTGGAGTGTTTGGCAGAAAAACTGGTGCACGCAAAAAAAATTGGCAACCTCCCTAAAGTCGTGATCCCAGTTCATCTGTGCGGGCAGCCCTGCGACATGGCGAGCATCCACGCGCTCGGCCAACAATATGGCTTCAAGATCATTGAAGATGCCTCGCACGCCATTGGCGGAAAATATCGCGGCGAACCGATCGGCAACTGTCGTTACAGCGACATCACTATTTTCAGCTTCCACCCGGTCAAAATCATCACCACTGGTGAGGGTGGCATGGCCACAACCAACGATGCGCAGTTGGCCAAACATATGCAATTGCTGCGTAGCCATGGCATCACCCGTGAGGCGAGCGAAATGACACATGCGCCGGATGGCCCTTGGTACTACCAGCAGATAGAACTTGGATTTAACTACCGCATGACAGATATTCAAGCGGCGCTGGGTACGAGCCAAATGCAGCGGCTTGACGAATTTGTTGCTAAGCGCCACATCATTGCCAAGCGATATGATCAACAACTGGCAGATGTGCCAGTTATCACGCCTTGGCAGCACGCGGACAGTTTTTCAGGTTTGCACTTGTACGTGATCCGTTTGAAGCAAAGTGTGAATAGCAAGACCCACCGCCAATTATTCGAAGCACTACGTGCAGAGCGGATCGGCGTCAACCTGCATTACATCCCGGTGCATCGCCAACCTTACTATGAAGGCCTGGGATTCAAGGCAGGATATTGTCCGGAAGCAGAGCAGTATTACGCTGAAGCGATCAGCCTGCCGATGTATCCAGGCTTGACTGAAGCACAGCAAGATAAAGTGATCGAAGCACTACGTCTAGCCACTGCAAAATGAAAATCGCTGTCATTCCTGCTCGCGGCGGAAGCAAACGCATCCCACGCAAAAACATCAAGCCCTTCTGCGGCAAACCGATGATCGCTTGGTCGATAGAAGCGGCCAAGGCATCTGGGCTGTTCGAGCACGCCATCGTTTCGACAGATGACGCAGAGATCGCTGAAGTAGCTAAACAGTGTGGGGCAGAAGTTCCCTTCATGCGCCCTGAAGCACTATCCAACGACCATGCTGGAACCACCCCCGTCGTTGCTCACGCTACGCAATGGGCTTTGGATCAGGGGTTTGATGTGTCTGCAGTATGTTGTATCTACGCGACGGCACCGTTTGTGCAGACAGATGACCTCAAGCAGGGATGGGATGCGCTGAATTCGGGAGATTGGGATTATGCATTCACTGTAACCGATTTTGCCGCGCCGATCTTTCGTTCATTCAAGCAAACTGCTGAGGGCGGTGTTGAGATGTTCTTTCCAGAACATTTTGCCATGCGTTCGCAAGACTTGCCCGTCGCGTTACATGACGCCGGACAATTCTATTGGGGGCGACCCACGGCATGGCTAGAGGGCAAGCGCATTTTTGACCGGCGCTCAAAGCCGATAGTGATTCCGCGTTGGCGAGTGCAGGATATTGACAATCAGGATGACTGGGAGCGAGCCGAAATATTGGCACCCATCATCATGGGGCGTAGGGGTTAAGCATGGTTACTCACCACATCGCCATCCGCACCGATGCAACCAGCCGAATCGGCACAGGCCATTTCATGCGCTGCCTGACATTGGCGGACGTACTGAAACAACGCGGTGCGCAAATTCGTTTTGTCAGCCGCCATTTGCCTGAACACTTGCGTAGCAAGTTGGCAGAAAAAGGCCACGAGTTTGCACTACTCGATACCGTTCAAAATGATGTGACTTTGGATGGGCTTGCACACGCCCCCTGGCTGTGCGTCAGCCAGGCACAGGACGCGGCAGATTCCATTCAAGCACTGTCCGATGATAAATGGGATTGGCTCATTGTTGATCATTACGCGCTGGATACCCGATGGGAGACGTTGCTCCGGCAGACAGCCAAAAAGATTCTGGTTATTGATGACATTGCTGATCGTCAGCATGATTGCAACATATTGCTGGATCAAAATCTCTATGCGGACATGGAAACGCGCTACACCGGCAAAGTTCCAAAGTCTTGCCAAATGCTGCTTGGCCCACACTATGCCTTGCTCCGGGACGAATTCAGAAAGGTGCATGAGCAAGCCAAGCCACGCACAGGGCTGGTCAAGCAGGTGCTGATATTTTTCGGCGGCGTGGATGCCGACAACTTCACGGGACGTGCAATTGAAGCGCTGTCCGGGATTGATCTTGCAGGTCTCCATGTTGATGTAGTGATAGGTGCACAGCATCCTTGTCGTGAGCAGATCAATGATGCATGTACACAACATGGATTTAATTGCCATATACAAACCGACAAGATGGCAGAGTTGATGACGGCTGCCGATCTGGCGATTGGTGCGGGGGGTACGGCAAGTTGGGAGCGTTGTTGTTTGGGTTTGCCTGCATTACTTGTAGCGTTGGCGGATAACCAAATCAACATTGCAAAGGCGCTGGATTTGTTTGGTGCTGGTATTTATGTCGGAACATTGAAGACGGCAAGCATCACAATTATGCGGAGCGCAATCATTAGCTTGATAAGCACACAAGATCAGCTAAAGGGGCTTTCAAAAAAAGCATATTCGCTTGTAGATGGCTTGGGGGTTGATAGGGTTTGCCAAGAGATGGGTTGCTAAAATGAAAATTTCCATCTTATGCACCGACCAAAATCATCCAGTCATTGATAGCCTTCAGGCTTGGATAGATGATATTTCCTTGAAGGGACATTCCGCCATCCTTGTCTTTGATAAGGCAGATTTGCGGGGTGGAGATATTCTTTTCCTTGTTTCTTGTAGCCAAATGATTCGAGATGCGGAGCGGCAAAAGTACAAGGCCACGCTAGTCTTGCACGCTAGTGATTTACCAAAAGGTAGAGGATGGTCACCGCATATTTGGTCAATTCTCGGTGGAGCAAATCAGATAACAGTAAGTTTACTGGAAGCGAGCGAACCAGTTGATAGCGGGGATATATGGCTAAAGACGAAGTTCACTCTTGAGGGCCATGAACTCTTGCCAGAAATCAACGCAAAGTTGTTCGCAGCAGAGTTATTGCTGATGTTCCAGGCAGTAGAGAAATTTGAGGCTATCAAACCGATTGTGCAAGTGGGCGATCCCGGGCCATATATGCCTAAAAGGTCGCCAGCAGATAGTCAGCTTGATCCGCATAAGACAATCGCCGAACAATTCGATTTGCTTCGTGTCGTTGACGCACAAAGGTATCCGGCATTTTTCAATTATCGAGGCAAACGATATGTAATCCAAATTGAGAAGGTCGAAAATGATGAGTAATAGCAAAGAAATAAATATTGCAGGGAGAGCCATAGGTCTTGGACACGCCCCCTTTATCATTGCCGAGATGTCCGGCAACCATAACCAATCGTTGGAACGTGCACTGGAAATCGTCGAGGCAGCAGCTAAGTCGGGTGCACATGCGCTGAAGATACAGACTTACACCCCCGACACCATGACGATAGACTTGAACGAGCGCGAATTTCATATCAACGATCCGAATAGTCTATGGTCAGGTACTTCGCTCTACAGGCTTTACGGCGAGGCATACACACCGTGGGAATGGCACAAACCGATTTTTGATCGGGCGCGCGAACTGGGCATCATCGCTTTCAGCACGCCATTCGATGACACGGCGGTGGACTTTCTCGAAAGCCTGGATGTGCCGTGCTACAAGATCGCGTCGTTTGAAAATACCGACCTGCCGCTGATCCGCCGTGTGGCAGCAACGGGCAAGCCGTTGATCATCTCCACCGGCATGGCTACCGTGGCAGAACTGGATGAGACAGTACGAGCCGCACGTGCAGCGGGATGCAACGATTTGATCCTGCTCAAGTGCACCAGCACCTACCCGGCCACCGCAGAGAACACCAACATTCTGACCATCCCGCACCTGCGTGAGTTGTTTGACTGCGAAGTGGGCTTGTCCGACCACACCATGGGTGTGGGTGTTTCGGTGGCCAGCGTTGCATTGGGCGCCACAGTCATCGAGAAGCACTTTACTCTTAACCGTGCTGATGGTGGTGTGGATAGCGCATTTTCCATGGAGCCTGCCGAAATGGCACAACTGGTGGTTGAGACAGAACGTGCTTGGCAGGCACTTGGGCAAGTCAGCTATGGGCCGACTCTGGCAGAGAAAGAGTCTCTCCAGTACCGTCGATCATTGTATGTCGTGCAGGACGTGAAGGCTGGCGAGGTGCTAACGCAAGCCAATCTAAGAGCAATTCGCCCGGGTTATGGATTGCCTCCAAAATTTCTTCCCGTTTTGCTCGGTCGGCGTCTTGTAAAGGACGTAACGATGGGCACGGCCATGTCTTGGGATTTAATCGGGTGATTAAACGAGTAAAAAAATTGTTATCTGACTCTCAACAAGCCACCTTAGCTGAGTACGTTAGAGGAATACGGCGAAAAGCAGAGTCGCCCAAAGTGGCGGTATTGGTACAATGTGTCGAGGATTTGTATTACTTTGGCTTGTTTGGCCAGATCGCGTCTGCGTTGCACGAAAGACAATCTGTTCGGGTAGAGCAGTATGTGTTGAGAAGTTTGCGTGTGGGCGAGGCGAAATCCTTTCTCACTTTTATCGTTTCGCGCTTGTTCATCAATCCGTTGCATAGTTTCAAGTGGGTGCGTTTATACGAATCTTTTTGTGATGGTGTGGGCTATCGAAGCACGTCGCTTCACCCGATTGGAGACGTGGTTGATATTTGCCGTGCATGGAAATGCTGGCGAAATTTGACCGACAAAGAATCGCTTATCTGGATGCGGATTGATGGCATAGTGGTGGGGGATTTAATTAACGACAGCTTCCTTCGTTTTAAGCCTGCTCCAACGGTTGATCTGAAAGACACTTATTTGCTGATCCTACTTTGGCAGGCATATCGCGATGTTCGCCGAGCCAAGGGTTATTTCGCACACACCAAGCCGAAGCTGTATCTGACTTCTTACAGCACCTATATTCAACACGGCATTCCAGTAAGGGTTGCTTTGCAGAATGGAGTGAAAGTGTTTTCGTTTGGTAATTTACAAGAGTTCACAAAGGAACTAACTCTTCAAGACTGGGTGCAGACTAAGAACCCGAATGATTATGCCAAAGAATTCTTGATGCTGGATCGTCAGGAGGAAAGGTTGGCTTTGGCAGAAATGGCTTTGTCCACACGTTTGTCTGGTGGAGTGGATAGCGCAACATCCTACATGAAGAAATCCGCATATATGGGGTTGGGCGAGCCGGTGCCTGATGTGCGAGGTGCCATCGTTATTTTTCTGCATGATTTTTACGATAGTCCGCATGTTTACCGGGGAATGGTGTTCCCCGACTTCTGGGAATGGGTGTGCTTCACGATTGAGACGCTGAAGAGTGCGAACATTAGTTTTTTTATGAAACCGCACCCGAATCAAATTAGCCTGAGTGACAGCGTATTGAGCGAGTTGAAGCGCAGCTATCCGGGGCTATCGATGATCTCATCCGGTATCACAAATAAGCAATTAGCTGAGGCAGGGATGTCTTGTGCTGTAACGGTTTACGGCACGGTCGCTCACGAAATGGCATATATGGGGGTGCCGACGATTGCATGCGCCCATCATCCTCACATTAAATTCGATTTTTGTCAGACAGCAAAGAGCAAAACAGAATATGCGGATTTGCTCATCAATTATACCAATATCAAGTTTGATAAGCTGAAAATGCGGCGAGAAAGCTTGGCATTTTACTATATGCACAACCTAAATCTAAGCACTGAGGAAAAGTTGCTGATGAATGCCGTTGCAAAATTTCGCAACGGTTGCAGTCGATCTGAGGTTGAAGGACATGAGTTGGTTGAACTGTTAGAGACCATTTCAACGCTTGATGCCTTTGAAAAAAGTGTTACCAAGATGGGACTCAACTCTGATGTGCAACTTTTGTAAGAGATTCAGGCTAGAGAAGGGGGTAGTGTGATGATCCGTAATGATTGGCTACGCCGCGCTGGCCATTGGTTACGCGACTACGTACCCATCGGTGGACAACTATCTTACGCCCAGGAAGGTGAAGACCTGGTGCTTGCAAGATTGTTCGGGAATCAGGTTGAGTCAGGGTTCTTCGTTGATATTGGTGCGCATCACCCGGTGCGCTACTCCAACACTTATTATTTTTACCGTCGTGGCTGGACTGGGTTAAATGTAGATGCTTTACCGGGAACGGCTAAAACTGTTTCAGCGGATGCGGCCCAACGATATTACCATCGAGTGTGGTAGCTGTGTCCCTTCCTG
The DNA here is from genome assembly GCA_032654645.1 of Gallionellaceae bacterium. GTDB lineage: Bacteria > Pseudomonadota > Gammaproteobacteria > Burkholderiales > Gallionellaceae > CAITJF01. The sequence goes on along the minus strand of JAULAW010000015.1, from coordinate 149,978 downwards.
ATCGAAATCTCGTCGATGCCGATTACCTTGGGGCCAGGTGTGCCAGCGCGCGCCAACTGGATTCTCATGTACTGCTTGTCCAGTTCCTTGACCGTATGCCAGTCCAGGTTCAGTTCCTTTGCCACGTCCTGCACCGTGGACTGTCGGCAGCGCCGTCCGACGAACCAGGCAAATCGTTTGGTGTACAGCGGGTTGTCGGCCAGAAAGTCGAGCTTCTCCCGCTTCACCTTGCCGCAGCACCAGCAGCGAACGCGCCGGACCTCGATGTCCAGGTAAACACGCGTGTCGCCGCAGGACAGATCGCGAACCCGCCGGATCTTCCGGTCGTACCACCCGGAGCACACCTGACCACAGGTGCCGCAAAGTGTTTTTTTGAGCGCCGAACCAAACGAACGATTCGTGCCTTGGGGTCGCCAAAAATCCCTTTGGCCATACCCAGAGGGCAGAATCCAGGGAAAGCATATGCGTCCAGAAGACGCTTTCGTTTGCGTGAAGTAGCCATGGGTAAAGCATGCCACTTTTCCGGCAGTATTTATACCGCTGAAACACTGAGCCAGCGCGCCTTGCGTTCATGCATAACTCCACTTTTTACCCACACGATTATCCGTACCTATCCATTTCAGGTTGCGGTTGAGCGCAACATTCCACTTATTGTATGGGGCGAGCATGGCTTCGCTGAACTCACCGGCATCATATCGCTTGAGGACTTTGTCGAATTCACTCGCTGGACGCGCAAAGAACATGATATGCGTGGTTACGAGCCGCATGATCTGATCGGCAAAGGGGGTATCACTGAACACGATATTGCGCCGTACATCTACCCCAATATGCCAATTGGCTGTAGCAAAACAATTGATAGTCTCAGAAAGGTTGTTAGAGGTGAGCAATGACATAAAGGCGGGGGAAGTTGACCGGGCCAGCAATGATGTTGTTCGTTTTTTACTGGAATTTGCGGGGAAGAAAGAAACCACCTTCATGTTATTGGCGGTGATTCTGATTTCGATTCTCGACATGATTGGGATAGCAGTTGTTTTTCCTTATGTAAAAATCGTGGCGAACCTCAGTCTGTTAACCGACAACGCTTTCGGGCTATTAAATTGGACTAAATCGATTGGTGTGGGTCAGCAGGTCGTGGCAATCAGTGTAGTGCTTATCCTGCTCTACATTTGCAAGGGATATTTCCAGGGGACGCTGATTCGCTATCAGTATCGCCGACTTGCATTATTTACCGCCAGACTGACAGACGATACAGTGAATCGAATTTTGGCCACGAGGTATGGGCTATTTCAGGAGATCCCAGGGTCAGAGTTGGCTGGGGTTGCGTATTCAAATACAGTGCATGCGACCATAGCATTTCGATCCCTGATTCAAATAGGAAATGAAATCTGTTTTCTTTCCTTGCTGGGTATTGCATTTCTGATTATTAGCCCATTAGTTACTTTAACTGCAGTGGTGATATTAGGCTTGGTTGCGGCCGCACTATATATTTTAGTGATACGTCCAACGACACAGCTAGGAAAAGAGCAAAGCAATATCGAGAATGAACGATATAGATTGTTGTTCTCGATAGTGAATGCGATTCGAGATATCAAAGTGATGGGGCTGGCACACTTGTTTGATGCGAAAAATCAGGAAGTATCAGATCAATATGCGAAGATTGCTTGGCGTTACAACTTTAACAGTGCGTTGCCCCTATTGGTGGTAGAAATAGTGGTGCTCGTCGGATTGGTGATTACCGTTTTGATTGTTATGTCGGCGGGTGTACCGGTTGAAGAGTTGCTCCCAGTGATAGGGGTAGTGGCAGTGGCAGCTTTACGAACTGTTCCAGCATTTGCGAAGCTAATGATGGCTATAAACTCTTACAGGTTCTCTCGTTCGTTTGTCGAGCGATTGATATTCATTCGGAACCGGCTATCATCTTTCAAGCATGTGCGATCCGAAGACTCCATGTCTTTTGAGCAGCGCATTGAATTGAGGGGGGTTGGCTTTCGATATCAGAATAAACCCATACTTCACGATATCAATCTAGAGATTGAGCGAGGTCAGTCTATAGGCATTGTTGGAATATCAGGCTCTGGAAAAACGACCCTGTTGGATTTAATCACGGGTCTTCAGCCAGCCTCTGCCGGGGAATTTTTATGCGATGGACAGCCATTTGATCCGTTTACAAGCCGATCTATGGAAAGAATTATCGGTTATGTTCCCCAGGCTTTGACTTTGTTAGATGAGAGCATCGCTTACAACATCACGTTTGAACATGTGCCGGATATTCGGCAACTCATGCGTGTAATTAAAATTGCCAACCTTGATACGTTTGTGAGTGAGCTTCCTCAGGGGCTGGATACCAAGGTTGGAGAAAACGGGATGAATCTGTCTGGGGGGCAGCGGCAGAGAATTGGGATTGCACGTGCCTTGTATAGGCAGCCGAAGATCGTAGTTTTCGATGAGGCTACTAGTGCGTTGGATGCGCATACGGAGCAGGAGGTTTCCAGTGAGATTGGGAAGTTGCGGGGAGAAGTAACTATGCTAATTGTTTCTCATCATCTTCCGGCAGTCGTCGATTGCGATTGCATTTACGTCATTGCTCACGGGCATATCGAAGATAGCGGGACGCACGATGAACTGCTAGGTAGGTGTGAGTTGTATCGCGATTTGTATACGCTACAAACTACGTTCGCTTAAATTTCAACTAGTCTGAAATGACCATAACATTACCCAAGGCAATTAGCTTCCTGAAGGTAGTAATTCGCAATCGTCTTCCAATCGGCCGCCTTTCGTATTCGCAGGAGGGGGAGGATTTGGTGCTTGCGCGAATCCTCGGGGAATTGAAGATAACGACAGGTTTTTTTGTTGATATCGGCGCACATCATCCGACGCGATACTCCAACACTTATTATTTCTATCGGCGGGGCTGGCGCGGCATCAATGTCGATGCTTTGCCGGGAACGAAGAAATTGTTCCAGCGCATGAGGCCACGGGATATAACCATAGAATGCGGTGTAGGCTCAAAAGAGGGCGTGCTAAGATATTTTGCTTTCAATGAACCGGCGCTGAACACTTTTTCGGAGCAAGAAGCGAGGAAGAAAGAAAGCCCGCAGTACCGTATCATCGGCACGCTACAGATTCCGGTTGTGACACTGAAACAGATTCTTGATGAATACTTGCCGAGCGGCACGCAAATTGATTTTATGACCATCGACGCGGAAGGATTCGACCACGAGATTATTTCTTCCAACGACTGGAGTCGCTATCGTCCCCGCGTGGTTCTGGTGGAGCTACTGAATACTGAAATTCAGAATCTTGAGACGCATCCCACTGCGCAGATATTATATCGTCACAACTATCGAGCCATGGCCAAGACGCTAAATACATTTTTCTTCGTCGCAAATGAGGCTCTTCCGCGAAATGCATAACTGCATGCCTATCGCGTTTTTCTCAGGAGCGTCGAAGTGACTTGCGCGCCAGTGGCCTTATTCGTATACAACCGTCCTTGGCATACGCGCCAGACCGTTGAAGCGTTGCTGGCCAATTTCGAGGCAATGGAAACGCCACTATATGTTTTCTCCGATGCACCTAAGGATGTTGCGGCAAGCAAGACTGTCGGGGAGGTTAGGTCGTTTCTTCGCGAAATTACCGGGTTCAAGTCCTTGTCAATTATTGAACGGGAAAATAATTTTGGACTGGCACGTTCAATTATTGATGGAGTCTCCCGTATGTGCGAGCAGTACGGGCGAGTAATTGTTTTGGAAGATGATCTCGTAACATCCCCATATTTTCTTAAATTTATGAACGAAGGATTAGAGAAATATCGGGATGAGCAACGAGTCATTAGTATTCACGGATACGTTTATCCTATTGAACAGGTCTTGCCAGAGACCTTCTTCTTGAAAGGTGCTGATTGTTGGGGCTGGGCAACTTGGAAACGCGGCTGGAATCTGTTTGATCCGGATGGACAAAAACTGTTGGATGAGCTAAAGCGCCGTAAGCTAACCCGCCAGTTTGATTTTGACGGGAGCTATCCCTACACCAAGATGCTTCAAGACCAAATTGCGGGTAAGAATAATTCTTGGGCTATTCGCTGGTATGCCAGCGCCTTTTTGAAAGACAAGTTGACGCTTTATCCGGGGCGCAGCTTGGTGCATAACATAGGAGCGGATGGTAGCGGAACTCATTGTTCCGAAACAAAGGATTTTTCGGGAGAGCTTGCGAGGATCCCTGTTTCTGTTGAGAATATCGCGATTGAGGAAACGCTTTTTGCAAGACAACTGTTTGCAGAATTTCATAAGCGAACACGACCATCGTTACCTGTGAGAGTAGCCAATAAAGTATTCAGTCAATTACAGCGGATGAGAAGAAGCGGGTATGGCAAATAGATATAAGCAATGGTTGCCCCCGATATTGATTGAGCGTCTCAAGCCACTTTTCAGGTATGGAGTTTACTTTTCAGGGCGCTATGACGATTGGGCATCTGCAAGCAAATCGGCTACTGGTTACGACGCAGATCTTATTCTTGAGAAAGTGAAGCACGCAACACTTGAAGTGATTGCCGGCAAAGCTGCCTTTGAACGAGACTCTGTGCTATTCAACGAAGCCCAGCGCCCTTTTCCCGTGCTTGCGGGATTGTTGCGGGCGGCTGCCGAGAATAAAGGGCGGCTTTCTGTTCTGGATTTTGGCGGATCACTGGGTAGTAGTTATTTTCAGTGCAGGGATTTTCTATCTATTCTAAGTTCGTTAAGCTGGAACGTTGTCGAGCAAGCGCACTTTGTGCGTTGTGGCCGTGTGTGTATTGAGTCTGAGCAGTTGAAGTTTCATTTTAATATTGAAGAGGTAATGCAGAAGGAAATGCCTAACGTGGTATTGCTTTCCAGCGTGTTGCAGTATCTGCCTGAGCCGTACTCGATTTTGTCTGAGCTGATGCAAAGCAAAATCAATTACCTAATTATTGATAGAACCCCATTTAGCGATGCACTTCGTGATGCGCTTACATTACAGCATGTCCCGCCCTCAATTTATTCAGCCAGCTACCCTTGCAGAGTCTTCAGTAGACAGGCAGTAATAGCGCATCTTTCAAGTCAGTATGAGACCGTTGCGGGATTCGAAAGCGATGATGGTAGTGCATTTTTAGGTAATATGAAATTCACCTTCGGCGGTATGATCTTGCGAAGAAAATGATGCAAGCGATAAAGCAATATATTTTGAAACAACAGTACGCTCCCGGGCTTCTGGGGCTTTGGTTCAACCCGTACTATCATTCGCGTAGAGGATTGAGAAAAGCCATTGGGCAGATGGCTTTGCACATGAAAGGCCGCTTGCTGGATGTGGGATGTGGCCGTAAGCCCTATCGGGAAATGTTTTTAACGAATGAGTATGTCGGGTTGGAAATCGACACCTTGGAGAATCGGACAAACAAGCAGGCGGATTTTTTCTATGACGGCTGCCTGTTCCCATTTCCAGACCGTGATTTTGATGGGATAGTGTGCAGCCAGGTATTAGAGCATGTGTTTACCCCAGACCAGTTTTTGGGAGAAATCCACCGTCTGTTGAAACCGAATGGGTTGCTGTTGTTGACTGTTCCCTTTGTTTGGGATGAGCATGAGCAGCCGTGGGATTACGCGCGTTATTCCTCATTTGGCTTGAAAAGTTTGTTAGATAAAAATGGGTTTGAAGTGTTGAAACAGCAAAAAATCAATGCCGATGTGCGAGTGCTGTTTCAACTGGTCAATGCATATTTGTTTAAGGTGTTATGGACACGATGGCCAGTCGTCAACCTGCTGATTTGTGCAATTGTAATGGCGCCGTTTAATATCTTGGGCGTGCTTTTGTATAAGGTGCTGCCTGCCAATCCAGATTTGTATTTAGACCAAGTGTTGTTAGCCAGAAAGATTGCAAATGACTGATTTTCAAAACATGCAGGGCAAAGAGGTATTGATCACAGGCGGGGTCGGATTCATCGGTTCCAATCTGGCTCGACGTCTAGTGATGTTAGGCGCAAAAGTAACCTTGGTTGATAGTTTGATTCCGCTCTACGGGGGAAATCTGCGCAACATAGAAGACATCAGAGATCATGTGACACTGAATATAAGTGATGTGCGCGATCCGTTTGCGATGGCTTATCTGATTCAGGGCAAGGATTATCTTTTTAATCTTGCGGGGCAAACCAGTCATCTGGATTCGATGACCAATCCGCAAGCTGATCTTGATATCAATGCGGCTGCGCAATTATCCATTCTGGAAGCATGCCGCCAACACAATCAAAACATCAAGATCGTGTTCGCCAGTACGCGCCAGTTATATGGCAAACCTGAATATCTGCCAGTCGATGAGACACACCCGATCAGGCCGGTGGATGTGAATGGCATCAATAAATTGGCCGGGGAGTGGTATCACTTACTATACAACAATGTATATGGCATTCGAGCTTGTGCGTTGCGGCTGACGAATACGTATGGCCCCGGCATGCGGGTAAAGGATGCCCGGCAGACTTTTCTGGGAATCTGGATCAGGAATGTCATCGAGGGTAAGCCTATCCTGGTGTTTGGTGATGGTTTGCAGTTGCGCGACTTCAATTATGTGGACGATGTGGTGGATGCACTCTTGGTGGCGGCGCTTGATGTAAGGGCAGATGGTCAGGTATTCAACTTGGGAAGCAAAGAGGTGGTGGGCTTAAAACAGTTGGCGCAGATGCTGTGCGATTTGAGCCCAGGATCCAGCTATGAAATCGTGCCATTCCCACCCGAGCGCAAGGCCATAGATATTGGCGATTACTATAGCAATTACGACAAATTTGAAACGGCCTTGAGTTGGCAGCCTAATGTTGGCCTGAAACAGGGGCTAGCAAGTTGCCTTGCCTATTATCAGAAACATCAGCAGGCATACTGGAGCGCATCATGATTTTAATGAACGACTTTAAGACGGAACCCGAGGATCTGCGGGTTGCCGAATTGGCGGCGCTGGACAGAGTGCTGCGTTCCGGCTGGTATGTGCTGGGTAATGAGGTAAAGGCGTTTGAGGCGGTGTGGGCTGAGCGTTGTGGCTTGGCGCATGCCGTGGGTGTAGGCAATGGCATGGATGCCATTGAGATTGGTTTGCGTGCGCTTGGTATCGGTGAGGGGGATGAGGTTATCACGACGCCGATGACGGCTTTTGCGACTGTGCTGGCCATCATCCGTGCCGGGGCTATACCGGTTTTGGCGGATATTGATCCGGATACTGCATTGCTCGATCCTGTGAGTGTTGAGCGTTGTATCAGCTCTCGAACCAAGGCGGTGCTGCTGGTGCACTTGTATGGCCAAGTGCGAGAGATGGAAAGCTGGATTGCGTTGTGCGATAAGCACGGCATTGCGCTATCGGAAGACTGTGCTCAATCGCATTTGGCGCGATGGAATGGGAAGGTGGCCGGTAGTTTCGGTCGCTTCGGTGCTTACAGCTTTTATCCAACCAAGAACCTGGGGGCGCTGGGGGATGCGGGTGCATTGGTTAGCGGCGATGGCGAGCTTGTGCAGCGGGCTGCGGTGTTGCGCAATTACGGCCAGAGCGTGCGCTATCACCATACAGAACTCGGGCTTAACAGCCGATTGGATGAGCTGCAAGCTGCATTGTTGCGGGTCAGGCTGGAGCGCTTGGATGGTTTTACAGAGCGACGGCGCCAGGTTGCCGCAGCATACAGGAACAGAATCACAAGCCCGCGAATCGGATTATTGGCCGATCCAACCCAGGCAGAGAGCCACGTTTATCACCTGTTCGTAGTGGTTTGCGAGGAGCGTGACAGTTTGGCGCAACATCTCAAATCTGGCGGAGTGGAAACATATGTGCACTACCCCGTGCCGGTACATTTCCAGACCCCGTGCAAAGAGTTGCGCCGTGATCCAAATGGACTTCCCGCAGCCGAGACGCATGCCCGCGAATGCCTTTCCATTCCATGCCACCCTCAGATGAGCGATGCGGATGTTTCAACTGTGATCGATGCAATCAATGCCTTCGAATAACCTGGAAATCCATGTCGAACATTTTGTAACCTTGTTCGATAACAACTTCCTGCCCATCGGCCTGTGCTTGCATTCTTCCCTGCTGGAACATGGACAACCCTTTCATCTATGGATTCTATGCATGGATGAGCTGGTTGCGAAAAACTTACAACGCCTGGCGTTGCCGCATGTGAGCTTGATCCCATTGCATGAAGTTGAGGATGAACGTTTGCTTGAAGTCAAGCCGACCCGCAGCCGGGGGGAATATTGCTGGACATTGACGCCATTCACTCCTCAGTTTGTCTTTGACCGTGATCCTCAAGTGCGGAGCGTTACCTATCTGGATGCGGATCTGTTTTTTTTCGATGCCCCCAAGTTGTTGCTGGATGAGTTTAAACATTCCGGCAAACATGTGCTGATTACAGAACACGCTTATGATCCCCGTTATGAACGGTTTGGTCGAGCCACACGATCAGGAAGATTTTGTGTCCAATTTATAACGTTCAGGCGCACACCGGGGGGCGCTAAGGTTATGCGCTGGTGGCAAGACCGTTGTCTGGAATGGTGCTATGCCAGAGCCGAAGATGGAAAATTCGGCGACCAGAAATATCTCGATCAGTGGGAGGAATTGTTCGGGCCAGAGGTTCATATCCTGTTACAGAAAGAAAAAACGCTGGCACCGTGGAATGTGGCGTACTACGAGAAATTGGGACACGGACAGGTGGCGCCGGTCTTTTATCATTTTCACGGATTCAGGATACTTTCCCAAAACGAGTTGTTGCTGTATTCCGGATATCGTGTGGGCAACGCTGCCAATCATCTGTACCAGACCTACTTAAGTACACTAGATCATGCTATTGCTCACCTGAAGCAGGCAAGCATTTCGATTCCCTGCCTGCCGAGACGGAAGGACTGGATTGGCCGGTTGGCTGCACTCAAGCACCAATGGTTTGATGGCGAAAAAAGCATACCCTACCAAAGCTGAGAGATGTCTGAATCAGTCAATACCGTTGCTTTAGATCAAATGACAGTGCATCACACCAAGACTGAGGGAGGCATGCGTATACGCGGCACCCTGAAGCGTTCATCGCAGAACAAGCCATTGCTGACGATAATAACTGTAGTATTCAACGGCGCAGCAACGTTGGAACACACCATACGCAGCGTCTCCGAGCAGACCTATGACAATGTTGAGCATATCATCATCGATGGAGGTTCCACGGATGCAACGCTGGGTATCCTTCATAAATATGAAGACAACATCGATTATTGGGTGAGCGAAAAAGACGCTGGCATTTATGATGCTATGAACAAAGGCATCGACTTGGCAAGTGGCGATTACATCGGCATGCTCAACTCGGATGATTATTTTGCAAGCCCCTCGGCATTGGAAATAATTGCCTCACATCTCAGAGCAAGCAATGTGGATGCCGTTTTTTCCTGCCTGGATATCGTTGATCCCGCCAACCTGAATCGAATATTGCGCAAATATCGCATCCCCAACTTTAGCCCGCTCATGTTGCGGATAGGTTTGATGCCACCGCATCCGACGTTTTATTGCAAAAAGTCGTGCTACGAAAAAGCAGGTCTATATTGTACGGACTATCGCATCGCAGCAGACTTTGAAATGCTTGCCCGGTTGCTGCTCAAGCAAAATATTTCCTGGAAGTTTATTGATGAAACCACGGTCAAGATGCGTTCCGGCGGGCTAAGCAGTAAAGGGATCAAATCCAACTGGATAATCAATCGTGAAATTATTCGTGCATGCACCGAAAATGGGCTGTATACCAATATATTCATACTGGCATTGAAGCTTCCCATCAGATTGCTGGAACGTATTCTATGAACAAATAACATTCCACCAACCCCCAATACAGTGGGCAAACAACTGGCTCTCAACCTCACTCGACCTGCAACCCTGCAAGTTCCTGCAGCAGCATAGTCTGCGCGCATTTCGGCGCGGCGCGGCGCGGGGCCTTACGGATATATTGGCCGTCGGCATCCATATCCCAAGCCTGGCAGTTGTCCCGCAGATACAGGTACGCATGGATATGCAACGCGCCCCTTAATTAGAATCGGGGCCATGATGGGTGAGGCATCGGCATGAAAAAACTGACGACACTTGCCGGTTACGGCGACATTCATACAGGTATCGTCAATCTGCTTGAATCTGCCCGCCGCACCGCCGCCCGCAGCGTCAATGCCTTGATGACCGCCAGCTATTGGGAAATCGGGCGGCGTATTGTTGAGTTCGAGCAGGGAGGCGAAGGTCGTGCGGAATACGGGGAATCGTTACTCAAACGTTTGGGTGATGATCTGACACGACAATTCGGGCGAGGTTTTGCTTGGCGTAATCTCACGCAGTTGCGAGCGTTCTACTTGGCATGGCCATCCGAACAGATTTTGCAGACACTGTCTGCAAAATCTTCACCCCTCGCAATTCATCAGGCACAGTCTGAAAAATCGGTTGCCAAACCGATTGCGCAGGCTGCTTCTGCACAAGCCTCCGACCTCGCCACACTCGCCTCTTGTTTCCCGCTCCCCTGGTCGGCCTATGTCCGTCTTTTGTCCGTCAGGAACACTGCTTCCCGCGCATTTTACGAAACCGAAACCCTGCGCTGCGGTTGACCGAGCTTAAAACTCGCATACATGCTGCGCTACGTGCAGTCAACAAAGAACTGATTACCCTCTATCGGGATATTGCTAAGAGCGACGGCGCTGGAATTTTTATCTGGTCAATGATATAACCTTACTCAGGACTGTTGAGGAGAAATTACCATGAATACAGCGAAGAAAATTTTTGATGAAGTGCGGATCATGCCAGAATCAGAAGCCCGTGAAGTTTTGGATTTTGTGAGTTATTTAAAGTCCAGACTCGTGCAAGCCAAGAATCCCGTGCAGGAAATGAATGAGTTCGACCAATTCGGCGCGGTTTTTGATGGCAAGTTTAATCGTGATGAATGTTATGACCGACAAACCTTTTCTTGATACCAATATTGTCCTTTACACGATTGGGCAAGATAAACTCAAAACGGAGGTTGCTCGCGGTCTTGTTGCGACGGCTCCATTTGTAAGCGCGCAAGTGATAAATGAATGCGTCAACGTCTGTTTGCAGAAATTTGGTTTCAGCAGGGATCGGGCTTATGCATTTGCAGACAACGTTATGCGCCGTACGAATGTGCTGCCACTCGATGAGGCGGTTATTCGCAAGAGTGCCGAAATTGCCATCCGTCAACAAATCTCAAACTGGGATGCGTTGATCGTTGCTGCTGCATTGCTGGCTGACTGTGACACGCTCTATTCTGAGGATATGCAACATGGTCAAGTTTTTGAAGGTAGTTTGACCGTCATTAATCCGTTCCGCCCTACGTGATGCAACGAGTATGTTTGGTGAATGAACGTGAACAACAGGGGGAATAATGCTGACACTCAATGTTGATTACGAAGTTTAGCTGGACATGCTTGTCACGATTAAGTTGCCAGAAGAAGTTCGTCTTGGACAGCATGAGTTAGTTGTACTGTGTTATAAAACATGCCATTATTGCGGCATCTTCAATCAACCGTGGAGGTGAGCCATGGGTAACAGCCTGGAATCACGATTCGAGCGCTACAGCGATGTGATGGTCGAAGCTCTCGGGCACGCGGATCGCGCCACGCCAGCGCGCTGGTATCTGCGGGGTCTGATGTTGCCGGGGCAGCGCAAGAGTGTGGAGCCAATGGCGGCGCGGGTGCATCCGCAGGATGTGCGTTCGGCGCATCAATCGATGCACCATCTGGTAGCCGACTCCGAATGGAGCGATACGGCGTTGCTCGCGGCTGTAGCGCGCGAGGTGGTGCCGATGCTGAGCGATGCGGGACGGTCAGCCTGTTTCTGGATTATCGATGACACGGGCTGCCGCAAATACGGCAAACATTCGGTCGGGGTGGCGCGCCAATACTGCGGCCAATTGGGCAAGACCGACAACTGCCAGGTGGCGGTAAGCCTGTCGCTGGCTACAGCCGATGGCAGCCTGCCGTTGGACTACCGTCTGTACCTGCCGCGCGAGTGGACCGAAGACCAGCCGCGATGCGAGCGTGCGGGCGTACCGGAAGGTATGGCTTTTGCGACCAAGGGCGAAATCGCGTGGGCGCAGATCGAGGCCGCGCTTTCTGCCGGGATTCCGCGCGGCACGGTGCTCATGGATGCGGGCTATGGCGATGAAGCGGCGTTGCGCGACCAACTGTCGGCAAACAATCTGCCTTATGCGGTTGGCATACGACCGGCCACTGCGGTCTGGTGGGGTGAATATCAACCCGCGCCCGCACCAGTTAAAGAGGGGCGTGGACGACCCCGCACACGGGTGTTACGCGATGAAGCCCACCAGCCAATCAGCGTGCGCGAACTCGCGCAGGCGCTGCCGGCGACCTGCTACCGCACGCTGACCTGGCGTGAAGGCACAAACGCACCGCTCTCCTCGCGCTTCGCGCGGGTGCGCGTGCGCACCGCACAGGCCAACCAACTCCGCGAGGAAGAATGGCTGCTCATCGAATGGCCCAAAGGTGAAACCGAGCCGACCCGTTATTTCCTGTCCACGCTGCCCGCAAACATCTCCTTCAAGGAATTGGTGAGCGTCGTCAAGATGCGCTGGCGCATTGAGCGGGACTACCGTGAACTCAAGCAGGAAGTCGGCCTCGGCCATTACGAAGGGCGCAACTGGCGCGGCTTCCATCATCACGCGAGCCTGTGTATCGCGGCTTATGGTTTCCTGATGCTGGAGCGGCTGTCCGGGGCTAAAAAAAACTCCGCTCGACTCAAAGCACCTCACATACCCGAAGGCTTCAGCCCGCGCGGGACTCGCCCCGATGCAACGGCACATTCCGTGGTCGATCACAACCGTGCGTTTTCGCTTGGCCCGGGCCATCGCACGAAGTCTTCCGCAATGTCCATGTTGCGGAAAACTGTTCGCGCGGGGTATGAGAAATTAATAACACAGTACAATTAGGGAAACACGGATTAATTTCGTCATCCCTGCGTAGGCGGGGATCCAGTGCCTTTATTTGACTGGGTTCCCGCCTTCGCGGGAACGACAAAACCGAATAAATCTGCGCTTCCTTAAGTATGAGCACAACTGATTGCCGTATCCAATAAGCCCCCGGTTTTGCAGGGGGGTATTTAACTATCTGGAGTGTATGCCATGGAAGCAGTTCGTCAAATTACGCAATTAGAAAACGACATCTTGACCCTTCATCTGCCAGCATCGTTCAGGGCCAAGCGTGTGGAGGTCATTGTTATGCCGACTGAAGAAGCCGTAATGCCTATTGAGCGTGATACTGCTGGAGGGCATCGCAGGCCATCCCCCAAACTCAAAGGCACCCAGATCATTGGCGACATCATGTCTCCTGTTGTACCGGAAGAAGATTGGGATGCGCTTAAGTGATTCTGCTTGATACGCATATTTGGGTTCGCTGGATCGAGCCAGGCACAGATCCAAGGAAGATGAGCTTGCAGAGATGGGGGCTGATTTTGATGTGCTGATCGCTGGAACAGAGCCGATTACGGATAAGGTGATGAGCCGTGCCAGCAAACTGAAGTTGATCTCCCGTGTCGGTATTGGGCTGGACAGCGTGGATCTCTTGGCAGACGAGCGGCGCGGCATCCAGGTAAGTTACACACCGGATGCCCCTGCACCAGCAGTGGCCGAATTGACCATCGGGTTCATGCTCACCCTGCTGCGCTCCGTGCATGTCGCCAACGCTCAAATGCATCGCGGTGAATGGCAACGCCACTTCGGACGCCGTATTCCTGAAGTAACCATCGGCATCATCGGGGTTGGTCGAATCGGGGGGCATGGCCTCCCTGACGTGAAACCCAAGCACACAATAGACGGCCTATATTTATTGGATGATAATCGTCCATTGAGTGGATGATTATCATTTGATATAATTTCAACATGTACACAAGGCATATTCTCCCGCTACTCAATGAAGCGCTCGCAGACACGCCCGTTGTATTGTTGAATGGTGCGCGTCAGGCCGGGAAAAGCACCCTGGTTCAATCGCTTTCTGCCAAAAACAATCGCCGCTATTTAACGCTGGATGATCATGTCACGCTGGCGGCTGCCAAGGGTGATCCTGATGGGTTTATTGCTGGCCTCAATGGCCCTGTTACCCTGGATGAGGTGCAGCGTGTACCGGAACTCTTCCTCGCCATTAAAGCATCTATAGATCGTGATCGCAGCCCCGGACGTTTTTTGTTGACGGGTTCGGCTAATGCCCTGCTATTGCCCGGCATCGCCGATTCGCTGGCGGGTCGCATGGAAGTATTGTCGCTTTGGCCATTGTCGAATGCTGAAATAGCTGGCGCACCAACCATCAATCTCGCCGACTGGCTATTTGACGGGCCAATAAACACATTGCTGATACCACCCTGTGACCGCGCCCAACTGATTGAAAAGTTGCTGTGTGGCGGATACCCCGAAGTGGTTAGCCGCAATACACCACGGCGGCGGGCAGCATGGTTTAACAGCTACCTGCAAGCCATCATGCAACGCGACGTGCGTGATTTGGCCAATGTTGAGCAACTGACTGAAGTTCCGAATTTAATCCAACTGTTGTCTACCCGTAGCGCGAGCCTGTTGAATTTCGCCGAAATCTCCCGATCCAGCGGGCTACCGCAAACAACGCTCAAGCGTTATTTCAGCCTGCTGGAAATCTTGTTTCTGGTGTATCGCTTACCAGCGTGGGAGCGCAATTTAGGCAAACGTTTGGTAAAAGCCCCCAAGGTGTTCTTGCCGGATAGTGGTCTGTTGGCTCACCTGGTCGAATTGTCATCGGAACGATTAACCATTGAAGCGGGTTTGCCCGGTAGTCTGGTTGAAACCTTTGTATTGGGTGAATTACTCAAACATCTCGCCTTCTCCGAAAGGCAACTGACCTTGTGGCATTACCGTACACAATCCAATATCGAAGTTGATTTCATTCTGGAAAACAGGCTGGGTAAACTGACGGGTATCGAGGTCAAGGCGAGTCATAGCGTAGGCAGCAAAGACTTCAATGGCTTGCGCCATCTGAAGGAAACCGAACCGCAACTTTTTCAGCGCGGTATCGTGCTGTACAGTGGCCGCGAAATAGTGCCATTCGGCACCGATCTGTTTGCAATTCCTTTATCGGTGTGGTGGGTATTTAACGCCCTCGCCGCGTGAACGAATACAGGATTTCTATCTGTGATCGGAATGGCAGGGGTTGCTTATCGCTCCGACGGTCTCCGTGGCACCGATGCCCTTCCCTGTCACTCCGGACGCACGTGAAGAATCCTGCAAATCGCTCGCTGTGCGGGTTTCAACACTATAGATTCGGCACGAATAAAAATATGAAGCCGTTCGTGTTGAGCTTGTCGAAACATGAATGGCTTCAGGGCCTTCGACAAGCTCAAGCCGGACGGAGTGGCAATTCAATTCGTGCCGAATCAATAACCCCTCGAACAATTTCATTGCCCGATTTGGCGCCACTCTTCACGGGGAAGTTCATGCGGATTGAACATGCCGGATTTTCGCGTAAATCCCATATTGTTTGTTTGCCTTCGTACCGTGAGGGACTGCCCAAATCTTTGCTGGAGGCGGCATCCTGCGGGCTCCCCATTGTGACAACGAACGTGCCGGGTTGCAGGGAAATCGTTCGAGACGGAGATAATGGAATTTTGGTAGAGGCGCGCAATTCAACGGCCTTGGCGGATGCGTTGGCCAAATTACTTGCTGATCCAGAGTTGCGGCAGAAGATGGGGCAACGTGGGCGTGAACGTGTGTTGAACGAGTTTTCTCAGCAAAGAATTGTGTCCCAAGTATTGGCGCTTTATCGCGATGTATTGTCTTGAGCCGAATCATTGTCACCGGAGCCGGCGGCTTTGTTGGTCATCCTCTGTGCGAAAAAATGCTTCGCCACGGTTTGCAGGTTATTGTGTGAATGATGTGCAAAAGTTGGCGGGACAACTATGAAATTTTTGATTACTGGAGCCAATGGTTTTATCGGCAAACGCCTTTGCGCTGAATTGCTTGGGCGGGGGCACTCGGTCCGGGCGGAAGTGCGTTCCGCGAATTCGCAAACCGGAATTGCTGAAGAAGTGGTGGTCGGCTCAATCGACGGCGAGACGGACTGGGCTGAGGCATTGCGTGGTGTGGATGTCGTAATCCATCTCGCCGCACGGGTGCATGTGATGAAAGATACCGCCGCCAACCCGCTGGAGGAATATCTCAAAGTCAACAAGCAAGGCACGGCCAACCTGGCTTATCAGGCAGCGGCAGCCGGGGTAAAGCGGCTCGTCTATGTCAGTTCGATCAAGGTAAACGGGGAGTTTACCCTCTCCCCTATCCCCTCCCCCGGGGGAGGGGGGCAGAGTATTTTTACCGAGTCGGATATCCCCAACCCGCAAGACCCGTATGGCGAATCAAAATGGCAGGCCGAACAAGCCTTGCAGCGCATCGCGCGGGACACCGGCCTGGAAGTTGTGATCGTGCGCCCGCCGATGGTGTATGGCCCCGATGTGAAGGGGAATTTCATCAGGCTATTGGAGGCAGTGAATGAAGGCATCCCTCTGCCGCTGGCAAGAGTGCACAACAAACGCAGCATGATATATCTGGACAACCTGGTGGATGCCTTGATTGTCTGCGCGAGCCATCCCGCCGCTGCCGGGAAAACTTATCTGGTGCGCGACGGCGAAGACATTTCAATTTCAGACCTGGTGCGGCAGATAGCCATAGGCTTGGAAAGGTCGGCCAGACTGTTCCCGATCCCAGTATGGTTATTGAGAGGATTGGGCAAAATATTTGGCAAGCCCGAATCGGTCGAGCGCCTGGTGGGCTCGTTGTGCATCAATGACGAACTCATACGCAAAGAATTAGGCTGGAAGCCGGGGATTACTTTGCAGCAGGGGTTGCGGGCAACGACGGCTTGGTACAAAAAGCAGCACAACCGATCCGGCATTACACACCTGAACAAGCGCGCAATAAACACGAATACGGGCTGCTATGCATCGGTCGTGATTGTAAATTACAACGCCGGAAAGAAATTGCTGGAATGCGTGGCGCAAGCGCTGCAGCAAGTTGAACAAGTCATCGTGGTAGACAATGCGTCCAAAGATAACAGTATTACCGCGTTGCGAAGCGCTTATCCGGCAACACAGATAATTTGCAATGAAGCCAATCTTGGCTTTGCAACCGCCTGCAATCTGGGCGCACAAATTGCGGATGGCGGCCACATTCTGTTTCTTAATCCCGATTGCACCCTTGAGCCTGGTGCAATTTCGGCCCTTATTCGTGCGGTGGATAGCGCCCCCGATGTGGGCATGGCCGGCGGATTGCTTACCGACGCGGATGGCACCGAACAAGTTGGCGCGCGGCGCACTGTCCCGACACCCTGGCGATCTTTTGTCAGGGCGTTCGGATTAAGTGCGCTGGGCAATCGCTATCCAAAGTTATTTTCTGATTTTGATCTACACAAACATCCGTTGCCGGGCCATCCTATCGAGGTGGAAGCCATATCCGGCGCATGCATGATGGTGCGGCGCGATGCCATGGAGGAAATCGGGTTGCTGGATGAAAGTTACTTCATGCACTGTGAAGATTTGGACTGGTGCATGAGAATCCGCCAAACAGGCCGGAAAATACTATTTGTGCCGGATGCGCGAATAGTTCATGACAAGGGCCATTGCAGCAAAGCCAGGCCCATTTTTGTCGAGTGGCACAAACACAAGGGAATGATGCGATTTTATCTCAAGTTCTTCAAACACCAATATCCCGGGCTGTTGATGTGTGCGGTGGCAACAGGGGTATGGATGCGCTTTATTGCAATCACGTTCTGTTACCTGATGGAGCGCTTGCTGCGCAAGCTGGGGTTGCGCTGTGGTTAAACCACCTGCGGGAGTGTTGGGCGCGTCCAGCATGGTCGGGCAAAGTTTATTGCCGCTGTTGGCTGATGCGGGCTGGCGTGTGGAAGCCTTTTCGAGGCAACCCCACAAATACGGACAGCCTGTTGAAAAAGACACTCGGATTGTTTTTCGGCTGCTCGAAAAAACCGTCCCCAACCATGCACCCTCTCCGGTGGCCAAAGAAAAAATTGCACACTGGGTTAGCCTGGCTCCGATCTGGGTATTGCCGGATTACTTTCCGATGCTGGCGGCGCGCCAGGCCAAGCGTGTCGTTGCGCTCAGCTCCACCAGTATTTTCACCAAGCAGAATTCTTCCGATCACGTTGAACAAAAAACCGCAGACAAATTGAGGGATGGCGAGCAACGTTTTATCGCCTGGGCCGAAGCAAACCGGATCGAATGGGTGATCCTTCGCCCAACCCTGATTTACGGCCTTGGGCAAGATCGCAACATCTGCGAAATCGCACGGTTTATTTCACGCTTCGGATTTTTCCCGCTGCTTGGCGCCGCGCAAGGCTTGCGCCAGCCGGTGCATGTCGAAGACGTGGCGTCCGCTTGCGCTGCGGCGTTGCGAAATGCTCAGGCGGGCAACCACGCCTATAACCTTTCCGGCGCGGAAAGGCTGTCCTATCGGGAAATGGTTGGAAGAGTTTTCAGAACAATGGGCAAGCCGGAGCGATTCGTGAACATACCTCTGTACATCTTTCGCCCGGCAATTGCCTGTTTGCGAGTGTTGCCGCGATTCCGCAACTGGTCGGCGGCAATGGCCGAAAGAATGAATTCCGATCTGGTTTTTGATCATGCGGATGCTGCCCGTGAACTCGGCTTTTCTCCAAGGTCGTTCCAGCCCGGTAAAAGGGATTTGCCGATTGCTGGAGCCAGTAATTTTTGATCCTGAAAACCTCGGTTGAAAATAAACCGACAGGGGGCAAACCCTCATCCCCAGCCCTTCCCCCCGAGGGGGAAGGGAGCAAAGCCCCTCTCCCTCGGGGAGAGGGGTTGGGGTGCGGGAGAAGCTATGCCCATGTTGCTTTCCCTGTAAATTGCATGTTCTCGACTGAGGAATTTAGGATCAATGGCTTGGCTTGTCTGGAACGCTCAGAAATCCTGAAGCAGCAAATTGCCGATATAATGGTGACACCCAAAGATCAGATTGACTTGATCCTGAAAACCTCGGTTGAAAATGAACCGACAGAGGGTAAACCCTCATCCCCAGCCCTTCCCCCCGAGGGGGAAGGGAGCAAAGCCCCTCTCCCTTGGGGAGAGGGGTTGGGGAGAGGGAGAAGCTGCGCCCATATTGATTCCCCTGTAAATTGCATGTTCTCAACTGAGGAATTTAGGTTGATTGATCTTGCGGTAGCCCGCAACCCCGCTACCTGAAGGGTATCGTGCCGGACGGGCATCATCGCGAGTTCCCTGAAACGGAGCACGTTCATTTCTACGGTTTCTACATTGGCAATTTCCCCGACTTGACGAATGAAGAAGTGGATGAGATATGCGCAATTCTGAATTCGGTGTGAGGCCCCTTATGTTTTCGCTACCTCCTGCTAAATGATTTAAAATGCCATTCCCGATACTTGGGAGGCAATCCAAATGAGACTAACTGCAGTACAAATTGAAACCATCCTCCAAGTGGCACGCCAAAATTTTGGAGCCGATGCGTCAGTGTGGCTCTTTGGGTCGCGTGCCGATGATTTCAAGCGTGGTGGCGATGTCGATTTATATGTTGAGTCCTCACGTCGAGACACATTGATGTCGACATTGCGTTGCAAGATTACGCTTGAGGACAGCCTGGATTTGCCCGTTGACCTGGTAGTAAAAGAACCCGGCCAAGACAAGCCAATCTACAACCTGGCAAAGGCTCAAGGAGTCCAATTGTGACCGAGCATTTACGCCTGATTGCCAAGCAGCTCAGCCATTTAAAGCGAATGCGTGAATACCTGGATTATTCCGCACAACGAGTCCAGCACATTTTACCTATTACAAACTGGCAGGCACTAAGCCTGGAGCAGCATGAGTCACTCGCCGCTTTTCGTGTTCGCTTCAGCGAGTTTCAGGAGCATCTTGGCAAGACGATGCGAGCCGTCGCTATCGAAGAAGAAATCGAAGTGGAAAGATTTGGCTCGGTCCTCGCTTTCATGGAAAAGCTGGGTTTAATCGAAACGGCCGAACGCTGGAAACTTATCCGCGAACTAAGAAATGCGGTTAATCATGAGTACGAGGAAAATCCTGAGCGGCTCACACAATTTTTCGCTGAGACACTCAAAGCCACACCAGAATTATTCGAGTATTTCCAACGACTGCTCAACTTCTGTGCTGATGCGTATAGAGTTAAACCGGAATGAACATCGCCATCTGTGTCAGCAACTGCTAACAAATCTACGACAGCCCTTTAAGCGGCCATCTTGACGGTATCGATACACTGCTTGCTGAAAGCATGGTTGAAAGAGTTTTCAGAACAATGGGCAAGCCGGAGCGATTCGTGAACATACCTCTGTACATCTTTCGCCCGGCAATCGCCTGCTTGAAAGTGCTGCCGCGATTCCGCAATTGGTCGGCGGCAATGGCCGAAAGAATGAATGCCGATCTGGTTTTTGAACATACGGATGCTGCACGCGACCTCGGCTTTTCCCCAAGGTCGTTCCAGCCCGGCAAAACGGATTTGCCGATTTCTGGAGCAGGTAATTTTTGATAAGTCAATATGTCGAAAGACATATGTTATCGGGCGAACTTGCTGAGTATAATCGCGCCCTGTTTTGCTGCGGCCGGCTTGACCATAAGGGATCATATGATTGCCATTCCCACCACCATTCCCGATCTACTGATCATTGAACCAAACGTATTCGGCGACGACCGTGGTTTCTTTTTTGAAAGCTGCAACCGGCGCAAGTTTGCAGGGCTAGTAGGCCGCGATGTGGATTTTGTGCAGGACAACCACTCGCGCTCGGCCAAAAATGTACTGCGCGGCCTGCACTATCAAATCCGGCACCCACAAGGCAAGATGATGCGCGTGGTGCAGGGTGCAGTGCTCGACATTGCGGTGGACATACGCAAAAGCTCGCCAACTTTTGGAAAGCACGTCGCAGTGGAATTGTCCGCCGAAAACAAACGCATCCTCTGGATACCGGAAGGCTTCGCCCACGGCTTTGTCGTGCTCTCGGACACGGCGGAGTTTTTGTACAAGACCACCGATTACTGGTTTCCGGAACATGAGCGGTGCATCCGCTGGGATGACACTGACCTGGCGATAGATTGGAAGCTGCAAGTTGCTCCCGCCCTTTCCGGAAAAGATGCGCAAGGTAAAACGCTCGCCGAAGCGGATTTGTTCGAGTGATCAACCCGCACGCCAACCATCCGACCTCGCTCGCGGCACTCGCCCGCAGCTTGTGGCAACACCGCGATTTGATTTCTCAGATGACCCGCCGCGAAGTCGTCGGGCGCTATCGCGGCTCCATCATGGGCATAGCCTGGTCATTTTTTAACCCCATCCTGATGCTGGTGGTGTACACCTTCGTTTTCAGCGTGGTGTTCAAGGCAAGATGGGGGACGGGCGGTGAAGAAAGCCAGGCTACCTTCGCTATCGCAGTATTTGTCGGCATGATCGTGCATGGCCTGTTTGCCGAAATGGCAAACCGCGCGCCCGTGTTGATTTTGTCCAACGTCAACTACGTCAAAAAAGTAATTTTCCCGCTGGAAATACTGCCCGTTGTTGGCTTGGGCGCCGCGCTGTTTCACACCCTCATCAGCCTGGGCGTATTGCTGGCCGCCATCCTGCTGATCAACGGCAGCCTGGTTTGGACAGCCATATTCTTCCCGCTGATCATCCTGCCATTGTTGATTGCCACCCTCGGAGTGGCATGGTTCCTCGCATCGTTGGGCGTATTTGTGCGCGATGTCGGGCAGACCGTAGGCATCTTTACCACCGTGCTGATGTTCCTCTCGCCGGTGTTCTACCCCATATCGGCATTGCCGGAAAAATTCCAAATCTGGCTGATGCTCAACCCGCTCACTTTTGTGATCGAACAGAGTCGTGCCGTCATGATCTTTGGCAAGCAGCCTGATTGGGCGGGGCTGGGGATATATGCTGTAGCCAGCATGGCAGTCGCTTGGGCGGGTTACTGGTGGTTCCAGAAAACCAGAAAGGGGTTTGCCGATGTCCTCTAAACCGATTCTGCAGCCCCAACTCCCGGCTGGTCGGGAGTCTCTCCCCATGCTCATCAATCAGCTACGCGGGCTGATTGAATCTGCCCGCAGGCAAGCGCTGCGTACAGTGGATGCCCTACAGGTGCGCACCTGCTGGGAAATAGGGCGGCATATTGTGGAGTTCGAGCAGCAGGGGCAAGATAGGGCTACGTATGGCACCCGCCTTATCCCCAAGTTGGCAGAATCGCTATCCGCCGAGTTTGGAAAAGGGTTTGACGAGAGAAATCTGCGCCACATGCGCGCTTTTTTTCAAGGATTTCCGATTTGGAACGCAGTGCGTACCGAATTAAGCTGGACTCACTACCGCGCCCTGATGCGGGTGGAAAATAACGCCGCCCGCCAGTTCTACGAAGTCGCCACGAAACTGTGCCGAGCCATACCAGCGATGTGCAAGCTTTTCCCAGCTCCACAGGGTTTATCCAATTTCGGCAAAGGGTTATTGGGATGAGCGACGTAATGAAGAACCCCGGTTACGGGACGCTGCTGACCGAACTCAAAACCCGCATACACACGGCACAATATGCGGCGCTGCGTGCGGTCAACAAAGAACTGATCACCCTCTATTGGGACATTGGCAAGCTGATCGAGGAGCGTCAGGAAACAGAAGGCTGGGGCAAGGCCGTTGTCGAGAGGTTGTCCGCCGACCTGCGTGCGGAATTCGGCGAAAAGAGCGGTTTCTCTGGGCGCAACCTTTGGTACATGCGCACGTTTTACCGTGAATACAAGGAGCAGCCAATTCTGCAGCCACTGGCTGCAGAAATCGCATGGACCAAAAACACACTGGTCCTTGACCGCTGCCAAAACCCACTACAGCGAGAGTTCTACCTGCGCGCCACCGCACGTTTCGGCTGGACACGCCGGGTGCTGGAGCATCAGATCGACAACCAGACCTACGAAAAATACCTGCTTAACCAGACCAGTTTCGACAATGCCCTGCCACAAGCCGTTGCTGCGCAAGCCAAGCTGGCGGTCAAGGATCACTACACCTTTGATTTCCTCGAACTCTCCGAAGCACATGAGGAACGAGAACTCGAAGCCGCCCTGATCGCCAATGTTCAGAGATTCCTCACCGAAATGGGGCCGCACTTCACTTTCGTGGGCAACCAATACCGGTTGACCGTGGAAGGCAACGACTACTATATCGACTTGTTGCTATACCACCGGGCGCTGAAAAGCCTGATTGCCGTGGAACTCAAAATCGGCGAATTCCAGCCCGAGCACAAAGGCAAAATGGAGTTCTACCTCGTGGCGCTCAATGAGCAAGTCAAGCTGCCAGATGAAAACGACGCCATCGGCATCATCATCTGCAAGAGCAAGAAGAAAACAGTGGTCGAATATGCGCTGAAAACCGCCACCCAGCCCATCGGCATCGCCACCTATAGCCTGACCCCACATCTGCCGGCGGCCTACCAGCACCTGTTGCCGAGCGAGGAGGCAATCAGGGAGCGGCTGCAGGGATGGAAAGGGGATGAAAATGACCAAGTTGAATGACCAGCACAGCAAAAAAACTTTAGCTGGAAAAGAAACGGTTATGGCTGCAGAACAAAAAGAAGTGAGGGAAAAAAATGTCCTCTGATAAACACATTTGTTCCCCTCTACCTCTGGGAGAGGGGCTAGGGGAGAGGGAAAGCGCCGGCGACATCGCCATCCGCGTAAGCAACCTCAGCAAGTGCTACCACATCTACGACACGCCGCGCGATCGGCTCAAGCAATTTATCATGCCACGCCTGCAACGCATGGCCGGGCAAATGCCCAAGCAATACTTCCGCGAGTTCTGGGCGCTCAAAGACGTCTCTTTTGAAGTGAAGAAAGGCGAGACGGTCGGCATCATCGGTCGCAACGGGTCGGGTAAATCGACGCTTCTCCAGATCATCTGCGGCACGCTGTCACCCACCAGCGGCACAGTCGAAACAAACGGAAGGATAGCGGCATTACTGGAGCTAGGTTCAGGGTTCAACCCCGAGTTTACTGGGCGTGAAAACGTTTATCTGAATGGTGCTTTACTGGGCTTAAGCAAAGTGGAGGTGGACGAACGGTTCGATGCTATTGCCGCATTCGCAGACATTGGTGATTTCATTGAACAGCTGGTAAAAACCTATTCAAGCGGCATGTTTGTCCGGCTTGCTTTCGCGATTCAGGCGAATGTCGATCCTGAAATCCTGATTGTGGATGAGGCACTGGCGGTGGGCGATGCCTATTTCGTGCATCGGTGCATGCACCGCTTTCAACAAATGCAGAACGATGGAAAAACAATCATTCTAGTAACACATGATGCTACTGCTGTAAGACAACTTTGTGACAGAGCTATTTGGGTGGATCGGGGAGCAATGGTAGCAATGGGAGAAGTGTCAGAAGTCGTGGATGGTTATTTAGCACATTTGTTTTCCGAGGGGCAAGACAGTTATGAAGCGCCCCCACCTTCCCCGGTTATTATTCAGGAAGTTGCGGCAAATATAGCCGATTCAAAAAATGGATCCCTTTGCCAGCACGAGACGGACATTGCCAATGTTGACCAGCGTTTTGGAAACAGGCTTTGTGAAGTCGTTGGGATTGGTGTTTATGATAAATTGGGGTGCCCAATTAATTCGACCAGAAATGACACAGACATAGTGTTGCGGGTATCAATAAAAAATAATCATCCAGAAAAAAGTTTAAGGATGGGTGTGGGCTACACATTTCGTAACGCGCGGGGTGTTGATATCTCAAGCTCAAATAACGAGGTGGAAAATACGGATCTGGGCTGCTCTTTGCCCGGTAGCTTAATGACTGTGTCAATGGTGGTTACGCTTCCCATTCTTCACATTGGGTCATATTCAATTATTCCCAACGCGTCATACTATGAAGAGGATGGCACTGCGGTCGAAACAGATAGAATTATCAATGCAGTGATAATTGAAGTTAGTTCAGATACAAAAGTTCATGTTGGCATGCGATTTAAAACAAAATATAGACTTGAAGTGTAACTATGGAGACGCTGAATAAGTCCTATTTTACAGAATCACACTACGTAACCGCGTAGGTTTGCAGGGCGCGCAACCTACTTGTTCAGCGGTCCCTTAATTTAACACAGCGGATTCAGTCACGAAGTACAACGCAGTTGAATCCGCCAAGATTAAAGCGGAGTAATCAAATATGAGTATTTCATGGGTAAGCTTGGAACTGTCGGACAAATGCAATCAATTCTGCCCGATGTGCAATACCGATCAACATTTTAGGGTTCCAACGAGCCAACAAATATTGTCGCGAAGCGAAATCTACGAAAAGCTTCTTGTGCCGGCGAAGCGAATTGGCGCGACTGGTTTTGTTATTAGTGGCGGCGAGCCAACTCTTTCGAAAATTTTATTGGACGTAATATCCGATGCCAAGGAACTAGGGTACGCAATTTGTCTTGCTTCTAACATAATGGCGGAAACTCGGTTTTCCTTTGAGCAAATTCTCAACGCACTCGATTCTCCCAAACATGTTTTGCAATTTTCGTTTGATTCAGTTCACGAAGAAGAAATGAATATCATTCGCGGTTGTTCAGCATATAAAAAAGTGAGCAAAAACATTTACGCCATTCAGAAAATCCGAGGTGGCATGAGTTCTCCGCCGAGCTTGCACTCTTCCACAGCATTTCAATTGGTTAACATTAACTCTATTTTGAAGACGGTTGACTTTTTGTGCAATGAAATAATGGTGGACTGCTGTATCGTGCAGCCTAGAATCGATTATAGGAACATAACGTTAGAAAATTTTCGTGATAAAGCAATATCAATGAACGAAAAAGAGTTCGACGAAATATACAGCTCAGTAATATCTAAACTTTTTGCCGTTCAACATAAATATGAAAAATTGCTAATTTTGGGTGATGGGATTGGTCATTGGGAAAAGTATTTTAAAGACCCATTATCTATACCCGGCCCTTGTGGGAGCCGCAAAACTCTTTTCGTGGATCCTTTTGGAAATCTGCGAGGGTGTGTGCCAGGAATCAATAGTGCAAATATCAAAAATGTTTCTATTGATGACTTTCTTATTTCCGAGGGTTACCAGTCCTACATTAAGATGTCAGAGGATTGCAACATTTGCCTCATAGGTTGTTCGGTATAATTCCTCTGATTGCCTATCTTTTCGACCCAGATCGAATTATTCATAACAGAGCATCAACGTCCTGCAACTGGTAGGTAATTAGGGTTATTTTGACAAAATTATGACGATTATAGTTAGAAAACGAAAATCTTCAAAATGAACATTCTAGGAATAACCGGGTTCTTTCACGATCCTTCGGCGGCACTGCTTGTGGACGGCAAGCTGGTGGCATTTGTAGAAGAAGAGCGGCTCGTACGTGTTAAACACGCCAACGCAACTTTTCCTGAACGCTCGATAGAATTCTGTTTGCAGGAAGCAGGGATTAATTTTGGTGATCTGGATGCCATCGTTTGTGAACACGACATGGATGTCATCCTCTCGCACGATCCGGAGATGGAACCATACCGCCAGACATTCAAAAGTTATCCGGAACTTAAGGCATGGCATCGCGAAATATTTGTGGGGGCCAAAACGCGCTTCCTGGATTTTGCTTCTAAAAATGGTATTCGCAAAGCCGTATTCGCGCCCCATCATCACACCCATTTGGCAACGGCATACTATGGCAGCGGATTTGATGAGGCAATAGCCTTGTCTATTGATGGTCGAGGCGGCACTCAAAGCGCCATCATTGCTCACGGTGTGGGTGGAGAAATTCGGATTCTGGATGAAGTCCCCCTGCCGAATAGCCTTGGGCTGTTGTACGCGGGCGTGACGAAATTCTTGGGGTATACGCCGTTTGATGGGGAAGGTACGGTGATGGGGCTTGCGGCTTATGGCACAGATACCTACCGTGATTATTTTGACGAATTGGTCGGGCGTGATGGCCATCGCTTTGTCGTAAGCCCCGATGCGGCTTTTAATGAGCTGATTGATCCGTTGTGCAAGGGAATACGCAGCCCGTTTGAGGCACGCTTCGGGAAGCCCAGAGAGTTCAATCCAGACCCACGTAATGGAGTAGATGAAAACATTGCCGCCTCACTACAGGATTGTGTTGAACGTGCCGTTGCTGATTATTTGAGACATTACATTGAGGCGACCGGTGTCAAGAAGCTGTGTCTTGCCGGGGGGGTCGCGCTTAATTCCAAGATGAATGGTCAGTTGTTCAGACAGCTCGGTCTCGAAGATATTTATGCCTTCCCGGTTGCCGGTGATGCGGGCTGTGCCATCGGTGCTGCGATGTGGTACGCGAAAGAGGTGCATGGTCAAAAGATTGAGCCTATATCGCATGCTTACTTTGGCCCGGCAGCGTCGGAGAATCAAATTCAATCGGCCTTGCAGAAAACCTCATTTAAAATTACGAAGCCAGACAATATTGCAGAGTCGGCTGCGCGTTTACTGTCCGAACACAAAATTGTGGGATGGTTTCAAGGGAAGATGGAAGGAGGAGCCAGAGCACTTGGTGCGCGTTCGATACTTTCAAATCCTTCCAGCGTGGCAGACAAAGATGCTGTGAATATTCGAGTTAAATTCCGTGAGCCTTGGCGACCGTTCGCACCCTCCATTCTTTATGAAAAACGGCAACGTTATACTGGGTCATCGGTACATGCACCATTCATGACGGTGACTTTTGAAGTGCCAGAATCAGCGAGAACGGAAATCCCCGGTGCAATGCATGTTGACAACACGATTCGTGTTCAGACGGTTAAGCGTGAGGCTAACCCGTTGTACTATGAAACTATAGCCGCATTTGAAAGCAAAACCGGTACGCCTGTGTTGACTAACACTTCGTTTAACCGAAAAGGTGAGCCAATTGTTAATTTACCAGAGGAAGCATTGGCAATGTTTGGCGCAACCGAGATGGATGCTTTGGCAATCGGCCCATATTTGGTGACCAAACAGCCGTGATCTTTGACCAATATAGCCGCTATAAAGCCTGCTCAGATTTGCTTCGTCAAACGGGTTTTGTTGCGGGCAATTCCGTTCTCGATATCGGCAGCGGCCCCGAATGTTTATTCGGGCAATTCATGCAGGATGCCAAGATGAACTACGTTGACCCGCTGATACCAAGCGGTTCCGAGCAGGGGCATATTACGGGTAACGTATTTACCAGCGAATTGGATGGGCAGG
This sequence comes from Gallionellaceae bacterium, assembly GCA_032654645.1. Classification (GTDB taxonomy): domain Bacteria; phylum Pseudomonadota; class Gammaproteobacteria; order Burkholderiales; family Gallionellaceae; genus CAITJF01. Next base: position 121,778 of record JAULAW010000015.1, on the reverse strand, counting down.
TTTTTGATTGCGTGGCAGCAGTTGATGTATTGGAACATGTTCCCCCCGAACATCGGCAGCCGTTCTTACAACGGCTAGCGTCACTAGGCAAGAATACCTTAATTCTCGGCTTCCCCACTTCGGATTCATCCGATGCACTGGAGACGGATAAAGCAATTGACGATCAGTACCGCGCAATTTTTGGCCATAATTACCCTTGGCTGGAGGAGCATTATAAATTTGGCCTCCCATCCCTTGCCGAAACTGTCGAACAGCTCAGTCATTTGGGTTGGCATTGTCAGACAGTTGGTCACGGTCACGCACCTTGGTTGCGGGAGCTTCTTGGTTTTGTGATTTGTGTGTGGGATATCCACAGCATGAGCAATGTCATATTGGAAATCAGCGAGAAGTTTAACCGTGAACTGTATGCCTACGATTTTCGTTCTCCATATTATCGGCAGTTTGTGATTGCCTCGCGCAGCCCATTGCAGCCCATAAGCGCAGCCTCAATAAGCAGCAACATTGAGGCGGCAAATAATAACTTTCGGGCGCTAATGAAAGATGCGCAGCGTCAGTATTTTGCTGCGAGTTTGCAGCAACTTGTTGAGCGCGATGCCAATATCGCGGCGCTTAACCAGATGGTGGAAGAAACTTCCGCTTGGGGTAAGTCGCTTCAAGCCACGATAGTTGAGCGCGATGCCAATATCGCGGCACTTAACCAGATGGTGGAAGAAACTTCCACTTGGGGTAAGTCGCTTCAAGACAAGGTGGCCGAACATGACGCTCAGATCACCAGTCTCAATCAAAAGATTTCAGACAAGCAGTCTGAACTAATGAACATGTCTGACTGGGCACAAGGCATGATGCTTGAACTTAAGCGGCGCAACGTTCCTATAGTACCCCGCATTCAAAAATTCGCACAAAGGTGCGGCGCATTTACCAGAAGGAAGCTTGCACAGACTTTCGTGGGTAACATAGTGCGACATGTGCGCGACAGTCGGCGTTGTCGTGAAAAACTAGTTTCGCTAGAGGCTATTCGCCAATCTGTTTTGGATAACCACGGAAGATTAATTATTGCCTTTCCGATAATCACTTGGAATTTTCGCTGGCAGCGTCCACAGCATATCGTTTCTAGATTGCGCGATCGCGGCTTCTCTGTTTTGTATGTTGGGATGTCGCTGGCTCCACTTGGTCGTCAGCTGCGGAGCAACAAAGATGCTCTCGCGCAACTTAATTTCAACGAGCTGTCGCCGCACGTTAATAAGCTATGGTTGAGTAGTAGCAAGCAACTAAATATCTACACCGATCCTATCGAAGGAGAAGATCTGTTAAATATTTCGATGGGCCTAGATGCACTTATTTCGGAATTGCGTCCTAAATCGATTGTTTACTTGGTTCAGTTCCCAGGCTGGGGGCCGGTTGCACTGGATTTAAAAAACAAGCTGGGTGGAAAAGTTATATTCGACTGCATGGATGATCATGGAGGGTTTAGCACCAATACACAGCAGGCATTAAAGACTGAAGAAGCGTTGATAGAAAATGCGGACCTTGTTATAACGTCTTCAAATCTATTGGAACAGCGGGCGAAAGTTATCAATCCCAATACCATTCAGGTCAAAAACGGAACCGAGTTTGCGCATTTTTCGAACCCAATTCAGAACGATAAATTGGATCATCTTATCAACCGCCCCATTATCGGATACTACGGTGCAATTTCGGATTGGTTTGACACAGAAATCGTCGCGCATTGTGCACGACAACGCCCTGATTGGAATTTTGTCTTGATCGGCGCGACAACCGGCGCGGATTTACAGCCAGTTGCGGGGTTGAAAAATGTGCATCTCTTGGGAGAAAAAACATACAAAGACCTTCCCGGCTACTTTGCCTATTTTGATGTGTGCATCATCCCCTTCAAGATAATTCCACTGACTCTAGCGACGAACCCGGTTAAATTCTATGAGTACCTAAGCGCTGGGAAACCTGTTGTTTCTGTTGAATTGCCAGAGCTTTTTGCCTACCAAGAGGATTGCTATTTGGCACGCAATGCGGATGACTTCTTGGTACAACTTGAGCTTGCGCTCAATGAGCGCAGGGACGTAGATAAAATTCAGCGCAGAAAGAAACTTGCAAGCAACAATTCGTGGGATGCGCGGGTGAGCACTATCCTGGATTCTGAAATTTTCAGAACCTACCTTCATAAAAGCTGAAAATCATGAATAAACCCGGCATTCTTACTTTCAAATGCAATATATGCGGAACAATGTGTGAGGTTCCGGCTGCTGCGTTGTCTCGTGAAGAAGTTTCTTGTTCATCCTGCGGCTCGACAGTACGCATGAGGGGGATGATGTATGCCTTATCAATCGCACTTTTTGGGAAAGCGCTTACGTTGCCTGAATTCCCGGAAAAAAAGGAGCTGCTAGGAAAAGGGATGAGCGATTGGGATGGGTATGCAAAACCATTGTCGAAGAAGCTGGGCTACATCAATACTTACTACCATAAGGTACCCAAGCTGGATATTACCAACATAACTGCCCAGGACGAGCAGAGTGTCGACTTTCTGGTTTCCACCGATGTTTTTGAGCATGTCGCACCACCGGTGAGCGTTTCGTTTGAAAATGCGAGAAAAATGCTGAAGCCTGGCGGGGCTTTTGTATTTAGCGTGCCGTATGGGCTGGAGGGAGATACGCAGGAGCATTTCCCCAATCTTCATGAGTTTACGCTAGAGACAAGGGATGGCAAACGCACTCTGATCAACCGCACACGGGATGGGCGTATGGAGGAGTTTTCAGACCTCGTTTTTCATGGTGGCGAGGGCGAGACTATCGAGATGCGGGTGTTTTCAGAATCCGGTTTGCTGAAAGATTTGCAACAGGCGGGGTTTAATGATGTGCAAATCATGAAGGATCCCTATTTCGAGTTTGGCATTTACTGGCCTAGTCCGTGGTCATTGCCTATTCTTGCCCGTGAGAAAGCAGTTTTAGTAAAGGTTGCTGACTGGGGGCCAAAATCAATAATGATGGGGAGCGTTGCAAACCCTCAACCTGATGGCAGGTCTGCAATGTGGTTGAAGGTGGACTATGCTCGACCAAAGGCAAATTTAGAACTGCGTATCGGTGAACATGTCGCTGACGGACTGGTAGTGACGGGTGATTTGATAACAGGGCTCATTCCCATCGCCGCCTTGAAAACTCAGGGTACTCAACCTGTTTCAATCTCAGATACTGGTACGGGTAGTAGTGTACACGTTGGCTTTCTGACGGTCGCAGGCTAAGTTCAGCGTGAATCAATTTCACACGAGCATCGTAGTGCTTTGCTACAACGGGCTGGAAGAGACGACGCGGCCTTGTTTGGAAAGCATCATTAAAAACACTCCCGCAGATAGCTACGAACTGATCGTGGTGGACAACGCCTCCGCTGACGGGACGGCAGGCTATCTGAAGACCTTTGCAGCGCAGCACACCCATGTTCGACTTCAATTGAATGACACCAACAAGGGCTATGCGGGCGGCAACAATGACGGCATCAAACTCGCCCAAGGCCAATATATTGTTCTGTTGAACAACGATACCCTGGTTCCGGAGGGATGGTTGGACAGGCTGCTCAAGTTATTCAACGAGCAACCTGGTGTGGGACTGGTCGGGCCGGTGACCAACTCCGCAGGCAATGAGCAGTGCATTGAACTGGATGGATTGAACGAGAAAAACTTCGAAGAAATTGCCAGTGCCTATGTGGAGCGACAAAAGGGCGCGTGGTTCATCACCGAAAAACTCGGGTTCTTTTGTGTGGCGATGCGGCACACACTGCCAGAGAAGATAGGTTACCTGGATGAAAAGTTTGGCATAGGCATGTTCGAGGATGACGACTATTGCATCCGGGCAAAGAAGGCTGGGTTTGCCCTTGCAGTTGCCGAGGACTGCTTTGTCTATCACAAGGGTAGCGTGTCGTTCAAAAAATTAGCGACGAATGACTACATCGAAATATTCAATAGAAATCGAAACTACTTTTTCGAAAAGCACGGCATCGTATGGACATATGCGGATATTGCATTTGGTATCTGGGTCAAGATGCGTGATGACCTGGTCGCTGCCGAAAAGAATGGTGAAAGATCAACCATTGAGCGAATCACGGGGCGTATCAACGATATGACCAATGTGCTTTATCAGTTGCGCGATGTGGAACAAAAACAGGCAGAAATAGGAGGGAAGTCATTCATCGAAATGCAATTGGTTGAGAAGCATCGGCATCTGATGGAGATGTCTGATTGGGCGACTGGCTTGAAAAGTGATAATGATCGACTGACGAGCGAAATAATGGCGATGACACGTTCCCGGTGTTATCGCTTATTCCGTTTCCTACAGCGGCGGGGCATCTGAGGTGGCAATGATTCGTGCGAGCATCGTAGTGCTTTGCTACAACGGGCTGGAAGAGACGACGCGGCCTTGTTTGGAAAGCATCATTAAAAACACTCCCGCAGATAGCTACGAACTGATCGTGGTGGACAACGCCTCCGCTGACGGGACGGCAGGCTATCTGAAGACCTTTGCAGCGCAGCACACCCATGTTCGACTTCAATTGAATGACACCAACAAGGGCTATGCGGGCGGCAACAATGACGGCATCAAACTCGCCCAAGGCCAATATATTGTTCTGTTGAACAACGATACCCTGGTTCCGGAGGGATGGTTGGACAGGCTGCTCAAGTTATTCAACGAGCAACCTGGTGTGGGACTGGTCGGGCCGGTGACCAACTCCGCAGGCAATGAGCAGTGCATTGAACTGGATGGATTGAACGAGAAAAACTTCGAAGAAATTGCCAGTGCCTATGTGGAGCGACAAAAGGGCGCGTGGTTCATCACCGAAAAACTCGGGTTCTTTTGTGTGGCGATGCGGCACACACTGCCAGAGAAGATAGGTTACCTGGATGAAAAGTTTGGCATAGGCATGTTCGAGGATGACGACTATTGCATCCGGGCAAAGAAGGCTGGGTTTGCCCTTGCAGTTGCCGAGGACTGCTTTGTCTATCACAAGGGTAGCGTGTCGTTCAGCAAACTTGCTGTCGACAATTATCGTACATTGTTTGAGAAAAATAAAACCTACTTCCGCCATAAACATGGTATTGAATGGACGCTGACAGATATCGCCTTTTCTTATTGGGAAAAACTCGATAAAGATTTGCTGGCATATGCAAAAAACAACAAGAAAACGCCTGCTGAAATCGAGAGAATTTTAGTTCGACATGAAAACTTAAAACACTTGTTGGTGCAGATTCACCAAGCAGAATTAGCAAGCCTTCCAGCCGATATCCGAGAAGCATCTAGCCAACGGTTTGTCTCCGGCACAAAGTGGCAACTTCGCTGGAAGAATTTCAGTCGAAAAGTAATTCATGGCACCGCTACTGAGAGGAAGCGATATATATTCTCACTACCAGAAAGAGTTTTGCATCGGCTAGGTATCAGTCACGATATCGAATCTAAGCAAGCTGCAAAACAAGAGGCCGAACTTGCACAAACGGAAAAAATGCTTTGCGACCTGAGAGCTATACATGACGCTCTGAATGGTAGGAAGTTAGTTGTATTCCCTGCAACGATAGATTTTCATTACATGACACAACGCCCGCAACAGATGGCGCGAGCCTTAGCAGAAGCAGGTTATGTGGTAATTTATGGAACGCTAAATCATACAAAAGATAAGGTTGACATCACTGAACAAGTTACCGATAACCTATATTTGCTTAATGAGCCATATTTCCAATTCCTTTCACAGGTATTCCAGCCCGAGGAAGTAATTTATTACTGTCTCTGGCCAAATAATGTCAAGCATCTAGAGACTCTTCCATACTCTTACTTGCTGTATGACTACATGGATGATTTGTCGTTGCTCAATTTGCCACAACCCGATCTTGAACGCGATCACCTAGTGATGTTGAAACATGCGGATATAGTGACTGTTTCTGCTGACAAACTGATGGAGCAGTTGCCGCAAGATATATTGGCCAAGGCGCTGCTGGTTAGCAACGCAGTGTCTCGGGAATTTATTGACGCAGTTGATGCAGGCATTCAGGTACCAGCTGATTTGGGAGCTTCGAATGATCATCCAATTTTGGGGTATTACGGTGCGATAGCTGATTGGATGGATTTTGATTTGTTGGAGAGTCTGGCTGAAGAGTTTACGAATGCCAGAGTGGTATTAATTGGACCGGTTGCGGCGAGCGTATCAAAACGGGTTGCGAATATTTTGTGGAGCTATTCCAATGTTGTTGTGCTTCCGGCTTGCGCACAACTTGAGTTGATTTCTTTCCTTAAGCGTTTTGATGTTTGCCTGATACCATTCATAAAGAATGATGTTACTGATGCTGTCTCACCTGTCAAGCTGTTTGAATTCTTTAGCGCAGGTAAGCCAGTGGTAACAACCAACTTGGCAGAATGCTCTAAATACTTTCCAGTACACATCGCGAAAGATCATCAGCAATTTATACAATTGATTCGCAACGCCATTTGTGAGCGCCTGGCAAAGCCCGATGTAATTGCGCAGAATTTCGCACTGAACAATACATGGGGGCATCGTGTTAGGCAGATAATATCTAGAATGCAACTAAGAAATGCGCTGCCTGCAAATTCACTGATTGATGCTGTGCAGAAGGAACTGTCTGCTGGGCTTCATGCTGAGCGCACAGATCTATACGAATTCTTTACGGGGCAATATGCGACCCAGGAGCGTCAGTACTGGGCACCTGTAACAAAATGGATTGATAATCTTGGTGATATACGGTCGCTGATTGATATTGGTCCGGCTTACGGCACCTTAATGCTGTACACAATTTCGAAATGTCACCCAAAAAATAAATTGGCATATGACAAGATTCGATTTATGCCCAGCACTGCTGTGAAAAAATATGGCATTGAATATCAGTCGCTTGATATTGAACGAGACCAGATACCACCTGAGCTGAATGCTGACTTGATAATTTTTACCGAGGTAATCGAGCACCTAAATTTTCACCCGCTGGCTACTTTGCGGAAGCTAAATGGAATGCTTGCCCCGAAAGGGACTTTGATTCTAACGACCCCCGATGCCGCTGAATGGGGGAGGGTCACTAAATATTATCAAAGCTTGAATGAAATACCCGCATACGACGGACAAGCCAGTGATTGGATAGATGGCCATGTTTGGCAATATGAGAAAGGCGAGTTGGATAACTTATTGTGCGAGGCCGGCTTCTCTATAAACTCGTTTGACTATGCACCTGGAATAAATGGCCGCCATTTGTGTTATCACCTCGCAAGGAGCATCTCTTGAAGGACATAACGACGTGAGAAATTTATCCATAGCGCTTGTAGTATTTTCTTTACTCGCGGGTACGTTGTTAACTATCTGGGGGCTTGCGCATCTGCAATGGCCACAGGCTTTGCCTTGGGTGGGGGGAGCACTTCTCCGATATGTGATTTTCATAATTACTTGTGTTGTGTTGGTTATGGGTGGCTCTTATTGGAGTAAAAGAAGCCCCTTATTGGTGGGGGGGGCTGCTGCAGTTGGCTTGGCGCTTCTGGCTGGTGCGCTGTGGCCTTTGTTTGTAGCCCTATGGTTTGCTGTTGCCTCCACCATTTTGGGGAGATATATTCTTGCAGTTCTCCGTATAAAAACCGAGGAAGATAATTGGCTGGTTAGCTTTTTAGTTGGGGCGGGCGTTTATGGAACAGCGGTCGGACTGCTTGCTCATTTTCCTGTGAACTATCCTGGGGTATATGGTGCGGTCCTTGCACTGCCCCTAATGCTAGGTTGGCGGGCGTTTATGGAAGAGGGCAGAGCTCTTCTAGCCCGGTCAGAAAAAAATGTTTTCGCTGGTTTCAATATTAATAAGCTTGATGTAGCTATCGCCGTAGTCGCTTTGGTTTATTTTGTTGTTGCGCTGATGCCGGAAGTCGGGTTCGACTCGTTGGCGATGCACCTGTTTATCCCTGCGCATCTAGTACTGCGACATCAGTGGGGTTTCGATGCAAGTACCTATGTATGGGCAGTAATGCCAATGCTGGGCGATTGGATATTCTCTATTGGCTATATGCTGGCAGGTGAAACAGCGGCGCGGCTAATTAATGTTGGTTTTATATTCATTCTTGGCTGGCTGGTGCGAGACATTGTGCTGTGGGCGGGCGGTTCAGTTGTGGGTGCCAGGTGGGCAGTGCTTATTTTCTTATCGACCCCCCTGACTTTTACCGAGGGTAGTACCCTGTTCATTGAATCGATTTGGACATCGTTTGTGGTTGCGGGTACGTTGCTCATTCTTAGATCGTCTACAGTTTCGGGCAACTCAAAATTTGAGTTGCCGATTGCCGGCTTGTTGCTCGGATGTGCGCTGGCTGCAAAAGCAGTAACCTTCACGATATTGCCCGTTCTGTTGCTGTTGCTGGTTTGGCGATACCGGTCGTGGTACAAGACTGCTGGCTTGCCATTTTTGGTGCTTGGCCTAAGTCTATTCCTTGCGATTGGTGCCATACCTTATGCAACAGCTTGGCGATTGACAGGCAACCCGGTATTCCCATTTCTTAATCACATTTTTCACTCTATTTACTACCCTAGCGGTAAAGATGCTTTTAGTGCGGCAGTTTTCAACCAAGGCCTGAGGTGGGATGTCTTGTATCAATTTACATTTGAAACAGAGAAATACCTTGAGGCCAAAGCAGGGGCACCGGGCTTCCAGTGGTTGCTTCTGTTTCTTCCAGCATCAATAGCGTTATTCACTGCGGGCCCTAGGCGATCTATTGCGTTGCTTGTCGTTGGAGTCATGTCGATTGCTATTGCCTTCCACTCTACGAGTTACCTGCGTTACGTGTTTCCGGCATGGGTAATATTGGCAGCCGCTATTGGAGTGGCTCTGGAAAAGGTTTTCTCAAGATATATAATTGTTAAAAACTTTGGGTACATGGTGACAGTGGCTACTATAGTACTCAATCTCATGTTCCTTAACTCGGGGGCGTTTTATAGTGATTTTGCGCTCAAGACGGTGGTCGATGAATCAAGTCGAGAACTATATCTATCAGGGCGACTGCCAATGCGTAGTGCGGTCGAGTTAGTTAACCGTTTGAATACCGGACGAGCCCCGGTTGCCGTATTTAGCAATCCACTAACGGCAGGGCTTTCTGGTGATGCTCTGTACCCAAGTTGGTACAACGTTGCGTTTCAGGGAGAAATTGCCTCAATTAAAACTGAGCAGGATATAGCTAATATTTTACTGAAGCGGGGCGTCAATTTTATCATTTTGGATTCGAGCTGGAATGGGGTTAATTGCTGTAGCGGAGGAACGGAAAAACAAGCCTTTGTTGAAAAGGTTAGTGAGAAGATTGCGGAGTATGGCTCGCTTAGTGTTCGAAAAGTCAAAACTGGTTACCGTTTTAAAACTGAGTTGCTTAGCAATCCGGATTTCACATCAATCAAGGGCTGGAGTTTGTCTCCCGATGCAAATTATGATCCTGATACAGGCGTTATCCTGGCTAGTGTTAGTTCCACGGCATTCCAAGGAGTAGCAGTTTCCCCTGGTGGGCGATATCTGAATGCTGTTGTCGCTCGTTGTTCTAAAGAGACGACATTGGGCCGTGTGCAGATTAACTGGATTGATATTAAGGGGCAGTTTGTCAGCGCTGACATTAAGACCTTCGAGTGCTCTCCAACTTGGGCTGAACATTCAATGGAAGTAACGGCACCACCAAATGCCGTTAGTGCTGTGATTTATGTCGCTGGGCAATCGGCAATTCCATTAGAATTTAAAAGCAACTCGCTACGACAATGAATATTGATACGCCAGCACACGAGGTAGATCAAGTCGCGTTCAGCAACTATCGTATTGCTGTCGTGATTCCTTGCTACAAAGTCACGCGGCACGTCTTGGAAGTGATCGCCAGCATTGGAAATGAGGTGTGGCGAATCTATGTTGTTGATGATGCCTGCCCTGATGAATCAGGAAAACATGTTGAGGCGTATTGTTTGGATCAGCGTGTTCGTGTGGTATATCACGCATGCAACCAAGGAGTAGGCGGTGCCGTGATGACCGGTTATCGGTCAGCGATTGCCGATGGGGCGGATGTGATTGTCAAGGTGGATGGGGACGGGCAGATGGACACAAGCCTTATCCCAAATTTCATCGAGCCTATCATGGCTGGAGAGGCCGACTACACCAAGGGCAATCGCTTTTTCGATCTCGAGGAGATTCGCGCTATGCCCAAGGTGCGCTTGTTCGGCAATGCAGTACTGTCGCTGATGACAAAATTATCTTCTGGATATTGGGATTTGTTCGATCCTACCAACGGATATACCGCAATCCATGCTGAAGTTGCCCGGCATCTGCCTTTTGGAAAAATCAGCTCGCGTTATTTTTTTGAAACCGACATCTTGTTCCGGCTCAATACACTGCGCGCAGTGGTTGTCGATGTGCCGATGGATGCCAGATATGGCGATGAGGTCAGCAATCTTAGGATTTCTAAAATTCTGGGGGAATTTCTATTCAAGCATATACGGAATTTTATGAAGCGAATTTTCTATAACTATTATCTGCGTGATCTATCATTAGCATCAATGGAGTTGCCTCTTGGCTTGGCGTTATTGCTAGCAGGAACCGGCTTTGGTGGATATCACTGGCTTGCATCGGCGCGTGAAGGTGTTGTCACGCCGGCAGGTACGGTCATGTTGGCTGCCTTGCCCATTCTTATGGGGTTGCAACTTGTATTGGCGTTTCTTGGTTATGACATTGCCTCGGTTCCACGCAGACCAAGGCACAGGAACCTTCGGGTACGGCGCATTTTTGTTAAGTCAATAAAGTGAGACGCCTGCTTGATCTTTTGCGTGACCCGCTGCTTGACGGTATGGATGTCGACGGAGAAAATCGCTTCGAACTGCATCATAAAATGCTTGAAAAGAAGCGCATGCTGCGAGAGACATTCACCGAGTTTCATCACTTGTTCAGGAAGCTCGATCACCAGTTCTTCTCTGGCAGTGGTATCGAAGTTGAGCTGGGTTCTGGCGTTTCGCCGATGCGTGATTCTTATCCTGAAGTGTTGGCCACAGACGTCGTCGAAGCCCCAAACCTTGATCGCGTGATTAATGCGGAAGCGATGGATTTTGCAGATAAGTCGGTCAGAACAATTTATGGGCAGAATTGCTTCCATCATTTTCCCCATCCGGATCAATTTCTGCGAGAGCTTGACCGAGTGTTATTACCGGGTGGAGGAGCCATTTTACTTGAGCCATATTATGGGCCGTTTGCATCCTTTCTTTACAAACGGCTGTTTCGTACCGAGGGCTTTGATAAAACCTACCCATCCTGGGAAACGCCAGTGGCAGGACCAATGAATGGCGCGAATCAGGCGCTTAGTTATATTGTATTTATTCGTGACCGAATGGATTATGAGCGGAGGCATCCCTCGCTCAGGATTGTGCACCAGGAACTTGCCGGGAATTATTTGAAATACCTGCTTTCTGGTGGTTTAAATTTCCGGCAACTTCTGCCGGATTCATTCACCGTGCTTATCGGGTTGTTGGAAAAGTTGATTTCCCCGCTCAATAGATGGATTGCGCTGCACCATGTAATTGTTATTCGCAAGGTAGCGCCATGACTTTCGTGAGGTATGCCGTTATTCAATTGCTGGCTTATGGCATAGATATGGGGCTGTTTCTGATCGTGCTGCACTCAGGACTACTCGGTCCGATATCGGCTAATATTTCGGCCAAGCTTGCTGCGGGAATTTTTGCTTTCGTTGCACATAGAAGTTTTACGTTCCGTGTCGGCGAAACACAGGCAGTGAAACAGCAGGCCATTCGGTATTTTTTGTTATTGGCGCTCAATGTTCCCGTTGCTTCGGCAATTCTTGCGTTGCTGCTTGTATGGATTGTTGAACCGGTTGCTGCCAAATTCGTTGCAGATGTCGTCTGTGTTGCCTTGACATACGGGTTGAGCAAGCATTTTATTTTTACTGGGCAGCAGAAGTGCTTGGAGAGAAGGAACTGCACTGGAGCAGATGCATGAGGGTGGTAATAACAGGGGCTTCTGGTTACATCGGTACGCGCTTGACATCCTTGGCATTGAAGCGTGGTCACGATGTTGTAATGGCGTCTCGTCAGAGACCCACAGTTTTTTCGGCACCATGGGTTTTTTTTGATTTATCATCAACCGATTCGGTAGTGTTGCCTGCAGGGACAGGCGCCGTTATTCATCTCGCGGCCAGTACCACCAATTCCAACCGTTTGGAAGATGGAAGTGAGGTGGTCGCCGCACAAAGGTTAATCAAGTCTGCCCAAGAGGCAGGCGCCAAATTCATTTTTGTATCCAGCCAAACAGCGCGGGCTGATGCACCGACCGCATACGGGCGAACCAAATGGCGTATTGAGCATGGGGTGCTGTCTGCGGGAGGCTGGGTTGTCCGGCCAGGGCAGGTTTATGGCGGTGAGTTGCGCGGACTGTTCGGAATGCTGGCCAAGACCGTCAGGCGCATGCCGACGCTTCCCGCGTTCGTGCCAGCTCCGAAGGTTCAACCGATTCACGTGGATGATCTAGCAGAGGGGTTGCTGCGCATTGCCGAACGTGGCGATGTTCCTCCGGTTGTGTACTGCCTTGCCGCGCCTGAGCAGGTTTCCTTCTCAAAATTTCTTGCTGTGATTGCCAAATCACGGCTTCGTTGCTGGCGAGGATTTGTGCCTGTGCCGGTCGTGTTTTTCAATGCACTTGCTTTCGCTCTGGGTGAAACGTTGTGGAATCGACTTGGGCTGGGACGCTTGCGTTCACTCTTCGACCTGCCTGTCATGGAGACCGCATCCGACCTCAGGCAGCTTGGGCTTACGCTGCGTCCCCTACGTTCCGGGATGCATCCTTCGGGCAATGATCGAAGAAGATGTTTGCTGCGGGAAGGGCGGGCGCTACTGGCTTATATATTGAAAGAACCGCCGGGTAATGCCGTCCTGCGCCGCTACATCCGCGCAGTAGAGCAACTGCGCGGCGGGCAGGCGTTAGGTTTGCCATCAGCCTTTCTGAATTTTCCCATTTTAATGTCGTTGCTTGATAAGTCCGCATGGGCTGACAAAGCAACAGGGATGGAATTCTCCTGGCGGTTGGATGCCGCGACTGTGCTGGCCGAGGCAACGCCGTCTGGGGCTTATCGCTTTCTTGGACTTGGTCGCGAATGGGGCTGGCTTAGTAGCTTGCTATCTGTGGGCAACGCAATAGTGTGCGAGGTATTCTGGCGCGTTTTGCGGACGCCCCTTCTTCCATTGACCCGTTTTGCACTGGATCGCGCAAGAGGTGCTGTGTGACCCACGATTTTGATGTCATCGTTGTTGGTAGCGGCCCGGCAGGTGTTTCGGTAGCTTTCCCGCTGGTTGAAGCGGGCCTGCGTGTGCTGATGGTGGATGGAGGCAAGCAACCTGGCGTACTGCCGCCAGAAGCGGATTTCCTTTCGGCACGCGCCAACGACACCGAGCAATGGAAGTGGATGGTCGGCGAGGATTTCCATGCGCTGAAGAAGCGTGATGCCGTTTCGCCAAAGCTGCGGGTGCCTTCACATGCCTATGTTTTTGAAGAGTTCGAGGCGCGCAACCAAGTCGTAGGAAAATACTTCATCACGGTTGGTTCGTTGGCAACAGGCGGTCTGTCAAATGCGTGGGGATGCGGAGTGGCGCGGTTTTCTGCTAGCGAAATGGCTGATTTTCCTTTTCCCGCATCTGAGTTGGATGTTTCTTACGCAAAGGTCAGCCAAAGAATGGGTATCAGCGGCAGAGTTGATGATGACATGTCAGACTACTTCGGGCTGGATGAATATTCGCAACCGCCGATACCGATGGATGCGCTGCATACGCACTTGTCTGAGTATTATTTGAATCACCGGAAAAAACTTAATTCGCAAGGTTTCAGGCTGGGGCGGTCGAGAGTTGCCGTACTAAGCGAAGATATTGCTGGTCGTCAGGCCTGTAATCTCTCGGGGAATTGTTTATGGGGATGTCTGCGGCACTCGATGTATTCCTCAACCGACGATCTGCCAGAACTTCGCAAGTATGAGAACTTTAGCGAATTATCTGGCTTTGTGGTGGATGGATTGACTCGCTACGATAGCTATTGGGCTGTGGATGGTCAAACAATTCCGGCGGACGAGCGAAGATCAATTACCGCAAGCCGGGTTGTTCTGGCTGCCGGCACGCTGGCGACTACCCGACTGGCGTTGAAAACATTGAATCACAGGCATCCCGTTCCTTTGCTATCTTGTCCGACTGCTGCGTTCTTGCTTTGGCTGCCACGACTGTTGGGCACTCCGAGGATGCCTGGGCTCGGATTGGGTCAATTGTCTTTTTCCGTGAATCTCCAAGACACCACCACCGCTTTTGGCTCTACCTTTGCAACGACAGGTATTCCGTTATCCGAGTTCGTGCGGCACGTACCACTTCGGCGGCGGTATGGCATTGATTTACTACGGGGGCTATTGAGTTCCTGTGTGGTTGGGAATGTTTTCCTGCCAGGCTATTTGACTGCTGCAGAGGCCGAATTACAGTCGGATGCATCATTGAGCGTGACAGGCAAATATTGTGATGCTGTCGAGCCACTCATGGACGAGGCTAGTAAGAAGCTACGTAAAGCTTATTGGAGTTTGGGTGCAATGCTGCTACCAGGAAGTTTCACAGTTGGTCGTCCCGGTGGCGATATTCATTATGCGGGCACGCTTCCGATGCGAGAATCGCCGTCTTGCGGGGAGACGTCTCAGTGCGGTGAGGTTGAGGGACTTGGTGGGATTTTTGTTGTTGATGGAGCTTGTTTGCCAACTCTTCCAGAGAAATCGCATACGCTTACAATCATGGCGAATGCTGACAGGATTGGAAGGCAACTGGCTGCAGTTTTAGCCATGGAAAGCCTTCACAGTTAATATTCACTTACGAGGGTTATTGAAATGGAAAAGAATATATATGTAACTCAACCATCTCTGCCGCCTCTGGAAGAGTTTATTCCTTATCTGGAAAAAATATGGGATAACAAAATATTGACTAACGGAGGACCATTCCATCAGCAATTGGAAAAAGCTCTGTGTGAATATCTAGGCGTAGAGCACATTAGCCTATTCACCAATGGCACTATTGCGTTGGTCACCGCTTTACAAGCTTTGCGAATCACGGGTGAAGTCATCACCACGCCGTATTCATTTGTTGCGACATCTCATTCTTTATTATGGAATGGTATCAAACCGGTATTCGCGGATGTCGACCCGGACACACTCAACCTCGACCCGGCAAAAATTGAAGCGGCGATCACCCCACAGACCACGGCCATCATGCCGGTGCATTGCTACGGACATCCATGCGATGTCGAGGCCATCCAGAAAATCGCAGACAACTATAACCTCAAGGTTATCTACGACGCTGCCCATGCTTTTGGTGTTGAGGATGCAAATGGCAGCGTGTTGAATCATGGTGATTTATCCGTGCTGAGCTTCCATGCCACCAAAGTGTTCAACACCTTTGAGGGCGGCGCTATTGTTTGCCCCGATGCCAAGACCAAAGTGCGCATCGATCAGTTGAAGAATTTCGGCCATGTGGGCGAAATCAACGTGGTGGCACCCGGCATCAACGGCAAGATGAGCGAATTCAACGCGGCACTAGGTTTGCTGCAGTTGAAATACATAGACCAAGCCCTTGCTCGACGTAAAGATATCAATGCGGCCTATCGTGAACGGCTCAAGGGTGTGAAGGGAATTCGCTGTTTGAACGATGCAGGTGAAAAGGTTGCCAACTATGCTTATTTCCCGATCCTGGTCGAAGCCGGCTACCCGATCCGCCGGGACGACCTTTACCAGAAGCTCAAAGACAGCGGTATCCATCCTCGCCGCTATTTCTATCCCTTGATATCCGACTTCCCCATGTATCGCGGCTTGCCTTCTGCTCATAGAGAGAATCTCCCGGTGGCAACAGCCGTAGCGCAGCAAGTTCTCTGCCTGCCGATCTATCCCGATCTGGAGATGACGGTCGTCGACGATATCACCCGTTTCATTGCGGATCAATAAAAGTGGACTCAACGCAAACGAGCGGCTCCACGGGGGAGGCGGGATGAGGCTGGCTATCATGCAGCCGTATTTCTTCCCCTACATAGGCTATTTCCAGCTGATCGCGGCGGTCGACCTGTTTGTCGTCTATGACAATATCAAGTACACGAAGAAGGGGTGGATCAACCGCAACCGTATGTTGCAGAACAGCAAGGACGTGATGTTCTCGCTGCCGCTGAAAAATGGCTCGGACTCTCTGGATGTGTGCGAGCGGGAACTGGCGGCGGATTTCAACCATGACAAGTTGTTGAGCCAATTCAAGGGGGTGTATCGACGCGCTCCGTATTTTGTTCAGACGTTTCCATTGGTTGAGCAGATCGTGCGGCATGAGGATACGAACCTGTTCCGCTACCTGCATCACTCTATCGTCAAGACCTGCGAGCATCTGGGCATTATGACGGAGATCAGGATATCTTCCGGCATTGCCATTGACCACGATCTGAAGAGCCAAGATAAAGTACTTGCCTTGTGTGAAGCAGTCGGCGCGAACATTTATGTGAACACCATCGGTGGCATGGAGTTGTACTCTAAAGAAACGTTTCGGGAAAAGGCTATCGAGTTGAAATTCATTAAATCGAAACCGTTCGAATATCTGCAGTTCGGTGACGAGTTCGTGCCCTGGCTGTCGATCATCGACGTGATGATGTTCAATCCGCTTGATGCCATCCAAACCTGCATCACGACTAACTATGAGTTGATTTGAGCCATGTTCAAGTGGAAAAAATTAGGCAAGGTATTCACGCCGCAAGAAGTGGAAGGGCGCAGCTGGCTGAAGGAATTCGCGCAAGCACCTGCAACCTTGATCTTCGACGATTTCGTGCGCGTGTACTTCTCCTGCCGCCCGCCGGCAGACGAGAACGGCCAATATGTGAGCTACTCTGCCTATGTCGATCTGGATCGCGCCGATCTGTTCAAGGTGTGGCACGTCGGCGAACAACCCATTCTCAGTCTGGGTGGCCTGGGTGAGTTCGACGAGTTCGGCACCTACCCGGTCTCCGTCATCCGTGACGGTGATGAAGTACGTGCCTATTACGCGGGCTGGACGCGCTGCGAATCCGTGCCGTTCAACGTGGCGATCGGCATGGCGGCCAGCCGCGACGGAGGCAGAACCTTTACCAAACGCGGCACCGGCCCGGTGTTGTCGTGTTCACCGGATGAGCCATTCGTGTTGAGCGGGCCGAAGATTCGGCGTTTCAACGATATTTGGTATCTGTGGTACATCGCCGGGCGTAAGTGGAAGATGATCGAGGATCGGGCGGAGCCGGTCTATAAGATCCGCATGGCATCGTCTCTGGACGGCATCCACTGGAACAAGGTCAACAAAGACCTGATCGAAAGCCGCATCGAAGAAGATGAAGCGCAGGCCAGCCCGGACGTGTTCTATGCCAATGGCAAATATCACATGTTCTTCTGTTACCGCTACAGCAGCCATTATCGTGGCAAAGAAAACGGCTATCGCATCGGTTATGCCTCCAGTACCAACCTGACTGACTGGGTGCGCGACGATGCGAGAGCGGGTATCGACGTATCGGAAGAGGGCTGGGACGCCGAGATGATTAGCTACCCGCATGTGTTTGAACTGGATGGCAAAATCTATATGGCCTACCTCGGCAACCAGGTCGGCCGGCATGGCTTCGGTCTGGCAGTGCTCGATGGAAAGTTGGAGTAAGGGATAAGCGCGATGAAGTGGAAAAAGCTCGGCAAGATATTCGATCCGACACAACACAAGCTGTCGAACGATTGCGTGCAATTCGCCCAATCGCCGCAAGCTTTGGTGTTCGATAATTTCGTGCGCATCTATTTCTCTACCCGTTCGGTGGACAAGAGCAACGGCAAGTACCTCAGCCATATCGCCTTCGTCGATATGCAGACGAACCTGCGCGATGTCATACGCGTGTCCGACAAGACGGTCATCCCGCTCGGTGGGCTTGGTTGTTTCGACGAACATGGGATCTTCCCGATGAGTGTCGTGCGCCACGGCGATGCCGTATATGGCTACACCTGCGGCTGGAATCGCAGAGTCTCGGTCTCGGTCGATACCGCCATCGGTCTGGCCATCAGCCGCGATGACGGCCTCACCTTCCAGCGCATCGGCGAAGGGCCCGTGCTGGCGGCATCGCTGCACGAGCCGTGTCTGGTCGGCGACGGCTTCGTGAAAGTCATCGGCGGCGTGTTCCATATGTGGTACATCTTCGGTACCGGCTGGAAGCGATTCTCGCCGGATGCCGCACCGGATCGTACCTACAAGATCGGTCATGCGGTTTCCAGCGACGGCATCAACTGGGTCAAGGAAGAAGCGCGTCAGATCATCACCGACCGCTTGGACGCGGATGAAAGTCAGGCGCTGCCGACAGTGATCGAGATCGATGGTCGGTATCACATGTTCTTCTGCTATCGCCAGTCTTCCGACTTCAGGAAGAACAAGGATCGCGGCTATCGTATCGGCCATGCTTGGTCGGATGATCTGGTGAGCTGGACGCGGAACGATGAGGATCCTCTCCTCAATGTCACACCGGATGATTGGGATTCGGATATGTTGTGTTACCCGCATGTATTTGAATGTGACGGCAAGGTGTATCTGCTTTATAACGGCAATGAATTCGGACGCTATGGCTTCGGATTGGCAGTATTGGAGCGATGAGCGCAGCGGTTGAATATCGGTTGAACAAGGCATCTGAAACACAGATCGCCGAACATTTTGTGCGCTGTGATGCAGATTTCGTACCGCCTTTGAGCGGACGGACAGAAATAAGCGACTATGCAAAAAAGATCGCGAGCAAGGCGATGCGGTTTGAGGCATGGGCGGGCGACACCTTGGTCGGTTTGGTAGCGGCCTATTGCAACGACCAGGAAAGCCGCACCGTTTACATCACCAGCGTTAGTGTGTTGAAGGAATGGACGGGTAAGGGCGTCGCCGCGCGTTTGGTCGGTCAGTGTGTCGAATACGCGAAGTCCATGGGCATGCGGCAGATCAGCTTGGAAGTGGCGGAGTACAATACGCCCGCCATCAAGCTGTATGAAAAGAGCGGGTTCGTTGTAAACAAGACGAATGCGCCATTCATTAGCATGAATCTATATTTGAAAAGCGGGGAAAAGCATGAATAACAAGCGTGACTACAACGTAGAGATAAAGGATACGAACGACCACAAGTATGCCTATGGTTTCGACTTCGACGTGATGCATCCCTATATGATCAAATCGTTCGAACCCTTCTTCAACGAAGGAAGTCTGCTCGAGCTTGGGAGTTTCAGGGGCGACTTCACCAGAAGATTTCTGCCCTATTTCAATGACGTCACCTGTGTCGAAGCTTCGGATGTCGCTGTCGAGGAAGCCAGAAAGAAACTTGGCGACAAGGTGCAGTTCGTCAATTCGCTCTTCGAGAAGGCCATCCTGCCCAAGCGCTATGACAACATTGTGCTGACTCATGTGTTGGAGCATCTGGATGACCCTGTGCTGGTGTTGAAACGCATCAACGACGAGTGGCTGGCGGAGAACGGCAGGTTCTTTCTGGTATGCCCCAATGCGAATGCGCCTTCCCGCCAGATTGCCGTCAAGATGGGGCTGATCTCGCATAACGCCGCCGTCACCCCCGCCGAAGCGGAACATGGCCACCGTTGCACCTATACTCTGGATACTCTGGAGCGAGACGCGGTAGCGGCGGGGCTGAAAGTGGTTCACCGCTCAGGAATCTTCTTCAAGGCGCTGGCAAATTTCCAATGGGATCGTCTGCTGCAAACAGACATTATCTCCAAGGAATATCTGGAGGGTTGTTACAAGCTTGGGCAGCACTATCCGGATCTGTGTTCGAGCATCTTCCTGATGTGTGAGCGGGGTGAGCAAAAATGAAGATATCGTTTGTTGTCGCCGTTTATCACAACGAGGGCGCCATTTCCAAGACGCACGAAAAGATCCAATCGGTTTTTTCAAATGAACTTGCGCAGCACGAATACGAAATCGTTTTTGTGGATGATGGGTCGAAGGACGGTTCTTTGCGGGAGATATTAAGCCTGAAGGAACAAGACTCGCGGATCAAGGCAATCACCTTTACCCGGAATTTCGGCCAGATGGCCGCTATGCTGGCCGGTTTCAAGGAGGCTACTGGCGATGCGATCATCAACATCTCGGCCGATCTGCAAGACCCGGTTGAACTGATTCCGCAGATGGTTGAAAAATGGCAAACAGGTTCCGAGATCGTAATTTGCTACCGGACGGATCGCGCGGATACGTTATTAGCTAAACTTTTCTCACGTTTGGCTTACGGTGTATTGCGCATGTCGCATCCGCAAATTCCACCCGGTGGCTTCGACTTCGTATTGATGGACAGAAAAGTCATGGACGCTTTCAATGCCATTGATGTGCGGCATCGGTATTTTCAGGGCGATTTGTTATGGACGGGTTACCGTACCAGCTTCCTTCCGTATGTTCGCTTGAAAAGAACGATCGGAAAATCCCAATACAACTTCGGGAAGAAGCTGAAGAATTTTTTGGATGCGGTATTGGATGCTTCCTATTTGCCGATCAGGTTCATCTCATTGGTTGGGGTGATAACCTCTGCACTTGGGGTGCTGTATAGCCTAACCATTGTTTTTAGCTGGATGCGTGGAGAGACCCCTTTTGCGGGCTGGGCGCCCATTATGATTGCGATCCTGTTGGTGGGAGGGTTGATCATGGTGATGCTGGGCGTGATTGGGGAATATGTTTGGCGTATCAACGAAGAAGTGCGGAAGAGACCTAATTACGTCATTAGAGATAAACATTTATGAATAGTTGGCACCAACACTTGTATTTACGTTTGAAGCGCAACGTGTTGAGGTCGTTGCTGCCGACCAAAGTGGAGGTCGCAATAACCCCCCAAATGGAGGGTATTGGAAATTCAATTGCCCCACGAATTGTTGTCATCTGCTTTATGGCCATTGCATTGGCAATGTACATGCGCCTATATTTTGGCGTGGATGTCTCGGACGAGGGCTTCTACATGTCGATGTCCTATCTTTTCGCCCGGGGTGGGCAGCCATTTGTTCATGAATGGGTGGCTCAGCAGGGTGCGGCCATTATTTTTGCACCTTTTGTGAAGATATATCTTTCACTTGTGGGCTCGGCCGATGGATTGGTGCTATTCGGACGACACATGTATTTTTTAGTATCCCTGCTTGCCTCTTGGAGCATTTGGCGATTGTGCCGCACGTACGTGACTTCTGTCGCCGCCCTTTTCCCAGCTTTACTTCCAATAGTGTTTCATCCAGGGGGGTGCCCGAATCTAAGCTACAACTCTTTGGGGGCGCTAGGCTGGCTGCTTGGCTTGGGGTTCCTTTATTCTTGTTACCTTCCGATCGCCAGAGGAAGGATCGCGGCATTTGCAGGGGCGGCATGTCTGGTGGTTGCTTCATTCGCTTATCCTTCCCTGTTGCTAATCTCGGCCATTGTGCTGTGTGTGAGTTTTTTGTTTCCGCCCAATCAAAATCAGGGGCAAATGCAGGTTGCTAGTGTTCGCAAGAATCATCAGACAGGCCTTCTACTGGGGGTGTCCTTTATCGCTATTCCGCTGCTTTATGTTGTCTTTCAAAACGGCTTGTATCCCCTCACTACCACTTATAAGTTCGCAAGTGCTGCACCCCATCAGGGTGGAGGGTGGTGGAAAATAGAGTACATTTTTAATCAAATAATTCAAAAGTGGGAGCATGGCGTTCTGGTCCTGTCCCTTCTAGGCACTATTGCAGTTACGAAACTGCCGAAACGGTGGCGCTGGCTGGGGATTATGAGTGGAATCATTTTTCTGGTTCCCTGTGCAACTATAATAGGCAAAATCTGGCGCGGGGGAGGGATAGGCGATCCAAGTATTCTCGTGCTGTGGCTTGGGCTGATTTCCCCGCTGTTGTTTCTCTTCCGGCCAGATAGAGCAGGCTTGAGGCTTTTGCTGGTGATTTGGTTACCCTCGATGATTGCGGGGTTAGCGACAGCATGGACCAGCAGCCAATGGGTAAATGGCGCCCTCGGTCTTATGCCTGCTGCGGCCCTTTCTCTCTTCTTTGTAGTGAGAACATGGAACTTGCCGGTACAAGCGATTCGAACAGTGCCGATTTTCTTCCTCCTGATATTCATCGCGGCTATTCAGTTTCTCCATATTTACACTGAGTCGCCGCTGATTGATCTACGCACACGTATGTTGAGCGGTCCCTATCTGGGGCTGCATACTGGGCGGAAGTCCGCAGCAATTTACGAGATCACAGTCGATTTGGCTTCTGTGCGCGCCGGAAGAACCACATTCTTTTTAGTAAATGGCGACTCACCTGGGTTTTACCTGATGACGGATCTTATTCCGAGCGGGCCGACGACCTGGGCGAACAATTCACCTGTGCCCATACCGCTTCATACCGCCATGTTTAAGGAATACTTTTCTGTACCCGGACATCTTCCCGATGTAATTATGGGAGTTGGCGCTCAATGGGAAGAAAGCGATTTGTCTGAATGGATCCTTAAAAAGGGGTACGTCAAGAAAATCGACAAACCAAGTTATCGAATCTACGTCAGGGCATAACTGAGACCAGAGGCAACTTAAGCTAATCTAACGACAATGCACAAACTGAAACTGGAAGTCACAAAATTTACTGTTGTTGGTGCTATCAATTTTGTTCTTACCTTTTTAATTTTTTTTACACTGGTAAAAATAATTGAAGTGAATTATCTGATCGCTCTGGTAGTTGCTTCTATTATCGGTGTCGTATTTACGTACGCATTAAACTACATATGGGTGTTTAAACCAGAACAGCAATTATTATTTAACGGCCGGTTCATAAAATATTTTACGGCCAGTTTATTTTCAATCGTACTCAACCTCATTGTCTTAAGGTTCATCGTAGAAAATACTGGTTTTGATCCTTTTTATGTCCAGACCGCGTTGATCCCGTTCGTTGTGGTTTTTAATTTTTCGACAGCAAAATTCTGGTCTTTGCGACCAAAAAATGTGAAATGAACCCTTTAAATCAAATCCCGAAAAACGGCGGCTTCAGAAATTGTGCCAAATTCCTTATGACCGAATTTACAAAATCTAAATGGGAACGAATCATTGCTTTTTTGATATTTGCCATTTTCGCGGCAGCGTTCAGCTATTTTCAACTTGTGACCGCATGGTTTCACCATCTCGATGCCGCCTTCTTAATGGAAACCCTGGCATCGATTAAGGAAACAGGCCTTCCAACCACTTATTTGGGACCGTCATTTATTGATGCAGCGAGCACGTTTACTTTCAATGCCGAAACCCTATGTAAAGCAGGCTTGATTCCAAGCGGGCGTGGGCTAAGCGTGCTGGATAGTCACGCCTATTACATTCTCTATCCGCTTGCGGCGTTAGCATGGTTGTTCCCACCCCATGTCATTCTTGCTGTTGCTAATGGATTTGGCTTTGCTTCGGTGATTTTTATTTTATATTGGGCCATCAGAAGGCAAGGCGTTCCAATTCTTGGGGCAATGGCCTTTTGTTTGCTGGCGATGGCTCACCCGGCCTGGTCTCATGCATCACTGGGGGATTTTTACGCGGACAGATTTTTTATGCCGCTGGGGTTGCTGTATGTTTCCCTGTTGTATGACGCCATGATTCGGCAAGGCAATATTAGCCGGGATTATTTGCTGCTGACTCTTGCAATTGGGTTGCTTGCCGCAAGCACCACAGAGAGAGGGGCGATTATGATCGCCTTATTTACTATTGCCTCTCTCGTCCTTTATAGGAAAAGGATTGTTGAACGTAGATCAGTAGTTATTCTAGCCATTTTCAGTATGACACTTTTGGCACATGTTTTTTTGTACGTAAAATTGCTCTATGTTCATCATGTGGGCACCGGTAGCCTAAGTTCAATTTTACAAGGGATCCCGGCTTTTTTTGAGCAGATTAAAGCGCCGGTATATGCGGCCAAGGTGCAGGAATTTATTGTCATTAATGTGTTGCTGTTCGGCGTATTTGCCCTCTTCAATTGGCGGCTTGCGCTAATCGCTTTTGCGGCACTGTTGCCGAATTTATTGACAACCGTCGGGGGCGCAGAGAAGAACGGTTGGGGCACGCACTATCACAGTATGTATTTCCCCTTTCTTTTGTTTGCCTCGGCAATCGGATTTAGCAAACTGTGGGCTTATCTGGGGGCCACTAAATACCGAGTAGTCTTGATTGGGGTTTTGTTGGCATTAATGCCGGTCATTTCTAAGTACTCGCCCGGTTATGGCGGCCAGAACGGGGCTGTAAAGCGCCTTTATGATTTTTATGCCAATGGATCCCAATCTTACGAAAAACAACTGTCCGGTCAATTGCAGCAAATTGCGGCAGCAGTTCCAGCTGGAGCCAAAGTTACGACACCGGAAGGATTTGTACCGACTTTGTATCGCGACAGAACCATTTACTACTACCCTGTCGGAATAGACACTGCCGATTATGCCGTTTTGTCTAAAGTGAGTCAGCCTGACGGATCTTTTTACTACGCTGGCGCCGTGAACTATATTGGAGAATCTCAAAAGGCAGATGTTTGCCTTACCGAAAGACTCAGGAAAGTGGGCTTTAACGTGGATCAGCCTAAGCTCTTAATTGGCAATATGACTGTTTTAGAGCGACAAAAAAAATGATTTCAACTCATAGTGGAGCGGCCCCGCTTTATGGGAATACCTATGAACCATAAAGTTGTTTGTGTCGTCGGAACACGACCAGAGGCCATAAAAATGGCTCCAGTCATCCTCGCGCTGAAGAAGCAACCTGATCTCGATGTGCGTGTGCTGGCAACAGCGCAGCACCGTCACTTGCTGGATCAGGTGATGAAGGTGTTCGACATCGAGCCGGATATCGATCTGGATATCATGCGGCCAAATCAGGCATTGACTACGTTAACGGCGCGCCTGCTGCTTGATCTGGATGATGTGTTGCTTGCGGAAAACCCCGATGCCGTGCTCGCTCAAGGCGATACAACGACTGTCATGACAGTCGCGCTGGCCTGCTTCTACCACAAGATCCCGTTCGGACATGTTGAGGCTGGCCTGCGTACCTGGGATATGCAGAATCCGTTTCCGGAAGAAATGAACCGCGTCATTGCTGGGCGGCTGGCGAAGTGGCATTTCGCACCCACAGAAAGCTCGCGCCAAAATCTGTTGCGCGAGGGCGTGGCGGACGCAGATATTGTAGTGACTGGTAACACGGTGATTGATGCACTGCTCAGTGTGGCGGATCGGGATGTGGAACTGCCGGTTAAGCTGGATCCGACCAAGCGCTTGATTCTGGTAACGGCGCACCGCCGGGAAAATTTTGGCGAACCTTTCGAGCGGGTTTGTCGCGCGCTGCTTGACTTGCTGGAACACAATCCGGATGTGCAGGTGCTATATCCAGTGCATCCCAACCCCAATGTGCGTGATACTGCCCATCGGTTACTGGGGGCGCATCCACGTGTGGTGCTATGCGACCCCCTGGATTACCTGCCCTTTGTGTCTGCGATGAAACGCGCCTATCTCATATTGAGTGATTCCGGCGGCGTCCAGGAAGAGGCGCCGGCCTTGGGGAAACCTGTGCTGGTGTTGCGGCATGAGACCGAGCGCCCAGAGGCTGTTCAGGAAGGCGTGGTGAAGCTGGTCGGCACGGACTTTGATGTGATCGTTTCGGAAGCGCAGCGATTGTTGGATGATGAGTCTGCTTATCGCGCGATGGCACGGGGTGTCTCTCCCTATGGGGATGGTCATGCGGCTGGGCGTATCGTGAAAGTCTTGCGAGATCACTTCGCCTAGTCTTGTGCGTGTGTGCAAAATCTTCCGCGATCAATTTGGTCTACCTCTATAACGGTTCAGGGGCGATCTGCTATGCGTCACCGCATCGTGTACATCATGAACGTCGATTGGGGCTGGGCAAAGCAGCGCCCCCATTTCCTTGCGCAGCATCTTTCCCGTTCACATGATGTGATCGTTATTTATCCCTTTGCCTGGAGGCGCGGTCATCTTGCTGACAATGACCGCAATGGAGTGAGGTTATACCCGTTTTTCCGCCTTCCGTTCGGCGGGCGATGGGCTTTGATTGGCAAGCTGAATGTTTTTTTGTTGCGGATGATGGCGAAGCTGTTTCTCAAGCTGCATCGGCCGGATATTGTGTGGATATCATCGCCTGAGTTATTTGAATATCTTCCCAAACATCTTTCAGCAAGGCTCATTTATGACTGCATGGATGATGTGTTGGCATTCCCGAGGAATGCATCCCGCCGGGATTTGTTGGCGGCAAGCGAGAAAGAATTGATCAACGGGTGCTCACATGTGTTCTGTTCGAGCGGAAACCTCTGCGACAAACTCATAGTGCGAGCCGGATACCCCGAAAAATGCTCCGTCGTCCATAACGCATTTGAGGCATCCGCTTTTTCGGGTATCTCGGGTAATGATGAGGCGGGAAAAAGGGAGGGGCGATATGCGTTGGGTTATGTCGGCACGATTTCCTCCTGGTTAGACTTTGAGGCGCTAATCAAGATTGTTGATGCGTTTCCGTCGGTTGAAATTCATCTGATCGGGCCTGTCGAAAACCTGGGCATGGCCCGACCCCGGCATGAACGAATCAAATATCTGGGGGCGGTGCGTCATGGCGACATTCAAACGCTTGCCAGTGGATTCGCTGCCTTGCTGATGCCGTTTCAGGTAACCGAGCTTATTCAATCCGTCGATCCAGTCAAATTGTACGAGTATGTGTTTTTCAACAAACCGATCATATCGGTGAGATATCCGGAAATCGAAAGGTTTTCAGGCTTTGTGGATTTCTACACGGGTCATGAAGAGTTGATGTCGATTATCAGCCGATATTTGGCCGATGGGTTCAGGAAAAAATATTCTGATGATGACCGGCTGAAATTCATCGCTTCCAATACTTGGGCTGACCGGGTCAATCGCATTGAGGAAATCTTGTCAAAATGAGCGTGCCTGACCAGCCAGCGAAAGCGTCCGGTTCCATTGGTGTGGTCATCGTTAATTGGAATTCCTGGGGCGTTTTATCTCGCTGCCTGGAAAGTCTTCAGTGCCAGACATTCCAGAATTTCAAGGTGCTGCTGATCGATAACGCCAGCAACAATCCTGCTCCCGATGGTTTCCTCTCGCATCGCCCCAATGTCACGCTGATTCAGAATCAGTCCAACCTCGGTTTTGCCGCCGCGAACAATCAGGCCATGAAGTTGCTCGGTGACTCTGAATGGCTGGCATTGCTCAATCCCGATGCTTTCCCCGAACCGGACTGGCTGGAGCAGTTGGTTGATGCGGCAAGGAAAAATCCGGAATACACGATGTTTGCGAGCCGGCAGCTTATGGAAGGTGGCCGCGATCTCCTTGATGGTGATGGCGATACGTACCATATCAGCGGTTTAGTTTGGCGCGAGGGGCATGGCAAGCGCAAGGATGAAGCGGCGCATGAGCTGCGGGAAATCTTCTCGCCCTGTGCGGCGGCCGCACTCTATCGAAGAGACATGCTCATGTCAGCCGGCGGCTTTGACGAGGACTTCTTTTGTTATGTCGAGGATGTCGATCTAGGCTTCCGCCTGCGGCTGATGGGGCATCGCTGCCTGTTGGTTCCCGGTGCCGTGGTGTATCACATCGGCTCGGCGACCACTGGAGGACAGCAAAGCGACTTCGCCGTTTATCACGGGCACCGCAACCTGGTGTGGGCGTATGTGAAGAATATGCCCGGATGGTTATTCTGGGCTTGTTTACCCTTGCATATTGCAATGAATCTGGTGGTGGTATGCGTGTTCATCATGCGCGGCAAGGGGGGTGTGATATTCCGCGCCAAGCGGGATGCATTGCGCGGATTGCCAAGGATGTGGCGCAAGCGGCGCGAGATACAACAGAACAGAGTCGCGTCTATTGGCGATATTTGGCGGGTGCTGGATAAGCGGGTGTTTGGAAGGTAAACAGGTTTTCTGACAGACACTACATAGAACAAGAGCATCATCATCAGACGAGTTAGAAGTGGCAAGCTAAGAAAAATAATCTGCGTCAATATCTCGGGCATGGTGCAACACCCGAACAACCAGGAGGCCATCCTCATCTGGCAAATAGAAAATAATGTATGGCGTGCGCGTCGGAAAACTACGCAGCCCATCTGATAATTCTGGGCGCGCCCTGCCCGTCTCAGGCTGACCACCCAATAGCGAAACCGTTGCCTGAATGGAATCCAGCGATTCATCTGCCGCCGCAAGATTGTCTTCCGCTATGTTTAACCACAGCTCCAGAAGGTCGGCTTCCGCTGAATTGGTAAAGCGAATATGAGGCATCAGGCAGCGGCCTTACGGGTTTGAAGTAACTGACGACCTTGTTGCTTCAAACTTTCAAAATCAACTTCTTTTGCGCGCCCATTCTTTACATCGTTCAAGCCCTTGGTAATATCTTGGCGTAG
This sequence comes from Gallionellaceae bacterium, assembly GCA_032654645.1. GTDB lineage: Bacteria > Pseudomonadota > Gammaproteobacteria > Burkholderiales > Gallionellaceae > CAITJF01. The sequence continues at coordinate 93,361 of JAULAW010000015.1, read as the reverse complement.
GCTATCGAGTTTCGCTGCTTTGACCTGTTCATAGGCTTCAAACAACCGCAACGCCTCACGAATCACTTCGCTTGCCGATCCATACATGCCGGACTCGACGCGCTGACGGACACGTGCCTCTAACTCAGGTGGCAAAGATACGTTCATAGACATGGAAAATCTCCCAAAGAATGTTGGTATGGCAGTTTATGCCATAAATCGCCAATACCGCAACAATTGCCCAGTTTTATGCGCCGACTGGACAGACTGTTAGCGGCTGCATAAATGCGCCGGAGTGTGGCGGAGTTTGAACGAAGTTGAGTGCATAACGACATGGGTGCTGGCCTTGCAAGCTAAAGCCGTTCGCCCGAACAAGATCGCGCAGTTACCCTTTGCCTTTCCGATAGAGTTTGTTCCAGTCATCATATTCCCGATGCGTCCATATCCGGAATCAGCGCAGGACTGGTAGCGGATTTGATCCGTCCCAGCCATTCGTTCAGCGTTTCTTTGCCCAGTGTCACGCCACAGACCGAGCCTGTGTCTGTCACGCCAACCAATACCATGCCACCTTGCGCATTGGCGAAGGCTACCAGTGATTCAACTGTGGTTTTATCAAAACCAGATTTGAATTCCAGCGTTTGGGATTCGCCTGTAAGAAGCAATTTGTCAAAGGGCATCAGCAAACCCCTTGCTGGTTTTTTTGATCCACCAATATCCTGCACACGCCACGATCCGGCCATTGGTTTGAATGCTACCGCTGGTGGGCGAGAGCGCGCCGCAGATGATTTGCAACAGTGTGGATTTGCCCGAGACGTTGCGCCCGATGATGCCGACGGTTTCGCCTTTTTTGATTTCAAAGGAAACGTCTTTGAGCGCCCAGAATTCTTTATAGAAAGGGCTGAGGAATGAGGACTGGGTGCAGTTGTGTAGAATAATCTGCGCAGCGGCGGTATCACCCGGCACAGCTTTGGAATGACGAACTGCTTGAGCCGATCGCGCGGGGTGTCGTAGATGTGGTAGCACTTGCTGAGATTGTTTACGCGGATGGAGATGCCGGGATTGTTTGCCCTGCCAAAGATGCTAATGCTTTGGCCAGTGCAGTGCGGAAAATGTATGAAATGCCATCCGATGAGCTTTCGCGTTTTGGACAGAATGGCCGTGCGTATTTCAAAGCTCACTACGATATGACTGAGCGGGTACGCGAGCTTATTGTGCATTTGAAAAATATCTCTCAATGCGAACGGGCTTCGAATATCGTCTGACCAGATCAACAAGTTGCAAAAACAAATTTTCATGTCGACGCGCATTTAAGCATACCCAGCCCTGCGCTGAAAGGACAGGGTATGCTATCAAATCAGCCCTTATTTTCCGACTATTTTCCATTATTGGATAATAAAGTCGCGACTTTATTGCATTTGTTGTATGCTTAGTCCATGAAGCGCTATCTTGACGAATGGGTATTAAAAGATTTGGCCACCAAGATGGTGGTGCTGACTGGCCCGCGGCAGGTGGGGAAAACTACGCTTGCCCGCCAGTTGATGCAGTTGTTCGGGAACGCTCAATACCTCAACTGGGATGTGTTGCCGGACCGGGGGGTGTTGCAGCGCCAGTCATGGAACCCCCGCGCGAAGCTGCTCGTCATGGATGAGATTCACAAAATGCGCGACTGGAAGGGCTGGCTGAAGGGGGTGGTGGACGGGCGTTCTCCCGAGCAGGCGCTGTTGGTGACGGGTAGCGCGCGCATGGAAACTTTTCGGCAAGGGGGCGATTCGCTGGCGGGCCGTTATTTTGCTTTCCGCTTGCATCCGTTTTCGGTGCGCGAGTGGTGCGAACAGCGGCATGTGGAACCCGCCGACGCTTTGGATCATTTGTTGGAGAGAGGCGGCTTTCCCGAACCGTGTCTGGCCGGTGACCCGGTGCAGGCCGACCGCTGGCGCGCACAGTACTTCAACGATCTGATTCGTGAAGATGTGCTGGAGTTTTCTCGCCTGCACGAGATCAATACGATGCGCCTGTTTGTGGAGTTGTTGCGCGAGCGTGTCGGGTCGCCCCTTTCGTTGGCTTCCATCGCGCGCGATCTGGCGGTTTCGCCCGCGACATTGAAACGTTATCTGGATATTTTGCAGGCTTTGTTTATCGTTTTTACCGTTCAACCCTGGCATCGCAATATTGCCCGCGCTATTTTGCAAAGCCCCAAAGTGTATTTTTTTGATACGGGATTGGTTCGAGGTGATCAGGGCGTGCGCCTGGAAAATGCGGTGGCAGGAATGCTGCTGAAGCATGTGCATTTTTTACAGGATAGCGCGGGAAGAACGGCTGGCCTGCATTACATTCGCACCAAGGATGGCGCGGAAGTGGATTTCGCGCTCAGCGAGGAAGGAAAACTGACAAGGATGATCGAATGCAAGTTGGGCGACAATAAGCCGCATCGCGGCCTGTCACGATTTGCCGGGCAGTTTCCCGATACGGAGGCTGTGCAGATCGTTTATGGATTGCGCCAGGAAGAGTTCCGCAATGGAATCAGAATTGCTGATGCCGCCAACTGGCTTATGGGTTTGTCGGCATAATGGGCAGGGCTTCAGGGGCGAGCCTGACATGTTGAAGCTACCCCAATTGTCTTGCGCTTAAGGCAAAGGCTTATCAGGTGAAGCAAGTGCTATTGGCAATCGAACGACTGGGAGTCAAACTATGAACACCAACCACTACACTTATCGCGTCACGTGGTCGCAGGAAGATGGCGAGCACGTTGGCTTGTGCGCCGAGTTTCCTTCTTTGTCTTGGCTTGCGCCTACACCGGAAAAGGCGCTTGCCGGTATTCGCCGCCTTGTCGGTGAAGCGGTGGCCGACATGCAGGTTACGGGCGAGCCCGTTCCCGATCCGCTGTCCGAAAGGCAATACAGCGGGCGCTTCATGGTTCGTGTCCCTTCGCTGGTGCACCGTGCGCTCGCTACCGAGGCAGCCGAGCAAGGGGTCAGCATCAACCGCCTGGCGTCCGCAAAACTGGCAGCCTGAATTATCCTTACGGGCATGGCAAGTTTGCCACCTGTTGGCGGCTGCATAAATGCGCCGGAATATGGCGGAGTTGGAACAAAGTGGTGTGCGAAACTTATGAGTAATGTGGGTGCCTCAAGGATTTGCAGATTCGACTGGCACGAATACAGCTGGACTAATACCGAAGAACTTGCCCAATTTACCTGCCAAGGTTGCGCTGATTTTCCGTTTCCCTGCCAGGATTGCCGACAGGTTGCTCTGTGGCACAACGGCTGACAGGTCTTCTTGCTTCAAGCCGCGAGCATCCATCAAGAAACGCAGGGCATCCTTGGGCCCGGCTGGCTCGATGGGGTGATGCTCTTGCTCATATTTCGAGACTATATCCCCTACCAAATCAAGCAAGCCTGACAGCGGATGGTCTTCGTCATCTCCGGTGGCATCCAGCAGTGAGTTCATCAGGGCCGCCATGCGGGTGTAGCTATCTTCATCATGGATGGGGCGAAGATGCGCCACTGCATCAAAAGCCCGCCAAGAGGATTGAATGGCCCGGATATCGAACTGAGTGTGTGCTGCGCGCATGATTACCCTTTGCCTTTCCGATAGAGTTTGTTCCAGTCATCGTATTCCCGATGCGTCCATATCCGGAATCAGCGCAGGACTGGTAGCGGATTTGATCCGTCCCAGCCATTCGTTCAGCGTTTCTTTGCCCAGTGTCACGCCACAGACCGCGCCTGTGTCTGTCACGCCAACCAATACCATGCCACCTTGCGCATTGGCAAAGGCTACCAGTGATTCAACTGTGGTTTTATCAAAACCAGATTTGAATTCCAGCGTTTGGGATTCGCCTGTAAGAAGCAATTTGTCAAAGGGCATCAGCAAACCCCTTGCTGGTTTTTTTGATCCACCAATATCCTGCACACGCCACGATCCGGCCATTGGTTTGAATGCTACCGCTGGTGGGCGAGAGCGCGCCGCAGATGATTTGCAACAGTGTGGATTTGCCCGAGACGTTGCGCCCGATGATGCCGACGGTTTCGCCTTTTTTGATTTCAAAGGAAACGTCTTTGAGCGCCCAGAAGTCGCGATGGTAAGTGGGAAGTGGCAAGTGGGGAGTGGCGAAAAACCTGCGCAGCTGCGGTATCACCCGGCACAGCTTTGGAATGACGAACTGCTTGAGCCGATCGCGCGGGGTGTCGTAGATGTGGTAGCACTTGCTGAGATTGTTTACGCGGATGGCGATGCCGGTCATGATGCTCTATTCATCTTTTTGATACGATGACTTCATGGTTTCAACAAACTTTTCCGCTTGCTGCACTGCCCACGCTGCATCTTCTAATTCGACCGGGTCACCCTTGTAATCGGCTATTAATCGAAGGTCTTCGACTTTATTAAGTGCTTTGCCAAGTTCCACCGGAACTTGGCCCGTTTTAACTAAATGCAAGCTGAATGCGCTTATTAGTCCGCTATGCGTTTTTACAACTTCTGGTACGACCGGTGCGTCTGATGCCAATAAGGCTGCACGAGCAGCATCAAACATGGCGTAGTAAGCGCGATTACACGCACCATCCGCGTCACCGCTGACGAGCAGGAGCCGGGCGGATGAGACCGCGCGAATTGCCTTTTCGAATAAATCTTCAACTTTCACAACCAAATCCCTTCTCGCTCGATGTTGTGCAGCAGGCGCGGGTTTGAATAGGTTTCTGGATGATTCCATTCTTCTTCCCAAATTGGGAGCGGCTGGATGCGGATGCCCATTTCCAAAAGTACGTCATAGGCAAGATCATCCATAGCCAGTTTTGTCGTGACAAATTTGCCCGGATAGCCGCGCAGTAACACGGCAACATCGGCATCACTGTCAGACCGATGTGTATTGCGCGCCCGGCTGCCAAAAAGAATGACCCCAGCCAGGTCATATTGGCTTGCTACCTTTGCAATAAAAGCGCGTGTTGCGTTTGTGCACAAATCCGAACCCAAAGAATTCGAATTCAGCGTGGGGTCTTGTGTTAACACATCACTCTCCTTTTTTCTCAAAATATTTCACCGCTCTGCCAACTGTTCATGGCGTTGGTTAAACTTGGTGCGATAAGGCTGATAAACGGTCTTCCCGTTCTGTGATGATGGTTTCAGACAGGTTGTCGCGGCATGACGACAAAGCATTTCTTGCTTTGCTACGGCCAGTTAATAATAGGTTCCTGTTCGGGCGAAAAGCCTTGGCTTGTAAGGCCAGCACGAAGTTTTGCACTGCGATTAAATCACCGGGTGCAAGTTTTTCTATTCCCTGTATAAGTTGCATGGTTAATTTCATCAAAGATACTCCTTATCTCGATTCGCGTTACAAATACGAATAATTTCGTAAGCTTGTGGGGCTACAGACTCAAGTATTGGAACAAGTTCTAGGGCACCTCTAAAAATCCAGATTCCATCCCAACTGCTGTGTTGCATAAAAAATTTCTTGCTTACATATCACGCATATGCGGCGCGGCGAAATTTTTTCTGCGCCTTGCATTTGGGCGAACTCTGAATTTTTAGAGGCGCCCTCTATAGAGTCGGCCATTAAAAGGTTTTCCGTTCGTGGTGAGCCTGATGAAACTATTAGCCATCCGACTAGGCTGCCAAGAAACGTCAGCCAAGTCGTTGGTTATGTCGAACCACACAACCCTTCGACAAGCTCAGGGCGAACGAATTTGTTATCTATTTATTGGCCGACTCTATAATGCGCGCGATATGTTTTGCCTAAATTAGTGATGACAATAGCACAGTCAATTGTTTGCCTCCGATGGGGGGATTGTGGCGATCGGTTTTCGCAAGAATGCGGCAATAAATTGGTGGCGTTCGTCGGTGATAAATTCGTAAACAATTCGCATATCAATATTCATGTAGTCATGCACAATCCGATTGCGCAACCCAATCGCCGAGTTCCACTGCTGTAACTCTCGCGAATTTATATCGCCACGTTGTTCGAGGCTGGCAAAAGCATCGTAGGCAGATACGGGTACCGGTTCGCCTGCTGACTTGAGCAGGTGTTTTGATTTGCCGATGGCGTTTTCAATGAGAACTTGAAGGGCATGCAGCACGCCACTTTGTTCAAGGCGGGAAAGAGGCGCGCCCGACAGAATTCGTTGCTTCGCCTCCCCGAGCAGCGACATTTGCTCGTTGGCGATACGTTCGCTTTCTGCCTGATAAAGATCAAGCCGCATTGTTTTGCCTCCAATAATAATCTTCCATCTCTCCCCATGTTCGGGTAAGGTAGTGGCTCCACGCCAATGTTTCTTCGCCCTTGAGAATGATTCCTTCTTCGGCGATCACTGCACGCATTGCAAGACGGGCTGCCGCAAGATCGATCAAGTCAATCTGATCTTTGGGTATTCCCATTGTATCGGCAATTTGCTGCTTCAGGATTTCTGAGCGTTCCAGACAAGCCAAACCATTGATATGTTTTTTCCATCTAATCGCAATGTCCCAATCGCTTTGTTGAGTTGCGGTTCCGCGCGCTCTGCTTCCGACCAATACGGCCAGATCGATGTCCGGAATAGTTTGCAATAAATTTGTTAAGCACTCGATCTTGTTCATAACTCATCCACCATTTCGACGGCATGTTTGCGGAAAAGGCTAGCCGTTCCGCAAAGGTGTGTGAAAATATTTTGAGCTCTGCCGAAACCCGCATGAAATCTGGTTCTGGCGGACTGATTCTTGGAAGAAAATATTTTCCGCTTGGAAACCCGCCTGAAAGCCTTGGTGGGCAACGAGTTGAGCGAATCAGCCACACACCTTTGCGGAACGGCTAGCGGAAAAGGCGCATACTTGGAGCACATATCAATTCTTCCCTTGCTCAAGCCCAGTTCGGCAGCGGTTACCCGCTGGGTAGCTTATCGGATTTAAGGGCATCTCTAATAATTCGCCATTCACGCGATAGCGGAAATCTAGTTTGTTTATTTGACTGGACTCCCGCCTTCGCGGGAGCGACGAAATGTGAATTATCCTGAAAACCTCGGTTGAAAATAAACCGGCAGAGGGTAATTCGCTCATACGAATGACCACCACGGTTTTGCCTTGTTCGGTGAAAGACACCATATCCGGAATCAGCGCAGGACTGGTAGCGGATTTGATCCGTCCCAGCCATTCGTTCAGCATTTCTTTGCCCAGTGTCACGCCACAGACCGAGCCTGTGTCTGTCACGCCAACCAATACCATGCCACCTTGCGCATTGGCGAAGGCTACCAGTGATTCAACTGCGGTTTTATCAAAACCAGATTTGAACCTAAATTCCTCAGTTGAGAACATGCAATTTACAGGGGAAGCAATATGGGCGCAGCTTCTCCCTCTCCCCAACCCCTCTCCCCGAGGGAGAGGGGCTTTGCTCCCTTCCCCATCGGGGGGAAGGGCTGGGGATGAGGGATTACCCTCTGCCGGTTTATTTTCAACCGAGGTTTTCAGGTTGAATTCCAGCGTTTGGGATTCGCCTGTAAGAAGCAATTTGTCAAAGGGCATCAGCAAACCCCTTGCTGGTTTTTTTGATCCACCAATATCCTGCACACGCCACGATCCGGCCATTGGTTTGAATGCTACCGCTGGTGGGCGAGAGCGCGCCGCAGATGATTTGCAACAGTGTGAATTTGCCCGAGACGTTGCGCCCGATGATGCCGACGGTTTCGCCTTTTTTGATTTCAAAGGAAACGTCTTTGAGCGCCCAGAATTCTTTATAGAAAGGACTGAGGAATGAGGACTGGGTGCAGTTGTGTAGAATAATCTGCGCAGCGGCGGTATCACCCGGCACAGCTTTGGAATGACGAACTGCTTGAGCCGATCGCGCGGGGTGTCGTAGATGTGGTAGCACTTGCTGAGATTGTTTACGCGGATGGCGATGTCTGACATATTCTGGGGAGTGGGGTTGCAGACTCATGCATTGTAACAATTTGTGAATTTCAATCCATGCCTGCACCATCTTGAATTGCTTGGGCGGGATACTATATCCAGCGACTTGGCTGGCGTCATTTAACACCTAGTCAAATTGCTAGTAGTTTCGTCAGTTAACTATGGGTTCGTGGTCAATCTCGTAAGCCTCAATCAGATCACCGACGACAGCGACAAGTGAATAAAGCGGGTGCTTTGCATCGTCGCGGACAATATCAAGAAGGCTGTTCAGTAGAGCTGTCGCTTGCACGTAGCCGGTTTCAGACTCAATGTGTGCGATAGGCGCTACTGATTGGAGGGTTTGCCAAGCAGGAAGCAGTCTCTGGTAGTCAATTACAGTGTTCATTTTTTTCTCCAATCGTTACGGTCATACTCTGCATGAGTCATTACTTGACGAATATACATCCGTTGCTTGTCATAATGAATGACCGTTGCAATGCGATACCTGTTTCCACCCACATCGAATAGTGTAAATCCATCCACATAGTCTGCCGAACCAAAGGTCTCACGCAATGCCGGAAAAGAAATCGCCGTGACCTGGCTCGCCTTTCGAAACCATTCATTTAGCATTGGCCTCGATTCAGGATGACGCTGCCAGAACTCTCTTGATGGCCTTTTTGAAATTATTCGCACAATCTCATTTTACGCGAGATTTCCAAAGAATCCCCCGCAAAAGTGACGGAATTTTCCAATCCGCCCATTAAGTCAACCAACAATTTATCGCTAGAATTCGCAGACTTGTCACGCGTCTTTGAGCGCAAAAATTCTGCAAAATCCAGAAGCTCGGCGATTACCGGCTCCGGTAGGTCTTGCACCGCTTTATATAGTTTTTCTGTCGTAGTCATACGGCATCCTTTCCTTAGGCCAAAGTCCGCACGGGGCGAAAAAATCACACCATGTCATTATAAAGAATATGGGCAAATTGCGCTGAATAATGGGCCATTAGTTTCGACACTTCCGTTGAGAAAATTGAGCGTGCCGCAGATCTTTCCTGCAATTATTGAGCTTTGCAAAATTGAACCCGGATAATTCATTAAGGGAAGACAAATCCTTTTTCATATCAGAGGACATCGGCAAACCCCTTTCTGGTTTTCTGGAACCACCAATATTCGTCCTGCGCGTGAAGGGGCGTGTGATTCTCAGGGCGAAACGCGATGCGTTGTTAGGTTTGCCGAAGATGTGGCGCAAACGTCGGGAGATTCAGAAAAACCGGGTAGCGACCGTCGGGCAGATCTGGCGGGTGCTGGATAAGCGGGTGTTTGGAAGGTGGCGGTCAGGTTGCGAGTACAGGTAATTGCGGCGCTCTTGTTCTCGGCATGTTGCCGGTAAACTCTACCCCTGCGTTTTGCCTGCTTTATCCCAGATAATCCATTAACCCAGATTGTCCATTAGCTAAAATTGTGTCATTCCGGCGAAGGCCGGAATCCAGCTGATCAATAATTTCCCACGGAAGTGGGACAACATCATGGTTTTGTCCGCTTCGCGGTGCATTTTTATGACTGGATCCCGGCCTTCGCCGGAATGACGGCCTAATGGATTATTTGGGATTAAGGGGAAACGCCGTTGTAGGAGCCCGATAAATCGGGCTCCTACAGTGAACGAACGGTCTAACGGATTATCCGGGTTTATGCGGCATGTGCGCGGATCTGCGGCTCGATTTGTGGCCAGACGGTGCGCTGAGCCGTGCGGATGTCATAATCGCTTTGCAGGTCTAACCAGATTTCAGGGGAGACACTGAAATACTTACCCAGACGCAACGCGGTATCTGCAGTGATTGCACGCTTGCCGTTCACAATCTCGCTGATGCGGTTGGGCGGGACGTTGATATCCCGTGACAGTGCATTGATGCTGATTCCCATCGGTTTCATAAATTCTTCCAGCAAAATTTCACCAGGGAAAATGGGGTCAAGTAATTTTTTAGTCATGGATTTATTCCTTAGTGATAGCCCACAATTTCAACATCATAAACATCGCCGCCTGACCACTTGAAGCAAATGCGCCATTGGTCGTTGACGCGGATGCTGTGCTGCCCCTTGCGATCATCCTTAAGCGCTTCCAGGCGGTTGCCGGGTGGTTGCCTCAAATCATTCAACGTGCGCGCACGGTTGAGATAAAGCAGCTTGCGGCGTGCCGGTCGTTCAATCGAACGAAATCGCGGAACCAGCACATCGCGGTACAGCATTTCGGTATCGGCGCACCTGAACGACTTAATCATGGGCGAATGCTATTATGCGCCGCGTAATATGTCAACCATAACACCATAACGAAACATACGGTGTGCGGGCTTATGTGAAGAACATGCCCGGCTGGTTGTTCTGGGCCTGTTTGCCGTTGCACATCGCGATGAATATGGCTGCGATAACCTTGTTCGCCTTGCGCGGCAACAGTGGCGTGCTGCATAGCGGCATCTACTACGACAGCAGCACTTTGAAAGCCAAGGTTTGTGCGGAGGGCGCGCGCCGCATGAAAGCATTTGCGACAGAGTATGGTATTAACTATCAGCACTCCGGCAAGGTCATTGTTGCCACCTCTCAGCAGGATTTGCCCGTGATTGACCGCCTGCTCAAGAATGCCCAAGAGAACGGCATACGAGCAGAACGTCTGGATGAGCAAGGCGTCCGCCGGATTGAGCCTCATGCCGGTGTTTACCAGCAGGGCATACATTGCCCGGATACCGCAGTAATCGACAGCAAGGCGGTGTTGTCGAAGTTGCGGGAGTTGCTAACCTGGATTTTGCATAAACAGGGCGAATAAGAAAGTAACCATTTGATATAATTCGAGTTATCTAAAAACAAATTCGTAAAAAATGCCTACTTGTACTCGCCCTGCTGCCGATTTTACCCCAGAACAACTCCGATTTCCTCCCGCTGCTGGCTACACGATTCGCGCCGACTTCGCCGGAGGCGAGATATCCTCTGACCTGGGTGCATTACTGCTTTCCGCCGTGGATCGCCGTATTGGCCTGATTGATCGTCTGACCGCAGCCATTTCTGATTCCCGCCACACCAGCTACATCAAGCACACCCTGCGAGACTTGCTGACGCAGCGCGTATTTCAGATCGCCTCTGGCTATGAGGATGGCAATGATTCCAATACGCTGCGTCGTGACCCGCTGTTCAAGCTGGCAGCGGAACGCGCGCCGCTGGATACCGGCAACCTGCTGGCTTGTGGCGCGACGCACTCCCGGTTCGAAGGGGCTTTAAGCCGCTGGGATATCTACCGCATGGCCCGTGCTTTGGTGCTGCAATTCATCGCCGGTTACAGCAGCGCCCCAGCCAGCATCACCCTCGATCTCGACCACACCGACGATGCCACCTACGGTCAACAGGCGCTGTCTTTTTACAACCACCATTACGGCCATTATTGCTACCTGCCCTTGCTGGTATTCGAGGCCGGCACGGGTGCCTTGGTGACCGCCGTCCTGCGTCCCGGCAAGCGCCCGACAGGGGCGGAAAACGCCACGATCATGAAGCGCGTGCTGCGCTTGTTGCGGCAACATTGGCCGCATACTCACATCGTGCTGCGTGGGGACGGGCACTTCGCCAACCCCGAGTTGATGGGGTTGATCGCGGCCGATGCCAATGCGGATTTCATCTTTGGCTTGGGCGGTAACGCCGTCTTGTCGCGTAAGGCCGAGGGGTTGATGAAGAATGCGCGCGGGCATCTTGCCATGCGCCGGTCTTTGGCCGCTCAAGGCTTGGGATCCGCCGTGGCTGCGGTGCGCTTGTTCGGTGAATTCGAATATGCGGCCAAGTCCTGGCCGCAAGCCTTTCGCGTGGTGCTCAAAGCCGAAGTCCTGCCTGGCGGCGGTGAAGTGCCGGGCAAGGACAACGAACGTTTCGTGGTGACTTCGATGCGCGGCCCTTCACCCCGTACGCTTTACCAGCAGGACTATTGCGCGCGCGGACAGGCGGAGAATTGGATCAAGCAAGTGAAGTGCGACCTGAAAGCCGACCGGACTTCGGCTCAGTCTTTCCTCGCCAACTTTGGCCGTCTGCTGCTGACGGCGGGTGCTTATGTGTTGCACCAGCAATTGCGCCAGTTGGGCCTGCAAGGTACCGCACTGGCTTCAGCTCAGCCCAAGACGATCATCCTCTCGCTGTTCAAGATCGCCGTGCGGGTCAAACAGTACAAAGACCGGGTGCTGCTGCATCTGCCCAGTGCTTGCCCGGTCAAAGCGCTGCTGGCAACGGTCTGTCAGCGTCTCTATCCACACAACAGCAGGATGCGATCCATGCTGGCTTCTCCATGATCTGGCACGTCTGGCCCACGAGACGGTGCCACACACCCCTTCCCATAACTACTTCACGCTTCACCCCGCCAGTGGGGGTTGGGGGGCTGTCGCCTGGAAATCAAATAATTTGTAACGCCACCGAGGAAAATGCTGTGCGGGAAATTTATGCAACATCGCGGCTAACTGCTGAGGGAGTGAATATCTTTTTTAGTGCCCCAGTGACTTCAGTCGAAGTTGCGGCTTGCAAGGTAGCCGAAGCGCCGCACGGTGCGCGCGATGAATTCGTACCGCTGGTCTGCGGTCACCGTGAAATCCATCGCCACGGTTCCGGTTAAAAAGGCCTGCAAATCGGCTAGGGTGTGCAGTTGTTCGTCGCTCATATTGATCACCATGCCTCGCATAATGACCGATCACGGCGACCTGTTCAGACTCAAACCCCGTTGGACTCACGCCCCCACGCTCAGACTCAAACCCCATTGGACAATGCTCAATGGACAATGCTCAATCTTGCCAAATATTGCCAAATATTGCCAAATATTGCCAAACAGATTAATCTTGTGCCATGAGCACAATGAACATATCCCTGCCCGACACGCTCAAGTCATTCGTGGATGAGCAGGTCAATCAAGGCTGCTACGGCACGAGCAGCGAGTATGTGCGCGAACTGATCCGCAAGGATCAGGGTCGCCTGCAACTGCGAGGGCTTCTGCTCGCGGGCGTTGCGTCTGCACCAGCAGCCCCTGCCGATCCGGCCTACTTTGATGGGTTGCGTGATCGGGTGCGCAAGGCAGCCAAGGTTGGCTTTCGCGGGTGACGGCCAAGCCAGTCGTTCCGCGTGAACAGGCCAACCGGGACATCGATGACGCTATTGCCTACTATCTCAGCGAAAGTGCAGAACAAGCTGCGTTCGGCTTCATTGACGCCTTGGAGCAGGCTTATGCGCATATCGGTCGCCATCCGGCAATCGGATCGCCACGCTACGCCCACGAGCTGAACCTGCCGGGCCTGCGTTTCTTGCCGCTGGCACACTATTCCCACCTTGTGTTTTATGTCGAGCGTCCGGAACACATTGTGTCTGGCGCGTGCTGCACGGCCAACGCGACATCCCTGCGTGGATGCAGGAGCCCGACACCATCTAGCAGTGCGCTCCGTTAAATGGTTACAAATAAACATAAAATCCTCAGTTGGAAACGAATCACCCGAGAGCAGCCCCTCATCCCCAGCCCTTCTCCCGGAGGGAGAAGGGAGCAGATACGCCGCTTCGCCGTCGGTATCATTCAGTTCATTTCCGATGGCAATTCCAGCGTCGCCCTGAAGATGCAACAGTTGAACCGAAATACCCGTTTGGTCTTCGACTATTTACGCATGACAAATAATTCAACCCGCCGCAGCTTGACTTGATTTCAGAGGGAGAACAAATTTACCGTGGGGAATGGTAAAGCTTGTTTGACTTTGTGCATCACGATGCGGTAGCATCATGATGCACTTTATTCATCAGGAGAACCCCATGCGTACCACGATTGATATTGAAGACGATGTTTTGGCAGCGGCCAAGGAGTTGGCGCGATTGCAGCATGTTTCCGCCGGGCAGATCGTTTCAAAATTGTTGAGAAATGCTCTGGCTGGAGGGGGGGCGCAAAATCGGCTTGAGCCCCGGAAAGTTGGCGGATTCAGGCCGTTCCCGGCACGTGGGGCGATAGTCACCGACGATAAAGTTGATCAGTTGCGCGACCAAGAGGGAGTCTGATGCGCGCCTTGCTGGATGTGAATGTTCTGATCGCATTGCTTGATGCGGGGCACATCCACCATGAATTGGCGGTGTCCTGGTTGGAAAGCGAGATTCGGCATGGCTGGGCATCATGTCCAATTACCCAGAATGGCTGCATACGTATCATGTCGCAGCCTAACTACCCCGCTGCGTTGCCTGCCAGCCAAGTCGCCGAACGATTGGCGGAAGCTTCGGCAAGTGCCGACCACCTGTTTTGGCCTGCCGATGTCAGTCTGTTGGAAAATGGGGTGGTGGAGTGGCGGCGGATGCTGGGGCACCGGCAGGTGACGGATGCTTATTTGTTGGCTTTGGCCATGCGGCATGGCGGACGGCTGGTCACGCTAGACCAGCGTATTAATTTTGACGCAGTGCCTGGTGCGCGGGCCGATCAATTGATCGTGCTGACAAAAAGTTGGCAGGAGTGAAGCGGGGGTAAGCATGCGATTGGCTCATGAACAGATTGCCGCCATACGCATTTCATTCAACGAGGTGCTCGGATCGTGGGCGCAAAAGTGTGCCTCTGGTTCACCGCCGGATGGCCGCAGCCGTGCGCTTCTGAAGCTCTGAGAGGGTAAGTCGTGAGATACATAAGCTCGCCAATATTGGCTCGTACTTTACGGATCAGCGACGAAATGTTCTTTTTAAACCGAAAATACTACGCGCCGATACTTCAACAGGCCATTGATCAGGATTTTGGTTTCAACATGTGGACATGCTCGATACGGCTCGCAGAGCCTTGCTCGATCTGTTAAACGTGCGGGAGTTAGCCACGTGAACAAGGCACGCTTGAGCGATCCGCGTCAAAATATCTGGCCGAAGGTCACTGTAGTCATTGTCAGTTGGAACGGCGAACAGTTTCTTGAACGATGCCTGACTGCATTGATGGCACAAACGGTCGCCCCGCACGAGATTATTCTGCTGGATAACGCGAGCACTGATGGCTCGCTCGAAATCGTGCGGCGGTTTCCTGCGGTGCGTCTGTTGGCCCAGGATCAAAACACCGGTTTTGCGCGGGGGAACAATCTGGCGATCAATGCCGTTTCCACAGACCCGGAGTGAGTCGCCCTGCTCAACCCCGATGCCTTTCCCGATCCGCGCTGGCTTGAGAGATATTGTCGTCGGCACAGCGTAATCCAGAATTTCATGTTTTCGGCAGCAAGCTGGTCAATGCATCCGACCCTATGCTGCTGGATGGCGAAGGCGATGCCTACCACGTGAGCGGTCTGGTGTGGCGCATGGGGCATGGCGCTCCCGTGCCGGCTGTCGCCGAGAATGAGCGAGAAGTGTTTTCTCCCTGCGCCGCTGCCGCGCTGTATCGCCGCAGCGCTCTGCTTGAGGCGGGCGGGTTCGACGAAGATTATTTCTGTTACGTGGAAGATGTCGATCTCGGTTTCCGGCTGAGGTTGGCCGGGCATCGCTGCCTCTATGTGCCGTTGTCCGTGGCGCATCATGTCGGCTCGGGCACGACCGGCGGGCGGCATAGCGATTTTGCCATATATCACGGGCACCGCAATCTGGTATGGACTTTTGTGAAGGATATGCCGGGATTATTGTTCTGGCTGTTGCTGCCGTTGCATGTGTTGCTGAATTTGGTAAGCGTCATCTGGTTTGTTTTGCGTGGTCGCGGAGGCGTGATCCTGCGTGCCAAACGGGATGCCGTGTTGGGCTTGCCGAAGATGTGGCGCAAACGACAGCAGATTCAAAAAATGCGGCTTGCTTCAATCGGCGATATCTGGCGGGTGCTGGATAAGCGCTTGCTGCCGATAAGAAGAAAAACATGAGCCACACGATTTCCACCATCGTCGTCAATTACAACGCCGGCCCGCTGTTGCGCGATTGCGTCGATTCCTTGCATGCGTGTCCCCGCGAAGGGATTTTCGAAGCGTGGTCTGCTTGACGCACACACTCTGTTGGTATATCTTTTTGCTATCTTCCACCGGAGAGCCAACATGGAAACAGCCAAAGTGTTTTGGTCAGGCCGATCCCAGGCAGTTCGTTTGCCCAAGGAATATCGGTTTGAGAGCAACGAAGTGCGAATCCGCCGACACGGCGCGGCCGTCATTCTCGAACCCGTCCCCACCAATTGGGCTTGGCTGGACTCGCTCACGGATCCGGTTGATGCTGACTTCCAGCAGGGGGCCACCGAACAGCCGGAGCCGCAAGAGCGGCCGGAACTTGGCCGATTGTTCCGCTGATGCGCTTCCTGCTTGATTCCAACGCTGTAATTGCCTTGCTCAACGATCCGGCTGGCCATGTTTCGCGCCGCGTCAGGCAATATCAGCCGGCCGACATTGGCATGTCGGCCATCGTCATGCACGAGCTCTATTTCGGCGCGTTCAAGAGCCAGCGGCGTGACCGGAATCTGGCCATCGTGGATGGGCTACGCATCGAGGTCATTCCCTTCGATCAGGAGGATGCACGGCACGCGGGGGAGATACGCGCCTTACTTGCCGCGCAAGGCACGCCGATTGGTGCCTATGATGTCCTGATTGCCGGTCAGGCGCGCGCGCGTGCCTTAACCATGGTGACGCGCAATCTGCGCGAGTTTCAGCGCGTGGAGGGTCTCCGATCTGAAAACTGGGAGGCTGACATATGACTCGCGCTGTCGGCCATCGCTGCCGATAAGCGCTTGTTGCCAAGAAGAAAAACATGAGCCGAGCGATTTCCACCATCATTGTCAATTACAACGCTGGCCCGCTGTTGCGTGGCTTGCCTCGGCAGGAGAATATCCTTTGGTGTTCTTCAATCCCAAGACATCGAGACCGCCAGTGTCGATCTATAGTGGACCCCTCCGTCAAGACAATAATGCATCGAGTTTAAGAGGGTAACCTTCTTCATGCAGCGGAACGGCGCTGCCCCGGTTTTCGGTTCCTTTTTTTGTTTCTATTTCTGGGCGAGATTTTTCTTTCTCACTGTATTTGTCCACAATCCTTGCGCCGCCGCCACTTGCTGTACGGTATACCTGATCCGGTGTTTCGTAGCCCAGTGATTGGTGCGGTCTTTCCGTGTTGTAAAGCACGAAGTATTCTGTCAGCCCTATCAGCAATTCAGACATCGTGGCGTAGCATTTTAAATACACGTCTTCGTGTTTGACGCTGCGCCATAACCAGCCACTTGGTTGGTGTTTTTTACCAACCTAGTAGTGCGTTCCGGTAAAATATTTACACATTAAGCCACCCCAAGGTCAAACTTGTTCCAGCGGAACACGACGGGTGAGGCGTTGATCTCGTCAATGCCCTTCATGATTCGTGCCTTCAACTCATCAATGGAGTTTACCCGGATGTGGCGCAGGAAGGTTCTGGACATCTTCGAGAAGGCACACTCTATCAGATTAAGCCAAGAGCCATGTTTGGGCGTATGAACATACTCGAAGCGCCCTGGTCGAGTTGCAAGATAGGCTAACGTTTCTTTCGAGATGTGTGCCGAATGATTATCCAGCACCACGCGGATGTAGCCGTGGGCGGCCAGTTCATTTTGCTCGCCTTCCAGATAGCTCGAGGTCACGTCATAGAGCACCAGCAACGGTGTGCGCCCCGCGCGCTTCACGTGCTCGCGGTAAAGGCGCTGCTCGATCTTGGCCTGCCGCGCAGCAAGCCAATCCAGCGCGCCGTACAAGTTGTTTTCATCAAAGGCTGACAGGCCCAGGATGTCCGCCGTAGCGTGCTGTTTTGCCCAGCGCACGGCGGACAGTCGCGAACCCGCATGACCGATGCGCGCCAACACCAGAAATAGCACCCTGAGCGCTTCCTGGCTTTTGCCTAATGCGCCAGAGATACCGAGGCGGTCGGCGAGTTGTTTGAGGGCGAATAGAACGCCGAATATTTCGCCCGATACCGGGTCGCCACCAGATGCGAACTCGCCCTTCAATGCCGAGCGCATGGCTTCGACAACGGCGGGGTTCCAGTTCGTCACGTTGGCGAGCGTATGCGTCTTGACCTTCCCGTCTTCGCGATAGCTTTCGCGCAAAAGGATTGCGGGCGGGGAGTTCCGGTTGGGGATTGAGGTCAGATACATGACTATGTATTTTACATACAAAGCAGGTTATTGCAAGCAACTTTAGCTTTAGTTTGCTAATTACATGCCTACAATAAAATTAAAAAACCTCAAGAAACAGGGTCAAGCTCAATTGAATCAATGCATTGATGAAAATTGACTGGTGGAAGATCCGTCGGATACAAAGCTGGCCAAGCCGGATATTGTCCACAGCTCCGCAGCTAAACCGTTATCCTTGGGCTTGGTGCAGGCGATGCTCGCTACCCAAGCGCGGGCTTCATTGCTGATTTCCGGTTCGTGCGGACGGTGGTAAGCGTCCTTCAATCCCATCTGCACGCCCGCCGCCAGTGCCTTGTCGATGCATTTGTAGATAGTCGGGCGACTGCCCCCGGTCTGCCGTTGCAGGCCAACAATCGAGATACCATCGGCGTAGCCGATCAGCACCTTGGCGCGTTCAATCTCGCGCGCCGACGCTGTTCTCGATCTGGACAGTTCCTTCAACATCGTCCTCTGATCCTCCGTCAATACCAGTGCAGCACGTTTCGTCTTGCCCGCCATGATCACCCCCGCTAAGAGTTGTATAAGAGCCATGGCAATTATATATCAATCTGTAAGTATTTTACCGGAACGAACTACTAGTGGAATGGCTAGTAGTTTCATCAGAGCCGTTCCACAAAAATGTTATCCAGCGCCCGGCCGCGCCCGTCCATGCTGATGGCGATACCGTGCGCCTTGAGCGCCCCGGTAAACGCTTCGCCGGTGAACTGGCAGCCCTGATCGGTGTTGAATATCTCCGGCGCCCCATATGCCTGCAATGCCTGTTCCAGGCAGTCCACACAGAAACCGCTATCCAGCGTATTCGATAACCGCCACGACAGCACTTTACGCGAGCACCAATCAATCACCGCCACCAGGTAAACGAACCCGCGCGCCAGGCGGATGTACGTGATGTCCGCGCCCCATACCTGATTGGGGCGGGTCACATTCACGCCTCTGAGCAGGTACGGATAAACCTTGTGCTGCGGGTGTGGGCGGCTGGTATCGGGTATCGGGTCCCGGCGCCATGCCGGCAAGCCCCAGTATGCCCATCAGCCTCCGCACACGCTTGCGGTCGATCTTATGCCCCAAGCCACGCAGGTAAATCTTGATCTTGCGGCTGCCGTAAAACGGGTGCCGCGTGTATTCGGCGTCGATCGGCGCCAGCAACGTCAATTCCTGCCCGCCCGGTTTTGCTGCCCTGTGCGGCGCATAAACCGTAGAGCGGTTGACTCCCGCCAGTTCGCATTGCCGGGCCAGCGCCAGCGATCCGACGGTGCCGACCCATTGCTTGCGCTCTTCTACTGGCTGATCCCAGACTTTTTTTTAGCCAGTCCAGCTCCATCTTCAGCCGCCCGATCTCGGAATACAGGCGCTCGGGGCTGGCAGACGGGTCGGCAGGCTTCGGGCCAAAGTCGGCGTAGTGCGCGCCGATCAGCGCCATCGCTTGCGCGAGAACGGCAGGTTCAATGCGGTTGTTGGGGTTGCGCCCGCGCTTTTTGCTGATCAGCCCAGCCGGGCCAAAAGCACGGTAACTTTTATCCAGACGATGCACCTGCCGTACCGTGACGCCGATGCGCTTCGCCGCTTCTGTTTGACTGATTTTGCCCGCTGTCATGTGTTCCAGTATTTGCGCTCGTTTTGCCTCTTTTAGACTCATCAGTTTGTCCATTCCGGTTTGTTCGCCCTATGAAATAATTAGGGCGTGAGTTTAGTCACAACCGGACATTTCTACTTTGGAGAAACCGGACATTACTGCTTTGCGCTGACAAAAAAGCTTCAATTGCCTTGCCTAATAAAAACTTGACAAGTATAGGAATATTTTATAAACTGTCATATATGACATATTCGCTACACAAAACACAGGATGCAATTTTAGATAAGGTATTTTCAAACCTTGTCCAAATCGGTATTCCAAACTGCATCTTGGCAGGCGGAACTGCGTTGGCGAGGTATTACCTGCACCATCGAGTGTCTTATGATCTCGATTTTTTTGTGGGGGGAAATCTCTCCCCAGAAAAACTATCGATAGCGCTGGGCCGCATTGGAATCAACCTAGGTGATGTGCAGTTCGAGTCTGGCGGCGTTTTCGCGCATCAATTGCATGGATATGCAAACCTTGATGAATCCACCGTCAAGATCTCGTTTGTTGAAGACGTGTACGAAGGCATGTGGACGAAGAAGCAATTCGGCAATGTGATTACCGAAGAAATCGGCGGTTTATATCACAGGAAACTGCGCACCATATCAGGTAGCGGTTATGGTAAGGGTACGAAAGGTGCTCGCCAAACCGCGAGAGACTTGTTCGATGCCTATGTGCTCAGCAGTCAGGTGCAACCCATACACAGCTTTCTAAGTGAGTCGAATCAGCATGGCGCCAATTATCCGCAGGATGCATTCTGCGCAAATATCCTGAGCATGCCGTGGTTTGATCTGATGGGTGAGTTTGAAGGGCTTGAATTACTGTCACCCTACATTGGGCTGACCTTGATTGGAGATATCAAACCCTTGCTGGTGAATGAGGCGATGACGATTCAAAAACTAAATGAAATTGATGATGAAAATCACGCATAGCCAAATTGAAGCATGGGAACGCGCCAAACGCATGGCCTTCTGGGACCAAGGTAAGTTGGACTATGCCAAATGGTTGCCGGCATTCAAATCCGGCAATACCAATGTCCTTCGGCAAAGCATCAACTACATGCGAGCGACCGATTTAATCAATCTGGTCGGCAAGCGTCAGTTCATCAAGGCATGGCCGTTGTTGCGGGGCGCCGATGAGCTTAATGAAAACAAAAAAGCCATTTTGGATGCTGCTTGGGGATTTTATGTGGCGGGCGATGTTTCATTCCCTGTCTCCGCTTCTGTGACGCGCTTTCACCCGAAAAAGCTCGGGACATTACGCGTCTTGGCAAAATCGAGCGGCCACGAATCCATTTATCAAATCGCCAAAATGACGGGCCGTGATTATCGTCGTGTGTACGACGACATCATGGGTTTTGTGGCGGATGGAATAGCCGTTGTTGCCACCGAGATTAGAAACGGACGCATGTCTAAAATAGCGCGCCTGCACGGGCTGCATATTGCTTAAGGAAAGGCGTGTATTTTCAGCGTAGGAGCCCGATTCATCGCTAATCAGGAGATGGTCATGCAAAGCGTCAATATGTTGCAAGCTAAATCCACGCTCTCCAAGCTGGTGGAAGCCATCGAAAGCGGCAGCGAAGAAGAAGTTATCATCGCACGCAATGGTCGCCCGGTAGCCAAGCTGGTTCCGGTGGAAGACGTCGTGCTAGGGCATCGCATCGGTGTAGCTAAAGGTCGCTTCATTGCCCCGGCAAACATTCAAGTCTCAAGTATGACGATCAGTGAATCTGTTTTTCCCATACTTTCCTGAGCTGCATCAACGGGTAGGAATCTTTGGAAGTTTCACGGCGGCGGCAGTGGTAAAATTCCGGCTGAAACCCTCAGCCTGCCGCCATGCCACAACCCGCTTTCATCCATCTGCGCCTGCACAGCGAATATTCTATTGCTGATGGCATAGTACGTATTCCAGAGGCAGTGGCCGCCGCAAAGCAGGATTCCATGCCATCGTTGGCGCTTACCGACCTCAACAATGTGTTCGGGCTGGTAAAGTTTTATCAGGATGCTCGCAGCAACGGCATCAAGCCTATCATCGGTTGCGATGTATTTGTCAGCAACGAGGCCGAGCGCGAAAAACCGTTTCGTTTACTGCTGCTTTGCCAATCCAACGCGGGGTATCTGCGCCTGTGCGACTTGCTTACGCGTGCCTATCGGGAAAACCAGTATCGCGGTCGCCCGGAAATTCGCAAACAATGGCTGCGCGAGGGTAACGGCGCAGCCGTTGGGCTTTCTGTTGCACCTCCCTTGCGGGGGATGGGTAATGGAACTGACGGTTTGATTGCATTGTCCGGTGCTCACCTGGGTGAGGTAGGCGTGACACTGCTGAACGGCAATCAGGCGACGGCATATCAACTCGCTATGGAATGGGCGGCGCTGTTCCCTGGCCGATTTTATCTGGAAGTGCAGCGCACCGGTTTTGCGCGCGAAGAAACTCACCTGCGCGAAACAGTCCGGCTTGCGGCGGAACTCGGATTGCCGGTGGTTGCCACACACCCGGTGCAATTTATCAGTGTGGACGATTACAAGGCGCACGAAACACGCGTGTGCATTGCCGAGGGTTATGTGCTGAACGACAAGCGGCGTGTGCGTCAATTTACCGCGCAGCAGTATTTCAAAACTCAGGCAGAAATGGCGGCTTTGTTTGCCGAATTGCCTGAAGCGTTGCAAAACAGTGTAGAAATCGCAAAGCGCTGCAACCTTACCTTGAAATTGGGCAAGCCCCATTTACCGGATTTCCCCACGCCACACGGCGAGAGCCTGGATAATTTTCTGCACGCCGAATCCGAACTCGGCCTGCAGCAGCGCATGATGCAGTTGTTTCCGGATGATGCTGTGCGCGCAGCGAAGATGCCTGAATATTCCGGGCGCCTGACTTTCGAGATTGCGACCATCATCAAAATGGGGTACCCAGGGTATTTTCTGATCGTGGCTGATTTTATCCGCTGGGCAAAACTGAATGGTGTGCCAGTCGGTCCGGGGCGTGGTTCGGGTGCGGGCTCGCTGGTGGCATACAGCCTCGGCATTACCGACATAGACCCGTTGCGTTATGCGCTGCTGTTCGAGCGCTTCCTCAATCCAGAGCGGGTGTCTATGCCTGACTTTGACGTGGATTTTTGTCAGGACGGGCGTGAGCGAGTGATTGAATACGTCAAACTGAAATACGGCGCGCAAAGCGTATCGCAGATTGCCACCTTCGGTACCATGGCGTCCAAGGCGGTGATCCGCGATGTCGGGCGCGTGCTGGATTTTCCGTATGGCCTGTGCGACCGCCTGTCCAAGCTGGTGCCACTGGATGGCGTGAAGCCGGTATCACTGAAAAAAGCGCGCGAACTGGAGCCGGAATTCAATGCCATCATCAACAGCGAAGAAGGTGTGGAAGAGTTGCTGGAACTCGGCGAACGGCTGGAGGATTTGACGCGCAATGTCGGCATGCATGCCGGAGGTGTGCTGATTGCGCCGGGCAAGCTTACCGACTTCTGCCCGTTGTATTGCGCCGAAGGAAGCGACAGCGTGGTGAGCCAGTTTGACAAGGATGATGTGGAGCTTGCCGGCTTGGTGAAGTTCGACTTTTTGGGACTGCGCACATTGACCATCCTGGATTGGGCGATGCGCCATATCGCACGCATGCATGGCGGCGTTGCTCCTTTTAAGCTGGAAGAAATTCCGCTTGAAGACAAACCCACTTACGATTTATTGAAGGCTTACAACACCACGGCGGTGTTTCAACTGGAATCACGCGGCATGAAAGACCTCATTCGCCGTCTGCAACCGGATACCTTCGAAGACATCGTGGCGCTGGTCGCGTTGTACCGTCCGGGCCCGCTTGAATCGGGCATGGTGGAGGACTTCATCAACCGCAAGCACGGGCGCGCCAAGGCGGACTATTTTCACCCAGAGCTGGAAACTGTGTTGACGCCAACATATGGCGTGATTGTTTATCAGGAACAGGTGATGCAGATCGCGCAGGTCATCGGCGGCTATTCCCTGGGTGCCGCAGATTTGCTGCGTCGCGCAATGGGTAAGAAGAAGGCCGAAGAGATGGCCGAGCAGCGCGGCATTTTCGTGGGCGGCGCAGTCAATCGCGGCATAAACGAAAAGCTGGCGACGCTCCTGTTCGATCTGATGGAAAAGTTCGCCGGCTACGGCTTCAACAAGTCACACTCAGCCGCTTATGCGCTGGTGTCCTACCAGACTCTCTATCTCAAGGCACACTACCCGGCGGCATTCATGGCGGCCACGTTGTCGTCAGATATGGATAACACCGACAAGGTGCACATCTTCTATCTCGACACGCTGGCGCAGGGGGTAACAATTCTGCCACCGGATATTAATTCGTCTGAATACCGTTTCACGCCGACGGGCGAGAAGACCATCGCATACGGCCTCGGTGCAATCAAAGGCACGGGTGAGGCGGCCATCATCAATATCGTCAAGGCACGCGAGGAAAGGCCGTTTCGCGACCTGTTCGATTTCTGCCGTCGCGTGGACAAGCGCGTGGTGAACCGACGCGCCATCGAAGGGCTGATTCGCGGTGGGGCGTTTGATTCGATATCAAACCATCGCTATCAACTACTGGCTTCGGTTGACGCCGCGCTGGGCAGCGCCGAACAGCTGGCGCGCGCAGCCAACCAAGACAGTTTGTTCGGTGACGACCAAAACGTGGCTTTGCCAGAGCAACTTTCCAGCGTATTGCGCTGGTCAATACGCGAACAATTGCAGAACGAGAAACTCAGTTTGGGTTTTTATCTCAGCGGCCATCCCTATCAGGAGTATGCCAGCGAATTGGCAAATTTTATCAAGGCGCGCCTGTCCGACATTACCCCCAACCTGCTGCCGCAACAGAATAGCAGTGGTCGCCGCACCAGTATTGCGGTGGTGTTGGCTGGCATCGTGTCCGGCGTGCGCATCCAGCAGACAAGGCGCGGGCGCATGGGAGTGGTGACGCTTGACGATGGCAGCGCGCAAGTGGAGATGACCGTGTTCAACGAAGTATTCGAAGCCAGTCGCCCTTGGATACGCGAGGATGAATTGCTGGTGGTGCGTGGCAAGGCCAGCCTGGATGAATATTCCGGCAACATGCGCATCAGCGGAGAAGAGTTGTTCGACTTTGCCTCGGCGCGTTCCACTTTCGCCAAACAAATGGAGTTAACTATTTCAGCGGATATGCACATCAGTGTGGCACGGTTGAAGGAAATTCTCACGCCATACCGTGATGGGAAATGCTCGGTAGTGATGCACTACCACAATGTTTCGGGCAGCGCCCAACTGAAGATGGGTTCTGAGTGGTGCGTCACGCTGCACAATGATTTGATAGATGGGTTGCGCAAACTGCTGGGTGAGAGAAACGTGAACATCTGTTATATGGCTAATTGATTGCCCATCATAAAGTTTTAGCCACCGGCTTTAGCCGGCCAGTTTTGGCCTTGTTGATTCAGCGAGACTGGAACAGAACGCAGCACGCTCCTTCTTGCTGGATCTGCGTATTTAGCCTGGGGGCATAAAGAGCTTCAGGCCATTGTGCCAGATTGCGCTACCCCGCCTGTTTTAGTGTGTGATAGTTAAGAGCCACTTTTAGGTTGTTGTATCGTCGACAATGCCATATTGCTTCAAACGCTTCCACAAAGTGGTGCGCGACATGCCAAGTTTTTCCGCAGCGGTGCTTTTGTTGCCGCCTGCTTCGGCGAGCGCCGCGAGAATAAGCTCTTTTTCCCCCGCCACTGCCGAGCCGCGATAATAACGTGTAAGTAAAGTATCACCCTTGCTTTCAAGAACATTGAAGGGGCGCACTATATCCCGCAATTCAGCAGGGAAATGGCGCGGCTGAATGGTTGTGCCTTCGGCATGTACCAGTGCATATTCCAGGGCATTGACCAATTCGCGCACGTTGCCCGGCCAGTCATAGCCGAGGAGCACATCCGTCGCTTGTGTGGACAGGGTGGCATCCTCACGCTTGTAGTGTCTTGTCAGGCCGGAAAGAATGGTGCTGGCAAGCAATGAAATATCTTCGCGGCGCTCGCGCAAAGAAGGCACACGCAATGGCAGCACACGAAGCCGATAATACAAATCGGACCGGAATTCGCCGTTCTTAATCATGGTTGGCAAATCACGGTGTGTGGCGGCGATGATTCGCACATTCACCTTGCGCGAATGATTCTCACCCAATCGCACCACTTCTTTTTCTTGCAACACCCGCAGCAGTTTTACCTGGGTGCCAAGAGGGACTTCACCGATTTCATCCAGTAGCAGCGTGCCACCATCTGCGGCTTCGAAGCGTCCGGGCCGGTCTGCCGTCGCGCCGGTAAATGCGCCCTTGCTGTGGCCGAACAGCTCGGCTTCGAGCAGGTTCTCCGGTAAAGCGGCGCAGTGCACCTGCAGGTAAGGTTTTTTGGCGCGGGCAGAGTTGTCGTGTATCGCTTGCGCCGCCAGCTCCTTGCCGGCCCCCGTCTCGCCGGTGACCAGCACATTGGCATCACTTGATGCTGCCAGCAGAATTTCGCGAAACAGTATCTGCATGCTATGGCTGTGTCCTACCAGATTACCCATACGCAATCGCTGCCCGGCTATCTCTTCCAGTTGCACTTCGCGGGTGCGGTTGCGTAATACAACCGCACAATGCGTCTGCGATTTGTCTGCAGGCAATGCTGTCGCCCACATATGCAAGGGAACCAGCATCCCGTCTGGGCGTGCCACCACAATATCTTGCACCAGTTTATTTTCTTTTGCGGTACCTGCCATCAACGAGCATTTACCGCTTTCTTCGCAAGTGTGCGCACAAGGGGTGGCGGGAAACAGACTGGGGCAGCTCTTGCCTACAACATCACCTTGCTTTTGACCTATCATTTGCATTGCAGCTTTATTAATCGCAACGACATTGCGCTGCTCATCCAAAAACAGCACGCCTTCTTCCAGCTTTTCCAGAACGACATTCAAATTTGTTAAAGAAATTGTGTTCATTATGTTTTTATAATGTTAAATGTGGACGCATTATGCCGTTAATAGTGAACACGTGCAATACCCTAATAAATAATATATCGTTACATATCAACACGGTAATACATGGCACGGCTTGTGCTAATACTCAATCAAGCGCCTGCTAATCAAACTACGCGATTTGCAGGTGAACCCCCTCGCTACGGTTGCAGGGAATTTAACCCGGTTTTATTTAATTTATATAAGGAGATTCATCATGAAAACACGTATCTTGGC
The DNA here is from genome assembly GCA_032654645.1 of Gallionellaceae bacterium. GTDB lineage: Bacteria > Pseudomonadota > Gammaproteobacteria > Burkholderiales > Gallionellaceae > CAITJF01. The sequence goes on along the minus strand of JAULAW010000015.1, from coordinate 66,602 downwards.
AAGCATCATCACTGGCGTTTTGGCAACATCGGCTGCTCAGGCAGACGCGGCTTTTTCAACCAACGACCTGGACGTAATTTATTCCGGCATGAATCCCAGCTTCACCCGAAATGTGGACATAAGCGGCTACTACACGGCGCCTGCGCAACTGCAACAGGCTGCTGCGGATAAGTCGACGTGCAACTGGCGCGTGGCGAAGAACGACCTCAGTTCAAAGGCCGCATACACTGTGGCAGGCAACACCGAATATTTCGCCCCAACAAACCTGCAACTCGTGTGCTAACAAGATTCTTGCGCGGATAACTATGCGCAAAGAAAAAACCCTTGCCGGCAAAAGCCCGCAAGGGTTTTGTTAGCTGAAAAAAAGAGCAAGGCCGTTAAGCCTTGCTCTCTTGAATTTTCCCCTTCTTATCAAGAAGGGTAATTTAACACCAGCTTATTTCAACTTGCCTGCACGGAACAGATCGGGTTGATCTGCACCTTCGGCTACGATAATAGCAACGTTACCCTTCATCAAGCGGGTCAACGCATGGTCAACCAGGATGTACTTGGCCGGAACACGCGCCTTGAACTCAACCATAACAGACCCACCAGGAGGTACCACAGTAGTTTGAACGTCTGTTTCAGTAGGAGCCTTGGTTGAGGAACCTTCTGCCCAAACCTTATCGAAGACGGTGCCAATCGCGTGGAAGCCCGAAGTCAAGTTAGGACCGCCAACACCGAAGAAAATACGGATGTTGTCGCCCACTTTGGCTTTCATCGGAGCTCCAGCCAAGGCAGCAGCGGAACCGTTCATCACCACATGTGTGGGCTGTTCGGCCATCATCTTTTCCATGCTGAAATCCTTGTGGGGGCCGGCGCCTTCAGTATAGATATCGCCTTGCATCACATAGAATTCCTTGTCAACCTTCGGCAGGCCGCCTTCTGGTTCGATCAGGATCAAGCCATACATACCGCTCGAAATATGCTGCGGAATCACTGTAGTAGCGCAGTGATAGACAAACAGGCCTGGGTTCAATGCCTTGAACACGAAAGACTTCTCTTCACCTGGAGCAACGCTGGTCAGTGCAGCACCACCACCTTGACCCCATACTGCATGAAGGTCAACGTTATGGATCAAGCTGCTGGTCTTGGCGTTCTTCATGGTAATTTCAAACGTATCGCCCACACGGCCACGGATCATTGGGCCTGGTACTTTTCCGTTGAATGTCCAGTAGGTAAATGTAGTTTTGGCTGCAGCGTCAAGAACCCCGACTACTTCCACAGCTTCCAGAGTGAACTTTACATTTGTTGGGCCACGCTTACCTACAGGTGTTCCTACTGCGTTTGGATCTTGGACAATACTTACAGCTTCAGGACCTGCAGCCCATGATGCCGACGAGACTAATGTCAACAGACCAAGCGACAGCGCTCCAATGATTGCACTTACTTTCATGATGATTCCCTTCCCTGAGTTTTGCTGGTTATTAAAAACAAACATTACACAACATCCATACCGCTCCAAGAGCCGGCAGGTGAACCGCCGACAAAGTGGACAAGTACAAACACTTCAAAAACGAACTTTCAATTAAAGTACTTTAGAATTATTCACTTAGGTGCATTATTTTTGCACCTTGGGTGTTGTTACGATCCGATATTGTTTATCACCCAAACTTGACGCTGGCGCGGAAGTTGGTTTGCCAATATGGTTGGTTCCAATTCTGGTTGCCTCAGTTTAAAATTTCTTTGATATAAGTCAACCTTCATGAAAATGGGTGGGGGAAAAACTTGACTAAGCATGGCATAGGGAGCGGGCACGGCGGTTTTCATTGCCCGCTGCCGCCATGCTCGTTAGTTGGCTTACAGGCCAGCGTCGGCACGCAAGGCGGCGGCTTTGTCAGTTACTTCCCAAGTAAACCCGGGTTCTTCGCGGCCAAAATGGCCGTAAGCAGCAGTATTCTGATATATCGGGCGTAACAAGTTGAGCATTTGCACGATGGCCTTTGGGCGCAGGTCGAAGTGTTTCTTCACCAACTCCGCAATCTTCTCGTCAGAAACTTTACCGGTACCATAAGTAGTGACCCACACACTGGTAGGCAAGGCTACGCCGATGGCGTAAGAAATCTGGATCAGGCACTTACTGGCCAATCCCGCCGCCACAATATTTTTGGCGACATAGCGGCCTGCGTAAGCTGCGGAACGATCTACCTTGGACGGATCCTTGCCGGAGAATGCGCCGCCGCCGTGAGGAGCTGCCCCACCGTAGGTATCCACAATAATCTTGCGGCCGGTCAGGCCGCAGTCACCCTGCGGGCCACCGATGACAAAACGTCCGGTGGGGTTAACCAGATACTTGATTTCGCCTTTAACCATCTCCTTTGGCAATACCGGCTTGATAACTTCCTCAATGACGGCTTCGCGAATTTTATCCAGAGTCATTTCGGGCGCATGTTGTGTGGATAGCACCACAGTGTCAATGGAGTCGGGCCTGCCGTTTTCATAGCGTATGGTGACCTGCGATTTTGCATCCGGACGCAGCCAGTTCAGGCGGCCATCACGGCGCAATTGCGATTGGCGCTCGACCAAACGGTGCGCCAGATAAATCGGTAACGGCATCAGCGTGTCGGTTTCGTCGCAGGCATAACCGAACATCAGCCCTTGATCGCCCGCTCCTTGATCGAGAGTGTCGTCATAGGCCTTGTTTACGCCTTGGGCGATGTCAGGGCTTTGCTTGTCATAGGCCACCAGCACGGCACAGCCCTTGTAATCAATGCCGTATTCGGTATTGTCATAGCCGATGCGCTTGATGGTGTCGCGCGCCACTTGGATGTAGTCCACATTGGCGCTGGTAGTAATCTCGCCAGCAAGCACGACCAGGCCAGTGTTGCACAACGTTTCAGCGGCAATGCGTGAATGCTTGTCCTGCGCTAGAATGGCGTCCACAATGGCATCAGAAATTTGATCCGCGACTTTGTCGGGGTGGCCTTCGGAAACCGATTCGGATGTAAACAGAAATTTGCTCATGGTTCTCCGTTCAATCTCTCAAAAAATTTAGGGCGCGTATTGTACCAAACTTGACAGCGTTAATACTCATGCCCTCTTTTTTTTTCAAAACCATTTTTCGCTTCCTTGCATGGTTACCCTTGCGCGCCTTGCATGGCTTGGGCGTGATACTCGGGCGCCTCACTTTTTTCCTGTCCAAGCAGTATGCTGCCCGCACCGAAGAGAATCTGCGCCAGTCGCGCCTAGTTTCCGATGAAAAAAATTATGCCACCTTGCTTAGCCGGGCCATAGACGAAGCGGGGAAAAGTATCGTCGAATTGCCGTGGATATGGGGCAGGCCATATGATGAAGTCTGTGCCACGGTAAGAAGCTGTCATGGATGGGAACATGTCGAAGTAGCCCATGCCCGTGGTAAAGGCATTATTTTTCTCACCCCACATTGGGGTTGTTTTGAAGTGGTCGCATTCTACATAGGGCAGCATCTGCCGCTGACAAATTTATATCGCTCTCCCAAACAATATTGGCTGGAAACAGTGATGCGTGGCGGCCGCGAACGCGGGTTAGCCCGTTTGGCAACGGCTGATGTCAGTGGTGTGCGTTTACTGTACAAGGCACTCAAACGCGGGGAGGCAATTGGATTGCTACCAGACCAAGTCCCCAGCCAAGGTGAGGGTGAGTGGGTGAATTTCTTTTCACGCCCGGCTTACACCATGACATTGAGTGGGCGGCTTGCTCAGAAGAGCGGTGCGACAGTTATATTGGTTTATGCCGAACGCCTGCCACACGGCGCTGGCTACGCCCTGCGTTTCGAGACATTGCCACTGGATTTTTCCAAATCCGTGCCACTGCAAATCAATGCGGCCATGGAGCGCGTAATCGCGATTTCTCCCGCCCAGTATTTGTGGAGTTATAACCGTTACAAAGTTCCGCAAGGCGTGTTGCCGCCTGAGGCCAAGGAGCTGGCATGCTAGCTCGGCTGGGGGTGTTTCTGCTGTGGCTGATGCACTTTCTTCCATTCCGCGTGCTGGTGTGGATCGGCAACGCGCTGGGTTTGCTGCTCCATCTATTGGCTGCGGAGCGGCGGCGCGTGGCGACCATCAATCTGCGCTTGTGCTTTCCAAGCATGAGCGATGATCAGCGCGCACGACTGGTGCGTGATCACTTCAAAATGTTCGGGCGCGGCATCATCGAGCGCACCATCTTGTGGTGGTCGAGTGCAGAACGCATCCGCAGTCTGATCCGTGTCGATGGCGTGGAACACTTCGAGGCGATCAAAGGCCATCCCGCCATCCTGCTTACGCCGCATTTCGTCGGTATGGATGCTGGCGGGCAATGGATTGCGCAGCATTCCGATACCGTGTGTATGTATGCGAACCAGAAGAACATTTACCTGACTGACTTGCTGCTGAAGAAGCGCGCCCGCTTCTGTAAGCAGCGGCTCTATTCGCGCCAACAGGGACTGCGCCCCATCCTCAAGGGTATGCGCGAAGGCTGCCCTTTCATTTATCCGCCGGATCAGGACCAAGGCGTCAAGGCTGGCGCGTTCATTCCGTTTTTCGGTGTGCTGGCTGCAACGATGACTTCTGTGCCGCGCATCGCTCAGATGACAGGCGCGAAAGTTGTGCCCAGCATCACGCGTTTGCTACCCGGAGCGGCAGGTTATGTGCTGACCTTTTATCCGGCCTGGGAAAATTATCCAACCGGGGATGATGTGGCCGATACGCGCCGCGTCAACGAATTTATTGAGCAGCGTGTGCGCGAAATGCCGGAGCAATATTTTTGGCTGCACAAACGCTTCAAGACCAGGCCGGAAGGCGAAGAAAGGTTTTATTAGCTGGTAGCCTGTAACTTGTAGCAAAGCCGGATTGACTACTTGCTACGTACTACAAGCTCATAAGGAGAAGAAATGAAACACCATGACCTGCGCGATTTCATCGCACAACTTGAAAAAATAGGCGAGCTCAAGCGCGTAAGCGTGCCAGTTTCCCCAAGCTTGGAAATGACCGAAATCTGCGACCGTGTGTTGCGCGCTCAAGGCCCTGCCGTGCTGTTTGAAAAACCTGTCGGGCATAATATGCCGGTATTGGCGAATCTATTTGGTACACCGCGCCGCGTGGCGTTTGGCATGGGCGAGGAAAACGTCAGCGCTTTGCGCGAATTGGGCAAGCTGCTGGCTTACCTGAAAGAACCGGAGCCTCCCAAGGGCCTGAAGGACGCATGGGAGAAATGGCCGGTGTTGAAACAGGTGCTTAATATGTCGCCCAAGGTGGTTTCCAGCGCACCTTGTCAGGAATTGGTGTGGGAAGGCAGCGAGGTGGACTTGGGCAAGTTGCCAATCCAGACATGCTGGCCCGGCGATGTTGCGCCGCTGATTACCTGGGGCTTGGTGGTCACGCGCGGGCCAAACAAGCCGCGCCAAAATCTTGGTATCTATCGCCAGCAGGTGATCGGCCCAAACAAGGTAATCATGCGTTGGCTGGCTCATCGCGGCGGCGCGCTGGATTTTCAGGACTGGCGCAAGGCGCACCCCGGCCAACCGTATCCCGTCGCTGTGGTAATCGGCGCCGACCCAGCGACGATTCTTGGCGCGGTCACCCCGGTGCCGGATAGCCTTTCCGAATACCAATTTGCGGGTTTGTTGCGCGGAAGCAAAACCGAGTTGGTGAAATGTCTGGGTAGCGATTTGCAAGTACCCGCAAGTGCCGAAATCGTTTTAGAAGGCGTGATCCATCCAGAAGAAACGGCGATGGAAGGGCCTTATGGCGACCATACCGGATACTACAACGAGCAGGATAAGTTTCCTGTATTCACCATAGCCCGCATCACCATGCGCCGCGATCCAATTTACCACTCCACCTACACCGGCAAGCCGCCCGACGAACCAGCCATACTGGGCGTGGCGCTTAATGAAGTATTTGTGCCGCTGCTGCAAAAGCAATTTCCCGAAATTATGGATTTCTATTTACCGCCGGAAGGCTGTTCGTACCGTCTCGCGGTGGTGTCCATCAAGAAGCAGTATCCGGGACACGCCAAGCGCGTGATGTTCGGCATCTGGTCTTATTTGCGCCAGTTTATGTATACCAAGTTCATCATCGTAGTGGATGACGACATTGACATCCGCAACTGGCAAGAAGTGATCTGGGCAATTACCACCCGCATTGATCCGGTGCGAGACACATTGCTGATAGAGAATACGCCGATCGATTATTTGGATTTCGCCAGCCCGGTATCAGGGTTAGGCGGCAAAATGGGGCTGGATGCAACCAATAAGTGGCCAAGCGAAACGCAACGTGAATGGGGCACGCCCATCGTCATGGACGCAGCGGTGAAGGCGAAGGTGGATGCGATGTGGGGTGAGCTGGGGTTGTAAATTTATCTGCCACAATAAAGCCGAAACAAGTTCGGCTTTTTGTGTATTAACGTGAAACGGGCATGGCGCGTTTCATCATTAGGGGCGGCATATTTATCATGCCATCAAGCTGGATTAAAACATCACCCTTACCCCAATATGCCCGCCATCATCAAGTGTGGCGTCATTTCCAGATTTAAGACCAAATTTTATTTTTCGATAACCAAGATAAGCTACTGCTCGTGGTGTCACCCCATACTCCAAGCGTAATCCTGTTTCATAAAAGCGGTCAGCATCGCCAAATGTGACAATGTTCGGGGAAAAATAAAACTCACCGACCATGCCAAAACGGGGATCTGCTGGTGGCGAGTAACGCACTTGCCCTCCCACGGACAAGGCCGACATATTGTCGGGCTTTACCCTGGCTACCAAGCCTTTTATCCCGACACCAACAGCTACTCCGGGAGCGTTGCTACCCAATTCATTCCTCACCAAAATACCAAAATCAGCGAGCAAGTTATTGTTAGTGGTAAAAAGGCCGCCAAAATGAAAATCGGATTTGCCGAGGGCGTCGCTACCCTTCGAAAACTGGTACTGCAATTGGGCGCTTTTATCTCGCAAGTTAATATCCAGAGCATCCGCAAATGACGTGGCACTGGCAGCCAACAGGGAAAGTGTAAAAATACAGCGTAACAACATAAATTCACTCCTTAAAAATATTATCGGCGAAAATCCAAACGAGGTTGGCACGTTTCAAATAAAACAATTTTATTTATTACGGCGGAGCATAGCACAGGAAATTAGTATTACGAAAGCCGCGCTTGTGAGCTTTTTATTTTCTAAGTGAACCCGCAATCATTCAATATCTTTTTTGCAGCCACTCGATCAGCGCATCCTGTGCGGGCTGCCCCAAAGAGGCATTCGGGTGGTTGATAATAAACACCATGATCCATTGTTTGCCGCTCTTGGCATGGACGTACCCGGCAATGGTTTTTACCCCTTCCAGCGTGCCGGTTTTGAGGTGCGCATGACCGGCGATTTCGCTATCATGAAAACGTTTTTTTACCGTGCCGTCCATGCCTAATATCGGCAGTGATGCTTCCATTTCAGCAGAGAACGGGCTACGCGCAGCGCGTTGCAAAATATCAGTGAGATGCTGTACGGTGATGCTTTCCGAGCGCGACAGCCCCGCACCGTTTTCCAAAACCAGCTCCGGGAATAGCAGTTGTTGTTTGTTTAACCATTGATGCACAGCAGCGGTGCTGCGCGTGATGTTGCCTGGCGTATTTTCTGCTGTGCCCAACGTCAGGAACAATTGTCGTGCCATGGTGTTGTTGCTGAATTTATTAATGTCGCGGATTACTTCCGACAACTGTGGCGATAGGTGTGTGGAAAACGTTACCTGATCGGCTGGCGCTCTGCCTTCACGAAATTTACCTTGCACCGTGCCACCGAGTTCTTGCCACAACGCGCTGAATACCGCGAAGAAATAATCGCCATGCGGCAACAGTGAAAAATAACTCTCCACCTCACCGCAAGCCCCTGGAATTCGGCCTTCCAATATAATGCTGCGTCCATCCAGGCGGGCTTTGTAAGTATCGTTGCCATTGCATGGCAGTTGGGCGGCAGTCGAGATGCGGTTGTCGAGTGTGTAGCCGGACAAGTCCGGATCAAGCAGCGCGCTGGTTTGCATCTCGTTGGGCATCAGGCGCAAGTGCAGCGCGTTGAAGTTGAGCAATAACGCATTGGGCCCGACGTTGTATGCGCGGGTTGGATCGTTATCAAATTCCGCCGGATCGTGATTGGTGTTTTCAAAAAAACTGCGGTCCAGCACCACATCGCCGCGAATATCGCGCAAACCGCGTTGGCGTAATTCATGCAGCCACAGCCAGAATTGCTCGATGGTCAGTTTGGGATCGCCGTAGCCTTTCAGAATGAGATCGCCTTGCAACACGCCCTGCTCCAGCTTGCCGTCGAGATACGCTTCTGTCTTCCAGCTATAGGCCGGGCCCAGCAACTCCAGCCCGGCGAAGGTGGTAATCAGCTTCATGGTCGAAGCCGGGTTCATCGGATGCCGGGCATTCACGCTGAGGAGTGGCGTGCGCGCATTTACCTCGCGCACTTCAATGCCGACGCTGGCGAGCGGAATATGCGCTTGCTGCAAGGCATCGCGCACGGCTGGCGGCAGCGCGGCAGCGCGCGCGCTGGCGGACAGGCAAAGGGCGATAAACAGTGTGTAAAAAAACTTCATTTGCATCTTCATGTCAGTGCTTCAACGATGTTCAGCGTGCGCGTTACCAGCATTTGCATCTCTTCTTCTGCAATTACATAAGGAGGCATGAAATATACCGTATTACCTATCGGGCGCAACAGCAATTCCTGTTGCAACGCGAACGTAAAACATCGCTGCGCAAAATCGGCGTGCGGACTATCCACCTCGAACGCCCAGATCATTCCCGTGTTGCGGAAGTGGCGCACCTTTGGATGCTCGCGCAACGGCGTGGCAATGCGGTTGAAATAGGCGGCTTTGCCGCGATTGGCGCTCAGCACATCGTCCTGCCCGAAAATATCCAGCGTGGCCAGCGCGGCACGGCAGGCCAGAGGGTTTCCGGTGTAGGAATGCGAATGCAGAAAACCGCGCGCCATCTCGTCGGCATAAAACGCATGGTAAATGCCATCGGCGGCCATCACCACCGAAAGCGGCAGATAGCCGCCGCTGATGCCTTTCGACAGTAGCAGGAAATCGGGGCGGGTGCCGGCCTGCCCGCACGCAAACATCGTCCCCGTGCGCCCCATGCCCACCGCAATTTCATCGGCGATGAGATGCACCTGATATTGATCGCACAACGCGCGGGCGCGTTGCAGATAAACCGGGTGATACATGGCCATGCCTGCCGCGCCCTGCACCAAAGGCTCCACAATGAATGCGGCGATGCTATCGTGATGCTGCTGCAAATGCGCTTCCAGGTTGTCCGCGCAACGCAGCGCATAATCTGCGGCGCTTTCTCCCGCTGCCGCATCGCGCCAGTCCGGGCTTGTCATCGTGGCATTCTGTTTCAGCAGCGCACCATAGGCATCGCGGAATAGCGCCACATCTGTGACCGAAAGCGCCCCCAGCGTCTCACCGTGATAACTGTTTTGCAGGCTGATAAAGCCTGATTTATTTGGCTTGCCCCGGTTGCGCCAGTAGTGCGCGCTCATCTTCAGCGCAATCTCCGTCGCCGATGCGCCGTCCGAAGCATAAAAGCAATGCCCCAGCCCGGCGGGCGCCAGTTGCGCGAGCCGTTCGGACAACTCCACCACCGGCTCATGCGTAAATCCCGCCAGCATCACATGCTCCAGCTTGCCAAGCTGATCGGTAATCGCGGCGTTGATGCGCGGGTTGCAGTGCCCGAACAAATTTACCCACCACGAACTCACCGCATCCAGATAACGCTTGCCGTCGAAGTCATACAGCCACACCCCCGCGCCGCGCGCAATCGGCACCAGCGGCAAAGTCTCGTGCCGCTTCATTTGCGTGCACGGATGCCATACGGAAGCGATGGATCGGGCGAGCAAGTCGGCGTTGGGCATGGCAGATATCAGGTTTATCGGGTGGGCTGTGTACACTGTTGCCGCTGCGACGGGCAATAGTTGGATGATATTACGTGGTCGGAACAAAAGCGAACATAAGGTAAGCCAAATGCTGGGGTTCGTGCCTCCCCCCAGCCTACGCGCTGCCTATCAAAATGCAGAAACGTAATTAGGCCGTTTCAATTGTGTGCGGCTTGTTTAAGCACGTTAGCCGCCCATTGATTGAGGCTTTGCCCAGAAGACTGAGCGGCGATCAATGCTGCCGTATGCACTTCGCTAGGAATGCGCAACATCAGTTTCCCGGAAGCAGGTTTTTGCGGAACGGGATTGGTCGTTAAGTAAAAATCAATCGCATGGCGAAAATCGGCACGCAGAGTAGTGACCGTTGCGCCGTGGAAACTAATTACATCTTCAATGCACAACACGCGACCGACAAAAATGTTGTCGCGGTCATCAAATTCGATGCGGGCGGTATAGCCCTTGTAAGTCATGGAATTTTTCATGGCTGAATTCCCATCGTTAAAAACCAGTCGCGTATATTTTCAACTTGGTATCGCTTTGCCTCTTTGCCTGGATGTGGCCGGTGTGCATCCATGCGCTTCCCATTCAATATAAATGCCATGCGTGAACCATTGCCATCGATGATTTCACCACCTAGCGCAACAACTAACGCTTCAATATCTGAGAACGCCAGAGAAGCCAGTGTCGGCCTGGTAAATATCGCATTGAGCGTCTTGGCGTGCTTGGTTTTCAAGGTGAAGATGATAGGCAGTTAATCAGTGTAATGCAATCATTATTTGATTGCATTGGGCAGTGATGATGCGAGATTCTTTGACCGCTGGTTATAAAAACCATTGCGATGCTGGCTCAGATGCCGCTGACCCCGATGCCTCCGATCAAAATGCTGAAAAGATCAGGGTATGGTATTTGTGGGCGGGACGAAGTAGATGTAGGGTGCAATGCAAATTGCACCGGATGTTTTAACGCAACCAGTGGTGAAATACACTACCCGACCGGATATATGTTTGCTGCAAGGCATTTTCTTACTACACTCTTTCAACGCCAAATGGAAAAGCGCTCTTTTCTGTGAAGTAAAATAAGACGCCCCGGCAACTATTTTACCTGTTGATGTTCCAATTGACCGCGCGAGCCTGTCTTTGTCGAGAGGCGTCTTGAAATTTTCGCGGCTTGCCCAACATAGGCAGCGCGGAGGAGGGTGGTAAACTACCCTCGCTTTTATTTGGTTGATAGTTGATGGAGGCAAGTACATGAAACGGATTTTCCTGTTTGTCCTGACTAACCTGGCGGTAGTTTTCGTCATTAACATCACGTTGCGCCTGCTCGGCGTGGACAGGGTGCTCGACCAAAGCGGCGCTATTAATTTCAACGCGCTGCTTACCCTGTCGGTGGTGATCGGTTTTTCCGGCTCGATTGTTTCGCTGCTCATGTCCAAGTGGTCGGCCAAGCGGATGGTGGGCGCGCAGGTCATCACCAACCCGATCGACCCGACCGAGCGCTGGCTGGTGGAAACCGTGCGCAGGCAGGCGGATGCGGCGGGCATCGGGATGCCGGAAGTGGCTGTCTATGACGCGCCGGATGTGAACGCCTTCGCCACCGGCTGGAACCGCAACGCCGCGCTGGTGGCGGTGAGCACTGGCCTGTTGCACAACATGAGCCGCGACGAAGCGGAAGCCGTGCTGGGCCACGAAATCAGTCATGTCGCCAACGGCGATATGGTGACGCTCGCCTTGATTCAAGGCGTGGTGAATACCTTCGTAATTTTCTTTGCCAAGCTGTTCGGCATCCTGGTGGATCGCGTGCTGCTCAAGAATGACGGGCGCAATGGCCCCGGCATCGGTGCGTTTGTTGCCGAAATGGCGGCGCAACTGGTGCTGGGCGTGCTGGCCAGCATCATCGTGATGTGGTTTTCGCGCCAGCGCGAATTCCGCGCCGATACGGGCGGCGCCAATTTGGCCGGGCGCAATAAGATGATTGCCGCGCTGGAGCGCCTGAAAGTCAACCACGAGCAAGCCACCCTGCCGGAGAAGATGGCTGCCTTCGGCATTTCCGGCGGCAAGGGGATGTCCCGTCTATTCATGACCCACCCGCCGCTGGAAGAGCGTATCGAGGCTTTGCGCGCAGGAAGATAAATTTCGGATAATTTCACATCCAACGAAAAAGGCTTGCTGTATCGCAAGCCTTTTTCGTTCCCTGTCTACAATAGTTTTAATCCGTACATGGGCGTCCATGTATGGATTAGTGTGTCTCCTCGTGCTGCGATGACCAGATGTGGTGCACACTGTGCTGTTGTGGTGGCAACGGTTCGACGCTGGTAGCATCAACAAGCGCGGCTACGGTTGCTGCTTCAGCTAAAGCAGGCTGAATAACTCCATCACTGCCGTTGACTGAAGTTTTGTCTGGCGCATTGTCGCTATCGTCATCATCAAATTTTTCGCGCGGCGGGTTGCCATCGTATATCAGGCTCCGGCGGTGCTGCAGGTAAGCGTCGCGAATAAAGGAGTACTGGTCTATCATGGCCTCATCTAGAACTCTTTCTTGATTCAGCAAGCTGGTGCGTTTGCTCAGTAAATTTGTCGCATACAACTGGTTTCGGGTATCCACATGTTTGATCTTTCTCATCATGCCTGAGCGACTGTCCGCATATAAACCTATACCGTCACGTACGGAGCTAGGGCCGAACAAGGGAATCACCAGGTAGGGTCCGTTGCCGATTCCCCAGTAACCCAATGTCTGTCCAAAATCCTCATTGTGTTTCTCCAGGCCCACTTTGGACGCTACATCAACCAAACCGTAGAGTCCAATCGTAGAATTTACGAGAATGCGCCCGCCGTCCGAAGCGGCCCGCGCCACTTTGAATTGCAACAGGTCGTTGATGGTAACGATAACGTCATCCAGATTGGAGAAAAAATTGGACACCATCGTCTTGCCCAGTGCTGGCATGACTATGTTGTAGCCTTTTGCCGCCGGTTTGATTAGTGTCTTATCCACCGTATCATTGAATTGGTACACGCCGCGATTGAACGGCTCGAACGGGTCTTTCGGGTTGTGGTGGCTCGAAGCGCAGCCGCTCAAAGCAAGGCTGGCAAGCAGCAAGGGAAAGCGGATTGCGGACATAGGTGCTGTGTTATTGGGGTCGCCGTTACAATTATATGCGAAATGGAGGTTGTCACAATGCTTACTATGATTAGTCTCTATTGCGAGTTTTTGACCTTCCCGTGACAATTCGGCCCTCGTTTTTTCTCACGTAAAAAGCTTGAGTGAAACTTGGCTCTAGACAAGCTGATCAGGAACACGGATAATCGCGGGTTCTGTTTGGAGGGATTCCCGAGCGGTTAAAGGGATCAGACTGTAAATCTGACGGCTCTGCCTTCGAAGGTTCGAATCCTTCTCCCTCCACCAAACGTCTGAATTTTACAGTTTTATTTGCTTACGGTTTGATTAGTTTGGCTGGGCTGGGTGTGGTGATTGTGTGCTTGGGCGCATGTTGTTGGCAGTTTAAAGCGTGCGGGTGTAGCTCAATGGTAGAGCAGAAGTTTTCCAAACTTACGACGAGGGTTCGATCCCCTTCACCCGCTCCAGTTTGAGTTGGCCCATGTGGCTCAGTGGTAGAGCACTCCCTTGGTAAGGGAGAGGTCGCGAGTCCGATTCTCGCCATGGGCACCAAAAATTTTGTTGATGTTCTTTCGTTAAATGTATTGATGAGGAAAAATCATGGCAAAGAGTAAATTTGAGCGCACCAAGCCGCACGTGAACGTTGGGACGATAGGGCACGTGGATCACGGCAAGACGACCCTGACGGCGGCGATCACGACCGTGCTGTCGAAGAAATACGGCGGCGAGGCGAAGGCCTACGACCAGATTGACGCGGCGCCGGAAGAAAAGGCGCGCGGCATCACCATCAACACCGCGCACGTCGAATACGAAACGGCCAACCGCCACTACGCCCACGTGGACTGTCCGGGCCACGCCGACTACATCAAGAACATGATCACCGGCGCGGCGCAAATGGACGGCGCGATCCTGGTGGTATCCGCCGCCGACGGCCCGATGCCGCAGACGCGCGAACACATCCTGCTGGCGCGCCAGGTCGGCGTACCCTACATCATCGTCTACATGAACAAGGCCGACATGGTGGACGACGCAGAGTTGCTCGAGCTGGTCGAAATGGAAGTGCGGGAACTCCTTTCCAAATACGAATTTCCCGGGGATGACACCCCGATCGTCATCGGCAGCGCACTCAAGGCATTGCAAGGCGACCAGAGCGAGATGGGCGAACCCTCCATATTCAGGCTGGCCGAAGCGCTGGACACCTACATCCCCGAACCCAAGCGCGCGCTGGAAGGCGCCTTCCTGATGCCGGTCGAAGACGTCTTCTCCATCTCCGGACGCGGCACCGTGGTGACGGGACGTATCGAGCGCGGCATCGTCAAGGTCGGCGAAGAAATTGAAATCGTCGGCCTGAAGCCCACCCTCAAGACCATCTGCACCGGCGTGGAAATGTTCCGCAAGCTGCTCGACCAGGGGCAGGCCGGAGACAACGTCGGCGTCCTGCTGCGCGGCACCAAGCGCGAAGAAGTCGAGCGCGGTCAAGTGCTGTGCAAGCCGGGTTCCATTAAGCCGCACACCAAATTCACCGCCGAGATCTACGTCCTGAGCAAGGACGAAGGCGGCCGTCACACCCCGTTCTTCCAGGGCTACCGTCCCCAGTTTTACTTCCGCACCACCGACGTCACCGGTGCGGTTGAACTGCCGGCAGGCACCGAAATGGTGATGCCGGGCGACAACGTCTCGGTAACGGTGAACCTGATCGCCCCGATTGCGATGGAAGAAGGACTGCGCTTCGCGATACGCGAGGGCGGGCGCACCGTCGGCGCCGGTGTGGTGGCGAAGATTATCGAGTAACAGCAGTCGTTAGACGTTAGACGTTAGACGATAGTCGTTAGTTAAAGCAAGTTCCGCGCAGCGGACAAAACCAACTAACGACTAATGGCTAGCGACTAATGACTGCTTTTAGGCCAGTAGCTCAATTGGTAGAGTATCGGTCTCCAAAACCGAGGGTTGGGGGTTCGAGACCCTCCTGGCCTGCCACACAAGAAACGGCCATACAAATAATGGCCATACAGGTAGGATAGAGGCGCATGGCTGACAAGATTAAATTAGGTGTGGCTTTCCTGCTGGTTATAGCGGGTATTACGGGATTTTATACATTGCACGAAAGCGCTGCAGTAGTGAAGCTGGCATCGGTGTTGCTGGGTTTGTTACTGGCGGCTGCAGTAGCATGGACGACAGACCCAGGCAAGCGGTTGCTTGTCTTCAGCAAGGAGTCTGTGGCCGAAGCCAAGCGCGTGGTATGGCCGACGCGCAAGGAAACGGTGCAGACTACCGGAATGGTGATTTTGTTCGCGGTAGTCATGGCGCTGTTCTTGTGGATGGTTGATGCGAGTCTGATGTTGGTGGTCAATAAACTGATGGGGCGGAGTGAGTAATGACAAAGCGTTGGTATGTTGTTCATACGTACTCTCAGTTTGAGAAAAGCGTGCAGCGCGCCCTTTTGGAGCGCATTCAGCGCGCCGGTATGGAAGATAAGTTCGGCCAGATACTGGTGCCGGTGGAAGAAGTGGTAGAGATGAAGTCCAGTAAAAATAGTGTCAGTGAGCGCAAAATCAGCGAGCGTAAATTTTTTCCTGGTTATGTCCTGGTTGAAATGGACATGACCGATGAAAGCTGGCACTTGGTCAAGAGCACACCCAAGGTAACTGGATTTTTGGGTGGTTCGGCGATGAAGCCTACACCCATTAGCGAAAATGAAGTGCAGAACATCATGCAACAAATGCAAGCCGGGGTCGAAAAACCCAGGCCCAAGGTGCTGTTCGAGGTTGGCGAGGCGGTGCGCGTCAAGGAAGGGCCGTTTACCGACTTTCATGGCGCAGTGGAAGGCGTTAATTATGACAAGAACAAACTGCGGGTGGCAGTGACCATTTTTGGGCGCTCGACACCTGTGGAACTGGATTTTGGCCAGGTGGAAAAGGCCTGAAATAGGAGCTGGTAGCGTGTGGCTGGCAGCGGGTAGCGTTTTTGCTACAGGCTACACGCTACTAGCTACCGGCTGGTGTTGTAACGGGGAGCGTGCCGGAGTAACGGCGGTATGCGTTTAACCCACTGACGAGGAGTAGCAACGTGGCAAAGAAAATAGTCGGTTATATCAAACTGCAAGTGCCTGCCGGTAAGGCGAACCCAAGCCCGCCCATCGGCCCGGCTCTGGGGCAGCGAGGTTTGAACATTATGGAGTTCTGCAAAGCGTTCAACGCCCAGACACAGGGCGTGGAGCCAGGCCTGCCGATCCCGGTGGTGATTACCGCCTTCGCGGACAAGAGCTTCACCTTTATCATGAAGACCCCGCCCGCGACCATTCTGATCAAGAAGGCCGCAGGTGTGCAGAAGGGCAGCAAGACGCCGCATACCGACAAGGTGGGCAAGTTGACCCGCAAGCAAGCGGAAGATATCGCGAAAACCAAGATGCCCGACCTGACGGCGGCTGACATGGACGCGGCAGTACGCACCATTGCTGGCAGCGCACGCAGCATGGGTATTACCGTGGAGGGCGTATAACATGGCACAAGTCTCAAAACGTTATAAGGCACTGGCTGCCAAGGTTGACCGCAACAAGCTGTATCCGCTGGCCGATGCGCTGAAGCTGGTAAAAGAAACCGCCAAGGCGAAGTTCGATGAATCCATAGACGTAGCGGTGAACCTTGGCATTGATGCCAAGAAATCCGACCAACTGGTGCGCGGTTCCGTCGTGTTGCCCAAGGGTACCGGCAAAACTGTGCGCGTGGCCGTGTTTGCCCAGGGTGCCAAGGCAGAGGAAGCCAAGGCAGCCGGTGCGAATATCGTGGGCTTTGAAGATCTTGCGGAAAGCATCAAGGGCGGCAAGATGGATTTCGACGTGGTGATCGCTTCGCCGGATGCAATGCGCATCGTTGGCCAGTTGGGCCAGATACTCGGACCGCGCGGACTGATGCCCAACCCCAAGGTGGGCACGGTAACTGCCGATGTGGCGGGCGCGGTGAAGAATGCCAAGGCTGGCCAGGTGCAATACCGCACCGACAAGAACGGTATTGTGCAATGTACTATCGGACGAGCATCGTTCACGCCGGAAGCGTTGCGCGAAAATCTGCTGGCGCTGATTGATGCGTTGAGTAAAGCCAAGCCTGCCACATCCAAGGGCGTGTACCTGAAGAAGGTGTCCGTCTCCAGCACCATGGGTGTCGGCATACGCATCGAACAGGCCAGTTTGGCTGGGTAAGTTTTGGTTTAAATTTGCGGCATGTTATGTCATGCCGCTCGCAATCTTTGGACTGCTGCATGATTGGCAGATTATCAAAGACCGTAGGTGCCCTGAGGGCTTAATATTCGGTAGGTTGTTGATGGAGCAACAGGATTGTTTTCTGTCAACTGTCTTCTGAAACCCACGTAGATGGTGTGCCCGCGAGCAGGGAGATTTTTCCTTACTTCAGGACGCAGTTGTTAACGATGGAGCGCCAGAGCCTGGCTTTTTGGAAGCTTGGCTATTTGTGTTCCAATTGAAAATGGAGGAAGGCTTTGGGTCTTAATCTGCATGAAAAACAAGCGGTAGTGACCGAGGTAAGCGCACAAGTGGCGCAAGCCCAGACTATCGTGCTGGCAGAGTACCGTGGTATAGAAGTCGGCGACATAACCAGATTGCGCGCTACCGCACGCAATTCCGGTGTGTATTTCCACGTGTTGAAAAACACGCTGGCACGCCGTGCCGTGCAAGGCACGCCATTCGAAGCGCTGGCCGAAAAAATGGTCGGGCCGCTGGTGTATAGCATCAGCGCCGATCCGGTCGCCGCAGCGAAAGTGGTGCATGACTTTGCCAAGACGAATGACAAGCTGGTGATTAAGGCAGGTGCAATGGCCGGTTCTGTGATGTCAGCGGACGAAGTAAAAGTGCTAGCCGCAATCCCGGGACGCAATGAGTTGATTGCGCGCTTGATGGCAACCATGAATGCGACGACCAGCAAGTTCGTGCGCACACTGGCTGCGATCCGCGACAAGAACGAAGGCGCAACCGCTGCCGCTTAAAGCTGGTAAACGGATTTTTTGAATTATATATTTAGGAGAGCAACATGGCTGTAACTAAAGCTGATATTTTGGATGCAATTGCTGGTATGACTGTGCTGGAACTGTCCGCGCTGATCAAGGAAATGGAAGAAAAATTCGGCGTATCCGCTGCGGCTGTTGCCGTTGCCGGACCCGCTGCGGGCTCTGCCGCTCCAGCCGCCGCTGAACAAACTGAATTCACTGTGATCCTGAAGTCCGCTGGCGACAACAAGGTAAACACGATCAAGGTGGTTCGCACCATTACCGGCCTGGGCCTGAAAGAAGCAAAGGATCTGGTGGACGGAGCACCAAAGGCGGTGAAGGAAGGCGTTAATAAGGCTGATGCGGATGCCATCCTGAAGCAATTGACTGAAGCTGGAGCAGCTGCTGAAATTAAATAGTTACTGCACGTGCAAAAAAGGCTGGTGGCAAACCTTCTTTTTAATCCCTTCCCCGAACAGGGGGGAGCTAATCGTCTCCTCAACTCGCTGGGAAATAGCCAACGATTTGGCCGCTGTTTTTCGGCGGGCTAGCAGGATGGCTAGGTAGTTATATTAGGATTAGGGAGAAGGAGTTATTGCTGTCAGCCTTTTGCCATTTCTAAAAAGGCAGCGAACAGCAAGCTATAAGATTTTTATTTATTGTCTTTTAGTTCCGGCATAGCCCGCGCGTGGATGTTGACACTTGGTGTCATTACAACCACGGCATCCCTTTACAGGGGTGCAAATTCCTACCAGCGTTTCGCTGGCAATGGGTTTGCCTACTCTGTACAGGGAAAGGTCATGCCTGACCTGAGTTAGTGTATAGAGGCATTTCGTCGAAAGGCGGATGCTCGCAAACTTTGTTTTCCCTTGGCCGTGGAGATATCATGAACTATTCTTTTACTGAAAAAAAACGCATCCGTAAAAGTTTCGCAAAACGGGTCGGTGCTTTGCCGGTACCTTTTTTGTTGTCCACCCAACTGGAATCTTATAGCGATTTTTTGCAAGCGCAAGTGCCGCCTGACCAGCGCATCAATAATGGGCTACAGGCCGCATTCAAATCGATTTTTCCGATTGAGAGCCATAACAAATATGCGCGCCTCGACTTTGTTAGCTATGTCCTTGGAGCGCCGCCTTTTGACGTGAGGGAATGCCAGCAGCGCGGTCTGACTTTCGCATCACCGTTGCGCGCTCGCGTGCGGCTCACGCTGTTGGACAAGGAGGCGTCCACGCCATCCAAGGCGGCCGTAAAAGAAGTGAAAGAACAGGAAGTGTATATGGGTGAAATTCCGCTCATGACCCATACAGGCTCTTTCGTCATCAACGGCACCGAACGAGTTATCGTATCGCAGTTGCATCGCTCGCCCGGCGTATTCTTTGAGCATGACCGCGGCAAGACACACAGTTCCGGCAAGCTGCTGTTCTCCGCACGTATCATTCCTTACCGCGGTTCCTGGCTGGATTTCGAGTTCGACCCCAAGGATTATTTGTACTTCCGTATAGACCGCCGCCGCAAGATGCCAATTACCATCTTGCTCAAGTCGTTGGGTTATACGCCGGAAGAAATACTCAAGGAGTTTTTCGAGTTCGATACATTTTTGCTGGGCAAAAAAGGCATACAGTTTGAAGTGATGCCGGAGCGGCTGCGAGGTGAAATAGCGCGCTTCGACATTTCGGGCAAGGCTGGCAAGGTGATTGTGGCCGCCGGCAAGCGCATCACCGTGCGACACATCCGCGAAATTGAAGAGGCGGGCATCGACAAGCTGGCGGTGGGCGACGACTTTCTGCTGGGCCGTGTGCTGGCTCATAACATGGTGGACAAGGACAGCGGCGAAATCATCGCCAACGCCAACGATGAAATCACTGAAACCTTGCTCGGCCAGTTACAAGCGGCGGGGATCACCAAGATTCACACGCTGTATACCAACGATCTGGATCAGGGCGCCTATATTTCACAGACTCTGCGCTCCGATGAAACCACTGATCAGTGGACGGCACGCGTAGCCATTTACCGCATGATGCGCCCCGGTGAGCCGCCCACAGAAGACGCGGTGGAAAACCTGTTTAACGGACTGTTCTTCTCTGATGAGCGTTATGACCTGTCGGCTGTAGGCCGCATGAAATTTAACCGCCGTGTCGGGCGTGAAGAGTTGACGGGCTCTGCCATACTGTCCAACGATGACATTGTGGCGGTGATCAAGATTCTGGTTGAATTGCGTAATGGCCGCGGCGAAATCGACGACATCGACCATCTCGGCAATCGTCGAGTCCGTGCGGTGGGTGAGCTGGCGGAGAACCAGTTCCGCGCCGGTCTGGCACGTGTCGAACGCGCGGTGAAAGAACGTTTGGGCCAAGCCGAAGCGGACAACCTGATGCCGCACGATTTGATCAATGCGAAGCCAATCTCGGCAGCGGTCAAGGAGTTTTTCGGTTCCAGCCAGTTGTCGCAGTTCATGGATCAGACTAACCCGCTGTCCGAAGTGACGCACAAGCGCCGCATTTCAGCACTGGGCCCCGGCGGATTGACGCGCGAACGCGCCGGCTTCGAGGTGCGCGATGTGCACCCGACGCATTATGGCCGGGTGTGCCCGATCGAGACGCCGGAAGGCCCGAATATCGGCCTGATCAATTCCTTGGCGCTGTATGCACGTACCAATAATTACGGCTTCATCGAAACGCCCTATCGCAGGGTGGTCAAGAGTAAAGCAACAGACGAGGTTGATTATTTGTCCGCGATCGAAGAGGGCAAATTCACCATCGCGCAGGCCAACGCCGATCTGGATAGCAAGGGAAAATTCACCAACAACATCGTGTCTTCGCGGCAGCACAATGAGTTCGTGCTGGCCACGCCTGACAAGATCGAGTACATGGACGTGGCTCCTGCCCAGGTGGTGTCGGTGGCGGCATCGCTGATCCCGTTCCTGGAACATGATGATGCGAACCGCGCCTTGATGGGCGCAAACATGCAGCGTCAGGCCGTTCCTTGTTTGCGTGCGGAAAAGGCGCTGGTCGGCACCGGCCTCGAACGCACCGTGGCGGTGGACTCTGGCACGACGGTGCAAGCCTGGCGTGGCGGGCGAGTGGATTATGTGGATGCGAGCCGTATTGTGGTGCGCGTTCACGATGAGGAAACGACGCATGGCGAAGTTGGCGTGGACATCTACAACCTGACCAAATACACCCGCTCCAACCAGAATACCAACATCAACCAGCGCCCGCTGGTCAAGATGGGGGATGTGATTGCACGCGGGGACGTGATTGCCGACGGAGCTTCCACCGACATGGGTGAGCTGGCGCTGGGGCAGAATATGCTGGTGGCGTTCATGCCGTGGAACGGCTACAACTACGAAGACTCGATCCTGATGTCCGAGCGTGTGGTGGCGGAGGAGCGATTTACCTCCATCCATATCGAGGAACTGACGGTAGTGGCGCGCGATACCAAGCTGGGTTCGGAGGAAATTACGCGCGACATTCCCAATCTATCGGAAGCGCAAATGGGCCGTTTGGATGAGTGCGGTATTGTGCATATCGGCGCAGAAGTCGGAGTGGGCGACGTGCTGGTGGGCAAGGTCACGCCTAAGGGTGAAACCCAGCTGACACCGGAAGAAAAATTGCTGCGTGCTATCTTTGGCGAGAAAGCTTCCGATGTGAAGGATACTAGCTTACGCGTGCCGGCAGGCATTTCCGGTACGGTGATCGACGTGCAGTTGTTTACACGTGAAGGGTTGCAGCGCGACGCCCGCGCGCAGCAGATCATCGAGGATGAGCTGAAACGTTACAAGAAAGATCTGGCTGACCAGATGCGTATTGTCGAGTCGGACGTGTTCGCCCGCCTGGAAAAACTGCTGATCGGCAAAGTGGCCAATGGCGGGCCAATGAAGCTGGCCAAGGGCACAAAGCTGGGCAAAGAGTATCTTGCCAAGCTGGAGCATCATCAGTGGTTCGATATCCGTCTCGGTAATGAAGAGGCCGCTTCGCAATTGGAGCAGGTCAAGGAAGGCCTGGCGCAGAAACGGGTGGAATTTGATGCTGCATTTGAGTTGAAGAAAAAGAAGCTGACACAGGGCGATGAACTGCAAGCCGGTGTGCAGAAAATGGTCAAGGTCTATGTGGCGGTAAAACGTCGCCTGCAGCCAGGTGACAAGATGGCAGGACGGCACGGCAACAAGGGTGTGGTGTCGCGTATCGTGCCGGTGGAAGATATGCCCTGCATGGCGGACGGCACGCCGGTCGACATCGTGCTGAATCCGCTGGGCGTGCCGTCGCGCATGAACATCGGCCAGATACTCGAAGTACATCTGGGTTGGGCAGCCAAGGGCTTGGGCAAGAAAATTGGCATGATGCTTGAGTCACAAGCCAAGATTGCTGATGTGCGCAAGTTCCTGGGCAAGATATACAACACCGATGTGCATAAAACTGTGGATATCGCTACGTTTAGCGATGATGAAGTGCTTGAATTGTGCCGCAACCTGAAGGGTGGCGTGCCCTTTGCTACGCCGGTATTTGACGGGGCGAACGAAGAGGAAATCAAGGCCATGCTGGAACTGGCCGACCTGCCGCGCTCCGGCCAGATAGCCCTGTACGATGGCCGCACGGGCGCTGCCTTTGATCGCCCGGTTACGGTGGGTTACATGCATGTGCTGAAACTGCACCACCTGGTGGACGATAAGATGCATGCCCGTTCCACCGGACCATACAGTTTGGTGACGCAACAACCTCTGGGCGGTAAGGCGCAGTTCGGCGGACAGCGGTTCGGTGAAATGGAAGTGTGGGCGCTGGAAGCGTACGGCGCGGCTTACACCTTGCAGGAAATGCTGACGGTCAAATCCGACGACGTCAATGGGCGCACCAAGGTTTATGAGAGCATCGTCAAGGGCGACCACAAGATTGATGCCGGCATGCCGGAGTCGTTCAACGTGTTGACCAAGGAAATCCGCTCCCTGGGTATCGATATCGATCTGGAACGCCACTAAAGCAGGACTGAGGACCGGGTGCTGAGTAGGGGTTTACTCAGCCCTGAGTCCTCAGCACTCAGTCCTCTAACAAGGAGTTACACATGAAAGCATTGCTGGATTTATTCAGGCAGGTAACGCAAAAGGAAGAATTCGACGCGATCAAGATCGGGTTGGCTTCGCCGGAGAAAATTCGCTCCTGGTCCTACGGTGAAGTGAAGAAGCCGGAAACCATCAACTACCGCACCTTCAAGCCGGAGCGCGACGGCCTGTTCTGTGCCAAGATTTTCGGCCCGACCAAGGATTACGAGTGCTTGTGCGGCAAGTACAAGCGACTCAAGCACCGCGGCGTGATCTGCGAGAAATGCGGTGTGGAAGTGACGCTGTCCAAGGTGCGCCGCGAGCGCATGGGCCACATCGAGCTGGCGTCGCCGGTTGCACATATCTGGTTCCTCAAGTCGCTGCCATCGCGCTTGGGCATGGTGCTGGACATGACCTTGCGCGATATCGAGCGCGTGCTATATTTCGAGGCTTATGTGGTGACTGAACCCGGCATGACGCCGCTCAACCGCGGCCAGTTGCTGTCCGAAGATGATTATCTCGCCAAGTTGGAAGAGCATGGCGATGAGTTTTCTGCGGTGATGGGGGCGGAAGGGGTGCGCGCGTTGCTGCGCGCGCTGGACGTGCCTGCCGAGGTGGAAAAGCTGCGCGCCGAACTGGAAGGCACGACTTCCGAAACCAAGATCAAGAAATTTGCCAAGCGCCTGAAAATACTTGAGGCGTTTCAGTCTTCCGGCATCAAGCCCGAGTGGATGATCATGACAGTGCTGCCGGTGCTGCCGCCGGAGTTGCGCCCGCTGGTGCCGCTGGACGGTGGCCGCTTTGCGACTTCCGACCTGAATGACCTGTACCGCCGCGTGATTAACCGCAATAACCGCTTGAAGCGCCTGCTGGAACTGAAGGCGCCGGAAATTATCGTGCGCAACGAAAAGCGCATGTTGCAGGAGTCGGTGGATTCCTTGCTGGACAATGGCCGCCGCGGCAAGGCGATGACCGGAGCCAACAAGCGCCCGTTGAAATCGCTGGCCGATATGATCAAGGGCAAGGGCGGGCGTTTCCGCCAGAACTTGCTGGGCAAGCGCGTGGATTATTCGGGCCGCTCAGTGATCGTGGTGGGACCGCAACTGAAACTGCACCAGTGCGGCCTGCCCAAGAAAATGGCGTTGGAACTGTTCAAGCCGTTCATATTTCACAAACTGGAAATTCTCGGACTGGCCACCACCATCAAGGCTGGCAAGCGCATGGTGGATGCGGAAGAGCCGGTGGTGTGGGACATTCTGGAAGACGTGATCCGCGAACACCCGGTGCTGCTGAACCGCGCGCCAACGTTGCACCGTCTCGGCATCCAGGCATTCGAACCGATACTGATCGAAGGCAAGGCGATCCAGTTGCACCCGCTGGTGTGCTCGGCGTTCAACGCCGACTTCGACGGCGACCAGATGGCGGTGCACGTACCACTGTCGCTGGAGGCGCAGATGGAAGCGCGCACCCTGATGCTGGCCTCCAACAACGTGCTCTCGCCAGCCAACGGCGAACCGGTCATTGTGCCGTCGCAGGATATTGTGCTGGGCTTGTATTACATGACGCGCGAGAAAATCGGCGCGCTGGGCGAGGGAGCGATGTTTGCCGACGTATCCGAAGCGCAACGCGCATACGAGTCCGGGCATGTCGACCTGCAGGCCAAGGTGGTAGTGCGTATCAAGGAAGCTCACATTGACGGGAGCGGCGAGCGCCAGGAAAAACGCACGCGCTACGAAACGACGGTGGGACGTTCCATCCTGTCGGAGATTCTGCCTGTCGGCCTGTCGTTCAGCCTGATCAATAAGGCGCTCAAAAAGAAAGAGATTTCGCGCCTGATTAACACCAGCTTCCGCCGTTGCGGCCTGCGCGACACCGTCATTATGGCGGACAGACTGATGTATATGGGCTTCTCCTACGCCACCCGTGCCGGTATTTCGATCTGCCTGGACGATATGCTGGTACCACCGCAGAAGAATGATCTGATCAGCGTAGCGGAAAAAGAAGTGCATGAAATTGATGTGCAGTACACCTCCGGTTTGGTGACTCAGGGCGAACGCTACAACAAGGTGGTGGACATCTGGGGGCGCACTGGCGATCTGGTGGCCAAGGCCATGATGGATCAGTTGGGCAGTGAGCCGGTGATCGATCGCGCCAGTGGCAAACCGCTCACCGACAAGAAGGGCAAGGCCGTGATGCAGGAATCGTTCAATTCCATCTACATGATGGCGGATTCCGGCGCACGCGGGTCAGCCGCACAGATCCGCCAGTTGGCCGGGATGCGCGGCCTGATGGCCAAGCCGGACGGCTCGATCATCGAAACCCCGATTACCGCGAATTTCCGCGAGGGATTGAACATGCTGCAATACTTCATTTCCACCCACGGTGCGCGCAAAGGGCTGGCCGATACCGCGCTGAAGACCGCGAACTCCGGTTATCTGACGCGCCGCCTGGTGGACGTGACACAGGACCTGGTGGTGATCGAGGATGATTGCGGCACCAGCCACGGTGCCGCGCTGAAGGCATTGGTAGAAGGCGGTGAGGTAATAGAGGCATTGAGCGAGCGCATACTCGGCCGTGTTGCCAGCCTGGACATTGTTAATCCGGAAACCAGTGAAACCCTGTATGAGGCGGGCACCTTGCTAAACGAAGATATGGTGGAAACCATAGAAACGCTGGGCATAGATGAAGTTCATGTGCGTACCCCGCTGACCTGTGAAACCCGCTATGGCCTGTGCGCCAAGTGTTATGGTCGCGATCTGGGTCGCGGTGGCCTTATAAATGTGGGCGAAGCGGTCGGCGTAATCGCCGCGCAGTCTATCGGTGAACCGGGCACCCAGTTGACTATGCGTACCTTCCATATCGGTGGCGCGGCATCGCGTACCGTGGTGGCCAGCCAGGTCGAGGGTAAATCCAACGGCCTGATGAAATACAGCGCAAACATGCGCACTGTCAGCAATATACGCGGTGGGTTGGTGGTGGTGGCGCGCAGCGGTGAGGTGATGGTAACCGATGACCACGGACGCGAGCGCGAACGTCACAAGGTGCCATATGGCGCGATGCTCACCGTGCGCGAGGGCAGTCCGGTACGTGCCGGCGAAGTGCTGGCTACCTGGGACCCGCATACCCGTCCCATCATCACCGAATACGCCGGTCGCGTGCGCTTCGAGAATGTGGAAGAAGGCGCTACCGTTGCCAGGCAGATCGATGAAGTGACCGGTTTGTCCACCCTGGTGGTGATTGATCCCAAGCGTGCGGCCACGCAAGGCAAGGGTGTGTTGCGCCCGTTGGTACGCCTGCTGGATGAGGAAGGGCGTGAAATCAAGATTGCCGGCACCGAGCAGTCAATTTCGGTGACTTTCCAGACCGGCTGTATCATTACCGTGGAAGATGGCCAGCATGTGGGCGTTGGCGAAGTGTTGGCGCGTATTCCGCAGGAAAGCAGCAAGACGCGCGACATCACTGGCGGCTTGCCGCGCGTGGCGGAATTATTCGAGGCGCGCTCGCCCAAGGACGCAGGCATGCTGGCCGAGGTTACCGGCACGGCATCGTTCGGCAAGGACACCAAGGGCAAGCAACGCCTGGTCATTACTAATGTTGATGGTGTGCCGCACGAATTTCTTATCCCGAAGGACAAGCATGTGTTGGTGCATGATGGACAGGTGGTGAATCAGGGCGAGATGATTGTGGACGGCCCTGCAGACCCGCATGATATCTTGCGTTTGCTCGGTGTGCCAGCGCTGGCGCGCTACATCACCGACGAAGTGCAGGACGTGTATCGCCTGCAGGGTGTGAAGATCAACGATAAGCACATCGAAGTGATCGTGCGCCAGATGTTGCGCCGTGTGCAGATTATGGATGAGGGTGATACCACTTTCATTCCGAAGGAGCAGGTCGAGCGTGCCGAGTTGCTGCAGGAGAACGAGCGCGTGGAAGCTGAAGGCAAGCAACCGGCGACTTACGAATATATGTTGTTGGGTATCACGAAAGCTTCTTTATCCACTGACTCATTCATCTCGGCGGCTTCCTTCCAGGAAACTACGCGTGTGCTGACCGAGGCCGCGATCATGGGCAAGAAGGACGATCTGCGCGGCTTGAAGGAGAACGTCATTGTTGGCCGCTTAATTCCGGCCGGCACCGGCTTGGCCTTTCACACTGCTCGCCGCAGGCAGCGGTTGGGTTTGGATATGGTGCAACATGCCGGACTAAGCGAGGCTGAACCAGCTATAGAGTCGCAGGACAATGCGTAGCTTGCTTGACAGGCCTGGCGTTCCTCAATAGAATGCGCGGTCTTTTTAGCCGTCACGGCAAAAAATGCAGGGTTGCCGTGACGGCTGTTGTTTTTGCATCATTTTGATATATAGATAATTTATCCGTTTGGGCCGGAAAAATGTTTTGCGGCCTCAGGAATATTTAGGGACATTAGATAATGCCAACCATCAACCAGTTAGTGCGCAAACCCCGTGCTGCCGAACCTGTAAAAAGCAAAGTACCCGCCCTTGGCGGGAGCCCGCAGAGGCGCGGCGTGTGCACGCGCGTGTACACGACAACGCCGAAAAAGCCGAACTCCGCTTTGCGCAAGGTCGCCAAGGTGCGTCTCACCAACGGGTTTGAGGTGATTTCCTACATCGGTGGTGAAGGGCACAACTTGCAGGAGCACTCTGTGGTGCTGATACGCGGCGGACGTGTGAAGGACTTGCCCGGTGTGCGTTACCACATGGTGCGCGGCAGTCTGGATACCACTGGCGTGAAAGACCGCAAGCAGTCCCGTTCCAAATACGGCGCGAAGCGCCCCAAAAAAGCATAATTTTTTAGAGATTCGAGGTCGATATGCCAAGACGTAGAGAAGTACCCAAACGTGAAGTCCTGCCGGACCCCAAGTACGGCAACCAGGATCTTTCCAAATTCGTAAATGTCCTGATGACGGCCGGCAAGAAATCTGTTGCCGAGCGCATTCTTTATGGTGCTCTGGAACAAATCGTGAAGAAAAGCGGAAAAGACCCGATTGAGGTGTTTAATCTGGCGCTGGTCAATGCCAAACCCCAGGTTGAGGTAAAGAGCCGCCGCGTCGGCGGCGCCAACTATCAGGTTCCGGTTGAAGTGCGACCTTCACGACGCATGGCTCTGGCCATGCGCTGGTTGCGAGAGGCCGCGCGCAAGCGCGGTGAAAAATCCATGGGTATGCGTTTGGCGGGTGAGCTGATTGATGCGGCGGAAGGCCGTGGCGGCGCAGTCAAGAAACGTGAAGAAGTGCACCGTATGGCTGAAGCAAACAAAGCCTTCTCACATTTCCGTTTTTAATTTGAGCTTGTAGCAAGTAGCAAAACTGGGTCGGCTACAAGCCACCAGCTACAGGCTACAAGCTTGGATAATAATAATTTATTTAGGTAGCTACCGTGGCACGCAAAACACCAATCGAGCGTTATCGCAATATCGGCATCAGTGCGCACATAGATGCGGGTAAAACAACGACCACCGAACGCGTCCTGTTCTATACCGGCGTTTCCCACAAAATCGGCGAAGTGCATGATGGCGCTGCCGTGATGGATTGGATGGAGCAGGAGCAGGAACGGGGGATCACCATTACCTCTGCTGCGACGACTTGTTACTGGAAGGGGATGGATAAGAACTATCCTGAACATCGCATCAATATCATCGATACTCCGGGGCACGTGGACTTCACCATTGAAGTGGAGCGTTCCATGCGTGTGCTGGATGGCGCCTGCATGGTGTATTGCGCGGTAGGCGGTGTGCAGCCGCAGTCCGAGACAGTGTGGCGCCAGGCCAACAAATACGGCGTGCCGCGTCTGGCTTTCGTTAACAAGATGGACCGCCAGGGTGCGAACTTCTATAAGGTGTACGAGCAAATGCGTACCCGTTTACGTGCCAACGTTGTGCCGATTCAGTTGCCGATAGGCGCCGAAGAAAAGTTTGAAGGTGTGATCGACTTGGTGCGGATGAAAGCGATCTATTGGGACGACGCCACTCAGGGTATGAAGTTTGAGTTGCGCGACATTCCCGCTGACCTGCTGGAAACTGCCAAGGAATGGCGTGGGAAGATGGTGGAGGCTGCGGCCGAAGCGTCCGAAGAGATGATGAATAAATATCTCGAAGGCGGTGAGCTGTCCGAGGCAGAGATCAAGCAGGGCTTGCGTATCCGTGCCATCGCCAGTGAAATCGTGCCGATGTTATGTGGCTCCGCTTTCAAGAACAAGGGCGTGCAGGCCATGCTGGACGCGGTGCTGGACTATTTGCCCGCGCCGACCGACATTCCTCCGGTCAAGGGTATCTTGGAAAACGAGACAATGGGCGAGCGCAAGGCCAACGACGATGAGCCGTTTTCGGCGCTGGCATTCAAGATCATGACCGACCCGTTTGTCGGCCAGTTGATTTTTTTCCGCGTCTATTCCGGCAAGTTGAACTCGGGTGACACTATTTACAACCCGATCAAAGGCAGAAAAGAGCGCGTTGGCCGTATCTTGCTGATGCACGCCAATGAGCGTGAGGAAATCAAGGAGGTTTTTGCCGGAGACATTGCTGCTGCAGTGGGCCTGAAAGAGGCGACCACGGGCGACACATTGTGCGATCCGGCCAAGGTAATTACGCTGGAGCGTATGATATTCCCTGAGCCGGTGATCCACGTGGCGGTTGAACCGAAGACCAAGATGGATCAGGAAAAGATGGGTATGGCGCTGAATCGCTTGGCGCAGGAAGACCCATCTTTCCGCGTGCGCTCCGATGAGGAATCGGGACAGACCATTATTTCTGGTATGGGCGAGTTGCATCTGGAAGTTCTGGTTGAACGCATGAAGCGTGAGTTCGGCGTGGAAGCCAATGTGGGTGCGCCGCAAGTGGCTTATCGCGAGGCCATCCGCAAGTCGGTTGAAGTCGAAGGCAAGTTCGTCAAGCAATCTGGTGGTCGCGGCCAATACGGCCACGTGTGGTTGAAAGTCGAGCCAAATGAAGCTGGCAAGGGCTTCGAGTTCGTGGATGCCATCAAGGGTGGCTCCGTGCCGCGTGAATTTATCCCGGCCGTCAAGAAGGGGCTGGAAGATACGCTGCCGAATGGCGTGCTGGCTGGCTTCCCGGTAGTGGATGTCAAAGTGACGTTGTTCGATGGCTCTTACCATGACGTTGACTCCAACGAAAACGCCTTCAAGATGGCGGCTTCGATGGGCTTCAAGGACGGTATGCGCAAGGCCAGCCCGGTGCTGCTTGAGCCGATGATGTCGGTGGAGGTGGAAACGCCGGAAGACTATACCGGCACGGTGATGGGCGATCTGTCGTCACGTCGCGGCATGGTGCAAGGCATGGACGATATGGCGGGTGGTGGCAAGGTGGTCAAGGCCGAGGTGCCGCTGGCGGAAATGTTTGGCTATTCCACTGCGCTGCGTTCCGCAACGCAAGGCCGCGCGACCTACACCATGGAATTCAAGCACTATACCGAAGCGCCAAAAAGCGTGGCCGAGGCAGTGATAAGCAAGAAATAATTTTACTATCGAAGGAATGTAATCATGGCAAAGAGTAAATTTGAGCGCACCAAGCCGCACGTGAACGTTGGGACGATAGGGCACGTGGATCACGGCAAGACGACCCTGACGGCGGCGATCACGACCGTGCTGTCGAAGAAATACGGCGGCGAGGCGAAGGCCTACGACCAGATTGACGCGGCGCCGGAAGAAAAGGCGCGCGGCATCACCATCAACACCGCGCACGTCGAATACGAAACGGCCAACCGCCACTACGCCCACGTGGACTGTCCGGGCCACGCCGACTACATCAAGAACATGATCACCGGCGCGGCGCAAATGGACGGCGCGATCCTGGTGGTATCCGCCGCCGACGGCCCGATGCCGCAGACGCGCGAACACATCCTGCTGGCGCGCCAGGTCGGCGTACCCTACATCATCGTCTACATGAACAAGGCCGACATGGTGGACGACGCAGAGTTGCTCGAGCTGGTCGAAATGGAAGTGCGGGAACTCCTTTCCAAATACGAATTTCCCGGGGATGACACCCCGATCGTCATCGGCAGCGCACTCAAGGCATTGCAAGGCGACCAGAGCGAGATGGGCGAACCCTCCATATTCAGGCTGGCCGAAGCGCTGGACACCTACATCCCCGAACCCAAGCGCGCGCTGGAAGGCGCCTTCCTGATGCCGGTCGAAGACGTCTTCTCCATCTCCGGACGCGGCACCGTGGTGACGGGACGTATCGAGCGCGGCATCGTCAAGGTCGGCGAAGAAATCGAAATCGTGGGCCTGAAGCCCACCCTCAAGACCATCTGCACCGGCGTGGAAATGTTCCGCAAACTGCTGGACCAGGGGCAGGCCGGGGACAACGTGGGCGTGCTGCTGCGCGGCACCAAGCGCGAAGAAGTCGAGCGCGGCCAGGTGCTGTGCAAGCCGGGTTCCATCAAGCCGCACACCAAATTCACCGCCGAGATCTACGTGCTGAGCAAGGACGAAGGCGGCCGCCACACCCCGTTCTTCCAGGGCTACCGTCCCCAGTTCTACTTCCGCACCACCGACGTGACCGGTGCGGTCGAACTGCCGGCGGGCACCGAAATGGTGATGCCGGGCGACAACGTCTCGGTGACGGTGAACCTGATCGCCCCGATCGCGATGGAAGAAGGCCTGCGCTTCGCGATACGCGAAGGCGGGCGCACCGTCGGCGCCGGTGTGGTGGCGAAGATTATCGAGTAACAGCAGTCGTTAGACGTTAGACGATAGTCGTTAGTTAAAGCAAGTTCCGCGCAGCGGACAAACCAACTAGCGACTAACAGCTAGCAACTGTTTTTTGTTTGCAAAGATTATTGAGTCAGACTACAATGCGCGCCCTCGCGGGGTTCCGGCCACGCGATTTTGTTCTTTAATCCGCAGCTGGACTAATGGCTGCAAGAAGCAGAGTGAAAATTATGCAAAGTCAGAAAATCCGTATTCGCCTAAAGGCGTTCGATTATGACCAGATCGACCAGTCCGCGTTACGGATTGTGGATACCGCGAAGCGCACGGGCGCAGTGGTAAAAGGGCCGATCCCCCTGCCTACCAAGATTGAGCGTTTTGATATCTTGCGTTCACCTCACGTGAACAAAACTTCGCGCGATCAGTTCGAGATTCGCACGCACTTGCGCATGATGGATATCATTGACCCGACGGAGAAAACCGTGGATGCGTTGATGAAGCTGGACCTGCCTGCGGGTGTGGATGTCGTAATCAAGTTGCAGTAATAAAAACAGTTGATAGACGCTAGTCGTTAGACGTTAGTTAAAGCAGGTTCCGCGTAGCGGACAAAACCAACTAACGACTAGAGACTAATAACTAAGTTGTTGTAGCATTGAATCGGCTGGCCAATTGAAGTCAGCCCCTTAAACTAAGGATAATAAAATGAGCTTAGGACTTGTCGGTCGCAAGATTGGCATGACACGCATCTTTACCGACGATGGCACATCGTTGCCGGTAACAGTTGTGGACGTGTCCAATAATCGCATTACCCAAATCAAATCCGCTTCCACAGATGGTTACAGCGCCGTGCAGGTTGCATTTGGCACACGCCGCGCAAGCCGTGTGAACAAAGCTGCGGCGGGTCATTTCGCCAAAGCGGGCGTGGTAGCGGGTAGCGTACTGAAAGAATTCACCGCCACCCCGGAACAGCTGGGCAGCTTGCAGGCAGGCGGCACGATGGGGGTGGACCTGTTCAAGGTTGGCCAGAAGGTTGATGTTACCGGTGTGACGATAGGCAAGGGTTATGCCGGCGTTATCAAACGCTACCACTTCAGTTCAGGCCGTGCTACCCACGGTAACTCCAAGTCACACAACGTGCCCGGTTCTATCGGCATGGCGCAGGATCCGGGGCGTGTGTTCCCGGGCAAGCGCATGTCCGGTCACCTCGGTGATGTGCAGCGCACCGTGCAAAATCTTGAAATCGTCCGCATAGATGCCGACCGTCAGTTGTTGCTGGTCAAGGGTGCCGTCCCAGGCTCCAAGGGCGGTGACGTGGTCGTACGTCCGGCAGTGAAGGCAGGTGCATAATGGAGCTTAAAGTTATTGATGATAACGGCCAGGCGACCACCAGCGTTACCGCCTCGGACGATCTGTTTGGCCGCGAATACAATGAGGCGCTGGTTCACCAGGTGGTGACTGCGTATCAGGCCAATGCCCGTTCCGCTAACAGCAAGCAAAAAGGCCGTAGCGAGATCGCCAAAAGCACACACAAACCCTGGGCGCAAAAAGGCACCGGCCGCGCCCGTGCCGGTATGGCGTCCAGCCCATTGTGGCGCGGTGGCGGCAGGATTTTTCCGAATAGCCCGGATGAAAATTTCAGCCAGAAGGTCAACCGCAAGATGTACCGCGCTGGCCTGGCTTCCATCTTTTCGCAGTTGGTGCGTGAAAACCGCCTGACGGTAGTAGACAATCTGACTCTCTCGGCACCCAAGACCAAACTGCTGGCTCAGCGGATGAAGGGTTTGGGTATGGGAGCTGACCGGGTGCTGATCATTACCGACAATTTCGACGAAAACTTGTATTTGTCCTCGCGCAATCTGCCGCACGTGCTGGTGGTCGAGGCGCATCAAGCCGATCCGGTCAGCCTGGTACGTTTCCACAAGGTGTTGGTAACGCGCAATGCAATGGCGAAAATTGAGGAGATACTGGCATGAGCGAAAACAAATTCAGCCATGAGCGTTTAATGAACATATTGCTCGCTCCACAAATTTCCGAAAAAGCGACATATGTAGCGGATAAGAATGAGCAGGTGATTTTCCGGGTGGCATCCGATGCTACCAAACCGGAAATCAAGGCGGCAGTTGAATTGATGTTCAAGGTGAATGTTGAGAGCGTGCAAGTTGCCTGCGTCAAGGGCAAGCAAAAACGCTTCGGCAGGTTTATGGGGCGGCGCAAAGATTGGAAAAAAGCGTTCGTATGTCTCGCGACCGGACAGGCAATCAATTTTGCTGCGGATGAGCAAGGGTAAATATCATGGCACTGATCAAACTTAAACCGACATCTCCGGGACGACGCGCCGTAGTGCGCGTGGTTAATCCAGAGCTGCATAAGGGGAAGCCCCATGCAGCGTTGCTGGAAAGAAAAAACAGGACGGCCGGTCGTAATCATAACGGTCACATTACCATCCGACACATGGGTGGCGGCCACAAGAAGAATTACCGTGTGGTTGATTTCAAGCGTGACAAGGATGGAATTCCGGCTACTGTCGAGCGCTTGGAATACGATCCAAACCGAAGCGCGCATTTGGCTTTACTGTGTTATGCGGATGGCGAGCGCCGTTACATCATAGCGCCCAAGGGCATAGCAGCGGGTTCACAATTGTCGAACGGGCCGGAAGCGCCGATCAAGGCGGGCAATTCGCTGCCGTTGCGCAATATTCCGGTAGGCTCGACTATCCACTGCATTGAAATGTTACCCGGCAAGGGTGCGCAATTGGCGCGCTCCGCCGGAACCTCGGTGCAATTGCTGGCGCGTGAAGGCGCTTATGCGCAACTGCGCCTCCGTTCCGGTGAAATCCGCAAGGTGCATGTAGACTGCCGCGCGACTATCGGCGAAGTGGGCAATGGCGAACATTCTCTGCGTTCCATCGGCAAGGCTGGCGCGATGCGCTGGCGTGGCGTGCGCCCGACGGTGCGCGGTGTGGCGATGAACCCGGTTGACCATCCGCACGGCGGCGGCGAAGGCAAGACCGCAGCCGGACGCAATCCGGTCAGCCCGTGGGGAGTGCCGGCCAAGGGTTTTCGTACACGCCGCAACAAGCGCACCAACTGCATGATTGTCCGCCGCCGCTTTCAGGTTTAAGGGGTAATAAATATGGCACGTTCTATTAAAAAAGGTCCATTCGTTGACACGCACTTGATGAAAAAAGTGGAAACAGTGCGCGCAACCAGCGACAAGCGTCCGGTGAAAACCTGGTCGCGCCGTTCCACGGTGCTGCCGGAATTTGTCGGCCTGACCATTGCGGTGCACAACGGCAAACAGCACATCCCGGTGTATATCTCAGAGAACATGGTGGGACACAAGCTGGGCGAGTTCTCGCTGACCCGCACATTCAAGGGACATGCTGCCGACAAAAAAGCAGTGGTCAAGAAATAAGGAGGCATGATGAGCACAACCGCAGTAGTAAAAGGTGTTCGCCTGTCGGCTCAGAAGGGCCGCCTGGTGGCGGATCAAATCCGCGGCTTGCCGGTGGACAAGGCGTTGAACATCCTGGCGTTCAGCCCCAAAAAGGGCGCAGTGATTATCAAGAAGGGACTGGAATCCGCGATTGCCAATGCCGAGCATAATGATGGAGCGGACATTGACGAGCTGAAAGTCACCACTATCCATGTGGATGAGGGTGCCTCGCTGAAGCGGAGCATGGCTCGCGCCAAGGGCCGCAACTACAAAATTGAGAAGCAGACTTGCCACATTACAATAATCGTCGGGAACTGAGGATCAAGTAACTATGGGACAGAAAATTCATCCAATCGGTTTCCGGTTGAGCGTACTTAAAAACTGGACTTCCAAGTGGTATGCCAACAGTAAGAATTTTTCCGGCATGCTGCTCAAGGATATCGAAGTGCGCGATTACCTGAAGAAAAAACTGGCCGGAGCCGGCGTCTCGAAGATAATTATTGAGCGCCCTGCAAAAAACGCCAAAATCACGATTTATACTGCCCGTCCCGGAGTGGTGATCGGCAAGAAGGGTGAAGATATAGAAGCACTGCGCGCTGAACTGAGAAAACGCATGGGCTTGCCGGATGTTGCGCTGAACATCGAGGAAGTGCGCAAGCCGGAAGTGGATGCACAGTTGATTGCGGAAAGCATTACTTCGCAATTGGAGAAACGTATCATGTTCCGCCGTGCCATGAAACGCGCAATGCAGAATGCCATGCGTTTGGGCGCCCAAGGAATCAAGATTATGAGTGCAGGACGCCTGAACGGGATCGAAATTGCGCGCACCGAATGGTATCGCGAAGGCCGTGTGCCGCTGCATACCCTGCGTGCCGAAATCGACTATGGTTTCTCCGAAGCAAAGACCACATACGGCATCATCGGTGTCAAGGTGTGGGTGTACAAGGGCGATCATACCGGATTGGAAGAGGTAGCCGCGCCAGCAGTGGCTGAACCGGAAAAGAAAGCAAGGAAGTCGGGGGTGAAACATGCTACAGCCAGCTAAAAGAAAATACCGCAAGGAGCAAAAGGGCCGAAACAACGGTATTGCGACACGCGGCAACAAGGTAAGCTTTGGTGAATTTGGCCTTAAAGCTGTTGGACGCGGTCGTTTGACCGCACGCCAGATCG
Source organism: Gallionellaceae bacterium (assembly GCA_032654645.1). Taxonomy (GTDB): domain Bacteria; phylum Pseudomonadota; class Gammaproteobacteria; order Burkholderiales; family Gallionellaceae; genus CAITJF01. The sequence continues at coordinate 30,253 of JAULAW010000015.1, read as the reverse complement.
AAGCGGCGCGCCGTGCCATGACGCGACACATCAAGCGGGGAGGGCGTATCTGGATCCGTATTTTTCCGGATAAGCCAATTTCTAAGAAGCCTGCCGAGGTGCGTATGGGTAACGGCAAGGGCAACCCGGAGTATTACGTTTCTGAAATCCAGCCCGGCAAGATGTTGTATGAAATGGATGGTGTGGATGAAGTGCTGGCGCGCGAGGCATTCCGCCTGGCTTCCGCCAAGCTGCCAATAGCCACCACATTCGTAGTCAGACAGGTAGGGGCGTAATTATGAAGGCGAGTGAACTGAGAATAAAATCCGGAGCGGATCTGGAGCAAGAGTTGCTATCTCTGACCAAGGCGCAATTCGGCTTGCGTATGCAAGTAGCGACTCAACAGTTGAGCAATAACAGCCAGTTGTTAAAGGTGCGCCGTGATATTGCCCGCGTGAAAACCATATTAAAGGAAAAAGGTGCGCAGCAATGAGTGCAACGAATCTGAAACGTACGCTGACCGGTACGGTGGTGAGCGACAAAATGGATAAAACCGTTACCGTGCTGGTCGAGCGCAAGGTCAAGCACCCACAACTGGGTAAGGTGTTGCGGGTATCGAAAAAATATCACGCCCATGATGAGAATAATGAGTTCCATCCAGGTGACGTAGTTGACATCGAAGAGTGCCGTCCGCTGGCAAAAACCAAGAGCTGGCGCGTCGCCAAGTTGGTGGAAAAGGCTCAAGCAGCTTAAGCTCAAGCCGGGCAATTTATTTGCAATTAGCGCTTGTGTTTGTTGCTGGTTTTGAATAGAATGCGCGGCTTCGTTTCACCGTCGCTTGCGGCGGCCTAACCCGAACGGGTTCCAAAACTAGCCGCCGTGGGCGGATAAAGTTGGAGATTGATAAATGATACAAATGCAATCAGTTTTGAATGTTGCCGATAACACCGGCGCGCGTTCCGTCATGTGCATCAAGGTGCTGGGCGGTTCCAAGCGCCGTTATGCGGGCATTGGCGACGTTATCAAGGTTAGCATCAGGGATGCGGCCCCGCGTGCCCGTGTAAAGAAGGGCGAAGTGTACAGTGCCGTGGTTGTGCGTACTGCCAAAGGCGTGCGCCGTCCGGATGGTTCGTTGATCAAGTTCGACGGCAATGCGGCAGTGTTGCTGAACAACAAGCTGGAGCCGATAGGCACCCGCATTTTTGGCCCGGTGACGCGCGAGTTGCGCACCGAACGCTTCATGAAGATCGTGTCATTGGCACCGGAAGTTTTGTAAAAAATGGCGGCATAACGCAGCCAAGGAAAAATCATGCGCAAGATTAGAAAAAATGATGATGTCATTGTCATCGCCGGGAAAGACAAGGGTAGCCGTGGCAGTGTGCTGAGCGTCTTGGATGACCGTTTGCTGGTGAGCGGGGTCAACAAGGTCAAAAAGCACCAGAAACCGAATCCGGTAAAGGGTGAGCCTGGGGGTATCGTGGAAATAGAGAAATCCATCCATGCTTCCAATGTCGCCATTTATAACGCGGCGGCGAAAAAGGCTGACCGTGTCGGTATCAAAACGCTGGGAGATGGCCGCAAAGTGCGCGTCTTCAAGTCCAGCGGCGAAGTGATTGACGCTTGAGGGGTGAGATAGCATGGTTCGTTTGTTCGATTATTACAAGAAAACGGTTGCTCCGGAACTGATGAAGAAGTTCGGCTACAAATCCATCATGGAGGTGCCGCGCATCGAGAAGATCACTCTGAACATGGGTGTGGGCGAAGCGGTGGCCGACAAGAAAGTGATGGAACATGCCGTCGGTGATATGCAGAAAATTGCCGGCCAGAAACCGGTGGTGACCAAGTCCAAGAAATCCATTGCGGGTTTCAAGATTCGTGAAAATTACCCGGTTGGTTGCAAGGTCACCCTGCGCAGGGCGCGCATGTATGAATTTCTGGATCGCCTGGTAACGGTGGCGATTCCCCGCGTACGCGATTTTCGCGGATTGTCCGGCAAGTCCTTTGATGGTCGTGGCAACTACAACATGGGTATCAGGGAACAGATTATTTTCCCGGAAATTGAGTATGACAAGATTGATGCGTTGCGTGGCATGAACATTACCATCACGACCAGTGCGAAAACCGATGCGGAAGCCCGTGCTCTTCTGCTGGCATTCAAATTCCCATTGAAAGGTTGAGGGCAAAATGGCTAAGAAATCTGTCATTAACCGTGAATTGAAACGGCGCGATTCGGTAAAGAAGTTTGCCGCCAAGCGCGCCGCGCTGCAGGCGATTATTGCCAACGTCAAGTTGAGCGATGAAGACCGCTACGCCGCACGTCAAAAACTGCAGGCATTGCCGCGCGACTCCAGTCCGGTGCGCCTGCGCAACCGCTGTGCGTTGACCGGCCGTCCGCGTGGCGTATTCAGCAAATTCGGTCTGGGCCGCACCAAGTTGCGTGAATTCGCGATGCGCGGCGAGATTCCAGGTGTAATCAAGGCAAGTTGGTAAGGGTGAATTTATGAGCATGAGTGATCCGATTGCCGACATGCTGACGCGTATCAGAAACGCGCAGATGGCGGAAAAAGTAACCGTTGTGATGCCTTCCTCCAAGATCAAGGTGGCGATTGCCAAGGTATTGCAGGATGAAGGTTATGTGGAGGGCTTTAAAGTTGACAACAACGGCGGCAAGCCCCTGCTGGAAATCGGCTTGAAATATTATGCGGGCCGCCCGGTGATCGAAAAAGTCCAGCGCGTCAGCCGTCCCGGTTTGCGTATTTACAAGGGTTGCGGGGACATACCGAAGGTGATGAATGGCTTGGGCATTGCCATCGTGTCCACATCCAAGGGGTTGATGACCGATCGTAAAGCACGCGCCAACGGAATGGGTGGCGAAGTGTTGTGCATCGTCGCGTAACGGGGTAATTTATGTCTAGAATCGCTAAAAATCCTATTGTGTTGCCGCAAGGCATCGAGGTTGCATTTGGCCCCGGTGATGTTTCCGTGAAAGGCCCGCTAGGCACGCTCAATCATGCGTTGAGCAGCCAGGTTGCCGTTGAACGCAAAGGTGATGCGTTGCTGTGCACGGCAACCAATGATTCCAAGCAGGCGAATGCCATGTCCGGCACGGTTCGCGCGTTGCTTGCCAATATGGTCAGGGGCGTGAGCAGTGGTTATGAACGCAAGCTGATGCTGGTGGGTGTGGGCTATCGCGCCCAGGCTGCTGGTGACACCTTGAATCTGACGCTGGGTTATTCGCATCCGGTGGCATACAAGATGCCCAAGGGCGTTAAGGTGGAAACTCCCACGCAGACAGAAATCGTGTTGAAGGGAAATGACAAGCAGCAGGTTGGCCAGGTAGCTGCCGAAATCCGCGCGTTCCGCGAACCGGAGCCTTATAAGGGCAAGGGTGTGCGTTATGCCGATGAAGTGGTGATCCTGAAAGAAACCAAGAAGAAATAATTGAGGCGGATATGTTGAACAAGAATGATACGCGTCAGCGCAGGGCACGCAAAACCCGTGCACGCATAGCTGAGCAAAAGACGAACCGGCTGACAGTTCACCGTACCAACCTGCACATTTATGCGCAGGTGGTCTCTGATTGCGGCAGCAAGATTCTGGCCAGCGCTTCCAGCCTGGAGGCGGAAGTGCGCAAGGAATTGGCCAACGGCGGCAACGCCAAGGCCGCTGCGGTGGTGGGCAAGCGTATTGCCGAGAAGGCCAAGAGTGCGGGTATTGCTGCGGTTGCTTTTGACCGTTCCGGCTACAAATATCATGGTCGCGTAAAAGCGCTTGCGGATGCGGCGCGCGAACATGGCTTGAAGTTTTAACCTGGGGTGAATGATGGCTAAGGCGCAAGGAAAAACGCAGCAACCGGAAGATCGTGGGGACGGACTCATCGAAAAGATGATTTCGATCAACCGTGTAACCAAAGTAGTGAAGGGCGGCCGCATTATGGGTTTTGCCGCGCTGACTGTGGTCGGTGATGGCGATGGTCGTATCGGCATGGGTAAGGGCAAGTCCAAGGAAGTGCCGGTAGCCGTGCAGAAATCGATGGACGAGGCGCGCCGCAAGATGGTCAAGATTAATCTGAAGGATGGCACCCTGCACCATACAGTGATTGGCCGCCATGGCGCTGCCAAGGTGTACATGCAGCCGGCATCGGAAGGCACCGGAATTATTGCGGGTGGTGCGATGCGCGCCGTGTTCGAGGCGGTGGGTGTGCATAACATCCTGGCCAAGTGCATCGGCTCGAGCAATCCCTACAACGTGGTGCGTGCAACCTTGAACGGTTTGCAGGCGCTTAATTCTCCGTCTGAAATTGCCGCCAAGCGCGGCAAGACCATAGAAGAAATTCAGGGGTAATCATGGCGCTGGCTAAGAAAATCAAGGTAACGCAAGTTAAAAGCGTGATTGGCACCAAGGAGTCGCACCGTGCATGTGTGCGTGGGCTAGGATTGCGCCGCCTGAACCAGACCGTGGAAGTGGAAGATACTCCGGCTGTGCGCGGTATGATTAACAAAGTTTATTATCTGGTTAAATGGGAGGCGTAAGTGCAACTCAATAAACTTAAACCCGCCGCAGGTTCCACGCATGCCAAACGCCGTGTTGGACGCGGTATCGGTTGCGGCTTGGGCAAGACTTGTGGCCGCGGCCACAAAGGCCAAAAGTCCCGTTCTGGCGGGTTTCATAAAGTTGGTTTTGAGGGTGGTCAAATGCCCCTGCAACGCCGTTTGCCCAAGCGCGGTTTTGTTTCCCTGACGCGTTATGACGGCGCTCAGGTACGTTTGTCCGACCTGGAGAAAATGCCGGTTGACGTGATTGACTTGCTGGCTTTAAAGCAGGCTGGTGTAGTGCCTGCTGCGGCTCTGACCGCAAAAGTTATAGTGTCCGGCGAACTCAAGCGTGCAGTAAAACTGCAAGGGCTGCTGCTCACCAAGGGTGCGCGCGCCGCTGTCGAGGCTGCCGGCGGCAGCGTCGCGGAGTAAGGTTAGCTTGAATTCTATTGGCAAGAAGGGTGCGAGCAAGGGCAAGTATGGCGACCTTAGCACACGTCTGTGGTTTTTGTTGGGCGCATTAGTGGTATACCGAATAGGTGCGCACATCCCGGTGCCGGGTATTGATCCGGTGGTGCTGGCGGATCTATTCAAGTCACAGAAGGGTGGCATTCTGGGCATGTTTAACATGTTCTCCGGCGGCGCGTTATCACGCTTTACTATTTTTGCGCTGGGGATCATGCCGTACATCTCTGCTTCCATCATCATGCAGTTGGCTACTATTGCGGTGCCGCATCTGGAGCAGTTGAAGAAGGAGGGCGAGGCGGGTCGCAGAAAGATTACACAGTACACCCGTTATGGCACCTTGGTGCTGGCGTTGTTTCAGGCATTTGGCATCTCGGCGGCTTTGCAATCGCAGGCCGGGTTGGTGCCGCATCCAGGTATGATGTTCCAGTTGACTACGGTAATTACTCTGGTTACCGGCACAATTTTCTTGATGTGGCTGGGCGAGCAGATAACCGAGCGCGGTTTGGGCAACGGCATTTCGTTGATCATATTCGCGGGGATTGCCGCCGGCTTGCCAAGTGCGATTGGAAATACGCTGGAAATGGCGCGTACCGGTGCATTCTCTATCCCGCTGGTGCTGTTGCTGTTCTTCGGCGCAATTGGGATCACGGCATTGGTGGTGTTTGTTGAGCGCGGTCATCGCAAGATACTGGTGAATTATGCCAAGCGCCAGGTGGGCAACAAGGTGTATGGCGGGCAGAGTTCACATCTGCCATTGAAGCTGAACATGGCCGGCGTAATTCCTCCGATTTTCGCCTCCAGCATCATTCTGTTCCCGGCGACACTGGCGGGTTGGTTTGGTAGCGGGTCCGGAATGACATGGCTGAAGGATATCAGCGATAAACTGTCTCCCGGCCAACCGATATATGTATTGTTGTACGCGACGGCGATTATCTTCTTCTGTTTCTTTTATACGGCGCTGGTGTTCAGCCCGAAAGAAACTGCAGATAACCTGAAAAAAAGCGGTGCCTTCCTGCCCGGCATCCGCCCCGGCGAGCAGACTGCGCTCTACGTCGAAAAGATCATGATGCGGCTGACTCTGATCGGCGCGGTGTATGTAACGCTGGTGTGTTTGCTGCCTGAATTTCTGGTGGTAAAGTGGAATGTGCCGTTTTATTTCGGCGGCACATCATTGCTGATTATTGTGGTGGTGACGATGGATTTTATGGCGCAGGTGCAATCTTACTTGATGACACATCAGTATGAGAACTTGCTGAAGAAGGCAAATTTTAAAGGCGGGTTGGCTCGTTGATGGCCAAAGAAGACGTGTTACAAATGCAGGGGGAAATTGTGGAATCGCTTCCCAATGCGACTTTTCGCGTTAAACTGGAAAATGAACATATAGTGTTGGGGCATATTTCCGGAAAGATGCGCATGCACTATATTCGCATCCTGCCTGGGGATAAGGTGACGGTTGAATTGACGCCATATGATTTGACCAAGGGACGTATCGTATTCCGCGCCAAGTAGTGACAGCATAGGTATTGAGGAGAAGCAAATGAAAGTACAAGCATCGGTAAAAAAAGTTTGCCGTAACTGCAAGGTAGTGCGGCGCAAGCGGGTAGTGCGCGTAATCTGCAGCAGTGATCCGCGCCACAAACAACGCCAGGGCTGATTGAATCCAGTCTTTCCTGGGTGGTATAATTGTAAATTTTGATGATAGGGTAGCTGCATGGCTCGTATTGCAGGGGTAAACATTCCAAACCACCAGCACGCCATAATTGCGCTGACTGCGATTTATGGTATTGGTCGCGCGCGCGCGGATAAAATCTGCACCGCTGTCGGAGTAAAAACATCCACCAAGGTTAAAGATCTCTCCGATGCTGAGATGGACAAGCTGCGCGACGAGGTTGGCAAGTTTACGGTGGAAGGCGATCTTCGCCGCGAAATTTCCATGAATATCAAGCGTCTGATGGATCTGGGTTGCTACCGCGGTGTGCGTCACCGCCGCGGCTTGCCGGTGCGCGGCCAACGCACCCGCACCAATGCGCGCACCCGCAAGGGTCCGCGCAAGTCTATCGCTGGCGCCAAGAAATAATTTAATAGGGGATATTTGAGCCATGGTCAAAGCCAGCACGCGAGTGCGCAAGAAAGTCAAAAAGAACGTAGCCGAGGGCATCGCCCATGTGCACGCTTCTTTCAACAACACCATCGTGACGATCACCGATCGCCAGGGTAATGCCTTGGCTTGGTCCACCAGTGGCAGCAACGGCTTCAAGGGTTCGCGCAAGAGCACACCGTTCGCGGCGCAGATTGCTGCGGAGCAGGTTGGCAAGGCAGCGGTGGAATGCGGAGTGAAGAACCTCGAAGTACGCATCAAGGGCCCCGGCCCCGGCCGTGAGTCGGCAGTGCGTGCGTTGAATGCTGCGGGCTTCAAGATCACCAGCATTTCCGACATCACGCCGGTGCCGCACAACGGCTGCCGCCCGCCGAAAAAGCGTCGTATCTAATTTTTGGGAGATAGCCTTGGCTAGAAATCTTGATGCAAAGTGCCGTCAGTGCCGCCGCGAAGGCGAGAAGCTGTTTCTGAAAGGCGAAAAGTGTTTTACCGACAAGTGTGCGGTGGAGCGCCGAGCCTATCCGCCCGGCCAGCACGGACAAAAGAAAAACACCCGCATGTCCGACTACGGCGGCCAGTTGCGTGAAAAACAAAAGTTGCGTCGCATTTATGGCTTGCTCGAAGGCCAGTTCCGCCTGACTTACCGCTCCGCTGAAATGCAGCGCGGCATTACCGGTGAAAGCCTGCTGCAACTGCTGGAATCGCGCCTGGATAACGTGTCCTACCGTATGGGTTTCGGCGCATCGCGCTCCGAAGCGCGCCAGACGGTACGCCACAACGGTGTCCTGGTGAATGGCAAGCGCGTCAACATTCCGTCCTATCAAGTTCGTCCCGGTGATGTGGTCGAAGTTGCCGCAAGGGCCAAGGCGCAATTGCGCATCAAGGCTGCATTGCAAGCCGCCGAGCAACGCGGTTTCCCGGAATGGATCGAAGTCGATGCCAAGGCAATGAAAGGAACATTCAAGGCCAAACCTCAGCGTTCTGAACTGCCTGCCACGATTAACGAACATCTCGTGGTCGAGTTGTATTCCAAGTAATCCACGCGGAGTCGGATATGCAAAAAAATGATTTTCTGAAACCCCGCATCATTGAAGTGCAAAGAATTTCCAGCACTCAAGCTAAAGTAGTGATGGAGCCCTTCGAGCGTGGCTATGGACACACACTGGGCAACGCCCTGCGCCGTATCCTGCTGTCCTCCATGCCGGGTTTCGCCCCAACCGAAGTCAAGATTGCTGGCGTGTTGCATGAATATTCCTCCATTGACGGTGTGCAGGAAGATGTTGTGGAAATTCTGCTTAACCTGAAGGGGCTGGTGCTCAAGTTGCATAATTCCAGCGAGGCCGTGCTGACACTAAAGAAGGAAGGTGCAGGCGTGGTTACCGCAGGTGACATTGTTGTCAGCGCCGATACCGAAGTGATCAATCCCTCACACGTCATTGCGCAACTGACTGCGGGTGGCAAGTTGGACATGGAGATCAAGATTGAGCGAGGGCGCGGCTATGTTTCTGCCATCTCGCGCCAGACCTACGGCGAAACCCGGGCGGTTGGCTATATCGCGCTGGATGCCTCGTTCAGCCCGGTGCACCGCGTCAGTTACGCTGTGGAAAGCGCGCGTGTGGAGCAGCGCACCGACCTGGATAAGCTGATAATAGACATCGAAACCAATGGCGCCATCGACCCGGAAGAGGCTATTCGTTACGCAGCCCGTATTCTGGTAGAGCAGTTCTCCGTATTTGCCGCTTTGGAAGGCACGCCTACCCAAATAGAGAAGCCGCAAGCGCCCAAGGTTGATCCGATGCTGCTGCGCCCGGTGGACGATTTGGAGCTGACCCCGCGCTCTTCGAATTGCCTCAAGGCCCAAAGCATCCACTATATCGGTGATCTGATTCAATACACGGAAAATGATTTGCTGCGCACCCCTAACCTGGGCCGCAAGTCACTGAACGAAATCAAGCAGGTGCTGGCCGAGCATGGCCTGTCGCTGGGCATGAAATTAGAAAACTGGCCCGTATCTGTTGAGAGGTAAGAGAGGATAATCATGCGTCACCGTTTAGGACTACGAAAACTCAATCGCACCAGCAGCCACCGCTTGGCCATGCTGCGTAACATGACCGTTTCCCTGTTGCGCCATGAAGTCATCAAGACTACACTGCCCAAGGCCAAAGAACTGCGCCGTGTGGCGGAACCGATCCTGACCCTGGGCAAGAACCCCAGCCTGGCTAACCGCCGCTTGGCGTTTTCCCGCCTGCGTGACCGCGAAATGGTGGTCAAACTGTTCGACGAACTCGGCCCGCGTTATGCAGCCCGCAACGGCGGCTACTCGCGCATCCTCAAGTTTGGTTTTCGCAAGGGCGACAATGCGCCTATGGCGTTGGTCGAACTGATGGATCGCCCATCTGAGGCGCAACCCGTCGAAGCTGCAGGCGAATAAGCGGCATTACTGCACCAAACAATAAAGCCGGACTTGTCCGGCTTTATTGTTTGGTGTGCATGAAGAAATAGTGCATATCTTAAAAATCAAAAATCAATCAGCCCCGCTTTATCTGCTTCTCAAACAACTCAATCGGCACCGGTTTGCCGAACAGATACCCCTGATAGTGCGTGCAGCCTTTGTTCAGGAGGATCTGCCGTTGCTCTTCCGTCTCCACCCCTTCTGCAATGACCTTCAGGTTCAGACTGTGCGCCATGGCAATGATGGTGCGCACGATCGCTTTATCGCTGTTGTCGGAGGCAAGGTTGCGTACGAAAGACTGGTCTATCTTGAGTTGATCAAGCGGCAGCCGTTTGAGGTATTGCAAAGATGAATAGCCGGTGCCGAAATCGTCCAATGAGAAACGGACACCGATTTCCTTCAATGCATTCATGGTGGCAATGATGTCTTCGATATTGTCCAGCAACAGGCTTTCAGTCAGTTCCAGCGTGAGCCGCATCGGATTGATGGCATGGCGTTGCACGGCGTCTTGCACTTTAGCAACGAATTCAGCCTGGTGGAATTGTTTGGCGCTCACGTTCACCGCAAGCACGAGGTCGCGGGTCAGCACATCTTGCTGCCATGCTTTGATCTGGGCGCACGCCGTCTCCAGCACCCATTGACCGATGGGTAATATCAACCCGGTTTCCTCCGCCAGCGGGATGAATTGTGCGGGAGACACCAGGCCGCGCTCAGGATGAAGCCAGCGGATCAAGGCTTCTGCGCCCGCTGGGCGGCGAGAACTGCCCACCTGGATTTGGTAGTACAAATGGAATTGCCGGTCTTCAAGCGCTTTGCGTAATTGGCCCTCGAGAACTGCGCGGGCGTTGACGGTGTCCTGCATCTGCGAATCGAAGAAGCGCAGGGTGTTGCGGCCGGCTTTCTTGGCCTGATACATGGCGATGTCGGCTTGTTTCAACAGTTCATCCAGCGACTGTTGGTGGTCGGTAAACAGGACGGCGCCGATGCTGGGCGAATTGTGGTAGGCGACCGAAGCAAGCTGGTATGGCTGGTTGAGCGCAGCGAGAATTTTCTCGCCGATGGCTTCCGTCTGTGCCGCTGCTTCTACAGATTGTCCGCTCAAGTCTTCCAGCATTACCACGAACTCGTCTCCACCTAGGCGAGCCACGGTGTCGCCTTCGCGCACGCAGGATTCCAAACGTTGCGCGACCTGTTGCAAGAGCAGATCACCGATGTCATGGCCGAGGGTGTCATTGAGGGTCTTAAAATTATCCAGGTCAATAAACAACAGCGCACCTTCTCTGCCACTGCGGGCGCTGGAGGCCAAGGCCTGCTTGAGCCGGTCCACGAGAAGCCGCCGGTTGGGCAGGCCAGTGAGGTGGTCGTAGAATGCCAGATTCTCGATCTCATCCGCCGCCGCCTTGCTTACGGTGATGTCGTTAAATGTGGCAACGTAATTGGTGACGCTGCCGCCCGGGTCTTTCACTGCGGTAATGACGAGATATTCCGGATAGATTTCACCATTTTTGCGCCGGTTCCAGATTTCGCCTTCCCATGAACCGATGTTATTGATACTTTTCCACATAGCCGCGTAGAAATTTACATCTTGACGACCAGAACTGAGCAGGCGCGGGTTCTTGCCTATGGTTTCTTCATCGGTGTAGCCGGTGATCCTGGTGAAGGCATTGTTTACCCGAAGAATTGCACTGTTGGCATCGGTGACCAGCATGCCTTCCTGAGACTCAAAGGCGATGGCGGCGATACGCAGATCGGCTTCGGCTTGCTTTTGCCCGGAAATGTCTCTCATCGACGTAACTCGAACATTTCTGCCTTTGTAGTGCATCATCCTTCCGCGAATAGACGCTGGGAATGTTGATCCGTCCTTGCGTAATCCTGTGGCTTCATAGGGCAACTCGTAACCGGACATCATGTTGTTCATCACAAGGCCGCGATTCTCCGGAACTATCCATTCCGTGCCCAGCCTGCCGATGGCTTCTTCTGCGGTATATCCAAACATCTCTTGAGCGCGCGAATTTTGCTCCAGGCATTGGCCATTTTCAGAGATGAAGATTGCTTCAAACGCGGCTTCACTCAAACCACGAAACTTCTCCCGGTTCTCCTCAAGGGATTCCTCAATCTGCTTGCGGTCGGTGATGTCCTGAACGATGGCGATACCGCCCAGGATGTGTCCAGTGTCATCCCGTGAAGGTGCGCAGGTCATGGCTATCCATATGCTGGCATCGCTGAAGGTGGCGCTATAATGACCTTCGTAATAGCTGCTTTCGCTTTCGATGGCCTTCCGCAAGGCTGGCAGGACAGCCTGATCCTTGAGAAGCTTCATATCCAACCCGATGATGCGCTCGATGGAATTGTGCAGTATATCGGCGAAGCGATCATTGCAAAAAGTGATGACGAGGTTGGTGTCGTAATGAAAAATACCAATAGGCGAATGGCTCAGCAACAAACGATAGCGTTCTTCGCTTGCCCTCACTATTTTCTCGCGTGTGGCGGCATCGAGGCGCAACACGATGTTCTCGCATAGATTCCGGTTAATATGCCGCAGGCTCATGATCATGAAGCCGAGATACAACATGGCCGCCATCGCCATCGCGATAGACAAACTGTCCCCAGCAACAAACAAACGCGCTACCAGCGGCACGAGAACAGATACGGAAAATACAATGCCGCTGAGCAGATCGGCTGAATAGGAAACCACGCCGCCAGCCGTCAAACCGGCAAGCATAAAGATTAGAAACATCTGGTGCTGCGGATGATGGGCGGGGAACAGCAGAAAACCAGCCGAGCCCCACACCATGCCGGCAGCCAGAACGCCGAGACGAAACCGCACCAGCCGGACATGAGTGGCCGCACCATCATCCGCAGGAGAATGCCGGTAAACCATAGCGAGCGCGGCTCGTGAAAGCGCGACCAACACAACGAGGGAAAACCAGGCAATAACCACTGCAAAACCGATTACATCACGCTGCATGTAAGCAAGAATCGCAGCCAACAGTGTACTGGTAACCAGCGACATATTGCTCGCTGCAATCATCTGCCGCATCTGCACGGATTGTATGGCTGCCAGATTATTCATCGCATACGGTTCAGTGTTATTCCAGCGCCAATTTACAAACTGCTGGGGATGAGAAAGAGAGCTGGCGCCAATGAATAGGGCATTTTTTCCATTTTGTAAGTGGGATACTTGCAGTCAATACCTGCGTGGTTTTGGGCAGAACAGGCAGGTTGTCAGAGTAGAACTCATCGGGCGTTCTGTCGTCAAGCGGGTTAGTGTTGGCGATATTGTCGTCCAGGCTCCACGGTAGCAGTATTTCTTAGTCGTTGGCTTTCTTCGCTACTCACCCCACTGGGCGCTGAGCATGCGGTCGCGCCGGTTTTCCGTCAGGCGCAGCATGAATGCACAGTCTTGACGATGAATGGTTATCCCGCGGTCACGCGTGACATACCCGACAATTGAATCAGGTGGTACCGGCTTGCAGCACTTGGCTATTCTGGTCATCAGGTTGCCCACGCCTCCGACCGTTATGTCTGCTGTGGCGGCGCGTTCAACCGCAGGTCTGGAGGCAATTGGTTTTGCGGTTTCTATCACCCTGGTTGGCAGCTCTTCCTGGATGGCGACCGCGATGCGATGTTGGGTGATCTCGTTACGTCCGATGGCCGCGAGTAAATCTTCCAGTTTGTTGAAATGCAATCGTTGCGCGATTTTTTCCTGATTGATGGAGGTGATGCCCAGCCGATGCAATTCGCGATCCAGTTGTGTTCTGCCTTGGGCGACGCTTTCATCGAGGTTCTGGTTTTTGAACCAGTGCCGCACCTTGGCCCGGGCGCGCGGGCTTTTCAAATAGCCGAGTGCCGGATTGAGCCAGTCCCGGCTCGGTGAGCCCTGTTTGACAGTCAGGATTTCCACACGCTGTCCGTTCTGCAATTTGTAATTGAGCGGCACGATGCTGCCATCTATTTTGGCACCCCGGGTGCGGTGCCCCAGGTCGGTATGCAGGATGTAGGCGAAATCCACCGGGGTCGCCCCTTTGGGTAAATCAATTACTTTGCCCTGCGGCGTGAGCACGTAAACCTGATCGTGGAACAACTCATTTTTGAATTGTCTCAGTATGTCGCCTTTATCAGTTAGGTCTTCTTTCCACTCCAGTATCTGGCGCAGCCAGGAGATTTTCTCATCGAGCTTGGAATCGGATTGCCCGCCTTCCTTGTAGCGCCAGTGGGCGGCGACCCCTAATTCCGAATGCTGATGCATTTCATGGGTGCGTATCTGCACCTCAAGTGTCAGGCCGCGCGAGCCGATGACGGCGGTATGCAGCGAGCGGTAGTTGTTGCTCTTGGGGTGCGCGATGTAATCGTCGAATTCGCCGGCAATCGGCTGCCACAGGTTATGCACCAGCCCGAGTGCCGTGTAACATCCCTCGATGTCATCAACCAGAATCCGCACGGCACGCACATCGTAGAGCTCGCCGAAAGCCACCTGCTTGCGTTTCATTTTGTTGATGATGCTGTAGATGTGTTTGGGTCGACCGGTCACTTCGGCTGGCAAACCAGCCTGACCCAACATCTGCTTTAACCGGGAAAGTACTTCAACGATATATTGTTCGCGATCTACCCTGCGTTCATCCAGAAGCCCGGCGATTTTTTTGTATAGCTCCGGCTCCAGATAGCGCACGGAAAGGTCTTCCAGTTCCCATTTGATTTGCCACACACCGAGACGGTTTGCCAGCGGCGCAAAAATACTTTGGGTCTCCTGTGCGATCAGCCTCTGTTGATCTGCGCTGGCGCCGGACAGGCAGCGCACGGTCTGGGTACGCTCGGCCAGCTTGATCAACACCACGCGGATGTCTTCCACCATCGCCAGCAACATCTTGCGCAGGCTTTCGATCTGCTGGGCGTTGTCGCCTTTTTCCTTCTCCTTTTTGTCCTGGCTGGGCATCTCGCTAAATTGCCGGATCTGCTCCATGCGTGAGATGCCTTCAACCAAGGCCATCACATTGCGGCCGAAGCGCTCGGTCAGCACTTTCGCCCAACCGTCCAGATAGTCCGGCACCGCATGCAGGATGGTGGCGGCTATCGTTTCAAAATCCATGTTCATGCCAACCAGGATCGAAGCTGCGCCAAGCGCGTGTTGTATCAGTGGTGCGCCTGTTGGTTCGGCTTGCCCGGCATAAAGCGGCTCAGCCAATTCACAGGCGTGGCGTATCACATCAACTTCTGCGGGTGCAAAGGTTGCCGATAAGGCATCCAGGCAGGGCCGGGTGTTCTCAAAGTCCTTGCAGGAGAAAGAGGGTAATTCGTGTTGTATAGAAACCATGGGACATTATTGCATCAATAATACGGGGGGCATGGATGATCTAATCAGAGGCTTCTTAACAGCATTTTCGTCGCCAGCGCCAGCAACAACACGGCGAAGCCGCTCCGCAGCAGTTTGAGCGGCAGGCGGTGTGTGGCTTTTGCACCGAGCGGCGCAGTAATGATGCTGGCAAGTGCGACCCAGAATAAAGCGGGCAGATAGACGAATCCCAAGCTGTTGGGCGGCAGGGTGTCCAGTGTTAGCCCTGTCGCGATATAGCCGATTGTGCCGCCGATAGCGATGGGCAAACCGAGTGCGGCGGAGGTGCCGATAGCTTGTGTAAGCGGGATGTTGTGCCGCAGCATGAAAGGGATGCTGAGGGTTCCGCCGCCGATGGAAACCAGGCTGCTGATGGCGCCGATGCCGGTCCCAACAAATGTCATCACCAAGCATCCGGGCAGTTGTCGCGTGGCTTTGGGTTTGAGGTTGAACAACATTTGCAACGCGGCAAAATATACGAACAGCGCGAAAAATGCCGTCAGGTAAGCTGGCGAGACTTGGCTGGCGAACAAGGTGCCAAGCGCTGTGCCGAGCAACAAGCCGGGCGTGATGGCGCGCACGATGGTGAGGTTGACCGCGCCGAGGCTATGGTGTGTATAGGTGCTGGATACAGCACTGAGAATGATGGCGGCCATTGAGGTGCCCAAGGCGAGAAGGTGGAGATTGTTTTGGGCGGTGAGGTGTTGCACCTCAAATAAAAAACTCAACACGGGTACGAGCACCAGGCCCCCACCGATGCCGAATAGCCCGGCAAAGAAACCGACAAATGCGCCGAGTGCCAGATAAGCTGCGTACCATTCCATTGATGCAGTCTCTAGTTGAACCGTTCGTGGTGAGATTGTCGAACCACACGAACTGTAAAGCTAAGCCCTTCGACAAGCACAGGGCGAACGGTAGGGCACATTAGTCGCGCACCAGATGTTTCAGGATGAAGTTCCACTCCGCCGGATCGAGCGGGGTGATGGAGAGGCGGTTGCCGCGTTGCAGGGTGCGCATTCTTTCCAGTTCTGGATGCTGGCGCAATTTCTTGATCGGGATGAGCGGAATTTTACGCACCAGTTGCACATCCACGTTGAACCAGCGCGGCGTTTCCGGCGTGGCCTTGGGGTCAAAGTATTTGCTGTCGCGGTCAAACTGCGTGGCGTCTGGATAGGCGGTGCTGTTGACTATTGCAATTCCGGCAATGCCCGGCTGTGCGCAATTGGAATGGTAGAACAGTACGCCGTCGCCATTGCGCATCTGGTCGCGCATGAAGTTGCGCGCCTGATAGTTGCGCACTCCATACCACGCCACGGTCTGGCCGGGCAGGGCGGCAAGATCGTCAATGCCGACGTCGCTTGGTTCGGTTTTCATCAGCCAGTAACGCATAATTAGTCCTCTGAGGTTTTAGTGTTTTCGCGTATCCAGGAATAACTGAACATTGTTATCTCATGTAGCGTTATTATCTATCCCTGAACGAGATATATGAAACAAGGGTAAACTCCGCCGTGCCAATTCCTTTGCATCTTTAAGGATTCTATAAAGGAGGACTTCATGAAATATTTGGCGTTTCTCTTCGGGGTGTTTTTGCCAGTCCACGCGCTTGCCAGCCCACCCATCCCCACGATCCCTCAGAACCAGTATTTGGAGGCGCTCTATTATTCCAGGGCGGGCCAACAAACCGGGTGCGGGTTAAGAATCACCGGGGAAACCAAGGATAATTTATGGATAAATGTATTGGTCAGTGTATCCATGAAGGAATCCGGGGCGCTATTTGGAATTTTTAAGCTGGCCGTCAAAAAAATAATTATGAGGAATGGCGAACCCCTGATACAGGATGGCAAGGTTATGTATTCAAGCATAGGGAATATCCATAAGGGCTGGATTAAAACTGATTCAGGGGTTCAGCTTCTGGCTACCAAAGATGCGGAGTACTTCCATAACGACGGGTATATGGCGTCCATGGAATTTTATAAAGCCATGGAGTTGCTGATTGCGATACCGCAAACAAATTTCAGGGTTGGATTCAGCAAAAAAGAGAATGGATCCGAGGAAGTATTCGAGTTCAATCAGCGTATCACCCAGGATGAAGCCGATAGGCTGTCATCCTGCATGAAGAGTTTAAGGGATGCAAAAAATGTGAAAATTTTGTGACAGCTTATAATTCCTTGGCATGTTCTGCTAAATACTTCGCCACACCTTCAGTAGATGCGCCCATGCCCGCTTTACCCTTATTCCAGCCAGCCGGGCAAACTTCACCGTGTTCTTCGGTGAATTGCAGCGCATCCACCATGCGCAGCATCTCGTCAATGTTGCGGCCCAGCGGCAGGTCATTTACTACCTGATGGCGTACCAAACCGGCCCGGTCAATCAGGAATGAACCCCGGTAAGCGACACCGCCGCCCGCTTCCACATCGTAAGCCTTGCAGATTTCGTGTTTGATGTCAGCTACCAGCGGATAGCGTACCTGGCCGATGCCGCCTTTATTGATGGGTGTATTTTTCCAGGCCAAGTGGGTGAATTGCGAGTCAATCGAAATGCCGATCACTTCGACATTGCGCTTCTTGAACTCGTCCAGACGGTGATCGAAAGCAATCAGCTCGGAAGGGCAAACGAAAGTGAAATCCAGCGGATAGAAAAATATCACGGCATATTTACCGTCCGTGTGCTTTTTGAAATTGAAACTACCGTTAATTTCGTTGTTGCCCATCACGGCAGCAGCGCTGAAATCGGGGGCGGGTTTGCCAACGAGGACTGACATGTTTATCTCCTAAGTAATGGTTGTGTTGGGCAGTGTAATTTAGGCTATTTACTGTTGCTGCGTCAACCTCATGCGTCAAGCAAGCATGTTTGAGGCAGATCAATCTATTTGCTGCTGTCGGCAAGTTTGCGTTTCAATATTTCATTCAACTGCTCAGGGTTAGCCTTGCCCTTGCTGGCCTTCATCGCCAGGCCGACAAAGAAGCCGAACAGCTTGTCCTTGCCGCTACGGTATTCAGCGACCTTGTCGGCATTGGCGGCGATGATCTCATCCACCAGCGCCTCGATTGCGCCGGTATCGGAGACCTGTTTCAATCCTTTCGCTTCGATGATGGCGTCTGCGTCGCCGCCCTCAGCCCACATAGCGCGGAACACTTCCTTCGCGCCGGCATTTGAAATCGTGCTATCGGTGATGCGTTTGAGAATGCCAGCAAGTTGCTGTGGGGTGATCGGGCATTGCGCGATGTCCAGCCCGTCGCGGTTCAGTTGCGCGCTGACTTCGCCGCTGATCCAGTTGGCTACAAGCTTGGCTGCAACCTGGCCTGCATGAGCTTCCGCTGAAGGAGTTTTTGGGGAAGTAAGAATGCCAACTCCCTGTGACAGCAGGTGCTTCACAACACCCTCAAATAAATCTGCCATTTCACGCGAGGATGTCAGAACAGCGGCGTCGCTCGGCGATAAAGCATAACTGGAAATATAACGCGCCTGCTTGGCCTGCGGCAATTCAGGCAGCGTGGCGCGCACCTCGTCTTTCCACTGCGGCGAAATATCCAGCGGCAGCAGGTCGGGATCGGGGAAGTAGCGGTAGTCGTGCGCCTCTTCCTTGGTGCGCATCATGCGCGTCTCGCCCCGGTCCGAATCGAACAGCACGGTGGCCTGCTGTATCGTGCCGCCGTTTTCCAGCGTCTCGATTTGCCAGCGCGCCTCGTAATTGATCGCCTGTTCGAGAAAGCGGAACGAGTTGAGGTTTTTGATCTCGCGGCGCGTGCCGAGCGGTGTGCCGGGACGTCGCACCGAGACATTGGCGTCGCAGCGGAACGAACCTTCCTGCATGTTGCCGTCGCAGATACCGATCCAGCGCACCAGCGTATGCAGCGCTTTGGCATAGGCCACCGCCTCGGCAGCGGAGCGCATGTCCGGCTCGGAGACGATCTCCAGCAGCGGCGTGCCCGCGCGGTTGAGGTCTATGCCGGTCATACCGTGAAAATTCTCGTGCAGCGATTTGCCCGCGTCTTCTTCCAAATGGGCGCGAGTGATGCGTACCACTTTTTCTTCCGTTCGCCCTGAGCCTGTCGAAGGGACATGGATAGTGACCTGACCGTTGCCCACCACCGGCAGATCGAACTGGCTGATCTGATAGCCCTTGGGCAGGTCGGGATAGAAGTAATTCTTGCGCGCGAACACCGAGCGCGGCGCCATGTGCGCACCGATGGCGAGGCCGAACTTGATCGCACGTTCCACCGCGCCCTTGTTCAGCACCGGCAGTACGCCGGGCAGCGCGATGCTCACCGCATCAGCCTGTGTATTCGGCTCCGCGCCGAATGCAGTCGAAGCGCCGGAGAAGATTTTGCTGCTGGTCGAAAGCTGGGTATGCACTTCCAAGCCGATGACGATTTCCCACTGCATAAAACGGTTCCTGATGTTTAGTTAAGGCGCAACGCCGATCATGACGAGCGGCACGGCAGGCACGCCGCGCCCGTTGCGGATCACGTTGTACAGCTCACCTTCGTAATAACCGGGGCCAGAGGACATTTCTGCCTGTAGCGATTTCATCGGCAAAATTTCGATGCCGACATCAATTTCATCACGCACATAAAAGGCCAGATGTTTGACGAACAGGTCATATGCTACGAATGCGTATTTTCCGAACTGCACTTCGATGGCAACCCGTTCTTTTACAAAATCGGTTTGGTTATAACTAAAAATGGGATGTTCTCCAGCAGCCTCTATCTGCTTTTTCTGTTCTTCTGGAGGAAGCGCCATTGTGCTGCGAATCAGCTTTTCTCCCCGGGTAACCCAATATGAAACCCGGCTTTCTTTCCATTTTTTGCCACCCAGCAATTCAGTGAATTTCTTGTTCATTTCAATGGGGCTGTATTTCAATTCCCCCTGCATACGAACCTCTTTGCTGACTTTTGTCCGGCAGGATTTGGCATCAACCATTTTTATAACTTGCTGAACCTCTTTCCATAAGCCGGGGCGATGTACGATCAGATATTCCAAGCCGTTCAAGTGGGAGTAGGTTTCAACAATCTTCATGCGTCACCTCGTATTTTTTCTTGCCGCTATCTAGCAAACGGAGTTGTTTGGTCGTCTCCGCATGGTTTGTTGGGTATGTGGTCAGAGAGCGGCCCGCTTTGGCAGGATCATATACAGGCTGATTCATAGGGCGCGATTTCAGGAGTCCGCCGGTCCCTTGCTGCATTCGCTCTTTGGCAATTTTGCAATATTCGGGAAGCAACTCTGCTCCGACTGCCCGTCTTCCATGTTTGAGCGCAGCAGCGAGAGATGAACCTACCCCGGCAAATGGATCCAGAACCCAATCGCCTTCTTTAGTCATTGACAACACCAAGCGTTCCACCAATTCAACGGGAAATTGGCAAGGATGCAGCGTTTTTTCCACGTGATTATTTTTGACGTTTGGGATTACCCATACATCACCAGGATTTTTGCCAAGCGGGTTACATGAATACTGTCCTGCCTTGGGGCCTTTGAAATACTTCTTGCCAGGATACTTTTGAGGAACCCGAATGGTGTCTAAATTAAATAAGTAATTGTCCGATTTTGTGAACCACAAGATGGTTTCATGTCGGCCAGACAAGCGGCGTGTGCAATGCAGGCCGTGTTCAAAATGCCAAACAATTCGGTTGCGCAATTTCAAGCCGCGTTGCGCGAAAGAGGGATACAGGGCAATATCAAGAGGGACAATGGCGCCATCATGCACATAATTGCCCACCTGCCAGCAAATACTACCTTCGGGATGAAGAACGCGTATGCATTCCGCAATTACCTCATCCTGCCAAGCCAGATATTTATTTAAGTCTCCCTTGCGCTCATACGATTTCCCGAGATTGTAAGGGGGGGAAGTAACAACCAAACGTATGCTGTCATCCGGTATTTTGGACAGTAACTTGAGGCAGTCTCCTTCAAACAAGACTGCTTGTTTAGAAGTTGAAAAAGAAGATGAAATCGTAAGGCTGGGCATATTACTCGGCTTATTCATCGTCTTCTTCTTTAGTATTGGCAACATCAGGCGCAACCTCCCTAATAGCCATTAAGGCTGCATCATACCACCCAATGTAATCTCCAATCTTATCGCCAACCCGCTTGATTTCCTCATCCGTAAGCTCGCGGAATTCCTCCTCTTCTGCGACTTGGCGTATATCCTCAACGCTGATGGAATAGAGAATGTAATCATCGGGCCAAGGCATGGCTAACCTCAAATCCCTTGCGGAGTGCGCTGATGCCAATCCGTCGCCAGTTGATATTGGTGCGCCGCATTCAGCATGCGTGCCTCATCGAAATAGTTGCCGATGATCTGCAAGCCCACCGGCATGCCCGGATTGCCATTGTTGGCCGCGCCGAAGCCGCAGGGGATCGACATGCCGGGCAATCCGGCGAGGTTTACCGCGATGGTGTAGATGTCGGACAGATACATCTGCACCGGGTCGTCGCCTTTTTCGCCGAGCTTGAAAGCGGTGGAAGGCGAGGTCGGCCCCATGATCACGTCACACTGCCGAAACGCCTCGGTAAAGTCCTGCGCGATCAGGCGGCGGATTTTTTGCGCCTGCAGATAATAGGCGTCGTAGTAGCCGTGGCTCAACACATAAGTGCCGATCATGATGCGGCGCTTCACTTCTGCGCCGAAACCTTGCGCCCGGCTCTTTTCGTACATGTCGGCGAGATCGCTGTATTCGGGCGCACGGTAGCCGTAGCGCACGCCGTCGAAGCGCGACAGGTTGCTGGACGCTTCAGCCGGGGCCAGCACGTAATACACCGGCACTGACAATCTGGAATTCGGCAGGCTGATATCCACCACGGTCGCGCCGAGTTTTTTGTATTCGGTAATGGCTGCTTGCACGGCTTGGCCGACATCGCTGTCCAGGCCTTCGGCGAAAAATTCGCGGGGCAGGCCGATACGCAGGCCATTGAGCGGGATCGCCAAGTCGCGCGCGTAATCTTCCTTTTCGCGTTGTAATGAGGTCGAATCACGCTCGTCGAACCCCGCCATGACATTCAGCATCAGCGCGAGGTCTTCCGCGTTGCGCGCCATCGGTCCTGCCTGATCCAGGCTGGAGGCGAAGGCGATCATGCCGTAGCGCGAGCACACGCCGTAGGTCGGCTTGAGTCCGGAAACGCCGCACAGCGCGGCGGGCTGGCGTATCGAGCCGCCAGTGTCGGTGCCAGTGGCCGCCGCACACAACCGCGCCGCCACTGCCGCCGCCGTGCCGCCGGAGCTGCCGCCGGGCACGCGCGTTTTATCCCACGGGTTCTTCACCGGGCCATAGTACGAAGTCTCGTTTGAAGAGCCCATGGCAAATTCGTCCATGTTGGTCTTGCCGAGGTTTACCGCGCCCGCATGGTTGAATTGTGCGATGACGTGCGCGTCATAAGGCGAGATAAAATTATGCAGCATTTTCGAACCGCAGGTGGTGAGCCAGCCCTTGGCGCAGAAGATGTCCTTTTGTGCGATGGGTATGCCAGTCAACGCATCGGCCTTGCCTGCCGCGATGCGGGCGTCGGCGGCGCGCGCCTGCGCCAGGCTGATTTCCGGGTTCACTGTGATGTAGGCGTTGAGCTGCGGGTTGAGTGCGGCGATGCGGTCGAGATAAAACTGCGTGAGTTCGACGCTGGAGATTTTTTTTCCGGCCAGTTGGGCGGAAAGTTGTTTGAGTGAGGCGTTTATCATGTTTGTTTGTTTCTTAGCTTGTGGCTTGTAGCAAACCAGCTGGCTGCCAGCCACCGGCTACAAGCTTCATTCGATCACCTGCGGCACCAGATACAGGCCGCGCTCAACTTGCGGCGAGCCTTCATGTTGCGGAGCGAGGGACTGGAACAGCTCGCGCTGGTTGGTTTCTGTGACCTTGTCCTCGCGCAGGCGCTGCGTCATATCCTGGGCATGAGACATGGGTTCGATGCCTGCCGTATCCACTGCCTGCATTTCAGCAATTAAACCGAATATGTTGGATAGCTGGGTATGCGCTGCTTGCGCTTCCTGTTCGGTTACCGCCAGCCGGGCCAGCCGGGCGACTTTTTTTACATCGTCTATAGTCAAGGACATGTTTGAGATAGGATTTATTAATACAGGCGTAATAGGGTATCATAAACGCCTTTAGAGACGCACTTCTTGCGCGCTTCTTTATCACTTTCGGGGCATTCACATGTTTAGTTTTTTAGACAACTATTTTTCCAATGACCTGGCGATTGACCTGGGTACCGCGAACACTCTGATTTGGGCGCGCGGACAAGGTATCGTATTGGATGAACCGTCGGTCGTGGCCATCCGCCAGGAAGGCGGCCCAAACGGCAAAAAAGTGATCCAGCAGGTCGGGTTGGCTGCCAAGCAGATGCTGGGTCGCACTCCGGGCAACATTGCCGTCATCCGCCCGATGAAGGACGGTGTGATTGCCGATTTCACCGTTACCGAACAGATGCTCAAGCAGTTTATCCGCCGGGTTCACAAGTCCAGTATTTTTACGCCCAGCCCGCGCATCGTGATTTGTGTACCGTGCGGCTCCACCCAGGTGGAACGGCGGGCCATCCGTGAATCCGCTTATGGCGCGGGCGCGCGTCGCGTGGAGTTGATCGAGGAACCGATGGCTGCGGCAATCGGCGCCGACCTGCCGGTGGAAGAGGCGACCGGCTCGATGGTGGTGGACATCGGCGGCGGCACCACCGAAGTGGGGGTGATCTCGCTGGGCGGCGCGGTGTATTCCGGCTCGGTGCGAGTCGGCGGCGACAAGCTCGACGAAGCGATCATCAACTACATCCGCCGCAATTACGGCATGTTGATCGGTGAAACGACCGCCGAGCTAATCAAAAAGGGAATTGGCTCCGCCTTTCCGGGAAGTGAAGTGCGCGAGATGGAAGTGAAGGGGCGCAACCTTGCGGAGGGCGTGCCGCGCAGTTTCACCATTTCCAGCAACGAAATTCTGGAAGCGCTCACCGATCCGCTCAACAGTATCGTCAGCGCGGTAAAAACCGCTCTGGAGCAGACCCCGCCGGAACTGGGCGCGGATATCGCCAGCAAAGGCATGGTGCTGACTGGCGGCGGTGCGCTGCTGCGCGACATTGATCGCCTGCTGATGGAAGAGACCGGCCTGCCGGTGTTGATCGCTGACGACCCGTTGACTTGTGTGGTGCGCGGCTCGGGCAAGGCCCTCGACCGGATGGACAAATTCAGCGGTGTCTTCACCAGCGATTAGGGGCGGTGCGCATGTGTGTTGCGGACAGCCCAAGTCGCGTAGTACAAGCTGGATACATCACCCTGTCACGATGTGGTCAGTTTATTAAGCAGATTTCCTAATGGAACATACCCGGTCTTTCCGCTTCTTTAATCGTGGCCCCAGCCCGGTTGTTCGCCTGATTTTTTTTGTTTCGCTTTCAATGTTGCTGCTGTTTGTGGATGCTCGTTACAAGTATCTGGAATCGGCGCGCAGCCTGCTTTCCATTTTGGTCTATCCGTTGCAGCGTCTGGTTGCGGTGCCGGCAACGCTATGGCATCAAGCCGATACCTACTTTACCTTCCAGAGCAACCTGGTCAGTGACAATGCACAACTGCGCCAGCAGCACGAAGTGGATGCCGCACAGTTGCGGCAATTACAGGTGCTGCAGGCAGAAAACCAACACCTGCGCCAGTTGCTCGCGGTGCAACAGTACGCCGATTATCCCATGCAAGTGGCCGAAATCGTGTACACCGAGCGCGATATTTTCAAGCGCAAACTGTTCATCGACAAGGGTGCGCAGGCCAATGTGCTGGCGGGACAAGTGGTGATGGATGATAGCGGCATCGTCGGACAGGTCACGCGCGTCTATCCCTGGTTGAGTGAAGTTACGCTGGTCACCGACAAGGATCATGCGGTGCCCGTGCAAGTGTTGCGCAACGGCCTGCGCGCGGTGGTGTTTGGTTCCGGCGACACCAGCGAACTGGCGCTGCGCTATATACCGATCAGTTCCGATATTCAGGAAGGCGATGTGCTGGTGACCTCCGGCATAGACGGCACCTACCCGCCCGGCCTGCAAGTGGCCAGGGTGAGCCGTATCGAGCGCGACCCGGCTTACCCGTTCTCACGCATCCTGTGCATCCCGCTGGCTGGCGTGGACAGGCAGCGCCAACTGCTGATCCTGTCCGGGTTGCCGAAGTTGCCGAAACGTAATGAAGCCTTGGTGGAAGCATTTCCCGACAAGCCAAAAAGGGGCGGGCGGAGGAAACCATGAGCACATCGTTTCCCAAGGATCAGGAATTTCTGTTACCCGCCAGCAACACTTTCATCATGCTAAGCCTCTTTGCCGCGATGCTGCTCAACTGGCTGCCGTGGCACGGGATCTGGCTGGCGCTGAGGCCGGATTTCGTGGCGCTGGTGCTGCTCTACTGGTGTATCCACAAACCATACCGCATCGGTATCGGTATCGCATGGATAATGGGCATATTAGCCGATGTGGCAGATGCCAGCATGTTTGGGCAGCACGCGCTGGCTTATACCGTGCTGGCGTTTGGCTGCATCGTGCTGTACCGCCGAATCCAGATGCTCGATTTGCGCCTGCAGATGCTGCAAATTTATCCCGTGCTGTTGCTGGCATACGTGGCATATGCTGCGGTGCATTGGCAGTTGCACGGTTATGTTGCCTGGGAATATTTTCTCGGCAGTGTGGTGTCCGTTTTGCTGTGGGTGCCGCTTACTCTTCTGCTACAAGCCATACCGCGCTCCCGTTCCGACCCGGACAAGTTATGAGGCCGGTAAAAGCAGTTGATGGTTTGGTAGGTGCGAATTCATTCGCACATAGCGCAACTTTGCGTGCGAATTCATTCGCACCTACCAACTCTCCGGAATGAAGCGCGGCACAATATGAAGCGCCGCATCGAACTCAAAAACACCCAACGTGAAATCTATTACTTCCGGCTGCGCCTGGCGCTGAGCCTGGGCTTTGTGCTGTTGATGCTGTTGCTGCTGCTGGCGCGCCTCATGTATTTGCAGGTGTTGAAGCACAACCATTACAAAACCATGGCCGAGAACAACCGCATTTCCGTCGTGCCCATCGTACCCAACCGCGGCATGATATTCGACCGCAACGGTGAAATGCTGGCGCGCAATTATTCCGGCTACACACTGGAAATCACGCCGGCCAAGGCTGGCGATCTGGAGGCAACTATAGACAGGTTGGCGCAACTGGTGGACATCCAACCCAGGCACCGCAAACGCTTCAAGAAACTGCTGGCGGAAAGCCGCAATTTTGAGAGCTTGCCAATACGCAGCCGCCTGTCGGATGAAGAGGTGGCGCGCTTCGCCGCGCAGAGTTACCGTTTCCCCGAAGTGGAAATCAAGGCGCGGCTGTTCCGCGAGTATCCTTACAATGAGCAGACCTCACACCTGATTGGCTACGTAGGGCGCATCAACGAAAGCGACATCGCGCATCTCGAAGAGAAAGAAAGCGCCGCCAATTACCGAGGTTCCGATTACATCGGCAAAATCGGCATTGAGCAGAGTTATGAGAGCGAATTGCACGGTACCACTGGCATCGAGCAGGTGGAAGTGGATGCGGGCGGGCGCGGGGTGCGCATACTGTCGCGCACGCCGCCGACATCGGGCAATAACCTGATATTGACCCTGGATGCCAAGTTGCAGGAAATCGCCGAGCAGGCGTTTGGCAATTACCGCGGCGCGCTGGTGGCGATAGACCCGAACAATGGCGAGGTATTGGCCTTCGTCAGCAGGCCGGGTTATGACCCCAGCCTGTTTATTGACGGCATTGACGAAGAGGGATGGAATGAACTGAGTAATTCAATCGATGTGCCGCTGCTCAACCGTGCATTGCGCGGGCAGTATCCGCTCGGTTCCACCATCAAGCCGTTCATGGCGCTGGCCGGGCTTTATTACAACAAGCGCTCGCCCGGCTACTCCATCAGCGACCCGGGCTACTACACCCTGCCCGGCAGCGGGCACCAGTACCGCGACTGGAAAAATGGCGGGCATGGCAGCGTGGATCTGTTCAAATCCATCGTGGTGTCGTGCGACACTTACTACTATGGACTGGCCACCGAACTGGGGATAGACAACATGTATAATTTCCTGTCGCAGTTTGGCTTTGGCAAGAAAACCGGCATAGACCTGGAAGACGAAGTTGCCGGCCTGTTACCGTCGCAGGAATGGAAGCAGAAGCGCTACCAGCAAAAGTGGTATAGCGGCGATACCGTATCTGCGGGCATCGGCCAAGGCTACAATCTGGTCACGCCGATGCAATTGGCCTTCGCCACTGCCGTGCTGGCCAATGACGGCGTGGGCTATCGCCCGCACCTGGTGCGGCAGGTGCAACGCAGCGGCAGCAGTGACATGAACATACCGGAAGTGAAGCCTGAGTTCACCATCAACCTGAATCCGGGGCATCTTGAGCTGGTGAAGCGCGCCATGGCGGCGGTGACACAGCCCGGCGGCACCGCAGCGCAGGCCGGGGCGGGGGCGCCCTACGCCTTTGCGGGCAAGACCGGCACTGCGCAGGTAGTGGGCATGAAACAGGGCGAAAAATATATCGAAAGCCAGGTTGCCGAACACAACCGCGATCATGCCTGGTTCATCGCTTTTGCGCCCGCCGACAAACCAAAAATCGCCCTGGCGGTGCTGGCGGAAAACGGCGGGCATGGTGGCTCCGTCGCCGCGCCTATCGCGCGCAAGGTGCTGGACTACTACCTGCTCGGCAAATTGCCCAAGCCCTTGCCAGCCGTGACAGGGCCGGAGGTAGAACATGATTAAGCAAAGCTTTTGGCCGCGCCTGCGGACGCGGTTCGTCATTCATCTCGACCCCGTGTTGCTGGCCGCGCTAGGCATGTTGATCCTGACCGGGCTGGCGGTGTTGTATAGCGCCACCGATGGCAACTGGAGCCGCGTGCTGGCGCAGGTGGTGAATATCATGGTGGCGCTCACCTGCATGTGGCTGGTAGCCAACATACCGTTGCATTACCTGATGCGCACCGCCTTGCCGATGTATGTTTTCGGTATGCTGTTGCTGGTTGGCGTGGCGCTGTTCGGCGATGTCAGCCACGGCGCGCGGCGCTGGTTGAACATCGGGGTGGCGACCATCCAGCCTTCCGAGCTGATGAAAATTGCCGTGCCGCTGATGATGGCGTGGTATTTCGAAAAGCACGAAGCCACGCTGACACTGAAAAATTATTTTATCGCGGCGCTGCTGCTGCTGCTGCCGGTGGCGCTGATCGTGCGCCAGCCCGATCTCGGCACCGCCGTGCTGATCTCGGCCAGTGGATTTTATGTGCTGTTCCTGGCGGGATTGAGCTGGCGCGTGATGGGCATCATGTTCGTCGCGGCGCTCGGCAGCGCGCCGGTGCTGTGGTCCATGCTGCACGACTATCAGCGGCACCGCATCATGATGATGTTCGATCCCACGCAGGACGCGCTGGGCAAGGGCTACCACACCATCCAGGGCATGACCGCAGTCGGTTCCGGAGGAGTGCTGGGCAAGGGCTACTTCAACGGTACGCAAACCCATCTCGACTTCCTGCCGGAGCGCGCCACCGATTTTATTTTCGCGGTATATTCGGAAGAATTCGGCCTGCTCGGCAACCTCATCCTGCTGGGCATGTATATGTTCATCATCGGGCGCGGCTTTATCATCACCGCCAACGCCTCCACCTACTTCACGCGCCTGATGGCCGGCTCGATCACGCTGACTTTTTTTACCTACGCCTTCGTCAACATGGGCATGGTGAGCGGCATCCTGCCGGTGGTGGGCGTGCCGTTGCCGCTGGTCAGTTACGGCGGCACATCCATGGTCACATTGCTGCTGGGATTTGGTATGCTGATGAGCATTCATACCCACAAGAAACTGGTGCAAACCTAAGGACGGGGCTTAAAGATGAACAAACAAATAAGTTTAATATTGTTTGCAGCAGCCATGCTTACCGCTTGCGGCACGCCGCCGCGCAAGGCTCAAACACCGCGCAGTACACCCGCGCCGGTGGCCGAAGCGCAAACCAAACAGATTGAACCCATTACCCAACCCACCTCCCAAGCCGGGAGCGGTGGCTATCTTGAAGGTGACGGCCCCGGCGCCGATGTGCCCGCCAACCTCGACGCCATTCCGGATGCAGTGCCACGCAATGAGCCGCTGCACCGCTACGCCAACCGCCAGTACGTTGCCCTGGGCAAAACCTACACCCCGCTTACTGCGCCGGGCAATTTCAAGGAGCGTGGCATTGCCTCTTGGTACGGTAAAAAATTCCACGGCCATGGCACCTCCATTGGCGAGGTGTACGACATGTATGGCATGACCGCCGCGCATCCCACCTTGCCACTACCCAGCTATGCGCGCGTCACCAATCTGAGCAACAACAAAACGGTGGTGGTGCGCGTCAACGACCGCGGCCCCTTCCTGCATGACCGCATCATAGACCTCTCTTACACAGCCGCGCTCAAGCTCGGCATCCTGGGAAATGGCAGCAGCGAAGTGGAAGTGGAAAGCATTGCGACGGATACCGCCATTACCGCGCCTCTCCCGGTAGTTGAACCAGTCAGGAGCGAACCCCTGGCGCCCGAACCCGTAACTGCGCCAGCCGCAGCCAGCACCAGTACACCGGCTGCCGCCGGCAACACCTATCTGCAACTCGGCGCGTTCAAGTCGCAACAGGGAGCGGAAAGTTTTCTCGCACGCATGCGCGCCGAATTTAACGGCAGCGGCAAGCAGGTCAGCCTGTATCAGAAGGATGGCTTGACGCGTGTGCACCTCGGCCCCTACGCCAGCGTGGAGGAAGCCAAAGCGATTGCGGAGAAGTTGCAGGGGAGGCTGGGGTTCAAGCCGTTGGTGAATATACATTAAGTGAAGAGCGCGATGCGCTCTTGCCGGGGTAGCACGGCTACTACCAAAAGGCCGTTCGTGTTGAGCTTGATGTAACCACTAGCCATTCGACTAGGCTGCCAAAAGACGACAGCCAAGTCGTTGGTTATGTCGAAACATGAATGTCCGAAAACAAGACAGCTTCGCCGGGGGCAGCCCGGCAGCTGGTTACCTTTCTTGTCTTGCCAAGAAAGGTAACCCAAAGAAGTCGCCCCCGGTTTACCGCCCCTGCGGGGTTCCCTCGATCAGCCGCAAGCAAGCGGGGCTGCGCAACTCGACCTCGCGGCTATGCCGCTCGGGACTCGAACAGTGCTCGCCTAAACCTCCGCCTGCTTGCGGCTGATCGAGGCGGCGCACAGGGGAAAGAAAAGCAAAGACCCAAAACCGTTCGCCAATCTCCGCCACACAAAGCGGATATTCATTATTCAGCGTCAAAAAGGGATTTCAATTTATTAAGAACCACAGTCCATTCCCGCTGGATGAGTTGCTGAAGCTCGTCTTCAAGCTGTTGTCGTTGTTCTGCATTAAACCAATCAGTGTGATGGTTAGTTACTGGACAGTGCCAACTTTTC
>JAULAW010000014.1:0-27595 GCA_032654645.1 Gallionellaceae bacterium | reverse complement strand
TTCGACGCAAGGAGAGAACGGCAGTTCGGGAACCGGAATGTGCAAACCAACAAACCCAATGAACTGATTAGTTTCCTTAGATTCGGTAGCCCAAAAGCCCCAGCCATGTTCGGCGATCAGAGACTGGCAACGGTCAGCCATTGCGTCGCTTGCGGCGCGATCAAGGGGGTCGGGGAAAAATTCCATGACTTTTGGGTCTGCGTTCAGCGCTGCAAATGGTTCACGGTCGGCTGCGATCCACTGGCGCAAGAGAAGGCGTTCAGTTTCGAACTCAATTAGCTCAGCCATTTGTCGAGGCCCATATTCTTGTGACACATAACGTGGAACAGCGAGCGTTTCTGTGCCGCCCAATTTGAGCGAAGTTTCATTATCCTGGGCAGAACACTAAAAGCCATATTCTTTTTCTACCCGGCAAACACGCACGCGAAAGCTGTCGTACCAATCTTTTGCCTTCTTCTGCGCTTCGCGATGCTCGGCGTTTTCTTTCCACGATTGGATGGTCTCAAGGCTGGCCCAATAGGAAACGGAAATCCCGATTTCCTGGCGGACAGACTCGAAGCCGAGAAAACCGGGCTGGCTTGAGGCCAGTTCCACCATCCGTTTTGCCATGTCGCCATAACCGTTTTCGCCGTCACTACGGATAGAGCTGAATATCACCGCGTAATAAGGTGGTGTGGGTGTCTTTGCTACGGTTTGCATCATGGTCTCCAGATTGCAGTGCGGATCGATGGGGGCATTTCCTGTTTTTGTTTTATCGGGACCCGCCGTATTCCTTTGCCAGATCATCGTAATGCGCATGCGCTTCAGTTTCCTGAAGCGCCGCCGCATACCATTCCCGCATGGCCGGATGAGCCAGCAGCTTGTCCCGATAGGCCGACGCCACGGGAGGCAGCGGCACGTTGTAGATATGGAAGCGCCAGACGATAGGCGCATACATCCCATCCGCCACCGAGAAAGCGCCGAACAAGTAGGGCCCGTCAGGGGTTGCAAACTGGGTGCGCGCTTCTGTCCATATCTCGACAATACGGTCGATGTCCCGCTGTACCGCCGCATCTGCCGGTTTGCCCTTGAGCTGGACTTTCAGATTCATCGGCATCGCTTTGCGCAGGTTGGCGAAACCCGAGTGCATTTCTGCTGAAATGCTGCGCGCTCGCGCACGAGCCTTGGGGTCGGCCGGCCATAAATTCGGGTGTCGTTCAGCCAGATATTCTGCTATCGCGAGGCTTTCCCATATCTGAAATCCATCAACATGCAGGCAAGGCACCCTGGCATTCGCGGCAACATGCCGCAAGGCAGGGTTGTAGTCGCGCCCGGCAACCGACACCATGTGCTCCGTGAATGGTATGTCCAGATGCTTGAGCAAAAGCCAGGGCCGCAGCGACCATGATGAATAATTCTTGTTGCCGATATACAAATCCAGACTCATCGCTACTCCTCGCTAATATTAGGCATGATGGCCATACGCACTGACTTGGGCAAGCCATTTTTCTCGTTTTTGTTGACTCGAGCCCTTGATGGGGCCAAAGCTCGAAACGGCCACGGGTTTTATCCCACTGAATTCAAGAATGGTGCGCTTCATCTGATTGTGGCCCGGCATACGATATACCCAGCGAAAATACCAAGGTGGGGTGTCCATTGTGACGAGAAGGTGAGCTGAGCGCCCCGAAAGCAGACGATCCCAGAATTGAGAACCTTCACGATACTTGAAGGCAAAGCCAGGCAGGAAAACGCGGTCAATCAAGCCTTTGAGCAAAGCTGGCATTGCGCCCCACCAGATGGGATATATGAAAACGATGTGTTGCGCCCAAGTGATTGCGGCCTGAACAGCCACCAAATCAGGTTCGAGTTTCTGAATAGTGGCATAGCCATTGTGGAGCACCGGGTCAAAAGACAGATTGCCAAGAGATATGAGGCGGACTTCGTTCCCGGCAGCTTCCGCTCCCTTTACATATGAATCCGCGAGAGCGCCGCAGAAGCTTTTGTTTGCGGGGTGACCAAGGATTACAAGAATGCGTTTAGTCATGGTTATGAATACCTGAGCCGGGCAAGCCGGAAACAAATGTAGGCCGGGCTACGGCCGGCATGGCGGGCAGAGCCAGCCCTACAAAAGCACTGCTTTGCCGCATGACAAATTTTGCTCAATAAATGTGAAGAGTTGAGTTAATGTTCAAGGCCGATGGGCGCGGCTCATTACTTAATCCCATCAACAGCGATAAACTCAAAGCTCCCAATGCCCTCTCGAAGTTTGCGAGCCTCTGAATACTCGCGAGAGTGATAGAACGCCTCGGCATCGGATAACGCTGGAAATTCTATGACGACGATGCGACGAGACTCAACTGCCCCCTCCAAAGTGACGGAGGAGCCACCTCGTACAATGAACTTGCCAAGATATTTCTCGACGATTGGTGGCGTTGCAGCCTGATAAGCCTTGAGCTGTGCTGGGTCGTCTACGTCTACTCTGATGAGCATATACGCTGGCATCGGTTTTCCTTTCGGTTGGCTGGTGGATAACTCGATAGTAAATTATTTGCGGTTAATGCTGATGCCCCAAACGCACCTCGATCTGAGGATGCCTGGCGACCAGATTTTTCAAGCGCTTCAGGTTCTTCAGGTTACGCTCGTTGTCTTCTGTGAAGTCGCCCGGCTCCACGGTATGTCCCCAACCCCAGCCGGTGGGGCATGTATCGCCGGTCAGCAGCACCGGCCCATGCGTGGTTCGGATCAGATAGGCGGTGCTGCCCGGTGTATGTCCCGGCACGCTGATGGCAAATGCCGAGCCGTCTTCAAAAATATCGACGATGCCCTCAAACTGGTTTTGCGGGTCAGGCTGAAAATGCCATTCCTGTAGCGGCTGCTTGCCTTGCAATAGTGGATTGGTTGCGCCGCGCACGAACATGTTTTTCAGATTCGTTTCTGTGGATTCTGATGCGCCGACATACAGGGGCACATCGTTTGGAATATCTGGCATGCCGAAAATATGATCGAGGTGCAGATGGGTAAAAAATACGCCGGACAATTTTCCATCCATACCCTTCAATATTTCGGCAGTGCTCTTTTTGATCTGAAGTTTTTCGATGTGCATCACCTTTTGTATCGCCCAATTCAGACCCACTTTGCCGGGATCATCCACCAGTATTTTTGACACTCCTGTGTCCACCAGATAATTGCCGCGCTGCGGATGCTTCAGCAGATGGGCGTAAACCTGTATAGGTTCATCCCGGTCTTTCAGCCCGGCTTGAATCGCCGCAGGGCTTTTCAGATTGAACAAACCGGCAAGCGAAATGGACCAATCCGCGCTATTGATGGTCTCTAATTGAATGGACCCTGGCTGATCGATCAGGCGTTCCATTTCGACACTGCTGGATGCTTTGCCTGGTGCTGGCTTGCCCAACGGATGGCTGGTAACAGTGCAGCCTTGCAATAACAAGGTAAGCGCACAGCTCAATACTGGCAATAGGGTGTGATTCGATTTCATACAGTCCTCCGAAAAGTTCATCTATACTTGCATATCCATATATCAATTAACAACTGACTAAATATTGATAGAGTCATCCATAATTGGATAGGCGTGATTTATTGATACGGAAGTGAATATGAGCCTGAGATGGGATGATCTGAAACTGTTTTTGGCGGTACATGAACAAGGCAGCCTGAGCGGCGCGGCTCGCATGTTGAAATTAGGACAGCCTACATTGAGCCGGCGAATAGCCGAGCTTGAGGAAGCGGTCGGCGAAGCGCTGTTTGAACGACAAAGTCAGGGCGCGAGTCTGACAGCAGCGGGGCAAAAATTGTTACCCGCAGCGCAGAGCATGGCCGAATGGGCTAATGAGGCGGAGCTCAGCGTTAAAAAGCAAACTTATCTGCCGGAAGGAAAAGTAAGGATTGCGGCGCCACCCGGCATCGCCTACGAAGTGGTCGCCCCTTTGGCCGCAAAGATACGCCGGAAACATCCGCAGATTCAGATCGAAGCTTTGTCCGGAATAGAGACCTTGAATCTGGGACGCGGTGAAGCAGACTTATCACTGCGGTCGGGAAAGCCCACCGATGCTGATCTGGTATGCGTGGACGAGATTTCCAGCACCATGCGCGTGTACGTCTCTAAAGCCTATGCAGCGCGGCTCTCGTCGTCACCGTGCATCGCCGATCTGGACTGGATATGTTGGTCGGCATCTTACGACGAGATGCTTACCAACCAGGAATTAAGCGCGTTGATACCCAACTTCAAACCAGCGTTTACATCAGACGATTTTATTGTGCAAATGGCCGCCTGCAAGGCAGGTGTGGGCGCGATGATATTGCCTCAGGTCTTGCATCGTTATGAGGGCTTGCGTGAATTGCAGAAACTGCATGAACTGAATATCGATCTGGGGCCAAGTGCTGTCGGCAGCTTATATCTGGTGTGCCATAAACGGCATCGCTATCTTCCAAAAGTGCAATTGGTGATGGATTTTATTTCCATGGAGTTTGATTGCTTGCGCCAGGCTGCATAAACAACTTTACATTTTACGGTTCCGGTCATTTTATAACCTCCTACCAGCCTACCAGCATAAATCTTGCTCCCTTACTTGCTATCCTTTCCCTCAAGCGTCTCTTGAATGTACTTGCCCGGATTCTGCCCTGTTACTCCATTGACTACGCGATTTGCCGCATCCACCACATCTTCCGTAAGCTCCATTCCCTTACCCGCAATAGATTCTGGTTTTAACTTGCGGAAATTGGACGTTGTCGCATTCTCCTGATGGGTCTGCCCTGCCCTCACCCCACGACCATCAACTTCATTCGCGTTTCTGGAATAATCATGCATCGCTGCCTGTTTGGCTTGATCGCTTGGTCGGCCTTGCGGGGTAACGCCTGCATGTCCCGCCATCCCTTTCACCTGCGCCAGATTATCTCCTCCTGCCAACTCGACCGATTCATGGTTCGACATACCAGCCCGATTCGCTTCGTGCCGCGCCTGGATCGTCTCGGCCCCCTGAACATGCCCGGCCATCTCGCCCAGCATCCGGTCATAGTTCTGCGCGGTGTATTCCTCGATGTATGGTCGAAGCTTGTGCGGATCGCCCATGACCCCCTGAAACTTCTCGTAGTTGTACTCAAGTTTCGGCAGCAGGAAATCCTTGATGAAGTGATCCTGTAGCTGAAGATTTGACCCAAGCTGGCCGCTGTGAGAAAGCTCCCACATTTGCCGGTGCCCTTCCGTTTCCTGCATTGATGCGTTGAAAGCATCGCGCGATTGCCGTGCATGATCCAAGGAGGCTCGCATACTATCGCTACCGGCAGTCTTGCCCTCATCGCTAGTTCGGTAGTTACGTTCCCATCCGTTGTCGATCACGGTACCCACCTTCTTTCCGAAGCTCGATTCCTTGGCGTACTGGGCCATCTCCTCCAAGGCTCGCGTTGAATCGGCAGAGTTACGCATCTTGGCCGACACTTCCATACCGCCACGAAGTCCGGCGATCTCCAAGAGTTTCGGCGTGCTCATGCCCATCGAAGCACCAACCATGAGCTCCATCGCGACCTTTTCGCTGACGCCAAGTTTTCTGGCCCACTGATCGACCTGACGCATAGTTTCATTGGCCTCGGTGCTCTGGCTCGATCCGGTACCGTGGCGGTATCCTGTCGTGTCACTGGCGCCCTTGGCGTGGCTTCTTTCAAACCCGGCCTCCTGCTTGAGTGCCGCGAGGGCACTTTCAGCGTACTCGGCGGATTGCTGCTGCGTTGCCTGTTGGGAGCGTTCGTAATTCTCTTTCGCAGCCGCTCCCAGAGAATCGTTGAGTGCCATGTCGGCACGGACATCGCTTTTCGCCTGCTTGACGACGAAGCCACCACCGGAAAAATGGCTGTAATCGAATCCTCCTCGCGCCTGATAGTTGGTCATCCCCTGCCGCAGGCTGGGATTCATGTCGACCGCCAGACCCTTCATGGTGTCGTGGCTGACATTGTTGAGGGAGGCGTTACCCATCTGCATGTTGCCCATGGCCAAGGCGCTGGCGATCTTCTCCGGGTCGCGTGGGGGCGCCACCAGACCGGCGACTGACTGTAAGCCAACCTCGCCACCTTTCACTATGGCGGCAGCAATGGCCGGAATGGATATGACCAGCATCCCCGCAATCGCCTGGTCGCTGACGATGGCGGTATTGAGGAAGCTCATCTGCTCGATGGACAAGCCGCTTCCAGCACTTCCATTCGTGTATTGGCTTCTCGAATACATCGTGATGATGAAGTTCATCACGGCGTAGAGCGGCGCCCAGAGCTGAATCCAAAACAGGCTGGCCGCGTAAGACTTGATGATGCCCCCGGCCTGATGCCCGCTGAGCACCACAAACAGCAGGAAGACCGGAAAAATCGCGTACTGGACCAGTTCGATGGCATTGCGCACCTTGGGCATCGTGGATTCGGCGACCCGCGCCATCAGCTTGTAGGAATCGCTCGTTGATCGAAGTGACTGCGCCATCGCAAGGTTGGTCTGGGCGCTGGCGGCATCTCCAATCTGTGCTGGCAGCATGTACTGGGCATCGATCATGAAGTTGGCGACGATGGCCTGCTTAACCGCATCCTGCGCCGATGCGGAAACACCCAGAAGATAGTTGGTCGAGGTTGCCAGGGAACCGAGTATGGCCGCCCCGGCATCTGCCTGACTCATTTTCGGGTAGAGACGGGAACCCAGCAAAGTGATCTGGCGGCTCGATTCCGCATTGATCTGGGTAGTGAGGCTCTGATACGCGACATCGCAACCGACCGTACTCATGATGGTCGGGTCCGTCGTGTCGCGCAAGGTCACCAGTCGGGCAGGGTTTGTCTTCCCGTTCAGGCTGGCCCAGATGTTGTTGACCTCCAGGATATCCTCTTTCATGCGGATGTAGCCGGTGGCCAGATCCGGCGCGACGCACTCCCGGTAAAACTCCAGCAGGTTGCTGGTCAGAACTGGATTGCCACTCTTGACGGCAAGGCGCTCGGAGAGCACCCGGTGACCGAACAAGGTGCCGTTCTTGCGAAACTTCACATCATCGGGAAGCGAAAACACGGTCTCGAAGGCACCGGTCAGCCAGTCCCCTACCTTGCTCATGCTGTGCGCGAAGGCGCCCAGACCAATGGGCACATTGGCGACCGCTCGCGGCGGCTCATTCCCGGTGCGATCGACAATGGTCACCGTCACTTTTGGAATCAGCAGCATGGATTGAAAGATGGCCAGGAAGAAAAGCCACTTCCACATTCCATCCAGTCGCTCCCGCCCGGTCAGGGTGGCGATGATAACGACGATGATCCCCACGATCGCCATGGTGCGCAACAAACCGAGGTAATCGCCGCTACCCATGATCGACGCGACGGCATTGAACATCGCTTCCAGCTCCGCGACGTTCCAATAGGCATAGACCTCGTACATTCCGGTTCTGCCCGATCTACCGGTTGAAGACCATCATGGACTGGAAGATGTTGGTCGGCATCCCTGCATTGAGGCTTTGATGCAGAAGCTGGAGCGAACGGCTCATTTCCGCGACCTGCATACCCTTCTGGTATTCGGCACGCAACATGTCCCTGGCTTCCTGTTCGATCTCGTTGATACGGACGAGAATTTTTTCCGAAGCAGCGACAGCATCAGGGCCACCCTTCCCCGCCTCGTTCTGCAGAGCACCGCGAAGTGTCTTTGAGAGATTCGTAAAGTAGGCATAGGCCACATCCACGGCTATGAGTTGCGAGTAATCCTCGGTAATCCGGTCACCGCCAGGGATACTGCTGGATACCGAGAGCATCTTCCAGACCGGGAGCGAGGAATTGCCGATCAGGGCTGTGTCCAGATTGGATTGCCCCATGGCATCCCGATTGACGATCTTGTCCCGCATCGCAGCGATCCGGGTTCTGACTTGCCGGGAGAACGGCGTCACGGTAAAGGCGACATCGGAGTAGGCAGGCGTCATGCAATCCAGCGTATCCACACCGCACTTGAGGCCGGGCAGACTGACAGATGTAGAGCCGCCGTCACCAACGAATTGACGGAAAGTCAGGTTGCCGCCGGGCAGATACGTCCACTTCGCCTTGTCATCGGCGTTCTCGCCGGGCGGTGTCACGATGATGGTGCCGGTCAGGCTCATCAGCAATTCCTTCGTCTCGTCGGTTACACCGGCAACCCGAGATAGCGAACGCCACACGATGTTGCCGGGATCGAAAAGCTCCTTGTATCCCTGTGACGAATTCTTCGCTGCCGTCCGGATGTTCTTGGCCGTGGCACTGCTTTTCTTCCACTCATCCCAGGACTCGAACACATCCCCGAACATATTCAGGTTCGCACCGGCGGTCTTTCCCTCCTTCTCCTGTGTTTTGTCGGTCAGCATGCTGCCCGCCGCCGCGACGATCCCTTCTGCCGCCTGACAGGAATTGATATTGAGATTGTTCATCTTCGATGACTGATCTTGCAGGTACTTCAGAAGATCACAGAGGTCGGGCGACATCGAGCACAAGGCCATATTGAACGCTGCGCCGATGGCGTTGTTGCCGATGTTTCGCAACAGAGTGACGAACTGTTCTTTATTGATGAAGGAGAACGAACCAGCGAACAAATCAATCCCGCCGCACCCCGCTCGAAATGATGGTGGCGAAATACTTGCCAACTGGTAGTTGCGCACCGGAGTGCGCATGTAGAGGCTGCCCCCGGTATAGAAATTCATCGTCTGCCCGCGATAGGCGTTTGGCCCCGTCACATTCCCGTAGGCGCCGATCTGGTCGAACCAGTCCTGCATGGACTGTGAAACGTCGGCATTTGCCGGACTGGACAGCATCAAAAAGACGAGCATGGCGGCAATGATTCGATGGAGACATGGACTATTCATGGTCAACCTCAATAAAGTTCGCCTGGACGTGTCTGGGTCAGGATGTATATGCGCTCGACAATATCCTGAGCCGAAAGCACACCTGACCCAATTGGGAGCAACCGGTGATCCTTGATGTTCCCCAGCACTATGAGTGGAACGACACTGGCCCCGATGGATGCCGCCATGCCGTTGTCCCGCGACGGATTGGGATACTCAGGCAAGCCGCCGCCGTCGAGGGATACAGGAAACACAACTATCCCGTATTGCTCGGACAGGAACTTCAGCGTGGGTGCCATGCGATGACAGTAGGGGCAGTCCGACCTGAATATGAAGAAAATGCCCCATTCCTTGACAATACCGGCCAGCGTCTCGGTTTCCTTGAGCGCGCGCTGTGCGTCATGCACCTGAATGGCCGCATTGTTGGACGGGTTGCGCAACTGATAGTTGAGTTCCGGATTGGCCCAGATAACGCGACGCCATACGTCAGAAAACACCGAGGCCCTGTCCATCAGGGCTTCCTGCGCCACGATATAGCTCTTGAGGTTTTCAGGTGTCGGCTTGACGATGGCGAGCGCCCTCTTCCGCTCTGCGTCCTCTCTCAACTTCTTCAAGGCCGCAACAGCCTCATCCTCTTCGCTGTCCACCTTGAGTTTTGGCTTTTCGGCAGCGCCTTCGTCCGGCTCTGCATCGGGTGGAATATCGCAATACCAGTTGAAGCGATTCTCGTCGCAGCGCCAGATGGAGTCGTACTCAAGGCCGCTGTTCGCTGACGCAGCATTGATGAAGAAACAAAGCACGAACAGGAGAGCGATACGCATCTATCATCGCGCCGGTTCGCCAGAGGCCGGTTGTTTCAGGATATCCACCACCCGCGCGGACAAGTCCGGGATTGCTGTAGCCGATGTCGCCTTTAACAACGCCGCCGTATTGATCAGGGCACACTGGCATTCCCTACCCACTTGTTCAAGGGCAGCATCCAGACGCACACCGAAGGCTTTGGCATCTTCGAACAGCTTCGCCTGTTCAGCGGCATCCATTCCCGGTTTGACGCGCTGCGCCAGGGATTGCCGTTGTTGAAAAACGATGGGGCCAATATCCACGCGGGCGAATCGCGGAATTTCCACAGGCCAGAAATGCAAACATAACGCGGTAATGCATGCCCACAACATCAGCGTAACGGCCACGGTGAACATTTGTATTTTCAGAAGATTCATGACTAATCTGCCTTATTGCGATGCGCGTTCAATGACGAGGCGTTCGATGGCTTCCGAGACCGACAACCCCTGCTCCCGCAGGCGTTTGATGGCTTCGTAGTCTTCGGCGCGGGTGGAATAGACGAGCATCGAGAAGGGATCGAGCAGGAGCCGCCCCAAGCCAGAACCCATCGGCGAGTGAATGTATATTTCAGAAAAATGGCCGTGCTCGGTGCTGACGGAAGTCAACTGGCGCTTCAGCCATTCATCCAGAGCCAGCTTGCCCTCCTTACCCAGGCGCTCGATATTTTCTGGTTTCTGGCGCAGCAGAAACAGCCAGTCGGCGTTGTTGATCGCGGCCTTGGTCGCCTCGTTCTTGTAGTAATCGTCAACAGACTGGGTAATGGTGCCGAACGCGCCGCCGTACTTGCGGGCGCGACGATACCCGGCCTCGATGAAGCTGCCGCTGGCGCCCGACCCCATGAGATCCCAGCTCTCATCAATGATGACGAGCTTGCGCCGGGAGCGGTCACGGTACATCTCCTGGGTGATGCGATACATGATGAGCTGCATTACCACCGACTGGAGATCCTTCTTGGACTTCAGTTCCTCCAGTTCCAGAACGACAAAATCCTTGTCGAACTGGATATTGGCTTCCCCCTCAAAGTAGCTCGCGTAGACACCATGACGGGTATAAGGCTCCAAGGCTGTGGCCAGGCGGCTGAGGTCTCGCTCGTATTCTCCCTCCACAGACAAACGGCCCGTCTTGAGCAGCTCATAGATGTCGGTGATGGTTGCAGCGCGCCCCTTGGCATCCCACACCCGCTTGATGGCCGAACCCAGCGCCGTGTATCCGTAGTTGTCTAGCGGCTCCCGTGGGCTTGCCATCTGGGCGATCAGGGGCAGGATCATTTCCATGTCGGCACTGATGTCGATGATCATGGAAAATGGATTGAGGCAGATGGTGTTCTGCTGTTCATCCGAGAACTCAATGAACTCGCCATCCAGCAGCTCGCACAGATTCTTGTAGGAGCGCCCCACGTCAATGATCCACACCTTTGCGCCCGCACCGAGATAGCGATAGGTCATCTCATTGACGAACACCGACTTGCCGGAACCGGAAAGTGCTGCCACGGCAAAATTGAAATTGCCGCCGGTATTGTCGAAGAGATCGAAACCGATGATCTGCCCACGCCTGCCGAACAAGGTCATCACCGGAGTTTGCGTCCCCTTCCACTCTGCGATCAGCGGTGAGGTCATGACCGCGTTATCCGCCGTCTTGGTGTTCACTTTCCCGAACTGGCGGAGGTCGGCCTGAAGGGCTGGCGTCAGGGTCATGGGGAGCGCTGCCGACAGGGCCTGATGCTGAAGATAGAAATCCTTGGTCAGATCGAAGCCGCGCGCCCGCCACACGGCGCGCAAGGCATGTTCGCAGCGAGAGGCGTCCTCCACCTTGGCGACGAGAGCGATCTGGTGATACATGCCGACCACTGTCCGCCCGCTGTCGAAGGTCTTGAGCACCATGTCCCAGTCGCGCTTGCGATCCTGCAGATCAGGCTGGAAGTGCGCCATGTAGGAACCGGCGCTTTGCGTCGCCCGCGCCGCCTTCATCTGAGCCTTGGTTCGCGCCGACTCATAGTCGAGCGAAATCGCCCCCATCGTAATCAGGAATGGGCACGGCATGGACAAGGCGAGCTGATAGGGATCGCCGATCATGTAGTTCATTCCGGAAAGCCGGAAGTAGCGTGGATACTGGCGCACCGAGAACAGTTGCAGGACAGACTCGTCTCCGCCGGCTTTGCGGAAGCGGATGTCGCCATCCCCCACCCGCGAGGCCACCTCAAGGTTCGACAGATGGTCGCGCAGCGGCAGGTTCTCGTTCCATTCGATGGGACGTACCGTGCCGCCGGAAAAAAGACGTGAATGAT
Organism: Gallionellaceae bacterium; assembly: GCA_032654645.1. Lineage (GTDB taxonomy): Bacteria > Pseudomonadota > Gammaproteobacteria > Burkholderiales > Gallionellaceae > CAITJF01. The sequence continues at coordinate 15,667 of JAULAW010000014.1, read as the reverse complement.
CGAAAAAATCTGCCGTGAAATTGAGCAGTTCATCCGGCCCCCAGTCGTGACCGGGCAGGTGCGCCGACTTGAGGGTGGCGTGAACGCTTTCCCGGATACGCAGCGCCTCATCAATGTCGGCAGGCAATTCAGGATCGAGCGGCAACGTGATCGAAATCACCGAACGAAAATCCCGCAGCAGATAGGTCTGGTGGCCGAAAATAGACTGGCCCGTACCCTTCAGGTAATGGTCAATGCGCCGACGGGCAAGGAGCCGGAAAATATTACCGTGACGCCGTTCTTCAAAGCCGGGAGCATCGACAACCGCCGAAGAAGGCAGCAGGTTGGCCTGCGCACGGAGCAACGGAAAAATATGGGGGCTGCCATACAAGGTAATTTGAATGCCCGTCCCCGGCGGGCAGGAAACGAACAGGCTGGCCAGCACCTTTTCCATTTCGTCGCTGGCCCCCGTCTGAGGCATGGTCTCGATACAAAAGCCGATGGCATGCTCTTCCCGCTCACCAAACCCGCCCTGATCCAATGCGAACAGCCGTGCGTCTTCCTGCCAGGCAAGGTAGGGAAGAATCCCGGTAAGGCGCGGCATCTGCGAAATTTCCCGCAACAGTTGCCGGGGCAATTGGTCGGCCTCCGCCGTGCGTTCGGGCAGGAAAGCCGCGCGAAGAAAGTCTGTCCAACTCATCAGCCGCCCTCCCCGCTGGCAGGCAGATTCTCGCGGCCCTGTTGAGGAAACACCGCATTGGCTGGCATCGGCGGAATGCTTTGCTCGCTTCGTGATGCCGGTTTATCGCCCGCATTGGGAACTGATTGCGTGAGTGCTTTCGGCGGTGCGACAGGCCGATAAGCCTCGCTCGCCTTGCGCCGCGAATACTCGACCTGCCATTGCCCCGGATCAACTACCAGATAAAAATACGACTGGTCGTGAAGCACCTCTTCGTCATCTTCCCACGGTGCCAGCCACACGCGCCGCACCTGCTGGGCGCTATGGATCGGCTCGCCGGAGCTGGGTGCCTGACGCGTTATCTTCTGTAAGGGCTGCTGTCCCTTTGCGGCCTCTGCTGTTGTCCGCTGGCCGGGAAGATTATTCTGTACGGCATTGGCATAAACGCCGGATAGCGATGCGCAGGAAATTCCGTCCGGTGCCTTGCAGGAAAATTTCCCCTGTCCATCCAGTCCCGTCATCATGCCCGCGCATCCACTCAGCGCAAGCAGCAGCAGACTCACCAGCCAGCACTTGATCTTCATGGCTGTACCTCTCCCAGCCATTGCTCGATCCGTTCGACGGATGCCGCACCCGGCAACATGCGCCCGTCCGCCGCGAGCAAGGTGGGTGTGCCATTGATACCCAGCCGCTGGGCCAACTGGATGTTGCGTTGTATCGGGTTATCGCAATTCTTGTTAGCCGGGGCTTTGCCGGTTTTCATGAGATCGGCCCAGGCGCGGGCGCGATCCGGCGCGCACCAGACTGCGACGGCCTTGTTCGGCGACTCGGGGTGCAACGATTCCAGAGGATAGGGGAACGTGTAGATCGTGACGTTGTTCAGCTTGTCGAGTTCGGGTTCGAGCCGTTTGCAATACGGACAATCAGGATCGGAGAACACCACCAGCACCCGTTCACCTTTGCCATGCACCGTCTTGATGGCATCATCCAGCGGCAACTGGGCGAAATTGATGCGCTGCTGCTTGTCCATGCGCTCGGCGGTCAGGTCGCGCTGCGTCTTCATGTCGTAGAGATGGCCGAAGACGAAATAGCGCCCGGTCGCGTCGGTATAGGCAGAATTCTTTCCCATCATTACCTCGTACAGCCCGGAAATTTCCGAGGTTTGGACGCGCTCTATCTGGGTTGCCGGATACATATCCTTGAGGCGCTTTTCCAGACTCTCGGCCCCCTCATCGGCCTGCACAGCCACTGACAACATCAACGCAAAAAATGCAAACAGACGTTTGAACAACATTAGTTGGAACTGCATGGTTCACTCCTTGTAGGGTTCAATGGATTTCTTCTGGACTTCGCGGCCCCGACGCCAGATGTCGGAATAAGTATTTGCCTCGCCGCTCACGCTGTCCGCATCGAGAGAGAAGCCTTTGGTGAACACAACATCGACCGTGCGGCCAGCATCAACTTCGATGATGGGGAACATCTTTTCAGCCAACGTGATGTAGTACTGGGAAAGGCGATCCAGCGCCTTACCGACCCCAATGCCGACACCTGCCTGTAATTGCTTGCCGGGTTCCACCGTGCCGACCGACCCCAGCGGGTTGGTTGATATGGTGGTGGCGCTCTGCTGGAAGGCTTGGCCGATGCCTGCGCCAATACCTGCCAGAAGCGAATTGGCCAGCACCTGGCCCTGCTTGCTGACGAGCCGCCCGCGCATCCCGGCCTTGCCGTCTTCACCCACGACATAACCCTTCACCGGCACGTCGATGGCCTTGCCGTCATGGCGCACACAGGAAAGCGATTCGAGCCGGATGTAGGCGCGCTCGGCACTGATGTCCCCATAGCTCGCACCCAGCGCGAAACATTCCTTGACCTTGAAACGGTAGCGGTTGGGCAAGAAGGCGTTGTCTTGCGCCCGCATCAGGACAGGATGGGGATTGCTCTGCGCCTGACCGCCGGTGGGCGCATCCAACCCGCCCAGCAACGCAGCCCGGAAAAACGAACCAGTTGGCACATAGCTGCGTTCACCCTTCTTCTCGGCTGTTTTATGAACCGCTTCAGGGGCGATCACCTTGCCCTCGCTCACCTCGAACGAAGCAATGCCAAGTGGTCTGGGCGCAGGCGGCGGCTCGATAGATTTTCTTTCCGCTTCCGGGTTCACAAGCGGCGTGGGCGGCAAGACCATCGACCGTGCCTCGTGAGGGATTGAGGCCGGTGCTGGCGGCATGGGCATAACTGGGAGTTGGACAGTATTTGCGACCGGCGGCTTTTTCTCGATGGTGTCAACCTGTTGGCGCAATCCCTGGATCATGTCCTCCATCTGCCGCATCTGTTCCGAGGACTTGCTCATCCAGATGTCGCGCGGATCGGCTTGGGCGCCGGGCGCATTGATCGGCATGGGCTGCGGACGGGACTGTGGCGCACCCTGCGGAAGTTGAACAGGCTTGTCCCAGATCGCCACGCCACCGAAAACGAGCAGCAGGAAAACCGATGCACCGAGCACCAGAATCAGGTACTGGCGACGCTTGGGCGACAGGTTGGAAACCGCAGTCGCGATTCGGTTCTTCGGCGCTTCAGCCATCACGCCCCTCCAGCACCACCATGACGTTGGTCGCTTCGCCCGGTTCCAGTTCAAGCGAGTCCACCATGACGGCCAGGACACCGCGCCGGTAAAGTTCGCGCTCGTCGATGACCATTCGCGACGAAGAGATATTGGTCAGCTGGTATTTTTCTCCGAGCCAGGCGCCCTCCAGTGTCCTTACAAGAACAAAGCGGGCTTCGTTCCAGAGTGGAACGATCACCAGCGTGTCTCTGGCGGTCATGTCTTCGGGTTCGGTATCCCGTTCAAGCGCCAGCATCACGCGGCGTATCGCGGCATTGCGCGAGTCGTCGGCATTGAAGGCTCTCCCCTCGACGCGCGCGCGACTGCGGTCGCGGATAACCAGTGTCTCTGCTGGTACGTCGGCGACCTTGAGCATCAGCTTCCAGTGGCGACCTGCATCGTCGGCGACAAAGACGCTGAGTAGCTGCTTGTCAGTATTTGTCTTGAGATAGGCTGCGCCGGTCTCTTTGTCCGGGGTGATAAGGAGCTCGCCCTCGACACCCCGGATGCTGCGAATCTTGCGGCCTTCGACCCGGATCAAGTTGGGCTCGCTGCGCGACACGGTAGCGATCAAACCGTCATCCGGGTTGCCCTCAAGATATTGCCCGGATAAGGCCGAGGTTGAGACGCTAACGAGGAGTAGCGCCAGTACTGACGCCAAACGGATCCTGGTCGCTGGTTTCCTTGAACTCTGATACATGGAGTCTCCCATTTAGATAACGAAAGCCGACGACGTAAGTGGTCTGCTTCTCTGATGCTTTCTTGTCCCCGACCCAGGTCAGGAGAACGCCGGTTAATGCCACTTTCATGGCCGCCTCGTCCGCCATCACCGATTGCGGCGAGAACTGAGTTGCGGCATTGTTCTTGCGGATGAACTCAGTCCGCGCGCCGAACTCGGCCTGCAAGCGCCCGTACTCGCTCGGAGCGGCATATTTCAGGAACAAGTCCTTCTGGTAGTCCGCCACATGAGGCGTCACATTGAGGGCAAGACCCGCATACCAGTAAGCCATTTCCTGCAGGTACTCTGCCGAGACTTTCTGGCCGCTGACCCAGAAGGTCTTGTGTACCTCGGGAGGCACCAGAATGGTTCTCTCCGCACCCGCCACGCTGAGCGATGCGCCGGCGTTGGCGAGCAAGGCCAGCACGAGACCGCCAACAGCGATACGCATGAACAAAATTTCTGCGCGCTGGTTGTCCCGTTCGGCGGTAAATTTGCTGAACTTCATTGGTCACCCCAAGAAGTAGCGATGATGAGATGGCGGGGTCGCGCGGGCGCGAATCACAATCCGGCTCGGCAGCCACCAATAAAGCGCATGCAACGCGAACTTCGGATGCTTCCCGGTCTTGAGCCGCCCGTATTGCCAGGCAACCAGCCCCCCGAAAACCATTCCCGCCAGCATGGCGCCGGAGATCACCCCTATCCCCATGAGCAGCAGGAACAGGATGGCCTGATCGAAATCCCACCACATGAAGCGCTCCTGCGCTTCAAGGGATTTCGGGATATATCCGGTCTCGTCCATGTAGCGCTCCCCGGCCTCAGATCGTCGCGGTCAGGATGCCCGACGCGATGGTTGGTGCGTATTGCAGGAACACGGCGAAGCCGATGCCGGACAGAATGGCGATGGGATTCAGCCGCGCCAGCGAAAACAGTGCGCCGAGGCCAATCGCAGCCACCGCAGCGGCCTTGCCGAAGTAACCCTGCACCAGACCTGTCAGCCAGGTGTAGAGACTCTGGAATTCGGTACCGGTGGTTCCTGCCAGCGCTGTGGTCGCGGTGGTTAACAGAACGAGCGCCAAAGCGCACTTGATAAAATTACGATTGCTTTGCATCACTATTCCTTTTCAGATCGACAAAACACTTGATGAGCCATCCCACTCCGAGGCCAACTGAGATACCGCCCAGATGGGCTTCGAAACCGTTTTCGATGGGTGATCCTGGTGCGAGGATGCCGATGGCGATGAATCCGCCAGCGATGGCCACGTCCCGAATGAAGCCTTTGTTGTGTGGTAATTTCACTTCATTGCACTCCCTTGCTGTTGCTGACCGCGTCTTGCCGGATGACAAGACGTACCTCGACGCGCCGGTTGTTCCGGCGTGCCGTTTCGGTGAGTGCCGTATCGAGGTAACAACACAATCCCTCGGCACGTACCACCATTTCTGCTGCGACCCCCTGCTTGAGGAACCATGAGCGGACGAATTCGGCTCGACGCTGAGCAAGGCGGTCGTTGTATGCTTTGCTGCCTATGTCGTCGGTTCTGCCTTCAAGCTCGATATGCTTGGCGTGTGCGGCGATGGCCGCGAGGCGATTGAGTGCAAGTTGTCCGTCGGCGGAGGGAGCATCCTTGCCAAACTCGAAAAGGACAGTTGCCGTTACCGTCTCATCGCTGCGTACAACTGGTGGTGTTATCTTAGGAACCTCGACAATGGGAGGCGGCGCTTCTTTCAGTGCGGGAGGAAGTACGACCATCGCCAACGTCTTGCTCGTGGGTATCGGGCAGCCTTTACCGCTACAGGTTTCAAACTGGCGATCAATCCAGGCGATGCTGTCTCGTGCTCTTGGTGTCGGACTTGTCGGAGGGGTGCTTGTACATCCAGCCAAGATCAAGACCATGAGCGGAAGAGCGGCGAGGCATTTCAGGATCGTCATAGCCTGACCTTCGCGGCGATCCGCCTGGCATAGGCCACGCGCTTTTTCGGCGAACGCGCGTTATAGGCGCCGACCGCCTCCCATCCATAGCCTAAGCGACTGATGTTTTGCGCGAGTATCCATGCGCCGACATACGTGTTGATGCAGGCATCGAATAGCTGCTCCCGCCCAATGCCGAATGATGCCAGTACACCCAGCCAGCGGTTGTTGATTTGCATATGCCCAATGTCTTCCGAACCGTCGCGGTTGCGATTGCGCGCCGCAGGATTGGAACCTGACTCGACAACAGAAATGGCCTTAAGCAGCGACGGGGCAATGCCATATCTGGCACCTGCTTGTTCAAAGCAGGTGGCCTGGCATGAGAATGCCAGTGGCAACATGAGAGCGATGAGGAGTGTGCGAGTCATGGCTGCCATGGTAGGAAGCCAGACTGTTGCTGCGGGATCGAAATGTGACTTTTAAGGACACATTTCGGCTGCGCTTGCTGCTTATATTAGGCTTAGGTGGCGAGCCAGAAACTTATCGAGCGGCGTCCAGCAACTTTGGAAACCCATTGCTTCTGAACTCTTCGATCACCTTGCCTGAAAGTTTCCATGGATCACCCTTGATGCAGGCAATCAGCGTATTCCAAATGCGTTCGAAAGCTGCCAATGCCTGCGGATCACCAAACTCTACACCGACCGGCAATAGCGGTGAGATGTCCTCGGTCAGGCTCCGGGCCAATTTTTCCAGCATGCGTTGCTCCGCTTCGGCCCTGCTGATGGGATTCCCCTCCTGGGCGAGATAGTGCTCGAAGCAGGCGATGAGCTTATCAATATCCATGCCGAGACGAACCAGTCCCTCGTTGAGGTCAAATAAATCCCGGCTCTTGCGTCGCTGCAACAAGGCGCGCAGCTTTGTTCCAAAAAGCTCCTCCGGCACAAAAGATACAATTTCCGTCGTGTTGGAAAACCACGGGTTGGCAACTTTGAATGGATATTTCACGAAGCCGTGCAAATTCTCGTGTTCCCGCGTGTTGATTTCCACCTTCAATTTGAGCTTGGCACCTGGTTCGGTTTCCGGAGAAAATCGAAAAACCAGGTGCATTGAATGCCCCGCCTGCTCCCGGTTGCAAGGGCCAAGCCATGCCAGTGCCTTGCGGATCGCATCTACTGTTGGGCCGATGGGCTCCGCCATGATCTGAACAAGATCGATGTCCTCGGAGTAGCGCAGCGGCTGCTCGAACAGCAGCTTGTTGATGGCGGTACCGCCCCGGAATGCAATCCGCTCTTTGAGGAACGCATCGTTGAACAGATCGCATAGGGCGCACGAAATAATCAGGTCTTGCTCAACCTGTCTCAGGTCTGGCCACGGGGTATGGGCACGCCATGCTTGCAGGTGGGCGGCAGGTATCAAGCGTCAATCTCCACGGTTTCGTTCAGCACCAATTTCCATTTCAAATTCTTCTCCCGGGTATCCGCTTGTATCATCGCGAGAGCGGCAGGTAGCTTGACGGAGGGATCCAGCAATTTCATTGATTTGGCCGCTTTGGCGAAAGGCAAGAGCGCATGCGCCTGGCGCTCATGACCAAAATGCTCCAGCAAATATCCCAGTCGCCTGACTGCCGAGTTGTCGTAAGCAGCAGCAGCCTTGGCCAGCTTGCTCGGGCTGGCCTTGGCGCCCAGGTCGTGAATAATCTGCGCGGCGCCACTGATACCCGCCGCCTTATGAAAATATCGCACCGAATCGAGCAAGGCCAACTCGATTCCGGCGACCTTGGCAAACCCGGCTTCGCTCTTCATCTGCGCAAGCCACTCCGCTTGATTGACCCGTGCAAAAGCATCGGGCGCCTGATAAATGAACTGAATCCGGTGGCGGCCTATATCGAAGGAGCGCATCTGCCGGGGAACGATAACCTGGAACACCATCGCAGACTGGTGGGATGAGCCGTGAAACGCTGCTGCTCTGAGCAAGGAAACCCGGTAGTCGACGCCGAGGTGGCTCATGAACGAGCCGATCCAGCGAACCGGATCAGGGGCGCCGACTACCTGATCCTCCGGGCGGAGGATCAAATAAAACCCGCGTTTTGGGCTGGCGAGGCGATGGTTCCTGACCAACCTCGTTGCCGACTGGAACCAGGCGCTTTCCGAACAGTCAAGCGCCGCCATGGCCGCTTCGCTGGAAAAACAAAGCTGGCCTTGTGAAAGCTGTTGCTCGATATAAGAAACGACGGAACCCATTCCCCGTTTATATACGTTACTCGACATAAAGTAAATAGTTATGCATATAAGTGGGGCTACAACCGCTTTTGCAGATTACTAACCCAAAGCCACAGCGAACATGAGATCAGGACTATCAATGTCGGAGCCAGCAGCGATGGCATCGGCACCGGAACCAGCACCCATCCGGCGAGTCCTGCTAGCACGATCCACATCACCCGAACGCCGAGCTTGTGCCGTATCGGGCTTTGAGCGACGAAGGAGTATTTCCGGATTTCCCGCACATAGTGCCCGTCCAGATAGGTTGCCAAAATGATGGGTATCCCCGGCAGTAGCCAACCCATCAGCACTTGTAGCCGGTAAGCGATCAATCCGATCCATAGCCAGGTTGCCATGATCCGGTCCTGCGCCCAGCGGCTGAACGCCGAATTTCCAAGCGGCCCCTCCCCCATCGCTTGCGCTTCACGGATGTAGCCTTGGAAAGCCTTGGCGAGCAAGGTTTGCAGATCATCGGATATCCGGCCATAGACCGCGCTCTCGCTGTTGCCGGCAATGGCGTACACCTCGGCACGCTCAGTCATCCACGCGCCCCTAATCACGGCAGGCGGAATAAATACCCACACCGCCACAATCAAAATAAACGCCGAGATGGCAAGGAAGGTGCTCCATCCTGTATCAGCGGTCTTGGCCATCATCCATCAGTCAACAAAATGGGAATGCGCCCCTTGAGCGTTCGACCGCCCGACAGACGCGCAATGAAGTGAAGCGGTGGCAACTCTCCCAGCATCGCCGCCGGAAACAGTTCTGCTTCTTCTTCGAGTATCTGCTCCTGGTAGGAAGCTGAGTATTCATCATGGATATGGGTATCAACGTTGTGCCCATACTTCAGCGCCATCGAGCGAACCTTGATTTGTGGCATCCCTTCGGCAATGTACTTCTGGGTCTCGGAATCCAGTACGCGCAGAGCGATCTTGTTGTTGGTGTTGGCGAGAACCTGTCGTGCCTTGTTCTCATCGCCGAGTCGGCTGGCAAAATCGGCAAAAGTCTGCGTGGCGATGGTGACCCGAAATTCCGCACCGCCGCCCTTGTTCATGAGCTGGATGGCCGGTTGATTGAGTACCTCAGCGGCTTCGTCGATGAACAGATTGACTGGCGCCAGCGAGTCGATCCCGTAGTTGTATCTGTCTCCCGCGACGGCGGCGAGGTCGGCAAGCATGATGGAGCCGATGGCGCTGCCTACAGTCGAATCCGCAAGGGAGTCCAGGCCAATGTAGACCACCTTGTTGCCGCGAATAATCTTCGACATGTCGGTCACCAGCCGTTCGTGCCCCGGCTCGAAATCTGGGGAAAGAAGCTCTTTGATGGGTTCGCTGGTGAGCATCGAAAGAATCGGGATCAGGGAAGCCACCATCTTCTGGAAGTGATCTCGGTTATGCTTGTAGGTCGAGATCAATCCATCAAGATCCACAGACTGAGCCTCATTGATGGCGACTTCCTGATAGAAGGCGATGTAGGCTTCCAGAATACGATCCTTGTTGCGCCTGATATAGGATGACGCCCTGCTTTCCCAATCCTTCACATTGCTGGTGAAATGAATTTTCAATGCCCGCTGCAGAAGATTATCAGGGCCACCTTCCACATACCGTCGAAGCTGGACAAGATTTGGCCGATGACCGGTGGCAATCATGCCATTCGTGATGTCGTTGAGCACTTTCCATCCGAAGGCAGTAAATGGATCGGCGCCGGTTTCCGATGGAATGAGCGCGGCCACACGGCTGGCGAGTTCGGTTTTCCGGTTCCAGTTGCGCAGCGGATCAATGCAGGCAGAGCGGTCGGGATGGGCCGGATGAAAATACACGAACCGATCCCCTGCCCCGCTGGCCTCACACGCCGCGCGAGCATTCTTGGCAAGCGCATGATCGCCCTTCGGATCGATGATGATGACAGTCTCACCCCGAAAAATCGCCTGCGCGATCAGCAAATCGAACAGGCGCGTTTTTCCAACGCGGGTCGTGCCGACGATCAGTGTGTGTCCAACCAGATGGGATAGCTCAGAATACAAGTCCTTTTCTGGGGCAAGGCCATGTATCCAGTACGCGCCCTCGGCATGTTGGGCGACTTTGCCAATGGTTCTGACAACACCGAGCGAGATCAGGGTATGAAGCTTGCTCGCCTCGATGTCTGTCCAAGGAAATCCTTTCCCAAGCCAGAAGGACTTCTGCTGGGCTGACTGACGTGTTTGCTTGGCCAGTTCGGCCAGGCCAATGAACTCTTTCCCGAATAACCTGAGGCGGGAGGCATCAACCAGTCTTTTGTAGGCATAGTATCCCCGGTAAGCCGCAGCCAACGCGCATCCGATGGCGAGTAAGGCGGCAAATTTGGAAAACATTGGGACAGCGATGGAAACCAGCAGAATCAGCGCCGATCCGGCGACCCAAACCAGCGTCATCTTCGCCTCATAATTGGGGCGCCAGGGAACCTCAAAATCGTAAGGCGAAGACGCGGCCATCACCCGATGCTCGATGATGGCCAACAATGGAGATTGGTGCCCTTCTTGCGGTTCTTCTGGAAATAGGCAATGGCCCGTTTGGCAAACTCTGATTCGCTGTCGTACTCAATCGTCATCACCGGGAAGATGACTGATTTCCCCCGACGGGATTTATCTTCCGCGTCGAACTTATCCTCGACAAACAGCCGCTCAAAAACCTTGAAACGGAATTTTTCGCCGCCCTTAGAACCTTGATCAAATACCTGCGTTTCCAGCCAAACGCTATGGGCATTCTCGATATTGATCCGTGTTAGCGCCATACCCTTGCCCGATCATTGTTCGCGTTGAACAACAAGTGCATGACTGCCAAACCTGACCAGATGGCGACCAGCCATTCAGCGCCGGGAATCCAGATCGAAAGAATCAGCAGCACCTGAATGCCCATGGTCAGCAGGCCCAAGGCTGAAGCGAGACGACGGTTGAAGACATCACTCCTGTTTGCGGCAAGGAGAACGAAGCCCAACCATGCAACAGTCGTGACGAGCGCCAGCCCCCAAGTCCGGCCTCTGACAAGCTGTTCAGTCATTCCACCGAGGAAGGCAATCCCCATGGCTACCCAGACGAATCCAGTGGAATCAGGCATCAATCTCAAGTCCCCACGAAAACTCAAAAGCCTCCAGCAGTGATGGATTATTGCCACTACCAGCCCAGATTGTTTGCTTCGCATATTCACCTCCCTACCTGCCCTTGTTATCCATGTCTCAGCCCATCTTACGGATTCCTGAAAATATGCAACCCCCGAAATCCGTCCTGCCAGGTCACATTTCGAAAAAAGTTATTCACAGAAACGGCTCTTGGCCAAAGTTATGCACGTGAAATCTGTCTCAGCAGCCATCGCTCGCAAATACAGGCCAGCAGTGCCTTTCATGGAACGGGTAAATTTCTCCACGTGAAATCTGTCTCATGAGCATGTGAAATCTGTCTCATGATTACGTGAAATCTGTCTCACAGACCAAGCTGCAAGCCTTTACTGGCAAGGCATGGCGGCCTTCCCCAAGTAGTTGCTTGTAGCTTCTCAAGTAGATTTACAAATAAAGGGGCGATTTTGCTTGTGGAAAACTCATGGCTTGGGCGGCCATGATCAAAACTGGGCGCGTTGCATTACAGCGGAGAAAGTTTGGCACCACCCGTATGGCGAATACGCAGTCGGCTGGCCACCACAAAAAGTCCAGTGTCCTGCGCGGTGACGTTAGCCTCTGGGTAAAACAGCAACGCCTCTTTGAGCCTCTGGAGAAAGCGCTTCTTGAAATCAAGCAGGCCGCGCGGTGTATTTCCGTAGTCGGCACCGAACTGAAGTTTCAATGCCTGCCACGGAATAAGCACGCTGGAACGGTTGGTGACACGCAGGAGAAATATCCGGTAGACCAGCCACGAATAGACATCCATCGCCAGCGGTGATTTGGAAAGCGCGTGCAACACACGCATATCAATCGGCACAGGCGACTCGGTGACGTTCCGAAAAAACTCAGCCGATAATTTCAGCGAACTTTCCCAAAGCATCCGGTCATCGGGACGATGAGGATCCCAAAGCACGAATGCTTCATCGGCAATGGGCATGTTCTTCAAGCCGAACCGGCCTTGGCTTTGATAGGTGATGGACAACATTGAAGAGAAAAGCTTCAGTGACTGTGCGCGAAGCCGCTGGCAGTCCCGACCATCCGTCCGCATCCCGAGCTTGCGCAGGAACTCGTTCTGACTCTTACCGAGACCGAGCAGCGGGGACTTGGTCTTCACAGCCTCCGTGCATATCCACGCCAGTAGAAGTCTGGGGACAGTACCGAAGGGAAGGCCGATTCTGGGGTTGGCGATGATAGACAGCGATACTGCACCGCTTGTTCGTTCGAAGAATGGAACGCCGGGATCGCTATGTGGCAAGGTTGTCTGAACGAGTGCCTGCCCCATGAAGGCTAGCGATCCCGCACTGATCTCAACGTCGTTGATCTCGGAAGCCAACGCGATCAGCTTGCCTGCACGCGAAGAGTCGGTCACGTCCAGGCCTCGCTGTGCTCGTCCGGGCAAGCGGAAACTCGTGAGAGTTTGGAGGAAATGTCGGATGTTTGGGCACAGAAATACATGCCATAACTTTTACATCGGCGCTATCTTTATAGCGGCTGAAATGCGTCTTTTTTGGCTACGTTTCACGCGCCGACACACTGTAGATCGATACGGACATTATGCAGTTATTTTTAATCGCTATTCGATAAGTGCAATAACTGCACATTTACTTATAATTGCAGTTACAAATTACTGCTGCTTGCGGTTATAATAAAATCAGTAAACTACACAAGACTTCATGACAATCATCCTTACAAACTGCACAAATCGGAAGAGAGGGGTAATTGTGCCTAGTCTAGACCAGGACAATCTCTCTCCTGGAACTATCGAGTCTGTTGCGAGCCAATGGCTTGCGCTTCTCAGGAGTGCTCACGCCATAAATCCTGCGCGAGACATTTATTGCGGAAGAAGTTTTCGTGAAGCTGAGGCCGCATCGCGAGCATTAAGTTGCCCTCTATACGTCGTTTCCGCAGGTCTAGGTGTCGTCAATTCTGATCTTTCTGTGCCGGTATACAACTTGACCGCCATTCCTAATCAGGGCAATTCAGTGTTAAACAAAATTTGTGGCGACATATCACCACAAACATGGTGGTCAATCATATCAAGGGCAAACCCCTTTGGCTCCCCGCTAACTCAAGTTTTAAACAACCATTCTGACGGCTTAATTCTAATTGCCCTACCTCGCACATATTTGAAGTTGATAAGGAACGAAATCTTGCAGTGCACAATGAGCCAGCAATCCAGACTACGGTTCTTTGGGAAAAATCTGAATGCGGTACTTCCAAGCTCACTCACCAAGAACTGGATGCCATATGATGATCGTTTGGATGGTGTTGGGTCCGGCCACAGTGGGACTCAATCCGATTTCGCTCAACGAGCCCTGCGTCATTTTGTATTAAGAATTATTTCTCCATGCGCTGGCGGCGATACCGATACGCATAGATCTATGGTTCTGGAATCTTTGTCCTCAATAGTTAGACCCCCTCCCCCGAAACGTCAACGCTTAAGTGACTTGGAAATTGGCAAAGCAATTCTGGATAACTGGAAGCTAGGGAAAGGGCAATCGTCTTTATTGCTGCACATTATTCGGCATGATTTAAATATTGCATGTGAGCAATCTCGCTTCCGTGAAATTTATCACTCAGTAATAAAATCAAGGGGGGGGATGCAAGTGAAAAAACAAAATAAAAAAGACGAGATCGTTGTTCGTGCTTTACGAACCCATCAAGGCAACGAGATTGAAGTCTTTGCATTTTTTATCTATGGATCTGACATAACTAGAATTGCTGATATCTCTCGAATCGCTCGAGATGATGGGGATGAGCTTAAGGGATTTCAGCGAAGTGAAATCAAGAACCACGTCAAATCAATAGTCGACTACCTAAATACAGATGATGCACTCTTTCCAAACGCAATAATTCTGGCACTGAGTAACGAAGTTGAGTTCAGACAATCGAGAGGGGCCGAATCCCGATAATTTTGTAGATGTTGCCCATAGTGGGAATCTAACAATTCCCGTGCTCCCGGAAGGCCGTCGGATTGCCTGGATTGTCGACGGTCAACAACGCTCGCTCGCACTAGCCAAAGCGAAAAATAGCCGCATTCCAGTCCCTGTTGTTGCATTTATCTCCCCCGGTATCGAATTACAGCGCGAACAATTCATTTTAGTAAATAAAGCAAAGCCATTACCGAATCGCTTGATCAATGAATTATTGCCAGAGGTCGATGTTTTACTTCCGCGAGACCTAACAAGCAGAAAGATTCCAAGCGAGCTATGCACTCTCCTTAACCGAGACTCAAAATCGCCATTTTATAAAATAATTCGGCGTGAATCAGACTCTCAAAACGAGCACGGAGTTGTGGTTGACTCTGCAATTCTTGAAAGCATTAAACGTAGCCTTCGTCCTCCAATGGGCGCCTTAAGCCAATATAAAGGCACCGTCACTTCTGACCCAGATGCAATGTACCAAGCACTGGTCATGTACTGGTCTGCCGTTCGCGACACATTCCCTGATGCTTGGGGGAAACCGCCAACCACAAGTCGATTAATGCACTCAGCTGGTATAAAAGCAATGGGATCCCTAATGGATCAAATCATGCTACGTGCAGACTCGACCTCACATCCAGATGCAGAAATTCGCTCTTCACTTTCACGAATTGCACCCTACTGCAAATGGACTCAAGGAACTTGGGAAGGGCTTAACTGGCGCTGGAATGAGATCCAAAGCACCACTCAACATATTTCTCGCTTAAGTGAACATCTAATTCGCCTAGATCGAGAACTATCTAGGCCTGCAAAATGAAATTCATATTTAGCGATAGCCTTGATATGGTTGATCCGAATTTCGATTTCATTGAGGATCGCAATGCGCCTAATCGCCGTCCGTATTGGGATGACGCTTATCCACACGAACTTTTCCCGAGCCCCCCTTACGATGGCATGCTTGTCTCGAAGGCCACCGTTGGTGATCACAGAATTAAGGGGAAGTATTCAGAATCTCAAGCAATGCGGTTTTATCGCGTAGGCGCACGGGAATTCTTACGCCTTACTGACGCCAAGTATGCCGACATGCCGATTTTCGGTGATTGCGGGGCGTTTTCGTATGCACAAAATGACACCCCGCCATACACACCAGAAGAAATCGTAGAGTTTTATAACTCCAGCGGATTTACTCATGGCTGCTCAGTTGACCACATCATTTTTGATTTCTCTGAGAATGTGACAGGACTTAATGGCGGAACCGAAGACGCAAAGCGTAGGTTTGATATCACACTTGAAAACGCAAATACATTTTTAAAATCAGCACCGTGGCTCAACAAAGTTCTTTTGTCCCGCTTGGAGCTGTTCAAGGCTGGTCCCCAGACAGCATCGCAGAAGCATCACGACGACTTTGTGCCATGGGATATGACTACCTTGCCATTGGTGGGCTAGTTCCACTTAAGGCATCGCAAATTCATTTA